>CAWCJB010000005.1:0-405773 GCA_963795675.1 uncultured Solirubrobacterales bacterium
CCGGCTCCGGGCTCTCCGACGAGGAAATCCAGAGCATGGTGTCCGACGCCGAGTCGCACGCCGAGGAGGACCGCAAGCAGCGTGATCTGGCCGAGGCCAGGAACATCGCCGAGAACGCGGCCTACCAGGCGGAGAAAACCGTCTCCGACGCCGGGGACAAACTCGACCAGGGCACCAAGGACCAGGTCGACGCGGCCGTCAAAGACGTGCGCGCGACGCTCGAGTCCGGCTCGCTGGAGGAGGTCAAAGGCAAGACCGAGGCGCTGACCGCGGTGATGACCAAAGCCTCCGAAGCGCTTTACGCCCAGGCTGAGTCGGAGGCGCCGGCCGATGGTGCCACCGAGAACGGTGCCACGGCCGACGACGAGGAAGTCGTCGACGCCGAAGTAGTGGACGAGGACAAATAAATGCACGAGCGCCCCGAGTACCGGCCCGGCATGCCCGGACGCGAAGCGGAGGACGTGCAGACTCCCCGGCCCGCGGGTCCTGTCCCGGGGTCGGGGTCCTCGTCCTCGCAAGCTGCGGGCGAAGACCCCAACCCTGCGCCACCCGCGGGAGGGGCGACCCCCGCTGGACAGGCTGACGCAGATCAGCCCCAGCAGCAGGTTGAGCGAGATCTCGCTCAGCTCCTCGCTGACGCCGAAGCGAAACGGGACGAGTACCTCGACATTGCTCGCAGGGCTCAGGCCGACTTCGAGAACTACCGCAAGCGGATGGCGGCGGAGGTACAGGCCGCGGCGCTGCGCGGGAAGGCCGAGGTGGCTCGAGGCGTGGTGCCGGTCCTCGATGACCTGGAGCGGGCGCTGCAGGCCGCCGGGCTGGATCCCGAGGGCGACAGCGATGACCCGTTGGCCCACGGGGTCCTCCTGGTCTTCCGCAACCTGCGGGAGACGCTGGGACGCAGCGGGATCGAGGTGGTCGATCCGAAGGGCGAGAAGTTCGACCCCAACTTCGCCGAAGCGCTCTCGACCGTGCAGGTCGAGGGGACCGAGGCGGGCGTGGTCGTCGAGGTGATGCAGAAGGGCTACCGCTTCGAGGGGCACCTGATCCGCCCCGCGATGGTCGTGGTTGCCGCTTAACACCGCCCAATCAACAGGGCGGCAGCGAAGAAGAGACGGAAGAGAAGAGAGAAGTGGCAGACGAGCTCTACAAGACCCTCGGCGTCAAGAAGGACGCGAGCGAGGACGAGATCAAGAAGGCGTACCGGAAACTGGCGCGCCAATACCACCCTGACCGCAACCCCGGCGACAAAGAGGCCGAGGAAAAGTTCAAGGAGGTCTCGGCCGCGCACGACGTCCTCTCCGACCCGGAGAAGCGCAAGGAGTACGACGCGGGGCCGGCCTTCGGCGGGTTCGGCGCGGGCGGCAACCCGTTCGGCGGCGGCAGCCCCTTCGGTGGTGGCGGCGCCCAGTCGGGCAGCTTCGGCGCCGATTTCGGCGACATCCTCGGCGGCATCTTCAGCCGCGGTGGCGGCGGCGGGCGCGCCCAGCGCCAGCAGATCCGCGGGCGCGACCTCGAGACCGAGGTCCAGCTGAGCTTCGACGAAGCGATCAACGGGACCCAGATCAGCGTCACCGTGCCGAAGGCCGAACGGTGCGAGACCTGCCACGGCTCGGGCGCGGCGCCCGGCACCTCACCGGTCACCTGCCCGCGCTGCGAAGGCCGCGGCATCGACCCGCAGAACCAGGGCTTCTTCTCGATCAGCCAGCCCTGCCCGCAGTGCGGCGGCGCCGGCGAGATCATCGAGGACCCCTGCCCCACCTGCGGCGGCTCCGGCCTCACCCAACAGAACAAGCGGATCCGGGCGAACATCCCCGCCGGGGTCAAAGACGGCAGCCGCATCCGGCTGGCCGGCAAAGGCGAGGCGGGCCCGCGCGGCGGGCCGAACGGCGACCTCTACGTGACCACGCGGGTGGCCACCTCACCGGTCTTCCGCCGGCTCGACGACGGCAACCTCGAGGTGACGGTGCCGATCACGATCCCCGAGGCGGTCCGCGGCGGAACGATCGAGGTGCCGACCCTCGCCGGGACGAAAAAAATCAAAGTCGCGCCCGGGACCAAACACGGGGCGATCCAGCGCCTGCGCGGCGAGGGCGCCCCGAAGGGCAAAGGCAAGGGCCACGGCGACATCCGCTACCGGCTCGAGATCGAGATCCCCAAAGAACTGAACGAGGAGCAGCAGAAGGCGGTCGATGAGCTCGCCACGGCGCTGAACGGGCACGACCCACGCGCCGACCTGCTGCGGAAGGCGGGGGTCTGATGCCGACCTACCGCAGACAGGTGACGAACGTGAAAGCGACCTTCGATGACGAGCAAGGGGTCTTCATGATCTCGGTCGCCGCCGAACTCGCCGAGATGCACCCGCAGACGCTGCGGATGTACGAGACGCGCGGCCTGATCGCCCCCAAGCGCTCGCCGAAAAACACCCGGCTCTACAGCCGGCGAGATGTCGAACGCCTGCGCCGGATCCAGGAAATGACCCACCAGGGACTGAATCTGGTCGGCGTCGAGACGGTGCTGGCGCTGGAAGAGCAAGTGCAGAAGCTGAGAGAGAGAGTGAGAGAACTGGAAGGAAGGAAAGAGGTCTGATGCAGCCGGACAAGTTCACCCAGAAATCGCAGGAAGCGATCGCGGCGTCGCTGGAGTTGGCGCGCAGCCATCGCAACCCCGAGGCGGCCCCCGCCCACCTGCTGGTGTCGCTGCTCGAACAGACCGAGGGCCTGGTCGTGCCGATCCTGCAACGGGTCGGCGCCGACACCGCGACCGTCGTAGCGCGCGCGCACGAGGCCGTCGCCCAGCTGCCGAAACTCGGTGGCGAGGGCGAGGAACCGCGGCTGTCGAGCGGGCTGGCCGCGACCCTGCGCGTCGCCGAGCGCGAAATGGGGCGCGACGGGTCGAGCCTGATCTCGACCGACCATCTTCTGCGGGCGCTGACCGAGGACCCGACCGTCGGCGCCATCCTCCCCAGCCGCGAGGAGCTCGACGCCGCCGTGGCCGCGGTCCGTCCCAACCCGGTGACGACCGCCAACCCCGAGTCGACCGCCCAGGCCCTGGAGAAATTCGGCCGCGACCTGACCGCCGACGCGCGCTCGGGCAAGCTCGACCCGGTGATCGGGCGCGACGAGGAGATCCGCCGCGTGATCCAGGTCCTCTCCCGCCGGACGAAGAACAACCCGGTGCTGATCGGCGACCCCGGCGTCGGCAAGACGGCGATCGTCGAGGGGCTCGCCCAGCGGATTGTCGACGGCGATGTCCCGGAGAGCCTCCGCGACCGGCGCGTGATCGCGCTCGACATCGGCTCGCTGCTGGCGGGCTCGAAATACCGCGGTGAGTTCGAGGAGCGGCTGAAAGCCGTGCTCAACGAGGTGCAGGAGGCGGAGGGCCAGATCGTCCTCTTCCTCGACGAGCTTCACACCATCGTCGGGGCCGGCGCCGCCGAAGGCGCGGTCGACGCGGCCAACCTCCTGAAGCCCATGTTGGCGCGCGGCGAGCTGCGCGCGGTCGGCGCGACGACGCTTGACGAGTACCGCAAGCACATCGAGAAGGACGCAGCGCTGGAGCGTCGCTTCCAGCCGGTGCTGGTCGGCGAGCCCGACATGCAGGACACGATCGCGATCCTGCGCGGGCTGAAGGGCCGCTACGAAAACCACCACGGCGTGCGGATCGCCGACTCGGCGATCGTCGCCGCGGCGACGCTCTCGGAGCGCTACATCGCCGACCGCTTCCTGCCCGACAAGGCGATCGACCTGATCGACGAGGCCGCCTCGCGGCTGAAGATCGAGATCGACTCGGTGCCGACCGAGATCGACGAGGTCGCCCGCCGCATCCAGCAGCTGGAGATCGAGGAGATGGCGCTCACCAAGGAGACCGACGATGCCTCGAAGGCGCGCCTCGCGGCGCTGCGCGAAGACCTCGCCAACCTGCGCGAGCAGGAGACCGAGCTGCGGGCCCGCTGGGAGAACGAGAAAGAGCCGATCGAGGCGATGAAGACGGCCAACGCCGAACTCGAGGAAGCGCGGCTGGAAGTCGAGCAGGCGGAACGCGAGACCGACCTGCAGCGGGCGGCCGAATTGAAATTCGGCCTGATCCCGGAGCTGGAGGGCAAGGTCGCCGACGCCGGCGCGCGCCTGGCCGAGCTGCATGCGGGCGACGGCGGCACGATGCTCGCCGACGAGGTGACCGACGAAGACGTCGCCGAGGTGGTCGGCAAATGGACCGGGATCCCGGTGAGCCGGCTGCTCGAGGGCGAGGTGCAGAAGCTGATCCACATGGAGGAGCGCCTCCACGACCGGGTGATCGGCCAGCAGGAGGCGATCGAGGCGGTGGCGAACGCGCTGCGGCGCTCGCGCGCCGGGCTCTCTGACCCGCACCGACCGATCGGCTCGTTCCTCTTCCTCGGCCCGACCGGGGTCGGCAAGACCGAGCTGGCGAAGGCGCTGGCCGAGTTCATGTTCGACTCCGAGCAGGCGATCGTCCGCCTCGACATGTCCGAGTACATGGAGAAGCACACCGTCTCGCGACTGGTCGGGGCGCCCCCCGGCTACGTCGGCTACGAGGAGGGCGGGCAGCTGACCGAGGCGGTGCGCCGACGCCCCTACGCGGTGGTCCTGCTCGACGAGATCGAGAAGGCGCACCCGGACGTCTTCAACACGCTGCTGCAGATCATGGACGACGGCCGGCTCACCGACGGCCAGGGCCGCACGGTCAGCTTCACCAACACGGTGCTGATCATGACCTCGAACGTCGGCTCCGACCGGATCGTCGGCGACCAGGTCGACGAGGGGATCCGCGCAGGTCGATCGAAGAGGTGCTGGCGTCGACCTTCAAGCCGGAGTTCCTCAACCGGATCGACGACACGGTGATCTTCCACCGGCTCTCGAAGGCCGACATCGGCCAGCATCGTCGAGCTCCAGGTGGAGCAGCTGGTCGGCCGGGTGGCGGAGCGCGGGATCCAGGTCGAGCTCACGGCCGATGCCCGGACCCTGCTCGGCAACCTCGGCTACGACCCCGTCTACGGGGCGCGGCCGCTGCGCCGGGTGATCCAGAAGCAGCTGGTCGACAAGCTGGCGCTGAAGATCCTCGAGGGCGAGTTCGGCGAGGGCGACACCGTCCGCATCGACGCCGCGGAGGGCGAGCTCGCGTTCGAGCGGGCCGCGGCGGCCAGCCCGGCGGCGGCGTAGGAGCCGGCTAAGGGACGGCGTAAGGCCCGGGCGTCTCGTGGCGGCCCTGGCAGGCTGTGGCCGCCACGAGACGCCCGGGTCGTGGCGCTTTCGGCGGGAAGTTCACAGAGCTGTCGCCGTCACGAACACGTGGCCAGGGTTTTGGGCCCCTATAGGGGCCCAAAAGTCGATTACGGACTTTGACCACACCAGGGTGTGGTCAAACTGCCGTCACGAGATTGCAACGTCTGAAGATCGGTGACGTTCCGCCCGCCTCCGTGACGAACCCCGCGTCCCTGTGACGCCTTCCGCCCGTCCCCCGCACGGCTTCCCGGCGTCTCCCGCACCTCTCCCCGCACTCCCGGCCGTCTCGGCCACGGCCACAGCCTGCCCGGGCCGTGGCCGAGACGGCCGCGTCCCTTCGCCGTCCCTTTCCCCGGGCGCCGGCCGCACCGGGCGCGGGCCCGGCGGATCCACACCCAGTTCTGACGTTACAAATACGTAAAAATGTGGAGGCCCACGAGAAAGGGGCGCCAGGACTTAGGAAACGGCGCTCTGATGCCGAAACTTCTTCTCGGAACGTGCGCTTACACTCTGAGAAGAACATGGACGAGCGCGATCGAGACCGGCAGGCGATCGACGCACTCCCGAAGGCACCGGACGCCTGCGGGCCGGCGTCGAGATGGCTCAAGTGAGCGCCGAGCGCGTGCGCGGTGCCGGCGACCGGGTTCGCGAGGCCGGCGAGGACGCCGCCTGGTTCCTGCGCGAGCGGGTCGTCTGGCCGGCGCAGGACGGACTCGACGCACTCGGGCCACGTGGCCAGATCGGCGTATTCGGCGGTGGCGGGATCGCCGTCGCCGGTGTCGTCGCGGCGCTGCTGATCGCCGGCGGTGGCTCGGGTTCCGGCCTCGGGACCACCGAGGCCTTCGTCGTCCCCGAGCGCGCCCCGGCGACCACCGCGGTCGCCCCGGCACCGAAGCCGAAGAAGCAGCAGCCCGCGAAGCCGACCGGGCCGACCCTGCACGGGGCGGCGCCCGACTTCTCCCCCGCCCAGGACGTGCGGTCCGGGGTCGGCGACGGCAAGGCCGTCGGCAAGGAAGCGGGGAATCGCGAGACCGGCGGCGTGTCGGCCGAAAGCGGCGCCGGCAACACGGCGTCCAACGGCACGGCGGGGAAGGCGAGCAACGCGCCTGCGTCGAGCGCGAAGATCGGCTCGACCCCCGCGGCGACGGCGTCGGCGGCGGCCCAGGCCGAGAGCCTCTGTCGAACGACAACGCGTCCGGCGCCGGCCCACGACGCCGAACGGCGGTCCGACGCGCAACGGCGCCGAAGATGGATCCGAACTGAGCGGCCCGCCCGCGCCGAAAGCGGCGAAGCGGGTGGCGCGCCACTTCGCCGAAGCGTTCGTCGTCTACGAGACCGGCGGCGTCGACGCCAAGGTCCGCAACGAGCTTCCGCCAGACGACCACCAAACAGCTCTCCAAGGCCCTGCTGCAGCGGCCGCCGCGCCAGCCCGCCGCGGTCAAGGTGCCGCAGGCGAAGGTCGTGACCGTCGTCGCCGGGCCGTCCAAGGGCTCCGTCTACAGGTCAGCGTCTCGCTGCTGCGGGTCGGCGTAACCTCGGAGCTGCGCCTGCAGATGGAACAGGGCCCCGGCAAGAAGTGGCAAGTCACCAACGTCCTCGGCTGAGTCGATGAGCTCCTACCCCCGCAAGCTCCGCGCCTTCGCCGCTGCCGCCGTCGTCACCGCGGCCCTGGCGCTGCCGATCGGAGCCGCCGCCGCCGAACCGGCGAAGCTCCCGTACAGGGCGAATCGCTCGCGGCCCCGAGTCGAAGCCGGCGTCACCGAAAACGCTCCGCTCGCTCCCGAAGTCATCCGCCACCCGACGATCCCGCCGGCCTCCGGCGGCACCACCGCCGGAGAAACCGGCATCGGCGAACAGCCCACCAAGGGCGAAGAAGAAGTCGCCGAAGCGGAAACCGAACAGGAAGCCGACGAAGCGGCCGAACGGGCGGGCGAAGAAGCCGGCATCGATAAAGCGGCACCCACGTTCCAGATCCCGTCGCTGTCGGCCTCGACCTGCGCCGCCGCCGCGGTGCCCCCGCGAGCTGATCCCGATCTACCAGCGCGCCTCGGCCCAGTACGGGCTCGGCTCGCAGGGCCCGGCGATCCTGGCCGGCATCAACGCGGTCGAGACCGGCTTCGGCACCAACCTCGGTCCCTCCTCGGCGGGCGCCGAGGGCTGGATGCAGTTCATGCCCTCGACCTGGGCGACCTACGGGGTCGACGCCAACGGCGACGGGATCGCCGACCCGAACAACCCCGAAGACGCGATCTTCGCCGCCGCCCGCTACCTCTCCGCCGCCGGGATGCCCGCCGACACCTACGGCGCGATCTACGCCTACAACCACGCCGACTGGTACGTCTCCGAGGTGCTCGCCGACGCCGGCTGCTACGCCACCGAAGTCGGCGACGCGGCCTTCACCCAGGCCGGCCTGACGCCGCAGATCGAAGTCCTGCGCTGCGACCCGGCGGCCGAATGGAAGAAGCAGATCCCGGCCGAATACCTGGAAGCCTTCGAGGACGCCGCCGCCCGCTACGAACTCGGCAAGCGCGGCGTCTGGGCGCTGGCCGCGATCGCCCGCCTGGAGTCGAACTTCGGCCGCGGGATGTCGAAGAAGGAGCTCGAACGAGTCGGGCCCGCTGGGCCTCGAAGCGAGCGAGTGGAAGCAGTACCGGGTCGACGGCGATGGCGACGGGCACATCGAACACGGCGACATCTTCGACTCGGCGGCGACGCTGGCGCGCGAGATCTGGTCGAAGGGCTCGCTCGAAGCCGGCGTCTTCGCCCACAACCAGGCCGAGTGGTACGTGCAGGAGGTCCTCCAGGAGGCCGAACAGATCGAAGGCGGCTGCAAGGTCTCGACGGTCCAATGGCGGGTCGCCCCGCTGGCCGCCGAAACGACCGTGCAGGGCGCCGAAGCGGTGCTGCAGCCGAACGGCCTCGCCGCCGCGCCCGCCGCCGCGCCGCCCGCGGTGAAGGCGGCGATCGCCGCCGCCAACTCGATCGCCACCACCCCCTACGTCTGGGGCGGCGGCCACGCGTCCTTCTACTCCTACGGCTACGACTGCTCCGGCGCGGTCAGCTTCGCCCTCTACGGCGCCGGGCTGCTCGACACGCCGCTCACCTCCGGCTCGCTGGCGAGCTACGGCGAACCGGGCCCGGGCAAGTGGATCACGATCTACGCCAACGCCACCCACACCTACGTGGTGATCGCCGGGCTGCGCTGGGACACGGTCGGCGACGCCCACGGCACCGGCCCCCGCTGGCACGCCGAACCGCCCTACCCGGAAGGGTTCGTGGTCCGGCATCCCGCCGGGTACTAGCTCCGCCACCTGTCCGGGTAGTGGAACGTCGAGCAAGCGAGCCACTAGGATTCGACGAGGAGGAGCCAATGCCGACTTACCTGATGCTGACCAACCTGACCGCCGAGGGCCTGCGGACCCTCAAGAACAACCCGACCCGGGTGACCGAGGTGAACCAGGAGGTCGAACAGATGGGTGGCAAGGTCGTCACCCAGTACGCGACGCTCGGCGACTACGACTTCGTCACCGTGATCGAGGCGCCCGACGAGCAGACGATGGCGAAGATCTCGGTCGAGCTCGGCTCGCGCGGCACGATGTCCAGCCGGACCCTGACCGCGATGCCCGTCGCGGACCTTTCCGATTGAGAACGCTCGTCGTCGGCGGCGGCGGCCGCGAGCACGCGATCGTGCGGGCGCTGGCCCGCTCGGCGGCGGCGCCGGAGATCCTCTGCGCGCCCGGTAACGCCGGGATCGCCGCCGACGCCGAGGTCTTCCCCGAAATCGCCGCCGACGACGTCGAGGCGATCGTCGCGCTGGCGACCGGCAGCGCCAGGTCGAACTGGCGGTGATCGGCCCCGAGGCGGCGCTGGTGGTCGGCGTCGTCGACGCGCTCGAGGCGGCCGGGATCCCCGCCTTCGGCCCGACCCGGGCGGCGGCCGAGCTGGAGGGCTCGAAGGCGTTCGCGAAGGAGCTGATGGCGGCGGCCGGGGTGCCGACCGCGTCCCACGTCCTCCTCCACTCCCACGAGGAGGCGGTCGCCGCGCTGGCCCGAGACCGACTACCCGACCGTGCTGAAGGCCGACGGGCTCGCCGCGGGCAAGGGCGTGATCCTCTGCGCCGACGAGGCCGAGGCGCGCGGGGCGCTCGAGGTCTACTTCACCGAGCGCCGCTTCGGCGCCACCGCGGTGGTGATGGAGGAGTTCCTCGAAGGCGAAGAGCTCTCGCTGCTGGCGCTCTGCGACGGCGAGAACGTGGTGCCCCTCTCCCCCGCCCAGGACTACAAGCGGATCTTCGACGGCGACCAGGGGCCGAACACCGGCGGCATGGGCAGCTACTCGCCGGTGCCGGGGTTCGACGCGGCGGCGGTCGAGGAGATCGTCGAGCGGGTGCACCGGCCGGTGGTCGCGGCGATGGCCGCGCGCGGCACCCCCTTCCACGGCGTGCTCTACGCGGGGCTGATGATCAGCGCCGACGGCCCCAAGGTGATCGAGTTCAACGCCCGCTTCGGCGACCCCGAGACGCAGGCGGTGCTGCCGCGGCTGCGCTCCGACCTGGTCGACCTCTTCCGCGCCGCGCGCGAGCCGGGCGGGCTGGCCGGGATGAGCGCCGACTTCGACGACGACTGGGCGGTGACCGTGGTGCTCGCCTCGGCCGGCTACCCGGAGGGCTCCTCGAAGGGCGACGTGATCGACGGGCTCGACGAGGCGGCGGAGCTCGCCGAGGTGACCCACGCGGGCACGGCCGAGCGCGACGGCGAGATCGTCACCGCCGGCGGCCGCGTGCTCAACGTCACCGGGCTCGGCCCCGACCCGGCCGCGGCGCGCGATCGTGCGTACGATGCGGCGGGGCGGATCTCCTTCGACGGGATGCAGATCCGCACCGACATCGCCGCCCGCGCCGTCGACCGAGTTTCCAGTCCCTGACCCCAGGTCATCAACCCCAGATCTTCAACACACGTCCCGAGAGGAACGCCCACGATGAGCGACATCGCCGACCCGAATCAGCCCGAGACGACGACGGCCGAGCTCCCGACCCGCAGGCCGAGGCCCAGCTGGAGCAGATCGAGGAGGACTTCGCCAGCCGTCGGGTCCGCTGGTCGGGATCATCATGGGGTCGAAAAACGACATGGAGAAGATGCTCCCGGCGGAGAAATACCTCTCCGAACAGGGCATCAAGTCCGAGGTGCACGTGATGAGCGCCCATCGCGATCCCGGAGAAAGTGCGCGAGTACTGCCAGAACGCACGCATGAACGGGCTGAAGGTGATCATCGCCGGCGCCGGGATGAGCGCCGCCCTGCCCGGCGTCGCCGCCGCCCACACCGACCTGCCGGTGATCGGCGTGCCGATCCTCGGCAAGAGCCTCGGCGGGCTCGACGCGCTGCTCTCGGCGGTGCAGATGCCGCCCGGGATCCCGGTCGCCTGCGTGGCGATCGACGGGGCGAAAAACGCCGGCGTGCTGGCCGCGCGGATAATCAACGCCTAGCGCGTCGAGCCGAGGCGATGATCCCGCGCTACACCCGCCCCGAGATCGGCGCCGTCTGGACCCAGCAGGCAAAGCTGGAGGGCTGGCTCGAGGTCGAGCTGGCGGCGACCGAGGCCTGGGCGGCGGAGGGCGTGGTCCCGGCCGAGGTCGCGGCGGCGGCGCGGGAGCGCGCCGCGTTCACGGTCGAGGCGGTCGACGAGCGGGAGAAGATCACCGACCACGACGTCGCCGCCTTCGTCGACGTGGTCGCCGCCTCGGTCGGTGACGGAGGGGGCGCGCTGGATCCACTACGGGCTGACCTCCTCCGACGTGCTCGACACGGCGCTGGCGCTGCAGCTGCGGCGGGCGGGCGCGATCCTCGTCGCCGGCGCGCAAGCGCCTACCGCGACGCGCTGGTGACCCGGGCGCTGGAGGAGCGCGACACGCTCTGCGTCGGCCGCACCCACGGCGTCCACGCCGAGCCGACCACCTTCGGGCTGCGGCTGGCGGGCTTCGCCTTCGAGGCCGACCGCAACCTGAAGCGGCTCGAAGCGGCGTTCGAGCAGCTCGCCTACGGCAAGCTCTCCGGCGCGGTCGGCACCTACGCCTCGGTGCCGCCGGCGGTCGAGGCGCGGGTGATGGAGAAGCTCGGACTGCGGCGCGAGGACGTCGCCACCCAGGTGATCCCGCGCGACCGCCACGCCGAGCTGACCGCGGCGATCGCCCTCGCCGGGGCGGGGCTCGAGCGCTTCGCCACCGAGGTCCGCAACCTGCAGAAAACCGAGGTGCGCGAGGTCGAGGAGCCGTTCCGGGCGGGCCAGAAGGGCTCCTCGGCGATGCCGCACAAGCGCAACCCGATCCGCACCGAGCGGATCACCGGGCTCGCCCGCGTCCTGCGCGGCTACGCCCAGACCGGCTTCGAGGACGTCGCCCTCTGGCACGAGCGCGACATCTCCCACTCCGGCGCCGAGCGGGTGATCCTGCCCGACTCGACGATCCTGCTCGACTACATGCAGAGCCTGGCGACCGGCGTCGCCGCGGGGATGACCCTGCACCGCGAGCGGATGCTCGCCAACCTGAACATCACCCACGGGGCGCTCTTCAGCCAGCGCGCGCTGACCGCCCTGGTCGAGTCGGGGATGACCCGCGACGACGCCTACCGGGTCGTCCAGCAGAACGCCCAGGAGGCCTGGGACACGGGGACCGAATTCCGCGACCTGCTCGCCGTGGCGGCGCCGCAGCTCGACCTCGACGCGGTCTTCGACTACGGCGCCTACCTGACGCACCTGCCGCAGATCTTCGAGCGGCTCGAAGCGCTCCAGGCCTAGCTTGCGCCTGGGCGGCTAGTCCGCCCGCGAGCGATTTATCCCCGCCGTCCATAGAACGTAACGACGCTCTGTGTATCCGGACGTCCGTATGGACAACGGGACAAACGCGGTGGCCCGGACCCTGGCCGGCGGGCCTTACTGAAGCCCTCGAGGGCTACCTAGGTTCCGTTGCCCTGCGTGCCGTCTCGGCGGCCGTCGCAGTGCCAGAAATCCCCTTTTCAATCGGAGAAACTCTTGATCCCAGCATCCTTACTGAGGAAGTTGCTGCCGCTGGTGGTAGGCATATGCCTGCTCGGAGTGGTGGTGCTTGCCACGACGGCGAGTGGAGCGTCATCGACGCTCAAATACAACGAACTGCCGGACCCCCTCGCCTACGGGAGTTACGTGCCGAAGGAAGTCAACCCGGTCACGTTCGGCACCACGACCCTGCAGGAACCGAACAGCAAAGGCGGCGCGGCGACGGGTTCCAACTCGTCGATCACGCTGCAGGTGCGCGGCAGCATGTGGCAGCCGGAAAATTACCCCGGCAAGTCGCCGCTGCTCATCTTCGTGCACGGCAACCACGGCGAATGCGATTCCGGCACGGCGCCGAACTGCACGATCTTCAAGCGCAACGACGAGGGCTATGCCTACATGGCGAAAAACCTCGCGAGCTGGGGCTACACCGTCGTCTCCCTCGATCAGGACCAGCTGATGTCGCGCCAGGACAGCCTCGGCAAGGGCATGCACGCCCGCCGCCTGCTGATCCTGGCCATGCTGGACAAGATCAAAGCGGCCGACGAAGCGCCGCTGCCGATCGAACCGAACGCGAACATCGGCTCGCAGCTGGTGGGCAAAGTGGACATGACGCGGATCGGCCTGATGGGCCACTCGCGCGGTGGAGACGCGGTCGCCAGCTTCGTCCTCTACAACCAGACGCTGCCGGCCGGGGAACGCTTCCCGCTCCGCGGGGTCGTCTCGATCGCGCCGGTGGACTACGAACGGCACGCCCCCTACGGCGTCCCGTACCTGACCGTGTTCGGCAGCTGCGACGGTGACGTCTCGAACCTCCAGGGCGCCCGTCTCTACGAACGCAGCCAGTACGAGAGCAACGATCCCTACCCGCGGTTCCAGGTGATCCAGGTGGGCGGCAACCATGACGCCTACAACACCGTCTGGCAGGCCGACGGCGACGACGCCAGTCAGGCCGATGCGGCCTGCGGTCCCGACTCCAAAGGCTCCAAAGGACAGGTCCCGACCGAAAAAAACGGGTTCGTGGAAAACATCCTCGGCACGGTCAACACCGAAGACCCGAACAACATCCGCCTCTCCGGTGAAGCCGGCCCGCACTTCGAGGCCGTCACCGGTGAAACCAAGCCGTACCGCTGGGGCAATGGCGCGACCAGCGTCGAACACCCCGAAGGGATCAGCAAGCCCGACTCCACGGTCAACACCCGGATGTCCGCTGACCCGGCTCTGATGGGTGACCAGGAGAAGCTGGGCCTGGCCACGGTGTCCGCCTTCTTCCGTCGCTACGTCGGCGGCGAGGGTGCGATGGAACCGTATTTGACCGGTGAACTCGCGGCCGAAGGCGACCCGTCGGTCCCGCAGTCGGCATGTCCGACCAGCGAAGCCGGGCAACGGATCCCGTGCATCGACCGCGTCGCCGACAGCTACACGGCGCCACCGGAAGAACGACTGGACGTCCTCCGTCCCGACACCGAACACCCGACCACGCTCGACGCCCTCGGCACGCAGATCGAAGCCTCCGGCTTCGCCAATCCGTACCCGAAAAGCGGCGGCATCCAGCCGCGGCCGGCGACGACCGCGAACGGGATCGATTGGTGTGACCCCGACCCCCACCAAGGCGAACCCGGCCAGCTGAAAGAAGGGGAATTCCCGACCGCCTCCAAGTCGTGCCCGCAGCCCGCGGCCCACACGCTGGGCGGCCAGGGAGCCAATGAAACCCCCGGTGCGGAATCAACCGCGGCGCCGCGAGAAAACGCCCCGGTCAACGGGTCGTACGGACGCCAGCTCTCGCTGGCCTGGGAAGAACCTGCCGACCTCGGCCTGAACATCCCGGCCGCCGACGGCAACGTCAGTGGCTACAAGGCGCTGTACATGGCAACCGCGGTCAACTTCTTCGATTCGCGCGATCCGTCGCGCGGGGAAGAAGGCCTGTGGAACCCGGAGTACGCCCCGCAGAACTGGACCATCGCGGTCACCGATGCCGAAGGTCACGAAGGGACGGTCGAAGCGGCCGATCCCGACTTCGGCACCGCCACCCAGCAGACGCTGGGGTCGACCTCGGACCGGGTTCACGTGATGCTCCGCGATCTCCGCGTACCGCTTGCGGAATTCGCCGGGCAGGGCGTGAACCTCTCGTCGCTGCGGAAGCTGGAACTACGCTTCGGCGAACCCGGAATGCCGAGCAGCGGTTCGATCCAACTCGCCGACGTGCGTTTCGAGCAGCCGGCTTCCGGCTTCTCGAACGTGCTCCTCGACTCGACCGAACCGAACGCCGGTCCTGGTGAAGGCGAACCGACGAGCGGGCCCAACCCGGTCGAAGAAATCGAAGACGGCACGTACCAGCGTGCCAACGGCGAATACGAAATCCCCAACGTGACCACGGTCCCGGGGGCCAACGTGTGGACCGTCGATGACGACGGTGTCCAGTGCCCGAACGCCGAGTTCGAACACATCCAGGAAGCGGTCGAATACGCCAACCCGTGGGACACGATCGTCGTCTGCCCGGGCACCTACTACGAATCCTCGACGCCGATCAACAGCGAATTGAACCCGGTGCTCGCGGAAGGCGAGAAGGACGGCCTGACGATCAACAAGCCGTTGAAGATCATCGGCGCGGGCGCGGGCAAGGTCACGATCAAGCCGGCAACCACGCTGACCACGCTCGGGGGCGCCACCGGCACCCTGCGCGACGGCGGCGGCAACGTGATCACCGTGTCGCGTCAGTCGCTCGGCTCGACCGAATACGATGAGGAGTACGTCGATATCTCGGGCGTGAAGATCGAATCCGCTTCCACCACGGCTGAAGCGGGCGTCGCCTTCTTCAATGCCTCGGGCCGGATCGCCAACAGCGAAATCGGCACGATCAAAGCCGCCAACGGCAACAGTTGGGGCGTCGTCATGACGAACTCGCAGATCGGCGAAGGTGCCGGTGCGGCGGAACGCCAGGTGACGATCGAAAACAGCAAGATCAAGGGCTACACCACCGGCGGTGTGCTCTTCGACGATTCGAAAGGCAAGGCCGACGGCACCGCCACCAACACGGAACGGTCCGGCATGAAGCAGGTCGGTTACGTGAAGAACGTGCTGATCGAAGGTTCCGGTCCGAGCAGCACGCTCACCCAGACCGGGATCAAAGTTGCCAGTGGGGCGACCGCCCAGATCACCGGCAGCAAGATCGCCGGCAACCTGAACATCACCGAACCGAGGAAATCGGTCGGTGTGTTGCTGACCGACGCCGAAACGCTGAACGGTGGTTTCTCGATCAGCGGCTCGCGGATCGTCGGCAACGGCTACGGCCTGTTCAACGCCGATGCCAAAAACGAATTGGTGCGGGAAGGCGCTCCGGCGTCTGCCACCAACGACTATTGGGGGATCACCGGCGGCTCGCCGGTCGAAGGCCCGACGGTGGTCGTGAAAACCGAAGTGACGCCGCCGACCACGCCGGCGACGTACACGTATCCCACCGAAGCAGAGGGCGTCTCGGGCAAAGACGTGGCGACCAACCCCTCGGTGCTCTACACCTCGGTGCTCGGCGCGGTCCCGGCCGAACCGATCATCGGCACCCAGCCCGACGTGGCACCGGTCGGTGAAATCGTCAACCCGGATGGCGGCGAAGCCGTCGAAGCGGGTGTGGCGGTCGAACCAGTGGTGTTCGCGGAAGACGACTACGGCATCAGGTCCGTGAGCCTCAAGGCGAACGGAATCGCGGTCGCAAGTCGCGTTCTCGCTCCTTACGCGTTCACCTGGACGCCGACGGCAGCGCAGATCGGGATGTCGGTTCATCTCGAAGCGACGATCACCGACGGCGGCGGTCACGTCGTCACGAGTTCGGTGTCGGTCCCGGTGGTGCGGTCGGCCGCCGAAGTCGCCACCGTGGAAGCGGGCAAGGCGGCAGAAAAGGAAGCCGCCGAAATGGCGGCCGCGACCAAAGCCTCCGAAGACGCCCTGAAGGCGGCGGAAGGAAAGGCCGAAGCGGCTTCCAAGGAAGCCAAGGAAGCGAAGGAACAGGCCGAAGCGGCCGGGAAGTCGCCGGTCTCGACCGGCAAGGTGGCGAAGGACAAGAGCAAGGGCACGGCGCGACTCAGCGTCGTCATCCCGAGCCCGGGTCAGCTGGTCGTCACCGGTCCCGGGATCAAGAAGGTGTCGGGGCACGCCACCGCACCGGGCCAGGTTCAGGTGTTGATCGCGGCCAAGGGCAAGGCCCTGGCCACGCTCGACAAGAAAGGCAAGGTCTCGGTCGAGGTGACGATCACCTTCACCGGACCCGACGGTAAGAAGCAGAAGGCGACCACCACGGTCACCTTGATTAAGAAGTAGGTAAGGCGATAGCCGGCCGACGGTCTGACGGCTAGGGTGCGAGGCATGATCCTCTACACCTGTGGCCAGAAGACCGTCGGTCCCGGCTTCGCCCATCCGTGCGGGAAAGCGGGCAAGGCGCTCGACGCCGCCGGCTACGACTACGAACTGAAGACGGTCGGCGGTTACCGGCTCGCCGTCTGGACCTGGGGCAGCCGCAAGGACGACCGCGCCGAGGTCCGCGAGCTCAGCGGCACCGACGAGGTCCCGGTCCTCGTCCTCGACGACGGTGAGGTCGTCTCCGGCTCCGGCGCGATCGCCAAGTGGGCGAAGGAGCACCCCGCCGCCCGCACCTCCTCTTCCGCCGCCTGACCTAACCGGCCCTGGCCATCAGTTGACGGTCGCAAGCACCGTCACCAACGCGATGATCATCGTCGAGACCAGCCCGGCGGAGACCTGGATGAAGATCCGGTTCATCGAATCGACCCGCCCCTCCATGCGATCGGCCCGGGCATCCATGCCGTCGAATCGTTCCGTGAACCTCTTTTCCATCTGCTCGAAGCGTTCGGCAGACCTCGCTTCCATCTGCTCGAAGCGTTCGGCAGATCTCTTTTCCGTCTGCTCGAAGCGATCGGCAGACCTCTTTTCCGTCTGCTCGAAGCGTTCGGCTGACCTCGCTTCCCCTTGTTCGAAACGTTCGTCGACTCGCTTGAAGTTCTCCTCGACGCGAGCAAATCCCACGTCGATTTTCTTCTCCAGCGTGGCCAGTTGTCCGTCGGTCTCCGTCATCGTCTCCATGAGTACCAACGTAGACAACTAGTTTCAATGGGTGGCGCGTCAAAAGTTACTTTTGCGTGCCGATTTTGAAACAGTTGTCAGGCGAGGACCGGCTCGCGCGCGGCGCGGCGGGACTCGACCACCACCGGGGTGCCGGCGCGGGGTGAGAAGGTGATGTTGCGGCGGCCGGTGCGCTCGGGGCGCGGGTCGACCTTGCGCAGCTCGCAGCGGGTGAGCACCTCGCGCAGGACGATCCGCATCTCGAACTCGGCGAAGGCGGCACCGAGGCAGCGGCGGACACCGCCGCCGTAGGGGATCCAGGCGTAGGTCTCGGGCGCGGCCTCGAGGAAGCGCTCGGGGCGGAAGGCGAACGGCTCCGGGTAGATGTCGGGCCGGGTGTGGGTGAGCCAGATCGAGGCGGTGACGTCGGTGCCGGCGGGCAGGTGGAGGTCGTCGGTGACGAGGTCCTCGGCGAGCCGGCGGCCGGCCAGCGGGATCACCGGCCGCAGCCGCAGCGCCTCGGCGATCGTCGCCTTCAGGTAGGCGTCTTCGCCCGCCTCGAGCGAACTGCGCAGGCGGCCGAGCTCGACCGGGTGGCGGAGCAGCAGGTCGAAGGTCCAGGCGAGCGCCGTCGCCGTCGTCTCGTGGCCGGCGAGCAGCAGGGTCATCAGCTGGTCGCGGAGCTCTTTGTCGTCCATCGAGGTGCCGTCCTCGAACTGCGCCGTCATCAGCATCGAGAGGATGTCGTCGCGCTCCTCCAAGTCGGGGCGCAGGCGGTGCTCGGCGATCTCGGCGAAGAGCGCCTCGTCGACCGCGGTCAGCTTCGGCCGCACCGCGGCGAAGGGGTCGCGACCGCGGCGCCGCGCCAGCAGTGCCCGCAGCATCATCCGCGGCGAGCCGGTCTCGACCAGCAGGTCGCGCAGCTGCTCCCGCAGGCGGTCGAGCCGCGGCCCCTCGCTGACGCCGAACACCGCGCGCAGGATCACCTCCAGCGTCACCGCCTGCATCCGCCCGTGGATCGGGAACTCGCGGCCGAGCGGCCAGGAGTCGATCTCGGCGGTGACGATCTCCCCCACCACGCCCTCGTAGGAGCGCATCCGCTCGCCGTGGAAGGCCGGCAGCATCAGCCGGCGGCGGGCGATGTGCTCCTCGCCCTCGAGCAGCAGCACCGAGCGGTGGCCGAGCACCGGTTCGAGCTGGAAGCTCCGTCCCGGCGGCAGCCCGTTGCGGCGCTCCGTATATAGGGCCTTGACCGCGTCCGGGTCGGAGATCAGGACCATCGGCCGCTCGAAGCCGACGAACTGGACGCTGAAGGCGTCCCCGATCCGCTCACGGTTGCGGGCCATAAAGGCGAGCGGCCGGAAGCTCCAGGCCAGCGTCTGCATCAGCGGACTTTGCGGCGGTTCGGGCGGTAGCGGCATGGACCGATCATCTCATCGTTTGGCTAGAGTCAAAAATATGCCACCCGTTACCGATCTGAAGCTGCTCTCCTCCGGCAAGGTCCGCGAGATCTACGAATGGGATGACGACCTGCTGATGGTCGCCTCCGACCGCATCTCCACCTACGACGTGGTGATGCCGACGCCGATCCCCGACAAGGGCAAGGTGCTGAACCGGATGTCGGTGTTCTGGTTCGAGCTGACCGGGGACATCGTCCCCAACCACTTCATCTCCGAGGACGTGCCCGAGGACGTCGCCGAACGGGCGATGCGGGTGAAACGGCTGGAGATGTACCCGGTGGAGTGCATCGTGCGCGGCTACCTCACCGGCTCGGGATGGAAGGAATACAAGGAAGGCGGCGCGGTCTGCGGGATCGAGCTGCCGCCGAACCTGCTCGAGTCCGACAAGCTGCCGGAGCCGATCTTCACCCCCTCGACCAAGGCCGAGATCGGCGACCACGACGAGAACGTCGACTTCGACCGCGCCGCCGAGATCATCGGCGACCGGGCGCTGCTGGAGGAGCTGAGCCGGGTCTCGATCGAGGTCTACAAGGCCGGCGCCGAGCAGGCGGCGAAGCACGGGATCCTCCTCGCCGACACCAAGTTCGAGTTCGGCAAGGACGCGGGCGCGGAGATCGTCCTCGGCGACGAGGTGCTGACCCCGGATTCCTCCCGCTTCTGGCCGGCCGAGAGCTGGGAACCCGGCAAGACGCCCCCCTCCTTCGACAAGCAGTACGTGCGCGACTGGGCGACCGGCCAGGGCTGGGACAAAAAGCCGCCCGCGCCGGAGCTGCCGCCCGACGTGGTCGAGCAGACGCGGGCGAAATACGTCGAGGCCTACGAGCGGATCACGGGGCAGAGCTTCTGAAGGCCCGGGTCCTGATCCGGCCCAAGGAGGGGATCCTCGACCCGCAGGGCAAGGCGGTCGAGCGGGCGCTGCCGGCACTCGGCTTCGAGGGCATCGAGCACGTCCACGTCGGGCGGATGGTCGAGCTCGAGGCGGATGACCTGGAGCAGTTGGGCGAGCTCTGCGAGAAGCTGCTCGCCAATCCCCTGATCGAGGACTACGAGATCCAGCCCCTGTGATCTGGGGCGTCCTTCAGTTCCCCGGCTCCTGCGATGAGCGCGACGCCCTCAATGCCTGCGAGGTGGTCGGCGGCGAGGCGCGGCTGATCTGGCACGAAGAGCGCGACCTCGGCGGGGTCGACGGGGTCGTCGTCCCCGGCGGCTTCTCCTACGGCGATTACCTGCGGGCCGGGGCGATCGCCCGCTTCTCCCCGGCGATGGAGGCGGTCGCCGAGCTGGCCGCGGCGGGTGGCCCGGTGCTGGGGATCTGCAACGGCTTCCAGGTCCTCTGCGAGGCGGGCCTCCTCCCCGGCGCCCTGCTACGCAACGCCGAGCTGCGCTTCATCTGCAAGCAGGTCGACCTCCTCGCCGTTGATGGGCCGAAAACTCAAGCAGGGGTGGAGTTTTCGGCCCATCAACATCGTCTGTCGATCCCGATCAAGCATGGGGAAGGGCGGTATTACGCGCCGGAGGAGATGCTCGACCGGCTCGAGGCCAAAGGCCAGATCGCCTACCGCTACGCCGACGGGCACAACGCCAACGGCTCGGTCCGCGACATCGCCGGGGTGCGCAACGAGCGCGGCAACGTGGTCGGGCTGATGCCCCATCCCGAGCACGCGGTCGATCCGCTGACCGGCTCGATCGACGGGCGTCAGGTCTTCGAAGCGCTGGAAGGGTTCGCCGCGTGAGCGAGATCCCTCGCTACCGCGAACTCGGCCTCACCGACTCCGAGTACGAGCTGATCGTCGAGAAGATGGGGCGTGAGCCGAACACGGTCGAGCTGGCGATGTTCAGCCTGCTCTGGTCCGAGCACTGCGCCTACAAGCACTCGCGCAAGCTGCTGAAACGGCTGCCGACGGAGGGGCCGCGGGTGGTCATGGGCCCGGGCGAGAACGCCGGCGCCGTCGACGTCGGCTCCGGCTACGCGGTCGCCTTCAAGGTGGAGTCCCACAACCACCCGAGCGCGGTCGAGCCCTTCCAGGGCGCGGCGACCGGGGTCGGCGGGATCCTCCGCGACGTCTTCGCGATCGGCGCCCGCCCGATCGCGATCCTCGACAGCCTCCGCTTCGGTGAGCTCGATTCGGTCCGCTCGCGCCACCTGCTCGACGGTGCGGTGCGCGGGATCGGCCACTACGGCAACTCGATCGGGGTGCCGAACGTCGGCGGCGAGATCTACTTCGAGGAGCCCTACGAGCACAACTGCCTCGTCAACGCGATGTGCATCGGCTTCGCCAAGACCGACGAGATGGTGCGGGCGGCCGCCGCCGGGGTCGGCAACACGGTGGTGCTGATGGGGGCGACGACCGGGCGCGACGGGATCGGCGGTGCCTCCGTGCTCGCCTCGGCCGAGCTCGGCGAGGGCGACGACGCGAAGCGCCCGACCGTGCAGGTCGGCGACCCCTTCGAGGAGTCGAAGGTGCTCGAGTGCTGCCTCGAGCTGCTGCAGAAGGGCCTGCTGGTCTCGCTCCAGGACCTCGGCGCCGCCGGGCTCACCTCCTCGGCGGGCGAGATGGCCTCGGCGGGCGGGGTCGGGATCAACATCGACGTCGCCGAGGTGCCGCTGCGCGAGGCCGACATGGAGCCGTTCGAGATCATGGTCAGCGAGTCGCAGGAGCGCATGCTCGCGGTGGTCGAGCCGGCGCGCGTCGCCGAGGTTCGGGCGGTCTGCGACAAGTGGCAGACGGGGTCGGCCGAGATCGGCATCGTCACCGACAGCGGCCACATCCGCATCCTCAAGGACGGCGAGGTCATCGGCGACATGCCGGTCGAGGCGCTGGTCGACGGTTGCCCGCTGTATGACCTCGAGCCTGCCGCACCCGACAAATGGATCTACGGCAACAAGGCAACGCTCTCCCCAAGCGCCGACCCCGAGTCGACCCTGCTGGCCCTCCTCTCCGCCCCCAGCATCGCCTCGAAGCAGTGGATCTTCCAGCAGTACGACTCGCTGGTGGGCTCGCGCACGGTGCGCCGCCCGGAGGCCGCCGACGCGGCGGTCCTGCAACTGCCCGAGTCGGGCAACGCGATCGCGGTCTCGATCGACGGCAACGGCCGGCGGGTAGCCTGCGAGCCGTTCAACGGCACGATCGAGGCGGTGCTCGAGTGCGCCCAGAACCTCGCCTGCGTCGGCGCCGAGCCGCTGGGCCTGACCAACTGCCTGAACTTCGGCAATCCGGAGAAACCGGTGCCCGCCTGGCAGCTCGACCGCGCGATCAGCGGCCTAGCCGCGGTCTGCGAGGAGCTCGGCGTGCCGGTCGTCGGCGGCAACGTCTCCCTCTACAACGAGGGGCCCGACGGGCCGATCTACCCGACCCCGGTGGTGGCGATGGTCGGCGAACTGCCCGACCCCGAGCGCACCCCACCGATGGGCTTCGCCAAGGATGGCGACGCGATCGCGCTACTCGGCCCGTTCGCTCCCACCCTCCACGGCTCGGAGCTGGCAAAGCAGCGGGGCGAACTGGCGGCGGGACTGCCGGAGCCCGACGTCGCCGCGGTCGCCGCCGCCTGCGCGCAGGTGCGCGATGCCGTCCGCGCCGGCCGCGTCGCCTCGGCCCACGACGTTTCCGACGGCGGCCTGGCCTGCGCCCTCGCCGAGTCGGCGATCGCCTCCGGCCTCGGCTGCCGCGCCGACCTGCAGGACCTGCGCGAGCGCGGCTGCTCGCCCGAGGAGGCGCTCTTCGGCGAGGGCACCGGCGGCTTCGTCCTCAGTGGCGATCGGGCCGAGCTGGAGGCGCTCGGCGCCCTGGTCATCGGCGAGGTCGGCGGCACGACGATCGAGCTCGCGGCCGGCGACCGCAGCCTCGTCATCGGCCTGGTCGACTTGACCGAGGCCTGGCGCTCGCTCGATGCGCGCGCCGAAGCGGTCGCCTGAAGCGCCTCTGAGTACTAGGGTGCGCTTTGTGCGGCGCCTCGTCCTCGCTCTCACGGTCCTCGCCTCGCTTGTCTTGGCGGTGTCGAGCGGCGCCACCGCGGCCAAATCGGGATCGCACCTGACGATTAAAGGCGCGGCCCACGCGAGCGGCGGCAAGCTACAGGGTGGCTTCACGGTCGAGAACACGGGCTCGGCGAAAGCGCCCGCGCTCACCGCCACGGTGAGGCTCGTCAGCGCCGGGAAGAAACCGACCAGACTGACGGTCCAGCATGCCTCGATTCCCGCGCTCGCGCCGAGGGACAAGCAGCGGGTCAAGGTCAAAGCGACGATCCCGAAGAATGCGAAGTCGGGGAACTGGTCGATCCTCGCCTGCGCCGGGCAGTGTGTGCAGATCGGCAGGCTCTCTGCGGCTGGGCGGAACCAGAAGAAAGCGAGCGCGCCGAACGCGCCGACGCCGCCGGCCACGGCCCCGAGTCCGCCCGCGCCGACGCCCGCGCCGGTTTGCACGCCGTCGACCGGCGCGCTCTCGTACGGGAGCGAAGAACCGTTCCGCACGTCGGCGAGTGCGGGGTCGAATACTTCGGCTTCGTCCCGAAGTCATACAACCCGAGCACGCCAATGCCGCTGCTGATCTGGGCGCATGGATGCGGCGGCGAAGCCGAAGGCGATGCCTACAACGTCGGTTCGTACACCGCGGAAGCAGGGCATGGCTGGCTGGCGCTCTCGCTCGGCGGGCGCGACGGCGGCTGCTGGAACCCGCTCGCAGAATCGGAAGGGCTGGTGATGGTGGCGCTGGCCGACTTCGAGGCCCACTTCAACGTCGACCGCCATCGGGTGTTCCTCTCCGGCTACTCCTCCGGCGGCGACCTCGCCTACCGGACGGGGTTCCGCCACTCATCGACCTTCGCCGGGCTGATCATCGAGAACAGCTCGCCCTTCCGCGACACCGAATCGACGCAGGCCGAATCGCTCGCGGCAGCGACGACGAAGTTCAACATCGTGCACCTCGCGCACAGCGGCGACGAAACGTACCCGCTGGCCGGAGTCCAGAGCGAGACGAACGCGGTGAAAGCCGCCGGCTTCCCCCTCGAACTGATCGTGAAACCGGGCACCCACTCCGACGCGAACACCGACAAAGACCTACAGGACTTGTTGATCCCCTACATCGAAGAAAAAGGCTGGACCTCTCCCTGATCCGTCGTCCTCGCGGGCATGGTGCTGAGTGAGCGGCTCTAGCCGCGGGGCTTCACGGTGACCGCGCGGGTCACCGTCTGCGATTCGCCCTGTGCGTTGGTGGCGACGATCGTGAGGGTCGCCTTCAAGGAGTGGCCCTTGGCCAGCTTGGCGCGGGCCTTCGAGTTGAGGGTCAGCTTGAGCGGCGCCGATTTGCCGCTCGGGACCGTGGTCTTGCCTTTGCCGAGCACCACCGGCTTCTTCGCCTTGCCGCCGACGGCCGAGGCGCGCGCTGCACCGGTCGGCAGGGTCAGCGTCTGGGTCGTCGCCGCAGTGGGCGGGTTGGTCGCCTTGCCGAGAGCGAGGGTCTTGCCGTCGCCGCCCGGCCGGAACGCGTTGCCGCCGAGCTTCACCCCGCCCTTGGCCGCCGGGCCGGGGGTCGCCACGGGAGCGGGAGCCGGGGCCGCCGCCGGGATGGCGCCGAGGTTGAAGCGGGCCATCATTTCGAAGCCGGAGGGGTCGTCCATCACGTTGTACTCGCCGCTGGTCGCGGTCGGTGCCGGCATGTAGGCAGACGCACCGTCACTCGCTTGCCCGGTGTAGCGCAGGGGCAGCGAGGCGCCCGGAGTGAGGAACGAGAGCGCCGCGATGTCGCCGAAGGAGGTGTCGCCGGGCATGCTGAGATTCGCCTCTTCGGTCGCCGAGACGGTGAGGCTCTGCGGCACCGTCGTCACCGCGTTGGCGGGGACGGTGAAGGTCGGCCCGAGCGTTTTGACCTGGCAGCAGGTGAACACCGGTTTCCCTGGTTCGCTGGTCGCCGAGAGCGCCGCGGTGAGGATCACCACCTGCATCGTCCCGGGGTTCGGCATCGCCGGCAGGGTGACGCTGGTGATGGTCGCCGAGCCGCCGGTGACCGGCAGCGGCGCGAAGTCGCTGCCCACACCAAGGTGGCTCCAGAACCAGAGACAGGTCGGCGCGTGCCAGCCGGCCAGGATGTATGAGGCCGATTCTTCGCAGGTGAGGCCGGGCGTGATCGGCTGGTTCGGATTGCCGCCGAAGGGCGTGTCGGCCCTCGCCGCGCCCGCGGCCACCAGGAACGCGGACGCGACCAGCGCCGCCGCCATCAGGACGCGGCGCCTCACTCCTCGGACTGGGACACGGACGTACACCACGGCCAGTCATACCTGCGTCCGCGCCGGTAGGCAACGCGCGAGAAGTCCCGACTACGCGGAAATCGCGTAGCCAAAGCACGGCCCCGCCCGCTGCTACCCTCCGCTGGTAGGCGTCGGTAGTTCGCTTGCGCCTGCGCGTCAGTCGTCTCTACCTTGCGAGGAAAGCGCGCTCCTTGACCACCTTTGAGCGGTTCCCGGTTGACCGCGACGGCCCCCGCGACGAATGCGGGGTGTTCGGCGTCTATGCACCCGGTCACGACGTCTCCCGTCTCGCCTACTTCAGCCTCTACGCGCTGCAGCACCGCGGCCAGGAGTCGGCCGGGATCGCCACCTCCGAGGGCGGCCACATCACCACCATGCGCGACGCCGGCCTCGTGTCCCAGGTCTTCGACGAGGAGAAGCTGCGGGCCCTCGAAGGCGACATGGCGATCGGCCACGTCCGCTACTCGACCACTGGCGGCGGCTCCTGGGAGAACGCCCAGCCGGTCTGGCGGGACGACGGCCGCGAGGTGGCGCTCGCCCACAACGGCAACCTGACCAACGCGGTCGAGCTGTGGGGTGAGCTGAAGCAACGCGGGATCGACTTCCGCGGCACCTCCGACTCGGAGATCATCGCCGCGCTCCTCTCCTCTCACGACGGGAAACTGATCGAGGACGCCGTGGAACAGGTGATGCCGCGGCTGGAGGGCGCCTACTCCACGGTGGTGATGACCAAGCACGCGATCGTCGCCTTCCGCGACCCGCACGGGATCCGGCCGCTCAGCCTCGGCCGGCTCGGCGACCGCTTCGTCGTCGCCTCGGAGAGCTGCGCCTTCGACATCATCGGCGCCGAACTGATGCGCGAAGTCCACCCCGGCGAGCTGGTCAGCCTGACCGAGCGCGGGCTGGAGACGCGGCAGGTGGTGAGCGGGGTGCGGCGCTCCAGTTGCGTCTTCGAGCACATCTACTTCTCCCGCCCCGATAGCCGCATGGAGGGCAAGGTCCTGCAGCAGTCGCGCGGGCGGATGGGCGAGATCCTCTGGCGCGAGGCGCCGGTCGACGCCGATCTGGTGATCGCGGTGCCCGACTCCGGCAACCCGGCGGCGGCAGGCTTCGCGCGCGCCTCGGGGCTGCCCCGCGACGACGGCCTGATCAAGAACCGCTACGTCGCCCGCACCTTCATCCAGCCCGGACAGGAGCTCCGCAAGCACGGCCTGCGCCTCAAGTTCAACCCGCTGCCGGAGATCGTCGCCGGCCAACGGCTCGTCGTCGTCGACGACTCGATCGTGCGCGGCAACACCACCCGGCAGATCGTCGGGATGCTGCGCGGGGCGGGGGCGAAAGAGGTGCACATGCGGATCTCGGCGCCGCCGATCCGCAACCCCTGCCACTACGGCGTCGACATGTCGACCCGCGAGGAGATGATCGCCCACGGCCGCACGGTCGAGGAGATCGCCGACGAGCTCGACGCCGACAGCCTCGCCTACCTCTCGATGGAGGGTGTCTACGAGGCGATCGGGGGCGGCCCCGAAGACCACTGCGACGCCTGCTTCAGTGGACATTACCCGCTCGGTGACCCTGAGGACGCGAACGGCAAGTACGCGCTCGAGGACATCGCCGTGGTCCCGGCGAGCTCCTAGGTCCCGGCCTCAGCCCGTGTCCGTACAGGCGCGGATGACTTCCGTTTCCGCTTTGGTTCCGTCTTCGAAGTTGGCGGCGAGGTGGAACTTCACCTTGCCGTCGGCGCAGCGCCCGCTGATCGGGTTGAACCGCTTGCCGCCGACCTTCACGTATTTGAAGATTTCGAGTTCGTAGGAGATCCCCGAGCCGGTGCCGCCCGCGATCTGCGGGATCTTCACGACCGATTCGGTGCCGAAGCGGCCGCGGTGGATCTTGGTGATGGTCACCGTGGTGACGATCGCGGCGCTGACCGGGTTGGAGAGGTAGGCGTGGGCGAACCAGACGGTCTTGCCGCCCTTTTCGCCGCCGTTGAAGAGGAGCAGCTTCGATTTGACGTCGATCGGCCTCTGTTCGGCGAACGCCACCTGGGCGACGACGTTGCCTTCTCCGATCAGCGCCGGCTTGCAGGCCTTCAAGGCCGCCGCCGAGTCGGTCGCCTGCAGCTGGCCCGACCTGCAGACGGGGATGCCCTTGGTGTGGATCTCGCCGTTTCTGTCGGCTTCGATGATCAGTTCGCGGGCGGCCGGAGGATGGCTGCCGTCGGACTCCTGGACTTCGCCCGACATGTTGATCGCGAGCGGGGTCTGCTTCGTCTTCGATCCCACTTTGGGGCTGAAACTGACGTCGGTGGTCAGTTCGAGGCTGCCGACCTTGACCGTGACCGGCCCTTCACCACCCGCGGCCGCGGCGATCCCGACCGCGGTCACCGCGACCAGCGCCCCCAAGCCCAGCAACAGCCACACATACCTGCGCATCGTTCCCCTCCCCCGTAGTGCAAGCCGAGCCTACGTCCGACGGGCCGTCTGCGCAAAGATCAACCGGTGAGCGAATACCGCATCGTCGTGCTCGCCTCCGGCAACGGCACCAATCTGCAGGCGATCCTCGACCGGCTGCACGGGCGCGGCGGGTTCGCCGTCGTCGGGGTCGGCTCCGACAAGCGCGAGGCACGGGCGCTTCGACGGGCGCGCGAGTCCGAGGTGCCGACCTCGGTCTTCCCCCGCGAGGAGTTCGCCGACCGAGCCGCCCGCGACGTCGCGATGGGCGAGTGGATCGAGGGGCTGCGGCCCGACCTCGTCGTCCTCGCCGGCTACATGCAGCTGCTCAGCCCCGGCTTCGTCGGCCGCTTCCGCGACCGCATCGTCAACGTCCACCCCGCCCTGCTCCCGGCCTTCCCCGGCCTCGACGCGATCGGCCAGGCGCTCGAGGCGGGCGTCGACGTCACCGGGGTAACCGTCCACTTCGTCGACGAGGGCGTCGACACCGGGCCACCGATCCTCCAGCGCGAGGTCCCGGTGCCGCCGGCGCGCGACCGCGAGGAGCTCGAAAACGCGCTCCATGCGGTCGAGCACGAGCTTTATCCGGAGGCGATACGCATGCTGGCGCGGGGCGAGGCTAGGATCGGCGCCGGCGGTCCTTCGGGGGTCGCCGACCGATGAGCGACACCACCGCGGACACCAAGAGCGAGGTCGACGGCGCCGGGCGCGAGGCCGGCGCGATCCGCATCCGCCGCGCCTTGATCTCGGTCTCCGACAAGACCGGGGTCGCCGACTTCGCCAAGGCGCTGGCGGCGCTCGGGGTGGAGATCCTCTCCACCGGCGGCACCGCGACGGCGCTGCGCGACGCCGGGCTCGAGGTCACCGACGTCTCCGAGTTCACCGGCCAGGAGGAGATCCTCGACGGCCGGGTGAAGACGCTCCACCCGCGGCTCCACGCGGCGCTGCTGGCGCGGCGCGACGAGCCCGCCCACATGGACACGCTGGCGGCCGAGGCGATCGAGCCGATCGACCTGGTCGCCGTCAACCTCTACCCCTTCGAGCAGACCGTCGCCGACGAGAGCGTCGACGAGCGCACCGCGATCGAGAACATCGACATCGGCGGGCCGACGATGATCCGCGCCGCGGCGAAGAACCACGAAGGGGTCGCCGTCGTGGTCAAGCCGGAGGCCTACGACGCGGTGGTCGCCGAGCTCGAGGAGAGCGGCGGCGAGATTTCCGCCACCACCCGCCACTGGCTCGCCAACGAGGCCTTTGCCCAGACCGCCCGCTACGACGCCGCGATCAGTCGCTGGTTCTCGATGTCCTACGAGGATTTCCCGGAACACCTCGCGGTCGCCTACGAGAAGGTGCTCGACCTCTCCTACGGGGAGAACCCGCACCAGCGCGCGGCGCTCTACTCGGACGCGAGCGCCCGCAGCCACATCCTCTCGCGGGTGCAGAAGCTGCACGGCAAGGCGCTGTCCTTCAACAACGTGCTCGATCTCGACGCGGCGCGCTCGCTGTGCGCCGACTTCGAGCCGGCCGCCTGCGTGATCGTCAAGCACAACAACCCGTGCGGGGTGGCGATCGGCGGCGACCTCGGCGATGCCCACCGCAAGGCGCGCGCCTGCGATCCGATGTCCGCGTACGGCGGCGTGCTCGCGTTCAACCGGCCGATCGACAAGGCGCTCGCCGAGGAACTGCACTCGACTTTCGTCGAGGTGGTGATCGCGCCCGGGTATGACGACGAGGCGCTGGAGATCCTGCAACAGAAGGAGCCGATCCGGATCCTCTCCGAAGAGGAGCCGCGGCGGACCGACGGCGCCGAGCGCGACTACAAGCGGGTGCAGGGCGGGGTGCTGATCCAGGAGCTCGACGATCAGCCCGACCTGCGCGAGTCGATGGAGGCGGTCACCCAGACGCGGCCGACCGAGCAGCAGTGGGACGACATGCTCTTCGCCTGGACCGTCTGCCGACGGGTGCGCTCGAACGCGATCGTGATCGCCAAGGACGGCGCGACGCTGGGGATCGGCGCGGGCCAGATGAGCCGGGTCGACTCGGTGCGGCTGGCGGTCGAGAAGTGCCGCGAGGCGCGCGGCGAGGAGGCGGCGACGCTGCTGGCCGACTCGGCGCTCGCCTCCGACGCCTACTTCCCCTTTGCCGACGGCCCTGAGCTGGGGATCCAGGCCGGGGTCACGTCGGTGATCCAGCCGGGCGGCTCGATCCGCGACGAGGAGGTAGTCGCCGCCTGCGACGCCCTCGGCGTGGCGATGGTCTTCACCCGGCACCGCCACTTCCGCCACTAACGCTTAGCGGCGCGCGCTCCGCGCGCATCTCGGTAACGCTTTGCCCCACTCCGACCAAGAAGGGGCATGGAGACGCAACAGCTAGACCGGATCGGAACCGACCCGGAGGCATTCGAGTCCTTCTACCGCAAGAACGTCGAGGGCGTCCAGCGGTTCGTCGCCCGGCGGGTAGACGACCGCGACCGCGCCGCCGACCTGACCGCCGAGATCTTCCTCGCCGCGATCGCCTCGGCGCATACCTACGACCGGCGGCTCGGGCCGCCGCAGGCGTGGCTCGACGGGATCGCCCGGGTGACCGTGGCCGCCGACCGGCGCAGCCGCGGGCGCGAGCGGGCCAGGATCGAGCGGGTCCGCGGCAGCGCCCTGATCGGCGAGGACGACATCGCCGCGATGGACGCGCGAATCGACGCCGAGGCGCGTTCGCGCGAGCTCTACGCGGCGATGGACCGGCTGACCGAGGGGGAGCGCGCGGTGCTGGAGCTGGTCGTGCTCGATGGGCTTTCGGTCGGCGAGGCGGCGGCCGGGGTGCGACCGGTCACGGCGCGCGTCCGGCTGCACCGGGCGCGGCGCAAGTTACGCGCCGACCTGGAGGGGCCGTCGCCGAGCGCACGGCCCGAGGTGATCAACACACATCGGACCCATCGGACCAAGCCACAACGAATCGAGGAGGAAGGATCGTGACCGAGGTACGGGACAAGGACGTGAACTTTGAGGAGCGGCTGCTCGCCGAGCTGCGGGCGGCGGTCGAGGAGCGGGCGGCGATGCCGGTGGACGCGGGTGTGGAGCGAAACCGTCGCTATGCGACGGAAAGTCTCCACGGCCGGCTCTCGGGCGGTCGGCGTCTGGCGCCACGGCTCGTCTTCGGCGGCGCGGCGGTCGCCGCGGTGGCGGCGGGGGTGCTCGCGGTCAGCTCCGGCACCGGCGACACCAGCTCCGCCTTCGCGGTCGAACCGCAGGGCGACGGCGTGGTGCGGGTCGAAATCAGCAGTCTGAGCGACGCCGACGGGCTGGAGAAGGCGCTCGGCGAAGCCGGGGTCAAGGCCGATGTCAGCTACCTGGCGGCGGGGATGGCCTGCCGCGAACCGCGCTTCACGCCGAGCGGCGGCAAGCCCGGGCGAAGCAAAATGTCGGGGTCGGTCCGACAGACGGACTCGGGCGTGGTCTTCACCATCACCCGCAGCGGGATCGGCCCCGGCGACACTCTGCTGGTGACCGCCTCCCCCGGCCCGCAAGGCCTGGGAGACGTGCTCGGCGTGCAGATCGCCGAAGGCGCGGTGTCCGCCTGTGACCCGGTCCCGGCCCCGGAAGCGCTCCCGCCCGGCGCGGTAACCCAGTCGAACGGCGTGCCCGGCAGCCCCCACACGACCGGCCCACAGCAGGGCTTCAGCGAGCAAGGCCTCAGCCGGAACGGCGCCTGACCTTGACAGGCGGCATTCGGGCGTAGAAGCTCCCCGCCCGCATGCCGCTCCGCCGCCTTGTCATTGCGCTCGTCCTCGCCTTTTCGCTTCTCTTCGCCGCCTCGGCGCACGCCTACGTCTACTGGGCCGACTTCCAAGGCGGGACGATCGGTCGCGCGAACCTCGACGGGACCAACGTCGAAGACGGCTTCATCCAGGCCGGTGGGCACCCTGTCGCCGTCGCCGTAAACTCCTCGCAGATCTACTGGGCAAACCAAGCCAGCGGCTCGATCGGGCGGGCGAACATAAACGGGACCGCGGTCGAACCGGGCTTCATCACGGGCATCAACAAACCATGGGGACTGGCGGTGAGCCCCTCGGCGATTTTCTGGACGAGCCTCGGCGGCAACGAGATCGGACGGGCGAACCTCGACGGCACCGGGAAGAACCTCGGGCTGGTCACCGGGGTGAGCGGGCCGTGCAGCATCGCGATCGACAGCGGCCACGTCTACTGGGGGTCCACCGGCCTCACCGCGTTCATCGGCCGGGCCTCGTTGACCGGCAATTCGCCCGAACGCGAATGGATCAACTTGGAAACCTACGTCCCCTGTGGCCTTGCGACCAACAGCGCAAACCTCTTTTTCGCCGACACCGGCTCCTTCGGACCCGCTCACGAAATCGGCCGCGCCAACATCAAAGACGGGTCCGGCCTCGACAAGAGCATCATCGGCGAAGCCGAAGGACCATGCGGGCTGGCGGTGTTCGGCAGCAAGCTCTATTGGGCGAACAACGCCACCGACACGATCGGCGTCGCCAACACCGACGCCACCGGAGTCGATGAGAGCCTCGTCGAGACCGGCGGACAAGAAATCTGCGGGGTCGCGGTCGACTCGCTGTCCTCGCCACTCACCCCACCCGTCGGCGGGTCTTCGAGCCCCCCACCGAGCCCACCGGCCAGTCCGCCGACCCCGGGGACGATCGGCCTGGTGAAGTTGAAGCCCGACCTCAGGCACGGCACCGCCCAGCTGAAGGTCAAGGTCGACGAGGCCGGCCTGGTGACGTTGGCCGGCAAGGGAATCGCCCCCGCCAAGGCGACCGCTCGTGATGCCGGACCCGTGACTCTCAAGGTGCGTGCCGCGAAGGCGAAGCTGAAGACGCTGGAGCGGACCGGCCGACTGGCGACGAAGCTAGAGGTCACCTTCAAGCCGAGCAACGGGGGCGCGTCCGCCAAGCTCGGCAAGGCGTTCACGCTGCGGATGAATATTCGTCCCTCTGATTGACCGTCAACTTAGTTGACGATATGCTCCTCCCGACACCGACGACGGGAGGAGCGAGATGGCAGACGAGGGCACCAAAGCGGCAGGAGAGGGCGATGAGCGCTGGTACGAGGACCTGGTCCTGCCGGTGCTGCTGGGCGCCGGCCGCATGACCTACGGACGGGCGATCCGCGAGGGATACGCCGAAGCGGGCTTCGACGACATCCCCAGACTGGGGCCTCGGCTGCTCGGCGGGATCCGGCGGAACGGCGGGTCGGTCGGCAGCGTCGGCAACGTCGCCAAGGACTTCGGGATCTCCAAACAGGCGGCGAGCAAACTGGTCGACACGCTCGTCATCCGCGGCTACGTCGAGCGTGGCGCCGATCCGGAGGATCGGCGCCGGCTGACGCTCGAGCTGACCGAGCGCGGGCGCGAAGCGGCCGACATCGGCTGGGCGGCGAGCGACCGGATCGACCGCGAACTCGAGGAGGCGGTCGGCGCCGGGGCGATCGCGCAGATGCGGGAGACCGTCGGCGCGCTGGTCAGCCTCGAACGCACTGGGAGGGATTAGACCAACGTCCAGTCCCTCCCCGCAGCGGTTTAGGATCGGCTCGGGGGAAAGATGAGGAGACGGATCGCACTGAAGACGGCGCTCGTGACGGTCCTCGTCGCATTGGTTCTCAGCGGCGTCGCCTCGGCGGCGCCGCAGGTGGTCGTCCAGAACAACGCCGACAGCGGCGCGGGCTCGCTCCGGCAGGCGATCCTCGACGTCGACCCTGGCGGGACGATCGTGATCCCGGCAGGCGTCGGCGAGATCACCTTGACCAGCGGTCGCCTGCTGATCGAAAGGTCGATGACGATCGAAGGCGCGGGCGCCGCTCAGACGGTGGTCAGCGGCGGCAACAATTCACAGGTCTTCGCCGTCACCGGCACCCCGACCGTGACGATCGAGGGCGTCCAGATCATCAACGGCATGGTCAACTCGCCCGGCATGGAAGTGTACGGCGGTGGGATCGAGCAGTCGGGCGGCAACCTCACCGTCGCCGACTCGCTGATCAGTCAGAACACGATCGAAACCGGCACCACCGGATTTCCCAAGGGAGCCGGAATCGGAGTGAAATCCGGCGCCACGAGTCTGACGCTCCGCAACACGACTGTCGCCGACAACCGCGGGCACGGCTTTCACTCCTGGGGCGGCGGGATATACGTGCAAGGGGCGTCGCTGACGATCGAAGGCGGCGCGGTCAAAGGGAACACGATCGAAGGGTCGACCGCGATCGGCGGCGGCCTTGTCTTCAAAGGGACGCAAGCCACCATCTCCCATGTCGCCATCACCGGGAACGAACTGCGGTTCTTCGGTACGCCGGTCCTGGGCGAAGGCGGCGGACTGACCTTGGAAGGGGGCACCGGCACCGTGCTGGACGGGGTCACCATCGCGCGGAACCGAGCGATCCTGAACGACGCGACCAACGAAACCTCCAACCTGCGTGGGGCGGGAGCGGTGATGGGCGCCGCCGGAGCGTCGATGGTCAACTCGACGATCACCGGCAACACCGCCTCGGCGACCGTCAAAAGCAACGGTCGGGTGGTCGGCGGCGGGCTGTTCCTGTCGCAGCCGACCAGTCTTGTCGCCTCGACGATCGCCGCCAACACCGCGGTCGCCTCGGGGACGGCCGCGACGACCGAGGCGGGCGGCGACCTCGCTGTCCAAGACGCCGGCAGCGCCACGATCCGCGACACGATCGTCGCCGCGGGCACCTCGATCGCCGGCAGCGAGAACTGCTTCGAAGCGACGGCCGAACGGCTCGTCTCCGAAGGCCACAACATCGACAGCCTCGACCAGTGCCGCTTCCAGGCAGGGGGCGATCAGGTGAACACCGATCCGGGGCTCGGGCCACTCGCCGAAAACGGTGGGCTGGTCGAAACGATGGCCCTGCAGCCCGGCAGCCGAGCAATCGACACGGGCGGTGCGGTGGGCGCCGGAGGCTGTCCGCTCACCGATGCACGTGGCGTGCTGCGGCCTGCCGCCGGCGCCTGCGACGTCGGCGCCTTCGAGGTGGCGACGCCGACCGCGACCACCGGAGGGGTGAGTGACATCGGCCTCGACCGGGCCACGGTCGGCGGGGTCGGCACCAATCCGGACCTGTCCGGCGCGGTCATCTTCGTCCAGTACGGGACCACCACCGGATACGGGGCCCGGACCGCGCCTCAGCCGATCGCCGCGACCACGCGCGCCGCCGACTTGTCCGCGCAGCTGACCGGGCTGAAGCCGGGTACGACCTACCACTATCGCGTCGGGATCACCAATGCGGTCGGGACGGCGTTCGGCGGCGACGCGACCTTCGCGACCGCCTCCGGGGAGAAAGACATCGTCCGTCGATCGACGAAGTTGACCGTCAAGCGCCTCCGCGGCCTCCTCTTCCGCGTCCATTGCAGCGGCGCTCCCTGCCACGGCAACCTGGTTGCCACCGCGCGTTCGGACAAGCGCAGGGTGGTCGTCGCGAAGGCGAAATTGAAGGTCCCCGCCGGCGCTACCAAGAAGGTGAAGCTGAAGCTGACCGGCAAGGGGAAGCGGCTCGTCGCGCTACCCGGGAAACTGCCGGTGGTCGTCAAGGCGACCCTCGGCGGCGCCAAACCGAGCGTGCCGAAGCCGCTCCACTTCAGGCTGGGCTGACGCCGCTTCCGTGGGCTTTCTCAAGTATGTGAGAGGCTCCCGGCGTCTCGTCCTCCTGTAGTCGCGTCCAATCGAATGAAGGAGGACCGCATGAAGACGTTCCGGGAGAAGCTCACCTATGCAAACGTGATGGCGACGCTCGCCATATTCCTGGTGCTGGGCGGTGGGACCGCGCTGGCCGCCGGCGCCTTCACCGGCAAGCAGAAGAAGCAGGTGGGGAAGATCGCGACGAAGGTCTACAACGCGAGAATCGGCAACGCCAGCGTCAACCACGCCAACAGCGCCGACACCGCCACCAAAGCGAATACGGCGACGAAAGCAACCGAAGCCGTGAAAGCGAACAGCGCCACGACCGCCGACAAAGCGACCACGGCGACGACGGCGAACAAAGCCACCGACGCGGAAAAGTTCGGCGGCAGGGTTCCCGCCGAATACCAGCGCAAGCTGAAAGCCGGCTGTCTGCCACCTTCGGCGATCGCGGGGATCAGCAACGAAGGCGACGTCACCTGTGCCTTTCCGGTGACGGCGATCAGTGCCAATCCGGCAGCGGGCGTAAATGCACCGATCGAACTGGGCAACGGCCTGCGCCTGCTTGCCGTCTGCCACGACGGCGGAGTCGTCCAGCTCTCCTTCCAAAACGTCGGCGGCGCAACCGCGGGGCAGATCGGCTGGATCTCCGGCACCGGTACCGGCACGGCCGGCGTCGGGCAGGAAAGCCTGGCCGCCGGCAGCGGGGAAAAGGCCTTCGTCTATCTCACGACCTCGATCGAGGCGCGGATCGTCTATTCGATCTCGAACGTCGTGATGAACATCAACGTCGATGCCCGCGACCTGACGAGCTCCTGCGAAGTGCGGGGCACGATCTCGAGCGTCTCGAGCTAGGCCCGGGTACGGTCGTCCCTACCCGCGAATGCGGTGGGTAGGGACGACCGCGCTGGAGCGCGGCAGCTAGCTCACTTCAAGTTGGGCAGGAAGCCGAGGGCGCAGGCGGTGGTGCCCTGGATCGCGTGATAGACCCTGCCGCCGAACAGGCGGGTGGAGAAGAACCCGAGCTTCTCGATCCCGAGGCCGGGATTCGGCCCGCTGCGGGGCCGGAACATTTCGTCGCCGATCGAGGCGTTCGGCGAGGCGGCACCACCGATCCCCTTGGCGAAGAAGAAGACTCCGCTGATCGGCTTTCCACCTTCTTCGTAGCCGACCGTCGCATTCAGCTGGAACATGGTGGGCTGGTTGGGCCAGTGCAACTCGCTGCGGCAGTCGAGGCTGCTGGCGTTGGTCGCGTTGTTGGCACGGATCAGGTACGGGAAGGCGGTCGGGATCAGCGCTTCGTAGAACCACTGCTTGGCCGAGAGCCGATAGGCGTCGATTGACGCCTGGACGTCGTTCGGAAGGGCCCAATCGGTGCTGATGTGATGATCGGCGCTGGTCAGCTTGCCGTAGTCGCTGACGAGCATCATCCCGAGGCGCAGGGTGGTTTTCCGCGCCATCGCGATCCGTTCGATCAGTTCGTTGGCGAGCTCCGAGGATTTCGCCGTGATCTCACTGCCGAGGATCGGCTGCCCGCTCTTGTTGGACAGGTAGGAGGCGAGGCCGAAGATCGCCGACAGTCCGGCGGCGGCATACCGTCCGGGCGGCGGGATCGCGCCACCGATGGCGATGATCTTGCTGACCAGCCCAAGGCCCCAGGAGGTCGAGTTGTCTTGCGGCGGGGGCTGCACCGAGTCATAGATGTTCTTGCTGATGCCCTGCAGGTCGACGTAGGAGCTGAGGTCGGACTTTTCGAACGGTTCCTGCAGCCGCTTCAGGTAGCCGGTGACGGTGGCGACATCCGCCGTCTCCACGGAGAGCTCCTTCTTCACCGCTTCGAAGGACCGTTCGCTGAAGCCGTGGCCGGGGCCGGGGAACTTGGTCCGTTCGAGCAACTGCAGCTCCAGGCCCCAATCGGAGTTGTAGCGCTGCCAGAAGCATTCGCGCACGGTCGGGCAACTGTCGGGCCCGAGGCAGAATTTCATCCCTTCACAGAGAAAGTGCTCGGACCTGGCGGTTTCGGCGGCGAACCCTCCCGGCAGCAGGGGCCAGTCCTGGCCAGGCTGGTAGGCGACCTTGCTCAGTTCCATGTTGATGCCGCCGTCCGGGGCTTTCTGCGTCGGCGTGCCGAAGAGGTTGGGGATGAAGCCGGAGGTGCGCCTGCGGGTCAACGTGCCGACGAGGCTGGCCGGCGGATAGTTCGGCGCCGGCGACGTGCCCTTGGCGTAGGCGGTGCTCGCTTCGGCGGGCGGCGCTTTGGCCCCGAGTTGGGAGACGAGAGCGAATTCAACGGTCCCGTCGAGGGCATTGACCACCTGTGCGTTGGCCCCCAACCTGACCAGCGCGTTGACGATCCCCTGCCACGCGGGCCCTACCGCGGCCGGCTTGCCGACGGTCTGGATGAAGACCAGCGGCCTACCCGGATTTGCGAGGGCTTCATTCAGTTCCTTGGCGGCGCGTTCCTGGAGCTTGCTCGCGACGCCTGCGCTGGCGTTCGTCCCCACCACCTTGTTGGTGATGGGTCGCAAGGTGAGGCTTTCGAGGACGACCAGATGAAACCCCGCGGTGATGCCGGCCGGAAGCGAGGCTTCGTAGGTCTTGCCGGCGATGACCATCTTGTTGGCCCGGTCGGCGCTGCCCGGAGCCTTCGTTTCGAAGCTCGGCAGTTCGTTGGAGACGTATTCGTAGACCGGCGTGCCGTCGACTTCGACCGCCTGGTTCGGCTGCAGGTAGCCGGTGATCTGGGCCGACGCCGGCGGGTCGTACCCGGCGGTCGAGATGCGGATCGTCGCCGCGCCCGCGGGCGCGCCGGGGATGCCGATCACCGAGAACGGCCGGCCTGCTTTCAGTGAGTTGAAGTCTTCGACCGACGGCAGCGCGACGCCAAGTTTCTTCAGCAGCTTGGCGAAGGATTCGACCTGGTCGCTCTGGCCGTTCCAGAGACCGCTGGGGCCGGTGACGATCATCATGTACCGCATGTAGTTGGTGCCGCTTCCGTACTTGTCGGCGAGTGCACTCAGCTTGGTCATGCCGGCGGGGTCCTCGTTGTCGAACCTGCCGTCGTCGACCACGGCGCGGGTAGCCCGTTCGAGGACCACGTAGCGAAAATCGGTCCCCAGCCCGGCGTCGTAGTTCGTGCCGCCGATCTCGATCCCGTTTTCGCGGCCCATGGTGTTGATGAACACTCCGATCGGTGGGTCACTGGGCGTGACCGCGACCGTCACCTGGTCGAGCGCGCTGGGATCTTCATTGCCTTCCGGATTGGCGTCCAGTTGGAGGACGTAGGTGCCCGGTCGTTTGGTCTGCAGCACCGGGCGCGAGCCGTCGCGATCGGCGAGGCCGGCCTTGGCTCCCTGCGGCCGCCTGAGGATGTGCCAGCTGTAATCGACGTCGGCAGCGGCGGGGCCAGAGCCGGGCAGCGGCGCGGTGCCGACGCGAGCGTGCACGTGGCCGGGCGTACCGGTGTCTTCTCCGGCGTCGGCCAGGAGCGCCCAGCCGGGCACCTTGACCGTGCGCGTCGCCTTGCTGACGACTCCCGCACGGACACCGCGGATCCGCAGCTTGTTCGGTCCCGGGCGAAGGCCGTCCTCGGCGCGGAGCTCGATCTTCTGCGTCTTCGGACCGGCGAGTTCGAACGGCGTCCTGACGCGCCTGCCGTTGACCGTGATCCGCAGTTCGGTCCGCACGTCGGCGGCGACGCGGAGCACGAGCGGGCCGGCCTTGGTGGCGACCTTGACCGAGTCGACGCGGAGGTTCTTGATCCGGTGGTGGGACGTCTGGGCCGGCGTCTTCGTCGCCGCGCCGGCGGGCAGGACGGTGATACCCGCGCCGACGCAGCTGAGCGCGACCAGCAGGGGAAGGATCAGTCGGCGGCCGTTCATCGTCGGCGGGCGTCGATCAGCGCTTGAGGTAGAGGTAGCCACTGACCAACACCTCCCCGGAGCCGCCGCCACTGCCGTTCTTGAAGTTGAAGTTGAGCGGCCCACCGACCTCACCGGGTGCCTGGCCCGGTAGATCGGGGGTGTAGAAGTGGTCGCCGTTGGGATAGCCGGATTCGTTCTGGGCGAACGCATCGGTGATCGTGAAGCTGTTGGAGCTGGAGTTGGCGATGTGGCCACCGAGGTGCGCGGTGCCGTCGCCCTCCGCCGACGACCCCCAGAAGGAGACCATGACGACGGAGCGTTCGGATCCTTCCGGGTGCCAGTAGATCCGCATGTGACTGGGCGCGCCGTAGTAGGTCTGCCCCCACGGGAAGGGAGCACCGCGGCCGTACCCGGATTCCTGCCCGCTCGGCTCGCCGAACCCGCCGCTGTTGGCGAGCTTCATGTCCAGCTGTCCCAGGTCACAGATTTCGCTCGTGCCTTCGCTGACGTATGGACTGCACGGTGGGTAGGCCGCGATCACCGGAGCAGCTTCGAGGCTCGGCGCGTCCGTCCCCACCGTGTCGCTGAGCGCCGCGCGGCAGCGCTTGGTTCCGGCGACCATGGCGTAGAACGGGCCGGGCCTGTCCGTCTTCACCGTCCAGCGATGGCGCGATCCGCTTGCTTCGGCGAGGTCGGCGCCGATTCGCGGGTCGCCCTTCGGGTCACGCCCCTTCCCGACCTGTTCGTAGACGAGAACCTTGCGGTCGGCGGAACAGGACTTGGTGTCGGGACTGGTGACGTAGCCGTTCACCCCGTCCGGATCGGCGTGGATCGAAAGTCGGGTCGGCGCCGGCTTGGCGACGGCGGTGGCGACGAAGCAGGACAAACCGGCACAGACGAGGGTCAGCACAGCGAACAGCTTCGTCATGGAGGATCTTCCGATCGGGATGGGCGAGGGGGGACGACTGTCCGCGCATCGACCAAAGTGTGGGAAACCTTGAGCGGCCGGAGCCGGGCCGGCGGCCGATGGCGCTGGAGCGCGGCGGCGTCTGAGCGCCGCCGGCCTAGGCGACGCTGTCGGCCCAGGCGCTGAGGCGGCCGGCGAACTGCGGCGTCGCCGCGTCGACCTCGACGATCTCGTCGGCCGGGACGTCTGCCCGGCGGGCGGCGGCGATGATCGCCTCCGGTGAGGGCGCCTCGTAGAGGCAGTAGGTGCGACGCCGGTCGGCGCTCAGGAAGGAGAAGACCCAGCGGACCCCCTCATCGCCGTTCACCTCCTCGATCAGGCGCACGTCCTCATCGCTCATCTCGAGCTGCTCGGCGAAGCCGCGCTCGATCATGTAGAGGGGCATAGGGCAACTGTAGCGCCCAACCGTGCGGCGGACAGGAAAAGCTTTCAGGTCGAGGCGAGCCCGTGGCGGTGGGCGAAGGAGGTGGCCTCGGTGCGGTTGACGGAGTCGGTCTTGCGCAGGATCGCGCGGACGTGGTTGGCGACGGTGTGTTCGCTGATCGAGAGCTCTGCCCCGATCTCGCGGTTGCTGAGCCCGCGGGCGACCAGGGCGAGGATCTGCGCCTCACGCGGAGAGAGGCCGGCGGGGAGCTCCGCCGGCGGCGGAGCCCCGAGCGCGCGGACCCTGGCCGACAGGCTGGTCATCCCGATCGCGCCGGCCAGGGCTGCAGCCTGGTCGAGGTAGGGCGCGGCACGGTCACGCCGATCGCGGTCGCCGAGCAGGAAGCGGCCGTACTGATAGGCGGTGTGGGCGAGCCAGGTCCGGGCCCCCATCTCCTGGTTCATCTCCATCGCCCGCTCGAAGTGCGCTTCGGCCCGGTCGCGCTCGCCGAGGGTCGCCGCCAACATGCCGAGATAGCGGTCGGCCGATCCGTAGCAGGCGACGAGGTGGCCGATCATCACGTTGGTGCCGGTGAAGGGCTCGAACTCGGGGTAGAGGACCCGGGCGATCGTCTCGTCGCCGAGGGCGCTGCTCGCGTCGGTGAGGTAGGTCAGCGTCGCGAGCCAGAGCGAGGCGCGGTATGCCTCGATGCCCTCCTTCGCCACCTGCGCGAGCTCACGCCTCGCCTCGCTCTCCATCCCGAGCTCGGCGAGCAGCGCCGCCAGGCCGGGACGCCAGGACCCGTCGCGACCGGAGCCTCCGGCGAGGACCCGCACCGCGGGCGCCAGCTCGGCCAACCGGCCCTGCTCGCGGCGGATGCCGAACATCTGGACGCCATAGGTGCCCGAGGCCCCGCGCCCGCTCAGGAGGTCCCCCCACTCGCGCGAGCGCTCGGCGGTCAGCTCCGCCTCGGCGAGGTCTCCGTCGCAGAGGGCCAGCGCCGACCGGTAATGCTGGGCGATGTGGTTCATGACCGGCTGCGCGGTCCGCTCGGCCATCGCGGCGAGCCGTCCGACCTCGACCCTGGCCGAACCCAGGTCGCAGAGGGCGACGAAGGTCGGCACCCGCCAGCTCATCGCCTCGGTGGCGATCTCGACGTCGCCGAGCTCCGAGGCGATGTCACGCGCCTCGGTCAGCATCTCCAGGATCTCCGGTAGCGGCGTCGACCCGCGCGACCAGTAGGAGCGGACCAGGACCGTGGCGAGCCCCTGCCGCCCGCCCTTCTCCCGGGCCAGCGCGACGGCGCTCTCGCGGACGATCGCCGCCCGCTCGGGCTCGCTCAGGAAGCCCAAGGCCCGCGCCAGGCCCGCGAGCAAGGCGATCCGAAGCTCCTGATCTGAGGCGTCGATCTCGGCGAGGGCCTCCTCCAGCAGGGCGACCGATCTGCCGTCGGCGAGCGCCGGGGGCCAGCAGGTCTCCTCGTAGCCGATCGCCGCCTCGGCAAGGAGGCGTGGATCGCCCAGCTCGCGAGCGATCTCGGCCGCCGCGGAGAACGCATCCAGCGCCTCCACCACCTCGCCCGCCCGGTTGGCCGCCGCGCCCAGGGCGATCAGGACGGCTCCCCGCTCGGCCGGCGGGTCGATGCCGATCTCGATCGCGGCGCCGAGGTGGGCGGCGGCGGCGGCGTAGGCAAGGGCCTCGGCGGCGCCCGCGGCGGCACGGCGGTGATAGTCGATCGCCCGCGCGGCGCCGCCGAGATCGGCCGCCGCGCCGAAGTGCCGCGCCAGGTCGACGAGCCGACGCCCCGACGGTGATCCGATCGCCTCCAGCCCCTCACCGACCCGCAGGTGCAGTTCGGCGCGCCGCAACAAGGAGAGGCGGTCATACAGAGCCCGACGCACCAGCTCATGGGTGAAGCGGAACCCGAGGCCGCGACCGGCGACCTCCTCGAGCATGCCGCTCTCGACCGCCTCGCCCAGGGCCGCCAGCAGGTCGGACTCCGACAGCCCGGCCGCCTCGCGGATCAGGGCGAGCTCGAACTCGGGGCCGGCGACGGCCGCCAGCTCGAGCAGCTCGGTGGTCGCCGGGTCGAGCCGCGACAGCCGTTGGCTGGCGACCTCGCGGACGCTCTCCGGGGTACCCAGCTCGGCGAGCGGCGCGGTCACCCTGACGGTGCCGCCGACCACCTCGACGGCTCCGGTCTCGGCCAGCGCCCGCCAGAGCTCGCAGACCAGGAAGGCGTTGCCGGCGGTGAGATCGTGGATCGCCCCGGCCAAGTCGGCCAGCTCCGGATCGGGCCGGCGTCCAGGGTCGAGATCGGCGCCGATCGCACCCGCCACGAGCTCGGCGACCTCGCCGCCCGTGAGCCCGGCGAGGCGGATCCGGACCACCTCCTCGGAGCGGCGCAGGTCGGCGAGCAGCTCGCCGAGCTCCGGCGGCTCGGACTCGTCGCGGTAGGTGATCAGGAGGAGAAGCCGGGCGCTCCAGGCCGCGCGGGCAAGGTGGCGGATCAGCGCCAGCGTCGGGCGATCGGCCCAGTGGGCGTCCTCGATCACCAGGAGGATCGGCCGGTGCAGGCCCAGGTTGGCGAGGATCTCGGCGACCGCGAGATGAAGGCGATGGCGCTCGGTGTCGGGGTCGGCGGCGATCGGCTCGGGCAGCTCGCCGAGGAGCGCGGGCAGCTCGGGCAGGAGGCGTGAGAGATCGCCGCCCGGCCCGATCGCCGCGCGCAGCTCCTCCGGCTCGATGAGGTGGACGAGCCGATCGAGCGCCTCGACGAAGGGACCGTAGGGCGCACCCCCCGCCGCGTCGCAGGCCCCGTAGAGGACGAGGGCACCCGACTCGGCCGCGCCGGCGGCGAACTCACGCACCAGCCGACTCTTGCCGACACCGGGCTCGCCCGCGATCAGCGCCACGCGTCGCCCCTCGCCCTCGGCGCGCGGCAGAAGCGCGCCGAGCTTCTCGATCTCGGCGGCCCGTCCGGCGAGCGGATAGGCGGAGGTGGAGCGAAGCGGACCCGGCAGACCAAGGGCCTCGACGGCCATGGAACCAAAGATAGTCAGGTTTGACCATAGCCGCCGCGATTTCGCCCGATCGCGGCCCGTGGAAGTGGGTCAGGTCAGGTCATGACAGGGCGGTCGGGCGCTCGTAGGTTCGTTCGAGACAGATCGAATCGAGACCGGAGGAACCCATGAGCACCGACACCCTGTCGCGCCACGCCCGAAGTGAGATCGAAGGATTCAAGGGCCAGTTCATCGCGCCCGAGGATGCCTCGTATGAGGAAGCCCGCGCGGTCTACAACGCGATGATCGACCGCCGGCCGGGGCTGATCGCCCGCGCCACGGACGCGCGGGACGTCGAGAAGGTCGTCTCCTTCGCCGCCGGGCATGACCTGCTGCTGGCGGTCCGCGGCGGCGGCCACAACGGCGCCGGCCTGGGGACCGTCGACGACGGGCTCGTCCTCGACCTCGCCGGGCTGAAGTCGATCAAGGTCGACCCCGGCGCCCGCACCGTGCGGGTCGGCGGCGGCTGCACCTGGGGCGAAGTCGACGCGGCGACCGGCGTGCACGGGCTGGCGACCCCGTCCGGGATCATCTCGACCACCGGCGTCGGCGGCCTCACCCTCGGCGGCGGACTCGGCTACCTGACCCGGAAGTGCGGCCTGACGATCGACAACCTGCTGGAGGCCGAGGTGGTGTTGGCGAGCGGCGAGAGCGTCCGTGCGAGCGCGACGGAGAACCCCGACCTCTTCTGGGCGATCCGCGGCGGCGGCGGCAACTTCGGCGTCTGCACCTCGTTCCTCTTCCGCCTCCACGAGGTCGGCACGATCGTCGGCGGCCCGACCTTCTGGGCGATCGAGGACTCGGCGGAGGTGCTGCGCACCTACCGTGACTTCCTGCCCGCTGCGCCGCGCGAGCTGAACGGCTTCTTCGCCTTCGCCTCGGTGCCCCCGGCGCCACCGTTCCCGGAGGAGCTCCACCTGCGCAAGGTCTGTGGTGTGGTGTGGTGCTACAGCGGACCGACCGAGGATGCCGCGGCGGCGATGGCGCCGCTGCTCGAGGCGACCCCGGAGCCCTTGCTGCACGGCGTCCAGGAGATGCCATTGCCGGCGCTGCAGGGTGCCTTCGACCCGGTGTACCCGAAAGGCGACCAGTGGTACTGGCGGGCCGACTTCGTCAACGAGATCCCCGATGCCGCGGTCGACCTGCACGCCAAGTTCGGCGCCGAGATGCCGACCTGGCAGTCGACGATGCACCTCTACCCGATCGACGGCGCCGCCCACGACGTGGACGCCGCCGACACCGCCTGGGCCTACCGCGACGCGAACTGGGGGTCGGTCTTCGCCGGGGTCGACAACGATCCCGCGAACGCCGAGAAGATCAGCCGCTGGTGCGTGGAGTACTTCGAAGCCCTCCATCCCTACTCGGCAGGCGGCGCCTACGTGAACATGATGATGGACGAGGGCCAGGAGCGGGTGCGGGCGAGCTACGGCCCGAACTACGACCGCCTCGCCCGGATCAAGGCGACCTACGACCCGCAGAACCTCTTCCGGGTCAACCAGAACATCGTCCCGGCGGAGAGCTGAGGGACAGCGGCTCGTTTCTCCTGACGCCTCGGTCCCCTTCTCTCACCGAGGGGACCGAGGCGGATCGCGCCCGGATCCGCGTCGAGCTGTGCGACGCGATGCGTGCTCGCCCGCGCGCACCCTGGCGGCGTCGCTAGGCTCATCGCATGGCGGCCCTACCCGAGCATGTCGCTACCAACCGGGCCTTCTGGGACGGGCTGGCGGACAAATTCGTGGATCCGGGGCGACGCAACTGGGAGAGCGAGGAACCGATCTGGGGGATCTTCGCTGTGCCCGAGTCGGAAGTCGGGATGCTGCCGAAGGAGCTCGACGGCCGCGACTCGATCGAGCTCGGCTGCGGCACCGGCTACGTCTCCGCCTGGCTGGCCCGGCGCGGCGCCCGCCCGGTCGGCATCGACAACTCCGCCAGGCAGCTGGAGACGGCGCGGGCCTTCCAGCAGGAGTTCGGGATCGAGTTCCCCCTCCTCCACGGCGACGCCGAGGAGGTCCCCTACCCCGACGCCTCCTTCGACCTCGCGATCTCCGAGTACGGGGCGAGCATCTGGTGCGACCCCTACGCCTGGATCCCCGAGGCGGCGCGCCTCCTGCGCCCCGGCGGCGAGCTGGTCTTCATGGTCAACTCGATCTTCACGATCCTCTGCGGTCACGACGACGAGACGATCCCGCTGGGCGACCGCCTCCTCCGCCCGCTCTTCGGCATGCACCGGGTCGAATGGCCCGGCGAGGACTCGGTCGAATTCCACCTGCCGCCAGGCAAGATGATCGCCCTGCTCGGCGACTGCGACCTCGAGGTGACCGAGCTGATCGAAGTCCGCCCGCCCGCCGACACGATGAAGCAAGACCCTCACGTCACCCTCGACTGGGCGCGCCGCTACCCCTGCGAGGAAGTCTGGCGCGCGCGGAAGCGCGGCTGAGCGCCGGCGGCCAGTCCGGCGCCTCGAGATCCCACCGCCGGAGGGTGGTCGATGGCGAACGACCGGTGGTTCGACCACCGGAAAGGCCGTCAAGTCCCTCACGCACGAAGTGCCCCCGGCGGGACTCGAACCCGCGCCGCGCGGCTTAAAAGGCCGCCGCTCTAACCAACTGAGCTACAGGGGCGAGCGACCATCGTAGAGGGCGGCGGGCCGAGGGGCTGATCGGTCAGGAGAGATCGGGGATGCCCTCGTAGGCGGTCGAGGGCTCGGCGTAGGTGCGCTGGGGGATGCGGCCCGCGCGACGGGCCAGGTGGCCGGCTTCGACGGCGGCGCGGAGGGCACGCGCCATCACGGTCGGCTCGGCGGCACCGAAGATGGCGCTGGCGGCGAGGACGGCGGAGCAGCCGAGCTCCAGCGCCAGGGTGGCGTCGGAGGCGGTGCCGATGCCGGCGTCGATCATCACCGGGACCTCGGCGCGCTCGGTGATGATCGCGATGTTGTACGGGTTGCGGATGCCGGCGCCGGAGCCGATCGGGGAGCCGAGCGGCATCACCGCGGCGCAGCCGACGGCCTCGAGGCGGCGGGCGAGGATCGGGTCGTCGTTGGTGTAGGGGAGGACGGTGAAGCCGTCGGCGACCAGCTGCTCGGCGGCATCGACGAGCTCGACCGCGTCGGGGAAGAGGGTGCGGTCGTCACCGATCACCTCGAGCTTGATCCAGTCGGTCTGGAAGGCCTCACGGGCGAGCTTGGCGGTGCGGACCGCGTCGCGGGCGGTGTAGCAGCCGGCCGTGTTGGGGAGGACGAAGAGGCCGAGGCGGTCGAGCACCTCGAGGACCGACCCGCCGGCGGCGGGGTCGATGCGGCGCAGGGCGACGGTGACGATCTCGGTGCCGGCGGCGGTGAGCGCGTCGGCCATCTGCTCGAGCGAGCGGAAGCCGCCGGTCCCGGCGATCAGTCGGGAGGACCACTCGCGGTCGCCGAGCGTCCACGTTTCGGCGCCGCCCTGGATCGCGGCGAGGACCTCGACCGCGGCGCCGTCGGTGAGCGGCGTCGACTCCCACTCGGAGTGCGGCACGACCTCGCCGTCGAGGGCGATCGCGATCCCGCGGTCGGACTCGGGCGCGCCGGCCGCGCGCGCCGCCTCGGCGAGCGTCGCGGCATCCGCGAGCTCCACCAGCTCCCCGTTCAGCTCGATCCTCATCGCGGCGCTCCCATGGTGGTGCGTTCGTCGCTTGTTGCCATATGCGGGACAAGCGACGAACGCTGCGGATCGGCGGCGGCGAGCGCCGCTGGGGGCTCGGTGCCGGCGAGGGTCGCGGCGACGACTTCGGCGGTGATCGGGGCCAGAAGGATGCCGTTGCGGAAGTGGCCGGTGGCGAGGACGAGGCCGTCGACGGCTCCGGCGCCGACGATCGGCAGGTTGTCGGGGGTCCCCGGTCGGAGGCCGGCGATCATCCCGGCCAGCTCCATCTCGGCGATGTCGGGGAGGACGCGGTAGGCCTCGCGCAGCAGCTCGTGGACACCGCCCGCGGTGACGGTGGTGTCGAAGCCGCGCTCTTCCTGGGTGGCGCCGATGACCAGGCGGCCGTCGTCGCGCGGCACCAGGTAGATGCGCTCGGAGGCGATGTTGCGGCCGGCGGCCGGCGGCCCGTCCTCGCGCGGCTTCAGTTCGATCACCTCACCCTTGACCGGCCGCACCGGCGGCCGCGCCTCCGCCGGCAGCCAGGGGGTCTGTCCCGACCAGGCGCCGTTACAGAGGACGACCGCGTCGGCGTGGACATCAACCGGTTGTCCTTTGCCACCCACAGGGTTACCAACGACAACAGGTTCGGTGGGGCCGGCGCCGGTCGCGGCGGTGCGGACGCCGGCGAGGCGCTCGCCGTCCCAGAGACCCTCGACGACTTCCGTGCCGGTGCGGAGCTCGCCGCCCGCCTCGCGCAACGCCGCGGCCAAGGCCAGAGCCAGGCGACGGGGATCGACCGAGGCGTCACCGGGCGCGTGGACGCCGCCGACGAAGGAGGTCGTCAGGCCCGGCTCGAGCTCACGGCACTGGCGCGGGGTCAGCCACTCGGTCGCGAGGCCGAGCTCCTTTTGCAGCTCATGGCGCCGGCGCAGCTCCCCCGCCTCATCGCGGTCGAGCGCCACGACGAGCGCACCATTCGCCAGGTAGCCGGTCCCCACCCCGCTCGCTGCCTCGAGCTCGGTGACGAACTCGGGCCACAACTCCGCCGCGGCGAGCAGCATCGCCAGCAGGTCGGGCTCGCCGAAGGAGAGCTCGCCGACCGGCGCCAGCATCCCGGCGGCGACGTTGGTCGCCCCGGCCGGCGGCTCGGCCCGCTCCAGCACGCAGACCCGCGCCCCGCCCTGCGCGGCGCGCCAGGCGCCGGCGAGGCCGATCACGCCTCCACCGACGAACACCGCATCGAAACTGTCGGAACTGCTCTTGCCGCTCACTCCATTTGCCTCCGCCGGCATTACCCGGATCAGGTCAGACGGTCGGTGACCTCGTTGCCACCCTCTCAGCCCACTCGCTAGGGCTCCCGTGCACCTCGGATGCTACCCATAAGCGGCGGCCGGCCATAATCGGGGGGTGAGCTTTTCCCCTCCCGAGGGCCAAGGACCGCTGCGGCGCGAGCGCCTGCGCACCGCGCGCCTCTATTTCGTCTGCGACGCGCGGCCGCACGGGGCCGATCCCGAAGCGCTGCTGCGCGCGGCGCTGGGCGGCGGCGTCGACATCGTGCAGCTGCGCGAGAAGCAGCTCGGGCGGGCGGAAATCGAACGCGCGGCGGCGACCTTCCGGCGCATGGCCGACAACTACTCGGCGCTCTTCATCGTCAATGACGACCCCGACCTGGCCCGGATCTGCAACGCCGACGGGGTGCACGTGGGCCAGGACGACGCCTCGGTTGCCGACGCGCGGGCGGCGCTCGGGACGCAGGCGATCATCGGCCAGTCGACCCACTCCGAGGAGCAGATCGCGGCGGCCGAAGGGCGCGACATCGACTACTTCGCGGTCGGGCCGGTCTGGGAGACGCCGACCAAACCTGGACGGCCGGCGGTCGGGTTGGAGCTGGTGACGCATGCGGCGGGCGTGGCGAAAAAGCCGTTCTTCGCGATCGGCGGGATCGGCCCGCTGAACGCCGGCGAGGTGGTCGCCGCGGGGGCGCAGCGGATGTGCGTGGTGCGGGCGATCCGCGACGCTCCCCACCCGGAAGTGGCGGCGGAAGCGCTGCGGCGAGCCTTCGACGTCGAGGGGTCCGGAAGAGGTGTCGCCCCCGGTGGCTGAGGAGCGGCGCAAGCGCAAGGAGCGCGGCGGCGCAGGCGCGGCACACGCGAACGGCGCTGCCGCCAACGGCACCACGCAGGCATCCCGTCCCCGTCCCACCCCACGCGAGCGGATGGAGGCGGGCTACGCCAAGGCCGAGGTCCGCAACCAGGCGGCACGCGAGGCGCTGGTCCCGCTCGCCCCCGGCGAGCGTCCGCCCGTCGTCACGATCAGCGCGATCCTCACCGCCCTGATCGCGCTCTCGATCCTCGTCACCTACGCCGCCGGGGTGAAGGTGAACGGCTCGACTCCCTCCCTCAGCGCCGCCCTCGCCCCGGCCCTGATCATGGGCGTCCTCTCCTGGGGGATGTGGCGGGCGCGCTACTGGGCGGTCGTCGGCTTCCAGGCCGTCCTCGTCTTCCTCATCTTCGCCGCGGTCTACGCCCTGCTGGTGGAAGCAACCTCGGTGAGCGGGTTCGCGTTGACGGTCGGCCTGCTCGCCGTCTCCGGCACCTTGTTCTGGCTGATGGTGAAAGCGATGGCCCGGATCCAGATGCCCGATCGGATGCCGCCGCAGTAACTCCGAGATCCCCGATCGGGGGGTCTTGTATACGAGTGGGTGGCCGAGACATCCCCTTCTATAGGCTCAATTCTCTATGCCAGAGAGCTTCGATGTCATCGTGATCGGGGGTGGCCCGGGCGGTTATGTCGCCGCGATCCGTGCCGCCCAACTCGGACAGAAGACCGCCGTCGTCGAGCGCGACAAAGCCGGCGGCCGCTGCCTCAACTACGCCTGCATCCCGGCGAAGACGATCCTCCGCTCGGCGGAGCTCTACGACGACGTCCGGGGCGGCGCCGAGCTCGGCATCGTCGGCGACATTGCGATCGACTGGCCCGCCTTGCAAGCGCGCCGGGCGAAAGTCTCCGCATCGCTCTCGGGCGGGGTCGAATTCCTCTGGGACAAAGGCAAGATCACGAAGATCGAGGGTGAGGGCTCGCTGACCGCCGACGGCAACGTCTCCGTCGGCGGCGAGGTCTACGAGGCGAAGGCGGTAGTCCTGGCGACCGGCTCGGTGGCGCTGCCGATCCCCGGGGTCGAGTTCGGCGGCCGCGTCGTCGACACCTGGGGCGCCTGGTCGCTGACCGAGCAGCCGCGCAAGATCGCCGTGGTCGGCGCGGGCGCGTCGGGCTCGGAGATCGCCTCCGCCTACGCCCGCCTCGGCACCGAGGTGATCCTGATCGAGATGCTCCCCCAGATCCTCCCCGCCGAGGACAAGGACATCGCCAAAGTCGTCGAACGCGTCTTCAAGAAACAGGGGATCGAGATCTCCACCGGCGCGCCGGTGGAGAACGTCGAGGTCGGCGAGGGGAGCGTCAAGTTCACCTACGGCGACAAGTCGGCCGAGGTCGACTACCTCTGCGTCGCCGGCGGCCGCGCCCCCGACACCGAGGGCCTCGGGCTCGAGGCGGCGGGCGTGCAGCTCGACGAGGGCGGTCGCAAGATCAAGGTCGATCCCTTCGGCCGCACGACCAACCCGAAGGTCTTCGCGATCGGCGACCTGGTCCACAAGAAGGCGCTCGCCCACAAGGCCGAGGAGGAGGGCGTCGTCGCGGTCGAGACCGCGGCCGGGGTCGAGACCGAGGCGGTCAACCAGGAGCTGCTGGTAGGCGCCACCTTCACCCACCCGCAGGTGGCGAGCGTCGGGCTCACCGAGGCGGCCGCCAAGGAGGCGGGCCACGAGGTGAAGATCGGCAAACAGAAAATCTCCGGCGAGGGCGCCGGCACCGTCTACGACGACAAAGACGGCATCGTCAAGCTCGTCGTCGACGCCAAATACGGCGAGATCCTCGGTGCCCACATCGTCGGCAACCGGGCCTGCGACATGATCGCCGAGCTGGTCGCCGCGATGGCGCTAGAGGGCGGCGCCCAGGAGCTGGCGCGGATCGTGCACCCGCACCCGACCGTCAGCGAGGCCGTGCTCGACGCCGCGCGTGCGGTCGACGGCTGGGCGATCCACGCCTAGACTCCCGCCCGTGAGGCGGGGGCGGATCTTGCCGGCCTTCGCGGTCGCCCTGGTGCTGGGCGCCGCGGGGGTCTGGGCGGCGGGCTCGGCAGCCAAGGCGCCGGGCAAGCCTGACGCCCGCTGCATCCGCGAAGGACTCGCGTCTATCCCGGTGACCCTGCGAGCATCGGCCGAGCGCCGAGAAGGGACCGGCACGCCGGTGTTCGAAGTCAGGTGGAGCGGCAAGCCTCTCGCGCCGGGCTGCCAGGCGCGACGATCGGTGTCGGTCGAGTTCACCATCTGGTTTCCCCATCTGCGGTTCGTCTTGACCGAAGGTTTACCGAGCCCTTGGCTGCAGTTCTGGAACGGCCGCAAGGCGGTCCACAACGAAAGGGAAAGCTACGTCAGCAATGCCTCCTACCGCCCGCTCGGCTGCGTCCGAAAGGCGCGCGCGAAGCTGCGCTACAAGGTGACCGCGCCGGGCGGGGCAATCCTGGGCAAGCGGGTCGTCTCCGCGCCGGTCAAGATCCCGAGCTGCTCTCAATAAGGTGGTGCCGTGCCCGAGCGCGCCGTCTTCTATTACGACCTCGGTTCGCCGTACGCCTACCTGTCGGCGGAGCGGATCTCGGGGCTCTTCAACGTGGCCGGGCTGGAGCAGCCCGAGTGGCAGCCCATCCTGCTCGGCGGGCTCTTCCGCCACTTCGACCGCGGGTCCTGGGCTCTGACCGAGGCGCGTGCCGAGGGGATCGCGGAGATCGAGCGGCGCGCCGCCGAGTACGGTCTGCCGCCGCTCATCTGGCCCGACCCCTGGCCGGGCGAAATGCTGACCGCGATGCGGGTCGCGACCTTCGCCAAGCAGACCGGCCGCACCGTCTCCTTCAGCCTCGCCGCCTTCCGCCAGCAGTTCGCGGCGGGCAAAGACCTGACCATCCCCGACAACGTGCTGATCGCCGCGGCGGCCTGCGAGCTCCACCCACGGGCGCTCGAAGCGGCGGTGAAGACGAAGGGCGTCAAAGACGCGCTGCGCGAGGCGACCGATGCGGCCGCGGCGGCGGGCGTCTTCGGCGTCCCCAGCGTGCGGGTCGGCGAGCAGGTCTTCTGGGGGGACGACCGCCTCGAGGAGGCGGTGGAGGCCGCGGCCTCCGGCTAACCTGAGACTGTGCCCAGCCTCCCCGATGCCGCGACCTGTTACGAGCTGCTCGCGCGCATGGCCCTGATCCGGCGCTTCGAGGAGGAGGCGGGGCGGCAGTACCAGCGGGCGAAAGCGGGCGGCTTCCTCCATCTGGCGATCGGCGAGGAGGCGACGATCGTCGGCACCACCTCGGTGATGCGCGACGAAGACTTCCTGATCGGCACCTACCGCACCCACGGCCACGCGATCGCCCGCGGCACCGAACCGAACGCGGTGATGGCGGAGATCTTCGGCCGGGTCGACGGGACCAGCGGCGGGCGCGGCGGCTCGATGCACATCTTCGACGGCAAGCGGCGCTTCATGGGCGGCTACGGGATCGTCGGCGGCAACCTGCCGATCGCCGCCGGCCTTGCCCTCGCCTCCCAATACAAAGGCGAAGACGCGGTGACCGTCTGCATGTTCGGCGACGGCGCCTCCAACGCCGGCAACTTCGGCGAGACGATGAACCTGGCGGCGCTGTGGACGCTGCCGGTCCTCTTCCTGGTCGAGAACAACCTCTATGGGATGGGGACGGCGATCGAGCGGCACTCGGCGCAGACCGACCTCTCGAAGAAGGCCGAGGGCTACGGCATCTCGGGGACGCGGATCGACGGGATGGACGTGCTCGCGGTGCGCAAGGCGGTCGGCAAGGGGCTGAAGAGGGCGCGCGAGGAAGAACGGCCGACGCTGATCGAGGTCGTCACCTACCGCTACCGCGGCCACTCGGCCGCCGATCCGGAGGTCTACCGGGAGCGCGAGGAGGTCGAGGAGTGGCGGGAGAAAGACCCGATCGAGAGCTTCGCGCGGCGCTGCGTCGAGGCGGGGGTGCTGGGCGAACGCGAGGTCGGCCAGGCGCGCGAGGCGGCCGAGGCGGCGGTGCTGGCGGCGGTCGAGTTCGCCGACGCCTCGCCGGAACCGGCGCTCGACACGATGTACGAGAGCCTCTACGCGCTGACCGACTACCCCGGCGGCTGGTACGCGGTCGACGAGCGCAGCCCGGAGACGCATCGCGGCGAGCACGAGGCCGACATGCCGGAGCGGGCGCGCGAGCTGGCCGAGGCCGGTGCGGCCTACGCCGAGATCGAGGAGGAGGGCGAGCGGCCGAACCCGGCGCTCGAGGGCGATGCCCAGGACCACACCGCTTCGCGGACCGGGCCCGACCCGGCGGAGCTCGAGGGCGAGCCGGCGGCGGCGCGTGAGGTCGACGCGAGCGAGGAGCGCGAAGACTGATGGCCGAGCTGCGGATGCGAGAGGCGCTGCGCGACGCGATGGCGGAGGAGATGCGGCGCGACGAGTCGGTCTTCGTGATGGGCGAGGACGTCGGCGTCTTCCGCGGCGCCTTCAAGGTGACCGACGGGCTGCTCGACGAGTTCGGCGAGCGCCGCGTCCGCGACACGCCGATCTCCGAGAACACGATCGTCGGCGCCGGGGTCGGCGCGGCGATGAACGGGCTGCGGCCGATCGTCGAGCTGATGACGGTCAATTTCTCCCTGCTGGCGCTGGACCAGATCGTCAACCACGCCGCCGCGATCCCCTACATGTTCAACGGCCAGGCGAAGGTGCCGATGGTGATCCGCATGCCGGGCGGCGGCGGGCACCAGCTGGGGCCGACCCACTCGCACAGCTTCGAGGCGCTCTACCTGCAGGTGCCGGGGCTCTTGGTCGCGTGTCCGTCGACGCCGGCCGACGCCAAGGGCCTGCTGAAGTCGGCGATCCGCGACGACAATCCGGTGGTGTTCATCGAGCACGAGAGCCTCTACGGGGTCAAAGGCGAGGTCGACGACGGCGACGAACTGGTGCCGTTCGGCGAGGCGCGGATCCGCCGCGAGGGCACCGACGTGACGATCATCGGGATCCTGAAGATGGCGAACGTGGCGATGGAAGCGGCGGCGACCTTGGCGACGGAGCACGGCGTCTCGGCCGAGGTGATCGACCCGCGCACCCTGCGCCCGCTCGACCTCGACTCGATCATCGAGTCGGTGGCGAAGACCAACCATGTGGTGATCGTCGAGGAGGGCTGGCCGCACGGCGGCGTCGGCGCCAACCTCTCGGCGCTGATCACCGAGCAGGCCTTCGACCACCTCGACGCGCCGCCCCAGCGGGTGACCGGCGCCGACGTCCACATGCCCTACTCCAAACGCCTCGAGCAGGCGGCGATCCCGCATCAGGAGCACATCGTCAGCGCCGCGCTGGCGACCCTCGAGGCGGCGATGGCCTGATGGCCGAGATCGTCATGCCACGCCTTTCCGACTCGATGGAGGAGGGCACGATTCTCACCTGGCTGAAGCAGGTCGGGGACGAGGTCGCCGTGGGGGACGAGCTGGTCGAGGTCGAGACCGACAAGGCGAACATGGCCTATGAGTCAGATGTCGCCGGGACGCTGACGGAGATCCTGGCGCAGGAGGGGGACACGCTTCCGATCGGGGCTCCGATCGCGATCGTGGGTGAGGCGTCTGACGGAAAAGGATCAACCCCGCAGGCCGCGGGGCCTGTCACCGCAGGGGACCCACCATTGCCTCCGGTAGCTAAAGCTTCCTCGGCAACGGTTCCCCCTACGGTGCCACCCGCGGCACAAGCGGAGAGGGTCAAAGCCTCGCCGCTGGCACGGAGGGTGGCTCGGGACAAAGGCGTGGATCTCTCGGACCTCAAGGGCTCCGGCCCTGGCGGGCGGATCGTCAAAGCCGACATCGAGAAGGCGGAGAGCGGGTCTTCCTCGCGCGCCGCAGGGGAAACCGCCAAGGGTCAGACCACCTATCAGGAGCTCAGCCGCCTCCAGCAGGTGGTCGCGCGCAGGATGGCCGAGTCGAAGGCGACGGCGCCGCACTTCTATCTCCAGACCGAGATCGACATGAGCGCCGCGGTTGAGGCCCGGGGGCGGATCAAGGCGATGAGCGCCGAGGGGGAGATCGTGCCCTCCTTCAACGACATGGTGGTGAAGGCCTGTTCTCTCGCACTGAGATCCTTCCCGCTCGCCAACGGCGCCTACAGGGACGGCAGGTTCGAGCTCTACTCCCGCGTGAACGTAGGGGTGGCGGTCGCAGCCCAGGACGCGCTCGTGGTCCCGACGGTCTTCGACGCCGACCGCAAGGGGCTGCGCGAGATCGCCGCCGACGCCCGCGCCCTGGCCGGCAAGGTCCGCGACGGCTCGATAACGCCGCCGGAGCTCTCCGGCGGCACCTTCACGGTCTCGAACCTGGGGATGTACGGGGTGAGCAACTTCTCCGCCGTGATCAACGCCCCGCAGGCGGCGATCCTCGCCGTCGGCGGAATAGCCGAGAAGCCGGTGGTCAGGGACGGCGTGATCACCAGCGCCCACATGCTCGGCGTCACCCTGGCCTGCGACCACCGGATCCTCTACGGCGCCCCGGCCGCCGAGTTCCTCGCCCGGATCCGCTCCCTGCTCGAGGAGCCGCTGTCGCTGGCGCTCTGAGTGTCCGCATTTACCCCTTCTCAGCGGGGGTAAATGCGGACACTCAGGCCGGTAGTTCGACGCTGGTCGTCGGGCCGGTGATGCCGTCGCGGTCGGCGCTGGCGGCGCGCACGGTGTAGGGGATGTCCTCGAGTTCGACCGGCAGGGTGCGCTCGCCGCTCTTGCCGTGGATGTCGATCCCGTAGGTCGCCGGTGGCTTGCCGTCTTTGTGGCCGTCGAGGCTGAGTACCAGGTGCTTCGGCTTCGGCTCGCCCTCGGCGGGCGGCTCCAGCTCCCAGCTGATCTGGGCGTGGTCGCCTACCCGCTGGACCTGGATCTGTGGCGGCGCGGGCTTCGGCAGGTCGGCGCCGGCAACGGGGCCGAGCTCGGCGGCCGGCTTTGCGCGTTCGTAGAAGGCGCCGGGGTGATTCCAGGCGTCGTGGAAGCGGGGGCCGGGCGGGCTGTCGGCGCCGAGCATCCCGAACGGCGTCTTCAGGATGTGGCCGGTGCTGCCCCAGCGGCCGGGCCAGGAGACCCAGGAAGGAGCCTCGGCGACGATCGCGGTCAGCTTCGGCCGCACGCGTGGGCCCTTGTCGTCGTTGTGGTCGGGGATGATCGGTGCCTGGGGATAGGTGCCAGGGCGGAAGTAGGAGGCGTGGGAGCCGCGCGCCGAGTAGACGATCGGCGCCGGGCCGTGCGGCCCGGATTCCTTTTCGACGTCGGCCCAGTTGCATTTCTCGCCATAGGTGTGCTGGGCATAGGCGGCGACATCGGGCCGACCGTCCGCGTCGATTCGCAGCTGGACCAGTTCCCAGTCGCCCTCGTGCAGACCGGAGAAGAGGAACCCCTTGTCGTTGTAGTAGTAGAAGAACCAGTACTGAAGCCAGAGTTCGTTCGGGCTCTGGCGGTTGGCGAACCCGTATACGTGGTCGGCGTAGCCCGGAAGGGCATGCATCGCGCGGGCGTCGGCGACGTAGCCCTTGCCGACCGCGTCGAGGTGGTCCTTCTCCTTCACTTCGGTCCCATCGGGATAGGTGCGGCCGTCGCCTTGGAGGAAGTCGATGTCGAGCTTCGGTTCCGCCGCCTGCGGGACGGCCGCGGCCAGCACCTCGTGGCCCCTGTTCAGCGTGTTGCCTCGCGGGAAGCCCGCCGGGACGCAGTCGGTCATCACCTGCACCGAGTCGGCCGCGTAGCTCTCCAGTGAGTCGTACTGCACATAAGGGACGAAGCTCTCCAGCAGTTCGCCGTCGGCTTTCACCTGATCCCGATCCTTTCCGTGAACGGCGAGTCGAACACGCCGGAGTCGTTGTAGTCGGCCTCGACCGCGATCCAGCTCTCCCATCGCGGGTAGAGCTGGGCCGGACCGCCAGGTTGGAGCCAGTTAATCTGGCCCCAGTGGGGGCGCACCCCGAGCGGCTGGAGCGCCTGTTCGTAGCCGCGCAGCAGTGGCATCAGGCCGCGGGTGCCGACCACGTTGATCAGCTCGATCATCATCGTCGGCTGCCCGTACATCATCGAGGCGTAGGCGAGCGAAGGGGCGACGAAGCGCAGCGAGAAAGGTGACGTGTGGTAGATCCCTTCCGCGGCGCGTTCGCCGGCGATCTTGAGGATCAGATCGACCGCCTCGATGTGGCGGCCGTCGACGGCGACACCGAGCTCCATCGAGTTCGCCGGCAGCGCGTTGGCCTCGCCGATGTTGAAGACCTTGTAGGAGAGGTTGGTGTAGTCGTCGTCGGTCATTTCCTCCAGCGTGTCGTCGAAGCGGCGCGCCATGAAGGAGGGGAAGTGACGGGCGAGGAAGCGCAGGACGACGCCGGTGAAGTGCCAGGAGGCCTCGATTTCGGTCAGCGGGTGGCGTTCCAGCTTGTCCGGCGGCAGGTCGTGCGGCGCCGCGGTGTCGGTCCGCCTGGTCACCAACACCCGGTGTTCACCGTTGTCTTCGGGATAGGGGTTGACGAACAGCTCGTAGTGGGCGCCCCCGGCGAGGACTCCGGTCGGAGTGAGGGTGTCCCTGACCTTCTCCCAGGTGCTGAGCGTGCGCACCTCTTTGAGCCAGAACTTCTCCCGCACCTCGATCATCAGCCGATAGAGGAGGCCGATCGTGCCGAGGCCGCAGACGGCGGCGAAGAAGCGCTCGTCGTCCTGGACCAGCTCCAGGCCGGGCTCGGCGAAGCCGGCGGGATCGGTCGGGCCACCGCTCGGCTCGATCCGCAGCACTCTTCCTTTCGAGACCACCACCTCGAGCGAGCGGACCGCGTCGGGGAAGGGGCCGAAGGCGAGACCGGAGCCATGGGTCGAGGTCGAGACCACCCCGGCGAGCGTCTGGGCGTCGTAGCCGCCCATGTTCTTCAGCGCCATCCCCATCCGCTCGAGCGCCGGATTGAGCGTGCGCAGGTGCGTGCCCGCCTTGACCCAGACCAGACGCGCGGGGTCGTGCCCGGCGCTGACGGTCGCGGGGTCCACCGCCTCGACCCCGGAGAGGTTGTCGGGTTCGACCATGATCCCGTTGGTCAGGGCGATGTCCGACCAGGAGTGGCGGGCGCCGGAGGCGCGCACCGTGCGCCGCTCGCGTTCGGCGCGCACCACGAGCTCGCGGAGGTCGGCGAGCGATCTCGGGGCGACGATCTCCACCGGGTCGCAGCGCTGTTCGCCGCTGTGGTTGCGCCAGACCGGGCTCATGCGAGGTCGGTGGCGAGGCGCGCGGCGCCACGCTCGGCCAGAGCGGCGATCGTCTTCGAGGGGTTGACGCCGAGCGCGGTGGGGACGATCGAGCCGTCGAGGACATAGAGGCCCGGGTAGCCATGGACCCGGCCGAGATCATCGACCACCCCGGCGGCCGGATCGTCGGCCATCGGGCAGCCGCCAAGCGGATGGACGGTGGTGAAGTTGCTGAGCGGCCCACCTTCGAGTGCGTAGAACGGCGTCGCTTCGCTCTTCTCGGCGATCTCCTTGGCGGTGGCTTCGAGGTCGGCGAAGAGCTGCGCCGAGGCGGCCTTGCTCCAGCGGATGTCGAAGCGCCGCAGCAGCGGGGTGAGGCGCATCCGCCCGTCGGCTGCATCGCGGCCGATCATCAGGAAGATCAGCGAGTCGACGTCGGATTCCCGCGCCGGGACGCGCAGATCGCGCGGGCGCAGCGCCTGGTCGCTCCAGCCGAGGTAGATGAGCGCCGCCCGCAGACGCAGCAGCCAGCGACGCCAGCCGCGGATCACATTGACCCCGCGGGCGACGTCGAGGAGGACATCGAAGTTGGCGGGCAGGCCGCCATCGGCGACGATCAGCTTGCGCTCCGCCGTGTAGTCGAGTTTGCTCGTCATCGTCGGGCCGAAGTCGTTGCGGGCGCCCTGCACGTCGGGAGCGGCCGGGTCGAAGGCCATGCCGAGCGCGTCGCCGTTGCCGGAGAAGCGGCTGCCGAGCGCCGGCGAGAGGTTCGCCAGGCGGCGACGGTTCTGCAGCAGCAGGCGCGAGGAGCCGATCGTGCCCGCGGCCAGGACGACGGTCGGCGCCTCGACGCTGCCATCGTCTTCGTCGCCGAGCCCTTCGAAGGTGACGGTCCAGTTGCCGCCGGGCCGGGCGGGCGGGTCGAGCCGTTCCGCCAGGTGCAGCGGGCGCACCTCGGCGCCGTGGGATTCGGCGCGGGCGATATAGGTGATGTCGACGGTGTTGCGGGCGTTGACCGGGCAGCCGATGTCGCAGTGACCGAGGTTCTGGCAGCCCTCCTGATGGACGCCGCTGAACGGGTGCTCGCGCGGCTCGCCGAAGTGGACGGCGAGCGGCAGCGGTTCGGCCTCCTTGCCGACGCGGCGCCCGGCGGCGGCGAAGGCGCGCACCTTCGCCAGCTCCGGATCGGCCGGGGTCGGCCTCGGCTGCAGCGCTTCCTCGGTGCGGTCGTACCAGGGATCGAGCGTGGCGCGGTCGAGCGCCGCCGGCCAGTCGTGATCGAAGACGTCGGCAGGCGCCCGCAGCTGCACGTTGGCGTAGACCAGCGAACCGCCGCCGACCCCCGCGGCGGTGATCACCGAGACATCGCGCATCAGGCGCACGTCGAACATCCCTCCCGGATTCAAGGACTGGTGCCAGAGCAGCTCCGGCGCCTCGGCCGGTTCGGTGATGAAGTCCTCGGCCCGCCAGCGTTTGCCCCGCTCCAGCACACATACCCGCTGGCCCGCTTCGGCGAGCCGACAGGCGGCGATCCCGCCGCCGAAACCGGACCCCACGATCACCGCGTCATAAGAGCGGGCCATGCGACGAGCGTATACGCAGATTTTTCTTATGCAACCTTTGGCAGAGGAACTGAAACGAACACCGCGGTTCTTAACCAGTCAGGTCCTCGTTTTTCGCATTTTCCACGTAATCCCAAGGTGGAAACACACAGTCTTGTTTTTCGTACTGTAAGTCTGCCTCATGGTCTGGGCGGCCCACATCGCCGGCATCCCCGTCGAGGAGACGAGGCGGCGGTGAGCCCGGCCGCCAGTCCTCCCTCTCCCCGGCAGGCGCCGAAAGCGCTGCGGCACCGGCGCAGCGTGCGAAGGCTGAGCGCCGGGCAGCTGGGCGATCTACGGAGCGCGATCACCGCCGCGCAGGCGATCGGCGACGACCGCGGCTACCAGTCCTGGGCGGGCATCCACGGCCTGCCGCTGCCGATCTCCTGCGTCCATCACAAGGAGCTCTTCCTGCCCTGGCATCGCGCCTATCTCTACTTCTTCGAGAAGGCGCTGCAGGACCTCGTCCCGGGGGTGACGTTGCCGTGGTGGGACTGGACCGTCGAGCACGCCGAAGGAATCCCCGCCGCCTACGGCGCCCGCAAAGCCGAAGGGCGGAAAAACCCACTGTTCGACTCGCCGATCCAGCCGACGGGCCGCGAAAACCCGAGCCAGACGCGCACGACCCGCGCCCCGGGACGGCCCGGCGAACTGCCTTCCCCGGGGAGGATCGAAGCGCTCCTCGCCAACCGCGACTTCCTCACCTTCCAGATCCAGCTGGAGAGCATCCACGACGGGGTCCATGTGTGGACCGGCGGCACCATGGGCAGCATCCCCGTCGCCGCCTACGACCCGCTTTTCTGGGCCCACCACTGCATGATCGACCGAGTCTGGTACCTGTGGCAGCTGCGCCACGGGCCGGGGGTGCCTCCGGCGCTCCTCAACCGGGCGCTCGCTCCGTTCCCGATGACGGTCCGCGACACGCTCGAAGTCAGCCACCTCGGCTACGACTACGCCGCCTCGACCGCGGCCGTGGGAGGCCCCTGATGGCCCGCCGCTTCACCAGCGACCCGCTCGAGTTGCCCGCCGCAGAGCACCGTTTCGACCGCGCCGACCTGATCTTCTACGCACTCGATCACTCTGGACCCTCCTACGAAGCGCAGGTGTTCATGGCGGCGCGTGGGGTCGGTGGCGATCCCGACCCGGAGCACCGCGCCTACGTCGGCTCCTTCTTCATCCTCGGCCACGGCGGTTGCTTCGGCGACGTCGGCCACTGCGACATCCCCCGTGCCCGCGACCCCTTCGACCTCCGCCCCGCCCACCAGCTGGAGCCGGCGGTCCGCATCCTCACCGTCACCGAGCCGCTGAAGGCGATGCTCGAGCAAGGCCTCGAGGCGGCCAAGGTCACCGTCGTCGCCCACACCGAAGGGCGGGCCACCGACGATGTCCTCTCGTTCAACACGATCCGCCTCGCCACCTATGCCTGAGGCCGCCGCCAAAGCAGCGGCGCCGGCGCCGCCCGCCGAGTTCGTCTGGGACGACCTCGCCCAGTACAAGGCCGAGGGTCGGTTCCTCGACGGCTATCCGCCGGACCAGCGGAGCTTCTTCTCGCCGCGGGACAAACTGCACCCGATGCTGGCCTCGCTGCTCGCCGGCGCGCAGCACTCGCTCGTCCTCAACATGTACGGGTACGATGACCCGGAACTGGACGAACTGATCCGCGGCAAGCTCGACACCAATCACGTCTACGTGCAGATGAGCCTCGACAAATCGCAGGCAGGTGGGGTGCACGAGAAAGAGCTGCTGGCAAAGTGGTCGAACGATGGGTTCGGCAACTCGATCGCGATCGGCACCTCGGAAGTGCACCACGCGATCTCCCACCTGAAGGTACTGATCGTCGACGGCGTCTACACCCTCACCGGGTCGACCAACTGGTCGATCTCGGGCGAGTCCGAACAGGACAATCAGCTGACCCTGAGCCGCAACGCCGTGGTCGCCTCCGAGCTGCGCGCGGTCCTCGACCTGAACCACGACTGGATGCTGAAGCAGATGGCCGAAGCGCGGGCCATCAAAGCCAAGGGCTGAGCGGGCGCCGCTCTATTTCGCCGCCACGCCCCACATCCTGCCTTCGTTGACCCCGGAGAGCTTGTTGAACAGTTCGCCGGTGAGCGAGGCCGGCTTGAACGCGAACTGAAGGCTCCCGCCTTCTTCCGCCTCGATCGTCGGGGAGAATTTGACGACCGGAGATATGGCGATGAGTCCCAATGGATTGGTCCTGCCGTCGAGCGTTCCGGTCAGCGGGACCGGTTTTTCTTTGATGCAGCCTGCGATCGGAATCCCGGCGAGGGTCGTGCCTTCGGCCGGTTTCAGTTCCAGGAGCCCGGAGCCGGTGCGAGGGAAATAGGTCTCCACGAGCGGTTCCGTCGTGAAGGTGGACGGCGTCGCGCAAGCTGCCGGTTCGACGAGTTTGACGCCGGTGAATTTGTACTTGGCGGTTCCTGCCGCCACCCCGGCTTCGCCTTCACCGACCTGATTGATTTTGCATTCGAGGCATTCGAGCCCGGTCGCCGTGATTTTGAGCGGCCAGCCTAGGAATTCGCTGCTTTGGATCACGAATTTTTCGGTCACGATCCCGGATTTGAAGCTTTCGCTCTGACCCCCGGTGAATTTGAAGGCTTCGGTCTGCCAGACCTCCGCCAAGGCCGAACTCGCGAGCGCCGCAAGCACCGCGACAACCGCCACGAAAGCTCCCGCCCACCCAAACCTGGACCTCATCGCCATCCCTTTCCCCGCCGTCGATACGGCTTTCAACGATGGTGAGAAAGGAGCCTGAAGACAACTCCTCCGCGAAGCTGTTTTCTATCTCCGGGCCGGCGACCTCAGCAGGTCTTCTTGGCGCCGGTCATCGCGTTCCAGGCGCCGCCGAGGGAGAAGTCGGCGTCGACGCTGAAGATGCCGGTGTGGGCGGTGCGGGCGATGGTCCAGTCGCCGCGCCGGAGAAGGCAACCGGCGCCACGGCCGATCGACCAGTAGGGGGTGAAGCTGACGCGGACGAGGAATTCGCCGGGGCTGGTGACGTCGAGGGCGAAGCCCTGGCGGCCGACACGGACCGTGTTGGCGCGGCCGGTGCCGAGGGGCTCGACCATCGGCTTCGGGTTCACCACTTCGTAGATCCGCCAGTGTTCGCTGTGGAAGCGTTCTTTGAGGTAGGGCGGCGCGGCGCGGATCAGTTTGGCCTCTGCCTTCGACGAATAGTCGAGCGGCGCGTCGGGGAGGGCGACGTAGGAGATCGCGTTGCCGCGCAGCCAGCGGCCGTAGCTGCGTTCGGTGAGGGCGCCTTCCTGGTAGAAGAGGTCGTCGCGGGCGGTGTCGAGTTGGCGCAGCCAGCCGCGGGCGAGCTCGAACTTCGGCGCCAGGTAGGCGGACTCCCAGTGGTTGGCGGTCGGCGGGACCTCGATCCGGGTGCCGCGGCCGCCGTGGTCCATCAGCCAGCGCGCCGCGGGCTGGAAGTAGGAGGCCGAGGTCGAGGGGTCGCCGACCGCGCGGGCGACCTGGGTGACGCTGGCGGTGAACTGCCAGTAGAGGCTGGCGGCCAAGGTGACGACGAGGACCGCGGTGTAGAACCAGCGCGGCACCCAGCGGGCCGGCGGCGCCAGACCCGGGCCGGACGCGGCCGCGCCGCCGACCGGCAGCGGCCGGTGGGAGAGCAGGACCGCCGCCAGCAACGGGCCACCGAAGAGGGCGCCGAGGCGCACCGCGTTGCCGCCGAGCGCGTTGGGGAGCAGGAACACCGCGGTCCCGGCGACCAGGTAGCCGAGGACCACGCGCCGCAGCCGCGCCTCGCCGTCGAGCCGCCAGGTGAGGAAGAGCGCCGCCCCGCACCAGAGCGGGATCGAGATGAAGGAGGAGGTGGCGAAGGGGAAGCGGCCCGGTTCGGGGAAGGCGAGGTTCGGCACCACAGTGAGGACGAAGGCGAGCGTGGCGGCGGCGAGCGCGGTCCGGTTGAGGCGCTTGCCCCGTTCCCAGGCCCCGGCGGCGAGGACGCCGGCGAGGAAGGCGCCGGCGACCGGGCTCGCCAGCGGGCAGGCCGCGGCGGCGAGGATCGCCAGCGTCCCCCGCTCCATCTGCAGCGCGCGGATCGAGGCCAGCCCCAGCGCGACGCCGAGGGCGAAGGTCAGCTGGCCGTCCGCCAGCAGGGTGACGACCCCGGCCGCGAACCAGAGCGTCGCCCAGCGCGCCTCGGCCCCCCAGTGGTCGCGGACCAGGCGGTCGAAGAGGTAAGAGGAGGCGACCACCGACAGCATCCCCACCACCTGCGGGCCGAGCAGCGCCGCGGCGGGCGGGAACAGCAGGCTGTAGTTGAGCGTGTAGTGGCCGCCGTACCAGCTGCCGTTCCAGATCGCCAATCCGGCGTGCTGGAAAAGCTCGGTATGGAAGACCTGGGCGGCGAGATCGCCGACCCGTGGGTCCCAGACCAGCATCAGGGCCGCCAAGATCGCGCTGAGCGCGACCGCCGGCAGCCATTCGGGGCGGAGCGCCTTCGACTGGACCATGCGGGGATTCACAGCATATGGGCGCATCCTGAGACAATTCTTTATGTGAGTGCCCCACACCTGCTCCTGCGCGCCGGAACGGTCCCCTATCGCGATGCCTGGGACATGCAGTTGCGGCTGGCCGAGCGCCGCGGCGCGGGCGAGATTCCCGACGTCCTGATCCTGCTCGAGCACCCGCCGGTCTACTCGCGCGGGCGCCGCACCAAGCCGGAGGAGCTGCCGATGGGGGCCTCTTGGTACGAAGCGCAGGGGATCGAAGTCCTCGACACCGACCGCGGCGGGCTGGTCACCTACCACGGGCCGGGGCAGCTGGTCGCCTACCCGATCGTCGACCTGGGCCCGCTGGGCGACGACGTCCACGAGTACGTGCGGGGGCTGGAGCGGGTGATGATCGGCTCGCTCGCCGAGCACGGGGTGGGCGCGCAGACGATCAAGGGACTGACCGGGGTCTGGACCGACGGCCCGGCGCCGGTGCCGGGGCTGCTGGGCGCGGCGAAGAAGATCGGCTCGATCGGGGTCCACGTCAGCAAGGGGATCACCACCCATGGGCTGGCGGTCAACGTCGACAACGACCTGCAGCCGTTCGAGTGGGTGGTGCCGTGCGGGATCGAAGGCGTGTCGATGACCTCGATCTCCCGCGAGGGCGGCAGGGCACCGTCCGTCGCCGCCTACGGCGAGACCGTGGCGCGCCACTTCGGCGAGGTCTTTGATCGGGTCCCACAAACCGTGAGTGCCACCGAGGTGGGCCTGGAGGCCGCGCCCGCTACGCTCGGTGGTGAGCGATGAGCGAGACGACCGAGCGCATCCACGTCACCCGTTCGCGGGCGAAGCCGGGTGGCACCGCGCAGACCGACGGAACGATCCCGTTCAAGCGCGCCCGCAAGCCGCCGTGGCTGAAAGTGCCGGCGCCGGGCGGCCCGAACTACCGCCGCCTGAAGGAGAAGATCGGCAACGACAACCTCCACACCGTCTGCGAGGAGGCCAACTGCCCGAACGTCGGTGAGTGCTGGGAGCGCGGCACCGCCACCTTCATGATCCTCGGCGACGTCTGTACCCGCCGCTGTGGCTTCTGCAATGTGCAGACGGGGAAGCCGACCTGGAACGACCCGCTGGAGCCACTCCGCGTCGCCAACCAGGTGAAAGCGATGGGGCTGCGCCACGCCGTCGTCACCTCGGTCGACCGCGATGACCTGCCCGACTACGGGGCGAGCGCCTTCGTCGGCGTCGTCCGCTCGATCCGGATGCTGGCCCCCGACTGCAAGGTCGAGATCCTCACCCCCGACTTCCGCGGCCAGGAGATGCCGCTGGCGAAGGTCGTCCACGAGAAGCCCGACGTCTTCAACCACAACGTGGAGACGGTGCCGCGCCTCTACCCGATCGCCCGCCGCGGCTCCCAGTTCGCCCGCTCGGCGCGGGTGCTGCGGATGGCGAAGGAGATGGGCGGCGACGATGTCGTCACCAAGTCGGGGCTGATGGTGGGACTCGGGGAGTCCTTCGAGGAGATGGTCGAGACCTTCGGCCTGCTGCGCGAACACCGCGTCCAGGTCCTGACCGTCGGCCAGTACCTGCGGCCGACCGAGAACCACCTGCCGGTCGTGCGCTACTGGCACCCGGAGGAGTTCGAGGCGCTGGAGAAGGCCGCCTACGGCCTCGGCTTCGAGTCGGTCGCCGCCGGCCCGCTGGTCCGCTCGAGCTACCACGCCGACCAGAACCTGCCGATCGGCAAGCGGGCCGAGAGCCTGCTGGCTTCCTAGTCGCGGCGGCGCCGATGGGGGCGACGGGCGAGCCGATCGTCCGGCCGCTACGGCTGGACGAGGTCGGCCTCCGCATCGATTATTTCCACGACGCCTCCGACGAGTACCTGGTGATGCTCGGCGTCAACCGGGCGCTGTTACCTGGCCGCGCCGACTGGCTCGCCTACTACGAGGAGGACTTCGCCCGGCCGCTGGCCGAGCGCGAAACCTACAACCTCGCCTGGGAACTGGACGGCCGGCTGGTCGGGTTCAGCTCGACCGACAAGATCGAGTTCGGCGAGCAGGCCTTCATGCACCTTCACATCGTCGAGGAACCGGATCGGCGGCGCGGGCTGGGGACGGAGTTCGTGCGGCGTTCGGTGGAGGAGTACTTCCGGACGCTGGAGCTGCGGCGGCTTTTCTGCCAGCCGAACGCCTACAACGTGGCACCGAACCGGGCCCTTCAGCGGTCGGGGTTCCGCTACGTCTTCTCGGCGGAGATGCAGCCGAGCACGATCAACTTTGTGCAGCCGATCACCCGCTGGGTGGTCGAGCGGGACGCGAAGACCGGGGCGCCGTAGAGCAACGGGGTCTCGGCCGTTTGCCGAGTTAGGGACGCTATGGCGAACTCAACTCAGCAAGCGGCGGACAGCGCGTTATGGAAGAGGCATCACCTAGCTGACCTGGAACTCGCCTGAGCGGAGGTAGGCGCGGAACAGGGCGAGGGCGTGGACGGCGGGCGGGTCGAGCGGAGTGGGTGGAGAGGCCGGGTCGGCCCAGAGCATCTCGGTGGTCTCGACGCCGTCGGGGCGCGGGTCGCCGCTCCAGCGGCGGGCGAAGAAGAGCATCGCGAAGTTGTGGCTGACATCGCCACCGGGGTAGGTGACCGTGTGGAGTGCGGCCTCCGAGAGGGAGCCGAAGCCGATCAGGTCGCCCGGGTCGACGACGACGCCGGTCTCCTCGCGCACCTCGGTCACCGCGGTCTGGGCGAAGTTGCCGCCCTCCTCCGCCCCGCCCGCGGGCAGGCACCAGAGGCCGTTGTCGACGCGGCGGGTGAAGAGGACGGCGCCCTCGTCGTCGATCAGGAACACCATCGCGCCGGGGATCAGGACGAGGTCGGAACCGACCTTCTGCCGCAGCCGCCACAGATATGAGCCCTCGAACGGCATCACCTCAGCCGACCTGGAAGACGCCGGAGCGCAGGTAGGCGAGGAGCAGCTCGACCGCGCGCGCGGTCGAGGCCTCGAAGGGCTGCGGCAGGTCGGTCGGCTCGGCGAAGCGCAGGTCGGTCGTCTCCTCGCCGTCGGGCGTCGGCTCCCCCTCCCACCGCCGCGCCAGGAAGAGCAGCGAGAAGTAGTGGGCGACGTCGCCGCTCGGGTAGTGAAGCGTGTGGCGCTCTGCGTCGGAGAAGCAGGCGACCGGGATCAAATCGGCGGGCTCGACCCGCAGCCCGGTCTCCTCGCGCAGCTCGTCGATCGCGGTGCGGGCGAAGCTGCCCCCCTCCTCGGCGGCACCACCCGGCAGGCACCAGGTGCGATCGTCCCCGCGAAGCGCGAACAGCACCCGCCCGTCCGCCCGCTGCGCGGCGACCGCCGCGCCCGGGGTGAGGACGAGATCGTGGCCGACCTTCTGCCGCAGCCGCCACAGATATGAGCCCTCGAATGACAAGAGGCCCGGAAACCTAGGCGAAGAGTCGGAGGCAGAGCCCTACAATCGCTGCGGAGGGGCCATAGCTCAGATGGCAGAGCGCCTGATTTGCATTCAGGAGGTCGCCGGTTCGATTCCGGCTGGCTCCACTGACGGATCCAACAGGTTCGGGTTCCGTGACGCGCGCTCAGCGCACGACGGCGCGTTTGTATTTCGTCACGGCGAGGAAGGCGAAGACGGCGGCGATGCCTAGGGACCAGGCGATCGCGCCCCAGACGGAGTTGCCGGCCGGATCGCCGATGAAGAGGGCGCGGATCGCGTTGACCGTGACCGAGAAGGGGTTCCATTCGGCGAACCACTGGAGGGAAGCGGGCATCGTTTCCGGCGGCACGAAGGCGGAGCTGACGAAGGTCAGGGGGAAGATCAGGATGAAGCCGAGGCTCTGGGCCGCCTCCGGCGAGGACGAGGTGAGGCCGATGAAGGCGAAGACCCAGGAGAAGGCGTAGCCGAAGAGCAGCAGGATCACGATCCCGAGGACGACGTGGAGGAAGGGGCTGGAGAAGCCGAAGCCGATGATCACGCCGACGATCAACATCACCGTGATCGAGATGCCGTTCGTTGCGATGTCGGAGAGGGTGCGGCCGGCGAGGACGGCGGAGCGGGCCATCGGCAGCGAGCGGAAGCGGTCGATCAGCCCTTTGCGCAGATCCTCGGCGATCCCCATCGCGGTGACGAAGCCGCCGAAGGCCATCGTCTGCACGAGGATCCCCGGGATCAGGAAGTCGATGTAGCTGTGGCCGGGGGTCGGGATCGCGCCGCCGAAGACGTAGGCGAAGAGCAGCACGAACATGATCGGCTGCACGGTGAAGGCGAGCAGCAGGTCGGGCGCGCGGATGATGCGCATGAAGTTGCGTTTGGAGAGCACCAGGGTGTCGGACAGGGCGCCGCCGAAGCTGCTCATCACTCGCCCTCCGCCTCGGGGTCCTCGGCCGCGTGGCCGGTCAGCTTGAGGAAGACGTCGTCGAGGGTCGGCCGGCGCATCGCGATGTCGTCGATCCCCACCGCGGCCTCGTTCAGCCGCTGCACCGCCGCCGCGATCATCCCTTTGCGCTCGGCGATCGGAACCCGCAGCACCACCCCGTCGAGCTCCGTCGGCGCCGAGGCGACCGCCGCCAGCGCCGCGATCGCCGCCTCCGCCTCGTCCGCCGCTTCCAGCGTCACCTCGAGGCTCTCGCCGCCGACCTGGTCCTTCAGCTCGTCGGAGGAGCCCTCGGCGATCACCCGGCCGTGGTCGATCACCGAGATCCGGTCGGCGAGCCGGTCGGCCTCGTCGAGGTACTGGGTGGTGAGCAGCACCGTCGTCCCGTCGGCGACCCGCCCTTCGATCGTCTCCCACAGCCCGATCCGGCTGCGCGGGTCGAGCCCCGTCGTCGGCTCGTCGAGGAAGAGGACCGGCGGCCGCGCGACCAGCGCCGCGGCGAGGTCGAGCCGCCGCCGCATCCCGCCCGAGTAGGTGCGGACCAGCCGGCCGCCCGCGTCGGCGAGGTCGAAGCGCTCCAGCAGCTCGGTCGCCCGGGCCTTCGGCTCGCCCTTCGGCAGGTGGTAGAGCTGGCCGACCATCTGCAGGTTCTCGAACCCGGTGAGGTTCTCGTCGACGGCCGCGTACTGGCCCGCGAGGCCGATCCGACTGCGCAGCTGCGGCGCCTCGGCGGCGACGTCGAGCCCCGCCACCCGGGCGCTGCCGCCATCGGCGGGGAGCAGCGTGGTGAGGATCCGCACCGCGGTCGTCTTCCCCGCCCCGTTCGGCCCGAGCAACCCGAGCACGGTGCCGGTCGGCGCGGTCAGGTCGACGCCGTCGAGCGCCCGCACATCGCCGTAGGACTTGACCAGGCCCTCGGCCTCGATCGCGACCTCAGTCGAGATCGAAATCCTTCGGGGGCTTCTGCTCGAACCAGAGGTCGTCGTCCTCCGGTGCGTCCTCGAGGAAGCGCGGCGTGTCTTCGAGCACGTCCTCGTGACCGGTGTCCGGGTCGTAATGGATGTCGGATTCCTCCGACGGCGGCTCCTCGGTCGAGGCGGCCGGCGTTTCCTCCGACGGGGGCTCGTACTCCTCCGAGGGCGGGTCGAACGACTGGCGCGGTTCCTCCGAGGGCGGCTCGGGGGCGTCGTGGCGGCGCAGCACTTCTTCGGAGGGATCCTCCTCGTAGGCCTGATCGGCGCTCTCGAAATCGAAGACGCCGGGCTCGGCGCCGCCGTCCTTGTACTCGGGGAGGCTGTGCTCGTCGGTCGGCGGCAGCGGCGCCTCGAGCGCCTGGTCGAGCTCATCGGAGAGCCGCTGTTCGTTGAAGAAGTCGAATTCGGCCGATTCTTCCTCGGTCGGCGGGTGGCCGGCGACCTCGGCGTCGGGGCCGCGGGTGTCGAGCGGCGGCTGCTCGTAGAGCTCGGTCGGCGGGCCGGCGGGCTCCTCGGGAGCGGGCGGTGCGGCCTGCGGCTCGGACTGGGCGGCGTCGACCAGCTCGTCGTCCGAGGGGCTCTCCTGCTCGGCGGGCGCCGCGGGTGCGTCGGCGGCCAGCTCGGCCTGCATGTCGAACATCAGCGTCGGCTGATCGGCGATCGCGTGGCGCTCGTCGGTATCCGGGCCGGCGTCGGGGACGATCTGGTGCTCGCCCGCCGGATGCTCCTCGGCGGCCGGGGGCTCCGGCGGCGCGGGCGCCTCGTCGGTGGGCGGGGGCTCCGGCGGCGCGGCGGCCTCCTCGGCGGGCGGCGGCGGCAGCGGCACCTCGGCAGCGTCGGTCGGGCTCGGCGGCGGCGCGTCTGGGGCCGGGGAGAGCTCGTCGTCGGTGTCGCCCGTGGGCGCGTCGCTCTCACCGGTCACCGGTTCGGTCGGCGGCGCCTCCTGCAGGTCGGCGATATTGGGACGACGGCCGCTGCGCGCCGCCTCGTCGGCGACCTCCGGCACGGCCGCCGCGGTCTCATCCGGCGTGAGCAGGAACTCGGTCGGGGCCTCGTTGAAGGGGTCGGCCTCGTCGGGCCGCTGGGGCGGGCCGAAAGCCTCGTCCTCGAGTTTTTGCAGCTCCCCCTCATCGGCGCCGTGGGCGCGCTTCAGTTCGAGGTGCTCGCGAATTGCGTCGTCAAGAATGCTCATCGTGGCGTTCCTTCGGGAAGGTTCCAAAGACTAGGCGCTATTCCCTGCCCGTGCGCCGCGCTGGGCAGGACTTCCCAGACCCCCTGCCAGGCGCCTCCTAAGCGCCCCTGCCGCGCCGCGCTTGGGGTCATCCGTCACAGACAGAACCTATTGGCGCGCTAGGATATATGCAAATGCATGTAACTTACGGCGCCGAGCGCGCGGAAGGAAGGCACTGATGCAGTTCGGAATCTTCTCGGTCAGCGACATCACCAAGAACCCGGTCTCGGGGCAGACGCCCAGCGAGGCCGAGCGGATCGACGCGGCCGTCCAGATCGCGAAGAAGGCCGAGGAGGTCGGCCTCGACGTGTTCGCGATCGGCGAGCACCACAACCCGCCCTTCTTCTCCTCCTCCCCCACCACCCTGCTCGCCTACATCGCCGCCGCCACCGAGCGGCTGATCCTGACCACGGCGACGACCCTGATCACCACCAACGACCCGGTCCGCATCGCCGAGGAGTACGCGATGCTCCAGCACCTCTCGAAGGGCCGCATGGACCTGATGCTGGGCCGCGGCAACACCGCCCCGGTCTACCCCTGGTTCGGCCAGGAGATCAACCAGTCGCTGCCGCTGGCACTGGAGAACTACAATCTCCTGCACCGGCTCTGGCGCGAGGACGTGGTCGACTGGGAGGGGCACTTCCGCACCCCGCTGACCGGTTTCACCTCCGTCCCACGCCCGCTCGACGACGTGCCGCCCTTCGTCTGGCACGGCTCGATCCGCACCCCGGAGATCGCCGAGCAGGCCGCGTACTACGGCAACGGCTTCTTCGCCAACAACATTTTCTGGCCGGCCGAGCACTACGAACGGCTGATCGGCTTCTACCGCCAGCGCTACGCCCACTACGGGCACGGGACCGAGGCGGAGGCGGTCGTCGGGCTCGGCGGCCAGGCGTTCATCGCGAAGAACTCGCAGGACGCCAAGCGCCAGTTCCGGCCCTACTTCGACAACGCCCCCGTATATGGGCACGGGCCCTCGATGGAGGACTTCACCGAGGCGACGCCTCTGGTCGTCGGCAGCCCCCAGGAGGTGATCGAGAAGACGCTCACCTTCCGCGAGCACTTCGGCGACTACCAGCGCCAGCTGTTCCTGATGGACCACGCCGGGTTGCCGCTGGAGATCGTGCTCGAGCAGTTGGAGCTGCTCGGCGGCGAGGTGGTGCCGGTGCTGCGCAAGGAGTTCGAGACGCTGCGCGCCCCGGGCGCCCGCGCCGAAGTTCCGACCCACGCCAGCCTGGTCGCCGACAAGTACGGCGACGACCCGGTGCGCCAGCCGCGCCCGAACGCCAACCGCGGCGACAACGTGACCGGCGACTCGCCCTACCAGGACAGCGCCGAAGTGGCGGCGGTCGCGGCCGCCAAGGCCGAGGAGGCGCAGGTGGAGGAGGTGGCGGGCTGATGCCCGGCCGCTCCCGCCTCGCCAACGACGCCTGGGAAGCGCTGCTCACCGCGCACGCCGAGATCATGCGCCAGCTCGCCGCCGAAGACGTCTGGTGCGAGGTCTCGATGCGCGAGTACGACGTGCTCTACACGCTGTCCAAGTGCCGCGAGCCGATCCGGCTTGGTGAGCTGAACCGGCGCGTGCTGCTGAGCCAGCCCGCGCTCTCGCGGATGGTCGACCGGCTGGTCGAGCGGGGCCTGGTGCAGCGCGACGCCGACTCGAGCGACGGCCGCTCGGTCCTCCTCAGCCTCACCGAGGAGGGGCGCGCCCAGCAGCACCGGACCGGGCGGCCGCACGCGCTCGGCGTGGCGCGGCGGATGAAGTCCGCGCTGGATGACGACGAGCTGACCGAGCTGCGCGACGTCTGCCGCAAGCTGGTGGCGTCGTGACCAGGCCGGACTCCGCCCCGCTGAAGCTGGTCGTCGTCAGCGCCGGGGCGAGCGACCCGTCCTCGACCAGCATGCTCGCCGACCGGCTGGCGGCGCGGACCGTCGCCGGGGGGCGCGAGCGCGGGGTCGAGATGACCATCTCGGTGATCGAGCTGCGCACGCTCGCCAACGAGATCGCCGCCGGGCTCGTCACCCAGGTCAACGGCCCAGGGCTTAAAGCGGCGATCGAGAAGCTGGCCGAGGCAGACGGCGTGATCGTCGCCACCCCGATCTACAAGGCCGGGGTCAGCGGCCTCTTCAAGTCGTTTTTCGACCTGCTCGACAACGACCTGCTGATCGCCAAGCCGGTGGCGATGGCGGCGACCGCCGGCACTGCCCGCCACGCCCTGGTGGTCGACGAGGCGATGCGCTCGCTCTTCGCCTACATGCGGGCGCTGACCGTCCCGACCGCGCTCTTCGCCGCCACCGAGGACTGGGCCGACACGGCGCTCGAGGCGCGGATCGAGCGCGCCGCGCTGGAGCTCCTGCTGCTGATGGAGAGCCGGCTCGCCGAGAAGATCCGCGACCAGTCCTGGGGCAGCTACCAGCACCAGTACGGCAGCGCCGGCGGGGCCGAACTGGAGATCGACCTCGAATCCGACCTGATGCGCCTGGCGGCCGGCGGCGCGCCCGCGCCGAAGAAGACCTAGACGTACTCGTCTACAGCCCGAACACCGTCACCGCGACGAGGATCAGCGACAGGGTCGAGGTGAGCGCCACCGTGGCCGCCGTCACCCAGTCGACCGGGCCGCGGTTGCGGTGTTCCCCCATCAGCTCCTCGGACCGGGCGAGGCGCCAGATGAAGCCCAGGTTAATTGGCAGCAGGACCCCGTTGATCACCTGCACCCCCACCAGGAAGGAGATCACCGGCACGCCGGGGACCACGGCGACGACGGTCGAGATCGCGAGCATCGCGGTGATCAGGCCGACGAAGACCGGCGCTTCCTGGCTGCGCCGACCGATGCCCTTCTCGAAGCCGAGCGACTCGGCGACCACGTAGGCGGTCGCGATCGGCAGGATCGCCGCGGCGAGCAGGCTGGCCCCGAGCAGACCGACGCCGAAGAGAAGCTCCGCGTACTGCCCGGCCAACGGCTTCAGCGCCTTGGCCGCGTCGGCAGCCGAGCCGATCGAGTGGACGCCGGCCACGTAGAGCGTCGCCCCGGTGGCGATGATGATGAAGGCGGCGACCACGTCGGCGAAGAGGGCGCCGCCGACCGCCTCGCGTGACTCGGCCTTCAGGTCGGCCTCGGTCGCGCCGCGCTCGACGACGGCGGACTGGAGGTAGAGCTGCATGTAGGGGGTGATCGTCGTGCCCGCCATCGCGACGAAGAGCAGGAGGAAGGTCGGGTCGGCGTGCAGCTGCGGGACGACGAGCGCGTGTCCGACTTCGCCCCAGTCGGGCTTCGCCAGGATCGCGGCGATCGGGTAGGCGAAGAACGGGATCGTCATCCAGATGAAGACCCGCTCGGCGGAGCGGTAGGAGCCGCGGACGATGATCAGCCAGATGCCGAGCGCGGCGATCGGCACGGTCAGCTGCACCGGGATGCCTGCCAGACCGAGCGCGGCGCCGATGCCGACGAAGTCGGAGATGCAGATGCCGAAGTTGGCGACCAGCACGGCCAGCGTCGCGAAGGCCGACCAGCGGATGCCGTAGCGCTCGCGGATCAGCTCGGCGAGGCCCTTGCCGGTGACAGCCCCCATCCGGGCGGCGGCCCGTTGGACCAGGGCCAGCGAGATCGTGATCAGGACCATCGCCCAGAGCAGCGTGTAGCCGTACTTGGCCCCGACTTCGGAGTAGGTGGCGACGCCGCCCGCGTCGTTGCCGGCGTTGGCGGCGATCAGGCCAGGGCCGAGCAGCCCCAGGAATACGAGGACGCGGCTACGCCGTGAGCGCAGCCGGGAGGGCAGGTGCGGCCGGGCCGAAGCCAGCGACCGCGCCCGCCGCAAGGCGGTCGGTACTCGGCCCGGCATCCAACTGCTCACTCCGCTCGATCACGCTCATCGGGCGATCCTAGTCCCGGTCCCATAAAGGCCGCATGAAGATTTGGCCGCCGGGCGGGACGGGAGCCTAGTCCTCGCCGAGCAGGCCGAAGCGCCGGCGCCAGCCCTTCGGCAGCAGCACCTCCAGGACGTCGTCGACGGTGACGACCCCGATCATCCGTTCCTCCCGGTCCAGCACCGGGGCGGCAGTCAGGTTGTAGTCGGCCATCAGCCGGGCGACTTCCTCGAAGTCCGCCTCGGGACGGAGATACGGGACGTCGGCGAGCTCGAGGTCGACGACCGTTGCCTCCGGGTCCGCGCGCAGGAGGGCGGGCAGCTGGAGCGATCCCGCGAACCGGTGCTTGGCGTCCATCACGTAGACGGTCGCCAGGTTCTCGTCGGGCAGCGCGCTGCGGCGCACCCGGTCGAGCGCCTCGGCGACCGTCGCGTGTCGGTAGACGCTGACGAAGTCGGGACTCATCAGGCCACCGGCCTCGGCGGGGTCGTAGCCGAGGAGGGCACGGACCTTGCGCCGCTGGCTCGGCGTCAGGTGCTCGGTGACCGGCTCACGGCGCTCGTCGGGCAGCTCGGCGACGAGATCGGCGGCGTCATCGGGCGCCATCCGCGACAGGAGCGCGGCCACCTCTTCGTCGGAGCGCTGCCCGACGAACTCGATCTGATGCTGGGCATCGAGCTCCTCGAACACGTCGGCCTCGAGCTCGGCGTCGGCACCGACCGCCTCGATGATCTCCTGGCCCTCGTCGTGGGAGGCGGCCTCGACCAGGTCGGCGATCTGCGCCGGATGGAGTTTCGCCAGCTTCGGGTGGAGCACCCGCAGCCGTACCGCCGGCGTCTCGCCGGCGAAGGGCTCGACGCTTGCCCAGTCGAGAAAGTCGCCGGTCGCGATCCGGCCGCCGATCCGCTTCGGCAGCAGCCGCCGCAGGCCGCCGCGGGGACCCGTATCGACGCCGACCACCCGCCACCAGCCCTCCAGCCGCGCCAGCTCGACCTCGTTGGCACGCACCAGGCGCGCGCCCTCGACGTTGATCAGCTGGTGGTCGAGCACGTCGTGCTTCAGGAGCACCTCCTCGGGGCGGCGGGAGAACGGCCTGAGGTCAAGCTTCGCCTTGCTCAGGGTCACCGCCCGCGCCTCCACCTTCGCCACCCGCTCGGCGGGCAGGTAGGAGCGGCGCCCGGCGACCGTGACCAGGAAACCGGTGATCGGCGGGTAGCCGCTCCCTTCGAGACGCACGATCACGTCGTCGACACGGCCGAGCCTGGCCCCGTCGCTGTCGCGAAGAGCCCCGGACAAGACCAACGACAGGTGCAGTACCTCCGGCGATTTGGTCAGCGTCGCGGCCATCGACCGATGCTAGGCCCACTTCCTAAAGCCGCCGCCGACCGACTAGACCTCGGTCAGCGCGACCGCCTGCAGGTTGATGAAGGCGCGCATGCCGAATTCGCCGCCGAGCTCGCGGCCGACGCCGCTGCGCTTCACCCCGCCGAAGGGGATCCGCGGGTCGGAGGCGGTCATCGCGTTGACGAAGACCATCCCCGCTTCGATGTCGGCGGAGAGCTTCTCGGCGCGCTCGAGATCCTGGGTCCAGAGGCTCGAGCCGAGGCCGAACTCCGATTCGTTGGCGAGGGCGATCGCCGCGTCCTCGTCGGCGACGCGGACCACCGCGGCGACCGGGCCGAAGGTCTCTTCGCGCAGCACCGGAGCGTCGGAGCCGGCGGCGGCGCTGACCACGGTCGGCTCGTACCAGGCGCCCGGCTCGTCGGGAGCCGAGCCGCCGGTGAGGACGGTGGCCCCGGCGGCGACCGAGGCGTCGACGATCCCGGCGAGCTCGTCGCGCAGGTCCTCACGGGCCATCGGGCCGAGCTGGGTCTCGGGGTCGATCGGGGCACCGCGGCGCAGCTCCTTGGCGGCGGCGGCGAAACGCTCTTCGAACTCGGCCGCGGCCGACTCGACGACGATGAAGCGCTTGGCCGCGATGCAGCTCTGGCCGGTGTTCTGGAAGCGCGCGGTGACCGCGACCTCGACCGCCTTCTCCAGGTTCGCGTCGCCGAGGACGATGAACGGGTCCGAGCCGCCCAGCTCCAGCACCACCGGCTTGATCGCCCGGCCGGCCGCTTCGCCGACGCTGACCCCGGCGGCATCGGAACCGGTCAGGGTGACGCCGGCGATCCGCCGGTCGCCGATCAGCTCCGAGGCCTTGCGGCCGGCGACGACGATCGTCTTGAAGAGGCCCTCGGCGCCCGCCCGCTCGAAGACCTGTTCGAGCAGGAGGCCGCAGCCGGTCACGTTGGAGGCGTGCTTGAGGACGAAGCCGTTGCCCGCCGAGACGATCGGCGCCGCCGCCCGCATCGCCTGCCAGAGCGGGTAGTTCCAGGGCATGATCGCGAGGACGACGCCGAGCGGGCGCTTGTGGACGACGACGCGGCGGGCGTCGCCGGTGTCGATCGGTTCGGGGGCGAGGTACGCCTCGCCGTGCTCGGCGTAGTGCTCGGCCGCCCAGGCGCACTTCTCGACTTCGGCTTCGGCTTCCTTGATCGGCTTGCCCATCTCGCGGCTGACCGTCGTCGCCAGCTCGTCGGAGAGCGCGCGCAGCTCCCGCGCCACCCCGTTCATCAGCTCTGCCCGCTCAGCCCAGGCGCTCGTCCGGTAGCGCCGGAACGCGGCGTGGGCGGTGTCGAGCGCCGCATCGATCTGGGTGTCATCGAAGACCTCATAGGTCTCGAACACCTCGCCGTTCGCCGGGTCGATCGACTCGACCACCGCACCTGAACTCATCGCTTTCCTCTTTTCTTCTTCGCTTCGGCTACGAGCCGATCGGGCCTGCCAACAGGGAGCAAAGCAGAGTCGCGGCCTCGGCCTCACCGATCCGGAATCTTCGCGCCGAGGCCGATCAGTCGCGCGCCGCGACCGCGGGTGAGGAAGCTCCCGGTCCAGCGCAACAGCACCAGCAGCCGGTTCTGGAAGCCGATCAGGTAGTAGATGTGGATGGTCAGCCAGGCGAGCCAGGCCGGCAGCCCCCAGAGGTGGATGCCGCGGAGGTCGGCGACAGCCTTCGAGCGCCCGATCGTCGCCAGGTCGCCTTTGTTGAGGTAGTGAAACGGGCGCGGCCGGCTGCCGCGGAGGCGGGTGACGATCGCCTTCGAGGCGTAGTGGCCCTGCTGGATCGCCACCGGTGCCAGCCCCGGCAGTCCCAGCGGCCGCCCAGCGGCGTCGCGGACGCTCACCATGTCGCCGAGGGCGAGCACCTCCGGATGCCCGGCGAGGGTGAGGTCAGGCCCGACCGCGACCCGGCCCGCTTTGTCGACTTCCGCCCCGGCCGCCTCGGCGAGCAGCGCCGCCAGCCGTGAGGCCGTCACCCCGGCCGCCCAGACCACGGTCCGGGCCGGCAGGCGCGTCCGCACGCCTCCCTTCTCTTCCCAGGCAACCGACTCGGCATCGACATCGACCACCGTCCGACCGGGAAGCGTCTCCACCCCAAGGTCTTCGAGCGCGCGGGCGGCGTGGCGGGAGAGACCCTTCGGGAATGCGGGCAGGACACGGTCGGCGCCGTCGAGCAGCACGATCCGCGCGTCCTCGGGCGCGACGGCGCGGAAGTTGTCGCGCAGCGTGTCACGCGCCAGCTCGGCGATCTGCCCGGCCATCTCCACCCCGGTCGGCCCGGCGCCGACGACGGCGAAGGTCAGCCAGGCGCGGCGCCGCTCCGGGTCGGGCTCGAGCTCGGCCGCCTCGAAGGCAGAGAGCAGGCGCCCGCGGATCTTCAGCGCGCCCCCGATCGACTTCAGCTCCGGCGCGAACTCCCGCCAGTCCTCGTGGCCGAAGTAGGAGTAGTTGGAGCCGCCGGCGACGACCAGCGTGTCGTAGGGGAGGCGCCGCTCCGCCTCGCCGTCGGGGAGGTCACCGAGCACGACCTCGCGGCCCCTGAGATTGAACCCCGTCGCATTCGCCAACATCACCCGGGCGTTCGCCTGACGCTTCAGCACCGCCCGCAGCGGCGCCGCGACTTCGGCGCTCGCCAGCGCCCCGGTGGCCACCTGATAGACGAGCGGCTGGAAGAGGTGGAAGTTCTGCCGGTCGACCAGCGTCACCTCGACCGGCGCCTCCCGCAGGCCGCGCACCGCATTCAGGCCGCCGAAGCCGCCGCCGATGACCACGACCCTATGCGGGGCGTTCGCGCCCATGTCCCACTTCTACCAGCGAGCCAGGCGTCCCCGCAAGGCGAGCTTGGCCGGTGGCCGCAGCATCCCGAGCGGGCTGTAGGTCATCCCCAATCGGCGTTGATCGACCTCGGCGCTCGCCTCGATCTCGAACTCCTCGCCGACCGGGCTGACCGTCGCGGTGACGTCGAGCGGGGCGCTCTTGCCCGCAGCGTGCAGCAGTCCCTTTATATGGAGCGTCTCGCCCTCGAGGGCAACCGACTCGGACTCGAAGCGCACCTCGGGATGCTCCTCGGCGTCGAAGAAGTCCGCCGAGCGCAGGTGCTCGTCGCGCCTGCCGTTGCCGCTGTCGATGCTGTCGGCCGCGACCGCCAGTTCGATCGCCGGCCGGGCCGCAAGGTCGAGGGTGCCGCGGAAGCGGTCGAAGTCGCCCTTGACGGTCCCGACCCTGCCGTAGAGGAGGGGGACGCGGAACTCGACGCTCGAGCGCTCCGGATCGAGGATCCAGGTTCCGCTCGCCAGGCTGGTGGCCGCGTCGGTAGTGGTGGTGTCGAAGTACATGGCCTGTGCCGTCCTTTCGCTTGCCTGTCACATCGCCCGCACGCGGCGGGTCTGTTGCAATGACACGACGCGAAAGGGGAACGTGACCGATGACTGAAGGCGACCCGATCGTCGACGCATTCGAGGAGCAGCGACCGCACCTGCGCGCGGTGGCCTACCGGATGCTCGGCTCGACCAGTGAGGCGGACGACGCCGTCCAGGAGGCCTGGCTGCGGCTGAGCCGCAACGACCCGGAGGAGATCGAGAACCTCGGCGGCTGGCTGACCACGGTGGTGGCGCGCATCTGCCTCAACATGCTGCGCTCGCGGAACTCCCGGCGCGAGCAGTCGTTGGATGACCTGCGCATGCCCGACCCGATCGTCGACCCGCTCGACGGCACCGACCCCGAGCACGAGGCGCTGCTCGCCGACTCGATCGGCATCGCGATGCTGATGGTGCTGGAGACGCTGAACCCGGCCGAGCGGCTCGCCTTCGTCCTCCACGACATGTTCGGCGTGCCGTTCGAGGAGATCGCCCCGATCGTCGACCGCAGCCCCGACGCCGCCCGCCAGCTCGCCAGCCGCGGGCGCCGCCGGCTGCGGGCGGCCGATCCGGTCCCCGACGCCGACCTCGACCAGCAGCGCCAGGTGGTGGAGGCGTTCATCGCCGCCGCTCGCGAAGGCGACTTCGACCGGCTGGTCACCGTCCTTCACCCCGACGTGGTCTTGCGTGCCGACTACGGGCCCGAGCGCGGCTCGGTCGTGGTGCGCGGCGCCGCGGCGGCGATCGCGCAGGCGCGCAGCTTCGCGACCATCGGCGCGGTAGGTCACGTGGTGCGGGTCAACGGCGGCATCGGCACGGTGGCCTTCCTCGACGGCGAGCCGATCTCGGTCGGCGCGGTGCAGATCCGCGGCGGCCGGATCGTCGCGATCGACTTCCTCGCCGACCCGGCCCGCCTGGTGGAGCTCGACCTCGGCCGCCTCGGCACCTGACCCGGATCTGTCACAAAAGGGCGCCGGGACTTGTCAGATCTGCGAGCAACCGAAACAGATCTGGAGGATCCTCATGTCCCAAGTCGCAGCTCAACCCTTCACCGGCACCTTCCGCGCCGAGCCCGTGCCCTCGACCTTCGCCTTCGCGGTGCGCCACTCGGATGTCTTCCGGTTCCGCGGCGAGCTGCCCGACGTCGCAGCGACGCTCCGCATGGACGGGGACGCCCTGACGCTGGAGGGGTCGGCGCGCGTGGACTCGATCTCCGTGGTCGAGCCGGCCGGGATGCGGGAAAGCCTTCTCGGTCCGGAGTTCTTCGACGCCGAGCGCCATCCCGAGGTCACCTTCCGCTCGACCGAGATCCGCCTCGCCGACGACGGCCGGGCAGAGGTCGAGGGCGAGCTGACGATGAAGGGCATCACGCGCCCGGTCACCGCCACCGGCCGATACTCCGCGCCCCGGCAAGCCCCGTTCGGCGAGATCGCCGGCTTCCAGCTCACCACGACCATCGACCGCCGCGACTTCGGCTTCGAATGGCAGATGGAGATGCCGGACGGCGCCGTGGCGGTCGGCTGGGACGTCCAGCTCGACATCGACCTGCTGCTGATGCGCGAGGCTTCCTAGCCGAGCCCGGCGGGGAGAGCGCCGGCGTCGATCAGGACCTTGACCTGGCCGGCGTCGGGATCGAGCAGGGCGGCGTAGCCCTCCTCGATCGCGGAGTCGAGATCGGTGATACCGGTGATCACCTTCTCGACCGGCAGGCGACCGCCGGCGATCAGGTCGATCACCTTCGGCCAGCTGTCGATCGGGAAGCAGTTGGCGCCGCGCAGGGTGATGTCCCGGAGGGTCAGCTCGCGGGTGTCGAGCTCGACACGACGGAACGGACCCTATAGTCGCTATTCATACACCGGTAGAGCGTTCATATTTGTGAATGGAGACAGAGATGGCCACGACCTCTGAACTGAAGACGATCGAGCACTACATCGGCGGCCGCGCTGACGCCGGCGAGGGTACCCGGCGCGGCTCGGTCTGGGACCCCGCCACCGGCGCACCGCAGGCTGAGGTCCTGCTGGGCAGCACCGCCGACGTCGACGCCGCGGTCCAGGCCGCCAAGGCCGCGTTCGAGACCTGGGGCAACGCCTCGCTGGCGCAGCGGGCGCGGGTCATGTTCGCCTTCCGCGAGCTGGTCCACTCCCACGTCGACGAGCTGGCCCGGATCGTCTCCTCCGAGCACGGCAAGGTGTTCGACGACGCCAAGGGCGAGGTGATCCGCGGGCTCGAGGTGGTCGAGTTCGCCTGCGGCATCCCCCACCTGCTGAAGGGCGAGTTCTCCGACGGGGTCTCCACCGACGTCGACGCGCACTCCTTCCGCCAGCCGCTCGGCGTCTGCGCCGGGATCACCCCGTTCAACTTCCCGGCGATGGTGCCGATGTGGATGCACCCGGTGGCGATCGCGAGCGGCAACACCTTCGTGCTGAAGCCCTCCGAGCGCGACCCCTCGGCGTCGGCCCTGATCGCCGAGCTATACGCCGAAGCCGGGCTCCCGGACGGCGTGTTCAACGTCGTCAACGGCGACAAGGAAGCGGTCGACGCGCTGCTCGACCACCCCGACGTCGCCGCGGTCAGCTTCGTCGGCTCGACCCCGATCGCCAAGTACGTGCACGAGCGGGCGACCGCGGCGGGCAAGCGGGTCCAGGCACTCGGCGGGGCGAAGAACCACGCCGTCGTCCTCCCCGACGCCGACCTCGACTTCGCCGCCAACCACCTGACCGCCGCCGGCTTCGGCTCCGCCGGCCAGCGCTGCATGGCGATCTCGGTCGCGGTCGCGGTCGGCGACGCCGCCGACGCCCTGGTCGAGCGCCTGGAGGAGAAGGCGCGCGAGATCCGCGTCGGCGCCGGGCTCGACCCGACCTCGGAAATGGGCCCGGTGGTGACGCCGGAGGCGCGCGACCGGATCACCGGCTACATCGGCCAGGGCGTCGAGGCGGGCGCCGTCGCCGTGGTCGACGGCCGCGAGCTGGAGGTCGAGGGCGACGGCTTCTTCGTCGGGCCGACCCTCTTCGACCGGGTCGAGACCGACATGTCGATCTACACCGACGAGATCTTCGGGCCGGTCCTGGTGCTCGTCCGGGTCGACACCCTCGACGACGCGATCCGCCTGATCAACGAGAGCTCCTTCGCCAACGGCACCGCGATCTTCACCTCCAGCGGCGGCGCCGCGCGCAAGTTCCAGCGCGAGGTGGAGGTCGGGATGATCGGCGTCAACGTGCCGATCCCGGTGCCGATGGCCTACTACTCCTTCGGCGGCTGGAAGGACTCGCTCTTCGGCGACCACCACATCCACGGCGCCGAGGGGATTCGCTTCTACACCCGGGCGAAGGCGGTCACCACGCGCTGGCCCGACGAAACCCCGGTCGAGCGCAACCTCTCCTTCCCGACCGCCGGTTAGGCGCGGTCGGGGGTCGGTTCAGGGAGCGCCCAGCCCCTGGGAGATGCGGTCGGCCAGCGTTCTGAGGTCGGCCGCGTCGGCGCTCAACTGGGCGCTCGACCGCGCCCCCTTCGGCATGCTCACCGCGACGGCGCCGACGGTCTCCCCGGCGTCGCCCGTGACCGTGGTGCCGAGGCAGATCATGCCCCGCACGGTCTCCCCGTCGTCGACCGCGTAGCCGCGTCTGCGCACCGTCGCGAGCCGCTCGCGCAGCTCCGCCACGGTGCCGATCGAGCGGTCGGTCAGCTGCTCCAGCTGCTCCCCGTCGTAGAGCTCCTCGACCTCCCCCTCCGGCAGGGTGCTCAGCATCGAGAGCCCGGTGGCGGTGCAGTGGGCGGGCAGCCTCATGCCGATCTCGTAGCTGACCCCGAGCGGACTGGTGCCAGGTCGGCGGCCGATGTAGACGACGTCGCGGCCGCGCAAGACCGCGCAGACCAGGGTCTGCTCCGGCAGCACCCCGAGCTCCGGCACCGCCCGCTGGAACTCCGAGTGGAAGTCGGTCTGGCCGAGGAACGCGCGGCTCAGCTCGAGCGTGTGCGGGCCGAGCCGATACTGCCCGTCCGGGTCGCGGGCGAGAAGGCCGATGTCGACCAGGCTGTTGCAGAGCGCCAGGGTGCTGCTGCGGGGGATGCCAAGCCCGATCGACAGCGACGCCAGGGTCGCCCGCGGCGGCCCGGACGCGAGCGCGTCAAGGATCCGCCCCGCCCGCAGGACCGACGGCACCACCTGTCCCTCGCTGCGAGCGGGGGAACTGGGTGGTTGGCGCGGAGGGCTCTTCGCCATCGACGAAACCTAGTCCGTTGCATGTTCGCGGTCGGTAGACGATGCGCGGAGTCTCACCCCGACCCCAAGCGCGGCGGCCAACTTCAGAGGCGGTGCCGGTCAGCGGTTGTCCCCGCCCATGCTCTCGTCGAGTCAAATCCCCATGCCATGCTCGGCGTGGGAATCGCCACTCCGCTTGCTCGAGGCGCATATCCGCCGCACATCCACGTATATCCACTTACATCCCCGCTACACTCCGCCCCTGGAACCACCCGATCCGAAGCAGGTTATCCCTGCAAATCGGACATTTCGGGGCTATAGCTCAGCTGGCAGAGCGCCTGGATCGCACCCAGGAGGTCGGCGGTTCGAATCCGCCTAGCTCCATCGACTCGAACCTCCTGCAAACGGGCACATTCGATTTTGGCGCGCTCGTTTTAACCACCCCCCTGATCCACACCACTTTTGGGCACTAGTGCCCAAAAACCCGTGGATATGCGGCGATAGGTGGTGATTCCGGTTCGATTGGCGCGTTGTCTCTTGAACACAGGACGTAGCTTGCTTAAAGATTGACCCTGTGCGAGGGTCGCGTGATGCTTCGCGGTCGCATCGTCGGTATGCCGAGGATCCCCATCCTGGTCGCAGGCCGGGCGCGGATGAGATCGGCTCACAAGGATTGCGAGGGCCGCGTACACGGCAAAGCGCCGCGACAATGACCAGGGCCTTTCGTCATGGCAATTTCGCCGTATACGTCGGGGACGAGCGAGGCGGCAAACACCATGCTCCGCATGGTCATCTCGCCGAGCGAGGCAATCGCATCCTCTCCTTCCATCTGCTGACGCTGAGACCCCTCCAGTCCGACAAGCAGATCCCCCGGCAGCTGCTCCCGGTACTAAAGGAAGAACAGCCGAAGATGATCGCGCTATGGAAGAAGCTGAACGAATCGTGAATGAGGCGCAGAAACCCTGGGACGCAGAGGGCTACGGCGACGTTGCTGCCGTTCGCTCACTCGCCGGTGTCATCGATGTCACGTTCGCCAACGGCGACGTCGTCGAAGTACCTGCCACTGACCTCGGCTTCGACCTGCTTACGAAGTTCAAGTTCGATGCCGAGGCGCGAGCCGTGGTCGCAGAGACCGGTGAGGGAGTCCGCGAAATCGATTGGATGGCAATTCGGGCCGCCGATGATCCTGCCTTCGCCGCGGAGGTCCGTCAACGCGACGCTGAAGAGGCAGTCCGGGTCGGGCGGCGCCTGCGAGCGCTCCGCGAGCGCTCCGGACTCAGCCGAACCGAACTCGCCGGACGGCTTGGGACGAGCCGCCAGGCCATCGAAGCAACCGAGACCGGAGCACAGGGCGTCGATCTCGGAAAGATCGAGCCGATCCTCGCCGCGCTCGACGCCGAGTTCGCCGACCTCGCCGATCCGGGGGCTTCGGAAATCTCCTTCGAGGAGCTAGAAGAAAGCGTTGGCGCTCCTGCTGACGTGGTGCGAAAGATCGCTACGGCGGTCGCCGCGCCGGACGCCGCCTCTCTGATCGCGCGAGCCTTCAAGTGGGATCTGGAGGGGGTACTGCGCGGGTCTCCCAGCGGGCCTCCGCTGACCGCTCCGGTCCGGTTCAAGACCAGGCAGCAAGGGCCCGTATCCAGGTCGGCGATCGAACGGTTGGCGCGCACGCTTTCGGAGCTCACCGCAGAAGCGACGGCGGCGCCAAGCCCGAGCTTGCCGGAAAGTGCCGCCGAGATTAGGGCCGAGGTGCTCGGCCGTGAGGGGACCCAGGTGTCCATGGAGACCCTCCTCGACTGGGCCTGGGGTCACGGTGTGGCCGTTGTCCCGATGTCGGGGCCGGGGTTTCAGGCCGCCGCTTGGTACGTGGGCGAGCGCCCGGTCGTCGTCCTCAAGCTCAGTCACCCGTACCGGTCGTACTGGCTGTTCGCGCTCGCGCATGAGCTCGGTCACTTGGTGCTCGGGCATGTAGATCGGGACGAGGGCCTGGTCGACCTGGAGGATCCTGGAAGTCTCCGCGACGACGCCCAAGAGCAGGAAGCCGATCACTTTGCCAGGGACCTCCTCGTCCCAGGCAGTGAGGCGCTCTTCGCCGAGATCCGCAGGCGCAGTGGGGACACGCCGGACGAACAGAGGCGGCGCTTCAAATTCAAGATGATCGAAGTGGCCAAGCAGGCGGGTCTCGAACCCGACCAGCTTGGATTCCTCGCAGCGTTTGCGATGACCGACGTCGCCCGCCAGCGTGATCGATGGGGCTCGGCGACGAAAATCGCCAAGACGCTGCCCGACGGTGCGCCGATCGCACGTGGTTGGTACCGACGTCACGTCGAGATCGGAAGGCTGAAAGAAATGGATGCCGCGCTCGTGGAGGCGGTCGTCCTCGAATGAGTCCGACGGATCGCTCAGTCGAGGCCGACCCGGAGGGCGAGGGCCGCGTGGTCGGAAAGACGACGGTCTCGCGGACCGTGGAGGTAGCGACAGGTGCGAAGGCGTGCGCCGACCTGGCCGCCGAGGTGCGCGTAGTCGTAGAGGTAGCCCAAGCCGGTCCGGCCAATCCAGCTATGAGGTTGGCCCCCATAAGGACGAAGCTCATGGGCTGCTGCAAGTCCCAGATCGACCAGGCGCTCGTGGAATTCGTACTCGTAAGGAAAAAACCCGGGCAGTGCAGGGACGTGGTCGCGGGCAACGGCGTTGTAATCGCCGAGGACGAGCAGGCCCTCGCGGGTGGCCTCCGGCAACTCCTCCAGGGCGGCCAGGAGCGAGCGCATGAAGAGCTCCTTGCGCGCCACCTTCTCCGGGCTGCGGTCGCGCGAGGGTACGTAAACGCCGAGCACGGCAAGTTTCGGCGAGGTGTCGAGGAGCACACCGTGCGCACGCGCCGGCAGGCTGATCGACGCCACCTCGAGGCTTCCGGCCACCGGCAACCGGGAGGCGATCATCACGCCGCGCTCGCGACCGGAGAGCTCACCGAAGGTGGAGTAACCTGCGGCCTCAAGGCCTGCCCGGATCAACTCGGTCCCTGCTCCGGCGCTGGTCTCGCTGAGGACGATCACCTCGTCGCCGCGACCCCTCAGCCAGCGCAGAATCCGCTCGGCACGGGGCTCGGCCGCAACCGAAATGTTGAAGGTCAGGATCCCGACCGTCGCACCAGTCTGGGAAACGCCGCGCCCGGCGACGGGGCGCCTACGCGTCGCCTGCCGTTTCGATCTGGTCGAGTTGAGGACGTTTTGGGTCATAGGCCGAGCATGGGGACGGGCGACGGCCGCGAACCCCGAGGCTACTTCCACGCGGCGATCTCCGCCCCTGCTTGCCGGTCACGATGAGTCGGCGGCAGACCGCAGGAGGTGGTGCGGCGCAGGCCTGCTATTTCCGCAGCTCGACCGCAGGGTCCGACCGAAAGGCGCTGATTCAAATAACCGAGCGCTGCAATCTCCATTGCGCTCACTGCTTCGTCTCGGCGACCCGCGAGGGGACCGACATGGACGCCGGTCGGATCGAGGCCGAGCTCCTACCGCGCCTCGCCGAGGCGAGGGTCTCGCGCGTCACCCTTACGGGTGGCGAGCCCTTCGCCCATCCCGATCTGGAGCAGATCCTTCTCGCCTGCAGAGAACGAGATATGGCGGTGACGATTTGCACTAACGCCACGCTGATCAGCGAGGAGCAGATCCTGTGGCTCGCAGCCCAGGGCGGGATCCGTCTGAACGTCAGCCTCGACGGCTTTTCGGCGAAAAGCCACGGCAGGTTCCGCGGTTCGCCTGGCTCCTTCGCCATTACCACCCGCGCAATGCAGGTGCTCGGCGAGTCCGGTCTGCTGAAGGGGGTCCTGGTCACGCCTAACCGACTCGCGGCCGCCGCAGAGTATGAAGAGCTGTGCCGCTTTGCCGTCGACTGCGGCGCCGAATACGTTCTAATGAACCCGCTCTCCTCACTCGGGCGGGGAGTCGCTGGCATCAGGCGGCTCGGCGCCTCCGAGGAGCTGATGCGGGCGATCGCGCTCGACACCGCTCCGTTCGAGCCCGAGGTCGAGCTGGTGCGGATCCGCTTTCCCAACGAAGAGGGACGCCCGCTCTCGGCCTGCGAGGCGGGGCGCATCCTTTACGTCTTTGCGGACGGCTCACTCACGGTCTGCCCCTATCTCGTCTTCGCCGCCCGCACGCCCGGCTCCGTGCACGACCCTCAAGAGTTCCTCGTCGGTAATGCCTTCGACGATCCCGATATCGCCGAACGTGTCGATCGCTATCCACTGGAGCGCCGGGTGGTCGTGCGCAGCGATCCGACCTGCAACTCCTGTGGGCTCGCCGCCGCCTGTGGTCGTGGCTGCCCGGCAGCCGTTATCGCCTCCGGCGGGCTCGTCGGCGATCGCGACCGGGAGCAGTGCCCAATCGAGGATGCCGCATGAGCGAAGATCTCTTCACGGATGGCTGCAACAGCCCCGGGATGCTGGTAACGGTCGATGGCCCTAACGGCTCGGGCAAGACCTCGCTCACCGCGGCGATAGCGGCCGAGCTGCGCGGCTCGGGTGCCTCGGTCCATACCACGCGCCAGCCCTCCGAAGGTGTAGTCGGGCGCCTCGCCCGGTCGGCCGAGGCCAACCTGCGCGGCCGCGGGCTCGCCTGCTTGGTCGCCGCCGACCGACACCAGCAGGTCGAGGGCGAGGTGGCCGAGCACCTGAGGGCGGGCGAAATCGTGCTGTGTGACCGCTACGTCGAGTCCTCGCTCGTCCTCCAGCGCTTGGACGGAGTCGAGGTCGAGTTCATCCTCGCGATCAACGCGGGAATCCCGCGCCCGGACCTGCGGATCCAGCTGAAGGCCGACGCCGCGAAGATTCACGAGCGTCTGGACTCGCGCAAGCCCGACCCCGCCCGCCGATTTGAGCGGGATGCCGGCGGCGAGCGCGAGCTGCGTCTCTATGAGGAGACCGACCGTCTGCTTGCCGCGAAGTACGGCCTCGGCGCCACGGTCTACGACACGAGCGAGACCACCGCCGAGGAGCTGGGGGCGCAAGTGGCGGCGTCGATCTGGTCGAGATGGAGGGTGGCGGATGACTGAGCCGAGCCTCTCGGTCTTGACCCTGAACGTGTGCAGCCCCTCCCTCTCTCGCGCCGAGCGCCAGCTCAAATGGCTGGGTTCCCGCTCCGAGCAGATCTTCGTCCTGACCGAGGTCGGCACGGGCGCCGGCAGCGAACTCCTGGTGGAGCGATTCCGGGGCTCGGGCTGGGCAACCCGCTCCCGGTCTCCGAGCGCAGGCGAGCGCGGGGTGCTAATCGCGAGCCGCCTTGACCCCGGCGAGACGGAGCCGATCTCTGCCTATCTACCCGAGCGAATTGCCCAGGTCTCGGTCGCCGGTCTCGAGCTGATCGGTGTCTATGCGCCCTCGCGCGATGACTCGGCGGCGCGAGTCGCGCGCAAGCGACGCTTCCTGGCGGAGCTCCTCACCGCCCTCGGTGCGCGCGAGCCGAGCGCGATGGTCCTGATCGGCGACCTCAACGTCGTCGAGCGAAGTGGGAGGGCGGTCGATCGCGGCTTCCAGGAGTGGGAGTACGAGCTCTACGAGGAGCTGCCGGAGCGCGGCTGGCTCGATGCCTATCGAGTCCTCCATCCTGACCGGGTCGAGATCAGCTGGGCCGACAGCGAAGGTCGCGGCCACCGCTTCGACCACTGTCTGATGACGGCCGATTTGCGCTCCTCCCTGCGCCGCTGCGAATACCTACCCGAGACGCGCGAGCGGGAATTGAGCGATCACAGCGCGATGGTCCTTGAGCTGCAGGGCGCTGCGGCCTCCGTGGGACTCGAGGTCGACCGCTCTCTGACCCCCGGACCGCCCTCTCTTTTCTGATGAGCGCCGTAAGTCGACATCCGGCCGGGAGCGCAGCTGTAGGGCTCGGCTTCTTCGTATTCTCGGCCCTAGTCGGCGTGTACGTCGCAGCGCCCCCGAGCTCGCGCGTCGAGGCGATCACGATTGGCGTCGCATCTTCTCTCCTCGCCAGCTTCGCCATCGCGATCGTCTCCGGCTTCCTGACCGGCTCGCGGCGTGCCGAACTGGGCAAGCAGCTCGAACTCGTCGCCGGCCTAGGCGGCAATCTCTCCCTCGTACGGGAGGCGGAGCGCCACGGGATCGAGGCGGTAAAGCCGAAGGGCTCCTATGGGGTCGAGGAGTGGCGTGATCTGCTGCGGGGCGCCGAGTATTCACTCACGATGGTTGGCCACGCGCTCGACAAATGGTGCGATGAGAAGATCGGCGTGCTTTTCTGCGAGGCGATCCGCCGGGTCGTTGAAAACGGCGGCGAAGTGAAGCTTCTCATGCTCGCCGAGGACGCCGACAGGATCGCGGGCCTCCGCGCGAAGGGCTATTCGAAGAGGATTCGGCGGACCCTCGAGGTCCTCACCGCGATGAGGAACACCCTCGATGGACCCGGGCGCCTCGTCGTGTATCACCTCGGCGACGACCTCGACATGCCCTACATGGCCGTGTCGAACGACACCGACATGATCACCGCCCCCTATCCGTCAACCTCCCAGAGCAGCGACCGCATGCCCGCGGTCCGGCTCTCGACTGAGAGCGTGATCGCGCGTCAGATCCTGAGTGACATTCGGGCGCTCTTCGAATGCGACGAGGTCGTGCCAGCGAGGCTCGGGTCGCCGGCCGAGGGGTGAGCCAGCCCGACCGGAACCTTCGCCTGGGTCAGGCTTTGGCACCTGCGGCCGCCCGACCCCTGCGCGGGCGCCGGGCGAGACCGACGAAGAGATAGGCGGCGACGAGGACCAGCGCGATCGCCACGGCCGCGGCGGAGAGGGCGAGATCGATGAGTCGCCGATCGGCTTCACCCGGTTCGGTCAGGTGGAGGACCCCCGCACAGTCCGCGATCGGAACCCCTCCCTTCCCCGAGGCGCATGGACCGAGGGTGCCCACGAGCGCCGATGCGGTGCCTTCGAGGCGAAAGCCATCCGATTCCCGCGGCAGGCGCAGGCGCGTCTCCCCGAGGCTCGCGCCGCCCCGCCCGACCAAGGTCGGCAACGCCAGGGTGCAGCGGCCCGCATGTACCGCCGAGCCGTCGGCCTGCACGGCAAGGGCGACCGCTGAGCCCCGCGGATGGAAGGTGAGCACGTGCCGCCCGTCTCGCGATTCGAAATTTCCCGGCAACGCCACCTGGAGCGTCGAGATGGACCCAGGCCAGGAGAGTCGCAAAACGCCAGGCGCGCCCGCGCAGCGCGGCGAGATCGCGATGCGGGCATCGAGTGCCCGACTCGGCACGGAGGCAACCCGGAGCACGCCGCTGCTCTGACGCGGGACGCCGCTCAGAGCCGGTACGGCCGTGAGGGCCGCGATGACCAGAAGCACTGCGCAGAGGAGGAGCAGGACTGGCCCGGTAGCCCGACGGATCGGCCCCGCGCCCGACTCACGCCACCATTCGATCGGTGCCCATTTCGGATCGAGGAAGCCGCGCGCGAAGAGGGCTAGTGGCACCAGGGCGACGACAATGACCTCCGCCACCTGTGCCGCCGACCCCGAGCGCCACTGGATCAGAACCGCCAGGACGGCCGAGCCGATCAGAAGCAGCGGATAGAGGTAGTGAAAGACCGGCTTGGGCGGGGTGAACGCAAGTGCGTTCCTGCCAGGTTCGTTCAGGATCGCCCGGTAGGGGCGACGCCCGAGCCCGTCGAGACGCTGTGCGAGGTCCTCACTAAGCACAAGGTCGTCCGGATAGCGTTCGGCTTCCTCGTAGGCGTCGAGAGCCAGCTCGATGCGGCGGGCGCGCTGGGCGAAGGTGGCGTAGGTGTGGGAATTCACCAGGTCGACCAGCGCAAAGCAATAGGCCAGGAGCTCGGCGGCGAGTGCGAGAACTGCGAGGTGCTGCTGGATCGCCAGGCTGAGGACGGCGCCGATGGTGATTACACCGAAACTTCGGGCGGCGTCGACGCGGCCACCACTGTGCCGTAGGTCTTCACCGAGCGCGCGATACTGGTCCCGGAGATCGTCGCGGGAGGGGACGAGCGGATTGTCCTCAGGTGGTCCGGGGTCGGCGGCCTCGTTCACGTGTTCTCCTCGATCGCAGCGTCCCAGCGCCCCGCCAGATCCTCGATCGCCCGTGCGTCGGAACCACGTCCCGCCTTCTTCGCCCAGGCCGCCACCGCACGCAGGACCTCGGGCACGGTGCCGCGGCGGAACTCCTCGAAGTCTTCGGGGGTGCCGCCGTAGCCGGTGCCGAGGATGTCGGGGTAGAGTCGCCCAACAGTCCGATAGGCGCGCAGGACCCCGGCCAACTCCTCTTTTTTCAGTCGGCGGAGCCGCCGCTCGAGTTTGGCTGCCACACCGACGAGGGCTGGGTCAAATTCGAGGCGGAGCTTGCCGAGTTCGAGCGCCGTGTTGATCAGGCCGGTGACGCCGGTCTCGGCGCCCACGCCAAGAGTCAACGGTTCGTCAATCTCGATGCTGCCGTCTTCGATCGCCTCGATCTCGAGCTTGAAGGGCTCGAGAGCATCGACCAGATCGCTCACCGCTGTCGCGCGAGCGTGTCGAGGACCTTCGTCGCGGTGGCGAGGCGGTCGACCAAGCGGTCTCGGTCGTGGCGGGGTCGCCAGGGGAGCATGACCGGGCTTCGGCGACGGAGGCGCAACCAGAACGGCTCGAGGGCGCCGAGCTCCCCGAACTCCGCGGCAAGCTCCGGTAGGCGCGCAGCCGCGGATTCGATCGCCTCGTGTCGGTCGAAGACAGGCTCGCCGGAGACAATGCCGTCGAGGATCGAGGCCGACTTCAGCGCCCCGAAGAGACCAGCGTAGGCATGAAGGTGTTCCCCTCCCAGTAGTCGATGGTCCGCAAGCCGGGAGACAGCCTGACGGTGGCAGGCGATCTCCTCCCGGATGACCGTGGCCGAAGGGGTCGGGGCGCGCAGGCGCGTGCGGAGGCCCTCGACGTCTCCCCAGACGGGGATCTGCTCGGCGCGCAGGTGGGATATAAAGCTCCAGTCTCGGCTGGAGAGGTCGCCGAGCGAATCAGTGTCGTGGACCAACACGCTCAGTTCGGCGCCGGTGCATCCACCGGAGTGTTCGTTGACGAGATCCCTGACCCCGCGTGCCGCGCGACGATCCTCCACCCAGATGAGCACGTCGACATCGCTCAGCGGCGCCACCGCGGTTCCGCGCGCATAGGAACCGAAGACGACCGCGGCGCGGGCACCTTCAAGCCGCGAGGCGACATCGGCGGCGAGTTCAGAGACCCGTGCTTGCTCATGCGCCGTCGTGATCCCGCCAACCGTCATGTGCTCAGCCTAACCCGTGCTCTTGTCGCCAAGTTGCTCGATCCGGGTTGCGCTGGAGGTTCCCGGAATTGCCAATTTGCACCGACGACGGCGGCTTTCGCCTTGTGAGAGCCCCAGCGCGAGAACCGAAGTAGGCGGGAGAGCCATCGACGGCGCAGGGAGTGCGATGACATCGTGAGCGCAAGGCGGCGCTGGCGCTCTCTCCTGGCCGCCGAATCGTCAGTCGTTCAGCAGGTCAGGACAGCGGACCGCGAACCACCGCGTTATCCGGCAGAGCTTCTACGGCAGCCGTTAGACCAGGGGCTGGCAAGCCGTTCAACGACGCGATGGCCCGCCAGAGGTAGGCATCCGCACGCTTAATGCTGTTCCGAGAGCACCTCTCCGTCGGCTCAGGAATAAGTCCTGACAGGTCAAGCACGATGTCGAAATCGTCGTGGTCGGCAAAGAGATCGAACCCATACATTCGCTCAAAGATCGCGTGACTTTCGTTGTCCTTCTCCTCAATGATCCGGGCGCATTCGTCATAGGCCACCCCTTCGGCGAGGTGCGACACAAAGCACTTTCGGCGACGGGACGGGGAGTCTGATTTGAGCCACACACGGATCATCGGCGCGCTGCTAGTCCAAGGGAGCGCCCACGCGTCAAAGACAGTGTTCCGTGCTTCGCTCGACATCTTGATGAGCAGTCGATCTAAATCTTCATCGATCCTCGTGTCCTTACGCGCTGCCGCGACGTCAGATCCTTTGGAGTGCCACCAGTGGTCGGACGCGCGTACACCTACGCCTGCCGCCGACGCAAGCAACTGGGAGGCCGATACGTAATCAAGACCGAACCGCTTCGCTAGAAGTCGTGCGTGGGTGGTCTTGCCCGCTGCGGTCAGACCGGAGATGACGACATTCACATTCAGCCTCTACATCTGACCTTCGGCTTCCATCCTGGGCACGACAAAAGACCCTAGAACGGAGCCGATCTTCAAGTCTTCGCTTGCGTAGTCTCGGCCTATCCACCGGAACTCGGCGATCTCCGACGCCGCCTTGGGTTCCCCCGAAATTTGAACCCTGTAGATGTCCATCCGAATGGGCATGTCCTCAAACTCGGCCGTGTCCTCGAACGAACCCAAATAAACGGTAGCGTCGACCTCGACCCCGAGCTCCTCTCTCAACTCGCGGCGCAAAGTTTGCTCGTGACTCTCGTCACCCTCAGGCTTGCCCCCGGGAATGATGAATACGTCGCGGCTCGACGCCTTACGCACGACCAGCATCTTCTTCTCAGTCACGATAGCTGCGCCGATCTTATGGATGTACGGCTGGGAGGTCATCCTCTGAAGCGGCTCCTCGTCCGTGCCGGAAGTCTTCAGCCGAATATAGCTGCGACAGGTCGGGGACTTAGTGTCTAAATATTCTTCAATGACCTTCGGAGAGGCAGCGCTGAATGAGTCGCCAAAGAGCGAGACGGCCTCCAGCGACTTCGTCGACACGCCGAAATTGAGCAGCGCATACTTGACGTGGTCGGATGAAGTGTAGTCATACACGGGCAACTCCAGAGTGATTCCAAAATTGCTGCAAAACTCGCGGAGCCAGGCTACTGCGACCGGGCTTTGCTCATGGTAGTCCTGCTCATACTTGACGTAGCCAGCCGCCAAGGTGTCAATATCGTTGCGGATGCAGTGCACTATGCCCTCGGTGAGGCTTGCGAACTGCGCTCCTAGGATGATTAGGTTCGTCGACCAGCGCTGGAAGTCGCGCTCGATGTCAGCAATTGCGACGCTGCGAAACAACCCGGGCGTACTGACCCGGAACCAAGGCAGATTTGCACCCAAAGCTCGACGTAGCTCATCGACCCGAAAGCTGACAAGCTCCTCTCCAAATGCAGTGCCGGACGAGGTGGTGACTAAGCTCACCTCGTAGCCTCGCTGGTGGAGCAGGCACGTCGTTAGCGAAGAATCGCGCCCGCCAGAGAACATCACTGCAACTGGTTTGCCTGGCATCTCCCCCTCCCTCCGAATTCTTTACAGCCGTTCCCAAAGCGGACCGCGCTGTTCTAAGATCAAATCAGATCCGGCATGATGCAGGGAAAGGACATTCTGGTAGGAGGTTTGGAGCGCGAAGTTCTCCGGATGTCCGGCTGGGACGAACTCAGCGATGAGACGGGTCGATTGCTAGCGCGCAGCATCCGTCTCGCAATCCTCTTCAGTGCGGGCCACGCTGTCCTGCCTGCTTCCGGCTATTTCGAGACCGGTTGTGGGTATCCGGTCGTCCTAGGTTTCCGGGCCAGTCAAGAGCGAGGGCAACTGGTCCTCCAGGGCAGCGCCGGGAGCCCAGATGACTACGTCGCCCATAAGCTTGAGCAGTGGCGGGGGAGCGTAAAGGACCAGACGGCTTACCGCGAGGGCGCCGAGAAGAGAATTGACGCACTTGAGGGGTCGGCGTGGAGATCGAAGAGTGCACCTACCGACGATCTAATCCTCGCTAACTGGCGTCTGGCGTTAGAACAGCGCGTCCATCCCCTGCTAGAGCCGTTCGAACGCGCGATGTCCCCCCGGCGAGCCGAAAGAGCAATCGAACGACTTCCGGAGTCCCTAGAGGGAACCGTCATCCTCACCGATAACGTAGCCCATCACATTCGTAATCCAGGAGTCACTCTCAGATCAGTCGACCGGAATCAACTGAGGCTGCATCTAGCCAGAGGGTTTTTCGGTAGCCATTTGACCGACGCCAACGCCGGGGTATTGGTCGACCCCGATGTCGCAATGCAGACTGCTGCTTGCCCAACGAACGCTGAGCGAATCCGAGCCCGGCTTCTACGGCAGCGCCTTCACGAATTGGGTCATGAGAAATTGCTTCTAGACGAACTCAGCGAGGAGGAGTTCGCGAGGGTGGCGGATTCCGCGCCTTGGAAGTCGCTCTACCCGAAGCTCTTGGTCCGGGCCGAAGAGGCGATTGCTTTTACCGCGCCCGAGCAGCGCGCAATCACGGTTTCCGGCGCGTTCCCTCATAATGAAAGCAAGACCAAGGTCACCGTCCTGGAAACCGTATTAGCACGTCAGAATGAGGCTCTCGACAAGGTCGAACGAGAAGACGGCGACAGACGGATAAGGGAGACCGCTCCCACCTCATCGGCGGAACTTAGGAAGGCCATGGCCGCCAACCCGGTGCCGATCAGACTGCGCCGAAAGGCACCTGCCCAAGCACGTCAGACCGCCGATCTAGACGAAGTAGCACGCACGATCTTCCAGATTCTCGACTCGAGCAGTCCCGAGCGAGCGCGCCAGCTGATTCGCACGTTCGACGTGACCATGGCCGAATTCGAAACCCTGCGGCCCGAGGTGGTTGCCACGCTGATCGAAGAACGCGAGATGCTGACGCGTAAGCTTGAAACGATCCCGGCGGCAGTGAGGGAGGGCATAGTTGAAGCCTGCCGCACGGTTGGGCAGAGTGCTTTGGCAAAAGGGATTGAATCTGCCATCCGGGTTTTAGTAGGAATCTGATAGTCGAGGTACTTAGTGAGTGATCCACGGCAATATTGGAACGTGTTGGTCACGCGGAAAGAGCGCGCACGGAGTAGTGGCGAGGTCTTGGCTGTAGACAAAGATGAGGCTTGGGTTGAGGCGCGGGTTCTCGCCCGGAGACGGCAGGGTGAACCACTGGCTATCGGCGGGCGCACTCTCTCTTGGGATGAGATCGAACGCCTGCAGATCACCGTCTCTTCGGTGCCGACCAGCGCCACCATCCCACAGCTCGAAGCCGAAGACGCTGCTTCCCCTGTTGGTGTGATCGGTGGAGCGAGCTACGCTTGGCGCGCGGCTGCAAGGGGCCGAGATGTCACTGACGATTTCATCGATGGGCCCGCCGGATCTGCGGCTGAGAGGGGTCCTGCCCCTAATCGAGTAGACGCGCGGAAAGTAATGGTCGTCTATGGCCGAGACAGCGAGGCTCGCATGGCCATGTTCGATTTCCTGCGGGCACTTGGTCTTCAGCCTCTTGAGTGGGGAAAAATTGTCGAGGCCACTGAAAAGGCCTCGCCCTACGTCGGGGAGGTCCTCGACCGGGCTTTCGAGGAGGCAAGCGCTGTGGTCGTTCTCTTTACCCCGGACGATGAGGCGATGCTACGTGAGGAACTGCGAAGCCGCGACGAGCCCGAGTATGAGGTTGAGCTGACCCCACAGGCCAGGCCCAATGTGTTGTTTGAGGCCGGGATGGCGTTTGGCATTCATCCCGATCGAACGGTGATGGTCGAATTGGGGAAGCTGAGGCCGTTCAGTGATGTCTATGGTCGTCACGTAGTCCGACTCAACGGCTCCGATGGACCCCTGCGAGATATCGCACGACGTCTCAAGACTGCTGGTTGCGAGGTCGACGAATCCGGCGACGACTGGGCCGCAGCAGGTCGGTTCCCCGTCCGCTGAAGGAGGCGCCCATTCCGACGCCCTTGGCAAGAGTCTGGGCGAGTTCGGATTTGAGTGGTCGTCGAAGGGCCGCAACGGTTTGCTTGACAACTAGTTTGAACCGTTCCCGCCACTTTGGGCACTAGCGCGCTTGAGTGCCCGAATCCCCACATATCGGCGCGTATCCACGCCTATCCGCGATCCCGCGAGCGCTCCGGAGTTGAGCCACAAACCGCATCACGAAGCCAAGAACTAGAGGGAGATGTAGCCCAGAGCGCCTGCATCGCACCCAGGAGGTCGGCGGTTCGAATCCGCCTAGCTCCATCGAGGAGGAAGGCCTGCAAAAGCGGCACTTGGTATTTCGCAAGGTCGTTCGAACCACCCTCCCATTGCCACCGATTTTCGGCCACTAGTTGAGAAGCCCACACACGTTGTGAACGCCTGAACGACATCCGGGCCCTCCCAGAGGCTTGTGGTTCTGACGCCCAAGCCAAGGAGGACCCGGATGAAGGTTCACGGTAATGCGGCACTCGGACCGGCGGGGCGGCTCGCGCTGGTCCAGGCGATCGAATCGGGGATGACGCAGAAGGCGGCGGCCGCCGCCTTCTGCGTGTCGCCGGCGACGGCCCACCGCTGGTGGCATCGATGGAAGGCCGCGGACGAGGAGGAAAGGCGCTCGCGCAGCTGGCTGCTCGACCGTCCCTCGAGGCCGCACCGACAGCCCCGCCGGCTCACCGCCGCCGAGGAGGAGCCGATCCTGCGTGCCCGTCGCGACACCGGCCTGGGACCCGGACGCCTGGCCGGGATCTGCCGTCGGGCGCGGTCGACGATCTGGAAGGTCCTGCGCCGCCACGGGCTCTCCCGCCGGGGAGGCTCGGCCCACGAGACCTACCGCCGCTACGAGTGGTCCCGGCCCGGCGCCCTGCTACACGTCGACGTCGCCCGCCTGGCGCGCTTCGACCGTCCTGGGCACGCCGTCACCGGCGACCGCACCACCACCGGGGCCAGGAAGCGCGCCGGGGTCGGCTACGTCTACCTGCACTGCGTGGTCGACGACCACTCCCGCTACGCCTACGTCGAGCAGCACCCCGACCAGGGCGGCGACACGGCGGCGGCGGTGCTGGAACGGGCGATCGCCCACCTGGGTGAGCTCGGCCTGGCCCCGCCCGAGGCGGTGATGAGCGACAACGCCTTCGCCTACCGCAAGAGCCGCGCCTTCCGCGAGGCCCTCGGGAGCCATGGCGCCCGCCATATCCTCACGCCGCCCTACACGCCCCGCTGGAACGGCAAGGTGGAGAGGTTCATCCAGACCCTGAAGAGGGAGTGGGCCTACGCCCACTCCTGGCCCGACTCCGCCGAGCGCTCCAGGGCCATGGCATCCTTCCTGCGCTACTACAACCGGCGCAGACCACACAGCTCACTCGGAGACCGGCCGCCGATCAGCCGCGTTCACAACGTCCGTGGGCAGGACAACTAGTGGCGATTCGGCGGCTCGATAGTCGGGGATAGTCGCCGATTACCGGCGATTACGACTAGCGCCCCAGCGGCCTTTGAGGTACGGCGGGAACAGGTGCCGCACCCCACGGACGCAGTGCTACACTCGCTCTATGCCGACCACGAAGCCTCGCTACACGGTCACCGACACCGGCGAGCTGAGCGATCAACTCGATCAGGCGCAACGACGCTGGCCTCAGGTCCGCGATCGCAAGGAGCTCCTGCTGAAACTGGCAGCGGTAGGGCGCGATGCGATCGACGAGGAGGCGACCGACCGGGCCCGCGCGGTGGAAGAAACCGCCGGGGCCCTCAGCGGTGTCTTCGAGCCCGACGAACTGGAGCGGCTGCGCGAAGACTGGCCCGAGTGATTGTGCTCGACGCCAGCGTCCTGATCGCCCACCTGGACGAGCGCGACGTTCATCACGAGCGTGCCAGTCGCTTGCTTGCGGACACTGGGTCGGAGCCATTGGGCGCGAGCACGATCACCCTGGCCGAGACGCTCGTGGCCCCCACCCGAGCGGGGCGCCTCGAAGACATCGTCGCGGCCCTTGATCGACTCGGGGTCGCCGAGCTGCCATTGGGCGATGGGGCGCCCACACGCCTCGCCCGTCTCCGCGCCGAGGTCGGTCGCAAGCTGCCCGACTGCTGCGTATTGCTGGCCGCCCAAGAACACGGCGGTACGGTCGCAAGTTTCGACTCGGCACTGGTCGACGCAGCGACTGGCCTGGACCTTTCAATCCTTCAATGATCTGAGGCCGCCCGACGGCGGCCGTTGCGTAGACGCCTTACGTCGACGCCCGCGAACGACCCTTATGTAGAGCGCTGCCCGATAACGGTGGTTTATGACCACTTGACGGAATAGATTGGGTACAGACATGGGTGACTACTGGACGAACGAGTCGGTTCTGGACTTCGCCGGCTCCGATGATCCGATCGAGGCGGTCGAAGCCGCGGCGAGGCGGGCGGTCTTCGAGGCGGTCGAGGCAGGCTGGGAGGGGCCACCGTTCGATCCCTTCGAATTGGCCCACATCCGCGACATCGAGGTCGTGCCCCGCAACGAGCTCCGAGAGGCGAGGACGGTGGCCGCCGGCGCGGGCCTCGCCATCGAGTACAACCCGACCAGGCCGCGCCACCGCGTGCGCTTCTCGATCGCCCACGAGATCGCACATTCACTCTTCGGCGACGCCGCCCGGGAACCGCGCTATCGACACAACCCGGCCGCGGGACCTCCCGACGGCTGGCAGCTCGAGATGCTCTGCAACATCGCCGCGGCCGAGCTCCTGATGCCGACCGAAGTCCTCGGCGATCTGGCGCGAAAGCCGATGCGAATCGAGGATCTTCTCGGGCTCCGCGCGACCTTCGGCGTCTCGACCGAGGCGCTGCTTCGCCGTGCCACCAAACTCGCCGCCCACCCGGTCGCCATGTTCGCCGCGGCGAGGACGAGGCCCGACGAGCTCGAGTCCGATTTCCGCATCGACTACACCGTGCCCTCCCTGGCCTGGCAGCCGGATTTCAGGCCCGGCGCGCGACTGTCTTTCGAATCGATCCTCACGGCCTGCACCGCCGTGGGGTTCACCGCCAGGGGCGAGGAAGTCTGGCCGGACTCTCCCGAGATCTTGTCGGTCCAGGCCGTCGGCACCCCGCCGTACCCCGGCCAGAGCCTTCCGCGGGTCCTCGGATGGCTCTCACCGAAAGGGGTATCGGGGGTAAAACAACCGCAGATCGACGAACGCCATGGTGATGCGACTCTCCCGCACGGCCCGGGAGCGCGGATGATCGTCCACCTGGTAAACGACCGGACCTCGAACTGGGGAGGCCAGTTCGCCAGGGAGCTGCGGGAGCGTCAGCCCGCCAGCCAGGAGGACTTCCGGGCCTGGGTGCAGGAGGACCCGGACCGCCTACGCCTGGGCGCCGCACACGTCGCAGCGATCGGCGGTGGTCTTTCGGTGGCGAGCGTCATTGCGCAGAAGGGATACGGCCCGTCCAAACGAGGCCGGATCCGCTACGGCGCCTTGCGGGCGGCACTGGCCGAGATCGCGGGGGTTGCCCGGGAGAGGGGGGCGAGCATCCACATGCCTCGCATCGGTGCCGGGCAGGCGGGCGGTCGTTGGCCACTCGTCAAGGAGATCATCGAGGAGGTGGTCGTCAGGGCTGGCGTCCCGGTGACCGTCTACGTGCCCCCCGAGCAGACCATCGCGACGGACCCCGAGCCCTTCACCGAGCTGAGGCTCGAGGTCTAAGGCCGATGTCAGGCGTCGTGGTCGTCCTCTCGGGCCCGGTATCGGCAGGCAAGACCACGCTTGCGCGGAGGCTGGGTGACCGCTTCGGCGCCGAGCACCTGAAGACGAGCCTGCTGCTCGACAAGTTCTCCGAAGGCAGGGTGAAACGCGAGCGCAGGGCCATGCAGCGGCTCGGCTCACGCCTTGATCGCGACACGGTCGGGGCCTGGGTCGCCGAGGGCTTCGCCCAGGAGATCGAGGAGATGCCGGAGGACACCGTGATCGTGATCGACGCGGTGCGAACCCTCGAGCAGATCGAGGCGCTCCGGGGCGGCCTCTCGAGGACGGTGGTGCACGTCCATCTGGGCGCCCCCCGGGAGGTCCTCGAAAGGCGCTACGCCCACAGGCCGAAATCGGGGTTCGTCGAGCGCGCCAGCTACGAGGAGGTGCTCGCGGATCCGACCGAGAGGCGGGTCCCCAGGTTGGCCGCCGACGCCGACGTCGTCATCGACACGGGTCGGAGCACGCAGTCCGACGTCGCGGTCAGGGCGGCGAGCTACCTCGGCTTGAACGCCCGTGACCCCGGGGCCCTCGTCGACGTGATCGTCGGCGGCCAGTTCGGGAGCGAGGGCAAGGGGAACATCGCCTACGCGATCGGGCCCGAGTACGACGTGCTCTGCCGCGTCGGAGGCCCGAACGCTGGCCACAAGGTCCCACTCGAGAAGACCCTCACCCATCGGCTCCTGCCCTCCGCCACCCTTTCGAGCGAGGCCCCGATCCTTATCGGACCCGGTGCCGTGCTCGACGTCAACATCCTCTTCAACGAGATTGCCGAATCGGAGGTCGAGTTCGGAAGGCTTCATATCGACCCGCAGGCGATGATCATCAGGTCGGCCGACATCGAGGCCGAGGGCGGCCTTGTCGAGGACATCGGCTCGACTGGAAAGGGAGTCGGCGTCGCCACGGCCAGGCGAATCACTGACCGCGGCAAGACGGTCGAGCTCGCCCAGAACGTGAAAGCCCTGGAGCCGTTCATATCTCCTACCGGCGAGATGCTGTCCGATGCCTTCTCGGCGGGTTCCCGGATTCTCCTCGAGGGAACCCAGGGGTCGGGATTGAGCCTTTACCACGGCTTCTATCCACACGTGACCTCGCGGGACACCACGGCGGCCGGCTGTCTCGCCGAGATGGGCATCTCGCCATCCAGGGTGCGCCGCGTGATCATGGTCTGCCGGACCTATCCGATCCGGGTCCAAAGCCCGCCCGCCAAGGGCAAATCTTCGGGCCCCATGTCCCAGTCGACCAACTGGACTGAGAACTCCCGGCGTTCGGGCATCGAGTTGAAGGAGCTACGCCGGGTCGAGAAGGGATCGGTGTCCAAAAGCGGCGCCGTGTCGCCGAGTTCGACTGGGACCTGCTGCGGCGCAGCGCGGAGCTGAACGGTGCGACCGACATCGCCTTGACCTTCGCCGACTACCTGGACGTCAGGAACCGCGACGCACGACGCTTCGACCAGCTGCAACCGGAGACGATCCGCTTCATCGAGGAGGTCGAGCGTGTCTCCAGCGCACCGGTGTCACTGATCTCGACCCGGTTCCACCTCCGCAGCGTCATCGACAGGCGCGCCTGGTAGAGAGCGACCATGCAACCCGAGGAAATCTCCGCCAAATACCCGCTCCTCTTCCACATGGCCAACGTGGGTTCCTGGCCCGGCATCCGGCGCCACGGCCTCCTCTCGACCCGATCGCTCGTCGAGCTCTACGGCGTCAACGGGGAACGCAAGGAGAAGATTCTCGGAAGCCGGCGGCCTGCATCGGTCAAGCTCGACAAGGCGGGGCTCGACAGCGCGGTCGTCCGCGATCAACTGCCGTTGAACGAGGAGGCGCTCGGGAGATGTCTCACCGACATGTCCGTGCACGAATGGCTCGAGACGTTGAATTCTCGGGTCTTCTTCTGGCTCGACGAACCTCACCTAGAGACCCTGCTGAGTGCCAGGGCCTACCGGGAAGACGCCCACGACGTGATCATCGTCGACACCGCCGCCCTGGTGGCTCGGGATGCGAGCAAGATCCGGCTCTCCCCCATCAACTCGGGGTCGACTCTCTATGCACCTCGGCCACGCGGCTCCGAGACGTTCCTTTCGATCGACGCCTATCCATTCGCCGAGCGACGTCGAGCCCGCGGGAAGAACGCGATCATCGAGTTGGCGGTCGAGGGAGGCGTCGAGCAGATCGAGGAGGTCGCGATACGGGCCGAGAGACGGCGGTGCGGCGGGGTGATCGAGGAGGTTCTGTGGGAGCGCCTCTGATCATCTCGCTCGAGGGCCTGCCCGGCTCCGGCAAGACGACGACCGCGCAGCTACTGGCCGATCTCGTAGGGATGGACTACGCCCACGAGCGCTCCTCGGACGTCCCGTTCCTCGACGACTTCTACCGTGACATCCCGCGCTACACCTTCGAGACCGAGCTCTGCTTCGTCTTGGTGCACTACCACCAATACCGCGATCTGAAGGTCTCCACGATTCTCGACTTCTCGCCGGTGAAGGACCTCGTCTTCGCCGACGTCAACCTGCGCGGGAAGGAGTTCGGACTCTTCGAGTCGATCTACGACCACACGTCGGGCTCCTGCCCCCTCCCAGATTTTGCGGTCTTCCTCGACCTCGAGACCGACCACCTGCTGGACAGGATCGAGCGACGCGGTCGGGAGTACGAGAAGGGACTCGATCCCGCGTACCTGGAGTCGGTACGGGGTGCCTACCGGCAGCGGCGGGCTCTGCTCGGACAGAGCGTGGGGACGGTCGATGTCTCGCCGCAAGACGGCCGTCCCGAAGTGACGGAGAAGGTCCGAGCGGGTTTGGAGGAGCTCGGGGCGTTCTGAGACCGTGGCCGCCCGGGATTGTTCTCGGTTGGTAGTCAGCGTGCAAGGAGTTCCCGCTCCGTCGTCTCTTCTGATGTGCAGATCATCGGTATCGGCCTTGTCGACCGGTCCTCGAATGTGGTGCCTCTGCTCGACGGAGAAAGTCGAGTCGAAAGAGCCCGGGTCCAAAGTACCCGACGTTCGACAAGACGTAATTACGCAGACCTGATCTGTCCAACTTAAGATGCCCGGGCACGACTAACCCGAAAGGATCGCTATATGCCCGATCTCCGCGAGGAACAGGTTTCACTCGATCGACTGCTGTTGGACCCGAACAATTATCGGTTCCAGGATGATCCGAGCTACGTTTCCGCGGACGAAGGTCGGTTTGCGGAGCCAAGCGTCCAAGATCGCGCTTATCGACGCCTTAGAGGCAACTCCCTGCTCGCGCTCAAGAACTCCATCATCACGAACGGCTTTCTGACGTTCGAGCGGTTAGTCGTACGCCCCTACACGGAGTCAGGCCAGTTTATCGTCGTCGAGGGAAACCGGCGCACCGCCGCTTTGAAATGGATAGAGGAAGACCACGACTCAGGGGTCGAGATTCCACAGGCGGTCCTGGATTCTCTCGCGGCTATCCCCGTCATTGTCATCGAGGACACTCAGGACCCAGCGCTCAGATTGTCCCTCATGGGCGTCAGGCACGTGGCTGGCATCAACGAGTGGGGCGGCTACCAGCGAGCCAAACTGGTAACCGAGTTACGAGATGAGTTCTCGCTCGACACTTCCGAGGTAGCAAGCCGTCTGGGAATGACCCCCCATGAGGTGAACCGGCGATACAGAGCGTTCAAGGCGCTCCACCAGATGGAGACGGACGAGGAGTTCGGAGACCGGGCCGAAGCCACGATGTATCCGATTTTTCACGAGGCCGTATCGCTTCCCATTGTTCGACAATGGCTCGGGTGGAGCGACGATGAGGCCCTATTCACCAACGAGAACGCGCTGCGACAGTTCTATGAACTCATCGCCCCAGTTGAGGACGAGGACGGTGTCCTCCCAGAGCCGAAGATCACTACCTACTCACAGATCCGAGAGCTGCGGAGCATCCTCGAGATACCTGAGGCGAAACGTCTCCTTCTTGATCCCAGCAGGAGTTTCCACGAGGCGGTCGGCACGGCGAAGGCCGAGCAGCTTGCAGGCTCCTGGGCGACCGAGATTGCCGAGGCGGTCGCCGCGCTCAAATCTGTTGGTGCCCTGGAGCTCGCGCGCCTGTCAGCGGACGATATTGGCGAGATCGAGAAGCTCCGCGACCTCGCACAGGAGCTTCTCGACACGTACGCAAAAGTCGTTTCTTGACAGGGGCCGCGAGCCGTGACGCGTCCAGGCCCTGCGTCGGCTGCTGACACCTTTGCAAGGTCCGTCGGTTTGGCAGCGTCACCCATGGCTGCAAGTGACATCTTGGCTGCCATCTGCTCGGCAGAGCAGTGGGCAGGGTCTAGCTCCGAGGCAGCCGAACTTGCAGCGAAATGGGAAGGGGGATTCCTGACGAAACTCAAGCAGGAGTACGAGTCCTGTGCCGCGGGAGGTCGGGTGTGTCGCTTTACGTTCAACACCTCCTCTGCGTACATGATCCAGGGCGTCGCATTCATCGAGGGTGGAGAGTCAGACGGGTTGAAGGAGGCGAAACGTCGTCGCGGCCGTCTCGATGGCTACCTAAAAGTCTTCGATGACTTAACGCCAACTGATTTCGAGGCGATGTGCCGAGGCATACTCGGCCTTATCGGCGTGAAGCATCCATCATTGACGCCGAGATCGAGTGACGAGGGCATCGATTTTTTCGGCCGTCTGTCCCTTGAGAATTTATCAACCCTTGTCTCCTTGCCTAACGTTCACCGACGTATGTCGGTCTGGATGGTGGGGCAGGCAAAGAAATATGGCGCGATCAAGGCCGGGACTCCGGATATCCGAGAGCTCGTCGGCGCAGTCATCCTTGCCCGTGGCAAGGCGTTCGGCGGCTCAGCCAACACGTATAGCGACCTAGATATCCTGCCGTGCGACCCGGTGTTCTATCTTTTCTTTACGACGGGCTCCATCAGCACCGATGGCTGGAGACTGCTGGAGCGGAGCGGGGCAGTCGGCATGGACGGCTTGATGGTCGCGGCATTCCTCGCGGACCACGGCGTAGGCGTCATCGGCGACATCCTGGACTCTAAGGCCGTCGAGGACTGGATCGTGACCCATCGAAATGCTCCATAGGCGGATCGGAGAACCTCGTCCAGGAGCTGCCGCAGTCCGGGTTCGAGCATCTGGGGCGGTTCGCCTTTCACACGCGCGACAGCGCTTTTCTCTCCCCTCGAGGGTGAGCTGCTCGACGTGCGACTTGATCGCCTGCGCGACAGGGATCGGACGGGCGATTTCCCATGAACGGACGGAATGACGTGGGCCCCACGGCAGCTGTCAGGTCAACTAAAACTGCCAGATTTTCGGCGTGGTTCCTAGCCGCCTGACCACCACGACGGTCACACCGCCTAGCCTGGCGGTGCGATGAGCGGAGCGTGGTACGAAGTCATGGGCGGGATCGGGGCAGGGGTCGGCGGCCTCGCCGCGGCCGCCGGCTGGCAAGCGGCAAGCGCCAGCAGGGAGGCGAGCAAGAACGCCGCCGACGCCCTCGCCCTTAGGCCACGCCTGCAGATCGAAACCTTCGCGATCGGCGAACCGGAGGGGACCGAGCACGGAGTATGGACCGCACGGGTGCTGAACGAATCGGCCTTCGTCGCCCTCGACGTCGTCCTCGAGACGAGGTTTCGTGACGCCGTACAGGCACGGCAGGAGATCGAACGAATACAGCCGGGTGCCTTCGAGACCTTCACCCTGCGCGAGATCGCTGCTCCGCCAGGCGGCCCGACCGCCTCCCAGCAAGGCGAGTCACTTCTGGTCCGCTATTCCGAAACGGCGGCTGGCGCGTTACGAAGCCGGCTTAGTCTTCCTCCAACGCCAGTCCGACGGCTCGCCTACCGGAGGTGTGATGCCGGACGGCGAACCGAGAAAAATCTCCGGGCCGTGACTCTTGCGACGATGAGGGCACAAGGATGATCTGGGGACGCGGCCAGGTCCAGGTCAGCAGACTGACCTACACCCTACGGGGACCCGAGTTGGGGTTCGCGGTCCCGCAAGGCGACCTCGCGGCGCTGGAGGAGGTGATCCGCCTCTGCAGCTCATTCTGGAACGGTCTCGGCAGCCTGATCATTCCGGTGCGCAGCGACGGCACGCTCCATCCCACCCTCGATCTTCTGCTCGAGGTGCGACAGCTAGACCAGGTGCTCGCCCACGATTCGCTCGGAGATCGCGCACGACAGACACTCGCGACCCGCTTCGGCACCGTCGGCTCCCTCTGGATGGACGGCCACGAGATCCACCCCTACTTCCTCTCCCTGAACGATCGGGACGAGTCGCTGACCAGAATCGAGCGTCCTGTACTGAAGTCACGTCGACTGAGACGCGTGGCAGAGGCGACCTGGGGATACATACCTGACGAGGAGGTAGACGACTGGCGCCAACGCTTCGAGGTGACGGAGGCGTCGGACCAACACGAGGCCCTGCGCGCCATCCTTGCCGCGCAGATCCGCGGCAATTCACCACTTCTGTTGGGCGCACGACATATGAGCGCCCATCAGCAAGAAGGCGGTTTCGACGGATGGCCGTGCCTTTTCGTGTTCGGTCGCGCCGGCTTCGAGGAGGTCGTCCATTTCTGGAACCTGCGCTCTCGGATGTCAGGTTTCGGACGTGGTCGTGCCGTCGTCGGGGTGCCGCGCGAGCTCCTTACCGCGACCGCCCTCGAGCCAATCCGTGAGTGGGTTGATCTGCCGAGTGGGGCGACCCACTACAAACCCGACATCAGCCTGGCCGTGGCGACGGCCGATGCGCCCGCCGTGCGGGCGGCCCTGGAGGAGCTCGGCTTCTCGAACGCGGGTGAGCGCACCCACTACCGGCACTCGTTCCCCGACCCACCCGAGGGGCGTGAGGCGCTGGAATATTTTGAGCTCGGCACCGGCCAACTCGGTGGACCGATGCGCCGCGGTGCAAACGCCTCAACGATTGCGACTGTCACCGACCGCCGCATCTCCCTGGATCTGCCCTCGCCCGACGGCGTCAGACTGCCTTTCGGCTACCTGCGTTTTGCGATCGACGGACTTCCGTTGCCGCTGCCGCTGACCCCGACGACCGCAAAAGGTCTGATCCCGGAGGCCTGGGCCTCCCAGGAGGGACTCACGGTGAAGACCCACACCGAAAAGCGCTGGCGGTTCGACATCGAGCTTCCCGAAGCCGACGATGCATTGGCGCAGTGGGCCTCCTCCTACGGCTATGAGGTCCGGCCCTCGCAGCCCGGCCTCTACGCGCAGGCCCTGATCGGCAGGTTGGCTGCCCCGGCCGACCTCGACGCGCTGGCCGATCCGATCGCCGTGGAGATCCTGCGCTGGCTGACCCCCGATTCGACCAAGAAGCTCGTCCAGCGCCTGAGGCGGGACGTGGATCCGGACGCGGTCAATCTCGACGAGCAGGTCCTGCTCGAACTCTTGCAACGGCAAGGTCTTCTCTTGCGCGTCGCGGCCAAGACGCTCCACGACATTGCATCTGCCTGTGGGCGCAAACAACCGGAATTGACCGCGGCGCTGGCGCGCCTGATCGAGGTCGGCATGGTCAGGCGCGGGATCAGCTTCGCCTGTCCTCGGTGCAAGTTCGATCAGGTGGTTACGATCGGCGAACTCGACGAGCGGATCGAGTGTGAGGCGTGTCGTGACGAACTTGTCGCGCCAGTCCTGAACGGCGACAGGGAGCATCCGCTCGCCTACTTTCTCGATGGTCTCGCCGCCCGGCTGATGGAGGAAGACCTGCTCTCGGTGATCCTGGCGCTGCGCCGCGCACGCCTCGACACCGGTGCGAGGGAAGCGTTCATCGCTTGGCCGGGCCTCCTTTTCTCCAGTGCCGGGACCAACGTCGACGGTGATCTGCTCATCTCCGACGGATCGACGGCCGGCGTCTTCGAGTGCAAGATGAACGCCGCGAGATTGGAGATCGACCAGACGAGGCGGCTCGTCGAGCTGTGTGAGGACCTCCACGCGAAGCCGGGGATCGCGGCGCTCCACGGCGAATTCGATAGCGGGGTGCGCGACCTGATCCTCGAATCAGGCGGAGTCGTCTACCAGGCCAAGGAGCTCTTCGGCAGCTGACAAATCGGCGAATCGGCCATAGGAGTCGCGATCACGGCTGCCAGGGTCGACCGGTTGCCGAGCACAACTTCTGAGGCGAAGACGGACGCTCGGGCAGTCCGCCACGGATTCACTTCGGCGGATACGGGCGTCTACCGGATTGCCCACCCCCGCCGTGAGCCAGCCCCCGCTCGCCCCAGTGCTGATCATCGACGGTTCGAATTCGAGCGGACGGCGAGTGAGGTTTCCGCATGAGATAAGTCTCGATAGCCGTAGATGCGCGGCGATCTTCGTTTTACTTCGAACCGACTCCCCGGCGAATGGGCACTCGCGCTTTTGAGTGCCTTTATCCGCAACAATCGACAGTTATCCACGGCTATCCGCGATTCGCCGCTAGCTAGTGAGAGGGGCCTTTATTCCGCACTAGAACGCCAAGTTTGGGGCCTCCGGTGGGGAGCGAACGCCCGTATCGCACCCAGGAGGTCGGCGGTTCGAATCCGCCTAGCTCCACTCTTTTTCCCTGCAAAATACGAGTTTACTCGGCCTTCGGCAGATAGCTTCTCCCTCAACCAACGGGCACAAAGTGGCTGAGAGGACTCCTTTTCGGGCCGATTACGCCCGATTCCAGAGTTCCGTCTGTGAGCAAGATCGCCATTTTGCAGGGCTTTTCAATGGTCAGCCGGACGAGCACCTGGGCCAGGGTCAGGCGCTCGGCGGTTTGAAGCGTCGAGCACCCATTCAGCTCCACGAGCCGAATCGCGCTGATGTCGTTCGAGTTGCAGCCTCGCCTCGCCGACCACCTCGTTGCCGTCGGTGATGGCACGTAGCCGTCGGCGCTCGTCGGGGCCTCCGCCCATTGAGTGGGCATAGACGCGCGGGAGAAGGCCGGGTCGGTGTGGCCTAGTTGGCGCATCACCGAGACGGGGTCCTCGCCGATCGCGAAGAGCAGCGAGGCGAAGGTATGGTGGAGCGAGTGGGGGATGATCACCGGCGGTAGCGACGCCTGGCCGCGCGCCTCCAGTAGCTCCTCGCCGCGGGCGAGCGCCGGCAGAAGGATCCGCAGGCGGACGTTGTCCTTCGTCCGCTGCCCTCCCCTCCTCGTCCTGAAGACCAGCTCGCGGGCGCCGGGACGACTACGGCGGTCGGGGTGGCAGAGGAGGAGGCCCTTCAGGGCCGGAAGCATCCCGGACCTCCCGGATCCCGGCCGGCGTCTTCGAGTGGCGCACGTGGATCGTCGAGGTCACGAAGTCGAGGTCGCCCCAGCGCAGGGCGGCCAGCTCGTGGACACGAAGGCCCCCGAAGACCAGCGTCGCGACGACGGCGAGGCGGTCTTCGATCTGCCAGCCTGCATCGGCGTCGAGCTAGGCAGCGGCGTCGAGCACCGCGGTCATCTGCCCGGCGGACTCGAGGTGCGGTGCCGGGGACCTCTCGACCTTGATGCGTCGTCGCTTCCCCGCCTCCGGTCTGTCGTCGATCCATCCGTATTCGACGGCGAAGGAGAGAAGCCAGCGGAGCACCTCGATCGTCTTGTTGATCGAGGACGCCGACAGCGGACGGAGCGGGCGCCCAGCGCGTCGGTGCGCGGTCGGCCTTCGGCCAGGCGACGGCGACGATCCTCGGACTCCTCAAGCTTGTGGAGCCGGTAGGCGTCGACGGCCCAGCGGCCAATCTTCGGGAGGGGCCGGTCGGCGGAGAAGGCAGCAGATGGCCGAAGGCCATTCCCGATATCTGGAGGTCGGGGGACTGACTTCTCCGCGGCGCTCGGTAACCCGCGCTCGTGCGACGGATCCGAAAGGCCCGGCGTCCTCACGGCCACTGCGATCCAAAGGCACCCCGATGCCGCAGCGGCGACGCCCAGGCGCCGCTGCGGCATCGGCGCGGATCGCGTCCATCTCTTCTTCGCCCCGCGGGCGGGTCCATCCCTCCTCAGGCGTGCCCAGGGTCAGCTACCGGCGCCTGCCGTAGGCGCGGAACCGCAGGGCGAACACCTTCGAGCGACCGCACGGTCGTTCCAGGACGTTGTTTCGCACCTTTCTCGCACGGGTCGGCGCCTTCTCGATGAGCGCCTCCCGAGCAGCGAAATCGTATAAGACGAATGCGCTCTCAGCCAAAGGTTTACGGCCGTTACGCTCTGGCCCAGCCGGTGAGCCGCGACGCTCCCCCGGTGGCCGGGATCGAGTGGGTGCCTCAGGACTTGTCGGAGAGAGGCTGGCGGCGACTCAGGGTCGGACGGGGGAAGGCGACCAAGTTCGCCCTCCATCGGTCGTCAGGAAGACTTCCGCTCCTCCGTTGCATTCAGGACTACATAGTTTGTTGGTGACAGTCACGCCGTGAGACCGATCGACAAAGTGGAGCGCGGATAGTTCGGGTAGGCCCGATGAGGGCACGACGTTGCTCGTGAATTCCTCATTCCCCGACGGCGGCGTCGACCCGTTCGAGCGGTCCGAGAGCAAAATGATGCTCGAGACACCGGAAGTCAAATCTGGAGGCGGATCCTGGATCAGAATTTCTTCGGGCGCCACGAAGGTGGTCGTCAGTTCGCCGGTCCCGATACCAACGCGGCCGACGAGTTTGGCCGTGGAGACCAGCTTCCAAGTTCCGCCGTCGGAACGCTCGTAGAGGAGGACTTTGGAGTGGCCCACCGAGTCGGTGATCATCACCGGGAGAAGAACTCCATCCGGGCCGCGTTCGGGCAGCCCGTACTGCACCAGGCGCCCGCTTTCTTCTTCAGGTTCCGTCACAACTCCTTCTGGGGGTAGGACTTCTTCATAGGGTTCGGTCACTACTCCTTCTTCGGCTCCCGTCGGCTTCGGGAGCGGAACCTCGATTTCTTCCCACGAGGCCCCACCGTCTTCCGTCCGATAGACCTTTTCGAATTCCCCGGTCCCTCCGACGATCCAGCCTTCGTGAGGCGAGAAGAAGACGAACGGTCCGCTCGCCGGTGGCCGAGGAGTGACCTCTCGCCAAGTCTTCCCTGAGTCCACGGATCTGTATAGCCGCTGCCCGGTGCTCGCTACCCCGGCTTCGTCCACGAGGAGCCACCAGCTGTCGCCTGCCTCCGCGATGTGCACGCTGCCGATCGACCCCGGGCCCTGAGCTTCGAAGGTCGAAGCCCGCCAGGTCCGGCCATCGTTGGTGGTGCGAAAGAATTCGAGCGGCACAGGAACCTCGTTGACTTCCTGGCACGCAACGACGAGCCCATCGCCGGAACCGTCGAAGCGGGCGGCGAGTATGGAGCTCGATTCGATACCGGGAGGCGTGATGGTCGACCAAGACGCACCGCTGTCGGTCGTCCAAGCGAGTCGCGAGCTCGTCAGCGCCCAACCTTTCGTCGCCCCGATCAGTTCCGCGGCCTGGATGACGTCGCCGGCGGGGCTACCTTCCGCGTCATACTGCGGGGGATCCTGGCGAGCTTGCGCCCCGCCTCCTGCATCGTGGCGTCCGATCAGGAATCCAACGATGCCCAAGATGACGATACCGGCGACCGCCGTGCTCCACCAGATCCTTGAGTGATCCGAGATCATGCTGACCTACCTCCGGCGTCATGGCGTACGGTGTGATGCGGTGGGTTACGGGCGATCATTCGGGTTCTCCGGCAAAGCATTCCGACTTTCCTCTCTGTCCCCCCGTTCCGGCCACGAGACCTCTTGCACAGGTCAAATCCAGTTTGTATATGCCGTTTGGGGTTTTCAGATGAATTTCCTTTTCCCACTGGTGCAGGCGGCGTTCCGGCCAATGGCTATCCGGGATCCGACCTTTCGGGACGGACCAGACCGAATCGTGTTCTTTGTTGAGTTTGAAAGCTCCTTCTCCTTGAGTTTCGGAGTACCATAGATCCGCCGGACGGTTTTCGAGGTTCCAGAATTCATCTACGTTTGCGCCCCCGGCAGGCCCATAAAGTCCCGCCTTTACTTCGTAGAAGAGTTCGAGCCTGCGATCCCAGTTGTTGATGAACGCTTGAGCGGCGGCGAGGCAGTGTGGATGGTCCGGATCTTTGATGTCGAAGCTCTCGAAGTCGTAGTAGACGATCGAACCTGGGGTGGTAAAACCCCCTTCGTTCAACCTTTTGACCGCGATGTCGGCTTCTTCTGCCGCTTCTTCCCGAGCCTTGCGAAATCCGCTGGTTGGGTCTTCGCTGAAGTGAACCGTCGGGCTGGTCGATTCGATACTGCACGGCGGCTGCCGGCCGTCCATGGTAGGAAGGAAGTCGTAGCCGATGGCATGGAGGATACTGTTCCCCGCTTTGGTCTTCTTCTTACAGCCTACCGATTGGGGCACGCGGCCTCCCACGTAAAAGCCGATGTAAGCAAGTTCCCACCCTGGGGTCTGTTCCGGGAATTTGTTGTACATGTACCTAAGCACCGGGATTGGGGGGAGGTGGCAGGAGTCGATTCCTTGTGCAAATGAGACCCCCACTTTGTTCCCAACATCACCGCTGGCGGACTGGGTGACCGAGGCACCGAGAAGATAGCTCCCGCATGCGACCGCCACGGCGATGAACGACACGGTCAGACGCGCACCTCGGCGTTTTCGGAGTAGCAGGTTGGTGATGGTCGGGTCTGGGGCGACGGCCTCCCTGGAGCGCGCTTGCGCGCTTCTCCCGGCCGACATTCCGACCACATGCCCTCTCGCCCCGAGCTTCCTGCTGAGCCGGCTGATCAGGGACATTTCAGCTCCCATTGCCAGCGCAGATCGGTCTCGATCACGACTTGGCCATTACCGGTGGCCGAGGCCCGACCCAGGGCCAAGGTAACCAAATTCCTTCCGGTTCCTCTCGATGGAGCTGAGCTCTGCGACTCGACTGCGATCTTTGCCTTCGCCCCGTTCCAGAGTCGGCGGCAAGGTCCGCCTTCGCGGTCCCCAGCACCAAGAACCGGCTCGTAGGTCGGAGGGGATCCATCACCGGCAGCGGCATAGATAGGCCGGGTCCCGCCTTCCATATTCAGTTGGGTAACTCCGCGTGAGGATTTCATGGTTCTTCGAAGGCTGCTTCTTCTTCTCCTTCTTCAATTTCAGGCGGCGGGATCGTGATGGTGGTGGTGCGGTGCGAGCCCGCGTTCCCAACCCTGTCCGTCGCGTAGGCCTGCACTTCTAGCGAGTCGCCTTCGACGGCGCCAGGCACTTCGAAGGTGTCGAATTCGTTGCTCGCCCATTCAGATAGAGGCCCTCCATTGAGGCTGTAGCGGTAAAAGGAGGCCGCGACACCGGAGCCAGCGTGGCCTTCGGGAAGCAGGGGATCGGTCGCCGTCGGGAGAGAGACCGTCGGGTCAGCCCAGGGCAGTTCGTTGGACACCGTGACTTCGAAGCTCGTCGGAAAGGACGGCGCCGTGCGGTCCACATAAACCACCCATTCCTGTCCGTCGGCGGCGTTCCCGGCGAGGTCTTCGGCCACCACCCGGAGGTGATTTGCCCCTTCGGGCATCGTCGCGGTGTCGACCGTGAGCACCCTCGCAGTCTTAAGCGGGCACCGATCTTCGTGGAGTGACGTGAAGACGCAGGAGTTGGGGGTGTAGGAAGCGAGGATCCCGAGACCTTCGTCTTCGAGTGCCAGGCTGCGAATTCCCGAGCGGTCGTCGGCCGCGGAGGCGGTGACAGTCTTTTTCCCCTGCCCGTCGATGTACCAACCTGCGAATTCGGCAAGTTCTCCCGATCCTTCAACGTTCGCTGGGGGAATGTGATCGAGCCAGTTGGTCACTTCGGGCACGCCCAATGCCCGCGTATAGATCCGTACGTTGTCGATGCGGCCCTCGAAGTGGATTCCGTCGACCGGGTCGCAGCCGATCGAGACCGTCCCCCCTTCCCCGATCCCAGGTTCCTCGACCGCTTCGGTGTCGATCAATTCCCCATCGACGAAGAGCCTGAGAGTCGAGCCGTCGTAGGTGAGGACCAAACGGCTCCAGACGTTCTGTTCAAGCGTTTCGCCTGAGGCAATATTGAGCCGCCCTCCACCTTCGAGACCTATCGTCCCTTCCGGCTTTCCGTCCTGAAGGAGGCCCGCCCCGAGTCCCCAGACCACGTTGCCGGGACCGGAGCTCCCCTCGAAGATCAGCGGCTCGTGGCGAGAGCCGCCTTCCGGTTTCATCCAGCCTTCGATCGTGAATTCTTCGCCGAGACCGAGGCCTTCCGAGTCCGTAACCGACAGGCAAGAGCTCGTGCCGTTGAATTTGAGAGCCTCGCCGTATTTCCCGGCCACCCATCCGGCGCCTTCGATCGTCGCCGTATGGCCGTGACCGGTGACATCTTGGACGGTCGAGCCTTTTCCTTCTTCAAATGACCAGGAGGCGACGGGACTCGCCCTACGGGATTTGATCGGGGCTTCCATGTCGGCAGCGACTTCGGATGCGCTAAGACCACGGTTGTAGACGCGGACCTCGTCGATCCGACCGTCGAAGTACTCGCCCGTGTCGGTCGAGCCGCCGATCTCCAGTTCCCCTTCGGAGGTCACGACCGGTTCCGCGGCCCCGTTGTCGACGAGTTCGCCGTCGACATAGAGGTAGGTCCGATTGCCGGTGAAGGTCAGGGCCACGTGACTCCAGGCGTGCGCCGGCAGCGGTTCGTCGGCATGGACGTGTTCCTGTCCTTCATCTACCCCGCCGAATGGTCGGTCCGAGACCGTGCCTCCCTCGTAGAGGAAATAGCCGAGAGCTGAACCTTCCTGCTTGTCGATCAGGGGACCGTGATGGTTGTCGGCGCCACTCGGGCGCACCCAGGCCTCGAGGGTGAATTCTTCGTTGAAGTCGAGTTCCGCGGAGGCCGGAATCTTCAGCAGGTCTTCCTCTTCTGCGTCGAATTCATAGGCGCCGCCGTAGCGACCGTGTTCGGTCCATTTCGCCCCTTCGACCGTCGCCGTATGGCCGTCACCCGACAGATCTTCGGCCGTTTCTTCGTTTTTTTGATCGAAGGAGTATTCGGTGACGGGCGCGTGCTTCGGCGTCTGCAGCGGGGCTTCCATGTCGGCGGCGATTTCGTCCTCGTCCAGAGTTCGGCCGTAGACGCGAACCTCGTCGATCCTGCCTCCGAACGGACCGTTCGGCGTGTCGCAGCCGATCCTCAGTGCCCCTTCGCCGCCGCCGGGCGGCGTCGTCGTCGCTTTGGTGGCCGCGAGTTCGCCGTCGACGTAGAGGCGGATCGTCGCACCGTCCCAGGTGGCGGCGATGTGGACCCATTCGTAGTCGCGGATCTCTTTACCCCCGACCGCCGTTTCGGATTCTGCGCCTTCGCCGATGAAGGCTTCGGCGTGCCCTTCTTCATTCGAACCTATGCCGAGGCCGAAGACGTCTTCGCCGCCCCCTTCCCGGACCACCACCGGGTCTTCGTAGATGCCCCCGTCCGGGCGCACCCACGCCTCGATGGTGAATTCTTCGGTCAGACGCAGTTCCGGGGAGTCGGCGACCGAGGCGCAGTCGCCTTCATTCTGGAAGCTGAGGGCGTCGCCGTACTTCCCTTTCGCCCATTCCGCTTCGCCTTCGATCGTCGCGGTATGCTCGTGGACGCTGACGTCTTGGACCGTGGCGCCTATGCCTTCGTCGAAGGCATAGGCGGCGATCGGACCCGACCTCGGGGTCTGGATCGGGGTCGCCGCGTCGGCCTGGACTTCGGCTCCGTCGAGGGCGCGGTCGTAGACGCGGACCTCATCGATCTTGCCATCGAAGGAGTTACCACCCAGGGCTTCGCCGCCGCCGATCTTCAACGGCCCGTCGCTGCTGACAAACGTCGGCGCGGCCTCCGAGCTGACCTGCGCGCCGTTCAGGTAGAGATGCACGCGGGAGCCGTCGTAGGTGAGCGCGACGTGGTTCCAGGTGTGCGGTTCGATTTCTTCGCTGGGGCTGAAGAGGGAGTAGGCCGGTTCTTCCTGGAGGTAGGCGCCGAGTTGGTCGTGGTGGTCGGTGAGCAGGTAGCTGTACGAGGGTTCTCCGGAGTTTTCCTTCTCGAGGATGTTCTCGAATTCGTGCGTCGATTTCGGGTCGATCCAGGCCTCGACGGTGAATTCTTCGGTCAGGTCGAGGTCGGTGGCGGCCGGGACCGTGAGGACGTCCCCTTCGGAGGCGTTGAATTCATAGGCGCCGCCGTATTTGCCGTGCGCGGTCCATTTGGCCCCTTCGACCGTCGCCGTATTGCCGTCTCCCGACCGGTCTTCGGCGGCTTCTTCGTTGTCTTGGTCGAAGGAGTATTCGGCGACGGGACCCTGCGCGGGGGTCTGGATCGGGGTCGCCGCGTCGGCCTGGACTTCGGCTTCGTCGAGCGGGCGGTTGTAGATGCGGACCTCGTCGATCTTGCCGTCGAAGAAGGCCGAGAAGGATTTGTTGCCGCCGATCACCAGGTCGCCGTCGGTCGAGGGGATCGGCACTGCTTCGGCGGCGTCGACCAGTTTGCCGTCGACGTAGAGGCGGCTGTGGCCGCCGTCGTCGGTTACCGCGATGTGGGTCCAGGTTTGCGGGACCGGCGAACCGCCTTCGGCTTCGAGGTGGCCCGGGGCTCCTTCGGAGAAGAACGCCTTCGCCCGGTCCGCGGGGGTCTGCGCGTAGAGGATGTAGGCGAAGTGGGGCGAGACCGAGTTTTCCTTGCCGAGGATCGTCGCGTATTCTTCGGCTTCGGTTTCCGGACGCACCCAGGCCTCCAGGGTGAATTCTTCTTTGAGGTCGAGATCTTCGGCGGCCGGGACGCTCAGCCGGTCTTCTTTGGCAGCGTCGAACCTCATCGCCCCGCCGTATTTGCCCCCGGGCACCCATTCGGCTCCTTCGACCGTCGCCGTGTTGCCGTCCCCCGACTGGTCTTCGACGATTCCGGATTCGCCGGGATCTTCGTCGAAGGAGTACTCCGCGACCGGGTCCTGGGACGTCCCTGCGGCACCGGCGGGGAGCGCCGACACGACCAGGATGCAGAGCACAACGAGGAGCGCGACGCAGAGACCCATGACGGTGAGTGAGACAGGAGATAGGCGCCGTCGCGCGTGTTGGACCATCCGGACGCCCCAAAGCCGTCGAGTTTGATCGTAGAAACCTGAACGAACGACGGGCGTGTTGTAGTCAGCGACACGCCGGTTTGTCAAATGAATTGCCTGAAAGTTCACCGGACCGACGAGTACCGCCCTCTCGTACTCAATACTCGCCAGGTCGTATCAATCATCCGGCCAGATCGGCCGGGCTCGAATCCTCACGGCGAAGTGGGCGCTCTCGATCCTGGGTTTAACCGCCAACCGCCAGTTCCGGACACTCAAGATCGCGAGTGCCTGGAAACGGCTCATATCGCCCCACCTGCATATCCGGTTCGCTCCGTGACGAGCGTCAGGCGGCGTGCGTGGTGATCTGGCGGTAGGTCGTCGGGGATCGGTCGGCGGCGAGGCCGAGAAGCGTCTGGAACGCGGCCATCGGGGTCCGCCGTCGGTTGTGCCGGAAGACGAACTCGTCGAGATAGACCTGCAGGTGCTCGCGCGAGACGTCGCGGTGGGTGCCGTGCAGCCAGGCCTTGAAGTTGGAGATCGAACGGTGGGCCCGCGGCAGCAGCCATTCGCCGGGTTCCGCCTGCCGCTGACTCGAGGCGCGGTGATCGTAGCCGAGGCGGCCCAGTCGTCGGTAGCCCTGCCAGGCGTCGGTGTGGACGGCCGCACCGGCATCGACGGTTCCCTCGACGAAGCCGCAGAGGGACTCGTTCGAGAGGTCCGGGACGACGCCGAGTCGTAGGCGCCCTGAGCCCTGGCCTCGGAGCTCGACCGCCACCACTACGATCGCCTTGGTGGAGCCGGATTTCCGCCCTGCGCCGCGGCCCTGCTCGATTCCGCCGACGTAGAACTCGTCGACCTCGACCGGTCCGCCCAGCAGGGACCGCTCTGGTGCGACCATCGCCCGGCGGAGCTTGTGGAGGATGAGCCAGGCCGTCTCATAGCGTTTGATGCCGAGCTGCCGTTGCAGTTGCACGGCCGAGATCCCAGGGTGATGGGTCGCCACCAGGTAGGTCGCCCAGAACCACACCCGCAGGGGAGTGCGGGTCCTATGCATGACCGTCCCCGCGGTCACCGAGGTCTGATGCCCACAGGCGCGGCACTCCCATAGCCGTCGCTTTGCCTGCTCTCCGGCCGACCCGCCACCGCAACGGGGACACGCGAACCCGTCGGGCCACCGCGACTCGAAGAGGTAGAGACGGCAGGCCTCCTCGTCGGCGAAGCGGGCCTGGAACTCGAGGATGTTGCGCGGGAAATCGGGGCGGGCCACCCGGCGAAGCTATGAAAGCGACCGGACGGAGCTAACCGGATATGCAGGTCGCCGCATATCCCCACCTATCGGCGATTCCGCACGATGTACCAGTTGCGTGCTGAAACCGCATCTGAACGCCGAATAGGAAGACCAGCAAGGCCGACGCACGCTTCGTCCAGGAGGTCGGCGGTTCGAATCCCCCTAGCTCCATCTCCCCGGAGCCCCCTGCAAATCGGCCGCTCAGTGTTGACGCACCGGTCGATCATCGGCCGCGATGCGCACGCTTTCTCGGGCACGAGTGCCAGGGGTCAGCGCGATGCGGTTCGAATCAGTAGATAAGGCGCCGATTTGCTCGGCGTCCTCCCTGCCACGTGCCGGGGCCTTCGAGGTCTCGGGAGTACGCAGCGCCCCACGCGGGTATCGAGGCCGTATGGCGAGGCGATCCTGCCGTTGTTCGTGCTTGCGATCGCTCTGTTCGCGCCGACGACCGCCGCGGCCGAAATTGAACACCGGCGCGACTTCGTCGAAGACGCGCTGGTCAGCGGAGCCTCGGGATGGGCGCGCACCTACGCCGGTCTTTATTGGACCGACGACGGGGGCGCGAGCTGGCGGAACATCTCGCCGGCGAGCGCTCACCCGGGGCGGCTCGTGGCGGTCGACTTCGCCGATCCCGAGCACGGATGGGCGGCGGCGGAAGAAGGGGGCGAAGCGCGCCCGCGCGCGGCGCTCTACGCGACCTCCGACGGTGGCCGCACCTGGACGCGCACGCCGATCCGGCTCACCCCCTACGCCCAGCTCAGCCGCGCCTCGTTCTCGGCGGTCGGTGCCCACCTGGTCTTCGCGCTCGTCCGCCAACCGAGCGACCCCGCGCTGAACCTTGGCCACCTCTTCGTCAGTCGCGACGGCGGGCGGAGGTGGCACGAACTTCCACAGCGGCCGCCCGGCGCGGGCGAAATCGCCTTCGCCAGTGCCCGCGACGGCTGGCTCGCCAAGGACCTACCGGGGCCCGCCCTCTACCGGACCGTCGACGGCGGCCGGACCTGGCGGGAAGCCCGGCTGCCTCGACCGCCGGGCCTCGGGAAGGCGCGCCCCGAATACCTGGCCCCGCGATTCGAAGCCGACGGCCACGGGATCATCGCCGCCACCTATTTCACCGAACGCCGGGGGGTCACGGCTCTCTACTCGACCGCCGACCGCGGCCGCCACTGGACGCTCGCTGCCTCGGCCCTCGGCCGCAGCGGAGGGCCCCCGCGCATCGTCGCGGGTGAAGCGAAGGCCCTCGCCTACCGCGGGGGCGAATCGGTGCTCGCCCCGATTTTTGAAGCGCCCCAGCTCGGACTGCTGAGCGTCAACGGCAGCGTTACTTCCCTCGCCGCCGCCGGCCTCCCGACCGAATACTCCTCGCTCTCGTTCTCCGGCAGCGAAGACGGCTTCGGCCGGATCGAATCCGAACTCTGCCCTGCGACCGCCAAGTGCAAGGACGTCAACGACCTCTACTTCAGCGACGACGGTGGGGAGACCTGGACGGCCACGGCGCGGCCTTGATCTCCCGCACGAAGGCGATCAGGTCCGGTGGCCGAGTCAGTGGAGGCGCCCAGGCAGCCATATGCACGCCCCCGCGATCAGCAGCGAGATCGTGTGCTCGTTCCCGCCGGCAGCCCAGGAGCAGCCCGCCAGCGAGGACCATCCGGACCCCGGCGAACCTCAGCAGGACTCCACCGAGCAGCCAGAAGACCGAGATGGCGACGATCAAGATGCCGAGGATCGAGGCGCTCATAGGGCAACCCCCCTTGTTCTTCAGAGAGAGGCCGAGCGCATCGTGGCCGTCGAAGATCCCGGAGGGTTGAAACCGCCGCCCGTCAGTTTCGGGCACTCGAGATCACGAGTGCCTGTAAACGCCGCATATCCCCGCACATCCCCGCCTATCGGCGATTCCGCATGTCTCACCGGATTGCATGCTGAAACCCCATCAGAAAGCCAAGTACGGAGACCGATCAGCGGGTCGCGAGATCGCACCCAGGAGGTCGGCGGTTCGAATCCGCCTAGCTCCACTCATTTTATCCTGCAAAACGGGGTTTTTTGCTCTTCGGCACGGTGGTATCTCCCTCAACCAACGGGCACAAAGTGGCTGAAATGGCCCTTTTCAGGCCCGATAACGCCGCGATTCCCGAGGTCAGGCCAGACCAAAAGAGCCATTTGCAGGACTTTTCAGTGATCAGCTAGTCGAGCGCCTGGGCCAAGGCCAGGCACTCGTCGGTTTAAGTCATCGAGCACCCATTCCGCTCCACAGGCGGGATCACGGCGATCTCGTTCGAACCGAATGGCCGCCTCGCCCACCACCTCGTAGCTGTCGGCGAGCTCGCGTAGGCGCCCCCGATCGCCGTGGCCGCCGCCCATTGAATGGGCGTAGACGCGGAGTGTGAAGGCCGGGTCGGTATGGCCTAGTTGGCGCATCACCGAGACAGGATCCTCGCCGATCGCGAAGAGCAGTGAGGCGAAGGTATGGCGGAGCGAGTGCGGAGTGATCGCCGGCGGCAATTGCGCCTGGCCGCGCGCCTCGAGCAGACCCTCGGCACGAGCGAGCACGGGCTGCAGGATCCGCAGGCGGACGTTGTCCTTTGTCCGCGGCCCGCCCCTCAAGGTCGTGAAGACCAGCTCTGGGGCGCCGGGGCCGCCGCGACGATCGCGGTGCTTGAGGAGGAGGACCTTCAGCGCCGGCAGCATCTTCACCTCGCGGATCCCGGCGGGCGTCTTCGAGTTCCGGACGTGGATGATCGACCGCTCGAAGTCGAGGTCACCCCAGCGCAGGGCGGCCAACTCATGGACGCGGAGCCCCGCGAAGATGAGAGTGGCGACGACGGCCAGACGGTCGTCGACCAGCCAGCCAGGATCGGCATCGAGCTCGGCGGCGGCGTCCAACACCGCCGTGACCTGGCCGGCGGACTCAAGGTGCGGCGACGGGCTTCTCTCGACCTTGATTCGCCGTCGCCTGCCCGCAGCCGGGTTGTCCTCGATCCATCCATATTCGACCGCGAAGCCGAGGAGCCAGCGGAGCACCTTCGGCTTCGACGGCCGTCAGGCCCTCGTAGGCAAGCTGCGAGGCTTCGCGCGCTTCCACCGCGGCTGGCGCTTCGAGTTCTTCTTTCTTGACTTCTTCCGTTTCCTGGAAGTGGTCGAGGGTCGCTTCCATGTCCTGCTGGGTGGGCAGATTCACCCCGGCCGGAAGTTCGACCCCCGCTTCGGTGACGGTGGTTTCCTGCTGCGGCGGAGGGATCGGCGGATCGCCCCCTTCCACCGTGTCGGCCAACACCGGCGCCGCGGTAAGACCGAAACAGATCAGCGCAATCACAAGCAGGCCGTTCCGCCGCGCACCAGCCCCCGCCAGAACTTCATTGGCCCCCGTTCAACAGCCTCGTCCGATCCCGGGAACGTACCTAAAAAGAGACTGATGGCGTTTGCCAGGTTTCAAGCACTCTGCTCGCCTACCGTCACCACATTGCCCGCTTGTTGCCGCAGGACTCGAGACCAGAGACCGCTTTCTCGGGACGCACCGAGGTCCGCTGCGCCACTGGGACTATCCGAGGACAAGGCGCTCGGAGACGGCCTCCCGGCGGTAGTCGAAGATCCGCCTGAGGTCGCGGCGAACGAAGAGGAGATGCGCGAGCGCGCCGAGCGGTCCTAGCGGGATTGCGTAGCGGACGCGATCGTGGATGATGGTCGCAGTCTCACCGTCCTTCTCGAACAGGTGGGTGTGCTCCCACAGGGAGTACGGGCCCTTGCGCTGGGTGTCGACGAAGCGCAGCGGCGGTTCCCAGGTCTCGATCCGGGTCTGCCAGCGCACCGGCACTCCGTGCAGTTTCAGCTTGTAGTCGAGCAGCGTGCCCTGCCGCAGCCTCAACTCCCCCGGCGTCGTCACTTCGAAGTGAAGCCAGGGTGGAGTCATCGGCTCCAGATTGAGTGCATCCACATAGAAGTCAAATGCCTGTTCGACCGGCACCTCGACCCGTTGACTGCGCTCGAGGACGTGTATGGACACGGTTCCAGTCTTGCAGCCCGGCTGATGGGGGTACCTTTAGGGAATCGCGGCAAGCACTCTCATCGCTGGCGCAACGGGCTTCGTTGGTGCTCGGCTTGCCACCTCACTGGCAGACTCGGGGTCGCTAGTCCGGTGCCTGGTTCGCGATCGCTCGAAGGCCCACACACTGGAGGCAGCGGGCCTCGATCTCCACGTCGGCGACGTCACTGACGCGCAGAGCCTGGCGGGCGCGGGTCAAGATATCGAGGTCGCCTACTACCTCGTCCACGCGATGGCAGGTGGCGAGGGGTTCGCCGAGCGAGAGGAAACCGGAGCGCTGAACTTCGCCCGAATGGCCAAGCGCGAAGGCATCAAGCGCGTCATCTACCTCGGGGGGCTAGGCGAGGAGAGCAAGTCCAAGCACCTGAGCAGCCGCCATAAGACTGCCCGCATCCTTGCCGCCGAGGGCCCACCGCTCACCTACTTTCGGGCGGCGATGGTGGTCGGTGCCGGCAGCGAGTCCTACCGAACCCTGCGCTATCTGGTTCGCCGGCTACCGGTGATGATCGGCCCCAGCTGGCTACGCATAGGCACGCAGCCGATCGGCATCGACGCGACGATTGCGTATCTGCTCCGCGCTCCCGAGGTTCCCGAGTCCGAGGGGCGGGAGGTCCAGATCGGTGGCCCCGATGTCCTCTCCTACTCGGAGATGCTGGATCGGATGGCGTTGGCGATGGGGATGCGGCCGCGGCGAAAGGTCCCCGTCCCCTTCATCACCCCGTGGCTGTCGGCGCTGTGGCTTGGCTTGGTGACGCCGGTCGACGTGAAGGTGGCGCGGCCGCTGGTCGAGGGTCTGATCACCGCCACTGTGGTCACCGATCCCTCAGGGGCCGAGCCGTTCGGCATCTCCCCGGAGTCATTTGACGAGGCCCTGCGGCGCGCACTCGTGGAGGAAGGAAAGTGATCAGCGCCAGCGGCACCAAACTGGTCTACGAATCCTCCAGCTACGAACCAGGCGAATCCGTCCCAGGTGCGGTCGTGCAGCAGCTCGATCGCCTCCTCGCCGCTGGCCGCCTCGGTAACCCCGTAGCCCTCGAGTGCCAGCGCTCGCCGCAGGGTCGCCCGCAGCGGGTACTCGTCGTCGACCACGATCACGTCCATTGGCCCGCTTCATGACCCGCAGATCCTCGAGCGAACAGACGGCGAGGCTGACACCGAGCACCTCGACCTCCTCGGCCCTCGCCCGCAGCTCGGCGTAGGGCGGGACACCGTCGAGGCCCTGCACCACGTCGAGCCGGCCCAGGTCGGTCTCGATCGGAACCTGCTCGCCGGTCGCCATCTCCGCGGCGATCGAGAAAACACTCCCGAGCAGCGCCTCGCCCTTCTGCACCCGACCACCGGCCGCCACGGCGACCTCGGCGACCCGCCGTAGGTTCTCGGGATCCGGATCGACCAGGATGTCGACATCCTTGGTCCCCCGCACGACGCCCCAGGCATTCACCGCGAGACCGCCGACCAACACGAATTCTGCACCCCCCTCCACCAGCCTCGCCAGCAGCTGGTCGAAGGCCGGCCCGTTCAAGAGGACCTTCGCGCGGCGCGGGTGAACCGGAGCAGCTTGTGGCTCAGGGCGATCCCCTCGGCCAGGTTCACGCCGAGCGGCCGCCGCGCGTCTTCGCGCAGGCGCCGGCGCCGGGTCTCCTCGTTGACCGCGGCTGCCCTGGTCGCATCGGCCGGACTCGCCATCCGGCGATGGTAGCTGCGTCGGCCCCCACCGCAGACGTGACGTGAGCCGGAGCCGAATGCCTTGGTGTCGGGGATGCCCGGGCCAGGCGCCGGCCGACGATAGGACGCAGTATATGACACCGCTGATACATCGATGATCTAATGACCCGATGAGCCCTCCCCCTCCGAGGCCGAATGACCGAACGCCCGCGATCAAGCTCACCCCCACCTCCTATCTGGTGCTGGGCATGGTCCGCCTCGGCGTCAGCTCGGGCTACGACCTGAAGAGGGCGGCCGATGGCTCGACCCAGAACTTCTGGCCGATCTCCCTGGCGCTCATCTACCCGGAGCTCGCGCGACTGGCGGACGGCGGTCTGCTCAAACGGAGAAGCGATGACCGCGGCGGGCGGGCGCGCTCGGCCTACACGATCACCGCGAGGGGCGAGCGGGCCCTCGTCGCCTGGCTGCGCTCGGCGAAGGTGGCCCCGGTGCAGATCCGCGACGAAGCGATGCTGAAACTCTTCCTCGCCGACGCCTTGGACGAGGACGAGCAGCGTGCACTGATCCTCGGCCTGCGCGAGCGAAACCATGAGCGTCGGAGGGCTCTCGAGGAGGAGGCCCTTCCCATCGCCGAGGCGCTCGAGGCGCACGGGATCCGCTTCGTCGCCGAGGCGGCGCGCCTCTCCGCCGACCTCCTGCGTTACGCCGAGGGCTGGTTGGGGCGCCTCGAGAAGAGGCTCGCCGACAACTGAGGTTCAACCCTTCGAGGTGCAGGCCTGGAGCACGTTGCCGATCACGTGCGAGCCATCGCCGAAGTCGACTTCCACCTGGGCGACGAAGTGGTCGTTCGCGCACTCCGCCGAGAGGAAGGAGTGCTCCTTCCCTTTGTAGTTCCACTTACGGTCGATGGTGAATTCGGCGCCGGCAAACGAGCCCGCACCGCCGGCGATCTTCGGGATCGAGACCGAGATCCTGTAGCCATACGGGGCGGAGGCCTTCGATACCTTCGCCACGGCGATCAACGCGGTCGGCACGGGGACGTCGGCATAGACGTACCAGAGCTGCTCGTGATAGCCGCCGTAGCCACCCTCGGCGGGGCCGTTGAAGGCGAGGAGCGGTCCCTTCGCATCGAAGGAGGCCTGTTCGGGAAACTGCACCTGGGCGGTCGAGGTGCCCCTTCCGATCAGGGCATCGCCACAGGCCTTCATCGCCGCCGCGGGCGCGGATGCCTGGATCTGCCCGAGGGTGCAGGTCGGCAGGCCGGCGGTGTCGATCGCGATGTGCCTGTCGACCAGCAGTTCGGTGCTTTCCGCCGGCGGGATGTGGCTGCCGTCCTTGGTCGAGACGCCGGCCGAGCCGTGGAAGGAGATCGGCGCGAACGTCTTCGCCGGCAGGGCCTTCGGGCTGGTGGCGCCATCGACCTTGATCGTCAGGTTGCCCTCGGTGACCGTCACCGCCGCCGCGCTGGCGCCGGCCACGACGATCGCCACCAGCAGCGCGGCGAATCCGACGATCGCGCCCGTCCGACGTCGATTCCTACGTTCCATCTCTCCACCTCTCCCATCGACCTATCAGCGTCGATACATCGAAGCCGACCAACGGGCTGAGGGCAATGGGACTCGCAGGGCCGGTCCGCGGAGACCGGTCCGGACGTTGGGAGACGAAGGACAACGGCGCGTCGCCGGGTCGATTCCCTCCGAGGAGGCCGAGGTGCTGAGTCGTGAGCGCTGTGGCACATCGTTCAGCGAGACGATGGGCACCCGACCGGCGAGCGGTAGCGAAGCGTCGTTCGGAGGGCCTACAGGAAAAAGCCCTTTACCTGAACTGACTTCAGGCGTAGGCTCACCTCCGTGCTGTTCCACTTCGAGTACCGCTGTAACGGACGCTGGGAAGCGATCGGCAGCGGCGAGGGTCGAGGTGAGGAGGACTGCGCGGCGGCGCTCGCCGACCTGAACGCGCTGGCGGGCGGGAGCCTCCCGGCCGGGACCTACCGCTGCATCGCCGCGATCTCAGCAGCGACACGGTGGGAGTCGTTGCGCCTCGCTCCGAGCGGCGAGGTCGTCTTCGAGGACGGGCCGCCGAGCGCCGCGCCTTCCCCTCCCCCGGCTCAGTCGGAGGGGGCCGGCTCCTCGAGGAGCCGGCCGGAGCGGATCCGATCCTCCATCGCCTTCGACTCCTCGCGCAGTACCCGTCCGCCGGAGAACTCGAGAACCGGATAGAGCCGCTGCCCGGAAAGGCGCTCCAGGTCATCGCGCCGGGACTTCCGCAGCGGACCCTTCACGAGCTCGTAGTCGATGCCCTCCTCGTCGAGCGCCTTCTGGACCGCCCAACACGGATGAGGTCCGATCTTCAACCAGGTGGCGCGGCAGCGGTGCAATCTGAGCGTCATCTCAGCTCTCCTTCAGCTCGTAGCCGTCGCCTTTCTTGACGATCAGCTTGTCGGAGCGTGCCTTGGCGATCAGGGCGTGGACCTGGGTCGAACTGATTCCGATGGTCTTCGCGAGCTCGGCGCGACGGGCACCAGGGGTCGTCCGGATCGCCGCCAACAATTCCTCCCGACGCTGACCTCGGGCGGCGCGTTTGGCCGCTTTGCGTCTGCGGCCTGCGCGACGTTTCGACTTCGGGAAGGCGTGCGTGGCGACGCCGAGACCTCTTGGCCGGCGCTCCGCCGGGCGGCGCGACGCACTCCCCTCGCCAAGGCTTGCCACGGCCCGCTCGAGCTGCCTCGTCTCGGCTGCGATATCGCTCAGGCGAGACTGGATCAGTCGGCGGGCGTCGTCGATCGACTTTGACACCGTCACTCCTCGGTAGATGGACGCGATGACACTAGTCGATGCGGAGGGGGTCAACAGCATTTCTCCACCTAACCCCAGATCGAAGGTGGGCCAGCGACCGTAACTGGAAGGAACGACACGAAGGCATGCCGGTCGCCAGTCTGAATCTCGACCCCGCGACCTTCCACCCTGACCAGGCCGTGATCCTGGCCGCACCTCCCCTCCCCTAACTTGGCGATCCCGAAGGCACCTTCGAGGCGGAATTCGATGTCGCCGAAGGGTGGGTCGAGCCACGCCGGGCCACCCCCGAGTCAAAGACCACCGGATCCTCCGCGTCGATGAAGGACAGGCCCGGCGCGAAACCGCCTCTAAGGCAGAGGACCCGACGGCCCGAGCCCCTTGGTGACCGCCTCGGGGCCCAGATAGAAGCCGCCGACCAGGGCCGTCATCGACCTCGCCTGCGCCGGGAGCGTCTCGACCTCCGGGCCTCGGACGCGGGCCGCCGCCAAGGCGACGATCGACCGCGAGAGGCCCTCGGCGAGGAACGGGGGCGGCGCGGGGTGCCCCCGTTCCTCGGCCTCATCGGACCCGCGGGCGATCAGCGCGGCGAAGCGCTCCCCGCCCGTCCGGAAGGCCTCCTGGCCGGCATCCGTCCGTGCCGAGGCGGAGTGGATCAGGAAGAGCTCGGCGAGCAGCGGCCGGGACGCCACCGCCTCGTAGAAGGCGGCGATCGCCGAGTGCACCTCGACGAGCCAGTCGCCCTCGCCGCTCAGCCGGTCGAGGCCTGCGAAGAGCTCCGCGTCGGCGAGGGCGATGCCGTGGGCGATGCAGTCCTCGACCGAGCCGAAGACCCCATAGAAGGAGCCGCGCGCCCCACCCGCGAGGCGGACGACGTTCGTCGTGGTGACGCCCTGGCGGCCGAATTCGTGCAGGATCTCCGCTGTCGCCTCGACGTAGCGGCGGCGGCGATGTGCCTCGATGAACTCGCGCGATATCCGCGGACGGTCGGAGGGCGGTCGGACGGGTGATCTGGCCGGCACCCGGGCGACGGTAACGCAGGCTCACCGCTTAGGACGAGGAACTTGGAGGACCCGGATCGACCTTGTGACACCGCTGTCGCGGTCACGCTCGCGAGGGTCGCCATTCGCTCGGGGGCGCTCTCTCCACATCGAACATCGCTGGCAGAGTCGACGGGAGGCTTCTGCAGCGAGAAGGATGGGAGAGAGAAGCCGGAGTCGCGCCACTGACCCGGTCAAGTCCAACGCCACAGAGTGGGAAGTCACTGACGTGGGATGCGACGGACGAGGTCATCTCAACCGATGACGACCCGGGTATCGCCGCTTGCAGTGACGTTCCGCCTCCCCGAGTCCATCGCTCGGAGACCGAGGCGCGATCCCCTGCCCGAGAACATGCCTTATGTCGACCAGATCCTGACGAGCAGTCAAATCCCATAGGCGGGCTGGATTGCCACCAGCGCTGCGAGTGGACCCACGAACTAGTTCACCAAAGCCGATGGGGGCGGATTCCGACAGAGAACCCGAGAGAGAAATAAGCAGGCCGGCGCCCGCGGAGCGGACCTAGACTGCACGGTTCTATGTCCGACTACGAGCTCGACGCGCTCGGCTGGTACCAGTTCGAGCAGCTCTGCCAGTCATTGCTGAAGGCCCGCTGTGGACTCTCGGTCGAGGCCTGGGGCGGCACCGGCGACCGCGGCCGAGACGCGTACTCCCCGGGCCCGCTCCGCTACCCCTCCGAGGAGCTGCAGGAGGGCACCTTCGTCTTCCAGGTCAAGTTCGTCTCCGGCGCCGGCGCCGCCGGAGCGAGGCCGATGCCGGCGCTGCGAAAGGCGGTGAAGGCCGAGCTCGAGAGCATCGCCGAGCGCCAGGAAGAAGGCCTCTGGGAGGAGTCGACAACTATGTGCTCCTGACCAACGTTGTCTTGAGCGGCACCGGTCGCGAGGAGATCTCCGCGCTCCTCGCCGACGGCCTGCCGGAGTCGCGGATCACGATCGCCGACGGCTCAGATGTCGGCGCGATGCTCGACGACTCACCTCGGGTGCGCCTCTCCTTTCCCGAGGTCCTCGGCCTGCGCGACCTGAGCGCACTGATCGACCAGGCGGTGCGCAAGGACCTCCTGCTGCGCTCCTCGCTAACGATCGAGATCGCCCAGGAGCTGGCGCCGAGCTTCATGGCGACCAAGGCCTACAGCCGCGCCCTCGAGGTGCTCGCCCGGCGCGGCTTCGTCGTCCTCTCGGGCCCACCGGAGATGGGTAAGACCTCGATCGCCCGGATGATCGCCCTCGCCCGCCTCGCCGAGGGCTGGGCGGTCCACGAGTGCCGCGAGCCGGGCGAGCTCTTCGGGCTCCATGACGCCGAGGTCCCGCAGGTCTTCGTCGCCGACGACGCCTTCGGCTCGACCGAGTACCGACCCGACCGCGGGCAGGCCTGGGGGGACGATCTCGAGCGGGTGATCCGCCTCCTGGACGAGCGCCACTGGCTGCTCCTGACCTCGCGGCCGGCGCCACTTCGTAGCGCCCTCGAGCACCTGAGCCTGCAGGGTGCCGCCGGGGACTTCCCGACGCCCCAGGAGGTGATCGTCGACGCCGCCGCCCTCACCGTCCCCGAGAAGGCGCAGATGCTCTACCGCCACGCCAAGGCCCGGGTCGACGAGGAGGAGGGGCGCGAGCTGATCCGGGCCTCGGCGCGCCAGATCGTCCACCACCGTCACTTCACGCCGCTTCGGATCGCCCGCCTGGTCGGCGAGGCCGTGCCCGAGATCCTCGCCGCCCCGGCCGAGGAGCGCGCGGAGCTGATCGCCGCGGCGGTGACCGACGGCCTGAGCGAACCGAGCGAGGGGATGCGGAAGTCGTTCCGCCTCCTTCCTGGCGAATGCAAGACCCTGCTGCGGGCGATGCTCGACTGCCCCGGCGGGACGATCGAGCTCGACGTCCTGGAGGCAGCCTTCGCCCGCCACAGTTCCGGGCCGCCGAGGCGGAGCGCGGCATCGGTCGCCGAGCTGATCGACTCGCACTTCATCCGGATCGGCGAGATCGCGTCGGCCTTCAGGGGCGATGCCACGATGGTCACCTGGGTCCATCCGAGCGTCCGCGACCTGGTGATCGAGGAGTTGATGTCAGACGCGGAGGCCCGGCGCGCCTTCCCCACCGCGAGCGGGCTCGACGGAGCGCTCCTGGCGCTGTCGAGTGGCGGCGGCGCGGCCGGCGAGCGCTCGCTGCCGTTGCTCCGCGAGGAGGCCGACTGGGACGGGGTCAGGGCGTGTCTGGTGAGACTCGCCGAAGGCGAGGATCCTTTGCGCCTGGGAAGGCTCCTGGCGCTCCTCGCGGATCTGGCCCAACGAGCCGCGCAGAGTGGCGAGGCGGAGGCGGCCCGTCTGCGGGAGACGGCCGACAGCGGCCTCGAAGCCCTGCGCGAGCGCTGGACGCGCGACGGCGGCCCGGGATCGGCGAAGGACCTCGAGACCTTCTTCGAGGCGACCCGGGAGACCCTGCCGCCGATGTCCGGTCCCGACATCAGGGGGCTCTGGAACAGGCTGCTCGGCGACCTGCGCGACTCGATCGCGGGGGCGGGCATCGAGCCGCCGCTCTACAGCGGCGCGGCCTGGCTCGCGCTCGCCGCCGTCTTGGCGGCCGAGGAACCTCGTTGGCTCGGCGCCCTCGACTTTCCTTCCAGCAATGCCCAGGAGCTGGCGGCGATCGTCGGGTGGATCGAGGCCGCGACCCTGACACTGAGCGGCGCCCCGCGACTCGGGGAGGACGAGGAAGCCGATCCCGACGAGGAGATCCCGCCGCTCGATTGGACCGATCTCGGAGTGGAGACCCTGAAGGTGATCGCCGAGCTCGACGAGGGGGCACACGAGCGGTGCCTCAAGCTGGCGAAGCGGCTCGAGGCGCGGGCGAAGAGGTGGCAGGCCTACGCGGCCCAGCAGAACTACGAACGCGAACCCGACGACGACTACGAAGGCCGAGGAGGCGGGCGCGACGGCGGCTTCGATCTCGAAGCCCTCTTCACCGACCTCTGAACCTCGGGGGCGTGCACTCGGCCCTTCGACCGCGCTTCCCCCTCGGCGTCTCGCGGCTCGCCGGTCTAACCTCCTGCACCCTGGAACGTGGGGCGGCCGGCTTTCACCGGGCACCGCGCCTTCGGCGAACTGCGCCCTGGTGCAGAGGCCGCTGATGTGGGAGTTGTCGATGAACGAGACATCGGCGGCCATGTCGGGGTAGGGAAGGTCTTGGCTGGTCGGACCGAGGCGAGGGCCGGGCGAGGGGCCCCTGGCGGCCCGGCGAGGCGCTCGCCTACCCTGGGGGCATGAGCGAAGATCGCGCCCGACCGGGTCGCTGTTGGTACTGCGGGTCCGAGGAGCTCCGGGAGGGAGATCCTCTCGAGCACGTCATTCCGGAGGCGATGGGCGGCAAGCTGAAGACCGACCGGGTGTGCCGGAGGTGTAACGGACTCGCCGGCAGCACAATCGACGCGCCCTTCATGCAGGACCCCCTGATCGCGATGGCCCGCGCGCTGCATTCCCCGCGGGGTGATCGCATGCGCCCCCGCATGGAGGCCTCGCTCGAGGACGGTACCCCGGTCGACCTGCGCACCGGGAGCGGCCCCTGGAGGGCGAGCGTCCGCGCCGCGATCGTGCGCGAGGGCGAGGAGATCTTCATCCGGGCGGCCGACCGGGCCGAGTACGAGAAGCTCCTCGCTCGCGTGCGCCGTGATGTCGAGGGCGAAGGACGGGAGTTCGAGCCGCCCGGGGAACCGACGGAGGCCGAGGACTCCGGGATGGTGAGGGTGCGGGCCAGGGTCGATGGCGTCGTCTGGCTGCGGATGGCGACCAAGGTGACCCTCGGATGCCTCTCCTTGGTGCTGGACGAAGACTGGCTCGACACTCCCGATGCGGCCAAATACCACGGCTGGCTCTGGGACGAGGTCCCGGTGAACGAGGACGGGTCGAAGGCACTCGGCCTGCCGGGCGAACCGAATCCGTTCGAGCTCCACATCCTGCGGCCCCCCGAACACCTCCTCTATTTCATGCCGGCCGGCGCCGAGGCGGTCACGCTCAGCATCGCCTATTTCGGGTCGCTCCTCGTGCGGGCGCGCGTGGAGGTCGGCAGCCGACCCTCGCCGCGGGCGGCCTGGCGCACCGGACCGGGCGCCCCGGTCTCGGAGACGACCTTCGACGCACTGCTGGCGGAGATGGCGGTCGCGAGCGTCGAGGGTGCCGAGGCCGAGGAACCCGAGGGCCGAGGCGGGCCGGAGTCCTAGAGGGGCCCGCCGGAGAAGATTGGCCCTGTCGGGGCCGGGGCCCGGGAGTCAGTCTCGGGGCCGTGAGTCGCCCGGCCAGGTCATCGTCAGGGCCGCGAGGCTCATCAGCGCGAAGAGCACCTTGCGGGGGTCGCCGGCCGCGATCGCTTCGCTCACGGTGTCGACCGCGACCAGGAGGTTGAGCCAGAAGGCTCCGTCGCGCCTGGTCGGGACGGGCAGCCAGAAGCCCCTCTCACGCATCCGGCGGGCGAGGGCCGCCGGCGTCGGCGCACCGATCGCGTCCTCGTCATCCAGTTCTTCGGCGACGTCTGACACCGACACGTCGAGCGCCGCCTCGGCGCTCGCCAGCAGATCCGACCATCTCGTCGGGGAGGTGAAGCCAGGCAGGCCGGTCCACATGGAGCCGTCGGTGAATCCGCGGGCGAAATCGAACTCGGCGCCGAGATCGCGGATGAGCCCGCGGGTCATCGTGGGGTCGAGGCCCGCGCCGAACGCCGTCACCTCAAGGCCAGGAAGTCTGCTGGAGCCATCGACGCCGAGGACGGAGCTCAGTTCGAAGGCGGAGCCGAGGGTCTGCGCGCCGAAGATCCCGCCCTTGGCCCAGGGGCCGATACCGCGCTCGAAGATCCCGCGGGTCATCTCGGAGATGTCGGGGCCGATGGACTCCGACCCGGTGAGCACGGCGCTGGAGAGCTTCTCGAGCCGAGCCTGGTCGACGATCCCCCGGCCGATCAGCGAGAGCTCCTCGGCGCCCCACTGCCGGTGAGCAGGGAGGTATCCGTTCAGGTCGAAGTTCTCCGCCGCGCCGAACCCGGAGGTCACACCGCGGATCGCGCGCATGGTCTCGCGGGAGACCTTCAGGAAGTCGTCCTGGTCGGCGAACACACCACGGAGTCCGGCGAGGGCGGCGGTGCTCTCTCTCGAGGACATCGACCCGAAGCTCCTGGTGAGCTTCTCGATGTTCGCGGTGTGATGTTTCCCGAAGACGCCCATGGCGCCGAACGCAGCGTCGCCGATGAGGTCGCCGGTCCGCCCCGACTGGCCGAAGGCGATCGAGGAGGCGTCGCGGACGAAGTCGGGGTCCACCCCGAAGGCCTTCGATTCGGCCCCGACACCCTGCATCGCGATCCGAGCGCTCTCTTCGACCTTCCCCGAGAGACCACCGAAGCCGACCATCCTCGCCGTCTTTGCAATGTCGTCGTGAAGGCCCGCGCCGACGCCGGTGGTGATGTCGGCGAACTTGGGGGTCCCGGCGATCAGCCCCGATGCCGCGGGGGATCCGACCCCGAGGAGACTCGAGCGGATCGACTCGAGCGCCTTCAGGTGATCGGCCTGGAAGGCGTCAAAGGCCCCGAAACTCGGGTCCAAGCCGCCGCGGATCGTGAGGGCACCACGCGGGCCGAGCGCTTCTTTGCCGAACGCGGGGCCCTGCAGGTAGCTGTCGAGGGCACGCCGGGTCTTACCGAAATGTCGCAGCTCGGACTGGAAGCCGAGCGGAAGTTCTGGTCTCGTCTGCACGCCTTTCATCGCCTCCTCGATGGTAGGTGACCGCCAAGCCGGAACGGCGACGGTCGATCGGATCCGCGCGGGCCGACTCTCATACCTCCCCCGCTCCCTTCCCGGCGCCGCAGTCTCGGTCGGGATCGAGGAGTGCCAGCTCCGTCTCCATCTCCCGACGGCGGCCGGTGAAGCGGTAGCAACGCAGTCGCAACCTGGGCGGCGAGTGCTCGACGATCACCAAGATCGGTTCGCTCACCGCGTAGCGCGAGCTGCGGGCGATCCGCCGCAGCGAGCGGCGGTCGGTGCGGCTCGGCGGTGCATCCAGAGCCGGATGGACGTGCCACTCGCCGACGTAGTCCTCCCCTCCCCCGCTACGGGCGTGGGCGGCATCCAGGTAGCGCTGTAGGAAGGCGGTGTCGCGCAGGAAGGAGAAGCGCCGGTGTCGTGCCCGCGGGCCGGGCGGGCTCGCACGGGTGAGCAGCAGAGTGGCCGCGTCGCTGCGGCGACCGAGGAGGATGCCGCCGGTCTCGACCGCGGGCTTGGTGCGGGTGTGGCCCGCGAGGGAAGCGCGCACCGCCGGTTCGATCAGGACCCGCTCAAGCACGGCAGACGGCGCACCCTGGCCGCGGCGGGAAGGTCGCCTTGTGCAGACACAGGCTGTCGGCGAGGCGCGGGTCGCCGGGGATCGGCCGCTCGACCCAGAGCCAGTGGTTGGCGCCGGGGTCGCGGCCCTCGAGTAGGTCGAGCGCACGCGCCGCGGCGAAGTCGGCCGCCTGGGTGGAGGCGAGACCGGCGCCGGGTAGGGCGCTGGTCGCGCAGCCCTCTTCCTGTATCTCGGCGAGCTCTGCGCCCGGCACCTCGATCCACTCCTTCGCGCCTTCGTCCTTATAGGCGCGCAGGCACTCGAGGCAGGCGTCGGCGCCGGGACGCACGACGAAGACGCGGAAGGCGTCGCCGGCGTGGAGGGTGCGGACGCAGAGGAAGGCCGGGCGTTCCTCGGTTTCGCAGAGGACTTCGAAGAGGAGCTCCTCCGTCGGTTCCTCACCGATCGCGGCGATCACCAGGTCGGCGCCGCGGATCGCCGTGGCGATCACGCCGGGGTCGTCCAGGTTGGCCTCCTGCGGGTCGGTGTCGATCTCGGGGTTTATGCGTTCGAGCGCCGTCTCCATCGCGAGCGCCTTCGATTGGCCGACCGCGGTCAGGTCGAGAAAGTGGCGGACGACGTTGCCGGGACGCAGGCGGTCGGGATCGCAGAGGACGGTCGCGCCGACGCCTTCGCGGGTCAGCGCCGGCGCCAGCTGGGATCCGATCGCCCCGAGGCCGAAGCAGGCGACCGACTTGCGCCCCAGCCGCTCGAGCGGACGCACCGCCTCGATCCGGCGCGCCATCCGCTCGCGCGAGACGACGTGCAGCTCGGGCGCGCGGACCGTGCGGCCATTCAGGATCGTCTGCGGCCCGTCCTTCTCGGACACGGCCACGTCGACGATCAGCAGGCGCTCCTCCTCGAAGACGCGATCGGGGAAGAGCAGGCCGACCGAGTGACGCCTCCTGCGCGGGTGATGGGCGAAGACGACGCGGTGGCCGGAGGCGGCGAGGATCTCCTCCAGCGGTCGACTGGTGGCGAAGGGCTCCGGTTCGCTCGGGAGGCGATACCAGTGGAGCAGTCGCCGATCGCCGCGGAGCTCTCGCCCGCCGGCTAGCGCATCCAACAACTCGCCGCCGACCCGGCGAGTGTCGATCGATTCGAGCACACTGACCGGGTGCCCCAGCAGCGGCACCACGGAGAAGGTGCCGGCGTCTCGATCTGCGGCGAATCCCGACATCGCCGCGGCGGAGAGGAGGACCGCCTCGCCGGAGGGCGGGAAGTAGGCGGGCAGCTCGTAGTGGGCGAGCTCGCGCGGGAAATCGCCGGCGAGGTGGTGGCCGAGCCAGCGCCTGGTCGCCTCGAAGAGCTCCCCCGGCCCGATCTGGCGGTCCCAGAGCCGCGGCGGAAAGAGGCAGGGTGCCCCATCCGGGCCGGGGGCCTGGTGGCGGCCGCCCTCGATAGGTGGATCGATGAAGCGGACCTGCGGCTGGACGTGGGGAAAGCCCGGCGGGTAGTCGAAGCTGACGAGAAAGTCGCGGTGCTCGAGGCCGTGGTCGGTCTTCCGCCGCACGGTGACCCGGCCGCGGAAGCCGACCCGGCCGCGCTCGTCTTCGGTCTCCTCGAATCCCTTGCGCGTCCAGAAACGCTGTTCTTCGGCGTAGATCGCCGGGAAGCGATGGCGCCAGTCGCTCACGCCGCCGGCTGGTTGTCCAGGCGGGTGCGGCTGCGGCGGTCGCGGTGCCGCTTCACCCCGGCGGCGACCAGGGCCGCACCGCTCGCGACGGCGACCCCCGCAAGGGCTCCTTTCGCAGCGCCGCCGCGGTCATCATCGCCGTCGTCCTCGTCGTCCCAGGCGTAGTCCTCGGCGTAGTTGCCCGGGTCGAGGGCCAGGACGTAGTCGCCGCCGGAGTCGACTTCGACGAGGACGGTCCCCGACTGCGCGGTCTCGTGCACGTTCTCGGTGCCGCACTGGTCGCGGTAGGCGCCCATCATGTCGGCGTGGGGATGGCCGTGGTCGTTGTCGGCGCCGACCGAGACGACGACCAGGTCGGGGGCGATCGTCTCGAGGCCCGCGAGCCAGGGCTCGGAGTCCTCGTCGCCGGGCTTGTAGAAGGTGCGCGAGCCGTGATGGGAGCCCGAGAGGACGTCGGCGGAGAGCACCTCGGTGCCGGTCGCCTCGTCGTCATCGTCGTCGTAGTAGTCGACGATCCGCTGCCAGCAGGCGAGGTTCGAGTCGCCGGTCAACATCACCGAGGTACCGCCCTCGTAGGTGATCCGGAGGACGAGGCAGTTCTCGTGCACCTTCGCCTTGGCTTCCTCCTCGCTCAGGGTCTCGTCGATCTCGATGTAGCCGGGAGGCGAGAAGCAGCGGATGCTGATGTCCCCGCCGAGGTCGTAGTCGGCGTCTTTGTCCTCGAGCGGGGTGCGGCTGCCCTGCGGGCGCTTGATCTTCTCGTCGGGGTGCTCGTCGACGACGCGCTGGTAGTCGCCGAAGTGCTTGGCGATCTTCTTTCGTTCCTCGTGCTGGGGCAGCCAGAGCCACTCCACCTGGTAGCGGTCGTAGAGGTCGCCGATGCCGCAGATGTGGTCGTCGTGGGCGTGGGTGATGACCAGATATTTCAACCGCAGGCGCCCGTCCTCACCCTCGGGCAGGCGGTCGTCGAGCAGCTTGAAGAGGTCGATGCCGTCGCCCTGGCGGCGGCAGACGTCGACCAGCATGTACTCGTCGTCGGGCAGGCGGATCAGGGTGCTGTCGCCCTGTCCGACGTCGACGAAGATCGTCTCGAAATCAGCCATCGGAGGCCTCCTTGACTCGGCCGGCCGGGTTCGCCGGCCGCTTTTTGGTTTCGGTGATCGGGCGACCCAACGACTCGCAGGTCTCGAGCAGTCGCTCGGCGTAGCGCTCCGCCGCGGCGCGCACCCAGGCGGGACGCACGACCACCGCCCAAGCGACGATCGCCGCCACCGCGGCCGCGCCGGCAGGCAGGAAATGTCCCGGCGCATGGTCGATCACGGCCAGGGCGACGGCGGCGAGGGCCGTCGCAGCGGCGATCGCGAGTGCCACGGGCTTCAGCCCGAGCGCGTTGCGACGGAAGCCGTACTCGGCGTTCTCCTCGGCGACGAGGGGGAACTCGGAGCGGCTGCGGGTCAGATCGCGCAGAGCGGCGACGGCGGTCTCGTAGCGCCGATCGGCGCCCTTCGGATCGGCCTCCTCCTCGGCCCGAGTCGGCAGCGCTTCGCCGAGGATCGACTCGAGCAGGACGTGGCGACGGCGTTGGGTGTGCTCGGGGACCGGTCCCGACCAGCGCAAGATCGCCGTGGTCGGTGCACCGCCCCAGCCCGACCAGAGACGCGGCTCGATCGAGCGCCCGCGACTGCGGACGAGACCACAGAGGGCGAGGAGCAGGGCCGCGAAGAGGAAGCCGAGGACGCCGCCCGTTCGTTCGAGCGCCAGCACCGAGCCGCCCGCGAGCACGACCGGCGGTCCGGCCGCGAGCGCCGCGGGCGCGAGGCGGGCACGACGTGAATAGGCGTCGAGCATCACCGAACGTCCCCCACGTTGGACTTCAACGGATCTGCGAGCGCGCATCTCGAGGACCACCGCAGTACCGCGGGTATCGCGGCTTTTTTGGCGGTCTGGGGAGGGCTCTGCCACATCATCCCGACGAGCGTACGGAGCGTCTCGGACGGCATCGCAAAGGACGCACTTCCAGGCGCCTCAGGGGCTATCGCGACCGGTGCCGTAACTAAGTTTGCGCACAGGCCAACCCCCCAGGAGGAAGCATGCAATTTCGAGTTCGCCTTGATGAGATCGTCCCCACCAAGAAAGCGGCCCGCGAGTTGCCGCAGGAACTAGGGCGGCTCGAACGCGGAGAGGTGGACCAGCTAGTCCTGACGACGCGAAACGCTCCTAGGGCCGTGGTCGTAACGGTCGAGCGCTTTGACCAGCTAACGCGCGACGAGCGCGAGCGCGAAAACCCGGACAGGCTCGCGGCCTAGTCCCCCGCACGCCTTCCTTCGACGCGGAGTCAGAGGGCCGCGGTTTAAACCGTTCCCGACAAATTGGGCACTAACGCGTTTGAGTGCCCAAATCCCCACATATCGGCGCATATCCACGCCTATCCGCGATTCCAAGAGCCCTCCTGAGGAGGGCCGCACACCGCATCGGAAAGCCAAATTCTCAGCGAATCGCACCCAGGAGGTCGGCGGTTCGAATCCGCCTAGCTCCACTCCTTTCTCCCTGCACCCGACGGACTTCCGGTTGCGTCCGAGGCGTTCTGTCTTCACCATGATCTGACGTAGTCAACGGCAGGTCAACCTCCGCGGTCCGGGGCGGCGCCGTCGGAAGGAGGCCGGGATGGCCACCGCCACCGAACCCAGCCGCACCCGGGTCGAGCGCGGCATCTACCGACAGCCGAACGGGCGCCTCGCGATCTGCGCCCGCCACGCCGGGCGCCTCCACTTCCGCACCTGCGAAGGGGACATCGAGGCCGCCCGGCGCGTCCGGGCGGAGCTAATCGCGGGACTCGCGGCCGGGCGGGTGCCCGCCTCGCCGCGCCTGCGGCTCGACACCGTCGCGGCGCGCTGGGGCGCGCGCTTCGAGGCGATGGTGGCGGCGGACGAACGCCATCGGCGCACCTGGGAGGCGCACCGCTTCCACCTCGACCACGACATCCTGCCCCGCCTCGGCCGGCGGCGGATCTCGTCGCTGACCGTCGACGACGTCGCCGAGCTGATCGGCGAGCTGCGCGCCGCGGGGCGCTCGCCGAAGACGACCGCCAACGCCCTGGCGACGCTGCAGAGCGTCCTGCGCTTCGCCCGCCGGCGCGGCTGGATCGTCGCCGACCCGGTCGAGCTGCTGGAGCCCGACGAGCGACCGCGGCCGCCGCGCTGGTCGCGCGGCCGGGTGCTCGGCCGCGAGGAGGTCGCCCGTCTGCTGGACTGCTGCCCACCCGGCGGCCGCCTCCAGGTCGAGACCGCCCTCTACACCGGCCTGAGGATCTCCGAGCTGCTCGGCCTGACCTGGGCCGACATCGACTTCGCCGCCGGGCTGATCCGGGTCAGGGCGCAGCTCTCCCGCGCCCACCGGGGTGAACCGGCGCGAAGGGTCCCGCCGAAGACGCCCGCGTCGGTGCGGGAGGTCCCGCTGCTGCCGCAACTCGCCGACCGCCTCGTCGCACACCGGCGGGAGACGCCGTTCGCCTCGGCGACCGACTGGGTCTTCGCGACCTCGCGAGGCACGCCCTACGGGGTCCGAAACGTGGCGAGACGGGTGCTGAAGAAAGCCGCAGATGACGCCCGCCTCGACGACGGCGACGGCCCCGCGCTCCGCTTCCACGACCTGCGCCACACCTTCGCCAGCCACCTGATCGTGGACCTCGGCCTCGACGTCGCGCAGGTCAGCCGCATCCTCGGCCACGCGAGCACCACGATCACCCTCGACGTCTACACGCACCTGTTCGACGACGCCCGTCACGCACAGGAGATCCGGCAGAGGATGGCGGCGAGCCAGTTCGCAGGCCTGCTCGACCACCACCGGAGGACCGGGGCCGCCGCAGTCCTCCGGTTCCCCACGATCGGCGATGCCTAGCGCTGCCGACGGAGCGGGAGCGGAGTTGCCGGCGGCCGGATGGTCGGAGGTAGGCGAATGGCTCGACCGGGGTGAGCAGCTGGATGCCCGCTATCGAGCGGCACCCTGGGCGCTCGTGCAGGGCTTCCATTCAAGAAAGAGGTTCTATGGGAATCCTGGATCATCCGGGGCAACCGAAAGCAGATGGCGCGGTGGTCATTTCTGTGAAGCGCGAAACCGTATCCAACGGCCGCCGGGGCTCCCAGAGCCGCATCTACCGTGCGCAGGTCGCGCACTCTGGGTCGTGCCGATCCAAAACCGTATGCGCCCGGTGATGCGTTCGCCATGAACGTGGCCTTGGATTGATCTGAATTCAGCAGGCTGCGGCCGCTTCAATTCTTCTTCGAGGTCCGTCGCAACATGCGTATGCAAACCGGGTTGAGCGACGCCAGGTTGCGCCGGCGTGAATTCCGAATGATCAAAGAAGCGGTCTCGGGCGACCCTGCCGCCGCGCCCTCCTTCGACGATTAGGATCCGATGATCCGAGCCGTCCGCACATCGAACGACGGCACGAGTGGTGTAGAAGACGTTCCCGTGGAGGATGCCGATCCGCAGCTTCAGGTCGGGCCCTCCACCGACGAAGACCTCGAAGTGGCCGCTCTTCTCAGGCTTCTGCGCACCCGAATCAGCCGGTGGCCAGGTCCACGACCCGAGCGTCACGGCTGCGACCAGCGCCGCGCAGATAAGTCGGCTCACTTGTCGCACTTGAGTAGCTCGACCCAGGAGAACCAGTCCGTAGACAAAGCGTCGGCGTCGACGTCGCAGCCGTAGTTGATCGAGTGTGGGTCGAGCACTTCCCATCACGGATATGAGTAGGAAGAGGTCAGACTATTCGCTACCACCGCATTGACGACGAGAAGGGCACAGACGCTGAACGACAGCATCAGCAGCAGCTTCGTGGTTCGGTGGATCGTGACCAGGCCGATCACTCCGACGAGAGCGGTAGGTAGAACCGTGAAGCTGACCCAAGGGTACGTGGGCTCGACAGCTTCACAGTAAGAGGCTCGTGCCGTTCCAGCCTGCGGAGGTTCGAATGGGAGTGCGTTATGACAGGCCTGGTGTATGGCACCGGCGCACGCCACGGCCACCAGAGCAACTAGACCGACGCTCACGAGGAGCCACACGAGCGATTCGCGCCTGAGGGAGTTCATCTCCCTTACGGAGTCTACAACCGAGACGGCTCGCTCCGCACTGCCTTTAGATCAGGGGGAGACGGCCTATCCGATATTGGCGGCTCCGTATTCGGGCTGGAAGACGTAGAGTTCGTAGTCGTGACCTAGGTATCTGTGTTCATTTTTCGCGATCCGGGACACTACCCAGCCGAGCGGTTCTTCATAGTTTTTCGAGTGCTGGGCTACCCAGAGGGCATTTTGAGTGATTTTCGTCACCACCTGCGTGTGACGAATGTGGAGCGTGGAGCGTCTGGCAGTCGACCGACGTCCCGGCATTCCAGATAGAAGGAGCCGGCGCGGGCGATGAAGTACAGGTTCAGGTCTTCGCCAGGGACGAGGACTCGCGGTCAATAACACGGGGCGTTCCTAGGTCGGGACTTGCCGCATCACCTGGCTGGTATGGGCTTCCGGGCAGATTCGCAGGTGCTGCCGACAACCGGTCAGGCGACCCAGCGACAGGCTTTGGTCAACCCGCCATCCTGGGTTTAAACCACCACCTGCCGGTTTTCGTCGGCCGAGCCCTCTGAATCTTCAGGTAACGGCGAGCCAGAGGGCCTCGGTCGGAAAACGCTGGTGCCAGAGGGCTTCGGGCTGCGTTTCCGAGGCCGAGACGACGGCTAACCGTTTCCGCGGCAAGTAGTTTGAACCGCAACGCCCCAAGTTGGGCACTCGTGGCTTTGAGTGCCCGAATCCCCACATATCGGCGCATATCCACGCCTATCCGCGATCCTGCGAGCGCTCCGGCCTAGAACCACAAACCTCATGAGAAAGCCAAATCTCAGAGGGAGAGGGAACCTAGAACATCGCACCCAGGAGGTCAGCGGTTCGAATCCGCCTAGCTCCATCGACCTGAACTTCCTACAAGCGGGCACATTCGTCTCCATCGGCCCCATTCGAGCCGAGCCCCTCGGCCGCCGAGCGGATTCCGCTCTACGAGCTTCTCGACCGGTTCCTCGCCCAGCTCCAAGCTACGGACCCGCGGAAGAGGCTGACCCGGTTCGAATCCACCTCGGCGGGTGGACATCGGCCAGCCTCAACCTTTATGGAGTTCTGGCCCGCCCTTCGGCCAAACCTCTTTCTTCATCGCCTGGGCCGACAGTCAATCGGCACCCACTCAGATCGGTTGTCGATTAGCCTCCGCATCATGGCTCCGAAATCCAGTCGACGCGATCGATTCCGAATCAGACGGCTCGCACTCGTGGCGAGTGGACTGCTCGTCTTGTCGGTGTTTGCAGCTTGGTCGGTTGCCTCATCCAGCGCCTCGAGCAGCAAGGGCTTTATCGCCTATGTGACGAACGCCGAGGACGAAGGCAAGGCGCCGGGCGTGGGGTCGGTCTTCCCGATCAGCCTCACGGACAACAAGCCCGGGGCCCCGATCAAGGTCGGCCGGGGAGCGGGGACCAACGACCTGGTGGTCACCGCGGACGGCAAGACCGGATATTCGACGAACGAGGGCACCAACACCGTCGTGCCCATAACCCTGGCGACGGGACGGCTGGGAAAGGCGATCGGGGTGGGCTCCGAGCCCGTCGCCATCGCCTTCGTTCCCCGTTCGGGCGAGCGGTGGGTATGGGTCGCGAACTACGGAGGCAAGACGGTGTCCGCGGTGAACGTGGTCACCGGAAAAGTAGGGCAGACGATCTCGGTGCCCGAGGTCGGGCCGAACACGGTCGCCTTCACTCCGGACGGGCGGACTTGCTACGTGGCCAACTGGGGCACGGAAGAAGCGCCCGGGAGCACCGTCACTCCGATCCAGGTCACCCAGGGTGGCGCCGGCGGCAAGGTTCTGCCCTCGATCGGCGTAGGTCTCCACCCCAATTGGGTCGCGATCAGCCAGGATGGCCGCACCGCCTACGTCGCGAACAAGGGCAGCAACTCGATCACGCCCATCGACGTGCCCACCAACACGGCCGGAACGCCGATCCCGGTCTCGGGCCCGCCGATCGAGATGGAGATATCCCCCGACGGCAGGACCGCCTACGTGGCGATCGCGGGCAGCGCGCCCGAGATCGACGAGGTCATGCCCCTCGATCTCACGACCACCCCGGTGAAAGTGGGTTCGGCGACCAATCTCAAGCCGGGATCGCAGCCCCATTGGATCGCCTTCACCCCGGACGGTCGGACCGCCTATGTGGTCGGCAACGGCAACAGCACGCTGACCCCGATCAGGGTCGCCACGGGTAAACCGGGGAGGCCGATCAAGGTGACGACCGACCCGAAGGCCGACCTGCTCGCCATCAGCATCGTCCAAGCCCAGAACTGACACCCTCCCTGGGCGCGGAGGTACTCCCACGATTCGGCAGCCGACCCTGAGGGGGCTGTTCCCCAACCCCAACCCGTACACGGTTTAAACCGCCTCGCCCAGGTTGGGCACTAATGCGTTTGAGTGCCCGAATGCCCACATATCGGCGCATATCCGCGCATATCGGGGGCACTCGGAGGGCCGAGTCGACCTACCGCATACCGCTCCAGAATGGGAAATTCCAGCCCGCACGGAGGCCCGGATGGCCTGTATCGCACCCAGGAGGTCGGCGGTTCGAGTCCGCCTAGCTCCATCGACTTCTCCTGTTCACGGCAGTTTTTCTCAGGTCAGCTGGCAGCGCTTGGCACTGCCCTACTGTCGCCGGGTCAAGTTCTGGTCAACCCGCGGGTGAGCGCCTATCTCAATTTCGTACTTGACCGGTTCGGGTGAGGCTTCGGTCGTCTCCGGATTCACCCCATGCTCGCGAGCGTGCTACGGAGCGTTGGGGGTGTCGCCTTGCCTCGGCTAGTCCTCGCCGGAGTAGGGACCCAGGAACCGCTCACCGTTGAAATGGATCAGATGATCCGGAGCGTCGGCGCACCAGACCTCCGTCTCCCATGCGATCTGGGCAAGGTACCTTCGCATTACAGCCCGGTCCGGAAAGCATGAGACGAACACCAGCCCGGCCGTTGAACTCTCGAACAGGCCCATCAACTCCGAATGACGCTTCGAGTCGACGGGACCGTGCGTGCTGGCGGCCTCGAGGAGTACGAGCCAGTTTCGATCCGGCAGATACACAATGAGATCCGGCAGCTTGCCGTGTTCATCGAGTACAACATTGATCGCGGCGAGGATCTCGTGGTCGAGGAGCTGGACCTCGCGCTTGCCGGTGTCGCCCACGTAAACGATATGGCCGCCCGGCGTCCAGCGGGGACAGAACTCCGACACTATCGCGGCGATGAGAACGTTCTGGCCGCCGGGCGTTAGACGGATCTCGCCCCCCGCAGGCAGGCTGACCGGGATCATGTTTCTGCTCGCGTATGGCTGCATACGCCTCGATCAGGCCGGGTCTTTTCTTGAGATACCTCTCGAGTTTCCGGTCCCAGGCTGAGGTCCCGACGGCCCGCAAGAGGACCAAGGCATCCTGGTCTAACGTATAGACGTTGTCCTTACTATTGATCGGCCGTTTCGGATCGTCAAGGTTGAGCGCCACCAGCCCGGCTTCCATGAACTGGTGGAGGGTTTCGCGCCGCACCGACTCACGCGTGTTCGGTTTGTACCGCTTGCCGAACTCCGATGCCATCCAGTTCATGAGCGGCGTCACGCCGTAGAGGTCGTTGGTTGCTTCCGACCACTCCATTTCCGGCCGGAGCCCGAGCAAGGCCAGGAGGGTGAGGGCCGATCGGTCGTTTGACCTCGACCGGTCGAAGCCGAGTTCAGCCAGCACCTTTCTCGCTTCCTGGACGAGGTCCGGGGGCTCTTTCGTCATGCGGCCGCGGCGTAGGACTCTTGTTTCCGGGCCACGATCGACCCGACCGTCACCTCTTCGCCGGCCAACCTTCTGAGGTCTGCGGCCGACGGATAGCGGAGCTCACGGAGGTCCGTCGCGTTGATCTGCGTATGGCCGCTGAACTGCCTCACGAATTCATCGACCAATCGCGAATTCAGATAGTTCCTCAGCCCGGTAGCCAAGGTCTCGTCCAGGCCCCGACCGCGGTCATGGAAGACGTTCAGATGATTCTCGAATGCGACGTGGTCTACCGATCCAAAGTCACGCGGAGAACTAAGCGCCGCGACGACGCGCCTGGCCTCCTCCTTCGACGTGAACCGCTTCACGAGGACGTAGTGTTCGTTGGGGAGAAGGAGCCCGGCGGTCTCGGTGTCCCGGACCAGGCCTTGGGCCTTCCGGCCCTTCCTCGGCCAACTGACGGTCCCGTCGCGCAGATTCTGCGGGTAGACGAGCGGGACCGTGCCGCTCTCCGGTCCGGGGCGAAGGAAGCTCCTCGCACGGAAGTCGACGACCCGACCCGTACTGACGGAGAGGCCGAGATCCTCCAGCGAGCATGGCAAGTCAAGGATGGCCTCCGCCACCGCAGTCGCCTCTTCGTTGAGCGGCAGCCGGACAAAGCTTTGCGGATCTCCTGGGTGGACGATCTGCTCGTGAGGCGCCGTCCATGTCTCCGACCCACCGGTCGCATCCCTCGACGAAGTGACCGTGACAGGGCCCGGATCGACCCCGACCCGCATCGAGAAAATGATGTTCTCCTGTAGCACCGCGGCATCAGAGAAAACCCGGTTACGGGCGGTGAAGGTATGGACGTGGTCGAACGATGCCCGGGCGAGAAGGTCGGCTCGGAGCTCACGGAAATACGGGCCATTAGCAAACGAACGAGGCGTGATCGCGACCATCTGACCGCCTACACCGAGTGATCGGACGGCGCGGACCATGAAGGCCGCGTAGAGATTGGAGACCCGGACAGGTTGCTCCAGACGTTCGAGCGCCTTCCGCTCAGGACTCGCTCCCGCCAGCTTCCGGTACGGGGGATTCATCAAGACGACGGTCGCCTCCTCTACATCCGGCGGATCAAGGATGAAGTTGAGCGGCCGGACCTCATGGCGCAGAACCCTTCCAAACCTCGAAGCCAGGCTCTCGGCTTCGCGGAGCGTCTCCGTGAGGTGAGAGACCAGCGCAGGATCGAGCTCGTAGGCGACGACCTCCATCTTCTCCGGCCCGGGAGATGAAAGCCAGTGGCATACCGCCGCCGCGGTCAACGAGCCAATTCCGGCACCGGGGTCCAGAAGTCGGAGATCGGCTCTTGGCTCAATCATCTCCACTAGGAGGTCCGCCGCGTTCAACGGGGTGAAGACCTGACCGAGGGATGCCCTTCCCTCGCCGAGGGAACCAGACACTTCTAAGCGTCGGCCCTCGACACGCCTGCGGAAGTCCCCCGTCTCCCGCAGCAAGCTCGGGCCGACGGCCGGTGAGAGCTCAGCCTGGTCGCCGCGGAAGGAAATCATCCGGCCCAATCTACCCCCGCGATCGGAACGCCACGGATCGCACCCTGAGGGCGGCTGTGCGAGTCCGCTCAGCAGAGTGACGCAAGAAGAGCTTTGTGAGCTATCGGGTTCGGCCTCGCCCCCGATCCATGAACGCGATCAGTTCGTCCCAGGCATCCAGAGAAAGCTGGATGCGGGCGCGCGGTAAACGGGGCACGGCGCGCGCTCTCTCTCCATGCTTCGTCGGTGGTGCGAGCCATGGGATCGATGTAGCCCTCGTGGTTTTAACCAGACCCCCCGTAATTGGGCACTAGTGCGTTTGAGTGCCCGAATCCCCGCATATCGGCGCATATCCCCGCCTATCGGCGATTCCGCATGGACGCCAGCGCCTGCCACAAACCCCATCAGAAAGCCAAATCCCCGAGCGAGAGGGGATCCCAGGAGGTCGGCGGTTCGAATCCGCCTGGCTCGATCGACTCGGACCTCCTGTGAACGGGCGCACTGGTCCTCGGGGCCGGGATTCGTGTCCCACGTGGAGCTCTACTGGGAGGAGCCGATGGTTGCGCGCTTCTTCCGCCGGCTCGCCTCGTTCTCGCGGCTGGTGCTCTTCGACAAGCGGGGTCAGGGTCTCTCCGACCGGCCGGGGCGGCCACCGACCCTGGAGGAGTCGATGGACGACCTCGGGGCAGTGATGGAAGCCGCCGCTGCCGGCTGCCGGCGGTCTTCGGAATTTCCGAGGGGGGGCCGATGTCGGCCCTGTTCGCGGCCACCCACCCGGAGCGGGTGTCTTCGCTGATCCTCTACGGGACCTTCCCTCGGATCGTGAAGGCGCCCGACTTCGCCCAAGGCGTGCCGGGGGAGGCACTGGATGCCCTATACGAATTGCTGAAGCAGGAATGGGGCGGGCCGGTGGCGATCGACATCTGGGCGCCGAGCGTGATGGGCGACCCGGAGTACCGACGATGGTGGTCGCGGTTGCTGCGTCAGGGCACCAGCCCGGCAGGGCCGATCGCCCTGATCGAGCTCTACCGCGAAATCGACGCGCGCGAGGTGTTGTCGGCGATCGACGTGCCGGTCCTCGTCTTCGACGGGCCGACCCGGGCGATTCGTTGTGCTTGCGCGATCCGTGACGAGCTATCGCAAATAGGGATCGAGGTCCGCGCCGGCATCCACACCGGCGAGGTCGAGCTGATCGGCGACGACGTAGGCGGCATGACGGTCAATATCGGCGCTCGGATCGGCGCCCTCGCCGCCGCCGGCGAGGTCCGCGTCTCCAGCACGGTCAAGGAGTTGGTGGTCGGCTCTGGTCTCGAGTTCGCGGGGCGCGGCACCCACACCCTGAAGGGTGCCCCAGGCGAGTGGGATCTCTTCGCGATCGAGACCTGACGGCCGCGGCCTTCCGGATCGTTAGCGGCTACGCGGCTCGCCAAAGGCGCCACCGACACCCCGCTCGCCGCCGCCGAGAGCAGCCGGACGTCTCCAGGGCGGTTCTTCTCAGTCGAGCGGCTGGGCGTAGGTCATCGGCGGGATCTTCTGCTGCCTCTCACGGTCGAGGGGCAAGCCATACGACCTTGACTCTCCGGCTAGACCAGGTCGATCCAGCGAGTGATACGGGGCGGAAGCAGCTTCGGTCTCGACGACATGAACTGCGCGATCTCCGCCCTCGAGATCTTGGTCGCGCCCACCTCCTCCGGATCACCGGCGAAGCTTTCGTGAGTCGAGAAGACGAACACCTCGGCGCCCTGACCCTCGACTGCGTCGACCACCGCGGCGACCGGAACCTGGTTCTTTCCGCCGCTCTTGACCGATACGACGGCAAGGCGGCCGTCGTCGATGTGCTTGAAAGCAGCCTCGTAGAGTGGCGTGTCGTTCATACGGCTCGATGGCAGAAGCAGCCATCCGCGCGACTGCAGGTAGAGCAGGGCGATGTCCTCCGCATCGATTGGGTCGAGCAGGTCGGTGATGATCTCCTCGGGGTCGAGGACCGGATGCTTGGCATGCGGATCCTTCGTCTGTTGCCAGATCAACTCGGTGACCCGCCAACCACCACGTTCGTCGGGCGCCACCCGCGAAAAGGAGCTCCCCGGACCCGTGAAGCTTCTCACCACGGCGCCCGGCACCTCCCAGTCGCGATAGGACCGCGCGAGCCATTCGCAGGCACGGACGTTGTTCAGATCCCACTTCGATGCTTCCGCCGACCCGTCGAAACGCCACGGACCGGCTATCCGGCCCAACCAGTAGGCGCCGCTGCCGTCCCGGTTCCAGACGAGGTCACCGTCCTCCGCGTCCTCGGCCAGGCGCCGAACCGTATGGCCGCCGGGCTTCCAGCCCTCGATCCCCCTGATCTCCGCGAGCACGTCCTCCAAGGGCGCCCCGTCCGGAACCTTCAGGGTCCAGCGTCCCCAGCCGATCCCGACGACGCCCGCCTGCCGACAGTAGGCGCGCGCCTGGTCGCGCTGGTCATCGCTGAGGAAGTCCTCGCGCATACTGTGGATCTTCGCCCTCCAGACCGTGGGTCCGGTGGTCATCACGGTCGCCTCCCCAGAAGACCGGCGTGAAACGTGTCGGGCCAGATCAGGCTGATGCCGAGTTCGGTGGTGAGGTCGAGCCAGCTCGGATCTCGGGGCTCCCGCTCCACGGCGATGAAGCGCCTTACAGGACGGCCGACAGAAAGTAGATAGGCGTAGCGAAGCACCTGGCCGACCGCGAGGCGCAACTGCTTCTCCTCGTTCGTGTGCGACATGCTCTTGACCTCGGCGATGCAGATCGACTCGCCGTCTTCCCAGGCGATGTCAAATTCAGGCTCACCCGGCGCGGGAGATCTGGGGGTGAAACCGGCCTGGACAAGCGCGTCGTGGAGCAGATTCTGGGTTCGGCGATGGCCACGCAATGCGCGGTCCACGAGGTTGGGGTCGACGGAATGAGGATCACGGTTCCTGCTCGTGACGACCTCCTCATCCGCGCGCCGGTAGTCGGTACCGAAGCCGGTCGAGGAGACTCCGGGGGCCGGGTCCGTCGGCGTGGGGCGAGTCTGCTCGGCAAACTCATCGAGCGCCGCAAAGTCAGGAATCACGCCGAGGAGCTCACGGGGCCATTTCGCCATGTAACCCTGGAAGGCACGGACCGGCCGGCGCGAGGAGAGCTGGAACGGGAAGTAGAGGGACTGCCCGGGAAACCGGTCCCTCAAGCGATCATGGACGCCCCGGATCGCCGCTTCGGCGTCACGGAAGTCCTCCAACCCGACCGGTCGGGGGAGTGGGAACGGACCCTCCAAGGGACGTCGCCAGGCGGGGCGCTCGTACGGCTCGACTGGTCCCCTTCCTCCGGCCTGACCATGGGCACCCCAGATGAGGACGTCTTCATACGGGTCGCCGATCGCCCTCGACCAGCTGGCGATGGCCTTCTCTGGCCGCGGGGCATAGTGCAGCACGACGTCGCCTTCCGCCACATCGTTCACGAAGTCATAGCCCCAGTAGGAATGGCCGTCCTCGTCGAACTGTGGGGCGACAAGATCGGCACCGAGGTTCGTCCGGTCGGTGATCTCGACCCAATAGCGCTCCTCCGGCATACCGTCCCACCATGGCATGAGCGCACTGTAGGTCAGGCACCCCCGCCGAAGCGAGTTCAGGTGGGAAGACCCGGCGAGGAGCTCATGGACACCATGCAGTCGGCGGACTGGATCGGCATCGACCCGCCCTTGGGAGTCCACTCCGAAGATCCAGCGGTGGGCGCCAGCGGTAGGACGGGGCACTTCACACCATCGGCTCCGTCGAGCGGAGGAGGTCGCTGAGTGCCAGACGATCAGTCCGGCGCGCAGGAGCCCGCGCACCGATCAAGAACCTCCTCTCGACTCCTAGCGCCTCGTTTCCATGGCATCAATTCAGCTGATCGTCCAATCACCTTCGAGCGAAGGCCTCGTTCTTCCACAGGTCGAAGCTCTCGCCTCAACGGCAGACTTTGACCGGCTTCGTGCGGCCTTCGCCTACGCGACCGCGATGGGGGCCCAAGAGTTCGTCGATGCGATGGCCCTCGGCTCAAGCACTCGTTGGCGAACCATGTTGAAGCGTTGGATCGTGTCAGCCGACTTCGGCTTCACCGAGCCCGATGCGCTTCGGATTCTTGCCGGTCTGCCGGAGAGCGAGGTCCGCATCCCCGACGCAGGACATCTTCTCCGTCATAGCCTCCAACCTCGATCCACGTCTCACGCGAAGGGGCTCTTCCTTGATCGCAGTGACGCTGGAATCGGCAAGCCACCCTTTGGCTTCCTGGTCGGGTCGGCAAATCTGACCTTGAGCGCCTTACATGGGAATTTTGAGGCCGCCGTGTCGGCGATCTGGTCCGACAAACAGAAGCCGGACGCCCTAAAACAACTCGCGTCTGCGCAAGCGCAGATGTCGAACCTCGAGCAGGTTTGGCAAGACGCATCGACGCTTGATGACACCCTTCTCAACGAATACTCGCAATTGAGGAAGACGGTCAGAAGGCGGGAACGATGGCCTCAGTTTGAGTTCACCAGCACCAATCGCCGAGTGAGTGGCCTCCGCGCCATGCCGCCGGATATCGCTGCCGCGCTGGCGGCAGCGACTCATCTTTGGATCGAAACCGGGAACATGTACGGCAACCTTGGCGGTGGCCGCAGCAATCAGCTCGATATGAAAGCCGGGACGCGGACCTTCTTCGGCTTCTCGAATCGATGTCTCGAGCCGGAGACTCAGATCGGCACGATTCAGCTCGGGTACGGCGGCGACGCCGGCGAAGCGCGAAATCTGTGGTTCGGCGATAACTCGATGGACAAGCTGCATCTCGTGCCCCCTGGCACGTCGGGTGCGGCCGACACTTACGTTGGGAGGGTGCTTCTGTTCGAGAAACGCCGAGATGGAGCCTTTGCATTCCGCGTTGGAGCCTCGAAAGAGGTGAAGAAATGGATGAAACTATCTGAGAGTCGGGAAACTGCCTTCAGCCTCCGCAGCGGGCGTCGATACGGGGTTTTCTCCTAGGAGGACCGAAGGACGATGCCGCGTTTCACTGGGTCGTACGCATAGTTCTGGATGCTTTCCGATTGGATCAGGTTCACCGCCTCGTTAATCACCTCCAGAGGGACAGCGAACCACTCACGCACATCGGCCACCGGCCGGCCGTCACGCTCAAACCAGATGTTGAGACGAGCGGGAGCGAAGAAGCTGTGGAGCATCGACTCAACGTCGCGGGCAGCGACGGCGGGGAGCCGGTAAGACGCCACTGGTTCGACGGGCGCTCCCAGGAAAGTGGTATCGGCCTCTGCGGCCGCGGTCCGCTCCTCCACCGACTGCTCGGTGGAGCCAATCTTGTGGACGTTCGCGAACCTGGCGAGCTGGGGATCCCCAGAGAGGGAACGGAGGACGTAGATGTGGCCCATCTTCGTCTCCGGCTCCAACCCCATGCGCGCCAGTCCGTCCTCTACGGGCTCGGTGACGCGGCGACCGTCCTTGTAGAGATTGCGTCCCAAAGACAGGACGAGAAGGTCGGATTCGGTGCCATTCTCAAAAATGCAGCGCGTTCGAGCGTTATTCCCTTTGTTGCTCTTGGCGAAGGCCTGCTCGCCCACCTCGGCGACGTAGAGAAGGACACCATTCAGCACGAAGAACTTGCCCTCTTCGATCTCGCTCGGATTCTTGAACGGCAACAGCTTCCTTGTCCCCGCCTGCAGGTCGGCATGACAAGCGGCGAAGAAGGGCTCGAACTGATCGAAGTCCGCCGCCGGGACGCGCTCGGCCACGTGTTCGGGCATGGTCGGCGTAGCAGGTACGTGCTTCAGATCGAAAATCTCGCCGGCTCCGTCCAGAATCCCGAACGGATCGGCGGCGAGAGCATCGTCCAGCGTCTCAGGGGGTGTCACCGAGATCACCACCGGCTCCGGCTCGGGCGGTGCCTCGCCGAGCAGGCCGAGATCGTCGGCGCCGCGCAGCGCTGCCGCCTGCTCGCGGTTCTCGCGAATCGCCCTGAGTCGCATTGCCAGCTTCGCCTCCGACATATCCGCGGGCGTCCGTTCGGGCTCGCGGCCATGGGCGCGCACGAACTCGGTGATCTCCCCGAAGGCGCCCAACAGTCGCTCGTCGGCCGCCACCGACACGCGCTTGGGAGGGGACCTGAGCAGGCCGTATTCGTCCTCGGCGAGCATGAGCATCAACGTCTCGCGGTCCATCGTCATCGCGGCTGCAGGTTCTGCTCACGGACCTGGCGCTGCATATAGAGCAGTGCTTCAGCCATGCGACGCTCCAACGGTTCGCGGGACCGGAAATCTGGACGGCGGCCATCATGTTCCTTCACGAACAGGTTGATCTTCGGCCACAGCAGCCTGGCCTCGTCCTCGGTGATGGCCACGCGGGTCGTGTCGATGGCGTCCTGGATCACTTTCAGCACTTGCTTCGTGACACTCTTGGAAAGGATCTCGAACGCCTTCTGGAAAGGGTTGACTTGGTCGATGAGGTCGATGTGCAACTCGTTGATGTTGACGAATTTGCGTGCCATCAAGACGAACTTCTTGTCGCCGACCTCCTTGATCTCACCGTTCTTGATCACCGAATCGACGACGACGTGCTGGCGGACCTCTTCCACCTCCGTCTCGTCGAGATTCGGGTAGACCTCGCGGATGATCTTCGGGATCAGGACCTTGTTCATGACCTCGGGATCGAGGTTGCCCGGCATCGCCCTGAGCATTTGCTGGTCCTGAAGGATCTTGGCCTTAAGGTCGTTCAGATCGGCCTCCACGATGGTCTTCACCCGGTCGGTGGAGGGCTCGGCGAAACCACCGATCTTGAGATCGCCAGGGGACGGCGGCGTCTCGTCTCCCGGGCGCCGGCGCTTGAAGTTGAAGTTGGGCGCGAGCACCTGCTCCATCAAGAGCGAGGCGGTGATCGCCTTCAACATGTTGTTGACCGCGACGGTGACCTCGTCGTCCTCGGCATCGGGCTGGGCGATCAAGTTGGTGAACTGGGCGTGGGTCTTGTTCGGCGAGTCACGAGTTGCCCGACCGATGATCTGGATGATCTCCGTCAGCGACCCGCGGTATCCGATCGTCAGTGCGTGCTCACACCACGGCCAGTCGAAGCCCTCCTTCGCCATACCCAGCGCGATGATCAGGTCGATGTCATCGGCCTGCCCGATCTGACGAAGGTGATTGACGATCCTGTCGCGCTCGCGGGGATCGTCGTTGACGAGGTCGGCTACCTTGATTTGAGCACCATCTCCGCTGCGCTCGATGGTGATGACACCGGTCTGGGGGTCCTGGCCGATGACCTTGCCGATGCTGTCGAGGATAGAGTCGACCTCGGCGACCTTGTCCTTCAACGACTCGCCCGACCCTACGTGCGGGATATGCAGGATCGTCTTCCGGTCCGTGTCCAACACTTCGTGGACGGCATCCGTGTAGCGGCCTTGGTAGAAATGGTAGCCGATCCCAAGACTCTTGAGGTACGTATACCCGTTGAGCTGCTCGTAGTAGTTGTAGGTGATGTTCGTGAACCTCTCCTCGTCCTCGGGCAGCAGTACGGGCGCGGCATCGCCGCGGAAATACGAGCCGGTCATGGCGACGATGTGCGCATCGGTGTTGCGGATCACCGACCGCAGCAGCGCGCCGAGACGACTGTTTTCGTCGGAGGAGACGTGGTGGAACTCGTCGATCGCCAGAAGCGTTCCGTTCAGTGCCTCCTCGTCGATGGCATCGTGGGCGAAGCGCAGGGTCGCGTGCGTACATACGAGCGTAGTGTCGGCGCTTCCGAGAAAGTCGATGACTGCCTGGACCTTGCCCTGATCAGAGCCGGGCAGGCACAGATTGTTCCGCCGCTCCACATCCCAATCGGCGAAGAACCCTTGCTCGGTGAGCTTCGTACTCGCAAAGGACGCGCCGATCGACCGCTCCGGCACCGCCACGATCACCTTCCTCAGCCCTTGGTTGAACAGCTTGTCAAGTGCCAGGAACATCAGAGCCCTCGACTTACCCGAAGCCGGAGGTGCCTTCAGCAACAGATACTGGTTCCGACGAGCAGCGAAAGCCTTGCGCTGCATATCGCGCATTCCCAGCGCGTCGGTCGAGGTACTCTCACCGGTCTGCCCGTAGGTGACGTCGATGAGATTAGGCATCGATGGTCTCCAATTCCCGCGCGGGTTCCTTCTGACCGTTGTTCGCCGCCTGGTACAGACCGAACAACATCTCCAGACGCTCGTCATCTGACTGGAACGGGCGCTTGCGGTACAGCTGGTCCACGGCGCCGTCGACGAACTGGTGCACTTCCCTCAGCTCGTCGGGCATCTCCGGCCCGTACAGCTGCGCGAGCGTCTTGTCTGAATGGTGCTCACGCGCCTCCAGCACCGCGAAGGAGCGCTCAGACAGCAACGCCCTGGCGTCCTCCGAAAGAGGTGGAACCGGGAAGGTGTTGTAACAGAGGGTCGCCGAGTACCGATAGTCGGTCTTCATGCGCCCGCCGACCGCGCGGACCCAGACGTTGTGCATTCGCGAGGTCAGCAATGCGAAAAGCCAGGGTTCGGCGCCGTAGACGGCGTTGCCTTGGTCGTTGATCACGGTGTCCCCGTCGAGGAAGCCAATCGGGATGTACTGCCGTCGCTGAGACGACACTCGGGGGACCATGATCGCGGTCGTCTCACGATGAGCGACCTGGACAAAGCGATGCGGTACCTGGGCGGCCTTACGCGTCGACTCCGCCTTGCTTGCCAGGCGCTCAGCCCTGACCAGTTCGAACCGTCGACGGAGCGGAGGCATCGCCGCCGCGGCCGCCTCGTCGACGTCCTCAACCCATATGCAGAACCGCTCTCCACCTTGCAGGAACTCTTCCGCCCCCGTGTATCGCTTGACGAAGCGGTCTGCCTCGGGGAACGACTGGAGGAGATCGTCCCGCTCCTGGCGGCTGAGGATGAGGTTTCCGCCATCTCGGGGCATGCTTCCGAAGACCATCGGCGGGAACGCGTTGATGCGCTCGTTGCTGGCGAAGACGATCACGTCTGCGCCGTCGGGAACGAGATAGCCGTTGATCGTGGACGCCCGTCGTCGGGTCCCGCCCGTGTAGAGCCACTTGGTGGTTCGCTTTCCCTCAGACGAGAGACCGATGATCACGCAGGTCACGCCGGCCTTGCCTTTGGCGCTGTTCGACCACGGAAACGACGTGTACGCGAAACTGATTTCCGCCGCGGCATCGCGGATATGGGGCCAGAGGAGACCCACATGGTTTCCTTGCGTCACCGAGTTCGTCGTTACGAATCCAAGTTCGGCGTCGTGAGCGACCACGAAGCCCGCGCCCTTGATCAACCATGCCGACACATAATCCATATATCGGTTGATCTCACGGTCGGCGAACGCAATCACGAGGTCCGCCTTCTGCTCTGCCGTTTGCTTCGTCCCACCTTGGTACGGCGGGTTGCTGAGCAGGTAGACCTCATCTCCCGCAGCTACCGGACAAATCGTGTCCCAATCCGTCCGGGCTGCGTTTTCACAGACGATGTTCGCCGTGTCCCGCAGGGGAACCAGCCGGATGTCCGCGCCGAACATCTCCCTGAACTCGATGTTCATCTGATGCTTCGCCAACCACAGAGAGAGAATCGCGACCTCATGCGCGAAGTCGTCGATCTCGATCCCGTAGAAGTTCTCGAGCTTGATGCGGGAGTCCTCGAACAGCGTGAGCGGGGCCTGCGGATCGAGCTCCTGTAACAGACTAAGGATACGGTGCTCGAGCCTGCGGAGTTCCTTATAGGCGATCACCAGAAAGTTCCCGGAGCCACAAGCCGGGTCGAAGCACTTGATCGCAGCAATGCGGTCGTGCAGCCGGATCAGCTTGGCCTTGCTGTCCGCCGCATCAAGAGTGAGTTGCAGTTCGTCCAAGAACAGTGGTTTGATGACTTTCCTGATGTTCTCGACCGACGTGTAGTGCATTCCCAGGCTCTCGCGATCGCCGGGGTGGACGACGGCTTGCATCATGGAGCCAAAGATGTCGGGATTGATCTGGGACCAGTCCAGCGATCCGCATTCGAGGACGATCGACCGTGCCTTCGCAGAGAAGGCCGGAGCGCTCGAATGGCGCTCGAAGAGCTTGCCGTTGACGTAGGCGAACGACTGCAGGTGGGACGGGACGCCGATCCGCTCCTCGGGTTTGGTGTTGAGGACGTCGAAGATCTGGTCGAGCAGTTCGTGGACGCCCTCTCCGCCTTCGCCGCTGAGCGAGCCAATCGCGTTGGTGAAGCTGCCTGTGTCGAACACGCCCGTGTCCTCGGCAAAGAAACAGAACAGGAGCCGCGAGAAGAAGACGTTTAGCTCGTGGATCTGCTCTTGAGTCTCGACGGAATTGACCCTGATGATCTCGTCGTAGAGCCTCGCCATCTTCTCGGCCGCTTTCCTGTCGGCCAAGCTGACGTTCTCGATCTGGGTCTTCTCGATGCTCGCCCAGGGAAGAAAGAAAGTCACGTGGCCGGGCAACTCGTCGATCGCAATGTCCAGTCTGTCTCCTGCCCTCAGATCCGCTGCGACAAGTTTGCGGCCATTGGTCGCGATGACGAAGCGGGGACGCTCGCGGATGATCCGCTTCTCCTGCATCGCGTCATCGACGATCGCGTAGAGCTGCTCGTCGGGTCCTTCATCGAAGCGGTAGAAGACCTTGTCCTTCCAGAGATACTCGCCGTCCCGATCCGACCGGTTGTAGGAACCGGAGCGCAACCGCGTCACCGACGCTTTCGGGATGCCGTAGGCGCAGAGCAGCTCGAAAAGGAAGTCGGATCCTTCAGCAGTCTGAAGCGTGGCAACCCGCTCCTCTATTTCGCGGAGATTCATTTCGTCACCAGACACCCATCATGATCCCGCCAGTCTAAGAGGCAGCCGTCTCAGACCGAATCGCCTCGAGGAGAGGCTTGATTGAAGTCCCGCAAGCCCTCTCAGGCGGCCGGTGCGTCCACTTTAAGGTCGGCCCAATGCTCCAGGGAGTAGGACATCTCCCAGAAGCCCAGCTCGAGGCGGGCGCCGTTCTTGAACAGCTCGACCAGGTGGTCCTCGTCCGTCGGGCACGTCGTTGCGAACGTTTCCAGCTCTGCCTTCATCTTCTCGATCAGCTCGTCGTAGTCGTCGGAGGCGAAGAACTCCACCCACTTGCGGTAGACGGGATGGTCGTTGGACTCGAGGTCGAGGCCACGGGCGATCTCGCCGTAGCTCCAGGCGCAGGGCATGATCACGGTCATCACGTCGAGCGGCCCGCCGCGGAAGGCGGCGGCGTTCAGGTAGCTGGTGTAGGCGAGGGTGGCGGGGGCCATCTCCAGGGTGCCGCCGCGGTCGGCGGCACCGAGCTCGGTCACCTCGACCAGGAGCGCTTCGTTCTCCGGGATCTCGACCGCGACGATGTTCTCCAGCGCCGCGGCGAAGGCCCGCAGCTCCGTGTCGTCGCGGGAGGTGGCGGCGCCGAGCGCGAGCGCGCGCGAGTACTCGGGCAGGTACATCAGGTTCTGCTCGAGGTAGAAGCGGAACTTCTCCTCCGGCAGGGTCCCGGCCGCCAGCTCGATCAGGAAGGGGTGCTCGTGCAGCGCCGTCCAGATCGGCAGGCAGGCGGCCCGGAGGCGGTCGCAGAGCGAGTCACTCAACGGCCGCCGCCTCCTGTTGGCGGTTCTCCTCACGAAGCGCGTGCAGCAGATCCGCCTCCAGATCGACGAAGCCCGGCGTCGTGATCACCTCGAGTTTGCGCGGCCGCGGCAGGTCGACCGGCACCTTCATCCGCACCCGGGCCGGGCGCGCGGTCATCACGTAGATGGTGTCGGAGAGGTAGATCGCCTCGCGGATGTCGTGGGTGATGAAGATGATCGTGTGGCCGAAGCGTTCCCAGATGTCGAGGAGGAATTCCTGCATTTCGGTCCGGGTCAGCGAGTCGAGGGCGCCGAACGGCTCGTCGAGGAGCATCAGCGGGCGCTCCTGGATCACCGTCCGCATCAGCGCCGCCCGCTGTCGCATGCCGCCGGAAAGCGTGAACGGGTAGGCCTCCTCGAAGCCCTCGAGACCGAAGACCGGGAACAGCTTCCTGGCCTTCTCGATCGCTTCGCGCTTGGACATCCCGCCCACCTCGAGCGGCATCGTCACGTTGCGGATCACCGAGCGCCAGGGCAGGAGGAGGTCCTTCTGCGGCATGTAGGCGACCGGGTGGTCGGACTGCTTCAGCGGTTTGCCGTTGATCGTCGTCGTCCCGGTGTCGGCGCGCTCGAGGCCGGCGACCAGCTTGAAGAGGGTCGACTTGCCGCAGCCGCTGGGCCCGATCACGGAGACGAACTCGCCCGGCTTTGCGTCGAACTGGATGTCCTTCAGGACCTGGACCGCGCGGCGGCCGTTGCGGAACGTCTTCGAGACGTCGCTCATCTCGATGCTGGCCGAGACCCCCGGCGTCGTCGCGACCTCCATCAGTCTCCGTCCCGGCGGGCAGCGTAGTGCCAGGGCATGACGAAGCGGGAGATGATCGCGATCAGGGCGAAGAGGGCGACGCTGATCAGCGCGCAGATCCCGATTGCACCGAAGACGAGGTCGGTGCGGAAAGAGCTCTTCGACTGCGACATCCAGATGCCGAGGCCGTGGTAGGCGCCGACGTACTCGGCGAAGATCGCCGCCAGCACGGCGTAGGTGGCGCTGATCCGCAGCCCGGTGAAGAAGTTCGGCAGCGCGCCGGGGAAACGGACGAGGCGGAAGGTCTGCAGGCGGGAGGCCCCCATCGTGCGCAGCAGGTCCATCGCCTCGCGCTCGGTCTGGGCGAAGCCATCGAGCAGGGCGACGACGATCGGGAAGAAGGTCACGAGGATGATCAGCAGGACCTTCGGCAAGAGGCCGAAGCCGAACCAGATGATCATCAGCGGCGCGATCGCGATCACCGGGATCGTCTGCGAGGCGATCAGGGTCGGATAGAGCGCATTGCGGATCCAGCGCACGTTGTCCATCACGAAAGCGATCAAGAGTGCGACGACCACCGCGAGGGCGAAGCCGATCACCATCTCTTCCAGCGTCTGGGCGGTGTTGGTCCAGGCGATGTCGCGGTTCTGCCAGAGCTGGGAGATGATCCGCGTCGGGCTCGGCAGCACCGTCGCGTCGACGTTGGCGACCGAGGTGTAGACCTGCCAGCAGACGAGGATCAGGATCGGGACCAACACCGCGGGCAGCCAGCGAAGAGCCTGGCGCCAGCGTTCACCGCCGGTCGGCACCAGCTCGACGTGGGTGCTCTCGCCCCCGGCCGGCACGGTCACGGCGGCCCTTCCTCGCATGTTGGAGATGACGCTCATCGCTCCTGATCAACCTTCCGGATATCATATCCCAAATCACTCAGCCCTGGGGCCGGCGCCCGCCGCTCGGGAGCGCGCCCGGCCCAGGAGCGGGCCGCCGCCGCCACGGTGACGAGCTCGGCGCCGAGCTCGCGGGCGTGGGCGATCACGCCCCGGACGATGTCGATCCGCGCCCCGCGGCCGATCACCTGCGGGTGCATGGTCAGGGTGTAGACGCCGCCCGGCACCTCCGCCGCGGCGAAGTCCAGGTCGGCGAGCCAGCGCCGTTCGACCGCGCCCGGGTCCTTCGCCGCGGGCAGGATCAGCGGTGGCGCGTAGACGTACTCGAGGTCGACGAAATCGTCGAGTGACCAGGAGACCGGCACCTCGACCAGCTCGATCTCCGGCCCGAACTCGAAGCCCCGGTCGGTGTGGAACACGTCGCCGGTGCGGCACCAGTAGGGCTCGAAATCCTGGGCCATCATGCTCGACTCGTAGGCGAAGCCGTACTCCTGCAGCAGCTGCGTCGTCCGCGGCGAGAGGTCCCAGGCCGGCGACCGGTAGCCGGCCGGGCGGTAGCCGTCGAGCCGGCGCTCCATCGTCTCCAGCCCGCGCTCCAGCGCCCGCTTCTCCTCCTCGACAGCGAGCGCCACCGGGCTCTCGTGGAAGTAGCCGTGGTGGCCGATCTCGTGGCCCTCGGCGAGGATCCGCGCGCACAGCTCGGGGAAGGTGTCGATCGTGTGGCCGGGGACGAAGAAGGTTGCCTTCACGTCCGCCTCGGCGAGCAGCTCCAGCAGGCGCGGCACCGCCACCCGGCCGCCGAACTCGCCGCGCGAGACCGGCGTCGGCGAGGTCTGCCCGATCGCCCCCCAGAGGGACATCGCGTCGAAATCGAAGGTCAGGCAGACGTCGAGCGGCCGGGCCGGGCCGCCGCTGTGGTCGGCCGCGCTCACCGGACCGCCGCGCGGGCGGCGAACTCGGGGGTCAGCGGCACGTACTCGTTGGCGCTCGGCGGCCCCGCGGTGACCTCGGCGCGCAGCGCGGTGAGGTCCATCACCACCGAGGTGACCGTCGCCCCCTGGAGCACCGGATGGTCGTTCGGGTTGACGAAGCGCGAGATCGAGTCGGGGTGATTGCGCTCGTCGCTCAGCGCCTCCTTGGCGAGGTCGAGGTCGATCGACCCGCGGCGTGGGCCGAGGATGCCCTCGATCGTCTCCAGTCGCGCCACCGTGTCGGCCCACGCTTCGATGCCGACATCGCGGAAGGGGACGGTGCAGGTGAAGTGGTTGGTGTGGAAGATCAGGCCGTCGTCGGGATGGACGAAGCGCACCGCCTCCACCCCACCGGGCCCGGTCTCCATCGCGACGCCGACCCCGTTCGTGTCGGCGACCGTGTAGGTGATCGACGCCCCGCGACGCGCCCGGACGACCGCGGCGACCGCTTCCTCCACCGTGGCGGAGTTGAGGATCCCGCGGACCACCGCGTGCATCGGCAGCAGCGGCTCGCCGAGATCGCGATCGCTGATCAAGGCGTTCACGGTGAGGCCGATGCCATGCTCGTTGAAGCCGGTCTTGCCAAGCACGCCGGCCTCGGCGACGGTGAAGTAGGCGGGCCGCTCGGGGCCCTGATCGACTTCGAAGATCATCACCGTCGCCGCGGTGCGCGGCCGCCAGTCCCAGTTCTGGCCGAGCAAGACGTGGCCGTCCGCGGTCGCCGTCTCGGCGGCGAAGAAGACGGTGCACTCCGGCGGCGGGGTGACGCTGAGGCCGAACATGATCTCGCTGCGGGCGTTGATCGCGAGGACGTCCTCGAGGTCGAGTGCGGCGCCCTCGGCGATGCCCTCCAGCTCGAGCAGCATCGCCGGGTCGTAGGCGGCGATCGGAGCGGCGAACCCGCCCGCCAGCTCCTTCACCTCGTCCCAGCCGAGGCCGGTGTAGTGGTCGAAGGTCTCCTCGTAGATCGCCACCGACTCGACCACCCGGTCGCGCGTCTCCTCGCCGATGATGCGGCCACGCTCGCGGGGATCGGCGGCGGCCACGCGCACCAACGGGAACGGCGGCTCCATCAGCTCTCCTTCTTGCCTTCCTCGAGCCGCTTCTCCAACGACTTGAGCGCGTCGACTTCGATGCTCTGCATGTGGACGCGGGTCGCCGAGCGCGCCGCCGCCGGGTCGGCGGCGATGATCGCGTCGAGGATCGCCGCGTGCTCCTCGATCGAGCGCTGGCGCCGGCCGGCGGTGCTTTCGGCGACGTTCGCCATCAGCGCGAGGAAGTTGCGCAGGCGTTCGCCGGAGTCGATCGCGAAGCGGTTGCCACTGCGCGCGAGGAGGACATCGGAGAAGGCGTTGACCGAGAAGACGTAGTCGTCGAGCTTCTTGCGCCCGAGCGCCCGCCGAGCCCCTTCGACGCTCTCGGTGAGGTCGTCGATCAGGTCGGCGTCGCCGGCGATCGCCGCTTCGACCGCGATCTCCCCCTCCAGCCAGGTCCGCAGCTGGCAGACCTCACGGATGTCCTCCGGCCGCGGGGTGGCGACGCGGGTGACGTGGTGCGGCACCTGGGTCACCAGGCCATCGCGGCCGAGGGCGATCAGCGCCTCGCGCACGGGGGTCTTGCTGATCCCGAATTCGGCCGAGAGCTGCGCCTCGACGAGCGGATCGCCGGGACCCAGCTCGCCCGAGACGATCCGATCGCGGATCGCTTTATAGGCGGCCGCGTCGAGCGCCTGCGGCTGAAGTTTCGCCGACGCGGCCATCATCAGGGCACCAGGACGTTGCGGCCGGCGACTTCGCGGGCCCGCAGGCGCGAGACCGCGGTCTCGACCTCCGCCAGCGGGTAGGCGGTGTCGATCGCGACCGAGAGCTTCCCCGCGCCGGCCAAGGCGATCGCCGTCTCCAGGTCGTGGCGCGAGGCGGCGACCGAGGAGACCACGCGGGCCTCGCTGAGGATCAGGTCGATCGGGTGGATCTTCAGCTCGTCCTCGGTGTAGCCGATCAGGACAGCGGTGCCGCGACGGCCCAGCGATTTGATCCCGCCCCGCATCGAGGCCTCGGTCCCGACCAGCTCGAAGAAATGGTCGGCGCCCGCCCCTTCGGTGAGCTCAGCGACCCGCTCGGGCAGGTTCTCGTAGCCGTCCCCGGAGAGCACGATCACCGCGTCGGCCCCGGCCTCTTGCGCCAGCGCCACCCGCGACTCGGCGTCGGCGACCGCGAGCACGCGGAGGCCGGCCTCGACCAGCACCTGGATCACCATCAGGCCGACGCCGCCGACGCCGTCGACGATCGCGGTCTGACCCAGCTCCGCCTCGGCGAGGCGCACCGCGTGGACGGCGGTCATGCCGCTGCAGCTGAGCACCGCCGCGGCCTCGAAGCTGACCGAGTCCGGCAGCTTGATCAGGTTCGCCGCCGGTGCCTCGACCTGCTCGGCGAAGCCGCCGTTCGCGGTCCAGCCGATCTGCGCCTCGGGGTCGGGGCAGATCGACTCGTGCCCGGTCCGGCACCACTTGCATTCGCCGCAGCCGACGAAGTTGTAGACGGCGACGCGGTCCCCGGACTCCACCCGCGACCCCTCCGGGACGGAGCGGACGACGCCGGCGATCTCGTGGCCGAGGACGAACGGCGAGAACGGCGTCGGGATCATCCCGTCGAGGAAGTGCAGCTCCGAGCCACAGACGCCCGCGGCCTTCACGTCGACCACCGCCCAGTCGGCGCGCGACGGATCGGGGCGCTCGCCGTACTCGAGCTTCAGGTCCTCGGTCATCACTACTGCCTTCATCGCTTGCTCCTTGTCTTCTCGCGGGGGTCAGGAGAGGTCGGTCCAGACCGACTTCGTCTGCAGGTAGGGGTCGAGGGCCTCGGCGCCGAGCTCCTTGCCGTAGCCGCTCATGCGGAAGCCGCCGTAGGGGACGGCGACGTCGAAGAACCCGTAGGTGTTGATCCAGACCGTGCCGGCGTGGATCTGCGAGGCCACCCGATGGGCGCGCTTCACGTCGCGCGTCCAGATCCCGGACGCCAGCCCGAAGACGGTGTCGTTGGCGGCGCTGATCGCCTCCTCCTCGTCGCCGAAGCGGCTCACCATGCCGACCGGGCCGAAGATCTCCTCGCGCATCACCCGCATCTCCGGGTTCACGTCGGTGAACAGCGCCGGCCGCACGAAGTAGCCACCTGCGTACTCGCCCTCCAGTTCGGCCGGGCCGCCGTCCGCCAGCTCGTTCGCGCCTTCCGCGCGGCCGGCGGCGATGTAGCCGCTCACCCGCTCGGCCTGCTCGGCGCTGACCAGCGGGCCCATGTCGGTCTCCGCCTCGAGGCCGCTCCCCAGCTTCACCGACTGGAGTTTCGCCAGCAGCTTCGCGACGAAGGCGTCGTGGACCTCGTCCTGGACGAAGACGCGGGCGCCGGCGATGCAGCACTGGCCCTGGTTGAAGTAGACGGCGCCGTAGGTTCCTTCGACCGCCGCGTCGAGGTCGGCGTCGGCGAAGACGACGCTCGGCGACTTGCCGCCGAGCTCCAGCGACACCCGCTTCAGGTTGCCCTTCGAGGCGTCGAGGATCTTCTGGCCGGTGGTCGTCTCGCCGGTGAAGGTGACCTTGTCGACGCCGGGGTGGGCGGCGAGCGGCGCGCCCGCACCCGGCCCGTCCCCGGTGACGACGTTGACGACGCCGGGCGGGAAGCCGACTTCCTCGACCAGGTCGGCCAGGCGCAGCGCCGCCAGCGGCGTCTGCTCGGCCGGCTTGATCACCAGCGTGTTGCCGGCCGCCAGCGAGGGCCCCGCCTTGTAGGCACACATCAGCAGCGGGAAGTTCCAGGGGACGATCGCGGCGACCACGCCGACCGGCTCGCGGATCGTGTAGACGTGCTGGGCGAGCCCACCGGCGGTGGGGATCGACGCGCCCTCGATCTTGGTCGCCCAGCCGGCGTAGTAGCGGAAGATTTCCGCGGCCAGCGGGATGTCGACCATCAGCGCGTCGCCGCGGGTCTTGCCGTTGTCGAGCGCCTCCAACGTGGCCAGCTCCTCGCTCAGCTCGGCGATCCGGGTGCCGAGGTTCCAGAGCAGCTCGGCGCGCGCCGCCGGGGCCATCGCGATCCAGCCCGGCAGCGCCGCGCGGGCGGCGGCGACGGCGGCATCGACGTCGGCGGCACTTCCCGCCGGGACGCTGGCGATCGTCTTGCCGGTGGCCGGGTTGAGGACGTCGAAGCGCTCGCCGGAGGAGGCATCGACGCGCTCGCCGCCGATCAGCAACCTCAGGTCACTGGCGGCGAGGTCGAGAAGGGCGGTGGACTCGGTCATGCTTGGTTCTCCTTGACGAGGCGCTCGACGAGCGCGCGTTGGTGGGGGGCGAGCTCGTTGAAGCCGCCGTCGGCGAGGAACGGTGCGAAGGGGTCCTCCGAGCGCGGCGCCGCGGCCAGGACCTCGATCAGCTTCAGCCAGCAGAAGGGCGAGTAGACGAGGCTGTAGCCGCCCTCCTGCTCGAACACGACGCGACCGTCGGCGTGGCGCTCGGCGACGTCGACGAGGCGTTCGGCGGCGGCCGCGTAGCCGCCCGCGGTGAGGGCGAGGTTGGAGAGCGGGTCGTACATCGCCGCGTCGACGCCGGCGACGACGAAGACCAGTTCCGGCTCGAAGCGGTCGAGGGCGGGGACGACCAGCTCATCGACGGCGAAGAGGTAGCCGCCGTCACCGGTGCCCGCGGCGAGCGGGATGTTCAGGTTGGAGCCGACGGCGCCGTCGCCGTCGCGATCGCCGGCATCGCCGGTCTCGGCGGGGAACATGCGGTCCTCGTGCAGGGAGATCGTCAGCACGCTCGGGTCGTCGTAGAAGATCGCCTCGGTGCCGTTGCCGTGGTGGGCGTCGATGTCGACGATCGCGATCCGCTCGATCCCGGCGCGCTGCGCCGCCGCGGCGGCGACGCAGACGCTGTTGAAGATGCAGAAGCCGTAGCCGGTGTCGCGCGAGGCGTGGTGGCCGGAGCGGCGGGCGAGCGCGTAGGCGCGGTCGGTCTCCCCGGCGAGCACCCGCTCCGTGCAGGTCAGCACCGAGCCGGCGCTGAGCAGCGCGAGCTCGTAGGAGTCGGCGTTCATCGGCGTGAAGCCTCCGCCCGCGTCGCCCCAGCCGGCCTCGGCGACCGCCGCCATGCGGGCGACGTGCTCTGAGCTATGGACGGCTTCGATCTCAGCCGGCGTGGCCGCCCGCGGCACCACCTGGTCGAGGTGCTGGTCGAGGCCGGTCTTCGCGATCAGCCGGCGCAGCCGCGCCACCCGCTCGGGGTGATCGAGGTGGCGGTCGGGCTCGACCAGGCCGGTCGGGGGGATGTAGATCGCCCAGTCCCCCATGTCGGCCTGGCCGAAGCGCTCCGACCAGGTGAGCGTGGTGCTCTTGCTCACGCCTGCACCGAGGCGAGGTCGGGCACCACCATCCGCCCGACCACCTCGCGGAACGACTCGTTCGCCTCCGCGATCACCTTCTCCTCGTCGATGGTGAGGATCTCGCGGCCCTCCATCAACACCTTGCCGTCGCAGATCGTCGTGTCGACGCAGGAGCCGTTGGCGGCGAAGACCAGGTGCGAGAACACGTGGTCCACCGATTCCGGCATCAGCGGCGTGAACATCGTCGAGTTCGTCTCGACCAGGATCACGTCGGCCTTGCGGCCGGCGGCCAGTTCGCCGGTCTCGTGGCCGAGCGCGGCGGCGCCGTTGCAGGTCGCCATGCGGACCACGTCGGGCGCCTGCTGGAGGCCGGCGTCGACGCGCACCGCCCGGTGCAGCAGCGAGGCCCACTTCATCACCTCGAACATGTCGCGGCTGTTGTTGCACTCCGCCGCGTCGTGGCCGAGGCCGATGTTGAGGCCGGCTCCGAGCATCTCCGGCAGCCGCATCACGCCGTTGCCGAGCTTCGCGTTCGAGGATGGGTTGTGGGAGATCTGGGTACCGGTTTCGCGCATCAGCGCGATCTCGGAGTCGGAGAGGTGGACGCAGTGCGCGGCGATGCAGTCGGGGCCGAGGATGCCCTCTTCGTAGGCGACCTCGGTCGGCCGCCGGCCGAACAGTTTCTTCGAGATCTCGACCTCGCTGAGCGACTCGTTCAGGTGGATGTGGATGCCGGCGCCGAGCTCGTTCGCGAGTTCCCGCGCTTCGCGCAGCAGCTCCCGCGAGGCGAGCGGCAGCCACTCGATCCCGACCCGGACTTCGATCCGACCGTCGGCGGCGCCGTGCTTGGACTTGAAGGCGGCGGCGTTGTCGGCGAGCGTGTCGAGTTCGTGCTCGTCGGTGGCGACGTCGTTGCAGAGGACGGCGCGGATGCCGATCTCCTCGGCGGCGTCGCCGAGCGCCCCGAGCTGGCGGTACATGTCGTTCACCGTGGTCACCCCACAGCGGATCGACTCGGCGTAGCTGGCCAGCGCGGCGCGCTTCGCCGCCTCCGGATCGAGCGCCCGGATCATCGGGTACCAACAGGTCTGCAGGTACTCCCACAGGGGCAGGTGGTCACTCCATCCCTTGCCCAGAGCCGTGTGGTAGTGGAGGTCGATCAACCCCGGCATGACGATCTTCGTCCCGGCGTCGATCTCCCGCGCCCCCGCCACCTCGACCGTCTCGCCGGCCGGCGCGACCTTCGTGATGCGGTCGTCCTCGATCACCACAGTGGCGCCGAACAGCACGTCATCGGCGTCGTTCATCGTCACCACGGTGCCGTTGCGGATCACCAGTGGCTCGCGGCTCTCACTCATCTCTTCTCTCCCTCTCGTATCCGTGAATCAGCCGATGCTCGGCCAGTCCTCGAGGCGCCAGGCGCAGTCCCAGAACATCCACTCGAGCCGGACGCCCTGGGCGAAGATCTGCTGGAAGCGCGCCTTTTCGACCGGGCCCGATTCGGTGCCGACGCGATCGACGATCGCCAGCACCTTCTCCACCGTCGCCGCGAACGCCTCGTCGCCGTAGGTGTCGATCCAACGCTGGTAGCGCGGGTCGGGCGAGCCCTGCGCCTGCAGGTCGTGGCCCATTTCGGCGTAGACCCAGAAGCAGGCGAGCACCGAGGCGAGCGCCTCGGAGAACGGCCCGCGGGCACTGTGGGCGAGGATCGTCTGCGCATAGAGCTCGCCGGTCGGCGAGAGCTCCTCACGCTGGTGGGACGGGTCGGCGCCGAACCCCTCGAGCAGTTCGGCGTGCATCCCCGCCTCGACCGCGATCGCGGTCGAGGCGGAGCCGGTGAACACGGCGGTGTCGTTCGGGTCGGACGCGTGGCCCGCCGTGAACGAGAGTGCCCGGGCGTAGACCCGCAGGTACAGCCGGTCCTGTTCGACGAAGCGGATGAACGCCTCCGGCGGCAGGGAACCGTCGGTGATCCCGGCGAGGAAGGGGTGGCGGACGATCGCCCCGTAGGTGGGGGCGACCGTCGACCACAATTCCTCGCGGAACGCGGTATCGGTGGCCGTGCTCACGACTTGCCGCACCAACTCGGCAGGTATTCACTCGTCCACATTTCTTCCGGGTCCGGTTCGGTCGAGACCGGGTTCCCGTCGGTGCCGACGATGATCCCCTGTTCGAACTCCCATTTGACGAAGGTGTGCCACCGTTCCGGCACCATGCAGGCGAATTTGCCTTCTTCGTCGCGGTAGAATTCTTTCGCCAGCAGTTCCGCCGACGCGAACACGAGGTTTTCGTTCGAGAACGCGCCCGGGTTCATTTCGATCAGGATTTCGGCGGCTTCTTTCGGGTCTTCCACCGCGTCTTCATAGCCTTCCGAGGTCGCCAGGATGAACTTTTTGGCGAGTTCGGGGTTCGATTCCAGCCAGTCGGTGTTGCAGGCCATCATCACGTTGTAGGTGTCCGGCACGCCGTATTCCGGCAGCGGGAATTCGTTCAGTTCGATGCCGCGTTCTTTGGCTTCGATGAGCTCCCAGGTGCGGAAGGCGATCGAGCTGTCGACCTGGCCGTGGTAAACGGCTTCGTAGGCACCGGTGTTGAGGATGACGTTCTTCATTTCACCCTTGCCACCGTCGAACTTGACCATCTGGTTCACGAACGGGATTTCGAACGGCAGCCCGAAGCCGCCGTAGGTCTTGCCGGTCAGATCTTTCGGCGAGGTGAGGCCGGAGTCACCGTTCGTGATCAGCGACTGGACCTGGTGCTGGACGATCACCATCACCGCCTTCTCGTTGCTCCCGGCGGCGACCGCGAGCGGCACGTTTTCCTGGAAGGTGATCCCGCAGTTGGCCTTGCCGGCGCCGACCAGGGTGTCGGCCGAGCCTTCGCTGTACGGGAGGATGTTCAGGTTGATCCCGGCTTTTTCGTAGAGGCCCTTCTTGTCGGCGACGTAGAAGCCGGTGTGGTTGGTGTTCGGCGTCCAGTCGAGCTGCAGGCTCACGTCCTGCGTTTCACCGCCGCCTTCTTCGCTCGCGGTTTCGCTCGAGCCACCGGAGGAAGATCCCCCACCGCCACAGGCGGCGACGACCAGGGACAGGGCGACGATCAGACAGGCCAGTGCGGCCCAGCGCAGCTTCGGCGATTTCACTTAGGACCCTCCGTGTTCTTCTCTTGTTTGCGCTTGCCATCACGAGCTTCAGGGCGCGCAGGGGTTACCCGATCAGCTGACCTCAAAGAACAGCCCTCTCTTCCTCCGGCCTCTTTCCCGTGCGCGTCCACCTCGTGCGATGCATCCGGTGGTCCCTTCGCGCAGCCCTCCAACCGATATTTAGAATATGAGATATGACATTACCAGATCTCTCATCGTTCCTCACCACCGATCCCGGTCATCCGCCCGGAGGCGAGGATCCGTTCGAGCTCCGCCGGATCCAGTAGGCCGCGCTCGCGGACCAGCGCCAGGACGCCGCGGCCGCTGCGCAGGGCCTCCTGGGCGATCGCCGTCGAGGTCGCGTAGCCGAGGTAAGGGTTCAGCGCCGTCGCCAGCCCGATCGAGGCCTCGACCGACTCTTCCAGCCGCACTCGGTTGACGGTGATGCCGCTGACGCAGCGGGTCGCCAGCAGCTCGCAGCCGGCGGCGAGGTGGGCGAAGCCATCGAGGAGCCGGTGGACGATCACCGGCTCGAAGGCGTTCAGCTGCAGCTGGCCACCCTCGGCCGCCATGCTGATCGTGACGTCGTTGCCCGCCACCTCGAAGGCGATCTGGTTGACCAGCTCCGGGATCACCGGATTGACCTTGCCCGGCATCATGCTCGACCCGGCCTGCACCGCCGGCAGGTTCAGCTCACCGAGGCCGGCGCGCGGTCCCGAGGAGAGCAGGCGCAAGTCGTTGCAGGTCTTCGAGAGCTTCATCGCGATCCGCTTCAGCACCCCTGACAGCTGCAGGAAGGCGCCGCAGTCCTGGGTCGCCTCGACCAGGTCGGGCGCCGAGCGCAGCTCGCAGCCGACGATCTCGGCCAGCCGCTCGCAGACCGCTGCCCGGTACCCCGGCGCGGCGTTCAGCCCGGTGCCGATCGCGGTGCCGCCGAGGTTCACCTCGCGCAGCAGCAGGCGCGCCTCGCCGAGCCGCAGTTCGTCCTCGCCGATCATCACCGCGTAGGTGGCGAGCTCCTGACCGACCGTCATCGGCACCGCGTCCTGCAGCTGGGTCCGCCCCATCTTCACCACGTCGCCGAACTCGGCGGCCCGTTCGGCGAAGGCGGACCGCAGACGCGTCAGCCCCGCCGCAAGGTCGGCGGCGGCGCGGTCAAGAGCGATCTGCGCCGCGGTCGGGTAGACGTCATTGGTGCTCTGGCCGGCGTTCACGTCGTCCAGCGGGTGCAGGTGCTCGTAGGCGCCGCGCGGGTGGCCGAGCAGCTCCAGCGCCCGGTTCGCGATCACCTCGTTGGCGTTCATGTTGGTCGACGTGCCCGCGCCTCCTTGAAAGACGTCGACGCGGAACTGATCCCTCAGCGCCCCCTCGCGGATCTCCCGGCAGGCGGCGACGATCGCGTCGGCCTTCGCGGGATCGAGCACGCCGGTCTCTCGGTTCGCGCCGGCGGCGGCCTCCTTGACCGCGGCGAGCCCCCAGATCAGGTGGGGGTGGCTCGCGATCGGGTTGCCGCTGACCGGGAAGTTCTCGAGCGCGCGGAGCGTGTGGATGCCGTAGTAGGCCGACCGCGGCACGTCGCGCTCGCCGAGCAGGTCATGCTCGCGACGGACGCTCTCCGCGGCGGCGCTCATCGCTCTGCCCCACCGGGACCGGGCGCCGCCGGCCCGCGATCAGTTGCGCTCGGCGCCGGCCTCGAGGGCGGCCAAGGCGGCGAGAGCGTCTTTTTCGATGCTCCGCAGGTGCTCGCGGATGGCCTCGCGGGCGCCCTCAGGATCTTCGGCGACCATCGCTTTGAGGATCTTGGCGTGCTCGTCGATCGAGCGACGGCGGCGGCCGGCGGTGCGCTGGGCGACGTTGGCGGTGAGGGCGAGGATGTTGCGGAGGCGCTGGATGACGTCGCTCGCGTAGCGGTTGCCGGTGTCCTGGATGAGGATGTCGGAGAAGGCCTCGACCGCCTCGGTGTAGGCGTGGACGTCGTCGGCCTTGAGCGCCGCGCGGGCGTCGCGGATGGTCTGGCGGAGGGCGGTGTGAAGCTCGCCCGCCTCCTTGACCGAACGCTCCGCGGCGATCTCGCCTTCGAGCCAACTGCGGAGCTCACAGGCGTGCGTGATGTCGGCCGCGACAGGTGTCGCCACGCGGGTGACGTGGTGCGGGACCTGGTCGACCAGGCCGTCGCGGCCGAGCGCGATAAGCGCCTCGCGTACGGGCGTCTTCGAGATCCCGAACTCGGCCGAGAGCTGCGCCTCCACCAGTGGGTCGCCGGGCCGGAGGTCACCCTCGAGGATCCGCCCACGGATCGCCTCCTGGACAGCCGCGTCCAGCCCGTGCACCTTTAACCGCCCCCCGTTCATCGCCTACATCGTAGGCATCGGGTCGGAACGGTGACGGTATCTGGCCGGCCCTCATCCGGCGGGCGCCTTGCCGCGGTGGCGCGCGACCGCCGCTTCGACCTGGGCCGCCGCGTCGCGGGTGCTGGTGCCGGGGGTGAAGATCGCGGCGACGCCGAGCGCCCGCAGCGCCTCGTGGTCCTCGGCCGGGATCACACCGCCGACGACGATGGCGACGTCGCCGGCATCTTCGGCGGCGAGCAGCTCGGACAGCTCGGCGGTGAGGCTGAGGTGGGCGCCGGAGAGGATCGAGAGCCCGATCGCGTCGGCGTCCTCCTGGATCGCGGTCTCGACGATCTGGCGCGGTCGCTGGTGGAGGCCGGTGTAGATCACCTCCATGCCGGAGTCGCGAAGCGCCCGGGCGATCACCTTGGCGCCGCGGTCGTGGCCATCGAGGCCGGGCTTGGCGACGACGACCCGCAGCCTCCGCTCAGCCATCGCCGACCTCGCCGAAACGGGCCTTGCGGTGCTCGTCCAGGGGCGGGGCGGGCGCGTCGGCGGTCGCCCGGGCGGCGGAGAAGGTGATCGGCAGGCGCACCTCGCGCACCTCGCCGGCGACCGGGTGGCTGGTGTCGCGGACCGTGCCGAGCTCCCGCACCTGGTCGGAGGCGAGGACCTGGTCGAGGGTCTGGACCGGGGAGAAGGCGACGCCCTCGCGGCGCAGCGCGTCGGCCCAGTGATCGGTCGGCGCCTCGCGCAGCCGCTCCTCGATCTCGAGCCGCAGCGCCTCCGCGTTCTGCACCCGCAGCGAATTCTCGGCGAAGCGCTCGTCGGCCAGGAGCGCCTCGGCGCCGATCGCGCGGCAGAACCGCTCCCAACCGTCGCTGCCCCCGGTGCCGACGACGACGATGTAGCCGTCGGCGGTGGCATAGGCCTCGTACGGGGCGAAGAAGGGGCTACGGGTGCCGAGCGGGCCGGGCTCCTCCCCACCCGCGGCGCGGGCGGCGATGTGCATCGAGAGCCAGGCGAGGCTGGTCTCCAGCAGCGAGGTCTGGATCCACTGGCCCTTGCCGGTGCGCTCGCGCTGCCAGAGCGCCGCCTGGATGCCGATCACGCCGTAGAGGGCGCTGCCGAAATCGAGCGCCGCGACCGGGATCTTCGCCGGCGGCGCGCCCGGATGGCCGGTCATCGACAGCAGCCCGGAGATCGCCTGGATGGTCAGGTCATAGGCGCCTTCGCCCGCCAGCGGGCCGCGCTGGCCGAAGCCGGAGATCGAGCAGTAGATCAGCCGCGGCGCCGACCGCGCGAGCGTCTCGTAGTCGAGCCCGCGGCGGGCCAGGGTACCCGGCTTCATGTTCTCGACCAGGACGTCGGCCTCGGCCGCCAGGGTGACGAGCGTCTCGCGGTCCTCGGGGTCGGCGAGGTCGAGGGCGACGCTGCGCTTGCCGCGGTTGAGGGTGAGGAAGCTGACGCTCTCACCGCCCAGGAACAGCGGCCCCTGCTGCCGGTAGACGTCCCCGCGTCCCGGCCGCTCGACCTTCAGCACGGTGGCGCCGAGGTCGGCCAGCACCTGGGTGCTGTACGGGCCGGCGACGTACTGGGTCAGGTCGAGGACCTTGACCCCTTCGAGCGGGAAGTCAGTCATCGCCCGCCCCCGCCGGCGGCCCCTCGACGATCTCGACCAGCACGCCGCCGGTCGCCGCGGGGTGGACGAAGAAGCACTTGCGGTCGTCGGAGGAGCGTTCGATGCCGTCGCCGATCAAGCGCACCGATTCGGCCGCAAGCCGCCCCCGCAGGTCCTCGATCGACCCGCTTGCGACGCGGAGGGCGACGTGGTGGAGGCCCGGCCCGCGGCGGGAGAGGAACGACTCGACCGGCGAGCCCGGCCGCGCCTCCCAGACCAGCTCGAGGCCGTTCCCCGGCCCGAACCGACCTACCGCGACACCGCTCGGCATCTCGCGCCCGCCTACCGTGCCCGAGCCGAGCAGCGCGGTGAGCGCCGTTGCCGGCCCCGCGGCGGCGATCCCCACATGGTCGACCGCGAGCGCCGCCAGCGGGCCGTCCATCAGATGACCTGCGATCCGACGTGGCGGCCGAAGACGCCCACCAGGGTGTCGCTGATCTCGGCCGTGGTGGCGTAGGTGCGGACCGCGGCGACGATCGCGGGCATCATGTTCTCGCTGCCGTGGGCGGCCGCCTCGACCCCGGCGAGCGCCGCCGCGACCGCCTCGTCGTCGCGCGCGGCTCGAGCTTGCTCGAGCCGCGCGAGCTGGCGCCCGAGGACGTCGGAACCGACCGTGAAGCTGTCGACCGGGGCCGCGTCGCCCTCCTCCTGGAAGGCGTTGACGCCGACGATCACCCGCTCGCCGTCCTCGATCTTGCGCTGCTGCTCGTAGGCCGACTCGGCGATCGCCTGCTCCAGCGAGCCGTCTTCGATCCCGGCGACGACCCCGCCCCTCTCCTCGATCGCGGCGATCATCGCCGAGATCCGCCGGTCGAGCTCGTCGGTCAGCGACTCCACGTAATAGGAGCCGCCGAGCGGGTCGGCGGTGCGGGCGATGCCGCTCTCGTGGGCGATGATCTGCTGCGTCCGCAGGGCGAGCAGGACCGACTCCTCGCTGGGCAGCCCGAGCGCCTCGTCCCAGGACATCGTGTGCACCGCCTGGGCGCCGCTGAGGACGATGGTCAGCGCCTGCAGCGCGATCCGCATGATGTTGTTGTGCGGCTCGGCCGCGGTCAGCGAGGTGCCGTCGCCGCCGGAGTAGAGGCGCAGCCGGCAGGAGCGCGGGTCGGTGCTGCCGAAGCGCTCCTCGATCAGCCGCGCCCAGATCCGCCGCGCGGCGCGGTGCTTCGCGATCTCCTCGAAGACGTCGCGCATGGTCGAGTTGTTGAAGGAGATCTGCGGCGCGAAATCATCGACCGGGATCCCGCGGTCGACCACCGACTGGACGTAGGCGAGCCCGTTCGAGATCGCGATCGCGATCTCCTGCACCGCGTCCGATCCGGCCTGGCGCACGTGGTAGCCGCAGACGCTGATCGGATTGAATTTCGGCAGCGTCGCGGCGCAGTACTCGATCACGTCGGTGGCGAGGCGCATCGAGGGCCGGGGCGGATAGATGTAGGTCTTCCGCGCGAGGTACTCCTTGAGGATGTCGTTCTGGACGGTGCCGCGCAGCTGCGCCGGGTCGACCCCCTGCTGCTCGCCGACCACCTGGTACATCCCCAGCAGGATCGGCGCCGTGGCGTTGATCGTGAACGAGGTCGAGATCCGCTCCAACGGGATGCCGTCGAAGATCGCCTCCATGTCGGCCAGCGAGCTGACCGCGACGCCGACTTTGCCGACCTCGGCGCGGGCGAGCTCGTGGTCGGAGTCGAGGCCCATCTGGGTCGGCAGGTCGAGGGCGACGCTGAGACCGGTCTGGCCGCGGTCGAGCAGGTAGCGGAAGCGCTCGTTCGTGTCTTCGGCGGTCCCCCAGCCGGAATAGAGGCGGATCGTCCACGGCCGGCCCCGGTACATCGAGGGATAGATGCCGCGCGTGTACGGCGGCTCGCCGGGGTAGCCGAGCTTGTCCAGGTAATCGCCCGGATCGCCCGCGGGATCGGGGCCGTAGACGGCGTCCACCTCGATCCCGGAATCGGTCTCGGCGGCGGCCAGGTCGGCGGCCGCCTCGCGCCAGCGCTCGTAGGCCGCGGCCAGCTCGCGCCAGCGCTCGTAGGCCGCGGCCAGCTCGGCCTCCGCCCGTTCGAGGTCGACCGTGGCTGCGTCGGGACTACCCTCGCTCCTCACGAGACGATCATATCTCATATCTAGTTATTCTGAAGAGCGGCCTTGGCGAAGTGCTCGATCGTCCGCATGCGGGTGTCCTTGTCGCCGAGCGGGAAGACCGTGAGCGCGTCGAGGCGCTGTCCTTCCAGCCACTCGACCTTCCCCTTGGTGTCCGCCGGGGTGCCGGCGAAGGCGACCTTGGTGACGAAGTCGTCGGAGATCAGCTTCGCGGCCGCGCCCGCGTGCTGGAACTCACCGCCCTGGTAGGTCTTCACCACCTCTTCGATCAGCTCGTCGCTCATCCCGGCGAGGCGGGCGTGGGCCGGGGCCGTCTGCGGGAACCAGGCGACGATCGGCCGGGCGACGTTGATCGCGTAGTCGCGGTCCTCGTCGATCGCGCCGTAGAGGAAGGCGGTGCGGTCGAAGCTCGGGCGCGAGCTCTCCGCCCGGCCCTCCTCGATCCGCTCGTCGGCGAACTCGATCGCCTCCGGGAAGAGGCCGGCGAGGAGGATGAGGCCGTCGGCGACGCGCGCGGTCGCGGTCAGGGTCTTCGGCCCGCTGGCCGAGATGTAGACGGGGATCTCGGTCTCGACCGCCGAGAGCAGCTTGGCGCCGTGGAAGCGGCTGGAGCCGAACTTGCCGTCGATCTTCTCCCCTGCCCAGAGGCGGCGCAGGGCGTCGATCGCCTCGGTCATGCTCTGGACTTTCGCCACTTTCATGTCGAACTCGAGCAACGGCCGGTCGCCGACGCCGATACCGCAGTTCACCCGCCCCGGGGCGAGCAGGCTGAGCGAGCGGAAGGCGTTGGCGGTGATCCCGACGTGGCGGGTGAGCGGGTTCGTGACCGCCGAGCCGACGGTGAGGCGCGAGGTCGCCAGCAGCGCCGCGGTCATGTGGACGTAGATGTCGCCGGCGTGGAGCGAGGAGTCGGTGATCCAGAGGTTGTCGTAGCCGAGGTCCTCGATGTGCTTCGCCCACTCGGCGAACTCTTTCGGGGGAAGGACTCCCTGCAGGGTCACGCCGTAACGCATCGATTGCTCCTTCATCGGCCGCCCACGTGGGCGGCGCTGGTCGGGGTATCCGTCGCACCGAGCAGGCGGCTGAGCACCGCCCGCAGCTGCGCGACGCCGGTCGGCAAGGTGTCGAGGTCGATTCGCTCGCCGAGCGAGTGCATGCCTGCGCCACGCGAGACGCCGAGGCAGAGGGCGGGCACGCCGAGCGCGCAGGCGGCGTTGGCGTCGGTCGACGCGGCACCCGGCTCGGGCGCCAGGCCCAGCGTGGCGTGGGCTTCGGTGGCGACCCGGTAGAGCTCCGAGTCGCGGTCGAGCGAGCCGGCCGGGCGGCGCCCCAGGAGCTCGACCTCGACCTGGCAGCCGGGCGCCGGCGCCAGCCTCTCGAGAGCGGCGGCGAAGCGGTCGAGGTCGCCCTGGTCGATGGCCCGGCGCTCGACCACCAACTCGGCGCGGTCGGCGATCGTGTTGACCGAGCGGCCGCCCTCGACGGTGCCCACGTTGACCGGCGCCGCGGCGGTGCCGAGCTCGAGCAGTTGCGCGGCGAGGCGGAAGAGCTCGTGGATCGCGCTGAGGGCGCCGCGGTCCTCCCAGGAGTGGCCGCCCGGCGCCGTCACCGTGACCCGCGCGCGCAGGCTGCCGACCGCGTCGACGTAGACGTGGTCGAGCATGTGGCCCTCGAGGGCGACGAAGGCATCGGGGCAGAGCTCGGCGCAGGCGGCGGTCGCTCCGCACAGGTTGCCGAGGCCCTCCTCGCCGACCGTGAAGGCGACCGCGCCGGGCCCCCCGAGGCCGTCGCGCAGCAGGTCGCCGACGACCTCGACCGCCACCGCCACCGCGGCGGCGTTGTCGCCGACGCCGGGGCCGACCAGGTCGGTGCCGTCGCGCTCGAAGCGGAGCTCGGTGGTGGCGGCGAAGACGGTGTCGACGTGGGCGGCGACGAGGACACGCGGCCGCCCCTCCCCCCATTCCCAGATCAGGTTGCCCGCGGCGTCGCGGCGGCGGCGGCCTGGCAGCGCCGCGAGCCGCTGCTCCAGCCAGGCGATCCGCTCCCCCTCGGCGAAGGTCGGGGCCGGGATCGAGGCGATCGCGATGAGGTCCTCGACCAGGGTCACGCGGTGGCCCGGACCGGATCGACCGGCTCGCCGTCGAGGCGGAGCTCGGCCGCCAGCAGCGCGCAGTCGATGTGGGAACGGGCGGCGACCGATCCACCGTAGGCGAGGTTGTTGCCGAGTGCGACATGGGCACCGCCGACGATGCCCTCCAGCTCGAGCGCCGAACCGCCGGGCCGAGAGAACGGGTTGAGGCCGATCGAGACCTCGGCCAGGTTGTGCATGCGGTCGTCGCCGGCACTCTCCAGGGCGTCGATGAGGAGGTGGGCCTGCGGCCCGGCGACGTCGACCAGCTCACCGCCGCGGAAATCGAGCCGCACCGGTGCCGGGATCTGGTCGTCGCTGAGGAAGAGCAGCGAGCCGTCGACGACGACCGTCCCTTCGGCGCTGCCTTCGACCGGGGCGGCGCCGACCTCGATGTCGGGCGGCGCGCCGTAGCCGCCCGGCTGGTCGACGATCCCCCACAGCGGCCGCCCGGCGCGGCCCTCGAAACTGCCCCGCAGGTCGGTGCCCAGCGCGCTGACGAGGTGGAACTCGGAGGCCGCGTCGAAGAGCTCGCCGAGCCGTTGGGCGTGCTCGCCGAGGCGGGCGAAGTCGGCGGCGAAGGGGCCTCCCGAGCGCAGCGTCCGCCAGGAGAGTCCCGGCACGGTGATGTAGCGGGCGCCGCGCGCGCAGGCGTCGCGGCGGGCCTGGCTCGAGCCGGCGAAGATCGAGGTCAGCTCGAAGATCACCTCGACCTCTGGCTGCCCCATCGCCCCGGCGACGGCTGCGGGCGGCTCGTCGCCGGGCAACGCGACCGGCTCCGAGCAGATCGTCGCCACCTCGGCGCCGAGCGTCCGCAGCACCACTGACATCGCCTCGACCACGCTCTGGTCGGCGCGGCTATCGGTCACCAGCAGGCACCGCTCGTCGGGCCGGACCCCGGCGCAGGTCGTCGCCAGACGCCGTAGCCCGTCGATCCCGTCGAGCGGTGCCGCCACCCGCTAACCCTGGTTCGACAGGATGATCGTCATCGCGGTGTTGACCAGCGCCGCCTCGCGGATGTCGCCGGTGTCGAGCCACTCGTTCGGCGTGTAGACCGGGTCGTGCCCAGGGCCGAAGATCACCGTCGGCACCTGCTTGCCGAAGCTCGCCGTGTCGGCCAGCCAGGAGCCGGCGGCGTAGCGGGGCGCCTTGCCGGTGACCTGCTGGAACGCCTCGTCGAGGGACTCGACCAGCGGGTGGTCGCGCTCGATCAGGTAGGAGTCTTTGCGGTCGGCGAGGACCATCTCGTAGTGGCCATCGGGGCGCTTCGCCGCGGCCCGGTCGATCGCCGCCTGCAGGTACTCGCGCACCGTCTCGGCCTCGATGCCGGGATGGGGACGGGAGTCGATCCGCAGCACGGTCTCGTCCGGGATCATCGACGGGCCTCCCGGCGGCAGACCGCCGTAGATACGGCCGACGGCGGTGAAGAGCTCGGGGCCGACCAGCTCGGTGATCCAGTCCGGCACCCCCTCGGGTTCCCAGCGCAGGGCCTCGACCTCCTCGATCACCGGGACGGCGAGGGCGATCGAGTTGATCGCGTCGTGGCGGCGGCAGGTGTGGGCGGCGTGGCCGTAGCAGGTGACGTCCCAGTAGAGGCGGCCCCGGTGGCCGAGGTAGATGTCGTTGTCGGTCAGCTCGGCGAGCAGGCAGTAGTCGGCCTGGTGGTCGTCGAAGAACTTGATCGCGCCGATCTGGTCGCCCATGTGGTCGACGACGCCGCTGACGATCACCTTGCCCCGCCACTGCCGGCGGCAGCGGGAGAGCGCGTCGCCGGCGGCGACGACGCCGGCGATCCCGGCCTTCATGTCCATCACGGCGTGGCCGTAGAGGCGGTCACCGTCGAGGCGGCCCGAGTAAGGGTCCTCGTCCCAGCCGACGCAGACGGGCTTGGTGTCGATATGGCCGGTGAGCACGATCGTCGGCCCCGGACGACCGCTGTCGACGAGGCCGACGACGTTCTTGCGTCCCGGCAGCGCCTCCTGCTGGTAGACCTCGTCGTAGCCCATCGACCGCATGCGCGCGGTCAGCACATCGGAGAGCTCGGCCTCTCCCCCGCAGACGCTAGGGACACGCACGATCTCCTGGGTGAGGGCGATCGCGTCGGCGACGTCCACGACCTCGAGCACGGTGCTATCTGGTGATACAGACATCCTTTCCTTTCCTGTCAAGGAGGCCGCGGTCAGCGTCTCTCCACGAAGAAGATATATCATATCCCACAGTGCTTGCTACGAACGTCCGCATCGCCGATGCCGAAGATCTGGAGACGGTGCTCGAGTTGCTCGCGGAGCTCGGTCGGCCTTGCGCGGAGCCCGGTGACGAGCACCGTCGACAGGCCGAGGCGGTGCTCGGGCGAGCCGACACCGAGGTGTTGCTCGCCGAGCGCGACGGCGAGGCCGCGGGCCTCGCCTGTCTGCTGGTGCTGCCGCGGCTCGGCCACCACTCGCCAGAGGCGCGGCTGCTCGACCTGGTGGTGATCGAGTCGGCGCGGGGCGCGGGCGTCGGCGCCACCCTGGTCGCCGCGGTCTCGGCGCGGGCGGGCGACGTCGGCTGCCACCTGCTGCGGCTCGAGTGCGGGCACCAACGCATCGAGGCGCAACGGCTCTACGAGCGCCTCGGCTTCGAGGACCGCGGCCTCGACTGGCAGTTGCCGCTGCCGCCCCAGATACTTCTATGAGATGAGCACCGCTCCGCTCCTGCCGTTTCTGGAGGCGTCGACCGACCGGCCGGCGCTGATCGGCGACGGCGTCGTGCTCGACCACCGCGCCCTGGCGGCGGCGTCGAGCGGCCCCGCGGCGGCGATCCGGGCGGGGGCCCGGGTCGCGATCCCGGCCGACCCGACGCCGGCGACCTGCGTCGCGGTGGTCGCGGCGCTGCGGGCGGGCGCCACGGTGGTGCCGATCAACCCGAAGGCGAGCGAGGCCGAAGTCGAGCACGTGGTCGGCGACTGCGAACCCGAGCTGGTCGCCTGCGGGCCGGCGGCGACCCTGTCGGCCGGCCTCGATCGCCTGCCGCGCCTCGAAGTCGCGATCGACGGGACGGCGGAGGTTTCTGCGTCGACCTTCGCCGAGCCCGCCCCCGAGGAGCCGGGGCTGGTCCTTTACACCTCGGGGACCACCGGGCCGCCGAAGGGGGCGGTGATCAGCCGGCGGGCGTTGGCGGCAGACCTCGACGGCCTCGCCGCCGTGTGGGAGTGGACGGCGAGCGACGTGGTCGCCCACTCGCTCCCCCTGAACCACGCGCACGGGCTGGTACTCGGCGTGCTCGGGCCGCTGCGGTTGGGCGGCGCGACGATGCTCCTCGGCCGCTTCGATCCCGAGGCGGTCGGCACTGCCCTGCGCGGGCCCGCAACGATGTATTTCGGCGTGCCGACGATGTACCGGCGGCTGCGGGCCGCGGCCGAGCAGGACGCAGAGCTGGCCGCGGCGCTGGGCGGCGCCCGCATGTTGGTCTCCGGCTCGGCCGCCCTTCCCGCCGCCGAGCACGAGGCGATCGAGCGGCTGACCGGGCAGCGCGTGGTCGAGCGCTACGGGATGACCGAGACGCTGATCACGATCGCCGCCCACGACGACGGCCCGCGGCGACCCGGCCAGGTCGGCCACCCGATACCGGGCGTCGAGATCCGCCTCGTCGACGATGACGGGGCCGCCCTCGCGGGCGAGGACCCGGAGGAGATCGGCGACCCGGATCAGATCGGCGAAATCGAGGTTCGCGGCGCGACGCTCTTCGACGGCTACCTCGACCTGCCCGCCGAGACCGCCGCCGCCTTCCATGACGGCTGGTTTCGCACCGGCGACCTGGCGAGTCGCGACGAAGACGGCTCGATCACGATCCTCGGCCGGCGCGCCGGCGACCTGATCAAGAGCGGCGGCTACCGGATCGGCGCGGGCGAGATCGAGGCCGCCCTGCTCACCAACCCCGACGTCGCCGAGGCGGCGGTCACCGGCGAGCCCGATCCCGACCTCGGCGAACGCGTCGTCGCCTGGGTGGTCGCCGCTCCCGGCCGGTCCCCGACGGCCGCCGACCTGAGCGCCCAGGCCGAGTCCCTGCTCGCCCGCCACAAGCAGCCGCGCGAGATCCGCTTCCTCGACCGGCTCCCCCGCAACGACCTCGGCAAGGTGCAGAAGGCCCGCCTGCCGTAGGGGGTCGGCGGTTCGAATCCGCTTAGGTCCACACTCCGTCTCAGTCCTGTCGGGGGGCCTTGCCCGCTTCGCGCAGCGCCTTCTGGAGGTCCGCCTTGTCCATCGGGCCCTCGAAGACCTTGCCGTTGATCGTGATCCTCGGCGTTCCGGCCCCGGCCGGCTCGGCCCCGTTCCCGGGAGCGGCGGCGAGCTCGGCCTCGAACCTCGCCTTGGTGGCGTGCTCGATCGCCTTCGGGTCCGAGTGGCGGGAGGGGTCGTCCTTGTCGAGCTTTGCCTTCCGGCGCTTGTAGTCGATCAGCACGGCGACCTCATCACCGACGTGGGCGACGACGTAGCTTCTGCTGCGGAACCCCGGGTCCTGGATCTCGGCCCTGAACGGTTCGCCGGTGAGGTTCTCCACCTCGACGACATAACGGTGCTGACCGGGAGTTTCCCCGCCGCCGCTCGACAACAGTTCCCGGTCGATCACCTTCGCGGTGCCGTGCTCCCAATCGCGTCCGAACATATGCCGCCCTTTCCGTCTTCGTCTCGAGCCTGCCTGCGGACAGGCCCACCGTGGTTGATTTCCGCCCGCGTCGATCAGGTGGGCGCCGGGGCGCAGGACTCTTCGCAGAGCTGAGCCGTGATCCCGGGGCCGGTGAGCGGCACCGTGCCGACGCCCGGCATCGCGACGGCGAGTTCACCGGTCCAGCTCGCGCTCGTCGGCGTTTCGAGGTGGAAGATGCCGCTGCCGGAGAACGGCTTCGGCGGCGCGATCGTCGCGTCGGTGAGCGCTCCGACCGGCACCGGGATCGAGAAGAAGGTCGAGCGGGGGCTGGTGACATAGACCCGGGCGGCGACGCCCATGCCGCGGAGTTCGGACTTGTAGGTGGCTTGGAAGTTGATCGTCGGCAGGCCGCCCGCACCGAAGCCCGACTGGTCGATGTTCGAGCCGGCCGAGGAGAAGGTGATCGCGGCCGGTCCGCTCGGGCCGGAAGCGTAGATCGTCGCGCTCCGGGTCGGAAGGGGCACCTCCGGGGCCCGCGTCTGTTCCGGGGCCGAGGCGACCGGCACGTGACAGACCAGGCGCGCGGTTTCGAGGAGATGCCCGTCGGCGCGGCGCGCCTTCGCTTTGGTGAAGCCGGCTTTCCCGCGGAAGTTGACGGAGCCGACGAAGACGCCGCGGCGGGTCGTCATCAGTCCTTCGGGGCAATAGGGGCCATCGTCGACAGGGGTCTTGCTGGCGGTTTCTTGCTTGAAGTGCACCCCGACCCGACCGACCCCGGTGAGTTTCGCCTCGAAACCACCGTCACCGAACAGCTTGCCCTGGGTCGAGTAGGTCACGCTCCGCAGCACTTCTTCAGGATGTTCGGACGAGGCCTCGACCGTCACTTTCGCGGCGCCACCGCGGCCCTCGGGGACCGCTTTGAATTCGAGGTAATAGTGGTTGCTCGCCCGTATGACGAATGAGCTGACCCTCTGCGCCGGGGTGACTTTCGTCGTCGTCGTCGCGAGCGCGGACGGCGCCGCGCCGACGAGCATCGCGACGACGAAGACGAGCACGGCGATCAGCGATCGGACCGACATGCGCTTGCCCTGAATCCGATCATCTACCCCGCTACTTGGTCGCTTCTTCGATCTGCTTCTTGGCTTCTTCCTCGGCCTTCTTCGCCTCGGCCTTGCCTTCTTCGATCCCCTTTTCGGCCGATTCCTTGCCTTCTTCGATCCCCGCTTCGGCCTCTTCGATTCCTTCTTCGGCCTGCTTTGAGCCTTCGCCCTTGGTTTCCGTCTTGGCTTCTTCGAGGGCTGCTTCGGCCTGCTTGCTGACCGACTTCGCGGTTTCTTCGGCGAGTTCGTCGCCTTTTTCGATCTGCTTATTGACGTTCTTTTCGATGCTGCTCGCGGAGGGCCCGCTGCTGCCGCAACCCGCCAACGCTCCGCCCGCGATCAGGGCCGCGATGGCCAAGGCGAGCATCGTCCTCGTCACACCATTACGACCGGACAAGGCACCATTCATGTGTTCTCCTCTGCTGTGGTAGGTCTGAACGCCTTGCTCTCCTTGTTTTGCAAATAGTGCAAAGGATCGACAAATAAGCGCAAGCCAACGTACTACAGTAGAAAGAGGTCATGTCTAAGACTCTTGTCCGCGGCCTCGAGGTCGACGGCAAGATCGCCGCCGCCCCCGCTGCGCGCTGCTCGGGGCCGAATCGCTGGTCAAGGCGCTCGCCGCGGTGACCGGGGACGCCACCGGATTTTGCCGTCGCGATCCCTCGTGGCGAACCATTGCGGGGGACCCTCCGTATACCGGTCGGTGAAAGCAGACGAGAGTGGAGAACAGGCCCACGCGGATCGGACGCTCGGAGGAGCCGATGATCGCCTCGAAGTCCCTGAAGATCGGAGGGGTCGGTCCGGGCGGTCCCGATGGGTTCGTCCAGCGGTCGCAGCAGCCGTATTCGCAGTAGTGATCTGGCGTCTCGGCGCCAGCCCGTTCCTCGACGGCGTCGGCGCGCTCGACGGCCAGGCGATCGTGGCCGCAGCGGCCATCGTCCTCATCACGACCGTCTGCTTCGCCTGGCGGTGGAAGACCGTGGCCGACGGCCTCGGCCTGCGGCTGTCCCTGGCCGACGCCGTTGCGGCCTACTACCGCGCCCTCTTCCTCAACCTGACGCTTCCGGGCGGCGTCGCCGGCGACGTCCACCGCGGCGTCCGCCACGGGCGCGACGTGCGGAACATCGGCCACGCCATGCGGGCCGTCGCCTGGGAGCGTGCCGCCGGGCAGGTCGTCCAGGTGTTGGTGACGATCGCGGTCCTCTTCCTGATGCCGTCGCCACTGCGCTCGTCGATGCCGTTCGTGGCACTTGGGCTGGCCGCGACGGCCGCGACGGCCGCGACGGTCATGCTCGCTTTCCGTGCGCGGACCGGACGCGGGCAGTCCCGGTGGGAACGTACGCACAACGCTGCGGTGGCGGACATCCGCAAAGGCCTTCTCAACAGGCGCGCATTGCCGACGGTCGTGTTCGCATCGGCAGTCGCCGTCGCCGGCCACGTGCTCACCTTCCTGATCGCCGCCCGCGCGGTCGGAGTCACCGCACCCGTCGCCCAGCTCGTGCCGCTGGCCTTCATCTCGATCATGGCCATGGCGCTGCCGAACATCGGCGGCTGGGGTCCGCGCGAGGGCATCACGGCCTGGGCGTTCTCCGCGGCGGGGCTGGGCGCGGGTCTTGGCGCCGCGACCGCCGTCGCCTACGGAGTCATCGTGCTCGCCGCCAGCCTCCCCGGCGGAATCGTGCTGCTCCTGGAGGGGCCCGTGCGCCGCCGCTGGTCGCGACCCAGGTTGCTCCGCGTCTCGGGACCTCGTCCCACCTCCCCCCGCAGGCAGACCATCGTCAGGGCAACGCGATGACGTTCAGATCCGAGAGCCGGTTGGCGATCGCCCGCGGTGTTCCCGACGTGTGGGATTACATCTGCGACGTCGGTTGCTGGCCGCAATGGGCGCCGACCGTCAAGGAGTCCTGGGTTGCCGGAGGTGCCCCGCTGACGCCGGGCGCACAGGTGGAACAGCGGGCAAAGTTGCCGTTCGGGCTCACCCGCCACCGGGCCCAGCGGGTGACCGCGGTCGAGGCTCCCTACAGCGTGGCGTTCGCCGGACCCCTGGGCACCTCGACGGGGCGCTGGGGGATGGAGTTCGCACCTCTCGACGGTGGGCAGACCGCGGCCGAGATGTGGGTCGAGGTCGACCTCAAGAACATCATGCGTGCTCTTCCCGTCGGTGCTTTCCAGAGCCGGATCCAACGCGTGATGGACGTCGAGATGATCGCCATCAAGGCCGCGATCGAGTCCCAGGACGCATGACGAGCCGGGTCGACACCGAGCAGGAGCGCCTGATCGGGATCTACCGCAAGAAGGCCAAGCACTATGAGATCGTCTCCCGGCTCTACCCCGTACCCGGCTACCCCCTGTGGGCCCAGCGCCGTCGGGCCGTGCAGGCACTCCGGCTTCGCCCCGGCGCCACCGTCGTCGACCTCGCCTGCGGAACCGGTCAGAACTTCCCGTTGATCGAGCACGCGATCGGCCCCGCCGGCCGCATCATCGGCGTCGATCTGACCGATGCGATGCTCGCCCAGGCCCAGCGCCGGATCGAGCACCACGGCTGGGGCAACGTCAGCCTCCTGCAGGCCGACGCGAGCGACTACGCCTTCCCGGCCGAGGTCGACGCGATCCTGTCCACCTACGCCCTCTCGCACCTGCCCGAACCCGGGGGCGTCATCGCCCGCGGCGCCGAGGCGCTTCCCCGCGACGGGCGCTGGGTGGTGCTCGATCTCAAGGCTCCCGACGACGCGCCCCGCCTGCTGGCGCGGTTGGGAACCGCGGTCGGACGGCCGTTCGGCTCGATCGACGAGTGGCTCGCGCGCCGCCCGTGGGAAGAGGTCCGCAGCGCCATGCAGGACGCACTGGGCGATCTTCTCTGGAGCGAGCTCTGCTTCGGGACCGCATTCCTCGCGGTCGGGTCCCCGTCAGCCTTTCTCCGCGACCAACGCGATCTTGCGCACGCGCCCGGCGCGCAGCCAGTCGCTCCATAGCCGATGAGCGCGCAGCAACTCCTCCAATGCCTGGTCGCCGATCTCCGCGGCGATCTGGTCGGCATCCGCGACGAAGGCTTCGGTCAGCGATTCGGCCATCGCGGCGTGCGACGGCGTCAGGTCGTCCTGGCGGCGGACGACCAGCCCGACCCGCTCCAGGGAGGCGAGCATCTCCTCGACCGGGATGAGCCACACGGTGTCGGCGTCGGGCATCTGTTCCCGCTCCGCCTCGGTCAGCGGCAGGCCCGCTTCGAAGGTGCAGGCGAACCGCCCACCGGCGACGAGGGCGGCGGCGATCTCCCGCAGCAGTGGTTCCTTCTCGGCGAATGCCAACAGCGTCTCGAGCAGGATCACCACGTCGAACGGGCCTGCGGGAATCGGCGGGATGCGCCCCACCTCGAAGCGACAGGAAAGGTCGCCGGCTCGCGCCCGCGCGATCTCGATCGCGTCGGCGCTGTAGTCGACCCCGAGGTAGTCGCAGCCCAGCTCCCGCGTGATGAAGCGCCCGGGCCCGCCGATGCCGCAGCACAGGTCCAGCACCGAGACGCCCGGCCCGATGCTCGCCTGCTGCGCCAGCTTCCGGATCTCGCCGGCGCGCATGAAGCTTTCCTGTTCGACGAACTCGCCGGGGTCGTAGGCGGCGACCCGGGAGCCGTATAGACCATGCACGAAAGGAGCGCGTTCGTCCTGCCTCACGGCGCCGATGCTAGCCGGCCGTCGATGCGGACCGTTCTCATCACCCCGGTGGCGCTGGTGGTCGCGCAGGTACTGCTGATCGCCGCGATCGCGGTCACGCCCAGCCTCGGCGACGAAGGGCTCGGACCGGCCGGCTGGGTGGTCGGAATCGCATGCGGCGGAGTCATGGCCGTGGCGCTGGCGCGCGGGTGCGCCTACTGGGGCGTCGACCGCCTCGGCCCGGCCGACCGGGTGACGCTCGCCCGGGCGACGCTCACGGTCGGCGTCGCGGCGCTGGTCGCGGACTCGTTCGCGGAGCCGGTGCCGGTCGCCCTGTTGGTGTCGCTCGCCTCCGTCGCGCTGATCCTCGACGCGGTCGACGGGGCAGTCGCGCGGCGCACCCGTACCGCGTCCGAGCTGGGCGGGCACCTGGATGCGGAGGTCGACGCGTTCCTGATCCTGATCTTGAGCGTGTACGTCGCTCGCTCGGCAGGCGCCTGGGTGCTCGCCATCGGTGCGGCGCGCTACGCGTTCCTCGCGGCCGGATATGTATTTGCGTGGCTGCGCGCGCCGCTGCCATCCCGCCCCTGGCGCAAGGTGGTGTGCGCGACGCAAGGGATCGTCCTGACGATCGCGGCCGCGAGGGTGCTACCGACGGCCGTTGCGGACGCCGCGCTCGGCGGCGCACTCGTGCTGCTCGCCGAGTCGTTCGGCCGGGACGTCTGGTGGTCCTGGAGCAACCGTCACGCGGAGGATCGCCGCTCCCAGGCGACCGTGATTTCGCCCTCCGCGGGTGACCGGCTCGCGGACCCGGGGCCCGCGGACGGTCCGCCCGCGGGCCCGAGGCGCGGACGGGTGCGAGGGGCCATCTCGGTGGTCCTGACCGTGCTGGCGTTCCTGTTCGTGTGGGCCGTGCTCGTCGTTCCGGACGAACCGGCACATTTCGGTTCGGTGGCTCTCATCCGGGTCCCGATCGAGGGTCTCGTGCTGGTCCTGGTCGCGATCTACCTGCCGGTCACCGGCCGACGGATCCTCGCGGTGCTCGGCGGACTGGCCCTCACGCTGGTGGTCCTCCTGAAGGTCATCAACTACGAGATCTTCCAGCTGTTCGATCGCGGGTTTGAACCCCTGGGCGACATCGGGCAGTTCGGCAATGCGATCGAAACCCTGCGCCTCGAGAACGGCGCGTCGCAGGCGCGGCTGATCGAGATCGGCGCCGTCGTCGGCGTGGTGGCCGCACTCGTCTTCCTGCCCTTGGCGATGCTCCGGGTGACGCGGGTCGCAGCCGACAATCGCCACCGGGCCCTACGGATCATCGGCGCCCTCGGCGCCGTCTGGGTGGTCTGCGGGGTGCTCGGCGCGCAGCTCGTCTCCCACACGCCGATCGCCTCCGCCGTCTCCGCCGGCCTGCTCCTCGACCAGGGGAAGACCGTCCGGGACGAAGTGGAGGACGAAGGGGTCTTCGCCAAGGAGATCAAGCACGACGAGTTCCGCGACACGCCCACCAGTTCGCTGCTCAGCGCCCTGCGCGGGAAGGATGTCCTGCTCGTGTTCGCCGAGTCCTTCGGTCGTGTTGCGCTCGAAGAATCCTCCTTCGCCCCCGAGGTGAACGAAGCCCTCGCGGAAGGGGACAGGCGACTGGCGAGCGCCGGCTTCCACTCCCGCAGCGGCTTCCTGATCTCGCCGACCTTCGGCGGCGGCAGCTGGCTGGCGCATTCCAGCCTGAATGCGGGCCTCTGGGTCCACAACCTGCGCCGCTACGCCCAACTCCTGCCGGAACGACGCTTCACGCTCGCCTCGGCGTTCAACCGCGCCGGCTGGCGGACCGTGGACGATGTGCCCTCGAACGACCGCCCCTGGCCGGAAGGGAAGGCGTTCTACCACTGGGACAGGCTGTACGACCGCAATCAGGTCGGCTACCGCGGCCCCACCTTCTCCTATGCGTCGATGCCCGACCAGTACATCTACTCGGCCCTGCAGCGGCTGGAGCTCGGGAAGACGCACCGCCGGCCCCTCTTCGCCGAGGTCGACACCGTCTCGAGCCACCAGCCCTGGAACCGCATCCCGGAGGAAATCCCCTGGGACAAGGTCGGCGACGGCTCGATCTACAACCACCTCCCGGATCACTACGAAGGCGGGTCGTTCCTGTCCTATTGGGGCGACGCGTCGCGTGTCCAGGCGAACTACGGCAGGTCGATCGTCTACACGATCAACACCCTCACCAAATTCATCCAGCACTACGGCAAGAAGAACCTCGTGGTGATCGAGCTCGGCGATCACCAGCCGCGCAACCCCGTCACTGGTGAACAGGCCGGTCACCAGGTCCCGATCTCGATCATCTCCCACGACCCGAAGGTGTTGAAGCGGATCGAAGGCTGGGGTTGGAATCCCGGCCTGCGACCCCGCAAGGATGCCCCGGTCTGGCCGATGAGCGGCTTTCGCAACCGGTTCTTCCGGGCCTTCGACTCGAACCCGGCGGCCGGTTAGCGCGTAGAGAACGGTAGATGCCCGACCGCCCCTACACCCTGCTGAGCTGCGCGCTGTCGATCGACGGCTACCTCGGCAGCGCGGCACCGCGGCGCCTCGAGCTCTCAAACGACGCCGACTTCGACCGCGTCGACGAGGTGCGTGCCTCATCCGACGCGATCCTGGTGGGCGCGACCACGGTCCGGACCGACAACCCGCGGTTGCTGGTGCGCTCGCCGGACCGCCGCGAGGAGCGGGCGGCCAGGGGGTTGCCGTCGTCGCCGATGAAGGTCACGGTGACCGAACGGATGGAGCTCGACCCCGGCGCCGACTTCTTCACCGTCGGCGACATCGAGAAGCTCGTCTACTGCGCGAGCCCGCGGGTGGGCGACGCCCGCTCGCGACTCGGGACGATGGCGACCGTCGTCGACGGCGGACGACGGGTGCAGATGCGTCGCCTCACCGAAGACCTCGGCGAGCGAGGCGTGCAGCGGCTGATGGTCGAGGGCGGCGGCCAGGTCCACACGCAATTTCTCACCGACGATCTGGTCGACGAGATGCAGTTGGTGGTCGCCCCGTTCTTCGTCGGTGATTCCCGCGCCACGCGCTTCGTCAGCGACGGACATTTCCCCTGGAATCCCGACCGGCGGGCGGAGCTTGCCGAGGTCCGCCAGATCGGCGACGTGGTGCTGCTCCGCTACGCGCTCTCGCCCCGCTTCGAGATCGACTGACGGCCGGGACCGATGGCGCTGCCCCCGGCGACGATCCGCACCCAGGTCCCACTTCCCCTGCGCTTCTCCGACGGGTACGAAAGCCTCGCCCGGGTGTTCAGCTTCGACGGCCTCGTCGACCGCCGCGAGCACGTCGCCTTCGGCCTCGGCGATCGAGCCGCCCCGGTCACCTCCACCGAGAATCTGAGGGCGCCACTGGTCCGGCCGCACAGCGAGTGCCTCACCGGCGACGCCTTCGGAAGTCAACGGTGCGACTGCGGCGCCCAGCTGCGCGAGGCGGTCGAGCGGATCACCGATTCCGGCGGCTTCCTGCTGTACCTGCGGCAGGAGGGACGCGGAATCGGCCTCTACCCCAAGCTGGAGGCCTACGCGCTGCAGGACGACGGGTTGGACACCTACGAGGCGAATCTCGCGCTGGGCCACCGCGAGGACGAGCGCAGCTACCTGGTCGCGGCGCAGATGCTGCGTGCGCTGGGAGCCTCGCGGGTCGCCCTGCTCTCCAACAACCCCGACAAGGCCGGACAGCTCGGTCGCTTCGGGGTCACCGTGACCGAGCGGGTACCGACGGGCGTGCACCTGTCCAGCGCCAACGCCCGCTACCTGGCGACGAAGGCGCGGCGCGGCGGCCACGCGCTTGACGTCCCACCGCCGGGCTGAGGTCGGCGCCGTCTCAGGGGAGGACGAGCAGGTCGGCGTGGCCGACGGTGACCGTGAGTAGTTCTCCGGCGCCCGCCTGCTTCAGGCGTCGGCGCGTGTAGAGCTCGGACTCGCCGGCCAGCTCGGGCTCCTGGTCGCAGGCGGCACCCACCCATCCGGCGAGCCACTCCGCCGCCAGGTCGGATTGCGCGGGCCCGAGCCGCCAGGGGCTGGGCCGGACGAGGACCTCGGCCCCCAGGCGGCGGAACTCTTCGACCGCGTAGTCGACGGCATCGGGCCCGAGCAGCCTGCCGCGCTCCGTCGGGCGCCGTTGGTGTGAGTCGAACGCGGCAGCCAGGCGATGGTCCAGCGGGTCCGAGGGCGTGATCTCGACCTGCCCGACGACCGAGAGGGTCAGCAGGATCGGACAGCCGATTCCGACGCCGAGGCCGGCCAACCGATCCAGCTCCGCGCCGGTGAGCAGGTCGAGCAGCGCCGAGGCGGTGATCAGGGACGCCCCGGCGAGATCGCCGACCGGCATCCGGGCGAGGTCGCCCCGCCGCGCCTCCACGGCGACGGGCGTGCCATCCGCGGCCGGCCCTGGCGCGTCGGCGACCGCCGCGGCCAGCAGGTCCGCGTCGCGATCGTGGAGCACCCAGCGCTGCGGCCCTGCCAGCAGTGGCGCCAGCCAGCGGCCCATCGAGCCGGTGCCGCAGCCGAGGTCATGGACGACCCGGGGGACGCCCTTCGGGAGCGCGCGCGCGAGCGCTTCGACGAGGTCATGGGCGCGGGCCTCGGCGTCGGCGGGCTCCCGCAGGGCGAGCCACCCGGGACTGACGCGGATTACGTCGGCGCTCATCTCGTCGCCTCGGCCAGGGCCGCGGCGACGGCCGCGGCGGTCGTCGACCAGCGGGGAAGCGACTCGCGCCGCGCGGCGGCGGCCTGACGCAGCCCGGCCCTCAGGTCGGCGTCGGCGAGCCAGCCGCTCAGCGCGGCGGCGAGCGCGGCCGGATCCTCGGGGGCGACGAGCATCCCCGGCCGGGTCCCGTCCGTGCCCTCGCCGAGGGCCTCCGCCACCCCGCCGACGTCGCCCGCGACGACCGGCAGGCCATGCGCGAGCGCCTCGGTTATGACCATGCCGTAGCTCTCGGCCCGCGACGCCAAGACCAGCAGGTCCGCAGACTCGTAGCGACGGTCGAGAGCGGCGCCGGTCAGCGGTCCCGGGAAGGACAGCCGCTCGCCCAGCGCTGCATCGAGCGAGCGGCGACGGAGGTCAGCGACGAAGGCCGGGTCACGGTCCAGGCTGCCGACGCAGACGCAGTGCCAGGGGACCGCCGCGATCGACGCGAGCGCTTCGAGCAGGATGTCGTGGCCCTTCTCGAAGCTCACCGCGCCGACGCAGAGGAGCGTTTGGCCGGCCTCGGTTCCCCGCACTGGCTCGGCGGCCGGGGCGCCGGGCTCGGCGACGTACACCCGGTGCGGGGGCAGCTCGTAGAGCTCGACCAGCCGACGCCGGGTCCAGGCGCTCGTCGTCACGATGGCAGTGGCGGCGCCGAGGGCCGCGCCCTCCCGCTGCCGGACCGTGGCCTCGGGCGGGCGGTGGCCGAGCGGCATGTGGACGAGCGCGACCAGGCGCAGGCGGCCGGCCTGCGCCTGGAGGACCTCCGGCGCGGTCGAAGCGATCAGCCCGTCGAGCAGCACGACGGCGTCGTCGGGGATCTGCTCCACGGTCTCTTCGAGAGCCGCGAACGACGCCGCGTCGGGGCGACCCCAGAAGCCGGCGACGGTTCGCTCTCGCGCCATCCAGCCCTGCGAGCCGAGCTCGCGGCAGAGGTGACGGTCGTAGTTGTTGCCGCCGCTCGGCCGGGCCGGGTCGTCGACCCCGTCGGGCACGACGACGTACGCCTCCCTCACAACGGCCGCTCGTAGCTCGCCCAGGCGATGTGGGACTCGTGCAGGGTGACCTCAAGGGCGTCGAGCCCGCGGGCGGACTCGCCCATAGCGCCGGCGAGGGCGCGCTCGGCAAGGCGATCGGCGATCAGCCGGGCGAGTTCCTCGGTCGTCGTGTTGATCCCCGCCAGGGCCGGCTCGTCGTCGAGATTGCGGTAGGTGAGGTCGGCCAGGACCTCGCGCAGCTGCTCGGCCGCGCGACCGATGTCGACGACGACGCCATCGTCATCGAGGGCGGCACGCCGGAACGTCGCGTCGACCACATAGGTCGCGCCGTGCAGGCGCTGCGCCGGCCCGAAGGCCTCGCCGCGCAGGCTGTGGGCGATCATCATGTGGTCCCGCACGTTCACGCTGAACACGGTCACTCCCCCTCGTAGGTGATGGTGTGGCAGAGCGCCGGCAGATCTCCCGACGCGAGCCGGGCCATCACGTCGGGCAGATCGCCGAAGTGAGACTGCCCGGTGAGCAGCACATCGAAGGCAGGGTCGCGCAACAGTTCGAGCGCGAGGGCGACGCGCTCTGCCGTCGTACGGCTTCCGGCGCGGGCCGGTGAGAGCGTGCCGACCTGGCTGGCGCGGATCGAGAGCCGGCGGGAGTGAAAGGCGCCGCCGAGAGACAGGCGGACCTGCTCGTCGCCGTACCAGCTGAGATCGATCACGCTGCGCTCGGGTGCGAGCAGCTCAAGTGATCGCTGCAGCCCGGCCGAGGTGGCGCTGGTGTGGACGACCAGGTCGCGATCGCCGGCCGCGTCAGCGGGCTGTGCGAAATCGACACCGAGCGCGGCCGCGACCTCGGCTCGGCCGGGATCGACGTCGACGAGCGTGACCTCCGTCGCCGGGAAGGCACTCAGCAGGCGCGCCACGCAACAGCCGACCATCCCGGCACCGACGACGGTGACCCGGTCGCCGAGCAGAGGCGCCGCGTCCCAGAGGGCGTTGACCGCGGTCTCGACCGTGCCCGCGAGGACGGCGCGAGCCGGAGGTACGTCCCCTCGAACTACGGCCACCGCGCTCGCCGGCACGACGTAGGCGGTCTGGTGCGGGTAGAGGCAGAAGACCGTGCGACCGCGCAACTCGTCCGGACCCTCTTCGACCGTCCCGACGCTGAGGTAGCCGTACTTGACCGGACCGGGGAAGTCCCCCTCCTGGAACGGTGCCCGCATCGCCGCGTACTGGTCGGGCGGTACGGCGCCCCGGAAGACCAAGGTCTCGGTGCCCCGGCTGATGCCAGAGCACACCGTGCGGACGAGCACCTCTTCCGGCCCGGGGTCCGGCAGTGCGGCCGGTCGGATCTCCCCGTGGCCAGGGGATTGCAGCCAGAACGAACGCGCCTCGCGACCTTGCTGCTGGAGATGATTGCCCATGGACGTTCTCTTCTACTCGCTGCTCACCGCAGAAGTTCAGCGGACGGGGTGACCGGTTCGAGTTTGAACCCCGAGCCGGCCGCGTACGTAGACATTCGCGATGAATCCGACCGCTGGACGGGGCGCCGCGGGCCGGTGGCGCTGGGCGCCGCCCGGTGGTCAAGCGGTGCGGGCCGGGGATCTATGTGGTGGAGACCCCTGACCCACGAGTTCGACGCCCGCGAGGCCTACGCCCTCCACTCGGACGACCTCTACGGCTTCGCGGTGCGCGCGCTGGGTGAAGTCGGCCTCGCCGAGGAGGCTCTAGAGGAGACCTTCCTGCGCGCCTGGACGCAGCGGGATCCCTTCGACCCAGAGGGCGACAGCCTGCGCGGCTGGCTGTTCACGATCCTGCGTGAGGTGCTGATCGACCTGGGGCATCCGCGGGCCGCGGACCCGGCCATCGCCGAGGGAGGCATGGAGCCATCGGTCGAAGCCTTCGAGCAGTCGTTCGTCGCCTGGCAGATCGAGGAGGCGATGCGACGGGTCGAGGAGCAGTACCGCCAGATCCTGGTCGAGACCTACTACCGGGCGCTGGAGGAGATCGCCCTTGAGCGCTGAGGGCGCCAAGAGCGGCGAAGGTCGGGCTCCGAGCCTGCCGCCGGGGTCGTCAGTTCGAATCCGCCTCGCTCCATCGACGAGAAGTCCTGCAAGCGCGCCACTCGCCGAATCCCAGAAGCAAGCGGGAGCTGCTCACCCTGCCACCCAGCGGGCGAGCAGCTCCGCTGTGGCCGCCCCCCAATGACAGCCCTGCGATCACAGTAGGCGTCGGCAGCCGTGCCGTCATCGTCTTTCGGAACCGACTGTTTGTGGTCCGGGCACAAAGAATCTAGATTGGTGTAATGGAATTGGGCGCGGGGATCCTTTTGCCGCCCGCGGCGAGCCGCGGCGAGATCGAAGGGATCGTCGAGACGCTCAGCCGCGAGCTCGATGAGATCGCGGCAACGCTCACCGACACCATCCACGAGCACCTATCGGAGCTCGAGGACGACTTGCGGCCGTGGACGTTGCAGGCCGCCCGCTCCAACCTCGGGGTGATCGTGACGATGATGCGCGAAGGCGCTGACCCCGGGTCGGCGCGCCCACCGGCTGAGGCGATCGGCTACGCGAAGGAGTACGTCGTCCGCGGTCTCGAGCTGAGCCTGATGCAGCGCGCCTACCGCACCGGCCAGGGTGCCTTCTCGGGAATCGTCCTGGAGCGGCTGCGCGCGGCGACCGACGATGCCGACCTCCTGGCCGAAGCCATGGCTTTCCTCAACGCCTGGATTTTCGCCTGGGTCGAGGAGATCGAGCGGCGGCTCACCGACGTCTACATGAGCGAGCACGCGCAGTGGGTACGCGGCGCGACCGCGGTTCGGGCGGCCGAGGTGCGGGCGCTCCTCGGCGGCGGCGCGGTCGACGCCGCCGCGGTCAGCCTGCGGCTCGGCTACGAGCTCGAGTGCTTCCACGTCGGCTTCATCGTCTGGAGCAAGGAGGCCGGCGAGCGGCCCGGAGACGCCGGCGAGCTGTTCGCGGAGATGGAGCGCGCGGCGGCTGCGGTCGCCGGGTCGCTCGGCGCGGGGACGCCGCTGACCGTCGCCGAGGGCGGGCACCTCACCTGCTGGGCCGGGCGCCAGAGCGAGCCCAAGCTGTCGCGCCTGCGCCTCCCCCGCACCGGGATACACGGTCTCTCGGTCGCGGCCGGAACGCCGGCACCGGGGGTCGAGGGCTTCGTCTCGAGCCACCGTGAGGCGCTCTTGGCCCGCCGCGTCGCCCGGTTGCGCGGCGATAGCGACGGCGCCGTCGCCACCTACCCGGACCTGGCGCTGGAGGCGCTGCTCGCGGACAATCCCCAGGCCGCGCGCCGCTTCGCAACCCGCGAGCTCGGCCCGCTCGCCGGCGGTGACGAGGCGACGGTCCGGCTCGCCTCGACGGTGGCGATCTTCCTCGAGGAAGGCTCCAGCTTCGTTCGCGCCGGCCGCCGCCTCGGCATCCACGCCAACACGGTCTCCTACCGCGTCCGCCGCGCCGAATCCCTGCTCGGCCGCCCCGTGACCGAGCGACAACTCGAGTTACGCGTCGCGCTGCGGTTCATCCCCCTGGGGGACCGAAGCTCGCGCGTTTGAGATCTCGTCGTGTCGTCAGCGGCGCAGGGCGATCGTCTGTACCTCGGTGTTGGCGCTCCCACCGGTCGGGGTGAAGGTGGCGCGAACCTTGACCTTGACCCGGCCGTCGTGGCGCAGCGCGGCCGTGGCGGTGGCGCTCAGCCGGAACCTCAGTTGCGTCGGCCCGCAGGTCGGCGCGACGGCGCGGGCCACGCGGCCCGTCAGGCGCTTCGTCTTCTTGCCGGGCAGCACCAGCGCGAGCTGGCGCAGTTCGATCCTGCCGGGTCCTGGGACTTCGACCGGAACTTCGGCGGCGCCGCCCGTCTTGGCCTCCCCGCGGGCGAAGATGAAGGTGTTGACCGGGGCGCTCGGCGGGGTGATCCGCTCGACTTCTTCACGGCCGCCGGCGAACCAGACCCTGCCGTCGGGGCCGGCGATCAATGAGCTCTGGCTTTCGACCCCGGCTTTGAACAGGGTGATTTCGCCGCTCGGCGTGACCCGGCCGATCGTCGGCGGCTCGCCGATCGACGGCAACTGACGGCTGGTGACGGTGGAGAACCAGAGGTCGCCGCCCGGGCCGGAGACGATCGAGGTCGCTTCCGAGAAGAGCTGGCGGAAGTCCATGCAGTCCGTGAACGTGCTGAGCTGCCCGCTCGGCGTGACCCGGCCGATCGACTGCTGGGCGGTGAACCAGATGTTGCCGTCAGGGCCGGCGACCAGGTGGGACGGGACGCCGACCTGCCCATTCCCGAATTCGGCGATTTCGCCGGTTGGCGTCACCCGGTCGATCGCGGTGCGACCGTTGGGAGCGCCGATGAACCAGACGTTGCCGTCGGGGCCGGCGATCGGCGCCCCGAGTGCCGCCGGCGGGGCACCGAACGAGGTGACCGCACCGGTCGAGCTCACTCGCGCGATCTGGCCGCCGGGTTCGTTGTCGCCGTGGGGCAGGTCAAAGATCTGGGTGAACCAGAGGTTGCCGTCGGGGCCGGCGGCGAGCCCGCCGATGCCGAGCGCCTCCGGCAGCCCGAGCGGAAACTCGGTGATCGATCCCTGCGGCGTGACCAGGCCGACCTCCCCCGGCCCGATGCTTTCGCTGAACCAGAGGTTGCCGTCAGAGCCGGCGACGATCTCGCCCGGATAGCTCTGCTTGCGCAGTCCACTGCGGAACAGGGTCACTACCCCGGCCTGCGTGATCCGTCCGATCGCGCTCTGGCCATGAGACGGGCCGCCGGAGCGGCTGAAGCCGGGGTCGAGCGTGAACCAGAGGTTGCCGTCGGGACCGGCGACGAGATCGCGGATCGCGCCCCCGGCCGGGATCCCGGCGCTGAATTCGGTGAGCGTCCCGTCTGGCGCCATCCGGCCGATGACCGACCCACCGGCGGCGCCGGGACGGCCGGCGGCCCGGAAGCAGGAGAACCACACGTTCCCGTCCGGACCGGCGACGAGCTTCTCGACCGCGCACTTGGTCGGGAGATGTTCGACCGCGCCGACCGGCTCGGCCTCGGCGGCTGCGGAGCCAAGGCCCGCCCCGAGCAAGAGGGAGGTGAGAAACGCGGTGAGGAACCGTGGGAACCGTGTCATTTTCCTCCGAGGACGAGATTTACCTTCGAGCCGGACGCGCGGATCGTTCCCGGCTTCGGCGACTGTCTCACAACCTTGGCGTTCCGGCCGCCGGCGCCTTTCCTCGTCACCTTGCCGAGCTCGCAGTCGGCCGCCTTGATCCTCTTCTTGACGGCCTTGAGCCGCTTGCCCTCGAGCTTGGGGGCGACGCAATGCGCCGGACCAGGCGGCGCGGGTGCGTCATAGGTGAACGACTGCGCCGAGCTCGCCGTGCCTGCCTCGGTGGTGACGCTGACCGGAACCGCCCCGGCGATCGCGGCGGCCGGAGCGATCGCGGTGACCAGACCTTCGGAGGTGACGCTGTAGGAGGCGGCCGGGACCGTGCCGAAGGAGACACCCTTGACGTCGGTGAAGTCGGTGCCCGTGACGGTCACGCTGGTCCCACCCGCGAGCGGGCCCGTGGCCGGACCGACGGAAGCGATGGTCGGATCCGGCAGCACGGTCGCGCTGAAGCCCAGCTCGTATTCGGGCGCTTCACGTTCCGGCCCGGTCGCCTCCGATTCCGGAGGCGTGACCCACACCGCGGCGGTCGAGCCCGGGGCATCCCCCGAGGCAATGCCGATCTTGGCGCCGGCGCCGGCCTGGATGCCGACGATTTCGCCGGCCTTGATCGGCAGGTCCGTCGTGAAGTTGCCGAGGCCGTAGGAGCCGAGCGTCTGGGGCGCGCTTGCGGCGCCGGCGAGGACCGTCCCGGCGGCTTCGGGGCGGATCACCCGCAGCTCGAGGGGTCCGCCTTCGCCGAGCACCTTCCGACCGATCACCGCCCCGTCGACCGGCGAGGTCACGTGCGCTCCCGGCTCCCCCAGCACCGAATTGATCCCGAATATCCCCAGGGGGCCGACCGTCACCGGCAGGAAGCTCGCGGTCAGGGGGCTGCCGACCGTCACGGTCGCCGCCCCCGCCGAGGAGCAGGCGAGGAGCGAGGCTACGACGACCAGCGGGAGGGCGACGAGGCGAAGCCCTCGAAACGGCGAAGCGCCGGTCATCGATCGCTCCTGGCCGCCGCCAGCGCTTCCTCGATCGCCTGCTCGCGCCGGGCGCTCCTGCCGCTGCCACCAGCCGATTCGGAGAGCGCCGGCCCATCCACCGTCACCCGCTTGTGGTTCCAGCGACTGACCTTCACCGGGACCGTGGTGCCTTCGTGGAGACGCGCGCAGATGTAGAGCGTCGTCCGGTATGGGCCGCGAGCCGGCACCGTGACCTCGAGCTTGTACTTCCAGACCGCCGGGGCGCCGATCCCGTAGTACTCACCGGAGGCCATCGACCAGCTGGTTTCCTTCGACGAGGCGACTTCGGCGGTGCCGCTGATCCCGCGCCTCACCAGCCAGGGGTCGCCTTTGCGCATGCCCCAAACCCACAGGTACATCGTGTAGATGAAGCTCACCGCCGAGACCGCCGCGGCGGCGAGCGCCGCCGCCGGACTCACCTGGATCAGGGGGATCGCGGCGAAGAGCCCGACGAAAAAGAGGAGGAAGCAGATCATGCTGGTTCGTCCCGTATTCACTGTTGAGGCCTCCTGGAGGTGTGGTTGGGGGGGAAGTGGACGGGGCGCTTCCTGGTCGCGGGCTCCTTCTTGCCGAAGAGTCCGATCAGCTCGTCACGCAGATCGCCCACACGCCACCGCCCCAGCCGGCCGTGTAGGTGTGCGGGTTGTAGAAGCTGATTTCCCAGCCGGTGGGGACCGTGCCCTGGCCGCCCGGGGCCGGCTGCGAGCCGAACGGGGTGAAGCCGCCCTCGACCACCCCGCCGCCGCCGATCGCCTGGGAGCCGGTCGGGCAGTTGACCTTCATCAGCGCATCGCTTTCGGCCGCGACGTTGTCACCGGCGTAGGAGCGTTCCTGCAGGAAGACGTGGGCCAGCCCCGAGGGACCTTCGTGGCCCGGCGGCCCTTCGATCCCGGCCGGTCCGCGTTCGCCGGGCGCGCCGCCGACGCCGGCGGGTCCCGCCTTCGACCCGGATTCGCCGCTCGGCCCGGACGCTCCCCACAGGGCGGCCCGGGCGGCGGCGGCAAGCTTCGCCTCGGTGACCGCGCCATTCTTCAGCTGCCTGGTGCCGACACTGTTCTTCCTCAGCTGGGTCGCCGCGATGGCGCCGCCGCCGAGGGCGACGAAGAGGGCGAGCGTCGCCATCACATTCGCGTAGGTGAGACGTCGGGCGAGCGCCTTCATCGCCCGGCGCCCCGACTCGGCGTCGACTTCGGGCGCAACGTGACGCCGACCTTGGCGCCGGCCGCCAGGCGCGCACCGGCGTGCGGCGACTGACTTACGACGAGCGCCGACCTCGTGCGTCTCCCTCGCACCTTGCCCAGCCGGCAGTCAGCCTGGATCAGCTTCTTCCTCGCCGCGGCGAGGCGCTTGGCTCCGAGACGCGGGACGAGGCACTGTGGGGCGTTGACGGTCGAACCGGGGGGCGTCCCGCCGCCTGCCTGACCCGGCCCGCCGCCGCCCGTGGACGTGGGAGGGGACGACGCCGGCGACGGTTCGACTTCGGCGTTGAAGGCGGACTCGTCGCCGAGCAGATCGGAACCGGCAGGGGCCGCTTCGGCGCCCACCGCGAGCGGCGGTTCGAAGAAGACTTCGTCGGTGAGGCCCGGGCTTTCGAGCAAGCTGAGGCCGGCGCCCGACGGGAAGGAGAGCGCCACGTATTCGCCGACCGCGATCGGCAGGTCGGCGCCGAAGGTTTCGGTCGGTTCGCCGGCCGAGACGGCGGGCGGCGAGACGGCGGTCGCGGTGTAGGTGCCGGAGGCATTCGCCCGCAGCACGTTGATCCGGTATTCGCTCCCGAGCGTCGTCCCCTCGGCGCGCCAGCGGATGACCGTGCCGGCGACCGGCGAGGCCGTCACCGCCCCCGGCTCGGACATCTCGACCGCCGTCACCTCGCAGCCGAGGACGAAGTTGCATTCCCCGGCGAATTCGAAGGGCGCCGTCAGCGGGCTGCCGAGCGTGACCGGCGCCGCCTGGGCGAGTGGCGCGGCGACCACGGCCAGCAGCGCGACGGCGAAGGCAGAGAGCAGTGCCTTCAAGATATGTCCGAACACCTTGGCCCCTCACTTTTGCAAATAGTGCAAAGAATCAATGAATAAGCGCAAACCAACGTACTACAGTAGAAAGAAGCCATGGCTAAAACTCTTGTCCGCGGCCTCGAGCTGATCGAAGACCTGGGCCTCTACGGCCCGATGACGATCAGTGACCTCGCCCGCCGCAGCGGCATCCACGTCTCGATCGTCTCCCGGACGGTGGCCATGCTCGAGCCCGAGGGGTGGATGGTCCGCGTCGACGGCAAGATCGCCGCCGGCCCCCGCTGCGCACTGCTCGGACTGATCAGCCCGGCGGGCAGGACGGTGCGCCGCGCCGAATCCCTGGTCAAGGCGATCGCCGCGGTGACGGGAGTGGCGACGTCGGCGAGCGGGCTGATCGGCCGCGACGTGATGATCCTCTCCGCCTCCTCGGGGGCGGGCGCCGATTTGCCGGATGGCTTCTCCAGCCGCGTCCCCGTCTACGTGATGGCAGCCGGACGCGCGATCGCCGCCGAGCTGACCGAGCAGACCCTCGACACGATCCTGCCCGAGGGAGAGTTTCCCGACGCGGCGCAGGTGCTCGAATCGCTCGACGGATCTGCGCCGATCCCCGGTTTCCTGGCGACCGCGGGGGCCGACGACGAGGCACCCGGCACGATCCCCCTCACCCGCGCCGACCTCGACGCGGAGATCACGGCGATCCGCGCCGACGGCTTCGCCCGCGACCACGGCGAGCTCCACCCCGCCATCCACTGCATCGCCGCGCCCTGGCCGACCTCCGAGCTGCCCGCCTCGCTTGCCTGCATCGGCAACCGCGAAGAAATCGAGACCAACCGGACCACGATCGAGGCCTGCCTGCGCGCCGCGATCCGACCCGGTGCGGGCGCCCAGGAAGTCTTCGACGTCGCGGCGCGCGGTCCGGACAAGGCGAGAACCAGCTGAGTCGACGGCTGCTTCGCGGCCACTTGACCGAGGTCGATCGCTGGTGGAAGCTCCCAACCGTGCGAAGAAGCGCCCTGGCCGTCCTCGCTGTCGCGATTGCCCTGCTCGGCGCGGGCGCCTCGGCCGACGCCGCCGCGGTGACCCCGGTCGAAGGCCCGTGGCAGGCGACAACCTCCGACGGGCTCCCGGTCTCCTTCGAAGTCAGCGCCGGCCGCATCCTCTACCCGCGCTACTCCTTCAAGTGGGGATTCTGCGGCACCTTCGGCTCCGGCATCGAGCCGAGCGTGCCGATCGACGCGGAAGGCCACTGGAGCTCGATCGACCCGAGGGGCCCGATCATGGAAGCGACCTTCGTCGCCCCCGGACGGGCCGAAGGCACGATCATCGCCCCGAGCCGCGAGACGCCCGGCTGCCCGGAAACGAAAGCGACCTTCGTCGCCGAACCGGGCGGGATGCCGTTCGATCCCGGTCCGGCCGTGATCCGGACCCGGGTCGGCGCGCCGAAGGCCCGCGCTTCGCATCCGCGGGCGATCACCCTCGGGCGCCACGGCTCCTTCCGCCTCTATGACCTGCGCTGGCACCACTGGGGGAAGCCGACGGCGCACGCCACCGGTCGCGCCTACATCCGCCGCCCCTGCCGCGGATGTAGGCGTGGCCCGGTCTGGCGGCCCCGGGTCAGGGTGCGGTTGAACGAACTGATCCAGGAAAACGGGTTCCGGCTCTACCTCGACCTCCGCTACGAACTCCTCGGTCCCCTCCCGCCTCACTTCCGCCGCGTCAAATCCCTCTACTTCTGATCCCGGGGGCGGCGGTGCTCAGATCGGCGTGATGACGACGACCGGAATCGGTCGCGAAGTTTCCTTCTGGTAGGCGATGTAGCGATCGCCGTTCTTCTCGTTGACGATCTTCCAGAGCCGCGCGTAGTCGGGATCCGAAGGCCCGACCACCTTGCAGCCGGCCTTCTGCCGCTCGCGGCCGACCTGGATCTCCACCTCCGGCTTCGCCTCGAGGTTGAGCAGCCAGGCCGGAGGCTGGTCAGAGCCCCCCTTGGAAGCGACGACGAGGTAGTCGGCTCCGTCGGCGGCGTAGACGAGGCTGATCGTCCGCGTCTCGCCGGAGCGGCGGCCGGTCGTCCTCAGAAGCAGGGTCGGCACGCCGAGCAGCCGATGCCCGATCCGCCCGTCGGTCGCCTTGTAGAGCTTGTCGTGGACGCGGAGGACATTGCTGAAGAGGCTCACCGCCGGAGCATAACCCGGCGTGATCCTCTCGATGTTGGATCCCGACATTGCACGGATCAAATCACCATAAAGTCGATCAACTACATCGACTTTCTATATATTGGCCCCGCCGCGACCCCGGCAGCGGTCAGTTCACCGGAAGAGACAGAAATCCAGAAAGGCACAAGTGCAGCCCACCGAGCAAACTCCATCAAGGTCTGGCGCCGGGTCGAGACGCCGCCGAAAGCTAGCCGCCGTGTTTGCGTCCGCCGCCGTCGCGGCACTCGCCGCGACCGCAGCCATCGCCGGCGTCGCGTCTGCGGAAACGACGCTGCCGATACCCCCGATCAAGGTCCTGGTCCACGGCAACACCGGCAGGGGCGACTTCTTCGTCTCCCCGTTCGGGGATGCAACGACCTACGCCAACGGTGCCGAGATCGTCGACCCGAGCGGCAATGTGGTCTGGTTCCACCAGGTCACCCCGCCCGAAGAGATCGCGGACTTCCGCGTCCAGACCTACGAGGGCCAGCAGGTCCTGACGTTCTGGCAGGGCATCGGCGCCGGCGGCCACGCATCCGGGCGGACTACATCTACAACGACAACTACGAACAGATCGCCGAGGTCAAAGCCGGCAACGGCCAGTTCGCCGACGTCCACGAGTTCGAGCTCACGCCTCAGGGCAACGCGCTGATCCCGGCCTACTACGAAACGACGGCCGATCTCACCTCGATCGGCGGCCCGGCGAACCAGAAAATCCTCGACGAGGTCGTCCAGGAAATCGACGTCAAAACGGGCAAAGTCCTGTTCGAATGGGACGCCGCCCAACACGTCCCCTTCAGCCAATCCGAGCAGCCCCTGCCCGCCTCGGCGAGCCAACCGTGGGACTGGTTCCACCTGACGCGATCAAGCCCCAGCCCGACGGCAGCCTGCTGATCGACGCGCGTGACACCTGGACGTTCTACGACGTCAATCACTACACCGGTGACGTCAACTGGCAGATCGGTGGTAAGGCGAGCACCTTCACCCAGCTGGCCACCCCGGGGCAGAGCCTGAACAACGCCCAGAACCTGTTCGCGTGGCAGCACGATCCCGAGTCGATCGGCAACGACGAATTCACCATTTTCGACGATGAGTCGGCCGGGAAAGCGAACACCGGAATCGAAGCGGTGGCCAACCTGAACACGAGCCGGATCGAGCGGTTCAAGGTCGACCCGTGGGCCGGCACGGTCACGCTGGAGCAGACCTGGAACCAGCCGGACGGTCTGGTCGCCTCCTCACAGGGCAACGCCCAGACGACCGGCGACGACAACCTGGTCACCAGTTGGGGCAACCTGCCCTACTTCTCGGAGTTCGACCAGGCGGGTGACCTGCTGTACAACGCCGAGTTCCCGACCGGAGTCAACACCTACCGTGCCTACCAGTTCCCGTGGCCTCCCAGAAACACCGGAGGCGGCGGCAACGGTGGCGGTCCCGGGGGTGGGGGCAACGGCGGCAACCCCGGCGGCGGTAATCCGGGGGGCGGTGGCCACAAGCATCGCCACCGTCATCACCAGCACCGTCACCAGCACCAGAGCCACGACTCGCATCGGAAGGCCCATCACTAGTTCGGCCTGAACCAGAACGAGCGCCGTCTCGTTCAGCGGCCCGGCGATGCGCAGCGCGTCGCCGGGCCGCGTCTAGCGGCGCCCGGGGAGATTGCGGGGACTTATCGGGAGGACCGCAATTGCCGCAGGGCCAGGACCTGGGCCTCGGCGAGGGGGGTCGAGCCGTGACGGTCGGCGGCCTCGAGGATCTGGCGCATCGCGGAGCCGATGCCATCGACCAAGGTGGCCACCGACTGGTGGTCGAGGTGGTGGAGCTCGGCGTAGACGTTGATCAGGCCGCCCGCGTTGGCAATGAAGTCGGGGGCGTAGACGATGTTGCGGCTCGCGAGGGCGGTCGCCAGGCGGTCGTCGGTGAGGACGTTGTTGGCCGCGCCGCAGACGACCCGGCAGCGGAGACGGTCGACGGTCTTGGTGTCGATCACGCCACCGAGGGCGCAGGGGGCGAGCACGTCGCAGTCGGCCAGGATCGCCTCCTCGGGCTCGATCCAGGAGGCGCCGAGGTGGTCGGCGAGGGCGTGGCGGGCCGGGTCGACGTCGGCGATGGTGACCTCGGCGTCGCCGTCGGCCAGCAGGGTCGCCAGGCGCCCGCCGACGTGGCCCGCGCCCGCCACGCAGACGCGGACACCGGCCAGGGACGGGTCGCCGAAGCGGTGCTCGAGGCAGGCTCGGATGGCGGCGAGGATGCCGCGGGCGGTCACCGGGCTCGGATCGCCGCTGCCCCCGCGCTCATCCGGCAGCCCGACCACGTGGGCGGTGCGCTCGGCGATCACGGCCATGTCGGCGGCGCCGGTGCCGACGTCCTCGGCGGTCACGTAGCGTCCGCCGAACGACTCGACCGCCTCGCCGAAGTCGAGCAGGATCGCGCGGCGCAGGGCGCCCTCGGGGCGGGTCGGCATCGGGGCGCAGATGACCCCCTTGCCACCGCCCAGGAGGAGGCCCGCCGCGGCCGCCTTGTAGGTCATCGCCCGCGCCAGTCGCTTGGCGTCGGCGACGCCGTCCTCGGGTGAGGGGTAGTGCCAGAGTCGCGCTCCGCCGAGCGCCGGCCCGAGGGCGGTCGAGTGGACCGCGATCGTCATCGTGACGCCGCTGCGGGGTCCGCTGAGGACCCGCACCTCCTCGAAGCCGCCCGCCGCGTCGGCTGGGGTCACCTCCGCGTGCACCGCCGTATGCGTACTCATGATTCCGACCCCCCTTGCTCGAGTCCCTCTCGCAGCTCGCCTAGAAACCGCGCCGCCTCGGCACCGTCGAGCGCCCGGTGGTCCCACGACATGCAGAGGTAGGACATCGGGCGGATCGCGATCGAATCCTCGCCCTCGCGCTCGATCACGACCGGCCGCTTGACCACCGCCTCCAGATCGAGGATCGCGACCTGGGGCGAGTTGATGATCGGCGTCGCCAGCACCGCGCCGAACTGGCCCGGGTTGGTGATCGTGAACGTGCCGCCCTGGACCTCGTCGGGGTGCAGCCGCTTCTCGCGGGCGCGGGTCGCGAGATCGCCGATCGCCGCCGCCATCCCCTCCAGGCTGAGCCGCTGCGCCCTTCGGATCACCGGCACGATCAGCCCGTCGTCGAGGGCGACCGCGATGCCGAGGTTGACGTCCTCGTGGTGGACGATCTCCTCGCCCTCGACCGAGGCGTTGAGGATCGGGTGGCGCTCCAGCGCCGTCACCGTCGCCCGCGCGACGAAGGCAAGGTAGGTGAGGGCGACGCCGCGGCGGGCCAGCGGCTCGCGCAGCTCGCGGCGCCGCCCGGCGACCCGCCCGAAGTCGACCTCGACCACGGTCGTGCAGTGGGCCGCGCTGCGGCGGCTCTCGACCATGTGACGGGCGATCTGTTTGCGCATCGGCGACATCGGCTCGCGATGGGTCGGGCCGATGAGATCGTCGGTCTCGGGTTCGTACGGCGAGTCGGTGTGGAGGGGGCGCTCTTTCTCCTCATTGAGAAAAGCGAGCAGATCCGTCTTACGCACACGCCCACCGACACCATGGCCTTCGACCTCATCAAGGTCGACCTCGTGGTCGGCCGCCATCCGTCGCACGATCGGCGAGTAGACGCGGGAGCGATCGACGTCGCCGGGCGGCGACTCGGCCGAACTCTCGTCCGACTCCTCCCGGTGCGCCTCGCCCGGCTTCGCCGCCACGTCGAGCTCGGCGAGCAGCGCACCGACCGCGACCGTCTCGCCGGCTTCGACCAGGATCCGCTCGAGCCGCCCCGCCGCGGGCGAGGGGATCTCGACGTCCACCTTGTCGGTGCTGACATCGCAGAGCGGCTCGTCGGCATCGACCCAGTCGCCGGGGCGCTTGCGCCACTCGACGATCGTGCCCTCGGCGACCGAGATCCCCATCTGCGGCATCTCGATCTGGACGACGGCCGAGGTCTCAGTAGGAGAGGAGCTCACGGCAGGCCTCCTTCATGTCATCGAGCTGGGGCAGGACTGCCGCCTCGAGCGGTGGGCTGAACGGGATCGGCACGTCCGGCGCGGTGAGCCGGCGGATCGGGCCGTCGAGGTCCTCGAAGGCCTCGGCGCCGATCAGCGCGGCGACCTCGGCGCCGACGCCACACGCCCGCGTCGCCTCGTGGGCGATCAGCACCTTGCCGGTCTTGCGGACGCTGCCGAGGATCGAGTCGTGGTCGAGCGGGCAGAGGGTGCGCAGGTCGATCACCTCGATGTCCTCGCCCAGCTGCTCGGCCGCCGCGAGCGCCAGCGGCACCGCGGAGCCGTAGGCGATCACGGTCATCTCACCGCCCGCCCGGGCCACCCGCGCCTCGCCGATCGGCACCGTGTGCTCGCCCTCCGGCACCTCGCCCCGCACGTGGCGGTAGAGGCCCTTGTGCTCGAGGAAGCAGACCGGGTTGGGGTCGCGGATCGCGCTCGCCAGAAGGCCCTTGGCGTCGGCCGCGGTCGCCGGCGCCACCACTTTCAGCCCCGGCACCTGCAGGAACCAGGCCTCCGGGTTCTGCGAATGGAAGGGGCCGCCGGAGAAGCCGCCGCCGGAGGGCAGCCGGACGACGATCGGCACGCTTTGTCCCTGCCGGTAGTGGAGCTTCGCCGCAACGTTGACGAGCTGGTCGAAGCCGCAGGCGATGAAGTCGGCGAACTGCATCTCGCAGACCGGCCGCATGCCCTCGATCGCGGCCCCGGTCGCGGCGCCGACGATCGCGTTCTCGGCGAGCGGCATGTCGAGCACCCGTTCCGGGCCGAACTCCTCGGCGAAGCCGGCGGTCACCTTGAAGGCGCCGCCGAAGGCGCCGACGTCCTCGCCGAGGCAGAACACCGATTCGTCGCGCCGCATCTCCATCCGCAGGCCGTCGGAGATCGCCTCGAGATAGGTCATCTCGGCCATCAGGCGGCCCTCCCTTCGACCGTCGGCCTGGCGGGCTCGGCCCAGCCCGACCACGGCGACGCGCCGTCGCCGAGCGGCTCCCAGCGGTCGGCGAAGACGCCTTCGTTGGCGATTCCCGGATCCGGGAGCGGCGAGGCGAGCGCCCGTTCGGCGCACTCGGCGACGTAGGTGCGCACCTCCTCGCGGATCGCCTCGACCTCCGGCGCCGCGAAACCGAGCTCGCCGGCAAGCCGGGTCGCGTACCGCTCGACCGGGTCGCGCGCCTCCCACTCGGCGAGCATCTCGGCGGGCACGTAGCTCATGTCGTCGTGGGCGCCGTGCCCGTGCATGCGCATGGTCTGGCACTCGATCAGCGTCGGCCCGCCGCCCGCGCGCGCCCGCTCGACCGCGACGTGGGCGGCGGCGAAGACCGCCTCGACGTCGTTGCCGTCGACCTCGATCCCGGGGAAGCCGTAGCCCGCGGCCCGCCGCACCGGCTCGACCGCGAACTCGAGCTCGTTCGGCGTCGAGTAGGCGAAGCGGTTGTTCTCGAGCACGAAGACGACCGGCAGCCGCTGGACGCCGGCGAAGTTCATCGCCTCGTGCCACTGGCCGTTCGCGGTCGAGCCCTCGCCGAAGAACGTCATCGCTACTCGATCCTCGCCGCGCATCTTCATCGCGACCGCCATCCCGTTGGCGACCAGCGCCATGTCGGGCAGCATCGAGACCATCCCGACGCAGCCCAGCTCGCGGTCGCCGAAATGCATGTTGCCGTCCTTGCCGCCGGTCACCCCGCCGGTCCGCCCCATGTAGTTGGCCAGGTAGCGGTCCGGGGTCACGCCGCGCACGAAGTGTGCGCCCAGGTCCCGGTGCAGGATGCAGAGCCGGTCACGCGGCGCGAGCGCGAACGACGCCCCCACCGAGATCGCCTCCTGCCCGCGGCCGTCGTAGAACGAGCCGGGGACCTTGCCCTGCTTGTAGAGCGACAGGGCCCGTTCCTCGGCGGACCGCATAATCGCCATGTACCTCAGTAGCTGCGCCCGGTCCTCATGGGTCAGCAGCGGGTCGATCGGAACGGCGGCATCGATCACCGCGCTCGCGTCGCTGAGCGTCATATCTCTCGCCTCTCGGTCCTGGCCTGGCATCGGGATCGCCTCCGCCTGGCCGTTTTGCCGCGGCTCCGGGATCACCGGGGCACCGCGCCTCTGGCGAGGGAGTCGAGGGATCCCCTCTCCTCCCCTATGTGTGCTTTGTAGCTTACGCTTCGCGGAGGCGCCTGGCCACCCGGGGCGGACTCAGCCGTGATCGATGATTTTGGTGCCGGACCGCGGTCTGAGCACCGTAACCAACAGATCGGGAGTGGATATGGGCGAGTTGCATCAGGTGGCCGACGGCGTCTGGGTCCGGCAGAGCGAGTGGGTCTGGACCAATTCCATCGTCGTGCGGGGGGAGGATGGATTGATCCTGGTCGATCCCGGCATCGAGGGTGCCGAGTTGGACGAGCTCGCCGACGACGTGGACCGGCTCGGCATCCCGGTGGTCGCCGGGTTCTCCACCCATCCCCACTGGGATCACCTGCTCTGGCATCCCCGGTTCGGCGACGTGCCGCGCTACGCCACCGCCGCCGGCGCCCAACGTGCCACCGAAGCCCGGGAGCTGGCGCAGGCGAATGCGGCGGCGAGCGCGTCGGACATCCCCCTCGAGCTGGTCGCGCTGCTCACCCCACTGCCCACCGACAACGGGCCCATTCCCGGCGAGATCATCGAGCATCAGGCGCACGCCGTCGGCCACGCCGCGATCCTCCTCCGCGACCGTGGCGTCCTGCTCGCCGGCGACATGCTCTCCGACATCCTGATCCCGCTCCTCGACCAGGCCCGGTCCGATCAGGTATCGGCCTACGAGGCGGCGCTCGACCGGCTGGATGAGGCCGCCGGCCATGTCGATGTCGTGGTCCCCGGCCACGGCGCCGTCGCCAAAGGTCCCGAGGTGGCGGCCCGCCTCACCGCCGACCGTGCCTACATCGACGCGCTGCGGCGAGGCGAGGATCCGGTCGACGCGCGTCTGGAGCAGGAGTGGCTCTCCGGCCCCCACAGGTCGAACCTGGAGCAGGCCCGAGGGCAGTAGGTCTTCTCATTGCAGCTCGGGTCATCTGGTGAGGCAGGAGACGATGCGGTCGTGCAGTCGCGCGTAGGCGGGGCTTTGGATCGCGGCGAGAAGTGTGGAGATCTCTGACGCCCCCCAGGTGAGCTGTGGGGCCACCGCCTTCCGGTCGAACATGATCTTCAGCTCGAGAGATGGATCGCCGGCCTCGCGGGCCGCCTCAAGCGCCAGCTCGTATTCGCGCAACATTCCGGCCAGCTGCTGGTCGCGTGGAACATCGAGATCTCCATTCGCGAGATCGGCCGCCATCCGCTCGGCAACGTCACGGTGGTGGATCGCGGTTCCCGTCGGCGAGGGTGCAAGGTGGTAGAGGTCAAGCACCGACATGACGTCGTCGTGGTGGAAGTCGGGGTCGAGCCGGTAGTGATACTTCCGTGCGTTCGCGATTCCATGTGCGTAACCGGCTCGGTAGGCGGCGTCTTCGATGTATCTCCAATAGCGCCCGAGGACACTCTTGACGACCGCAGTGGGTACCGCGCGTTCGGCGAAGCCCTGAAAGATGGATCCGACCCGGACGAGGTGCTCCAGGTATTCGAATTGCGTTCTGATCCGTGAGTGGCCGGGGGCAGACTGGCCCTGGTCGCCGACGCCGCCGAAGCGACGCAGGGTAACCGCGTAGAAGACCATCTCGGCGCCGACCGCGACGCTTCTCCAGCCGATCAGTTCGCGTACGCTGACGCAGGGAAGTCGGGGCACCATGAAGAGCATCCGGTTGGCCTGGGCGACTCGGATCTTCCCCTCCGCGGCCTCGGCATCGAGTTGGCTCTGTCGCGCCAACGGCTTGGCGGCCATCGCCTGCTTCTTGCTCTCGTGGTAGCGGGCGAACTCATGCGCCATCGCCGATTTGAGGAGATGGGCGCGGCAGACTTGCGCCCGCTTCGCTCCCCGATGCGCGAGAAAGCGGTCCGCCCAGCGGTCGGCGCCGGCATTGTCGCCGACTGCCGCCAGCGTCATCGCCTGGACGAGCAGGCGCTTTGGATCGTCCGCCGGGAAGAGCCCGGCGAACACCTGACGGGCCTGGCGGCGCAGATCCTCCTCGTAGACGGCACACACCACATCGCGCGGCGGCACGGGACGATCGAGGAACTTCTTCAGACGGGTTGCGATCGGGTCCTCCTCGGGCAGCCGAGAAATCACTTGACGGGCCCAGCAGTCGGCGTTGGCCTCGACGCCGATAAAGAGGCCTGGCGCCCGGGTGATGGCCGTGTCAGCGACGCCAAGGGTCAGCCAATGGATCGGACTCGGAAGTCTCCATCCGCAAAGGAACGGGAAGATGTCGATGTCCTGTCCGCTATATCCGATCAGGCAGCCAGAGGAACTCTCGAACTCACGTGCCATCCGGTAGTGCACGGCCGGGTCGATCGCGGTGATGCCCTGGAGCGTGGTCCTGATGGATGCTGGTTCGGAGACACTGCCATGCAACTTCCATATCGCCACAGAGGATCCGCTCGAGCGGGTGTCGAGGCCGACGTCGGGCGTCAGCCCGAGATCTTCCGCGGCCCGCTCGAGCATCTGGTCGAAGTTCACCGTGATCACCGGCCGGCGGCATTTCCAGGACAGGTAGACGACCAGTAGGTGAACCAGGTTTGGCCCGAGGTGGAATCCCGCCAGCTCGGGTGCCTCGTCCGGTTGCTCCCAGAATGAGAGGACCCGCCAGATCTCTCGCGCAGCCTGGCCACCGATCTCCAGCAGGACCTCGTGGTAGATCTCGGGGAGTGACCCGATAATCAGGTCGCGCTCGCGATCCTCGGCGCCGGCCGGCGCAACAAGTTCATAAACCGCCCGCTGGATCTGCCACGCCTGCGGCAGGCAGGACGGGGAGGGGGCGGAAGCGCCGGCGCCGAGGAAAAACAGCGTGGACCGATCCTCCGCCACCGCCAGAGTGTGGTCGACCAAGGCGTCAAGTCCGACTTGCGTGTACAAGATGCTTCTGGTCTCTCAAAGAAACAGCAACGGTATCCGCATCATCCTGTCCGGTTTGACGGCGTGTGGCAAGTCGACCCACGCCGCGTCGCTCGCGAGTCGCTACGAAGTGGACCATCACGCGATGCGGCCGATCATGCGCGCCGTTTCGGAAGAGGTATTCCAGGGCTCTGGACCAGAACCCGACTTGTGGACTCCAACGACGGACGAAAGGCGGGCGCACGACGACTACATCGACCGCGAGTCCGACCGGCGCATGGTCGCGGCGATCACCGCCGGACCCGGAGTTTTCGATGCCTGGGCGCTGCCGTGGCTGTGCGACAGGCGAGACGCCGTCCGGGTGTGGATCGAGGCGGACCTGGCGAGCCGAGCCGAGCGTTGCGTCCTCTCCTACGAAGCGCGGGAAATCGATCCTCCCGATGATCCCTACGCGCTACTCGAGGAAAAGGACAGCTTCTCGCGGCGCCAGTTTCGCAATCTCTATGGGGTGGAGCTCGGCCCGGATCCCGAAGTCTTCGACCTCATCGCGGAGAACTCGAAGCCGATGAGCGAGCGCACCTTAGGGGTCGCGAAGGAGGACGCCCGGGTGTTCAACGAGCTGCTCCACTCGCGGATCCAAGGCATTCTCGCTGCCCGTGAAGAGGCAGGAGGCGCCGGCGGAGGTGGGTGACGCCTTGTGAGGCTCAGTCGACGTCGGCGAGCCCGATGCTCCCGGGCTCAGACTCGGGTCGGGGGGCCAGCCTCACGCTCAAGCATCGCCGATTCCACCACCAACTACCCCAGACTTATTTCGACCGGGGAAGCCTGCACGGGCCAACGCAGACCGGCCTGCCGCGTCCGGCAACCTGACTACCTTGCATCGTGCATGAATACGCCTGAAGGCCAAGACGAGGCGGCTGCGGAGGCCTCCGCAGAGCGAGTCTCGCCCTCTGCCGATCCGGCCGCTGAACAGGCGGCATCGGGCTACGTCATCGACTACGTCTCGTCCGCCCGCGTGCGGGCGACCCCCGAGGAGGTCGATGCCGTCCAGGTGTTCGCCCGCCGCTTGGTCGAGGACTACGGCTATCCGAAAGACCATCTGCAGACGCGGCCTCAGTTCCGCGTCCGCAAACGACCTTCGGACGAGCGCAAGTCCTACCCGGTTGATATCGCCGTCTTCAGCTCGCCGACGCGGACGGAGAGCGAGCTTCACATCGTCGTCGAGTGCAAGAAGAAGAACCGAAAAGACGGGCTTGACCAGCTGCGCCTGTACCTGGACATGTCGCCCGCGAGCCTTGGCGCCTGGTTCAACGGCAATGAGCACCTATACCTGCAGAAGCTCCATCACGCTGACGGTAGTCGCACCTACCGCGAACTGCCAAATCTGCCCCGCTATGGCCAGCGGATCGAGGACATCGGGCTTTACCGCCGTCGAGACCTCATTCCACCGTCGAATCTCCGTGCCGTATTCCGCGATCTCCGCAACCACCTCGCCGGCATGACCACCGGCGTCACCCGTGACGAGGCCCTGGCGCGCGAGATCATCAACATCCTCTTCTGCAAGATCTACGACGAGCAGGAATGCCACCCGGACGAGATAGTCACCTTCCGAGCCGGGGTCGATGAGCCGCCCGAGACGGTGCTCAAGCGCATCTCCGAGCTCTTCGAGAAGGTGAAGACCGTCGGCTTCGGTGACGTGTTCAGCCCTTCGGACGCCATCGGCCTCGATGCTGCAAGCCTCACCTATGTCGTAGGCGAACTCCAGAACTACGAGGTGATGGCCGCGAGCAGGGATGCCATCGGGGATGCCTTCGAGACGTTCATCGGGCCGGCGCTAAGAGGCGCCGAGGGGCAATTCTTCACCCCCCGCAACGTCGTCAAGATGACCGTCGATTTCGTCAACCCCAAGCCTGGTGACAGGATCATCGATCCGGCTTGCGGAAGCGGTGGGTTCCTGATCGATGCGCTCGACCACGTTTGGCGACAGCTGCGCAACGAGGGTGAGGAACGCGGTTGGAGCGAGCGGGAGCTCGCTCGGCGCGAGCAGCGTGCGGCGACCGATGGCTTTCGAGGGGTCGACAAGGACGCATTCCTCGCGCAAGTCACCAAGGCGTACATGGCGCTCGTCGGCGACGGCAGGGGTGGAATCTTCTGTGCTAATTCGCTCGACCAGCCGTCTGCCTGGACGCAGGGGATGCGCGAGAAGATCGAGCCCGGGACGTTCGATGTGGTCATCACGAACCCGCCCTTCGGTAAAAAAATCGTCGTGAAAGGCGACAAGCTGGTGTCACAGTACGAGCTGGGGCGCCGTTGGAAACAGAACGGCGACGGCGAGTGGGAGCAGACCTCCACGCTCCATGATCGTCAGCCTCCCCAGATTCTGTTTCTCGAGCGTTGCCTGCAGCTCCTGAAACCGGGTGGTCGGCTCGGGATCGTGCTACCGGAGTCCCTACTCGGGATGCCCACGCACGGCTATGTCGTCACCTGGCTGCAGTCCCGGGCGAAGATCCGGGGGATCGTCTCAATGCCTGAGGAGTTGTTCAAGACGAGTGGCAAGGGTGGCACGCACGCGAAGGTCTGTGTTCTTCTCGTCGAGAAGACCCAGCCCAAGGCGAACGAAGCGTGGCCGGTCTTCATGGCGGAGGCAAAGTGGTGCGGCCACGACTCGCGAGGCAAGCCGACGTTTCGGGCCGGCGCCGACGGACGGCTGGAACTCCTCGACGACGTGCCGAAGATCGCCGAGCGCTTCGTCGATCTGTTCGGCGATTCAGAGAAGTTCTGGACATCATGACCACCGCGATAAGACTCGGCTTCACCAAGCCCAGCACGTCTCTCGTCAACAACATCTACCTGCCGAGGTATTACGACCCCCAAGTTGGCGAGCGGCTCGAACAGCTCAGTGGAACGCGCATGTTGGTGACCCTCGGGGCCCTTATCGACGAGGGCCACGTCTCTGTCCACTATGGGCACGACATCGGAAAGCACACCTATGGACAGGGGCATATCCCCTATGTGCGGACCTCCGATATCGCGACTTGGGAGATCGTCTCGGCACCGAAGCAGACCGTCGGCTTGGACACTTACGAGGCCTATGCGAAGAAGCAGGACGTACGGGCCGGCGACATCTTCTTCATCCGTGATGGCCTGTACCTGATCGGCCGGGTGGCCATGGTCACCGAGGCCGACCTGCCGCTGATCCATCAGTCGCACCTGATCCGGCTCCGGGTGGCCGAGTCGAGTCCGATTCCCGTGGAGCGCTGCTCGCGGCGCTGAGCACCCCCATAGTTCTGCGGCAGGTTCGGTCCAAGCAGTTCACCGCTGGAATCATCGACAAGATCGAGGACCGCTATCGGGAGCTCTTACTGTCCCTGCCCCGGTCGGACGGCGAGGTGATGGAGTTGGCAGACCGCGTCGAGGAGATGGTCCACCGTCGTATCGAGCTGCGCGAGCGACTCAAGGGACTGCCATCCAAGGCCCAGAACCTCATCGATGAGGTGGCGAGCGAGACTCCCCCTCCCGCCTTGGAGTCAGCTCGGTTCGGCTACGTCCTGCGCTCGGATGACGTTCTCTCGAACATCTTCATTCCCAAGTACTACAACCCGGGAATCCGCCAGACGCTGCAGGAGCTGAGCGTCGACCACGAACTTCGGAGCATCGGTGAGCTCGAGGCGCAGGGCGTCCTGAGTCTCTCGACCGGGATAGAGGTCGGGAAACTCGCCTACGGCACCGGCGACATCCCCTTCGTACGGACCTCAGACCTCGCCAACTGGGAACTGGCCGGCCAACCGAAGCAGCGCGTTTCGCGCGAGCTCTACGAGAGCCATCGCGAGCGCGTCGACTTGAAGCCGGACGACATCCTGCTCGTCCGCGACGGGACCTACCTGATCGGAACGTCGGCGATCCTCACCAGTGCCGACGCCGAGGCTCTGTATGCGGGAGGCATCTATCGCGTGCGGTCACTGGATCCGGAAGAGCTCGACCCATATCTGTTGCTCGTGCTTCTCAACACGCAGATCGTGAGACAACAGATCAGAGCGAGACAGTTCACCCGCGACATCATCGATACCCTCGGGCGACGGCTCTTGGAGATCGTCCTGCCGATTCCGAGATCGGCGGCGCTTGCGAGCGAACTCGCAGAGGTAGCCCGGGCCACCGTCGAGGAGCGGATCCGACTGCGCGACGAGGCGAAGGCATTGGTCCTCGAGGTCGAGGGTGGGGCTCTGACCACCGACGAGAATGAGCCCGAGATCACCGACTATCTGGCTGTGTAGCAGCGCCTCGGCGCTATTTCCCGTTCAGGCGGCGGGGGTCAGATTCGCGCCGTTGACGAGGTGTGGTTCCAGCACCTGTTCGGCGCTCGTCCGCAGCAGTTCCCATTCGCCGGGGCAGGCCGCCAGGCGTTCTTCGGGGAGGATTTCGTTTTCGAGGAAGGCTTCGAGGATGCCTTCGTCGGACCCCGCCACCCAGCAGAGGATGTTGTCGGCGCGCTGGCGGTCGAAGGAGTGGTTGTCGGCGTATTCGGCCAGGGCCGGCGGGTCCTGGCGACCGGAGAAGGCGGCCCAGAATTCGGCCGCGTCGATCGCGTACAACGCGCCTTCTTCGGCTTTCAGGAGCACCACCGTCGAGATCCCGTCGGCGGCGTCCTCTTCGCGGCCGAGGACCGGCAGTTCGAAGTTGTGGATCAAGGCGTGGGCAAACTCGTGGGCGAGGATGAAGCTGTTGACGGCGCCCCCGGCTTCGCCCCATTCGGTCGGGGTCCCCTGCGGATTCGACTGGGTGATGACGCCGAAGACGACCGCGGGGAACTGGTACGGGAGGGTGATCGAGTTGTCTTCCGGGTTGTAGAACGGGCCGCCGCCGAAGCCGTTCACGCCCTTGATCAGCAACGGGTTCGGCAGTTCGAAGGCGGTCGCCAGCGACTTGGCCAGCGAACGCGTTTCGCTCGCTTTCAGCAGTTCGTAGCCGACCACGTTTTCTTCGCCGTGGGGCTTCTGCCATTCGGCTTCGACGGTACCGGGCTCGACCGCTTCTTCGCCCGCTTCGGCTTCACCTTCTTCGTCGCCCCCGACTTCTTCGCTGTTCGCGTTTTCGGTCCCACCCGCCGCGGCCGCGTTGTCGCCGCCCGAGCTGGTGCTCCCGGAGCTCGAGGACCCACCCCCACCGCAGCCGGCAATGAGCACGCCAAGGACGATCGCTGCGAGGAGGGGACGAGCGATGGACGAGTTCAGGACCTTCAGATGGGCGCTCACAGCTCAGTTGTCGGCAGATCGGCGGCATTTTGAAAGGGGGAGCTCGACTGGACGCGATCTTGCCACCCAGGTAGAGCCATCGGTCTTCCACCCGGACATCGGTACGACAGCGGTTGCCAACCGATACCCAACGCCATATATTCACTGCGCGCGTATCTCGAAAAGGGCGGCCCGAGGGCCGCCCTTTTCTTTGCTGCGATGCTGCGTTCATGACGGCCGCCGAGGCGGCTCGCCGGTTACTTCCCGGTGCAGGCGCGGATGATTTCCGTTTCCGCCTTGGTCCCGTCTTCGAATTTCGCCTGGACGTGGACTTTCAGCTTGCCGTCGCTGCACTTGGCGCTGATCGGGTTGACGCCCGCCACGTTCTTTTTGATTTTCAGGGCGAACGAGATGATCGAGCCGGTGCCGCCGGTGATCTGCGGGACTTTCGCCACCGCGAGGGTGCCGAAACGGCCGTTCTTGTGCTTCGTGATGGTCACCGTGGTGACGATCGCGCCCGAGATCGGGTCGGAGAAGTACGCGTGCGCGTACCAGGTGATCTTGCCGCCCTTTTCGCCGCCATTGAAGAGCAGCAGCTTGGCGGTGACATTGATCGGCTTCTGTTCGGCGAACGCCACCTGGGCGGTGGTCGTCCCTTCTCCGATGATGGCTGACTTGCAGGCCTTTTCCGCCGCTTCCGTGTCGGTCGCCTGCAATTTGCCCGACGTGCAGGTCGGGATGCCCTTGACGTGGACTTCGGCGTTCTTGTCGCCTTCGATGATGAGTTCGCGGACCGCCGGCGGGTGGCTGTTATCGGCCTCTTCGACTTTGCCCGAAGCTTTCAGTTCGATCGGCGTCTGCTTCGTCTTCGAGATGGTGGTCGGGTTGAACCCGCCGTTCGCCGTGACTACGAGGTTGCCGACTTTTACCGTGACGGGCGTTTCTCCCCCCGCGGCGCCGGCGATGCCGACTGCCGCGACCGCGAGCAACGCGCCCACGGCCATGACCAGCGCTACGTACTTACGCATAACTCTCCTTTTCGGCCGGCTGCCCTCCCAAAGGCCCCGGCGTTCCGAGCACTGGTGAGGCCGGCATTTCCCCTGCCCCACCCGAATCTCCGGAGGATATCGTGCTCGTACCGCCAGGCGGCCCCGCCGTTCGCCGCCTGGGCTCTACCGTCTTCACATGCCGAGCCCCGCGCAGATCGTCGAAGCGGATGGTCGCGAGGTGCGGATCTCGAACCCCGGCCGGGTGATCTTCCCCGCCACCGAGCGCACTCCGGCGCACACCAAGCTCGACCTGGTCCGCTACTACCTTGCCGTCGGCGCGGGGATCATGCGGGCTGTCTCCCATCGGCCGACCACGCTCGAGCGCTGGCCGAAGGGCGTCCACCCCGGGATCGTCGTCTCGACCCGGCAGAAAGGCGGCGGCGATGCCTTCTTCCAGAAGCGGGTGCCGCGGGGCGCGCCGGACTGGGTGCAGACCGCGCGGATCGATTTCCCCTCCGGCCGCCACGCCGACGAGGTCTGCCCGACCGAGCTCGCCGTCGTCGCCTGGGCCGCCCAGATGGGGACGATCACCTTCCATCCCTGGCCGGTCCGCGATGCCGACGTCGACCACCCGGACGAGCTGCGCATCGACCTCGACCCGCAAGAGGGGACCGACTTCGCCGACGCGGTGCGGGTCGCCGCCGAGGCCCGCGCCCTGCTCGGCGACCTCGGCTACGCCGGCTTCCCGAAGACCTCCGGCGGCCGCGGCATCCACATCTACGTGCGGATCGAACCGCGCTGGACCTTCACCGAGGTGCGCCACGCGGCGATCGCCTTCGGCCGCGAGCTCGAGCGCCGCCTGCCCGGCGAGGTGACCACCAAGTGGTGGAAGGAGGAGCGCGGCGAGCGGATCTTCGTCGACTACAACCAGAACGCCCGCGACCGCACGATCGCCTCCGCCTACAGCGTGCGGCCGAAGCCGGGGGCGCCGGTCTCCACCCCGGTCGCCTGGGAGGAGCTCGCCGAGATCGCGCCGGAGGACTTCACCGTCGCCACCGTCCCGGCGCGCTTCGCAGAGATCGGCGATCCGCACGCGGCGATCGACGAGGTCGCCCACTCGCTGCAGCCGCTGCTCGACCTCTACGAGGGCCAGGCCGCCGAGGGCGAGGGCGACATGCCCTACCCACCGAGCTACCCGAAGATGGAGGGCGAGCCGAAGCGGGTGCAGCCCTCGCGGGCGCGGGACCCGGACGAGGACTGAGCGCGCGCCGCGCCCCTAGCTAGTCGCGCGACTGCGGCAGTTTGTGGACGCCGCGCGGAGCGGCGGGAGCCGAGGGCGGCGGCACCATCGGGCCGATGTCCCCGTCGGGGGCCTCGTCCAAATCGACGATCACCGGCGCGTGGTCGCTCGGCCCTTTGCCTTTGCGCGCCTTGCGGTCGATCCAGGCTGCCTTCACCCGCGCCGCCACCGGGTCGCCGGCGAGGATCAGGTCGATCCGCATCCCCAGGTCTTTGTGGAACATCCCGGCCCGGTAGTCCCAGTAGGAGAAGACGCGCTCCTCGGGCCAGCGGTCGCGGACCACGTCATGGAGGCCGACCGCCTCCAACTCCGCCAACGCCTGGCGCTCCGGCGCGGTGACGTGGGTGTGGCCCTCGTAGGCGGCCGGGTCGAAGACGTCCGCGTCGGTCGGGGCGATGTTCATGTCGCCGCAGACCATCACCGCGTCGGGCCCGGCGGCGACCGCATCCCGCAACGAGGCCAGCCACTTCAGCTTGTACTCGTAGTGGTCGGAGCCCGGCTCGCGCCCGTTCGGCACGTAGACGGACCACACCCGCACCCCACCGCAGGTCGCTGCGACCGCGCGCGCCTCGGGGTTGGGGAAGCCGGGCGCCCCGTCCAGTTCGGTCACCACGTCCTCGAGCCCGACCCGGGAGAGGATCGCCACCCCGTTCCAGCTCGCCTCGCCGCGCACCGCGATCTCGTAGCCCCGTTCCTGCAGCGCGTCCCCGAGCAGGTCGGTGAACGCCGCGTCGGTCAGCTTCGTCTCCTGCAGGCAGACGACGTCCGGCTCGCGTTCGTCGAGCCACGGCAGCAGTCGCGGCACCCGCTGCTTCACCGAGTTGACGTTCCAGGTGACGACCCGCATCCGTCCTGACGCTACCGGCTCAGGAGGCGAGGACGGCGCGGGCGTAGAGCGGGGTGTCGAAGCGGGCGATGACCGCGGCCATCACCTCCTCGGCGAAATCGCGCCACGCCTGGTCCGCCTGGCCGGCGACGACCAGGTCGTCCTCGAACATCACCGCCGCCGGCCCGTGCGGGTCGTCGGTGAGCGGCGCCTCGCCTTCCTCGCGCAAGACGGGCTTCTTACCGAGGACGTGGGACAGCTCGCCGGCGATGAAGACCAGCGCCGTCTCGCCGTTGCGGTCGATGTCCTCGAGGTAGCCCTGCACGATCGCGGTCCGCCCCGACTCACGGATCCGCTCGACCAGCGCCAGCGCCTCGGCGTGCCGTGGCGGTGCGAAGCGACCGGTGCTGCGGGCGCCCGCGGAGACGTTCGGCTTGACCACCACCTCGCCCGCCAGTGTCGGCAGCGGATCGTCCGGGCCGACGAACGTCGTCGGGGCGATCCGCACTCCGAGCTCACCGAGGTAGCGCTTGTCGGCGTCGAAGGCGACCAGGTCAGGCTGGTTCCTCAGCCGCTCGGGCCCGACCGCCGCGCACCAGCCGAGGAACTCCTCGATCCGGCCGCTGTAGTCCCAGACCGAGCGCAACACCACCCGGTCGTAGGCCTCCCAGTCGACGCCCGGGTCGTCCCAGACGACGAACTCGGCCCCGGCGAAGTGCGCCGCCTCATGGTCGTCACCCCAGCCGTCGGGCAGGTCGGGGCAGGTGGCGAAAGCGACCCTCACGGCCGGCAATTCTGCCGACCGCCCTCTTCAGGCGCGCCGCGGGTGCGAGGCTCCCCGCTCAGTTGGAGAGCGAGAAGACGCAGCGATAGCCGAGTTCGAAGCCCGCTCCTTCGCGTTTGTTGCGGCCGTGCTCATCGCTGGTCAGGACGTCTTCGGCGGGGCCGACGACGTCGGCCAGGTCACCGGACCACGCCTGAGCGGTGACCTGTTCACCGGGACGGAGGACGAAAGCGATCAGTTCGGCGATCGTCGGCAGGCGCCCGCCGTCGCCGGCACATTCTTCGATCGCAACCAGCCACGGTGCCAATGGCCGGGTCGTTTTGTCCCAGCACATGCCGCCGTAGAATTCGGTCGTACTCGAGCAGGTGACTTTCAGTTCGGCGCGGAGTTCGGCGCTGGACTCGCCTTCGAGCGTTTCGGCGTCGTCCGCGGTCGTCGCGGTGTCAGCTTCGTCCGCATGGGTGGCGTTGGTCGCGGTGCTCGCGGTCGTGGCGGAGTCCGCCTTGGTGGCGGTCGTCGCGGACTGCGCCGTGGTCGCCGACTGGGCGGTGGTGGCGCTCTGGGCGGTGGTCGCCGTCGTCGCCGATGGGACCGTCGCCAGGGTCGAGATGTTGATCGTGCTCGAGTTGATCGACCCTTCCTTGATCTGGGCGCCGGTGATCGTGCCCTTCTTGATCTTCTTGGCGGTGATCGTTTCGTTCTTCAACTTGCCACCGCCGATCGAGCTGTTGACGATGTTCTTGCCGTTGAGCTTGCTGCCCGCGTAGGCGGCACCGCCCAAGGCGATGAAGAGGGCGATCACGGCGATCACGTTGCTGAAGGTGAAGTATCGGAAGAGGCGCATGGCCGACTATCGACCGACCGAATCGACTTCTTGAACCGTGGTCGTCGCCGCGCACGCCAGCACCACCAGCCATACCCCGAAGAGGACCTGGTCGACCCGCTGGAAGGCGCCTTTGATTTCGTCGACCCCGTCGCTCAGGTAGCTGACCCCGGTGACGATCGTCAGCACCAGCCAGATGGCGCCGAAGGCAAGGGTCGCGATCCCGTAACGCCGCCGACCGCCGCGCAGGAACCCGAGGCCGAGCAGCCCGAACGCCAGGATCGTCCCGCCGATTTCACCTGCGGTGGCGATCGAGTGGACGACGTCGAGGGTGTCCTCCTTCAGCGAGCAGGCCGCTTCCAGCCCTTCGGCGCAGCTGAGCGGGGCCGAGGCGGCGACCACCGTCGCCAGCGCGGCGAAGAGGAAGGCGAGCGCCCCCCGCCGCAGCAGCCCACCGCGCTCCCGGAAGATCGCCACCAGCTCCACCCCGTAGATGACCAGCGCCAGCGCGGCGAGGACGCCGAGCGCGACGAACGTCCCGCCCGACCCCTCCGAGCGGGTCGAGAGGTCGCTGATCCAGGAGCCGTCGAAGTTGGTGCGGTCGGCGAGCGCCCCTTCCAGGACCCAGTAATTGGCGAGGAGCGCCGCGACGACGGCCGAGCCGATGACGGTAGAGCGCGAGCGGAGCACGGCCGGCAGCCTAGCCCTGTCGACTTTTGGTCCCCTATGGCGGCCCAAAAGTCGACCGCGTCAGGTCCGCAGGAAGTCGCGCCGGGCCTCTTGGCGCGCCATCGCCTGCACCGAGATCAGCAGCAGGATGTCGATGCCGAGCCCGAAGACGGCGCCGAACTGCGACTCGACGAAGCTGAAGACGCGGGTGATGAAGATCGAGACGAGGAGCGCCCGGGTCAGCCAGGCGTAGGCGGAGGCGCGGTCGCCGCGGACCAGCCGCGCGAGGCCGATGAAGACGAGCACGGCGGAGGCGGTGCTCGACACCAGCGAGGCCCAGTTGAGGAAGCTGAGGTGGGCGATCGCGTCGGAGGCGTACCCGCCCTGCGCCGCTCCTTCCTGGAATCCCACCGGCAGCACCAGGGCGAAGACCGCCACCAGCGAGACCAGCGCCCAGACGATGAACACGGTGATCACGACCGGCCCGAACCAGCTCCGCTGGGTCGCCGCCTGGTAGCGACGGGCGATCCCCTCGGCCCAGCGGGTCCAGATCGGCGGCGTCGGGTCCGGCGTCGCGTCGATCCCGGCCGCCATCCGCAGCAGCGGTTCACGCAGCGGGTGGTCGTGGCCGACTTCCCCGAGCAGCGCGAGCGCCCGCGCCCGCGAGCCCGCCTGCCACGGCCCGACGCTCGCTTCGGCGATCAGCTCGAAGGCGTTCCGCACGCGCTCGTCTTCGTTCAGCCCGCGCCGCCGCTGGTAGGCGCGCGAGGCGGGGAAGAGGCCGATGAAGATCAGGTAGATCAGCCCCGCCGCGGGCCGGAAGAAGTAGTTGTTGTCGGCGGTGATGAACTTGCCGAGCTCGTCGATGAAGAAGCCGAAGCCGATGCCGCCGATTACCGCGCCGACCCAGCGCACCCGCCGACCGAGCAGGGTGAGGAGGAAGGCGAGCGCGATCAGCATCAGCGCGCCGCCGTAGAGCAGGTGGGCGATGTGGAGGCCGTGGCCGCCCAGCTGTGGATAGTTGGTCAGCCACAGCTGCGTGCGGATGCAGAGGATCGTCGTCACCGCGCAGATGAAGAAGGTCTCGTGCAGGAGGCCGAGGTCGGCGTTGCGCGAGGCGCGTTGGAGGGGCCGCCAGCTCACAGGCCGACCTCCGCCGGGTCCGGCGCCGGCGCTTCGGCGTGTTCGCGCAGCACCCGGGTGCTGTTCTCACGGGCGTAGAAGAAGTAGACGCAGAAGCCGAGCAGCGCCCAGACCGCGAGCCGGATCCAGGTCGCTCCCGGCAGCGTCGCCATCAGCGCCAGCGAGGAGAGGATCGCCGCGGTGGCGACCAGCGGCAGCGCCGGCACCCGGAACGGCCGCTCCAGGTCGGGGTAGCGCCGGCGCAGCGTCACCACCCCGCAGGAGACGATGATGAAGGCGAGCAGGGTGCCGATCGAGATCAGTTCGCCGAGCACCGAGAGCGGCACCAGCGCGGCGACGGTGCCGCCGACGATCCCGCAGACGATGATCGAGAAGTGCGGCGTTTTCGTCTTCTTGCCGACCTTGCCGAAGGCGGCGGGCAGCATCCCGTCCTCGGACATCCGCATGAAGATCCGGGTCTGCCCGTAGAGGGTGACGAGCACGGTCGAGGCGAGGCCGACGACCGCCGCGATGTCGGTAAGCCGCAGCAGCCAGTTGAGGTTCGGGCCGGCGGCCTGGACCGCGGCGGCGACCGGGTCGGCCACCCCGAGCTGGCGATAGTTCAGCATGCCGACGAGGACGAAGCCGACGGCGACGTAGATCACGGTCGCGATCAGGACCGTGCCGATCAGCCCGATCGGGATCGTCCGCCGTGGTTCACGCGCCTCCGCCGCCGCGGTCGAGACCGCGTCGAAGCCGATGTAGGCGAAGAAGACGATGCCCGCGCCGCGCAGCACCCCGGTCCAGCCGAAGTGCCCGAAGCCGTTTTCGGCCGGCGGCAGGAACGGGTGCAGGTTGGCCGAGGTGATGTAGAAGATCCCGACCCCGACGACCAGCGCCAGGATCGCCAGCTTCAGCACCACCATCGTGTTGTTGGCGACCGCCGACTCCTTGGTGCCGAGGTAGAGCGCCCCCGAGCAGATCAGCATGATCGCCAGCGCCGGCAGGTTGACGATCCCGGGGTCCGACCCGAACGGGGCGGTCGAGAGGTCGTGCGGGATGTGGATCCCGACCGAGGCGCAGAGGCTGACCAGGTAACCCGACCAGCCGACGGCGACGGTCGAGGCGGCGAAGAGGTACTCGAGCAGCAGGTCCCAGCCGATGAACCAGCCGACGAAGGAGCCGAAGGCGGCGAGCGCGTAGGAGTAGGTGCTGCCGGCGACCGGGATCGAGGACGCGAGCTCGGCGTAACAGAGGGCGGTCAGCCCGGCGACGAATCCCGCGAGGACCAAGCTGATCAGCACCGCCGGGCCGGCGTAGTGGGCGGCGGCGTCGCCGGTGACGACGAAGATGCCGGCGCCGACGACGCTGGCGACCCCGAGCAGGGTGAGGCTGAAGGCGCCGAGCGCGTTCGAGTTCAGGCGTTTGCGATCGCTCGCCGCGGTGGCGAGGATCGCGTCGAGGTTGCCGCCGTGGGGGCCGTCTGGAGTCATCGGTCCTGGCGACGTCAGTGGGACTCGGCCTCGACCCGCTGGCGGATCGGCGGCTCGAGCACGTGGCTCAGTACCGGCACCTCGAGGAACCCCTCGACGCTGGCGTAGAGCATCGCGACCCGCGGCAGGTCGGAGGCGTCGTCGATGACGACCGAGCGCGGCACCCATTCGGGCCCGAACTTCTGGTTGAAGTCCCGCAGGCTCTGGATCTGGAAGAACGGGTTGAGGCCCTTCGCCATCAGCCGTTGCAGGCGGCCGGAGAGGCCGGCGTCCTCGGCCGAGTCGAGCAGCCGCCCCCAGGCGGCGAAGTTCAGCGACAGCCGCTTGAACCCCCGCGCCCCGAGCGCCTGGGCGGCGCGGGCGATCAGGAACTCGGTCATCCCGTTGGTCGAGGTGGGCCGGCGCCGCATCAGGTCGAGCGAGTAGCCCGGTTCGTCGCCGTAGACGGGGACGAAGCGGAGGAAGCCCTCGACCCGCTCGGAGTCACGGTCGCGGGCGATCGCCAGCACGAAGTCGGGGTTGGTGCCCTCGACGTCCTCGCCGAGCTCCATCGTGAAGCCGCGCTCCGGGGCGCCTTTGCGCCATTCCTCGGAGATCTCGTTCAGCTCGCCGACCAGCTCCGGCGAGGCCTCGTTCTCGGCGATCAATTCGAAGGAGTGCGCTTTCTCCACGTGTTTGACCGCGGCGCGCACCGCCTTGCGCTCGGCCCCATCGAGGGTGAAGTTGTCCAGCCTCAGGATCGCCTCGTCGCCGAGGTAGACCGGGTGCATGCCGCGCTCGCGGTAGAGGTCGGCGTCGGCCTCGCGCACGGCGAAGAAGGCGACCCGCCAGCCGCGCTCGGCGCAGAAGGCAAGGAATTCGTCGAGCGTCCGCGCCTCGTTGCCGGGTGGGCCGATCGGGTCGGCGGCGACCATCGCCGTCCCCCCCACGTAGAGGTAGGCGATCAGCGACTGGCCGTCGGCGGCGAAGAAGTAGTTCTTGTCGCGCCGCAGGGCGAAGTAGTCGAGCGTGTCGTCGCCCCAGCGGCGGACGATCTCCTCCGCCCGCTCACGCCGCTCCGGCGTCGGCGGCTCGGCCTGGACGAAGGTGCGGAAGACCAGCCAGAGCAGGGTCAGCAGGCCGATGATCCCGAGGACCAAGAGCCCGGTTTCGAAGAAGTCGTGGAAGACCTTGTGGTGGTACGTGTACGGCCCGGCGAGCCCGATCAGCCCCAGGTAGGCGGTTTCGACGTTGCCCCAGAAGCTCAGGTCGGGACTGATGTGGCCGCGCTCGGCGAAGAGCGTGATCGAAGTGAAGAGGAAGACGAAGAGCAGATACACGGGGACGAAGACGGCGGCCTGCTGGAGCGATCCGGGATCCGAATGCGCCCGAAAGTCGTCCCGGAACCAGATCAGCGCAAAGAGCATCGCCGCGGAGAGGAGCACCGAAATGGGATCTGGTCCCCTGAATAGATGCACCAGAGCCGCAAGCGCAAAGAGCACTACGCCGACGGCCCACGCGCGCCGCTTCCCGCGACTGAGTCCCCGTGCGATCCCGATGATCCCGAGCCCGATCGCGACGCTGATGATCAGCCCCGCAGAGCGATCGTCCCCGTGCACGAAGGCGAAGTGCCCCAGCGAAAAGCGAATCGAAGTGGCAGTCGGCAGAAGGCTGAAGATCGCGACCAGGACCGCACTCCACGCGAGCCACCGCAGGTGCTTCGGTCTGCGCGTGATGGCGGCCGATGCCGGTAGGTCTCCTGAGCGGTATCCGACCGAGGAGGACTCGGCCCCGGGCGCCAGCTCCCCCGCGTCAGTTCGACGAGTGGAGAGCGAAGGAGACCTGCCGGTAGCGGCCGCCCCCTCCGATGCAAAGTCCGCCGCCGTCGGCGCCCCCTCCGAGGCGACAACGTCAGAACCGTCCCCCGCCTCTCCCCCCTCAGGCCTAAGCGTCGGGAACAGGATCACGTCGCGGATTGCCTCGGCGCCGGAGATGAGCATGACGAGGCGGTCGAGGCCGATGCCGAGCCCGCCGGTCGGAGGGAGGCCGTACTCCAAGGCTTCGACGTAGGAGCTGTCGACCGGTTCGCCCTCTTCGTCGCCACCGGCTTGGAGGTCGGCCTCGGTCTGGAACCGTTCGGCTTGATCGACGGGGTCGTTCAGCTCCGAGTAGGCGTTGGCGAGCTCTCGACCTGCAACCACCAGCTCGAAGCGCTCCGTAAGGGTCGGGTCGTCCCGATGGGCGCGGGCCAGCGGCGAGACTTCGCGCGGGTGGTCGAGGACGAAGGTCGGCTCCACGAGAAGATGCTCGGAGCTGTCGTCGTAGACCTCGGCCATGATTTTGCCCGAGCCCCAGACGTCGAGGTAATCGACGCCGCGTTCGTCGGCGATCTTCCGCGCCTCCTCGACCGGCATCGACGGGTGCATCTTCACCCCGGCGTTTTCTTCGATCAGCTCGGCCATCGTCGCCCGTCGCCAGGGCGGCTTGAGGTCGACCTCTTTGCCGTTGATGGTGACCACCGTGGTCCCGATCGCCGCCAGGCAGCAGGCCTCGACGATCGCCTCGGTCAGCTCCATCATGTCCTCGTAATCGCCGAAGGCCTGGTAGGCCTCGAGCAGCGTGAACTCCGGGTTGTGGCGGGTGTCGACGCCCTCGTTGCGAAAGACGCGGCCGATCTCGAAGACGCGGTTCATGCCGCCGACGATCAGCCGCTTGAGGTTCAGCTCGAGCGCGATCCGCAAGGTCATGTCGATGTCGAGCGCGTTGTGGTGGGTGATGAACGGTTTGGCCGCGGCACCGCCCGCCTGGTCGAGCAGGACCGGCGTCTCGACTTCGTTGAAGCCTTTGTCGAGCAGCGTCTTGCGGGTCGCGGAGATGACCGCCGAACGGATCTGGAAGACCCGCCGCGAGGGCTCGTCGAGGATCAGGTCGAGGTACCGGCGGCGGTAGCGCGTCTCCGCATCGGTGACGCCGTGGCGGATGTCGGGGAGGGCGCGGAGGCTCTTCGAGAGCAGCTCGAACTTGTCGACCCGGACCGAGAGCTCGCCCTTGTCGGAGGCGATCACCGTCCCCTCGACGCCGACCCAGTCGCCGAGGTCGAGGTCGGAGAAGTCGTGCAGGCCCTCGCCGCCGACCTCGCCGCGGGTGACGATCAGCTGGATCTCGCCGGTCTCGTCTTGAAGGTCGGCGAAGTCGAGGCCGCCGTGGCGGCGCTCCCCCATCACCCGGCCGGCGATGTGGACCAGCTTGCCGGTGTCGGTCCCGGCGGCGAGGTCGCCGAACTCGGCGCGGATCGCGGCGGCGGTGGAGTCGCGGTCGAAGCGGACCGGGTAGGGCTCGACGCCGCGGGCGCGCAGCGCCTCGAGCTTCGCCAGGCGGTGGGCGCGCGTCTCCTCCTGGAACTCGCCTGGAGTACCGTTTTTGACGTCGGTCGTCTCGTCCGGGGTGGCCATATTGGTGCAGGTCCGACCCTCAGGTGGGCGAGACCTCAGGTTCCTTTTCGGCAGAGGTAGAGCCCGACGTGAATTCGGATTGCTGGCGCGAAAGGATCGCCATCCCGGCTCCGGCGGCGACCAGCGCCAGCAGCGAGACGGCGATTTCGACCGCGCCGACGTTCAATGACTCGTCGAGGAGGACGACGCCGAGGACGACGCTGGTGATCGGGTCGAAGGCCATGCTGGTCGCCACCGCGGGGGCGAGCGCGCCGGTGTTGAGCGCCATCTGGTTCAGCGTCATCGAGGCGTAGCCGATCACCACCAGCCCGTAGAGGTGCCAGGTGGTGAAGATCGTGAAGATGCCGTCGTCGAGCTCGTCGACCACCGCCTTGGTCAGCGCCGCCGACAGCGCGAAGAGGACTCCGGTCGCGATCCCCAGCAGCGCCGCCCGGCGCGGCGGCGCGCCGGTCCGCCCGACGATCACCAGCGGCGCGCAGACCGCGAGGCAGGCGCCGATCGCGATCAGCCAGTCGGCGAGCGGCGCGTCGGCGCGGCCGCCGGAGGGGTCGGCGAAGGTGAGGAAGGCGACCAGCGCGGCGGTGACGAGCAAGGCGGCGGCGATGTCGATCGGCTTCACCTTCTGCCCGGTCAGCCGCGCCCCCAGCGGCAGGGCGAAGACGACGCTGGCGACCAGCAGCGGCTGCACCACCGCCAGCCGGCCGAAGCCGAGGGCCGCCGCCTGGGCGATGAAGCCGAAGGCGTCGGCGAGGATGCCGAGCAGCCAGACCGGTCGCTTGGCCATCTGCACGAGCAGGCCGGAGCTCGGCCCCTCGATCGGAGCTTCGAGGCCGGCGCGCTGCTGAAGGACGGTGCCGAGCGCAAAGAGGAGCGCCGCGGCAAGGGCGAGAGCGATGTCCATCCGAGGCGAGTCTAAGAGCCGGCTTCACGACCAGTGCGTGGCCAGGCTCCTGGAGCTTGGCTCAGACCACCGTGCCCTGCCCGCCGAGCGGTGGGTGGAGCACGCTGTGCTTGCGCTTGTCGACCAATTCCCCGTTATCGGTCGCGAAGCAGAGGCGAGCGATGATCTGCGGTTCGTCGGAGAACTCCCAGTAGACGCAGTAGGCGTCTTCGGGCACCGACGGGAAGAGCACGAGGACGAATTCCTTGGTCAGCTTTTCCGGCCGCCCGGTCTCGACCAGCCTTTCCAGCACCACCACGTCTTCTTCGCCGAGGTGGATTTCGTCGAAGTCACGCGAGGTCATCACGTCGCCGTAGGGCACTTTGAGCGTGCGCCGCTCGTGATCGTCACCGCCGGCGCCGACTGCGACGAGGACGACGAAGGCGGCAAGCCCGACGAAGCCGCCGATCCAGCCGATCAAGGCCCGCCGTCGCCGGCGCCGTCGATAATCGAGCGGATCGATGGCCATGCGGATAGTCTCGCGCGATCGGTCCCTGGTTCAAATGCCAACCCGTCGATGAGACCTTCTTCGCCGAAGCACCGCTGCGGCTGCGCGCCGGCTTCGAGATCCCGCGGCCGGCGGCCGAGGTCTGGGCCGAACTGACCAGCGACACCGCCCTCCACTGGTGCCGGATCCTCGACGACGTCAGCTGGACCTCACCGCGCCCGTTCGGCGTCGGCACCACCCGCGAAGTGAAGGCGCTCCATGGCGCCAACAAGCTGCGCGAGCGCTACTTCCTCTGGGAGGAGGGCCGGCGCCACTGCTTCTACGTGGTCGAGACCACCGCGCCGATCATCAAGAGCCTCGCCGAGGACTACTTCGTCGAGCCCAAAGGCGAGGACGCCTGCCGCTTCACCTGGACGATCGCCGTCCGCCCGAGCGCCCTCGGCCGCCCCGGCGGCCCGGTCAACCGGGCGATCCTGAAGACGCTCTTCACCGACACCGCGCGCCACTACGGGCTCGACCCGGCGACGACCGCGGTCGACCTTTAGTCCAGATACCGGACCTTAGGTCGACGGCCGCGGGCGAGACCTACGGCGCGGTCGTGGCCGGCTTGCGCTTACGGCGCCGGCGCCTTTTGCGCGGGCCGTCGGCAGAGGGGCGTCCGTCGGCCGAATGACGCTGCCGGTCGCCCTTGCGGGAATCGGCCTTCCGCCTGCCGCCATCGGAGCGAGCCTTCGACGCGTCGTCGCGACGCGGCCTGGCCTCGTCGTGGCTCGGCCTCGACTCGGTGCGCCGCGGCTTCGCCACGCCGCTGCCGGTCTGGCCCTCGAACTCGAGGCCGAGCGCCGAGGCGATCCTTCGCATTTCCTTCACCTCGTCGGCGAGGACGAAGCTGATCCCGGTGCCGGTCCGCCCGGCCCGACCGGTGCGGCCGATCCGGTGGACGTAGGCGGCGCGGTCCTCGGGGGCGTCGTAGTTGAACACGCGGACCACGTCGGGGACGTCGATCCCGCGCGCGGCGACGTCGGTGGCGACCAGGGTCAACACCTCGCCGCGCTCGAAGCGGGCGAGCGCGTTTTCACGCTGGCGCTGGCTTTTGTCGCCGTGCATCGCGACCGCCTCGACCCCTTGCGTGCGCAGCCGCTTGACCAGCCGGTCGGCGCCGCGCTTGGTGCGGACGAAGACGAGCGAGCGGCCGGGCTCCTCCGCGCCGAGCGAGGCGACCAGCTGGTCGAGCTTGGCGCCCTGCGACTCGACGTGGAGGAACTTGTGCTCGATGTCGGCGGTGGCGGTCTCCGGCGGGACCTGGGTGTGGGACCGCGCCTTGTGGGTGTAGTCGCGGGCGACCTTGCCGACGGCGCCCTCGAGGGTCGCGGAGAAGAACAGGGTCTGGCGATCGTCCGGGGTCAGCCCGACGATCCGGTCGACGGCCGGGCGGAAGCCCATGTCGAGCATCCGGTCAGCCTCGTCGAGGACGAGGACGCGGATCTGGTCGAGGGCGACGGCGCCGCGGGCGATCAGGTCCTCGAGCCGGCCGGGCGTGGCGACAAGGATGTCGGCCTTCTTCGCGGCGGCGATCTGGGGACCGAAGCCGACGCCGCCGTAGACCGCGGCGACGCGCAGCCGCTGGGCCTTGGCGAGGACTTCGAGCTCGTCGACGATCTGCGAGGCGAGCTCGCGGGTCGGCGCCAGGATCAAGGCCTGGGGGCCGTAGGCGCCGGGCTCGAGGATGTCGGCGAGCGGCACGCCGAAGGCGAGCGTCTTGCCCGAGCCGGTGGGCGACTGGACGAGTAGGTCGTGACCATCGAGCGCATCGCTGATGACCATCTCTTGTACGGGGAACGGCTCGGTGATCGACCGCGCGCGCAGCGCGTCAACCACCGACCTTGAGGTGCCGAGGTCGGCAAACGTAGCTATGTCAGTGCTCCTTGAATTGACTTCTTCGGGGAGATCCAGCAGCCCCGGAAGTGCCAGTGCACGTGGAGGAAACAGGTTCTCTCGGGCGGCCGTGGGGCCTGCCCAACTTCTTCACCGTAGCGAAGTTCCCTCCTGGCCGACCCATGCGGCGCACCTTTTGGGTCCATAGCGCCCAAAACATGCGGCGCGTCCTACAGCTCCAGCTCCCAGTCCTCGGCGACGCAGAAGATCGAGCCCGCCGGCCGCCGACATCGGCGATCCAACCCCGCTCGCGCTCCGGGTCGTGGTCGGCGGCCAACTCTCCGACCACCCCGGCGACCAGTTCTTCGAAGCTGACGTCCCAACCGTAGGATTCGGCGTAGATCTCGCCGTGGCGGGAGACCACCCAGCCGAGATCCCCGACCCCCAGCCCGCCCAGTTCGAGCCCCGGATCCAATTCAGGACGAGCGGACATCGACAAGATCGTCGATCAGCTTGAAGTCCGCGGCGTTCAGGGTCAGCAGAGGAACCCCGTGGACGTTCGCGGTCGCCGCGATCGCGAGGTCGAAGGATCGCCGTCGCGCTTTGCCTCCTCGCTGCGCGACCGCCGCGTGAAGTCGACCGCACTCCCGCGCTACATCGGTGTCGAAGGGAAGCGGGAAGAAGGTTTCCTCGATCATCGCGAGCCGCTGCAGGCGCTGGGCGCGCGCATCGTCGTCAGGAGCGATCAGGACGCCGAAGTGGAGCTCGGCTATCGACACGGCGCTGATCGCGACTTTGTCCAAAGGATCCGAGTGGCCCCGGATCAGGACCGAGGTGTCGAGCAAGAGGGCCACGAACATGACCCTCTATTCAGTCCACGGATCCACCATCTCGCCCCCCATCCGCTCGAGATCTTTCTCCAACGTGGGGTCGGGAGGCAGAGCCCAGAGCCTGGCGAGGCGGTCGCTGGGCACCCAATGGGCCCTACGAATCGGCCCGAGTTGAGCCACGGGTCGCCCGGCGACGGTGATCGTCAACTCCTCGCCACCTTCGGCACGGCGCAGAACCTCACCGACGTGGTTGCGCAGCTCTTTCTGGGGTATCGTCGTCACTCCCCAACGGTAGCACTTCTGCTACCCAGCGAGTTGGGATCGGGCGGACGGCGCTGATCGTGACGTTCCCACTGGCCGGGATCGTGGCGACCGTGGCCGAGCCGCCGCCGCCGAGCTTCGCCGCGGCGCCGGCTGCGCCGGATCTGGGGCGCGGACGCCCGTCTGACCGCTGAACACGGCCGTACCGGTCTTCACGTAGCCTGGCTCGGAGCGATGTCCGCAGCCCCTAAACACCCACCCCGAGGCGACCGATAGAGGGACATGCCCAGCTCGTCCACCAATCTCGATGGCTTTGAGCTCCTCGCCGACACGCTCGGCGAGTTGGCCTCGCGGCACTCGCCGGACGGCAGATACACCTACGTATCGGCGGGATCGCGGGGGCTGACCGGCTACGAGCCGGAGGAGCTGGTCGGCCGCTCGAGCCTCGACTTCATCCACCCCAACGATGTCGATGACGTCCGCGGCGCCTACGCCGCGATGTTGAAGGGAAGCGACCGGATCGACGTCCGCTACCGGTTCCGCCGCAAAGACGGCGCCTACATCGAGTGCGAGACGACCGCCCGGGCGATCCGCGACGCGGCGGGCGAGATCGTCGAGATGGTCGTGATCGGGCGCAACGTCGGCAACGAGATCGCCGGCGACGCCCTACGGCGGATGTGGGAGATCTGCTTCAAACGGACCAGTCGCGGGATCACCGTGGTCGACGCGAAGACCGGCACGATCGTCTCGCTCAACCCGGCGCTGGCCGAGATGCATGGCGGCACGGTCGGCGACTTCGTCGGCAAACCCCTGCGCGTCCTCTTCACGCCCGAGTCGGCGGAGCGGATCCCCGACGTCAGCGAGACCGTAGACAAGAACGCATTCGTGTCCTACGACTCCGAGCATGTGCGGCTCGACGGCGGCGTCTTCCCGGTCCGCGCCGAGGCGATGGCCGCCCCCGACGAGAAGGGCACGGTCCAGTACCGGATCGCCTGGTACGACGACCTCACCGAGCGGCTCGAGACCGAGCGCCGCGCCGGCCGCCTGCAGCGTGACTTCGAGGCCGCCTTCCACGCCGCCCCGCACGGCGTGGCGATCGTCGGCGTCGACGGGCGCTTCCTCCACCTCAACCAGAAGCTCGCCGTGATCCTCGGCTACACGACCGCCGAGCTGAAGGAGATGACCTTCCAGGAGATCACCCACCCCGACGACCTCGACGCCGACCTGGTCCAGGTCGACGAACTGCTCTCCGGCGAACTCGACACCTACGAGATGGAGAAGCGCTACTTCACCAAAGGCGGGCACCTGATCTGGGTGCTCCTGGCGGTGGCGATGGTCCGCGAAGACGACGGTACGCCGCGCCACTTCATCTCCCAGGTCCAGGACATCTCGGCGCGCAAGCGGCTCGAGCAGCACACCTACGAACTCGCCAACCGCGATCCGATCACCTCGCTCTACAACCGGCGCCGCTTCGAGGAGGAGCTGAAACGGCAGATCGGTCGCTGCCGCGAGGCAGGCGAGGGCGCGGCCCTGCTGCTGCTCGACCTCGACCGCTTCAAGAACGTCAACGACTCCGACGGCCACGTCGCCGGCGACCGGTTGATCCGCCTGGTCGGCCGCGCCCTCGACGAGCGGATCCACGAGCCCGACATCGCGGCGCGGATCGGCGGCGACGAGTTCGCCGTGATCCTCCGCGACATCGACCTCGCCCAGGCGCGCAACGTCGCCGAAGAGCTGCGGCTGGCCGTCACCGGCGCCGACATGGAGCGCGACTGCACCGCCAGCGTCGGCCTCTGCAGGCTGCACGGCGACGTGCCCGACGCCGAGACCTGCTTCCGCGCCGTCGACCGGGCGATGTACCGGGCAAAGGGCCAGGGCCGTGACCGCGTGGTCGTCGGCTCGATCTCCGAGCGCCGGGCTTAGAGCGGGTCAGTTCGTCTCGCGGGCGAGGTCGAGGTCGGCGACGCCGATCCCGGCCGGATCGACCTCGGGGGCCGAGACCGGCAGGGTCAGCGGCGCGTGGTCGAGATCGCTGGGAGCCTCCGGGACGTCGCGCGAGCGGCGCCGGCGATCGGCGTGGCCGAGGTAGAGGACCAGTTCCCAGTTGGCGACGCCCTCCTCGGTCGGCTCGGTCGCGGCGGGGGCGCGGGCGGCCATCTTCTTCGGCCCCTGAGGCTTGTAGAGCCACGAGGTGACGTTGACCCAGATGTCGACGATCGAGTCGCGGACGCCGATGAAGGCGACGATCGCGTAGGCGCCGAGCAACCCGTTGATCGCGGCGAAGACGGCGTTCGACCAGAGGTCGTGCTGGTAGGCGACCTTGAAGGTGTAGACCGACCAGGCGACCAGCAGGTAGGGCAGGACGATGTAGATGAAGGCCGGGACGGTGCGGTTGCGGACCTTCGGCGTGCGCATGAATTTGCCCTTCGCGCCGGTCAGCGCCTGCACCATCGAGGAGAGGCTCCCGGCCAGGTTGACCGGCAGCAGCAGCAGGTTGAAGCCGTAGATGCGGGCGGCGTCGAAGTATTTGTAGCCGCAGTACTTGAGGTCGATCGCCATCGCGACGAAGTAGGGGACGGCGACCGCGTAGGTGAGCGGCGAGACCAGGTGCCCGTTGAACGGGATGATCATCAGGCAGAGGACGAAGAGCGAGGCCCAGAAGATCGAGGCCATGTAGTTCAGCCGCAGCAGCAGCTCGCCGATCGAGGTCCGTTCGCCGCGCTTGCGCCGCTCGCGCACCGCGCGCCACATCTTCGGCAGGATCAGCAGGCCGCCGTTGGCCCAGCGGTTGCGCTGGATCGCGAGCGAGCCGAAGTCCGGCGGCGTGGCGCTGAAGGCGAGCCGCTCGTTGTAGTTGTAGAGCGTCCAGCCGCCCGCCGCGAGGTCGATCGTCGACTCGGTGTCCTCGATCACCGTGCGATCGGAGATGTAGCGGTAGATCTTGAACGGGCCCTTGTACTCGATCTCCTCGATCTCGGCGAGGGCGCTTTTGCGCAGGATCGCGTTGGCCCCGACCCAGAAGGTGGCGCCGTGGTAGGTCATCCCCTGGTGGATGATGTGCTGGAGGTCGGTGGTCGCGCCGGCGATCCGCTCGAGCCGCGTCGCCGCGCCGGGGAAGGCGCTGTACGGCGACTGGGCGACGGCGACTTTCTGGTGCTGCTCCTGCTCCAGCAGGTGGACCAGGCGCAGGCAGTACTCGGGCATGATCACGCTGTCGGCGTCGATCGTGAGGATGTAGTCGGACTCGGGGACGAAGAGGTCGGGCTCCTGGTTGCCGGCGGGGACGAGGTTCAGCCCGGCCGGGGTCAGGACCTCGCGGTAGGCGCCGCCCATCAGGCCGATGTAGCTGTTCAGGTTCATCGCCTTGTTCGGCTCCGCCGAGAGCGAGGCGAAGCGCTTGCGCTGGAAGCTCGAGACCTCGGCGCGGAAGGTCCAGGCGAGGCGGCGGTAGAGCTGGGCCATCCGGGCGGCGTCGATCTTCTCCGGCTCGGAGTCGGCGGCGGTGCGCAGGGCGCGGCCGATCACCTCGAGGTCGGTCGCCAGTTTGCCCAGCACGTGGGTGGCGAAGAAGGCCTCGTTGTGGTCGGACACGTGGTACTGGTCGCTGAGGCTCTGGATCCAGCTGCCCGCGTATTCGTACTCGCCGGCGAGGGCGTGGATCTGGCCCGCGGTGGTCGGCAGCGAGGGATCGATCGACATCTCGAAGCCCTCCAGCGCGCGGTCGAAGCGGCGGCGCGGCTCCGACAGCAGGCGCTCGACCTCGGCGGGCAGCGCGTGGGCCGAGTCGAGCAGCTTGCGCGGCCCGGCGTAGCGTGGGTTCGGCGGGTCGTCGATGAGGAGGACGACGCGCAGGTCGGGGTACTCCTGCAGCGCGGTCGAGAGCAGCGTCATCAAGATCACCCCGGGCTCCTCCTGGTAGGAGGGGATCAGCGCGGTGACCGTGGGGCGACGCTCGGCGAAGAATTCGTCCAGCATCGCCCGCGGCGTGCGGCGGCCTTCTTTGGTCCGGTAGTAGAAGCCGAGCCGGCCGAAGAGGTAGGCGGTCGCCGAGGCGGCGAGCATGGTGACGGCGGTGAGGAAGCCGACGGTCTCGGTGAGACTGGCGTGGCCCGCGACCCCTTCGATCACCTGACCATTGACGACGGTGATGACGAGGGCGGCCCAGGCGGCGACGGTGAAGACGACGCCGAAGCGGCCGATCGCCATCGTCCAGTCGCCGGCGATGCGGGGCACCTGCGGCATCGGGTCCATGTTTTTGTCGGCGCCCCACTGGCGGCGGGGGCCGGCGTTCTTGTCACGGCGGAAGAGGCTCATTCGGTTTCGGCTCCTGAGTTCGGCTCGCCCGGGTACTTGAAGAGGGGTTCCCAGGGGGCGCTCGGGTCGGAGGGCAGTTCGGCTTTCGGCTGTTCGCCCTGCGTGTACCAGCGGGCCTGGTAGGGCATCCCGTCGAAGTTGACGCGGTCGCCTTCGTGGTAGACGGTGGTCGGGGACCACTTGGCGAAGTCGCCGGAGACGGTCTTCACCAGCTGCGGTGCCGTGCTGCCGGCGGGCACCGGGCCGATCGGCTGCCAGGGCCCGCTGGGCGCGTCGGCGGCGACGGTCCCGGGCGGGGTCCCTTGGTTCCAATAGCCGGCTTCATAGATCTGGCCCTGCCAGACGACCTTGTAGCCGGAGGTGTAGGCGGCGGCCGGGCGCCAGATCGGGTAGGGGCTGGTCTTCGGATCGTCGGTGACCGTGCGCGACCTGGTCTGCGTCGGCGCGCTCGCGGCCGTCGCTTCCTTGCCCGCGGTCTTGGTCCCGCGCAGCTCGCTGAAGATGTGGGTGAATTCGAGCGGCTTCTGCTCGACGCCGCTGCAGGTGTTGGAGAGTTCGCCGACCTTGGCGAAGGCGCCGCCGCACTGCGAGTCGCGGTTCAGCGACCAGCCGGAGACGCGGGGGATGCCGCGGGCGTCGACGAACTTGGCCAGTTCCTTTGCGTCCTTGGTGGTGAAGCGCTGACTGGTCACGTCGTTGACGCCGAACATCGGGGTGACGCCGACGTGGCCCCAGGCGGCTCCGGCGCTGCTCGGCAGGCCGGCGGCGCGCCACATCGACTGGACCTGCACCTGGGTCGCGTCGAGCGCCCGCTCGATCGTCCCCAGCATGTCCTTTTCGGCCCCTTCGCCTTCGCCGAAGTCCATCGTCATCGCGTTGACGCCGGCCAGCTGGACCTTCGCCTGTAGCATGGCTTGCACGGCGGCCATGCCTTCCGCGGTCAGTCCATGGCTGGAGACCGGCAGGGTCATCCAGACCTTCAGCGGCTTCTTTTCCGCCGCCAGTTCCTTCTGGATCGCGGCGATCGCGGTCGCGCGGCGGGCGTTGGCGGCGGTGTCGGCGAGGTTGGCGCCCTCGATGTCGAGGTCGATCGCCTTCGCCTTGTAGCGCTTGATCGGTTCCAGGTAGGCCTGCTGCAGCTGCGTCGGGTCGGTGCAGTCGACCGCCAGCTCGGTGTTGGCCTGGCCGCCGTAGGAGATCATCACGCTGCCGCCCTGGCCGCGGAGCTGGGCGGCGCGGGCGTCGAGGTCGAGCCCGCTCTCGGCGGCATCAAGGGTGTAGAAGGTGCCCCAGGACGGCGTGCACGCTTCTTCTTTGTCGCTGACCACGAAGGCGAGGTAGACGCTCGAGACCGGGTTGGCCGAGGGCAGCTGGAAGGGGTAGGTCGGGGTCAGCGTCACGTCTACATAAGGGGAGTAGACGGGGACGGCCCCCGATTTGGCGGCGCTCGCCGGCGTTTCCTTGGTGACGAGCTGCCAGACGCCGAAGCCGATCGCGGCGAGGACGACGATCAGCGCGACGACGCGGATCGCCGACATTTCACGCGGCGGCGGCTCGAGCGGAGCCTTGGGTTTCTCTTCGACGATGACCATAAGTGGGAGGTCCCACGACTAGGACCTTCCAGACCCGTTTCGGCAGCGATCGCCCCGGACTTGAACCCTGGACCCAGGAGCCCTCTGACCTTTGTAGCCCTGTGGGCGACAAAGGTCAGAGGGTTGGGCATGGAGGCTGGCTGAACTGGCGACGCGGCAGCACGGAGTGGTGTCGACGCGGCAGTTAGCGGAACTCGGCTACTCGAGGAGCTCGGCGTCGAAGGCGAATGGCGTGAGCCGACTGCACCGGATCCATCGCGGGGTGTACGTCGTCGGGCATCGACGGCTCGCGTGGCACGGGCGTTGCATGGCGGCGGTGCTTGCCTCGTCGCCCTCCGTCGCCAGCCATCTTTCTGCCGGATGGCTATGGGGACTGCTTCGGTCAAGACCCGGGACCTTGCACGTCACGTGCCCTGGGACGCGTCGCTCAAAGCGCCCTTTCGTGACCCACACGGCCGATCTGCCGGCGACTGATCGCACGGTACGCGAGAGGGTCCCGGTCACGTCCGTCTCACGGACGATCCTCGACCTGGCCGTCGTGGGCAGGCCAAGGTCCGGGCCGCCCTCGATGCCTATCGGCCGGAGCGCAGGTTCACCCGCTCGGATTCGAGCGGCGGTTCCTGGAACTGGTGCGGGAGGCCGGATTGCCGGAGCCGGCGATGAACTTCTTCGTCGCCGGACATGAGCTCGACGCTTACTGGGAGGAGGCAAACTTCGGCGTCGAACTCGACTCCTACGAGACGCACGGGTCGCGCCTCTCCTTCGAGGACGATCGGGTTCGGGACGACGAGTTTCTGCTGGCGGAGATCGGCACGACCCGCGTCACCGAAACGCGACTCGAGCGCCGACCGGACGCGGTGATCGCCTCGTTGCGACGCCACCTTGCCAGGCGCGGCGGCGGGCGATCGGAGGCTTAGCCGCCGAGGCCGCCTAGCCAGAAGAAGCGTTCCGGCGGGCGCTCGTTCCAGAGCTCGTGCAGCGAGTACTCGGCCTTGACCTCGGCGTCGGCGGGAGCCTCGGCGCGGATCCGGTCGGCCAGTTCCTTGGCGGCGTCTTCGTCGGCGGCGCCGACGACCATGTAATGAAACCGCCGCACCGGCCGCAGACCCTCCTGCTTGAGCTTCTTGGCGAACTCGCGCGCCTCATGGCTGGTCGGGAACTTGACGCTCACCTCGAACTCGGCGCGGCCGTGGCGGGCAGCGGTCTCCTCGTCCTCGGTCTCCATCAGCTCCTCATGCTCCGCCTCTTTCTCGGCGGCGGTCGAAGGCAGCGCCTTGTCGGGGTCCTCCCACGCGTCGGCATCGGCGTGCCAGCGCCGCAGCTCGAGGGTCCCGCGCCAACCCTCGGCGTCGAGACGCTTTTGGACCGCAGTGCGGGCGTGATCGAGCGGCTCACGGGTTGCGGCATACAGAAAAATCCGCTCGCCTTCGTGGCTGACGATGACTCCGGCCCGTAGATCGATCGAAAGCTCATGCTCGAGCTCGGTCGAGCGCATGTGATCGGCCAATTTGCCCGCGACACCCTCGTCGTCGAGGTCGATCTGCAGGCGCCAGTCGTCGTCCATGCCGAGAAGCCTAGTCGGCCGGGGCTAGAGGTCGTCGATCAGGTCGGCGACCGAGTCGACGATGCGGGAGGGGCGGTAGGGGAAGCGCTCGGCCTCGGCGGCGGTGGTGACGCCGCTCAAGACGAGGATCGTCTCCATGCCCGCCTCGAGGCCGGCGACGATGTCGGTGTCCATGCGGTCGCCGATCATCGCCGTCGTCTCCGAGTGGGCCTGGAGGGCGTTGAGGGCGCTCCGCATCATCAGCGGGTTCGGCTTGCCGACGAAGTAGGGATCGACGCCGGTGGCCCGGGTGATCAGCGCCGCCACCGAGCCGGTCGCCGGCAGCGGGCCGCTCGGCGAGGGGCCGGTCGGGTCAGGGTTGGTGGCGATGAAGCGGGCGCCGCCGGCGATCAGCCGGATCGCCTGGGTGATCCGCTCGAAGCTGTAGGTGCGGGTCTCGCCGAGCACCACGTAGTCGGGTTCGTTGTCGGTCAGCGTGTAGCCGGCCTGGTAGAGCTGGGTCGAGATCCCCGACTCGCCGACGACGAAGGCGGTGCCGCCCGGCCGCTGCGTTTCGAGGAAGCGCGCGGTCGCCGAGGCCGAGGTCCAGATCCGCTCCTCCGGCACCTCGAGCCCGCTCGCCCGCAACCGCGCGGCGAGGTCGCGGCGGGTGTAGATCGAGTTGTTGGTGAGCAGCAGGAAGGGCAGCTCACGCTCGCGCAGCGCGTCGAGGAAGCGATCGGCCCCGGGGAGCGCGGCGGCCTCGTGGACCAGCACCCCGTCCATGTCCATCAGCCATGACTCGATCGCCATGGCCCCAAGTTACCGCTCGCCGCGGGGCACCTCACTCGACCCAGTCGAAGGTGCGTTCGACGGCCTTCTTCCACTGCCCGTACTGGCGTTCGCGCTCGTCCTCGTCCATCGCGGGCTCCCAGCGCTTGTCCTCCTCCCAGCGCTCGCGCAGCTCGTCCGTGCCGGACCAGAAGTCGACCGCGAGGCCTGCGGCGAAGGCGGCGCCGAGGGCGGTCGTCTCGGTCACCGCGGGGCGGATCACGGGGACGCCGAGGACGTCGGCCTGGAACTGCATCAGCAGCTCGTCGGCGGTCATCCCGCCGTCGACTTTCAGCTCCGAGAAGGGCACGTCGGCGACCTCGTTGGCGGCGTCGACCACCTCGCGGCTCTGCCAGGCGGTCGCCTCCAGGGTCGCCCGGGCGATGTGGCCTTTGTTGGCGTAGGCGGTGAGGCCGACGATCGCCCCGCGGGCGTCTTCGCGCCAGTAGGGGGCGAAGAGGCCGGAGAAGGCGGGGACGAAGTAGACGCCGCCGTTGTCGTCGACCGACTTCGCCAGCTCTTCGACTTCCGGCGCGTTCTTGATGATGCCGAGCCGATCGCGCAGCCACTGCACCGCCGCCCCGGTGACCGCGATCGAGCCCTCGAGCATGTAGACCGGCGGCCCGTCCGGCCCCAGCTTCGCCCCCACCGTGGTCAGCAATTTGTCGGTGTGGACGATGTCGTCGCCGGTATTGACAAGCAGGAATGAACCCGTTCCGTAGGTGTTCTTCGCGTCGCCGCGGTCGAAGCAGGTCTGGCCGAACATCGCCGCCTGCTGGTCGCCGAGGATCCCGGCCACCGGCACCCCGCCGAGCGCCGTCCCCTTCGCCTCGCCGTAGGTCTCCGAGGAGGACTTGATCGCCGGCAGCATCGACTTCGGGATCCCCATCAGGTCGAGGCTCGGCTCGTGCCAGTCGAGCGTCTCCAGGTTCATCAGCATCGTGCGGCTGGCGTTGGTGACGTCGGTCGCGTGGACGCCGCCGCCGGTGCCGCCGGTCAGGTTCCAGAGGACCCAGGTGTCCATGGTGCCGAAGGCCAATTCGCCCGCTTCGGCGCGCCCGCGCGCCCCGTCGACGTGGTCGAGGATCCACTTGATCTTCGGCCCCGAGAAGTAGGTCGAGAGCGGCAGGCCGACGTCCTTGCGGAGACGGTCCGGGCCCTCATCGCCGGCCAACTCCTGGACGATCTCTTCGGTCCGCGTGTCCTGCCAGACGATCGCGTTGTAGACCGGCTCGCCGGTCTCGCGGTCCCAGACCACCGTGGTCTCGCGCTGGTTGGTGATCCCGATCGCGGCGACGTCGCATGGCTTGGCGGCGTCGAAGCTCGCCATCGCCCCGCCGATCACCTCGCGCGTGCGCCGCCAGATTTCGGTCGCGTCGTGCTCGACCCAGCCCGCTTTCGGCGTGATCTGCTCGTGCTCGCGCTGGTCCACCTGCTGGATCCGCCCGTCCTTGTCAAACAGGATCAGCCGGCTCGACGTGGTCCCCTGGTCGATCGCCGCGACGTACAAGGGCATGACCTAATCCTCGTCGATCCTCCTCGTTCGTGGTTTGCGCCGCCCCGGCCGAGGGCCCTCAGTGGGCCTGATCGACGTTGATCGTCACCGTCGCGCTGCTCGTCTTCGCGGGCAGAGCCGCCATGTTCACTTCCAGGTATTCGCCTTCGTCCTGGATCCCGAGGCCCGGCAGGACCTTGGCGATCAACTTGTATTTGTTCGGGCTGCCGGCCGGGGCCGCTTCGGCGCCGGCGATCCCGAAGTCGTTGTCGTTGGAGATGATCAGCCGCCTACCACCTTCCAGCGCGACGACACCCTCGACCTTGTCGTGGTCGAAGAAGGTGTCCGCCGGGTTCAGCTGGGTCAGCAGCGCGTCGACGTCGAGGTAGAGCGAGGAGGTGACCGGCTTCAGCCCCTCCCCTTCCAGGGTCGTCTTCGCTTCCGCGGTTTTCTGGCCGACGACCGTGGCCTCGATCGTCTTGCCGCCGATCAGCAGGCCACCGCCGGGACCGTTGTAGGTCGCGCCGGGGACTTTGGCGCTCGGGCCGACGTCGGTCGCCCCTTCGAGGCTCACCTTCCAGAGCTTCTTGTAGCCGGTGGCGGAGGGGAAGTTGCCATCGCGCTCGTCGATCAGGAAGGTGTTGTTGCTGATCGCGGTGATCTCACTGTTGGCGGTTTTCAGCGCGGCCGGTTCATCCAGCAGGAACAGGTACTCATGCAGCTGGTGGGTGTAGAGCCCGTAGGTGACGATCCGCGTCGGCACCAGTTTTTTCGCGTCGGTGCCGGCCGGGAGGTCGGACTGCTGCAGGGCCGACTGCATCATCCCCACCAGCGTCTTGCCGTCGGGGGTGATCGTCAGGCCCTCCATACCGCGGTTCGCCACCCGCTTCTGCAGCTCCACCGGCAGGGTGCCGTCGTAAGGAGAGAGGCGGCTGATTTCGCGGCCGGTCGAGGTGAAGTGGGTGATGAACGGGCCGTACTCGTCGGAGACCCAGAAGCTGCCGTCGGGCATCGCCACCAGACCCTCGGGGTCGTAGCCGTCGGGGTCGTGGGCGAGGACGACGCCCTTCAGGTTCTGGATCGTCTCGTTGGTCGGCGCTTTCGAGTTGACCAGGCCCGAGTACGGGTGGCCGGTGGCGTCCTTCAGCGGGATCCGTTCGACCAGTTCGGCTTCACCTTCATCGAGGATGAAGCGGGCGATCGCCGGGTCATACGACGGCTTCGGCTCGGTCAGGACGCCGCCCGGAGCTTCCACGTTCGGGCCGCGGTCCTCGAGGCCGAAGATTTCTTCCGGGTGGCCGGGGACGGGGGCGACCGAGGAGCCGAAGGCACCGCCCGCCAGCGGCACGCCTTCGTAGGAGCCGATCGGCGGCAGGTGGGTCTTGTAGGCGTGGACCGCGTCGGCGATCGTGTAGCTGAAGCTGTCGGCCCCGGCGAAGCCCGCTTCCGGCGTGTAGGTGAAGCCGCCGTTCGGTTCGAGGTCGAGGCTGCCGTGGGTGGGTTCGGTGCTGGCGACGATCGTCGGTTCACTGCCGCAGTCGTTGGCGAGGATGCCCCAGGCACCTTCGACCGAGAAGGTCGCCTGGCTGCCGCTCGAGTAGCTGTCGGCGGCGGCGGTCAGCGGGCAGGGGTGATGAGGCGGCGGAGCAGGATGGTGGTGCCAGTGGCGGGGGTCGTGGTGGGCCGACGCGACAGCGGCGGCGATGGCGGCACCGAGGGCGCAGACGGCAAGCGCCAGGGCCAGGGTCCTGTTCCGGTTCATCTCTCCTCCGAGATTCGGGGTGGCTGGGGAAGCGCCGCCAAGCTATGCCCCACATTTGGCGCTGATGTATCGATCCCGTTACGGCGTCGCCGATAAAAAAGGGGGCTTTCACGCACCGCCAGAGCTAGGCTGGGCGGCATGAGAACTCGACTGCTCCTCGCCCCGTTGGTGGCCGCCGCGCTCCTCGCCGCGGCCGTGATCGCGACCCCCGCCGCCACCGCGGCGACCAAAGCCTGTTCCGCCTCCAAGCTCGTGGTCTGGGCAGGCGAAGAACCGGGCGGCGGCACCGCCGGCAGCGTCTTCTACCGGATCGAGTTCACCAACCTCTCCAGCGGCACCTGCACGCTCTTCGGCTTCCCCACGGTGAGCGCGGTGAACCTGAAGGGGAAGCGGATCGGCGCGCCGGCCATGCACTCGCCGGGTAAAAAAGTGAAAGCGGTGAAACTGGCCCAGGGCCAGACCGCGACCGCCCAGCTGCAGATCGTCGACGCGTTGAACTTCTCGCCGAACGAATGCAAGCCGACCTGGGCGGCGGGCCTGCGGATCGGGGTCCCTGGCGGCTACGGCACCAAATTCGCCCCGCTGGCCTTCCAGGCCTGTGCCCTGACGAGCGCCCAGATCCTCAGGGTCGGCGCCGTCACCACCAGCTAGCCCCCCGGCGCGGGGGGTTCCCGCGCACCTTCTCGCCATCCCCTGGTTTCCAGGGGACGTGAAGCGCAAGACCCTGCTCATCCTCGCCCTGGCGCTGACCGCGTTGGCGCTCCCCGCGGGCGCCCAGGCGGCGCTGCCCGCCGACTTCTGGGGCGTCGTCGCCAACGAAGCGCCGGACGCCGAAGAGGCGTCGATGCTCAAGGCGGGCGGCGTCGAAAGCATCCGCGTGCCGGTCAACTGGGCCGCGGTGCAGTCCGGCCCCGGCGACCTGCCCGACTGGAGCTCGGTCGATCCCTACGTCCGTGGCGCCGCCGAAGCCGGGGTCAGCGTCCTCCCCTTCCTCGCCGGGGCGCCCGGCTGGGCGATCGACTCGGAAGGGGTCGGCGACGGCGCCCGGGCGCCGGTCAGCCTGCCGGTGCAGACCGCGGCCCAGCGCGCCGGCTGGCGCGAATTCCTCCGCCTCGCCGTCTTCCGCTACGGCCCCGGCGGCAGTTTCTGGACCGAAAACCCGCTGCTGCCCGCTCACCCGATCCGCACCTGGCAGATCTGGAACGAGGAGAACTTCAAGTACTTCGCCGCCCGGCCGAGCCCCTCCCAGTACGGCAAGCTCGTGGTCGACTCCTATCAGGACCTGCGCAGCGCCGACCCCGGCGCGCGGATCGTCCTCGGCGGCCTCTTCGGCCGGCCGAAGGGCGGCGACACGAAGCCCGCGCCGGGCCGGATCAAGCGGTCCTACTTCGCCGCCGACTTCCTCGAACGGATGTACAAGACGACGCCCGGCGTGCGCGGCAAGTTCCTCGCCGTCGCCCTCCATCCCTACACCTACAACTACAAGCAGCTGACCCCGGAAATCGAAGCGCTGCGCGCCGCGCTGAAGGCCTCGCGCGACCCCGGCCGGGCGATCTGGCTCACCGAGTTGGGCTGGAGCAGCGGCCACCCGAGCGCCTCGAACGGCCACAACGGGTTCGAGAAGGGCCGGGCGGGGCAGGCGCGCGAACTGCGCGGCGCCTTCGGCCTCCTGCGCTCGAAGGCCACCGCCTGGCGGGTGAAGCGGGTCTACTGGTTCTCGTTCACCGACTCGCCCGGGACCTGCAACTTCTGTGACGGCTCGGGCCTGTTCGGCGAAGGCATGTCGCCGAAGCCCGCTTGGTCCTCTTACAAGAGCTTCGCCCGCTAGAACTTTCGTTGCACCCCGGACCGGCGGGTAGGAGCGGCGACGGGTCAGGAGTAATTTCGCATCGAGGACGATGCCTGAGCAACGCCGCGCAGACAGGCTCTACACCGCCACCCTGATGGCGTTCCTGGCCGCGCTGGTCGGGCTCGGGCTGATCGGTGTCCCGGCGCTTCTGGTCGCCGCGATCGGGATCGGCGTGGCGGCACTGGGAATCGCGTTCCTCCACCGCCGGCAGGCGGCCCGATCCCACCAGGTGAGCAAACGTTCGCCCGTGCCTGCCAAGTACGTCCCCAGCGTCCTCGAGGGCAGCTCGATGCGGCGTCGGCGAGCGCTCCATCTCCGGCGTCGTCACCACGCCGATCCGCCGCTGAGATTTCGCTGAGACAGACGTTTTTATTGTGCTAGCGTCCGACATCCTGAAGTCGTCTCAATGAGCTGGATGGAGGCTCGGCTCAAGTCGTACCGGATTGCCTCCGCTCGTGGGAAGGGTGGGATTTACGATGAGAGGTTTCGGTAAGCCAGAAGGCGGTCGCCGTTTCTGGATTGCAGCGGTTTTGTTGGCGCTCGTGGCGGCGCTGGTCTTGGCCGCCTGCGGCGGCAGCAGTGGCACCACGACGTCCAGTTCGACCGCGCCCGCCGAAAGCGAAACGGCCGAAACCGAACCGACGGAAGAAGGCGGCATCGCGATGGCGCCGGCCTTCAGCTCCGACGAACTCTATGAAGCCGCCGGCGCCAATTGGATCACCAACGGCGGCAGCACCAACAACAACCGCTTCTCGAGTCTTGACGAAATCAACACTGAAAACGTCAAAGAACTCAAAGGCGACTGGATGACGAAGATCGGCGCCAACGCCACCGCGGCGAAGTTCTCCGCCGAGGGCCAGGCGCTCGAGTACGAAGGCACGATCTACATCTCCGACGGTGCCGATGACGTGTTCGCGATCGACGCGGGCAACGGGCACCGGCTCTGGACCTACGAACCCCACCTTCCCCCCGATCCGCTCGGCGAAGTCGTCTGCTGCGGTTGGGACAACCGCGGCGTCGCGATCGGCGACGGCATGGTCTTCGTCTCGCAGCTGAACGGCGCCCAGGTCGCGCTCGATCAGTCGACCGGCAAAGTCAAATGGAGCACCAACGTCGTCAAACCGGGCGAAGGCTTCTCGATCACGAGCGCCCCGCTCTACTACGACGGCAAGGTCTACGTCGGCGGTTCCGGCGGCGAGTACGGCGTCCGCGGACGCCTCACCGCCCTGAACGCGGAAACCGGCAAAGAGGAATGGCGCTTCTGGACCACCCCTTCGCCGCAAGAAACGGGCGGCGACACCTGGCCCGACAACGGGACCTACAAACACGGCGGCGCCTCGATCTGGAACACGCCGACCGTCAACCCGAAAACGGGGATGCTGTTCTTCTCCACCTCCAACGCGGCTCCGTGGACCGGCGGCAATCGCAAGGGCGAAAACCTCTTCACCGCCTCGATCATCGGCCTCGACGCCGAAACCGGCAAATACCACTGCCACTTCCAGGAGGTCCACCACGACCTCTGGGATTACGACGCGCCGAGCCCGACGGTGATGATGAACGGGGAAATGAACGGCGAAATGGTCGAAGCGGTGGGCGAGCCGGAGAAGACCGGCTGGGTCTATCTGGTCAACCAGAAGGACTGCAAACCGGTCTACCCGATCCCCGAGGTGAAGGTCCCGCAGGATCCGTCGCAGAACACCTGGCCGACGCAGCCGGAGCCGACGATGGAACCGTTCAGCCCGGTCGAAGCGCAGCCCGAGGCAGTCGAAAAAGCCGAAGAAGCGGTGGCCTCGAGCAAGCCGAAACCGAAGATCGTCGGCAGCGACACCTTCACGCCGATGAGCTCGGACCCGAACGTGCTCAACCTGGTCGCCAACGCGGCGGTCGGTGGCGACAACTGGCCGCCTTCCTCCTACGACCCGGAAAAGAACATGTACTTCGTCTGCTCGCAGTCCGGCGCGCTCGGCCTGATCGTGCCGCCGAACGAACAGAAGTACAAGGAAGGCCAGACCTACATCGGCTCCGACACGATCGTCGCCTCCGGGTTCGAAACGCCCGGCTTCGTCACCGCGTACGACATGTCGACCGGCAAAATCAAATGGCAGAACAAGCAGCCCCAGTCCTGCTACTCGGGCGCGGTGACCACCGCCGGTGGCCTCCTGTTCGTCGGGCAGAACGACGGCAAACTGGTTGCCTATGACAGCGAAACCGGCAAAGAACTCTGGCACTGGCAGACCGGCGCCGGGGCGAACACGACGGTGACCGCGTTCGAAGACGAAGGCGAAGAGAAAATCGCGATCTACGCCGGCGGCAACTCGCTGGCGGCGACGGCTCACGGCGAAAACTTCTGGCTCTTCTCGCTGAGCGGGACGCTGGCAGAAGCCAAAGGCCTGGAAGCCGAAGAAGAAGGTACCGAGCACGCCGGTGAGGAAACCGAAGAAGGCGAAGCCGGTGAAGAAGCCGGTGGTGCCGGGGCCGAAGAAAAAGAAAAAGAAGCCGAAGGTGGCGAAGAAGCTGCCGCGGGCGGTGCCCCGAACGCGGAAGCAGGCAAAGAAGTCTTTGCCGAAGAATGCTCCGTCTGCCACGGCGCCACCGGTCGCGGCGGCAACGGCGGTCCTGACCTGACCACGATGCCGCTGGCCAAAACCCAGGCCGGGGCCGAAAAACAGGTGACCAACGGCGGCGGCGGGATGCCGGCGTTCAAAGGCACCCTGTCGGAAGAAGAAATCGAAAACGTCGCCGCCTACGTGGTGGAAGACATAGTCGGCGGCAAGTAGCCTCAGCGCCGATGCTGATCGGCGGCGCCCAACTCGACAATCCAGCGGCGCCGCTAAGCGACCTCCTCCGGTTCGGTCTCGAGACCAAGCCGGGGGAGGTCGCTCTTTTATCTGCGGTCCGCTCGCTCAGCTGGAGCAAGCTGGAGGAGGCGAGCTCACGGGTGGCGGCGGGCTACCTGGAGCTGGGCCTCGAGCCCGGCGACCGGGTCGCCTCGCTGATGCCGAACCGGGTCGACCTCGTCGTCCACTACCTCGGCTGCTTCAAGGCGGGGCTGATCGCGACGCCGCTGAACTACCGCTACACGGCGACCGAGATCGACCACGCGCTCGGGGTGAGCGGCGCCCGCGTCCTGCTCGCCCACGAGGAGCGGGCCGAGGACGTCGCCGCGAGCGAGCTGGCGGGCGGCCTCGACCCGGGGACGATCGCCTACCGCGACGCCGAGCCGCTGCCGCAGGGCAACGACGAGCCCGCCGCGGCCGAGCCCGGCTGGGACCACGACTTCGCCCGGCTGCTCGCCGCCGAGCCGCTCCCCCACGACGCCAACTTCGTCGACCCCGAGGCGCCCGCGGTGATCTTCTTCACCTCCGGCTCGACCGGTCCGGCGAAGGGCGTCACCCACACCCGCCAGACCCTGCGCTGGATGATCGCCAGCGCCGCGACGGCCTTCGAGCTCTCCGGCGAGGACGTCTTCCTCCCCGGCTCCTCGATGTCCCACGTCGGCAGCTTCCTCTGGGCGCTGGCGACGCTCTCGGTCGGCGGCCGGGTGGTCGTCGCCCGGGCCACCGATGCCCACGAGCTGCTGCCGTTGCTGCGCGACCACCAGCCGACCGTGCTGGCGATGATCCCGGCGGCGCTCTCGGCGCTGATCCACGACCACGACCTGCGGCCGGGCGACTTCGCCTCGCTGCGGGTCTGCCGGGCGGGCTCCGACAAAGTCTCGACCGAGCTCTCGACCGAGTTCGCCGCCGCGGCGGGCTTCCCGATCGTCGAGGGCTACGGGATGACCGAGGTCGGCCTGGCGACGCTGAACCCGCCCTCGGGGGAGATCCGCCAGGGCTCGATCGGCACCCCGATCGGTGGCTTCCGGATCGAACTGCGGGGCGAGGACGGCGAGCCGACCCGGGGCGAGGAGGTGGGTCGGATCTGGATCGAGACGCGCAGCCGGATGAGCGGCTACTGGGAGGCCCCCGAGGCGACCGCCGAAGTGGTCATCGACGGCTGGCTCGACTCAGGCGACCTGGCCCGCGCCGATTCGGACGGTTACTTGTGGTTTTTCGGGCGTAAGAAGCAAGTGATCGTCCACGACGGTTCGAATATCAGCCCTTATGAGGTGGAGGGAGCTCTCGTCGATCACCCCGCCGTCGCGCTCGCCGGTGCGGTCGGCGTCCACGACACGGTTCACGGCGAGAACGTGCGGGCGTATGTGACGGTCGCGGAGGGCGCGGAGAAGCCCTCAGCTGCTGACCTCGTCGTCCACTGCCGCGAACGCATCGGCTACAAGGCCCCGGAGGAGATCATCTTCCTGGAAGAGATGCCACTCAATCCGACCGGCAAGATCGACCGCGTCGGCTTGAAACGGATGGCCGAGGACCACCTCCACCCGCACGGGCTTTAGGAGGGGAGGGGCTGGGGGACCCCTTCTCTCACAACAGCAGGGAGGTTCGTTCAGGGGTCCCCCGGCCCCTCTTCACGCGCCTACTTCGATCGCCCGCTGGAGCGTCTCAGCCGCAAGCTTGTGGGCGTCGCAGATCCTTCCTAGGTGGAGCAGGGAGTCCGTCTCGGACGCGACTTCGCCGTCGCCTAGGCGCAGGATTATCGGGACGTCGGGGCGGAGGTCCTCGGCGGCCAAGCCGACGGCGACGTTGACGAGATCGTCTGAGGTGACAGCTGCCACTGCCCCGCAGCGCTCGATGCCGACCCGCTGCAGCACCTCGCGGTCGTCGCCGCGGCCGATCGTGACCGGGATGCCGGCGGCTTTGGCGAGGCGGATGCTGGGAGCTTCGGCGTCGCGCTCGATCGCACTCACCGCCACGCCTCGATCTTTCAAAGCCTGGGCGAGGCGGAAGCCGACCTGGCCGAAGCCGACCAGGACCACGTGGTGGCGGGCCGGGGCGGCGCGCGGCCCGAACAGGGTGGTCAGCCGGCGGCGGCTGAGCCGGCGGACCAGCGCCGCGGTGAAGATCGCGACCAGGGCGACGGCGAGCACCATGTTGGCGGCGGAGACGAGCTTGAACCAGGCCGGGCCGTTGGCCGCGCCGGGCGGGCCGGCGACCGTCGCGACCGAGCGGGTGGAGAAGTAGAAAGCGTCGATCAGCCCGTGGTGGAAGGCGATCATCGTGATCACCATCTCGATCACCAGCGCGCCGAAGAGCCCGACGCCGGCGGCGACGAGGAGACGGAGCGCGTCGTCGACCAGCCGCACCCCGTGGTTGTGGCGGCCGACGATCTCATCGCCCGCAAGCGCCAGGCAGCCCTCGGCGAGGTCCCCGGCGACGATCTCCGAGGGCGAGAGCACGTGGACTTTGGGAGCGACGTGCTCGAGCTCGCGGGAGACGGTGTGGTCGAACATCGTCACCCAGAGCGGCAGGTCGGGCCGCACGTGGGCGCTCAGCAGGGTCAGCCGCAAGGCGTGGGCGTCGTCGCGGGTGACCACGGCGACCGCCCGCCAGTGGCCTTCGCGGAGCATGTCCGAGGCTTCGCCGTCGCTCAGGTCGAGCGCCGAGGCGGCCGGTGTGCCGCTCTGCTGCAGGCGGCGGAGCAGGGCGGCGCCGAGCCGCCGCCCTCGCCGAGGACGAGGACGGCCGCGGTCTGCGCGGTGCTCTGGTCAAGCGGGTTGGGCTTCGCCAAGTCGGGAGGCGTCTGGGTCACGGTCCCCGGGATTCTCCCGATCTGGCTCCCGTTTCTCCGTCTCGGGGTCCCTCCGGACCCCGCCGCCGCCGATCAGGCGCAGCACCGCGCCGACCAGGAAGCAGGCGAGCGCGAGGGCCGCGAAGAGCCACCAGATGTGGTGCGAGTCGCCTTCGATGTAGCCCGGATCATCGACCGCGAGCGTCGTCCCGCCGGAAGCCGCGGCGAGCGGCCCGAGCGGCGTCGTATCGATGCGGCCGATGCGCCACTCAGGCGAGTAGGGGACGGCGAGCGTGCCGGTCAGCGCCCCGGCACCGAAGGAGGTGAGCGCGTACTCGTACTCGCCCGCCGGCAGTTCCGGCAGCGCCGCGGTCCAGCGGCTCGGCGCCGACTCCTCGAAGCGCAGCGGGACCGTCTTGCCGGCGGCGGAGCGCAGCGTCCCTTCCAGCGCTTCCAGTTCGAGGGGTTTGCCGGTGATCGTGGTCGGGGCGACTTCGAGCTCGCGTTGGTTGCCGGGGACGAGGCTCGGGGTCAGCGGCGGCGGGGCCACCCCGCGCTCGACCCAGCGCGCCGCGTCCTGGAAGAGGCGCGGGCGTTCGAGCCATTCGCCCGCCCAGCCGGGGATCAGCCCCGGAGTCCAGGCGGCGACCCGGCCGGAGCCGTACTGCCACTGGGCGAGCACCGGATCCGGCGGGTGGTTTTTGTCCTGGCCGAGCAGCGCCGCCTCGGCGCCCGGCTTCAATTCGGTCACCACGTTGCCGCCCAGCGCCGGCAGCCCTTCGCCGACCAGGCTGCCGGTGATCGGGCTCGGGTCGCCGGAGGAGACGCCGATCTGCCCGCGCAGGCGCACCGTCCTGGTATTGATCCGCGTCTCTTTGTCGAAGATTTTCGGCAGCTGCCGCGCGTCTTCGGTGGCGTAGTAGTTGCCCCCGGTTTCGGCGGCGATTTCCTTCAGCAGCTTGAAGTCGGCTTCTGCCCCGAGCGCCACCGTGGCGACCGAGATCTTGCCTTTTTTCAGCCCCGGCACCAGCTGCCGGTAGGAGCCCGGTTCGCTGATCCCGTCGGTGAGCAGGATGATGTGGCGCTCTTTGGCTTTCGAGCGTTCGATCTCCTTGACGCCCGCTGCGAGCCCTTTGTAGATGTCGGTGCCGCCGTTGGCCGGGATCGTGTTGATCACGTGTTCGATCTGGCCGACGTTGGCCGGTTCGACCCGGGTCAGCGGGACCAAGACTTTCGGCTTGATTTCGAAGCCGACGATGCCGACCTGGTCGCGGTGTTTGAGCAGGAAGGCAAGCGCCCCGCGCGCCGCCGCCTGGGCCGTGGCGATCTTCGGCACCCCGCCGACCTCGTTGATCATGCTGCCGGAGCGGTCGAGGACGAGCTCGATCGCGACGTTCTTGCGCTGCAATTTGCCCGGCACGAGAGATTTGACCGGCAGCACTTCCTGGAGCGGGGACTTGTAGTACTTCCCCAGCGAGAAGGAGTGGTCGCCGCCGAGGGCGAGCAGGCCGAGCGCGCGTTCGCGGACCGCGCCCTCGATCGCTTCCGCCCGCGCCTTGCCGAGTTCTTCGTTCGAGACGTCTTCGAGCACGACCCCGTCGACGCCCTTGTAGCCGGCTGCGGTGCTCGGCAGCGCCCCGGCCGCGACCTCGGTGACCTTGAAGCCATCGGCCTGCATCAGTTCGGCGGCGGCGGTGCCGTCGGCGCCGGCGACGAGGACCCGCGGCGCCCGCTCGATCCGGACCGTGGTCCCGAGTGCGTCGTTCTGGGGGCGGGAATCCGATTCGCTCGCGACCTCGACTTCGTAGCCGTAGGAGCCCTGGCGCTGCGGCGCCCGCACGCTGAAGAGGAAGGGGTTGTCGCCGACCCCGAGCCTGACCCGCTGCTTGCCGACCGGGGCGCCGTCGCGACTGACCTTGAGCACGGCCGTGGCGGCGACAGTGCTGCGCACCGTGACCTCGAGCGAGAGCGGGTCGCCGGCATGGAGAGCGGGCGGCGCTTCGAGGCGGGTGACGGCGGCGTCGGCGGGCGCGGCGGTGAGGGCGACGGTGTCGACGGCGATGCCGCGTTCGCGCGCCGTCGCGGCGAGCCCGAGCGGTTCCCCTTCGGTCTGCCGACCGTCGCTGAGGAGGACGACGCGGCCGCCGCGCGGGGTGCGGGCGAGGGCGAGTTCGAGCGCCCCCCGCAGGTCGCTGCGCCGCCCTTCGATGCTGCCCCCGGCGTCGCTCGCCAGCGGGCCGGTCTCGGCGCCGGTGAGTTCGGCCCCGCCGCCGAACTGGATCACGTGGCAGTCGGTGCCGCAGCCTTCGTTCGCCTCCAGCCATTCGCTCTCGGCTTCGGCGGAGGCGGCGCCGACGCTGAGCGATCGATCGAGGACCAACGTGGTCGGCGGTGCGGAGGAGCCGATCGTCGGGTCGAAGAGGGCGACCGCGACGAGGACGAGGCTGGCCAGCTGGAGGCCGGCCGCGACGCGCCGGCGGGTGGTCGGGCCGCGGTCCGGTTCGCGCCACCAGGCGTAGAGCGCCTCGAGGATGAGGACGAGGAGCGCCGCCGCCAGCACCCAGCGCCACCAGTCGGTATGGCCGGCATGGACGGTCGGTGCCGGGGCCGAGAGGTCGACCGCGGCACCCGCCGGCGGCGCCGAGCCGGGGTTTACCCCGACCGCCAGCTCGCGCGTTCCCCACGGGCCTTCCAGGGTGACCACGTAGTTGCCGGGCGCGGCCAGGGTGACCGGGACTTCGGTGCCGGGCGCCAGGTCGAGGTCTTCGCCGCCGCCCCCGGCCGCCGGGGCGACGCTCGCCGCGGTGGTGCCGGCGGGCTCGGCGAGCGCGAACGGGATGCCCGCGACAGCGGTCGGCGGGGCCAGCCGGAAGCTCCAGGCGACGATGTTGTCGATCAGGGCGGGAAAGTCGGCGAGCTGCGGCAGGTTCGATTCGGAGGGCTCGAACGAGATCACCGCGACGCGCCGCCCCGACTCGGTGCCGGAGGCGATCAGCGGCCCTTCCGAGCTCCACGCGGCGGCGGTCATCGCCGCCGGCAGCGCAAGCCGGCGCGAGGCTTCGGAGCCGATCGTCAGCGAGGCGAGGTCGACCCCTTCAAGCAGCGGGCTCGCCGCTTCGGTGCCGCTCATCCGGCTGTCCTCCATCCTCCCCAGCAGCCGGCCACCGGGGAAGCGCGGCGGGTTGACCAGGAGCAGGCCGGGCGCGTCGGGCAGGCCGCCCTTGGGGACGAAGTCGTCGAGCACGAGCAGGTCGCTGGTGCCGGGGTCGGTCGGCTTGTAGGTCTCCGGGGTGCGCAGCCGCAGCTTCACCCCGGGGACCGAGGCGAGCGCGCGGGCGAGCGACAGGGCGCGACGTCGATCGCCGACCAGGGTGATCCGCTCGCCGCCCGGCCGGGGGACCGAGACGAACGCCGAGTCGTCGGCGGCGAGCCCGTCGCCGGGCAGCAGGCTGATCTGGGCGGTGGTCCCGGGGTTGGTGGTGAAGACCAGCGGGGCGCTGCCGTTCGCCGGCACTTCGACATTCACGTGGTGGGTCGGTTCGCCGCTGATCGCGATCCGCAACGGCACCTGGCGGGCCCGCTTGGCACCGCGGTCGGTCAGGCGGACGAAGACTTCGCAGGCTTCGACCCCGAGCCGGTCGCAGTGGGCGCTCGCCCCGCCGAGGCCGACGTCGGCGACTTCCTTACCGACCGCGACGTCTTCATAAGAGCCTTCACCACCGCGCACCTTCGGCGCCGCTTCCTCAGGTGCCCGCAGCAGCACCACTTCGCTCGCGCTCCCGGCGCGCAGGCCGGCGGCCAGCCGCAGCGCCGCGGGCAGGTTGGCGGCACCCGGGCCGGCGCTCAGCCGCGACAGCGCGCCGCCGGCGCCAGAAGCTTCGCCTTCGTAGAGCACCGTCGGGGTGGCGCCCGCGCCGACGATCCGCACCGCTTCGTCGCCGGGCACTTCGGCGAGCCGTTCGCGCAGCTCGGCCTGGGCCGCGTCGATCCGCGTCCCGCCCTGACCCTGACCCTGTTGGTTGCCTTGGTTGCCGGCGGTGGCCCCCATCCACATCGACTCGTCGACGACGTAGACGCGCGAGCTGCTCGTCGCGCTCTTGTCGCCGACCGGGTGGGCGAGGGCAAAGACGAGCAAGGCCAGGGCGAGCAACTGGAGGAGGAGCAGGAGCGGCAGCGGCGGCCGGCCGAAGCGGCGCGCGGCCCCGCCGCCGACCCGCGGCAGGTCTCGCCAGGCGAGCAGGCTGCCGACCTCCCGGCGCGGCGGCCGGCGGCGGCGGAAGTGAAGCGCGATCAGCGGGATCGCGAGGACGAGGGCGACGAGCGCCCCGGCGTCGAGCAGGCTCACCTAGGCGTCCTCACCAGGGCAGCCTCGCGACCCACTTCAGCGATTCGAGGTAGTTCTGCTGCAGCCCCGCACTCGCGCCGGGGACCGCCCCGCCCGCCGCCGGCACGAAGGCGAATTCCTCGCCGACCTGGGTCGCGCCGGTCACCTGCCCGGTCCGCGCTTTGCCGCCCGCCCCCTCTTCGTTGCCGGCTTTGTTTCGTTCCTTGCCGCCTTTGGTCGAGCGCGAGGGCGCGTACCCGGGCTGGATTTTCACCGCCTGGGAGGCCTGGCCTTTGATCTGGGTCGTGTGACCCTGCTGGTTGTTGCCCTGTTCGCCGCCCGCTTTGCCGGCCCCGGTCGGGGTGCCGCTTTTCGGCGCTTCCTGGGCGCTGGCGCTGGTTTCGTCCCCCTGACCGTTGGGGTTTGGTTTCTTCGCCCCGGCGCCGCTCACTTCGGAGCTGCCTTTGCGGCCGCTGCCTTTGTGTTTTTTCTGCCCTTTGACGCTGAAGCCGACCGTCGGGTGTTCTTTTTCTTTGCTGGGTTCGGTGCTCGGACCCTTGCCGTTGTTGGGGCTGCTCTGCTTGCCCCCTTTGGTGTTGGAGCCCTTGGTGATGTTGCCTGCGGACTGGCCCTTCTTGCCGGCCTTGCCGCTGCCTTTGGTCGCGGCGGCTTTGCCTTTGCGCCCCGAGCTCTTGCCCTGCGGGATCTGCTGGTAGCCCTGGTTCTGAGTCTGGACGGCGCTGATTTCAGCCCGTTTTTTGCCTTCGATCTTGTGCAGTTTTCCGGTCGGCGCCGCCTGTTTGTGGCTGGCCTTTTCTTCTTCCCGCTTCTTCCTCTGGCGTTCGTTGGGCGCGCCCGCGCCCCCGGTCCCGCTCTTCGGGCCAAAGGCCTGAGTCGGCGTCGAGGACGAGGAGCCGCCGGTCGCCAGGCCGATCGCGACCACCGCCGCCAGCGCCAGGACGACCCCGCCCAGCACCGACCAGTCATGGCGACCCGCCCGCGCGGCGCTCGCGTGCCAGTCCTCGCGGCCCGCCGCCAGCAGCCCCGCCGCGTCGGCGACCGTGCGCCGCTCCAGCGGACTCTCCTGACCGCCGCGCGCCTCGATCTCGAGCGCGGTCGCCAGCCGGTCGTTCAGCCCGAGCTTGTCGTCGAGCAGGCGCGCGAGGCCGAACGGCGAGGGCCCCCGGGAGGCGAAGAAAGCGACCGAGACGAGGAAGACCGCGAGTGGCACCGCGACCACCACCCACTGGGGGAAGACGCCAAGCAGGGCGAGCACCTCGAGCACCGCGGCGAGGGCCAGCGCGACGGCCGCGTGGCGTCGCGCAAGGGCGACCAGCCGACGGCGCGCGACGATCCCTCGCCAGCGCCGCAGCTCGTCGCCCAAGTGGCGCTCCTCCACCCCGGCGGCAAGCGTCCCGGCACCTGCGAGGTCGACAACCTCACGCGGATCGGCAGAGATCCATCGCCACACGCAATCGACGGTACCAAGCCGCAAATACGGCCGAACTGGAGCACTCAATAGTGTTCTGGAGAAGATGAGACGCAGTATCGCCACCGCCAGTGCAATCGTTCTCCTCGCTTCCCTCGCCATGGCCTCCCTGGCGCTCGCCGGCGGCAAGCCGAAGGAAGGCTGGGGAGCCAACTCGAGCTTCATCGGCCGCTACCACGTGAAGGTCACCCAGCCGGGCGACGCCGGGGTCCGCGGCGGCGAACTGACGATGTTCATCCAGGAAGAATTCCCCGGCTCAGAAGAACCAGCGGGCATCCTCAAGCTGCGGACGAAGACCAACAACGACGTCGTCTACCTGAAGGAACTGAAGCGCCAGGGGACGATGCGGACGGCGATCGTCAAGGGCGGCTCCTTCCTCGGCCCGACGATCGGCAACTTCAAGGCGACGATGAAGGCGCCCGGCGTCCTCGTCGGCCGCGTCGCGACCAAAGGCCTCGGCACGGTCCGCGCGGTCTTCCATCGCTACTCGACCAAGCCGACGCCATGAAGGGCGCGAAGCGAGGGATGCCGAAGCGCTTGCGGGTCCTGCTGCTCGGCCTCGCGGCGCTGGCCGCGACGATCGTGCTCGTCGCCTGCGGTGGGGGCGGCTCCTCCTCCGGCGGCTCGAGCTCCTCCTCCGGCAACGGCCCCGACGCCGCCTCGGCGCCGGAAACCGAAGACTGGCCGCTCTTCGGCCGCGACCGCGACAACACCCGCTTTGCCACCCAGGACGAAGTCGACACCGGCAACGTCGACGAACTGGGCGAAGCGTGGAGCACCGAGCTCGGCCCCGACCAGTACCTGATGGAGTCGTTCCCGCTGGTCCTGAACGGGACGGTCTACGTCACCACCTCGACCGACGAGGTGATGTCGATCGACGGCAAGACCGGCCACATCAACTGGACCTACACGCCGGAAGTCGACTTCTCCCAGTCGACCGGGGTCGGCGGCTACGGGATCACCGTCAACCGCGGCGTCGCCGCCGAAGACGGCAAGCTTTTCCTCCTCACCTTCGACAACAAGCTGCAGGCGATCAGCCAGAAGACCGGCGAGCGGCTCTGGTCCTCGGAGGTCGAAGACCCGGCCACCGGGGCATACGAGTCGATGGCCCCGACCGCCTACGACGGCAAGGTCTACGTCGGCGTATCCGGCTCCGAGGACGGCGTGCGAGGCAAGATCGCGGCCTACGACCAGAAGACGGGCAAGGAAATCTGGACCTTCTACACCGTCCCCAAGGCGGGCACGAAGTGGGTGCCGAAGGGCGGCGGTGGCGGCACCATCTACATGCCGCCGACGATCGACGCGGAAACGAACACGGTCTACGTCGGCACCGGCAACCCGGCCCCGGTCCTGGTCGGCGCCAAACGGCCGGGCAAGAACCTCTACACCGACTCGATCCTCGCCCTCGACGCCGACACCGGCAAGCTCAAGTGGTTCCACCAGGAGCAGGCGCACGACCTCTGGGACTACGACGCCGAGAGCCCGGTCGTCCTGTTCAACGCCGAAATCGAAGGCGAAGATTTCCGTGGTGTGGCCGAGGCAGGCAAGAATGGGCTCCTGTTCCTCCTTGACGCGGAAACCGGCGAAGACCTCTTCCCCCCGGTCGGGTTCGTCAAGCGGCACCACACCCCGCCGACCACCAAGGGGACGCTGGAGTGCCCGGGAGCGGTCGGCGGCTCGCAGTACTCGCCGCTCGCCTACAGCCCGGAAACCCAGGCCGTGTACGTCTCCGGGATCAACCTCTGCATGTACCTCAAAGTCACCTACGAATCGCACAACGGCGAGAAAGAATTCGCCGGCGACCGGGTGGTGCCGAAAGACACCGAAAAGACCGGCACCTTCACCGCGCTCGGCGTCGATACGGGCGAAGTGCTGTGGAAGCACGACATGCCGACGCCGATGGACGGCGGCGCCACCGCCAGCGCCGGCGGGCTCGTCTTCACCGGTGACCAGCAGGGCATCCTCTACGCCTTCGACGCGGCCAGCGGCGACGACCTCTGGCAGGCCGACCTCAAATTGGCCTTCGGCACGGCGCCGGTGATCTACTCGATCGAAGGCACCCAGTACGTGCTGGCGACGGTCGGCGGCGCCGCCCTCACCGCCTCCGAAGAACTGGGCGAAATCGGCGCCAAGGTGATCGCCTTCAAGCTCGGCGGCAAGAAGCTCCCCGCCGGCCCACCGCTGAAATGAGTTCGCAGTTAGCCCCAATAGTTGTGGCTAACTGCGAACTCACCGGAAGGGGCGGCGCGGCTAGAGACTGACCAGTCCGGTGTCACGGGCGGCGCCGAAGAGGAGGTCGAGCGGGGCGACGTCGGTGGGCGCGCGGACGTAGGTGACGCCGCGGTCGGCGCATTGCTCTTTCAGCGTGTCGCCGGCGCTCCGCACCCGTTCTTCGTAGGTGGCGCGGACGCGCGGGGTGACCTCGACCACAAGCCGCTCGCCGGTCTCCCGGTCCTCGAGCTCGAAGGCGCCGTCGAGCGCGTTCAGTGCCGCCTCGCCCTCGACCAGGTGGACGAAGACGGCCCCGTGGGCGGAGGCGCCGAGCTCGTCGACGGCTTCGGCCAGCGGCCCGGGCTCGGCGAGCCCGTCGGAGAGGAGGACGGCGAGGTCGGCGGGCTCGGCGCCGCGGCGGTAGTCGCGGATGCCGGCGGCAAGGTCGGTCTTGGTCCCGCGCGGCAGCTCGGCCACCTCTTCGATCAGCTCGGTGACCTGGTGCGGAGCGGCCAGCCGGGCGCCGGTCCAGGAGCTGCCGTCGGCGAGCAGGTGGACGGCGGCCACGTCGGAGCCGAGCAGGGCGACGGTGCCGAGCATCGCCCCCAGCTGCTGCGCGTAGCGGAAGCGCGAGGGGGAGCCGTCGTCCATCGAGCGGCTGCCGTCGAGCAGCAGCGCCAGGTCCACGTGGCCCTCGGCCGGGGCCGCTTTGACCACCACCTCGCGCAGCCGCGCGTAGACGTTCCAGTCGATGCTGCGCAGGTCGTCGCCGGGGGTGTAGCGGCGGTAGTCGACGAATTCGAGCCCGCGGGTGCGTTGGGCGCCGGAGCGCTGGCCACCGAAGCCGGCGACGATCGCCTCGACCCCGGCGACGCTCAGCGTTTCGAGCTGGCGCAGATCGGCGGCGTCGATCAGCGACGCGCCGGCGCCGGCCTCCGGCGTCGCGGCTACGACGTCTCCCGCGGCAGCGCCGCGATCGCCTCTTCGACGATCTCGTCGGGGGAGACCGATTGGCGCTCGGCGTCGATCGTCAGCACGAGGCGGTGGCGCAGGGCGGGCAGGGCGATCGCCTGGACGTCATCGATCGAGAGGTTGTGGCGGCCCTCGATCAGCGCCGCGACGCGGCCCGCGAGGGCGAGCGCCTGGACGCCGCGCGGGCTCGGCCCGAGGCGGACGAAGCGCTTGACCCGGTCGGTCGAGCTACCTGACTCCGGATGGAGCGAGACGACCAGCCGACTGGCGTAGTCGATCACGTGGGCAGCGGCGGGGACCGAGCGGACCAGCGCGTTCATCCGCAGCACGGTCTCGGCGTCGGCGACCGGCACGGTCGACGCGGCGGCGATCTCGTGCTCGGTGGTGGTCGTCTGGGCGACCATCTCGTTCAGCTCCGCGACCGGCGGGAACTCGAAGTGCAGCTTGAGGAAGAAGCGGTCGAGCTCGGCCTCGGGCAGCGGGTAGGTCCCGTACATCTCGACCGGGTTCTGGGTGGCGAGGACGAAGAACGGCCGCGGCAGCTCGCGGGTCGTGTTGGAGGTGGTGACGGTGTGCTCCTGCATCGCCTCGAGCAGGGCGCTCTGGGTGCGCGGCGCGGCCCGGTTGATCTCGTCGGCGATCACCACGTTGGCGAAGATCGGCCCCGGTTCGAAGCGCAGCCGCGTCTCTTCGGTCTCGGCGCCCTGGATCAGGACGGTGGTGCCGGTGATGTCGGCGGGCATCAGGTCGGGGGTGAACTGGATCCGTTTCGGCTCCAGGTCGAGCGCCGTCGAGAGGGCCCGGGCGAGCGTCGTCTTGCCCAGGCCGGGGACGCCCTCGAGCAACGCGTGGCCACCCGAGATCAGGCAGATCAGGGCGCCGCGCACGGCCTCGCGCTGGCCGACCACGGTGCGGCCGACGGCCGCCTCGATCTCCGTTGCAACGCGCTGAAACTCCTCCGGCTCCAGCGGCTCCAGCTCCTTGGTCGCCGGAATTGCTGCGGTATCTGCAGTCATCAGGCGTTGACTTTAGTGAAGCGCCTTCAGCGGCCTTATCCAGTGGTCAAACGGATTCTTGACTCCTCCCCGATCGGCGAGAACTTGCGCGTCAGGGCATGAATCTGGACGTATGTCGTACTGCAACGTTCGAATCTTCGCTTAAGGGAATCATCAGGGTCGCCGATGCGCGGTCACCCGGAATCCCCCGGGTCCACCCAAGGAGTGAGAGCAGATGAATCTGATCACCAAGCGTCGGGCCTTCCTTGCCCTGACCGCCGCCCTCGTGGTGGTTGTCGCGGGCGGCGCCTACGCGTACTTCTCCACCACCGGCACGGGCACCGGCACGGCGTCGGTCGGCTCCAGTACCGCGGTGACCCTGCACGCGACCGTCACCGGCAGCCTCTACCCGGGCACCTCCTCGCCGGTCTCGTTCACCGTCGACAACCCCTCGGCCGGCAAACAGCGGGTCGGGACGATCACGCTGTCGAGCATCACCGTCGACGCGTCCCACAGCGAATGCAGCACCCTGATCACCGGCGGCAACCCGGACTTCACGATGCCCGCCGTGGCTGTGAACGCGACGTTCGCGACCGGCAACGGCCAGACGGTCACCCCGACCGGATCGCTGTCGATGAACGAAACCGGCGTCAATCAGGACAAATGCCAGGGCGCGACCCTGACGCTGCACCTGACCGACAACTAGGCCCGAGACGGCCTGACCGAGTCAACCCCGGCAAGCGGTGCGTCGACTGCTCGACAAGAAGGTCCCGGTGGCGAAGATCGTCATCGGGACGCTGCTGGCGCTGATGCTGGCCGCCGCCGCGTCCTACGCGGCGGCGGGTCACAGCGGGCGCGGCAAGGAGCGGAACGAGCCGGCCGGGAAGCGGCACGAACCGGCCGGGACGGCGACCACGCCGACCACCCCGGTCACCACCCAGGGGTCGGGGGCGCTGCGCATCACCGGCCACCCGCGGGCGATCTCGACCCGCTCGACCGCCCGCTTCCGGATCGAAGCGGCGGGCGAACCGGCGCTGCGCTGCCGGCTCGACCGGCGACCCGCGCAGGAATGTGAAGAGAGCGCGGTCCTGTACCGCGGTCTCGGGGTCGGCTCGCACACCTTCTACGTCGCCGCGGTCCGCCGCGGCCGGACGATCGCCCGCGCCAGCTTCTCCTGGCTGGTGCTCGAACCAAAGCCGTTCACGGTCTCGCCGCAGCCGGAAGCGGTCGGGCCGCTCTACCCCGGCGGGGCACCAAGCCCGATCCCGGTGACGATCTCGAACCCGAACCCGGTGCCGATCACGGTCACCTCGCTGCGGGTCACCGCGAGCGGCGGGGCGCCCGGGTGCTCCTCCGCCGAAAACGTGGTGCTGACCGCGCCCGCCCTCGCCGGCGGCAAGTTGCGGATCGCCGCGCACGGCTCGGTCGCGCTGCCGAGCGCCGCGGTGGCGGCGCCGACGATCGCCCTGCTCGAACTGCCGGTCCCCCAGGACGCCTGCAAGAACGCGAACTTCGACCTCGCCTTCTCCGGAAGCGCCGGCGGATGAGCCGGCGCGGGCTCAGAGACTGGTCACGCCTGACGGCGCTGCTTGGCCTCATGCTGAGCGTGATGGCGCTGGGCGCGACGCCGGCGCTGGGCTACTTCTCGACCAGCGGCAGCGGGACGTCGGCCGCCGGGGTCGCGACGCTGACCGTGCCGACGATCTCCTCGGCGACCGCGGCGGTGGGAGGCACCGTGACGCTGACCTGGACGAAATCCTCGGCGCCCGGCGCCATCGCCTATTACGTGACCCGCAACGGCGCAGCGCCGGGCGGCAACTGCCCGAGCCAGGCCGAACCGCAGAACGAAGTCGGCACCTGCGTCGACAGCGGCCTCGAACCGGGCACCTACACCTACAAAGTCGTCGCCAAGTACCGCTCGTGGACGGCCACCAGCGGCACCTCCTCGGCCACCGTCACGGTCGGCCCGGCGATGAAGTTCGTCCTCTCGGCGGCCTCGACGACCCCTTCGGCGGGAGTTGCCGACAACCTGACGATCACCGCGAAGGACAAAGCGGGTTCGACCGTGACCAACTACACCGGCTCCCACTCGCTCACCTTCAGCGGCGCGTCGGCGAGCCCGGGCGGCACCGCGCCGACGGTGGTCGACAGCGCAGGCACCGCGGTCGCCTTCGGCTCGGCGACGGCACTCACCTTCACCTCTGGTGTCGCCACGGTCGCCTCCTCGAAAAACGGCGTGATGACGCTCTACAAAGCGGGCGCGACGACGATCTCGGTGACCGACGGGTCGATCGAAAGCGAAGTCGACCCGACCATCACCGTGGCGGCGCTGGCGATGTCAAAGCTGACCCTGAGCGCAGCGACGACGACGCCCGTCGCGGGCGCCACCGACAACCTCACCACGACCGCCACCGACACCTACGGCAACACGGTCACCACCTACACCGGATCGCACAGCCTCGTCTACTCCGGAGCCGAATCGAGCCCGGGCGGCACCGCCCCGACGGTCACCAACGCCTCCGGCACCGCGGTCGCCTTCGGCACCACGACGGCGACCACCTTCACCGCCGGCGTCGCCACCGTGAGCGGCAGTTCGAACGGGGTGATGCGCCTCTACAAAGCGGCCGCGGCCAGCGTGAAAGTGACCGAAGGGTCGATCTCGAGCGCGACCGTGACGATTACCTCGAGCGCCGCGGCGATGGCCTCGCTGAAACTCGCGGCGGCCTCGACGACGCCGGTGGCGGGCGCCGAAGACGCGCTCACCACTACCGCCCTCGACACCTACGGCAACACCGCGACCGGCTACACCGGGTCCCACAGCCTCGTCTACTCCGGGGCCGAAGCGAGCCCCGGCGGCACCGCGCCGACGGTCACCAACGCCTCCGGCGCGGCGATCGCCTTCGCCACCGCGACGCCGACCACCTTCACCGCCGGCGTGGCCACCGTGAGCGGCAGCTCGAACGGCGTGATGCGCCTCTACAAAGCGGCGGCGGCCAGCGTCAAAGTGACCGAAGGGTCGATCTCGAGCGCGACCGTGACGGTGACCGCGAGCGCGGCGACGGCGGCCTCGTTGAAACTCGCGGCGGCCTCGACGACGCCGGTGGCGGCGGTTGCCGACAACCTGACCACCACCGCGCTCGACCTCTACGGCAACACCGCGACCACCTATACCGGCGCCCACAACATCACCTTCAGCGGACCGGAATCGAGCCCGAGTGGCACGGCGGCGACGGTGGTCAGCTCGGCCGGGACCGCGGTCAACGTCGGCACGGCGACGGCGCTCACCTTCACCTCCGGGGTCGCCGCCGTGGCCTCCTCGAAAAACGGGGTATTCAAAGCAGCCAAGGCGGGGGCGGCGACGCTGGCGGCCACCGACGGCACGATCTCGACGGCGAGTGCCCTCGCCCTCACGGTCACCGCCGGAGCGGCCGCCAGGTACGCCTGGTCGGCGCCGACGATCAGCGTCGGTGCGCTCGGCTCCCCCTGCCTCTTCACCTGCACGATCACCCTGCTCGGCAACGGCGGCACCTTCATCGCCAAGGTCGCGGTCACCGACAGCCTCGGCAACGTCGTCTCCAACCTGGGGACCGCGAACTCGGTGAGCGTCACCGCGACCGCCGGCTCGACCGTCACCGGCGGATCACTGACGATCGCCACCACGGGGCTCGCCGAATCGACCGCGACCTTCACCTACAAATCGCCCGCCAGCGGCACCTTCACCAACACGATCACGGCGGCAAAATCTTCCGGGACGGCGTACACCAGCGCAACCGCGACGGCGACCAAATGACCAGCGGGAGCGCGGCGCGCTAGCGCGCCGCTCATCATGGGATGGCGAATTCCAAGCGGCGCTGCGCAGGCTGTCGACCGGCCGCTGCCTCAGTCGCCGAGGCGGAAGACGAAGAGTCGGCCGGGGCGGTCGGGGACGGTGCCTTTGGCTTCGACCAGCGAGCCACCCGCGGCGAGCGCGACGTACTCGACCCCGTCGATTTCGTAGGCGATCGGGGCGGAGCCGACGCGGCGCTTCAGGTCGTAGCGCCAGAGCACCTTGCCGCTGCGGTCGTCGAGCGCGTAAAGGAAGCCGTCGTCGTCGCCGAGCATGACCAGACCGCCGGCGGTGGCGAGGGTGCCGCCATTGGCCGGACGGGGCAACGGCGTGCGCCAGCGGATCTTCCCGGTGGCCGGGTCGAGGGCGGTGACCACCCCGGTCGCCTCACCTACCTGTTCGACCGTGCCGCCGAGGTCATTCTCGCCGGGCGCGTGTTCTTCGAGCTCGGCGGGGGGGTCGACCTTGTAGCGCATGCAGAAGTCATTCGCGGCGATATAGAGGGACTGGGTCGGGGCGCTCCAGGAGGGCGGCCCGTACTCGATCCCGCCGAAGATCCCCGGGCAGACGACGGTGCCCTGCGGGGTCGGGCGCAGGTGCGGCTTCGAGTACTTGGTGAGGTACGGGGAGCGGGCGATCAGCTCGCCGGTGCGCGCGTCGAGCGTCGACCAGAAGCCCGACTTGCTGCCCGCCCCGACCACGCGGAAGTTGGCGACGCCGCGCAGGTCGAAGACGGTCGGGGCCTGCACGGTGTCGTAGTCCCAGGAGTCGTTGCACACCTCGGTGTGGGCCCACTCGATCTTGCCCGTCCGCGCGTCGAGGGCGACGGTGGCGTCGGCGAGCGGGCTGCAGCCACGGCGCCGGGCGTTGCTGTAGCCGGGGGTCGGGTTGCCGGTCGAGACGTAGGCGGTACCGCTCTCCGGGTCGACCACCGGGGGCATCCAGACGTCGCCGCCGCCATGCGAGCCGCGGGCGCGGTTCCATCCCTTGCCCGGCGGCGGGACCATGAAGGTGCGCCAGAGCTGCTTGCCGGTCGCCGCGTCGTAGGCGGCGACGAAGCCGCGCAGGCCGGCGTCGCCCGCCGGGCCGCCGACGATCAGCTCGCCGTCGAAGAATGCCCCCGGCGAGTTCATCGTGTTGCCCTTTTCCGGATCGACCACCTGGCTCTTCCAGCGCGGCTTGCCGGTCTTCGCGTCGAGCGCGATCAGCTGGTCGTCGGCGGTGGACACGTAGATGCGCCCGTCCCCGTAGGTGACGCCGCGGCTGACCGGCTCGTTGGTCGAGAAGCCCGGGCCGGCGATGAAGTCGACCGGAGGCGCGTAGGTCCAGCGGACCTTGCCGGTGGTGGCATCGACAGCGTCGACCCGGTCGGTGCCGGTGTCGTAGTACATCGTCCGCTTGACCACGATCGGGAAGGTCTCCCAGGCGATCTGGCCCTGGCCCTCGGGCCGGGTCCAGGCGACTTCCAGTTCACCGACGTTGTCGCGGTCGACCTGATCGAGGTGGGCGTAATGGGTGTTCTCGGCGACGTTGCCCCAGTGCGGCCAGTCCACATTTCCGCCGCCACCTGAACCGGATTCGGTCCCTCCGCCTCCCCCACAGCCCGCGAGCAGGAGTACGGTGATGGCGAGGGCAAGAAGGGTTCGCAAAGCCCGAGGGAGAATAGATAGCGGACAACTGCCGCCCTGGGAGGAGCCTTATGTCTGACGCGAAGACCCCGAAAGTCCTGTTCTTGCTGTTGATCCTCGCCCTGGCCGGCGCCGTGCTGGTGTCCGGGTGCGGCGGCAGCGGCGGATCGACCGGCTCGCCGGAACCGACGAGCGGCGAAGAATCCGGATCTTCCAACGCCGAAGAAAGCGCGGAAGAAAAGAGCGAAGAAGGCATCACCGAAGAAGAAGCCGGCGGCGAAGAAGAACTGAGCGAAAAGGAAGCGCGCAGCGGCGAAGGGTCGCTGGCCACGGAAGGCAAGGAAGTCTTCACCACCAACTGCGGCTCCTGCCACACGCTGAAAGCGGCGGGGACGAGCGGTACGGTCGGGCCGAACCTGGACGAACTCGAACCGGACCTGGCGACGGTCGAACACCAGGTGGTGAACGGCGGCGGCCCGATGCCCGCCTTCGGCAATGAAGGCATCCTCAACGCCAAAGAAATCAAAGCCGTCGCGACCTACGTCAGCTCGGTCGCCGGCCAGGGCTAAGCCTCTAAGGGTCGATCACCCGGACCGGCGCGCCGCCCAGGTAGGCGAGCACGTCCTCGACCGCGTCGTCGAAGAACAGCGCATAGGTGTCCTCGGTGACGTAGCCGAGGTGCGGGGTGAGGACGGTGTGCGGGGTCTGCCGCAGCGGGTGGTCGGGCCGTAGCGGCTCGGAGTCGTAGACGTCGATGCCGGCCCCGGCGATCTCGCCAGCGTGGAGCGCCGCGACCAGCGCGTCGGTGTCGACCAGCGGGCCGCGCGAGGTGTTGACCAGGTAGGCGCTCGGCTTCATCGCCGCCAGCTCGGCGCTGCCGACCAGGCCGCGGCTGCGCTCGCTCAGCTTGTAGTGGACCGAGACGATGTCGGAACGCTCGAAGAGGGCTCCTTTCTCGACCGGCTCGACCCCCACGGCGCGGGCCTCATCGGGATCGAGGTTCTGGCTCCAGGCGAGCACCTCCATGCCAAAGGCCTCGGCGATCAGGGCCATCCGCCTGCCGAGCCGGCCGAAGCCGAGCAGGCCGAGGGTGGAGCCCTCGAGGTCGCCGCCGATCGTGTTCTGCCAGCCGCCGAGCCGCATCGCCGCGTCCTCGGCGGGGATCTTGCGCAGCAGCGCCAGGATCAGCCCCCAGGCCAGCTCCGCCGTCGGCGCCACCTTGATCCCGGTGCCGCAGACGACGACCCCGTTGCGCCGCGCGGCGCCGACGTCGATCGCCACGTTGGCGAGGCCGGTGGTGATCAGCAGCTTCAGCTCCGGCAGGCGGTCGAGGATCGCCGCCGGGAGGGCGGTGCGCTCGCGCATCGCGACGATGATCTCGGCCTCGGCGAGCGCCGCGACAAGTTCATCGGGGTCGGCGATGTGCTGCTCGAGCGCGACGATCTGCCACGCCTCCGGGACGCGGTCCCAGCCGCCGTAGTCGAGGGCGATTCCCTGGTAGTCGTCGAGCAGGACGATCCGCTGCACAATCATCAGCCTTACACACCGGACTCAGTGGTTGATCTAGATTGGCCGCCGTGCTCGGTACCCACGCCATCGCCTCGCTGCTCGCCGCGCTGACCTTGACGGCGCCCCATCCGGCCGCCGGGGAAGCGAAGGCGACCGCATCCGCGGCCGCGGCGAAGCCACTCGCCGGCAAGGTCGTCGGGATCGACCCGGGCCACAACGGCGGCAACTTCTCCGATCCGGGCTTCATCAACCAACCCGTCTGGAACGGCCGCGAAGAGGAGGCCTGCGACACCACCGGGACGGAGACCGACGGCGGCTACACCGAGGCCCTCTTCAACTTCGACGTCGCGAGCTACCTGCGCGCCCGCCTGATCAGAGAGGGCGCCAAGGTGGTGATGACCCGCCGCACCAACGACGGGGTCGGCCCCTGCATCGACCGCCGCGCCCACATCCTCGACAAGGCCCGCTCCGACGTCGCAATCGACATCCACGCCGACGGCGGCCCGCCCGGCGGCCGCGGGGTCGCGATCCTCACCCCGGTCCCCGACGGCCCCAACGACCACGTGATCGCCTCCTCGAAGCGCTTCGGCCGGATTCTGCTGAAGCGCTACACCAAAGTGACCGGCATCCCGATCTCCAACTACGACGGCTCGGGCGGCTTCGCCCCGCGCGACAATCTCGCCGGCCTCAACCTGACCACGGTCCCCAAGGTCCTGATCGAGTGCGTGAACATGCGCAACGCGACCGACGCCGCCCGCCTGGTCAAGCCCTCATTCCAGAAGCTGGCAGCGAAGTCGATGGCCGACGCGATCACCGTCTTCTTACAGAGCCGGTAGCCGGCGTTCCCTAATCTGCCCGGCTTCCCCTGCCTCCCACGGATCGGAGTTCCCTATGCCCCAGACCAGCGCCTTCGGTGCCTCGGCCGCCGACAAGCCCCTTGCCTCGCTCGCGATCGAGCGGCGGGAGCCGGGCTCGAGCGACGTCGCGATCGAGATCCTCTACTGCGGCGTCTGCCACTCCGACCTGCACACCGTGCGCGGCGAGTGGGGCCAGAAAGAGTGGCCGATCGTGCCGGGGCACGAGATCGTCGGGCGGATCAGCGCCGTCGGCGATCAGGTCGAGGGCTTCGCGGTCGGCGACCTGGCGGGGGTCGGCTGCATGGTCGATTCCTGCCGCGCCTGCTCGGCCTGCGGCGAGGGCCTCGAGCAGTACTGCGAAAACGGGCCACCTTGACCTACGGCAGCGAGGAGAAAGAGACCGGCCGGATGACCCACGGCGGCTACTCGAACGCGGTGGTGGTCGATCAGGGCTTCGTCCTCCACATCTCCGAGGACGTCGACCTGGCGGCGACCGCACCGCTGCTCTGCGCCGGCATCACCACCTACTCGCCGCTGCGCCACTGGAACGTCGGCCCCGACTCGAAGGTCGGCGTGGTCGGCCTCGGTGGGCTCGGCCACATGGCGGTGAAGATCGCCAAGGCGATGGGCGCCGAGGTGACCCTCTTCACCACCTCACCCGGCAAGGCCGACGACGCCCGCGCCCTCGGCGCCACCGGGGTCGTCATCTCCACCGACGCGGAGCAGATGGGAGCCGCGCGCGGCTCCCTCGACTTGATCATCGACACCGTGGCGGTGCCGCACGACCTCGATCCCTACCTCGGTGCGCTGCGCCGCGACGGATCGCTGGTCCTGGTCGGCGTCCCGCCCGAGCCACACCCCTCGCCGACGGTGGTCAACCTGATCGCCGCCCGCCGCTCGATCGGCGGCTCCAACATCGGCGGCATCGCCGAGACCCAGGAGATGCTCGACTTCTGCGCCGAGCACGGCGTCAGCGCCGACATCGAGATGATCTCGATGGAGGGGATCGACGATGCCTACGAGCGCATGCTCGCCGGCGACGTCAAGTTCCGGTTCGTGATCGACCTGGAGTCGATGCCGGCCGCCGCGTAGGGCAGCGCGCAGGTCTTCCCCTCGGAGAAGCCCTCGGCGCCGATGCCGAGGGCGATGTTCTGCCGGGAGCGGTGGTTCTCCCAGGCGATCAGCTGGACGAGCTCCATCGTCCCCTTGACGCCGAAGCGCGCCTTCACCCGCCGGGTCAACTCGTCGTCGACCTGGCCCGGGGTGCTCGTCATCCCGGTCGCCAGGTCGATGACCATCAGCTGATCGGCGTCGAAGAGGCCGCAGCCGTGGGCGTCGTTCAGGCTCAGCAGCTGCTCGTCGGTGAGCCCGGCGCGGCGGCTGTACTCGGAGGCGATGTCGATACAGAAGGGACAGCCGACCATCGTCGCGACCCGCAGGACGACCAGTTCGGCGAGCGGTTTAGGCACGCGCGGGGTGTGCTCGGCGGCGCGGTTGTAGCGCATGAAGCCGAACATCATCCGCGGGTGGTTGGCGAAGACGCGCGAGGACTTCATCTCGCGGCCGAAGCTTTTCTTCGCGCCCGCGGCGACGATCCCGGCAAACAGTCCCTTGCGTGGCTCGATTCTCGGTTCCATGCGCCCTCCCGGCTCATAGTTCTCGCGATTGCCCGGCCAGGCTAACGCCAATGTGGTGTCGCGATAAGGTCCAATGTCATGGCAGGATCGGGTACCACTTCGCCTGCGTCGCCGGAGCTTGTCCTGCCCGGCTGGGACCCGACCAGGCCGCGCCGTGCCCAGCTCGAGGCAGGCCTGCGCGACTCGGTCCGCTCCGGGCGGCTTCGTCCAGGGGTGCGGCTGCCTTCTTCACGGGCGCTCGGGATGGAGCTCGGCGTCTCGCGGCGGCTGGTGGTCGAGGCCTACGAACAGCTGGCCGCCGAGGGCTACCTGGTCGCGGCGCGCGGCTCGGGGACCCGGGTGGCGCCGGCGCGCGGTTCGTCACCCTCAGATTCGCTCTCGGTGGGTGACGGGACCGAGGCGACGCCCGGCGCGGCGACGCCGGCCGCCGCGATCGACCTCTTCCCCGGGGCTCCCGACCTCTCGATCTTCCCCCGCCGCGCCTGGGGCCGGGCGCTGCGGCGAGCGCTCGCCGAACTGCCCGACGCGCGGCTCGGCTACGGCGAGTTCGGCGGCGCGGTGGAGTTGCGGGACGCGCTCGCCGAGCACCTCGGCCGGGTGCGGGCGGCCGCCGCCGAGCCGGACTCGATCCTGGTCACCGCCGGCTACCAACAGGGGCTGCGCGTCTTCTGCCAGCTGGTGCGCGGGCGCGGGGCGCGCCGGGTGGCGGTCGAGGATCCCGGCTACCAGGTGGCCGCCTGGACGATCGAGGCCGAGGGCCTGGAGCTGGTGCCGATCGCGGTCGACGACGACGGGATCGACGTCGAGAGGCTGATCGCGGCCGACCCCGACGCGGTCGTCGTCACCCCCGCCCACTCGCTGCCGGTCGGCGCGGTGCTGGCGGCGGAGCGGCGCCTGGCGCTGGTCGAGTGGGCGCGCGAGCGCGGCGCCCTGGTACTGGAGGACGACTACGACGCCGAGCTCCGCTACGACCGCCGCGGGCCGGCGGGAACGCTGCAGGGCCTGGCGCCCGACGTGGTGGTGCTCGCGGGATCCGTCTCCAAGACCCTCGCCCCGGCACTGCGACTCGCCTGGCTCTGCCTCCCGGCCGACGCGGTCGCCGCCGCGACGATCGCCCGGGCGGGCCTCGACGGCGGCGGGCCGCGGATCGATGAGCTGGCGCTCGCCGACCTGATCGCGAGCGGGGCCTTCGACCGCCACGTCCGCGCCGCCCGCGCCCACAACCGTGAGAAGCGCGCCGCCCTGCTGGAGGTGCTCGCCGCGGCGCTGCCCGACGCCCGGGTCCGCGGTATCGACGCCGGGCTCCACATCCTGCTCGAGCTGCCTCCCGGAGTCGCCGAGACGAAAGTGGTCGAGACCGCCGCCGCGGCCGGGGTCAAGGTCCAGGGGCTCGCCGATTTCACCCGCGCCCACCCCGGCCCACCGGCCCTCGTCCTCGGCTACGGCCTGCCCTCGATTCGCGAGCTGCGCGAGGCGGTCGCGGTGATCGCCGACGCCACCGCCGCGTCGCGTCAATAGGATCGGGGGCGTGCCTTTGGGAGAGCACGCGGACAAGGATGTGCGGGCCCGGTCGTTCGGGGTCGCCGCCGACGTCTACGAGCGGGCGCGACCGCTCTACCCCGAGGAGGCGATCGACTGGCTGCTGCCGGAGGACGCGCGGACGGTGCTCGACCTCGGTGCCGGGACCGGCAAGCTGACCCGCGCGCTGGCGGCGCGCGGCCTCGATGTGGTCGCGGTCGAGCCGATCGCCGAGATGCGGACGAACCTTGCCTGGGCGGCGCCCGACGCGCGGATCCTGGACGGGACCGCGGAGGCGATCCCGCTGGAGGACGACAGCGTCGACGCGATCACCGTCGCCCAGGCCTGGCACTGGGTCGACCCGGAGCGGGCGACCGCCGAGGCGGCGCGGGTCCTGCGCCCGGGTGGCACGCTGGCGCTGATCTGGAACCGGCGCGACGAACGGGTCGACTGGGTCGCGCGCCTCGGCAAGGTGATGGGCGCCGGGGACGCCGAGCTGATCGAGATGGAGGGGATCGAGATCGGGCCGCCGTTCGGGCCGACCGAGACCTTCATCACCGACTGGGAGCGGCCGATGGACGTCGACCTGCTGGTCGAGATGGCCGCCTCGCGCAGCTACATCATCACCGCGACGACGCGGCGGCGGAAGGAGATCCTCGACGGCATCCGGGTACTGGTCGAATCAGACCCGCACCTGGGGACCGAGTTCGACTTCCCCTACCGCACCCACTGCTTCAAAGCCAAGCTGCCTTGACGCTGGGCCCCGGTGGGGTCAGGCCACTCCCTCCAGCGCCGCGAACTGCTCGTCGGTCAACTTCAGCTCGGCGGCGCCGAGATTCTGCTCCAGGTGGGCGACCGAGGACGTGCCGGGGATCGGCAGCATCACCGGCGAGCGCCGCAACAGCCAGGCGAGCGCCAGCTGCGAGGGCTCGGCGCCGGTGTCGGCAGCGATCCCGGCCAGCGGGCCGCCGTCCTCGAGCAGTCTGCCGGTGGCCAGCGGGAACCAGGGGATGAAGCCGATCCCGTGCTTCTCGCAGTGGTCGAGCAGCGGCTCGGCGTCGCGCGCCGTCAGGTTGAAGAGGTTCTGGACGCTGGCGATCGTCGCGTGCTTTTGTGCGTCTTCGAGCTGATCGACATCGACCTCGGAGAGCCCGATGTGGCGGATCTTCCCCTCGTCCTGGAGGTTCTTCAGTTCGCCGACCTGCTCCTCCAGCGGCACCTTCGCATCGATCCGGTGGAGTTGGAAGAGGTCGATCGTCTCCAGGTCGAGCCGGCGCAGGCTCAGCTCGCACTGCTGGCGTAGGTACTCAGGGCGGGCGAGTGGCCGCCAGTCCCCCGGCCCGGCCCGGGTCAGCCCCGCCTTGGTGGCGATCACCAGGTCGTCGCCGTAGGGGTGGAGGGCCTCGTGGATCAGGCGTTCGGCCACTTCGGGCCCGTAGGAGTCGGCGGTGTCGATGAAGTTGACGCCCGCCTCGACGGCGCGGCGCAGGACGGCCAGCGCTTCGTCACGGTCCTCGGGCTCCCCCCAGACCCCTTCACCGGTCAGCTGCATCGTGCCGTAGCCCAGTCGGTTCACCTCCAGGTCGCCGCCGAGCTTGAAGGTGCCGGAGGCGGCCGCGATCGGCGTGCTCATGCGGGGTTGACGGTGACCGGGGTGCCGATCGGCGTGTAGGGCCAGATTTCTCCGGCCTCTTCGAGCGGCATCTCGACGCAGCCGAGGCTCTGCGGGCTGCCGTAGGAGGCGCGGTCGAAGGCGTGCAGCGCGTCGCCGCCGTAGAAGTAGGAGACCCACATGATCCCCGGGTCGCTGTAGTGCGAGCCGTCGGGGTTTTCCCCGCTCATCGTCGTTTCTTCGTAACGGAGGTAGACGTTGTGGGTGCCGAGCTCGGTTTCGGCGCCGGCGATGCCGGTGTTCGCCGGGGCTTCGCTGACGATCATCTTGCCGTTGTGCCAGACGTTGACCGACTCCGGTTCGGACTCGTTGACCCAGACGTAGGTGTAGCCGTTGGCGGCGCCCTTTTCCTGTTTCACGTCGCCGGCGATCACCGACTTCATGATCGATTCCCAGACTTCCGGCCCGGCGACTCCATCGACTTCGAGGCCGTTCCGTTCCTGGTAGGACATCAGCGCGCCTTCGACCATCACTTCTGGTTCGTTCGCCCAGAGTTCCTTCAGGCCGGACGGGGTGTTGCCCCAGCGCGGCGTGAAGTGGCCCTTCGGCGTCTCGGTGGTCGCGGCGGCGACCTGGGCTTCCGGCGTCTTCGCGACGATTTCGCCGGTGAACTTGTAAGGCAGGTAGCCGAGTTCGGCGAGCATCTGCTGCAGGCGCGCTTCGGAGCCGGCCGGGACTTCCCAGGCGATCTCGGAAGAGTTCTTGGTCGAGCCGTCGGCCTGGACGATTTCCATCTCTTCGGGCAGTTCGACCTTCAGATCGGCGGCGAGGGGCACGCCGAAGCCGGCAGGCACGAAGCGCAGCGTGTGCGGGTTCGGCTGCGACCACTTGCCGGCAACTTCCGGCGAGAGCTTCGGCTTTTCCGAGCCGAGGATCTTCTTCACCGGCTTCGAGAAGGTGATTTCGATCGGGGTCGAGGCGGAGATGATCGAGCCCGCGATCGGGGTGGCGGCGACGGTCGGCGTCCCGGTCGCCGGGAACCAGGTGACGGTCTTGGTCTTGCCGGGGTGCTCCCAGGGCATGGCCGCCCATGAGACCTGCATCTGACCGGCGGCCGACTGCGGGCCGAGGGTGACCGAGCTGCGCAGCTGGTCGAAGCGGCGGTGCTTCATTTCGCCTTCCTGGCCGTAGACGATCTCGCTGACCGGGCGGCTGAACTGGAGCCGCGGGTTCTTGCCTTCCTTGACGCTCAGCCAGCGCGCTTCCAGGTTGGCGACCGGCGCGATGACGGTGGTGGTCAGCGTCTTCTCGCTGCCGGCAAGCGTGCCGATCACGCTCGGTCGCTTCACCTTCACCTCGACCTCCACTTCCTCGCCCGGGTGGAGCTTCGTCGTCGGGACGATGCGGTCGCCCTGCATCTTCACCGGGACGTCGGCGCCGCTCTTCACAGCGGTCGCCTTGACGCTTTCGACGCTGCCCCCGAACGTGTCGGTACTGACCTTGCCCAACGAGGAGGGGTCTTCTTCGATGCTGGCACCGGAGAGCGCGAAGGCGGAGACGATGAAGGCGGCGATCGCGCCCACCAGCAGGACCATGACGCCGCCGACCAGCAGACGCTTCGGCCAGCGGCGCGGGGCCTCCGGCGGGAAGTCCGGTGTGGTCGAACGATCCTCGATCAGCATGGGACTACAGATGGTAGGCGCCTCTCCCCGTGAACGGGGAGGTTCATAGACGGATGAATGTCTCGTGCCGCCGTATGGCGCTTGGCGCCGCGGATCCCGGGCTGCGGCGCGCGGTCAGGATTACTCGACGGGACGCTTGCGCTCCGGGACCTCGAAGAACATCGAAGAGGAGACCGTCGGGATGCCGTCCTCGTCGGACCCGGTCATTCGTTCGGCGCTGCGAGCCTGAATCTCCATCGTGCGCTCGAGGACCTCGGTGTGCAGCTCGCTCAGTTCCTGGAACCCGTCCTCATCGACGAGGATCGGCATCCGGGTTACGACCCGGTTCACGCGAGCGTCGACCGTGTGCTCGTCCATCGCGCGAGCGATGTCGGTCACGTGGCGCTGGAGGATGTGGCGGGTGAAGACCTCGCGTTCCTCGATGCTCTGCTCGGCGAATTCCTCCTCGGTGACCACCGGGCGCTCGATCGCGCGATAGAAGTGCTCGACAGCACCGCGGACCGGCCGCTCGTCGATCAGCTCGATCAGGTCAAGCTGCAGCAGTTTGCGCACGTGGTAGCCGACGTGCCCCACGTCTTTGCCGATCTCCTGGGCGATTTCGACGGGGCTCGCCGTCCGCTCGGTGAGGATCGTGAACGCCCGAGCACGCGTCGGGTGGGCGACGATCGCGGCGAGCGTCGTCTCCATCGGCACGGTGGCGGTTTTGGCGGGGGGCATTCCGTTGGTCTCCTTCGTTCAAGCGGGATAGCTCGTTCGATCGTAGAGCAACTTCTGACCAATTCCAGCGGTGTTTGCTGGAACCGCGTGTACTGCTGGAATCTATTCCAGCAGTGCAACTGGTCACAGCGGAGTGATAGCCAGGGCCAACTACGCAGGGAGGTGAGCAGTAATGAAGATCGAGACCGTGCACGTCGCTCCGTCCGCTTCGCTTTCGAAGTCGGCCTAGGGCCAAAGGCTTTTCGGGGCCGGCCTCGCCTGGGGGCCGGCCCCGCATCGGCCACAATCGGTCGATGCGACACAACCCCGCCCACGCCTTCACCGACCCCGAAGCCGTCCGCGATCTCGTCCGCGAGAACCCTTGGGCGACGATCGTCAGCTCCAACGAGGGCGAGCTGGTCGCCTCCCACTACCCGGTTCTGCTCGATGAAGACACCGACGGACTGGCGCTGCTGACCCACGTCGGCCGCCCCGACGAGGAGGCCCACGGCTTCGGCGATCGAGAGGTGATGGTGATCGTCCAGGGCCGCCATGGCTACGTGTCACCGAGCTGGTACGGGCCGGATGCGACCCGGGCGCCGACCTGGAACTTCAGCGTCGCCCATATATACGGGGTGCCCGAGGTGCTCGGGCCGGAGGAGAACCTGGCGACGCTGACGCGGCTGGTCGAGCGCTTCGAGCGCGCGGTCGAGGAGCCACGCTACCTGGATCAGGAGTGGGGTCGCGGGATCGCCAAGGGAACGGTCGGGCTGCGGATCCCGGTCAGCCGCTTCGTCTGCAAGCGCAAGCTGAGCCAGGACAAGGACGACCTCAGCCGACGCCAGGTGATCGCCAAGCTGCGCGAGCCCGGTCCTTATATGGACCCGGATCTGGCCGACGAGATGGAGCGGGAGTGGGAGAGCGAAGTCGAGCCGGAGGAGGCAGCGTGACCGAAGATCCGCAGATCGTCATCACCGACGCAACGGAGCGCAACCGATTCATCGCCACCGTCGGCCGTGAGCAGGCGGGCTTCATCGTCTACCGCCGGCGTCCCGGGCTGATCGCCCTGATCCACACCGAGGTCGAGGAACGCTTCGAGGGCCAGGGGATCGGCGGCCGCCTTGCCCGCTTCGCGCTCGAGCAGGCCCGCACCAAAGGACTCGAAGTCCTTCCCTTCTGCCCCTTCGTCAACGACTGGATGAAGCGTCATCCGGAGTACAACGACCTCGTCCCGAGCGCCTACAGAGCGAAATTCGATCTTTAGCCGCGCCGATGTCGCATTTGCGCGACCGGCTCCGACACACTCCCGAAGGCGCCGACCATCAAGGCGCCGCGAACGAGGAGGATCGAGATGAAGTTCATGCTGCTGCAGCACTACAGGCGGGGCGAGGGCGACGTGCCGCCGATGACCGAGTGGAAGCCGGAGGACGTGCAGGCCCACATCCAGTTCCAGAAAGACCTGAACGCGGAGCTGCGCGAGCGGGGCGAGCTGGTCGACGCGCAGGGGCTGGCCGGCCCCGACCTGGCGAAGATCGTGCTGGCCACCGACGGCGCCCCGGCCGTCACCGACGGGCCGTTCGCCGAGTCGAAGGAGCTGCTCGCCGGCTACCGGATGGTCGACGTCGAGTCGGAGGAGCGGGCGATCGAGATCGCCGCCCAGTCTTCGGAAGGACCCGGCTTCGACGGGGTGCCGCTGCGCCAGCAGATCGAGGTCCGTCAGGTGATGGGCCCGCCCGAATCCTGAGTGTGACCCCCGCCCGGGACTTCCGCCGTGAGGTCGAGGACCTGCTGCGCGCGTCGGCGCCGCGGGTCCTCGCCGCCGTGGTGCGGCGCTTCGGAGACTTCGCCGACTCCGAGGACGCGGTCCAGGAGGCGATGATCGACGCCGCCCGCCAGTGGCCCGCCGAGGGCATCCCGGAGAGCCCGGTCGGGTGGCTGATCGCTGTCGCTTCGCGACGGATGACCGACAGGATCCGCGCCGACTCCGCCCGGCGGGCGCGCGAGGAGCGGCTGGCGGTGGAGCCCGAGCCGGGCCCCGGCGCCGAGGCCGACGACACCCTGGCGCTGATCTTCATGTGCTGCCGGCCGGAGCTCTCCCCCGCCTCGGCGATCGCTCTCACCCTGCGCGCGGTCGGTGGCCTGACCACCGCCGAGATCGCCGCCGCCTTCCTCGTCCCGGAAACGACGATGGGCCGGCGGATCGCGCGGGCGAAGAAGACGGTCGCCGAGGCCGACGAGCCGTTCGGGCTGCCGGCGCCGGCAGAACGCGCGGATCGGCTGCGCGCCGCGCTCGGCGTCCTCTACCTGATCTTCAACGAGGGCTACGCGGCGAGCGAAGGTCCCGACCTCGCCCGCACCGAGCTCTCCGGCGAGGCGATCCGCCTGACCCGGATCGCGCGGCTGGCGCTCCCCGAGGAGCCCGAGGTCGGTGGCCTGCTGGCGCTGATGCTGCTGACCGACGCGCGCCGCCCGGCCCGCACCGACGCGGGTGGAGAACTGGTGCCGCTCGACGAGCAGGACCGCTCGCTCTGGGACGCGGCGGCGATCGCCGAGGGCGGCCGGATCCTCGCCGCGGAGATGGCGAAGGGCGCCGTCGGTCCCTACCAACTGCAGGCGGCGATCGGCCTCGCCCACGACCGGGCGCGGCGCGCCGAGGACACCGACTGGGCCGAGATCCTCGCCCTCTACGGACTGCTCGAACAGGTCGCACCGGGGCCGATGGTGGCGCTCAACCGGGCCGTTGCCGCGGCGATGGCGACGGGACCGGAGGCGGGGCTGGCGCTGCTCGCCGAGGTCGAGCCGCAGCTCGAAGGCCACCACCGCGTACACGCGGTCCGCGCCCATCTGCTCGAGCTGGCGGGCGACGGCAGCGCCGCCCACGACGAGTACCGCCGCGCCGCCGAGCTGACCGCGAGCCTCCCCGAGCAGCGCTACCTGACCCGCCGCGCCGCCCGCCTCTCCAGCAGCACCGCTTGACGCGCGCCGCGCCACCGCTCAAGATTTCCCCTTCGTTGCTCTACTTCAGCGACCCCTCGAGCCTCGACCACGACCCCCGCGACCTGATGCCCGGGCATCCGGAGTCGCCGCCACGCCTGGTCGCGATCGAGCGCCGGCTCGAGGCCGAGGACTGGCTCGGCTGGGAGCGCCGCCCCGCCCCGGCGGCCGGCGCCGCGGAGTTGGAGCTGGTCCACACCTCGCGCCACATCGCCGCGATCCGCGAGCTGAGCGAGTCCGGCGGCGGGGCGATCGACGTCGAGACCTACGACGGGCCGGAGTCCTTCCGGGCGGCGACGCACGGCGCCGGGGGCGCCGCGGCGCTGGCCCGGGCGCTCCTGGCGGGCGAGGCGGCGGCCGGCTTCAGCGCCCTGCGGCCGCCCGGCCACCACGCCGAACCGGAGCGGGCGATGGGCTTCTGCCTCTTCGACTCGGTCGCGGTCGCGGCGGCGCTGGCGGTCGCCGAGCTCGGCGCCTCGCGGGTGCTGATCCTCGACTGGGACGTCCACCACGGCAACGGCACCGAAGCGATCTTCCGCGAGCGCGACGACGTCCTCCTGATCTCGATCCAGCAGGAGGGGATCTGGCCGGGGACGGGGTTGCCCGACGACATCGGGTCCGGCGCGGGCGCCGGGTTCACGATCAACCTGCCGGTGCCGGAAGGGTCGGGGCGCGACGTCTTCCTCTCGCTGCTCGACCGGGTGGTGCGGCCGGTGGCGACCGAATTCAAGCCCGACCTGATCCTCGTCTCGGCCGGGTACGACGCCCACCGCGAGGACCCGCTCGCCGGCCTGGCGCTGACGAGCGAGGACTTCGGCCAGATGACGGTCGAGGTGCGGGAGCTGGCGCAGGGGCTCGGGGTCCCGGTCGGCGCGGTGCTGGAGGGCGGCTACGCGCCGGCGGCGCTGGCCGAGTCGGTCGAGGCGACGATGCGGGCGCTCGGCGGCGAGGGCGAGTCGGTGAGCGCGCCGGAGACGGCGGTCGGCGAGGAGGCCGCGGCGCGGGTGGCTTCCTACTGGCCCTCGGCGCGGCGCTAGGTTTTTGGCCGTGATGCTGTCGCGGAAAATCGTGGCCGTCGCCCTGGTCGGGGCGTTCGCCCTGCTCGCCGCGGCCGCGAGCGCCGTCGGTGCGGCCCCGCCCACCCACAAGCCGGTGAAGATCATCCGGCCGCCGGCCAACACTCGGATCGAGCGGGTGGAGCTCGCCCGCACGCCGGCTGGAAACCCGGCCCTGCTGATCGCTGTCCGCTATCCGATCCAGGCCGCCAGCCGGGCCCTGAACCTGGTCGCCCGGTTCCGGATGAAGCCGGGCACGGTGCCGCTCGCCCAGGCGACCGGCCACCGGCTCAGCGCCGGCCCGCTACGCAGGCCCGACCGTCGCCGCACCTTCACGTTCGTCCATGAGATCGACCTGAAGCCGCAGATCACCAGCGCGCTCTCGAAAGCGTGGAGCGAAGAGGCGACGCCGTCGGTGACCGTCGAAGCCAACGGTGGAATCGACATCGACGGCGACGGCAAGGCCGACATCCGGTCGAAGAGCATCCCGCGGCGCATCCTGTCGGTGCCCGACCCGGCCCGGCCGCAGTCGGCGGGCGCGAAGCGCGCCGCAGGTGCAACGAAGCCGTTCTGCGCCTCGTTCCCCGTCCTGCGAGTCCATCCCGGTCACCACCGGAAGATCGCCCTGCCGGCCTGCGACCGGCCGGTGCGCTGGAGCGTCACCGCGGGAGCAAACGACGGGACCGTTCACCTCGGCGCCGGGACACTGAGCTACACCGCGCCGGATACCCCGGGCACGGAGACGATCCAGCTCAGTCACGGCACCGTCGTGGTCAAGGTCGTGAACCCCTGGCTGAAGATCGCCAGCTTCGCCGGCGCTCCGAACCCCGTCCCCGGCCCGGTCGTCCGCGCGATGGGCGACTCGGTCACCGCCGGCTTCGGCTACTACAGCGACGGCAAGCTGATGCCTTTCCTCTCGCTGTACGAATGCAAACCGGTTGGAGCTGTCCTCGACGACGCCTGCTCCTCCAACTCGACCGCGACCGAGAACGGGCTGAAGGAAGTCCCCTACGCGCCCGACTACGGGCTCGCCAACAACGTCTCCTGGGCGGCCCAGTGGGCGAACCTCTACGGGCTCACCAACTACAAGAACTACGCGGTGAGCGGCTCCGAACCGACCAACTGGGCGCCCGGCGGCAACCTCTACCCGACCACGCAGAAGATCGAGGCCGAAGACCCGGACTACATCCTGATGACGATCGGCGCCAACCCGATCCTTGCCAACACCCTCTTCGGATTGGGATCGATGCGCTGCGCGCTCGAATCCGACCTCTTCGGCGGCTACCAGAAGTGCGTCGTAGAAGCCTTCGAAGAAGTCCACCTACGAGCGGAACTGAAGCGCCTCTACGCCAACTTGGTGGCGAACACCGACGCGACGATCTACCTGATGCAGTACCACCTCGCGATTCCCTCCTCGGCGCTCGCCTACAGCGTCACCCAGATCGCCGAGATGGGGAAGCTGATGAACGAAACGATCGCCGCGGTCGCCGGCGAAGTGAACGCCGCGACCAAGGGAACTCGCCTGCAGGTGGTCTCCCCGCCCCACTTCAACGTCGGCGTCAGCCTCGAACCGGTGTACCCGTCGAGCTACACCTGCTCCTACTTCGAATACGGCGTCGACGGCCCGAGCGTCCAATCGACGCCGACCCAAGATGAGCTCGAGGCGGCCCATTACCTCTCCTTCTGCGAAGGACCGAAAGGCGGCGGGCCGCCTTGGGTGATCAGCGGCGACACCGGCATCCACCCGAGCGCCGCCGGCTACGCGCAGATGGCGAGCCAGGTCCCGCCGCCCGGCCCGCAGGGCTAGCGCGGCGCGCCGACGATCGTCGCCGAGAGATCGACGAAGCCGATCCCGGCGGGCGCCTCGATCCGGTCCGGATGGAAGAGGTGGGCCAGCAGCTCGGTGCCGTCGACGAGGCGCGGACCGGGGCGCGAGTAGGTGGAGGCGCCATCGACGGCGAAGACCCGCTGCGCGCCGAGCGCGGCGACCGCCTCGCGGTGCCCTTCGGCCTGGGCGCGGGCATCCTCGACGTAGAAGCCACAGGGCATCACCACGACCACCTCAGGCTCGAGCGCTGTGAGCCGCTCCCACGTCACCTCGACCGACTTCTCCCCGGCGACGGCGCCGACGTCGACCCCGCCCGCGGCGGTGATCATCTCCGGCACCCAGTGACCGCCGATGTAGGGCGGGTCGAGCCACTCGAGCGCCACCACCCGCGGCGCCGGCGCCCCCGTCACCGCGGCGCGGACCGCCGCCAGCCGCTCCTCCAGCTCCGCCCGCAGACGTGCCGCCCGCGCCTCGATCCCGGCCGCAGCGCCGAGCCGGTCGAGGTCGGCGAGCACCTCGCCGAGCGAGCCCGGGTCCTGTTGCAGGACCGCGGGCCGGCCGGGCAGCCGCGCGGCCACTTCGACCACGTCGTCATAGGAGACGGCGCAGACCTCGCAGACAGCCTGGGTCACGATCAGGTCCGGGGCCAACTCGGTCAACCGCTCCTCGTCGAGGCTGTAGAGCGCCCGGCCTTCGCCGACGATCTCCTTCACCGCCGCGTCGATCTCCCCGGCGCTCAGCCCCTCCGGCATCACCGTCGCGGTCAGCCGCGGCAGCGCCGCGGCGGCGGGCGGAAAGTCGCACTCGTGGGTGACGCCGACCGTCTGGTCGCCGAGCCCGAGGGCGAAGAGCATCTCGGTCGAGGAGGGGACGAGGCTCGCGATCCGCACCCCCCAATAGTCCCAGAGCCGAGGTGGGCCGCCTGCCAGGATCGATGGACCAGTCACATCTTGACCCAGGAGGACGGATGGCAGATTCGAAAGTTTGGTTCATCACCGGGAGCTCGAAGGGCTTCGGCCGGATCTGGGCGGAAGCGGCGCTCGAGCGCGGTGACAAGGTGGCGGCGACGGCGCGCGACGCCTCGACGCTCGCGCCGCTGGCCGAGAAGTACGGCGACAACGTGCTGACGCTGGCGCTCGACGTGCAGGACATGGACGCCGATCACGCCGCGGTCGAGGCGACCCGCGAGAAGTTCGGCCGCCTCGACGTGGTCGTCAACAACGCCGGGTACGGGCTCTTCGGGACGATCGAGGAGGTCTCCCCCGATGAGGCCCGCGATCAGATCGAGACCAACGTCTTCGGGGCGCTCTGGGTGACCAAGGCGGCGCTGCCGATCCTGCGCGAGCAGGGCAGCGGCCACGTGATCCAGGTCTCTTCCATCGGCGGCGTCACCGCCTTCCCCGGCATCGGCCTCTACCACGCCTCGAAGTGGGCGCTGGAGGCGTTCAGCCAGTCGCTCTCGCGCGAGGTCGCCGACTTCGGCATCCACGTGACGCTGGTCGAGCCGCAGGGCTACTCGACCGACTGGGGCGGCCCCTCGGCGGTCCAGGCCGAGCAGATGCCCGAGTACGAGCCGGTGCGCGAAGTGCGCGCGAAACGTGCCGCCTCGGTCAAATCGCCGGGCGACCCGGAGGCGACCGGGCCGGCGATCCTGAAACTGGTCGACGCGGAGAAGCCGCTGCTGCGCTGCTTCTTCGGCGCCGACGCCTTCAACATGGTGCGACCCGACTACGAGAGCCGGATCGCCAACTGGGAAGAGTGGGACTGGCTCGCCCAGGAGGCGCACGGCGAGCGTTGAGCCCGCCGTGCGCTCCGGCGCGTCTAGCCGATCGCGGCCTCGAGCGCAGCCGCGCCGCCCGCCATCCCCGCTTTGTTCGGATGGACCGGGAAGGCGAGTTCGCTCGGGATCAGCGGTTCGACCCAGCGGGTCCCGCTCGACTTGCAGGCGTCGTGGCCGGCGCTCGCCGCGTACCAGTTGACGATGGTCGCGTTGTTGGCGGCAGCCTGCGTCGCCAACATCGAGTTGAGCCGTTCCTCGGTCGCCCGCAGGTAGGGCACGTCGCCGAAGCCGAATGGCATCGTCGGCCAGCAGCCGCTGCCGGTCGGCAGGATCTGCGGGTAGTTGACGACGAAGACGCGCGCGTTCGGCGAACGAGCGTGGATGCCCTGGAGCACCGCCGCCACCTTCGGCGCCGTGGCGGCGATCCGTTCGGCCAGCTGGTCATGACCGCCCGGGTCGTATTTGTCCTTGCACGGAGTCGAGAACGGGTTGTAGGTGATGCAGTCCTCGAGGATTTCCGTGAAGCCGATGTCGTTGCCGCCGATCGTCAGCGACACCACGCCGGTGCCCGTGTTCAGGCCGTTGAACTGGGGCGGGTTCGGCCCCGGTTCGACGTTCTGCGCTTCGGTCATGTCGTTGGTCGTCGCGCCGCTGCAGCTGATGTCGGTGAGGGTCAGCCCTTTCGCCGAGGCGGTCAGGTGCGCGTAGTTGTGGTCCGAGCGGAAACAGCCGAGCGGATTCAACGACTGGTTGGGGATCAGCGGCCCGGCGGCGTAGGAATCGCCGAGCGCGGTGTAGGTGGTCGCGGCCGCGTTCGCCGCGGCGACGGCGCCGAAGAGCGCCATTACGACCACGACCAGTGCGAACGCCCGCCCCCGCGGCACGCGCCTGGTCCCGGTGGATACATGCATGAACTTCTCCTTCCCATTTGCACGGTGGGCCCCAGCGGGACCCGTTCTGTCTCCCTGCCTCTGGTGAATCTCCCTGCGCTCAATATTGCTCAGAATCATTTGTTTCTAAACCCCGAAAGGACAAGAAGATGAAGATCGCAACGATCGGAAGAGGAAAAATCGGCGGCGGCCTGGCCGACCTGTGGGAGGCGGCCGGGCACGAGGTGACGCGGCTCGGCCACGAGGGCGGCGACGTCGGCGACGCCGAGGTGGTGCTGGTCGCGGTGCCGGGCGACTCGGTCGAGGCGGCGCTCGGAGCGGTCACCGGCCTGGAGGGGAAGACGGCGATCGACGCCACCAACCTCTACGGCGGCGCGACCCCGCCGGCCGGCCACGCCTCCAACGCCGAGTACGTCAAGTCGGTGACCGGTGGGCCGACGGCGAAGGCCTGGAACATCAACTTCGCCTCCCTCTACGACCAGGTCGCCGGCGCCTCCACCCCGCCCGGGGACATCTGGTGCGGTGACGAGGAGGCCCGCGAGGCGGTCGAGACCCTGCACCGCGACGCCGGCTTCGAGCCGATCTGCGCCGGCCCGCTGACCAACGCCGGCAAACAGGAGGGGATGCTGGACATCGTCTTCGGCATCGTCAAAGAGGGCGGCATGGGCCAGTTCTTCTACCGCTTCGCGCAGCCGGCCCAGTTCTAGAGGTCGATCGCGGAACCGATCGTCACGGTGCGATCGGCGGGGAGGTGGAAGTAGTCGGCGGCGCTGACCGAGTTGCGGGCGAGGGCGACGTAGAGGCGTTTGCGCCAGCCCGCCATGCCGGGGCCGTCGACCGGCCTGATCGTCACCTGCGAGAGGAAGTAGACGGCGTCCTCCTCGCGCGCGTTGCCCTCCAGCCCGCGGGTGCAGGCGAGGGCAAAGAGCTGAGGCACCTTGATCGCTTCCTGGAAGCCGACTTTGGCGGTGAGATGGGAGATCCCGTCGTCCTCATAGCCAAGGTGGTCGACCACCAGGTGGTCCTCTTCGGAGACGTAGGGGGTGCGGGTGGTTTCGATCGAGATGATCACGATCGACTCGTGCAGGGCGTGCGAGTGTTCGAGGCTGGCGTGGAGGGCGAGCGGCGTCGTCTCGCGGCGCGCGTTGAGGTAGACCGCCGTGCCCGGCACCCGCTGCGGCGGCGGGTCGGCGGCGCGCAGTTCGTCGACGAAGGCCTGCAGCGAACCCTCGGCCTCGACCCGTGATTCGCGGATCGTGTTGGTGCCCCGCCGCCAGGTGCTGAGCACGACGAAGATGATCGCCCCGACCGAGAGCGGGAACCAGCCGCCGTGCTCGGTCTTGGTCAGGTTGGCGCCGAGGAAGGCGAGGTCGACGGTGAAGAAGACGGCGGCGCCGATCCCCACCAGCCAGCCCGGTTTCTTCCACAGCTGCCGGGCGATGACGAGGAAGAGCAGGGTGTCGGCGGTGATCGTGCAGGTGACCGCGATCCCATAGGCGGAGCCGAGCGCGGTCGAGGAGCCGAAGCCGATCACCAGCGCCACCACCGTGATCAGCAGGAACCAGTTGACCGCGGGCAGGTAGACCTGACCGATCTCGGTGGCCGAGGTGTGGCGGATCTGGAGGCGCGGCAGGAAGCCCAGCTGGATCGCCTGCTTGGTCACCGAGAAAGCGCCCGAGATCACCGCCTGCGAGGCGATCACGGTCGCCACCGTCGCCAGCACCACCATCGGCACCCGGCCCCAGTGCGGGATCAGCAGGAAGAAGGGGTTGGAGATCGCGCTCGGTTCGTTGACGATCAGCGACCCCTGGCCCATGTAGTTGAGGGTCAGCGCCGGGAAGACGACGAAGAACCAGGCGCGTGAGATCGGCGGCCGGCCGAAGTGGCCCATGTCGGCGTAGAGCGCCTCGGCGCCGGTGATCGTCAACACGATCGAGCCGAGCGCGATGAAGGCGGTGCCGAAGTGGCGGCCGAAGAACTCGACCCCGTAGCTGGGCAGGAGCGCCTTGACGATCTCCGGGTGGGCGAGGACCTGGCCGAGCCCGGCGACGGCGATGACCGCGAACCAGAACACCATCACCGGGCCGAACACGCGGCCGATCCGGTGGGTGCCGAAGCGCTGCACGGAGAAGAGGACGACGATCACGGCGATCGTCACCGGCACCACCAACGCGTGGATGCTCGGCTCGACGACCTTCACCCCTTCGACCGCGGAGAGGACCGAGATCGCCGGGGTGATCATGCCGTCGCCGTAGAAGAGCGCGACGCCGAACATCCCGATCGCGATCAGCCCGAACTTCACCTGCGGGTTATCGAGCTTGGCCCCTTCGATCTTCGCGATCAGGGCAAGGATGCCGCCCTCTCCTTCGTTGTCGGCGCGCATGATGAAGAGGACGAACTCGATCGAGACGATCAGCGTGATCGACCAGAAGACGAGCGAGATCACGCCGAAAACGTCCCCTTCGGTCGGCTTCACCGCCCCATGGTCGGCGGAGAAGACGGTCTGCAGCGCGTAGAGGGGGCTGGTGCCGATGTCGCCGAAGACGACCCCGAGGGCACCGAGGGCGAGCGCCGCCATGCCGAGCTGGCGACGGGCATCGCGCCCGCGGGACGAGTTCGTCATGCGGCGAAAACTAGGGGATGAGGACTTCGAAGCCCGTCTTCACCGGAGCCGAGCTGCCGCCAGCGCCGGTCGCGGTGGCCCGCAGGGTGTAATTGCCAGGCCCGAGCGGTTCGGTCTTGCCCTTCAGCTTGCCGGCGAACTTGACCTTGTTCGCGCCGGCCTTGCCGACGACCTTCGGGAGCGAGCCGAGAGTCACGGTCTTCTTCTTCCCTTTCACCGTCTTTTTTTCGAGCACTTCGAGCTTCACCGAGGCGGCCGTCGACAGCGTGAAGGAGATCGTCGTGCCCTTGGCGTGGCCTTTCGGCGGCTTGCCGGTGGTGACGAACTTGGACGGCTTCAGCGCCAGCTTCGAGAGGACCGGCTTGGCCACCGGCGGCGGCGGGGGTTTGATGACCGCGACGGTCGAGGGGCCGATCACCGGCGGCGGGCACTCGAACTGGTAGGCGCCGATGTCGACACCGACCGTGCCGGCGCAGTTCGTGGTGCGCGGGTTCCCGGCGAGACGCGTCGGCGAGCCTTCCTGCTCGCGGTAATCACCGGTGGCGGCGTTGACGAAGAGCGGTGGCGCCGACTGGTTGCCAGCTACGGCCGGCGAGGTGATCGAGACCACAGAGACTGCGGTCCCTTCCTTTTCGATGTCGGCGAAGTTCGAGTGGGAGAGATTGACCACGACCGGGGCGGTGGTTGCGTTGGAGCTACCCACGACGTCCGCCGTTGCCCCAGAGGCGATCGTGTTGGTCGCGTTGAGGGTCACCGAGGACTGCTGGTTCGCGCCGACGAAGATTCCGGTGTTACCACCGATCGCGGTGACGTTGAAGAGGCTTGCTTCCGTCAATGAGGGCGTCGAGCCTGAAGTGAACATTTCGATGCCTTCGCCGCCGCCGAGGGAGGGAGTGGCGGCGCAGATCGTGTCCCGCACAACGACTGCCCCGATGGAGCACCCCCGGAACGCTTCGCCGGTCGATTCGACCCGTTCGATCACACTTTCGGCACCGATCATGGCCAACGCATAGATAGTCGCCATCCTGGAGTGGATGCGGACATCGTGAATCGTCCCGGTGTTCTGAAAGAAGAGACCACGTTCGCCCGCTGCCTCGATCAGTGGCAACGGCTGACCGGGCTCGCCCGCGACGGTGACGAATGCGCCTTCGACTTGGAGTTCCCCCGCAGGGTGATAGGTGCCCGGTGCGAGCAGGACGGTGTCAAAAGGCGGCCAGCCCTTCGGCAAAGCTGAGCGCTTTTTCGAGCGAGCAGGGCGCCGTCTGGAGACACGGCGACGAACCGGTCCCGGTCGGCGAGGCGTAGCGCGTGGTCGCCGCATTTGCGGAGATCGGCGCGGCCAGACAAAGGACCGCGACAGCCACCAGGCGAGACGACGAGCGGACGAGAGCATCGCCCGCATCTTGTACCAGTTGAGGAGTCCCTCGCAAAGCGGGCCGGCCGGAAATTGGGCGGGGCCGGACGCGGCGGCGCCATGCGTCAAGATCTGGAGATGGCTTCTTCGCGAGTACCCGACCCGATCGAGTCGGTCCGCCACCAGCTGCGGCCGCTCTTCGACCAGATCGTGATCAAGGAGCTCGACTCCGACCGGGTTAGGCGCTCCGGGCTGGTCGTCCCGCCCGGCACCCACGAGCCGCCGCCGGAACAGGGGATCGTGCTCGCGGTCGGGCCGGGGCTCGACTGGTGGGCGGGCGCCGGGGTCGAGATGCCGGTCGAGGCCGGCGACCATGTCGTCTTCCCGGCCAGCGCCGGGGTCTGGGTCGAGATCGACGAGGAGCGCCTGCTCGTCTGCCGGGTGACGCAGATGCTCGGCGTGCTCGAGTCCGCCCGGATGAACGACTAGCTCGTTCCGCGGTTCGAAAACCGCCGTATAGACGGATAAAGAACCGCGCTAGGACATCCGCGCGAAGGCGCGGGCGGTGATCGCGCCGGCGAGGCGCGGCTGCGAGCGCTGGCTCAGATTCTCCTACCCGGCTGATCGACTCGTCAGTCAGGAGGTGTTTCGCAACTTTGAGCGGCTCAGACGGCCGAGCGCTCGTTGCGCTTGATCCGCAGCATGCGGTCGTCGGCCGAGTGCATCAGCGTCTCGAAGTCCTGCCCGTCGTCGGGGAAGACTGCCCAGCCGACCGAGGTGCTGGGTGCCGGCAGGCCCTCTTCGGGCTCCCCCGCGCCGACCGCATCGCGGATCGATTCGGCCATTCGCGCGGCGCTCTTGCCGTGGGCGCCGGGGGCGATGATCGCGAACTCGTCGCCGCCGATCCGGGCCAAGGTGTCGGTCGAGCGCAGCACCGAGAGCACCCGGGCGGTCGTCGCCTGCAGGACCGCGTCGCCGACCTGGTGGCCGTGGCGGTCGTTGACGCCCTTGAAGTCGTCGAGGTCGAGGATCAGCAGCGCCAGCGGGCTGGTGTCGAGGCCGCGCCGGCCGAACGGCCGCGTCCGCTTCTCCAGTTCCTCCTTCATCGTCAGGTCGAAGTGGCGGCGGTTGCCGACCCCGGTCAGCGGGTCGCGGTGGGCGAACTCGCGCTGGCGCACCTCGGCGGCGACCAGTCGCTTCTTCAACCCGGTCATCACCCAAGTGGCGGCGAGGAAGCCGACCGCGAGGGCGAGGTAGCGGGGCAGGAAGGCGTTGTCGATCGCGTCCGGGTCATAGATCAGCGGCGCCCCGGCGACCACGATCAACTCGATCGCCAGCGGCCAGGCCCAGCGCTCGGGGAAGAAGAAGGCGGCGTAGAGGAGCGAGCAGACCAGCAGCGGTTCGATGAAGGAGAGCGAGCCACCGGTCAGGTAGATGGCGAGACCGGCTACCGGGATCGTCGCCACCATGCCGAGCGCGAGCGCGTTCATCGAGGCACGCTCCCAGGCGATCCAGCCGACGACGCTGGCGAGGCCGTAGAGGAAGATCGCCGCGGCGAACGCAAGCACCAGCGGGGTCGAGGCGTGCTCGGAGCCGGGCAGGAAGACGTCGACGATGCCGATGACCGCCGCGCACATCCAGAGGACGCCGGAGATCCGGCCCATCCGGGCGCGCTCGTCGGGCGCTTCGGCGAACGCCGCGCGAGCCTGGCTGATCTGCTCGGAAAGGGTCAACACCTCATCGGAGGCATCGACCGCGAGCCGCCCTGGATTTAGCCCTGGGCCGGATTCTCGGACGTAAATGCCGCGGCTTCGTCTGAGTGCTCCGGCTGCTTCAGGACGAAGATCGAGATCAGCACCGCGGTGAACGCCAGGCCGGCCCCGACCAGGTAGGCGAGGTGGTAGCCGGAGTTCAGCGCCGAGGCAACCGAGTGGCCCGCCGCTTCGAGGCTTTCGGTGCGCTCGGTGGAGAGCGTGGCGAGGACCGCCAGCCCGACCGCGCCGCCCACCTGCATCGAGGTGTTGACGAGGCCCGAGGCGAGCCCGGCGTCCTCCGGCGTCGCCCCCGACATCGCCAGGGTCATGATCCCCGGGAACGAGGTGCCGATCCCGACCGCGATCAGCAGGAAGGGCGGCAGCAGGTCGGTGACGTAGTTGCCGTCGACCGGGGTGCGGGCGAAGAGCAGCAGCGCGATCGTCACCAGGGTGAAGCCGGGGATGAGGATGTTCCGCGGCCCGAAGCGCATCAGCAGCTTTTCCGAGAAACCGAGCGAGAGGCCACCCATCACCACCGTGGTCGGCAGGAAGGCGAGCCCGACCTCGAGCGCGCTGTAGTGGAGGACCTTCTGCAGGTAGAGGGCGCCGAGGAAGAACATCCCGAACATTCCGGCGACCAGCAGCGCCTGCGCCGAGTTGGCGCCGACCACGTTGCGCGAGCGGAAGAGCCGCAGCGGCATCAGCGGGTTGGCGATCCGCCCCTGGCGGCGCAGGAAGGCGATCAGCAGGGCGAGCGAGATCAGCAGGCCGGCGATCGTGCGCGGGTCGACCCAGCCCCATTCGGTGATCTGCAGGATCGTGAAGACGCCGAGCATCAGCGCCAGCGTCACCAGGGCGGCGCCGGGGAAGTCGGCACCCTCCTTCAGCCCGAGGCCCTCGGGATTGTCGACCAGGCGCAGCGCCAGCCAGCCGACCAGCACGCCGATCGGCAGGTTGATGACGAAGATGAAGTGCCAGGAGATCGCCTGGGTGAGGACGCCGCCGAGCAGCAGGCCGATGGAGCCGCCGGCGGAGGCGACGAAGCCGTAGACGCCGATCGCTTTCGCCTGCTCAGCGCGGTTCGGGAACATCCGCACGATCATCGCCAGGATCACCGCCGAGGCCAGCGCCCCGCCGATCCCTTGGATGAAGCGGGCGCCGATCAGCATGCCCTGGTCCAGCGAGGCGGCGCAGAGAGCCGAGGCGACCGTGAAGATCGCGAGGCCGACGATGAAGACGCGGCGCTGCCCGAGCAGGTCGCCGAGCCGGCCGGCCAGAAGCAGCAGCCCGCCGAAGGGGATCAGGTAGGCGTTGACGACCCAGGCCAGGTTGGTCTGCGAGAAGTTCAGGTCTTCCTGGATCGAGGGCAGGGCGACGTTCACGATCGTCGCGTCGAGGACGATCATCAGCATCCCCGCGCAGAGGACGTAGAGGGCGAGCCAGCGGTTTTTCTCGGTGGTGGGGGTCATGCAAGTGGGACGAACGGAGGCGCGAAAACTAATCGCTCAGGCCTCGCCGTCGTAATAGTCGACGTTGGCGGAGCGGCGGACGAGGACGGTCGACTCGGGGTCGCCGGTCCAGATGCCGACCTTGTCGGAGTCGGGGTAGACGGTCGCGGTCGGCAGGACCACGGAGGAGAACATCAGGACACGAACGTGCTCCTCGGTCTCGTTGCGGATCCCGTGAGCACCCTCGGGGCCGCGCGGGAAGCAGGCGACGTCCCAGGGCTGGAGCCGTTCCTCACCGTCCGCAGAGCGCACGGTCGGGGTACCGCTGAGGACCAGCAGCCACTCCTCCTCACCGCACTCGTAGTGGTACGGGCAGACCGCCTGGCCGGGAGGCAGCTCGTAGACGCTGATCCCGGTCTCCTGCGCCCCCAGCACCTTGCCGAGGCGCACCATGCCGGCGCGGAAGCCCTCCGGATCAGACTCGTCCCAGCTGAACTCGGGATTGCCGATGTTGACCTTCTTCATTCGACCGACGCTACCAATGCTCAGGGGCGCTAGCTTTGGCTGGTGAACTCGGTCCAGCAGTCGGTCGAGGGGGGAATCGGGGACCACGCCCGGGCGAACTTGGTCAGCTCCGTGCTCGACGCGGTGCTGGTGCTCGACGCCGAGGAACGGGTGGTCGAGTTCAGTGCCGCCGCCGAGGAGCTGTTCGGGATCTCGAAGGCGGACGCGGTCGGTCGTGATCTGGTCGAGCTGATCGTCCCGGCCGAGCTGCGCGAGAGCGTCCGCTACTGCCTTTCCGGCGGCGAAGGCGAGCCGCCCCCCGCCGAGGAGCTGCTCGGTTGGCGGATCGAGATGCCGGGCCGGCATGGCGACGGCTCCGAGTTCCTGGTCGAGCTGACGATCGTGCGAGCGGCCGCGCCGGGGAGCGGGCCGACCGTCTTCGCCCGCGACGTCAGCCACCGGCAGGAGCTCGAGCGCACCCGCGCCCACATGGCGCAGGTGGTCGCCGGGAGCCAGGACGCGGTGCTCTCCAAAGACCTGAAGGGGATCGTCATCACCTGGAATCCGGCCGCCGAGCGGCTCTACGGCTACAGCGCCGAGGAAGCGGTTGGCCGGCACGTCTCCTTCCTGATCCCGGACGAGCTGAAGCACGACGTGCAGAAGATCCTTGACACCGTGCGCCGCGGCGAGGCGATCGACACCTATGAGACGCGGCGGCGGCGCAAGGACGGCACGGTGTTCAACGTGGCGCTGACGATCTCCCCGATCGGCAGCCCGGGGCGGGGCATCTACGGTGCCTCGGTGGTCGCCCGTGACATCACCGTCGAGCAGCGGCGGCGGCGCGCCCGCGAGTTCTTGATCGCGGCGACCCGCGACCTCGACGCCTCGCTCGACCCGGCCGAGACGGCGGCCAACATCGTCGCCAAAGCGGTCCCCGACCTGGCCGAGGTCTGCATCATCGACTTCGTCCTCAGCGACGGCCGGCTCGGCGATTCGGTGGCCGCCTCGGCGATCCCCGGCGCCGCCGAACAGCTGGAACAGTTCCGCCGCGAGGCGCCGCTCGACCCCGAGAGCCTCCACCCGGTCGCCCAGGTGCTGCGCGCCGACAAACCGATGATCTTCCACGACCTCGGGCGGCCCGAGGTGGTCAAGACCTTCGGTATCACCGACGAGCACGAAGCGTTCGTCGACGACACGGGCTACGAATCGGCGGCGGTGGTCGGGCTGATCGCGCGCGGGCGACAGATCGGCGTCCTCTCCTTCCTCCACGCGCAGGCGGACATCGCCTACCAGCCGGAGGACCTCGGGTTCCTCTCCGAGCTCGGCGACCGCGCCGCGATGGCCCTCGACAACGCCCGCCTCTACCAGGAGCGCGACGCGATCGCCCGCAACCTGCAGCGCGGGCTGCGGCCGCCGCGGCCGGCCAAGGTCGAGGGGCTCGAGTCCTCGGTGATCTTCGAGGCGGCCGGGCGGGGAATCGAGATCGGCGGCGACCTTTATGACGTGCTGCCGACCGAGGACGGCTGCTGGGTGCTGATCGGCGACGTCGCCGGCAAGGGCTCGGAGGCCGCCGGGGTCTCGGTCGCGGTGCGCCACGCGGTGCGCGGGCTGACCCGCGAGGTCGACGAGCCGGAGGAGATCCTCTCGCGGGTCAACGAGCTGCTGCTCGAGGGCACCAGCCTCAACGACTTCGCCACCGCGCTGCTGGTGCGGCTGCGCCAGGACGAGGAGGGCGGCTGGACGCTGGCGCTGGCGAGCGCCGGGCACCCGCCACTGGTCCACGTGCGCAAGGGCGGCGCCAGGCTGCTCGGCGGCGGCACCGTGCTGGGGGCGCTGCAGGACGCCAAGGTGCAGCGCCACGACGCCCCCTTCGCCGAGGGCGACACGCTGGTGCTCTGCACCGACGGCTGGCTCGAGGCGGGCCCGCCGTCCGAGCACCGTGAGCCGCTCGAACTCGCGCGGCTGGCCGAATACCTGGCATCGCTGGCGCTGGAGGAGATGACGGCGCGACTGCGCAACGACGCGATCTCCCGCACCGACGGGGAACTGGACGACGACATCGTCCTGCTGGCGATGCGCCGGATCGACCCGCCGTGGCCTGACTAGCCGGCTTTTGTCTCTATCCGCAGCCGGATCCGGGTCCCGGTAGGGCTGCTGTCGATCGAGACCTGGTCGCATATCTGGTCGGCGATGTAGAGGCCGCGACCGTATTCGGCGGCCGGGTCGGGTCGGACCTGGCCGACCATCGGGTCGACGATCGTGCCCGCGTCGGCGACCTCGACGAAGACCGAGGCCCCGTCGTCCCAGATCGTGGCCAGCCCGCGGCCGCCGCCATGGAGGATGCTGTTCGCCGCCAGCTCCGAGGCGGCGGCGACCAGATCGGAGACCCGGGCGGGCTCGAGGCCGCCCGCCGAAGCCCTGGTGGCGACCAGCGAGCGCACGTCGTGGAGGTCGTCGAGACCGAACTCGAGGCGCTCCGCACGCAGCGGGGCGAGCGGGAAATCGGCCCGGAGCCCTTCGTCGCGGATCGTCTGCATGCACCAGGTCTACCCCGCCCGGACCCCCTTACAACATGCGCAATTGGATTGTCAATCCTGCGTAGCGGCGACGGGGCGGTCGCCGAGCCAGTAGCGCGCCCCGGCGCCGAGGCGGGCGGCGCGGTCGTCGGGATTCGACAATTTGCAACGGTCGAGCGAGAGGCAGCCGCAGCCGATGCACTCGGTGAGGCCCGCCTTCAGCCGCTCCAGCTCCGCGATCCGCTCGTCGATGCGGCCGCTCCAGGTGGCGGAGAGGCGCGACCAGTCGCGGCGGGAGGGGACGCCGTGCGGGGGCAGCTTGGCGAGCTCGGCGGCGATTTCCTCGAGGCTGAGGCCGACCCGCTGGGCGAAGACGATGAAGGCGATCCGACGCAGGACGGGGCGCGGGTAGCGGCGATGGCCGGGGCCCTCGCGCTCGGCCGAGATCAGCCCCCGCTCTTCGTAATAGCGGAGGGCCGAGGCGGCGACACCGGAGCGCCGCGCCGTCTCCGAGATCGTCAGGAGCTTGGACACTTGACTTCAAGCTTACTTGAACTTGTACCTTCGCCAAGCAACCGACCTAGGAGACAGACGATGAGCACCACGACGCAACGGGCGAGCGAGCGGATCACCGCCGAGGTGACCAGTTGGGACGGGATCGAGGCGGGGCCGGGGAAGCGGGGCGAGTTCGGCTTCCGCCTCGGGCGGCGGGAGATCGGCCACCTGCACGGCGACCACGCCGCCCACTTCTTCTTCGGCCGCGAGCGCTGGGAGGAGCTGGCGGCGCAGGGCCAGATCGTCGAGCACCCGGTCTTCCCCGGCCGGCACGGCCCGGCGGCGCGGCGGATCGAGGACGAGAGCGACGTCGACGACGTGATCGCCCTGATGCGGATCAACTACGAGGACACCAAAGCCCGCACCCGCGTGCGCTGAGGCGCCCGGGTCAGATCAGCTCGCTCGCTTCGAGCGCCTCGGCCTCGAGGTCCTGTCTGACCGGGTCGGAGCGGCCGACCTTCGCCGCGTCGTAGGCGGCGAGCTGGGGGAAGGCGACCGCGACGACGCCGACCGAGGCGAGGCAGATCAGGCCGCCGGAGACGACCGAGAAGGAGGGCGAGGCGATCGCCGCCACCGTCCCCGACTCGACGTCACCGAGGCGCGGCCCGCCCGCGACGACGAGGCTGAAGACAGAGGAGATGCGGCCGCGCATCCTGTCCGGGGTCAGCACCTGCATCATCGTCGAGCGGCAGACCGCGCTGACCGAGTCGGCGGCCCCGGCGAGCGCGAAGAAGGCGGCCGCGGGCCAGATGTTGTCGACGAAGCCGGCGGCGGCGATGAAAAGGCCCCAGAAGGCGACGGCGACAAGGACGATGCGACCGAGGTAGCGGGCGTGGGTCATCCAGCCGGTGGTCAGGGCGGCGACGGTCGAGCCCGCCGCGACGGCGGCGTAGAGGAGCCCGGTCCCGGCGGCGCCCGCGTGGTACTCGGTCAGCGCCAGGACCGGGAAGAGGGCGCGCGGCATGCCGAAGGTCATCGCGCTCAGGTCCATCACGAAGCCCGCCGTGACCGCGGGCAGTTTGCGCAGGTAGGCGAGGCCGGACCTGATCGAGCGCAGGACCGGCTCGTGGGCCTCGACCGCGGTCGGCGGCTGGGCGGCCATCAGCGCCGCGGCGGCCGCCATCCCGAGGCAGCTGACCGCATCGACCGTGTAGGGGGTGGTGATGCCGAAGACCGCGATCAGGACACCGCCGAGGCCGGGACCCGCGACCTGGGTCAGCTGGTAGAGACCGTAGGTGAGCGAGATCGCCGCAGGCAGGTTCTCCTTCGAGACCGTGTTGGGGACGATCGCCGCGCGCACCACCCGCTCGATCGCCGAGGCGCCCGCCAGCGCCGCGGCGAGGACGAAGAGGATCCAGACCGGCGGCGGCCCGGTCGCCGCCGCGACCGCCAGCGCGGCGGCGATCACGACCAGGGCGAGCTGGCAGAGCAGCAGCAGGTCGCGGCGGTCGAAGCGATCGGCGAGCGCCCCGCCGAAGAGCGAGGCGACGACCAGCGGGCCGAGCTCGGCGGCGCCGATCAGCCCGGTCAGGAAGGCCGAGCCGGTGATCACGAACATCTGGTAGGGGAGCGCCACCAGGGTCGCCTGGGTGCCGAGCCCGGTGATCAGCGAACCGGCGCTGAGCAGGCGGAAGTCACGCGACTCGCGTAGGGCCGAGGTGTCGACCGCGATCCGGGAAAGCCACTTCAAGGAGAGCGAACGTAGCGAACACGACGAGCGGCCAAGGACAGGTCCTAAGATCGGGTCGGTGAAGGCGATCGTCCAGCACGAGCTCGGCGGACCGGAGGTTCTGCGGGTCGCGGAGGTCGAGGCCCCGGAGCCGATCCCGACCGAGGTCCAGGTCCGCGTCCGCGCCGCCGGCGTCAACCCGGTCGACTTCAAGACGCGCATGGGCCAGGGGATGTCGTTCGTCCTCGGGCCGCCGCCCTTCACGGTCGGCTGGGACGTCTGCGGCGAGGTCACCGCGGTCGGCGGCGGCGTCACCCGCTTCCAGGTCGGCGACGAGGTCTTCGGCATGCCCTGGTTCCCCCGCGAAGCGGGCGCCTACGCCGAATACGTGACCGCGCCCTCGCGCCACTTCGAGCACAAGCCGCACGCGCTCTCGGTCGAGGAGGCCGGGGCGCTGCCGCTGGCCGGGCTGACCGCCTGGCAGGTCGTCGTCGACACGCTCCGCGTGCAGGACGGCGACGATGTCCTGATCCATGGCGCCGCCGGCGGGGTCGGCCACCTCGCCGTGCAGATCGCCGCTGCCCGCGGCGCCAACGTGATCGCGACGGCACGGCGCGGGCAGGCCGACTTCCTCGCCGGGCTGGGCGCCTCGCAGACGCTCGACTATCGCGATGACGACTTCGACTCCCACGTCTCCGAACTCGACTCGGTGATCGACTTCACCGGGAGATATGGGGAGCGCTCGCTGCCGGTGATGCGGCCGGGGGCGACGCTGGTCTCGGTGCCGAGCGGGATCAAACCGGAGCTGCACAACCTTGCCGGGGAGGGGAAGAGGCGGGCGATCGGGATCCTGGTCGAGCCCGACCCTGTCGGCCTCGCCGGCCTCTGCGACCTGATCGAGCAGGGCAAGCTCGAGATCGAGGTCGGCGAGGTCTTCGACCTGGAGCAGGCCGCCGACGCCCACCGCCACGCCGAAGACAGTCATGACGCGGGCAAGATCGTCCTGCGGGTGCCGTGAGCCGGGCCGCCTCCGACACCGTCGCCCTCGTCACCGGCTCTACCGATGGGCTCGGGCGGGCGCTGGCCGGACGGCTGGCGGCGATGGGGATGACCGTCCATATCCATGGGCGCAATGCCGAGAAGCTGGAGGCGGCGCGACGGGAGATCGTCGAGGCGACCGGCAACGAGCGCGTCCACGCCCACCTCGCCGACTTCGCCAGGCTGGCCGACGTAAGCGCGCTGGCCGACGAGATCGCCGCCCTCGACGCCCTCCACATCCTGGTCAACAACGCCGGGATGGGCTCCGGCTACCCGGACTCGCGCGAGCGCCAGGAGAGCGCCGACGGGATCGAGCTGCGCTTCGCGGTCAACTACCTGGCGGGCTACGTCCTCACCGAGCGCCTCCTGCCGCTGTTGCAGCGCTCGGCCCCGGCGCGGATCGTGATGGTCGCCTCGCGCGGCCAGGCGGCGCTCGACTTCGACGACCCGATGCTGAGGAGCACTTTCTACGAAGGTCGGCGCGCCTACGCGCAGTCGAAGCTCGCCCAGATCACCTACGCGGTCGACCTGGCCGGACGGCTCGGCCCCGACTCCGAGGTGACGATCAACGCCCTCCACCCCTCCACCTACATGCCGACGAAGATCGTGCTCGCCCAGCACGGCGAATCGATCGACAGCCTCGAGCGCGGCCTCGAGGCGACCCTGCGCCTCGCCTTCGCCCCGGAGCTCGACGGCGTCAGCGGCCGCTACTTCGACCGCGAGGACGAGGTCCGCGCCAACGACGCCGCCTACGACCCCCTGGCTCAGCGGCAACTGCGCGAGCTGAGCGAACGTCTGGCGGGCGCTTTCTTGCAGTAATTCGAATCGCGATGTCTATCGTCTCGTTTCGAGATGTCTGACATCACGCCCGCAAATACGGACACCCTTCTAGGCGCGCTCGAGGAGCAACTCGCGGCCCGCGATGAGCGCTTCGAGCTGGTCGTGATCGGCGGATCGGCCCTGCTCGCCCTGGGGCTGGTCGAGCGGACGACCAAAGATGTGGACATCGTCGCCCTGCGCTCCGGCGAAGATCTGGAGAGCGCGGACCCACTGCCGGAGGCACTGCGAGCGGCTCGGGATCTGGTCGCCCGTGACTTCTCGCTCCTGCCCCGATGGTTGAACCCGGGGCCCACCAAGCTGCTCGAGTTTGGCCTCCCCGATGGCTTCGCCGAGCGCCTCGCGCGCCGGGACTACGGGCCTGGCCTCGTCGTCTACTTTGCCTCCCGCTTCGACCAGATCCACTTCAAGCTCTACGCCGCGGTCGACGAAGGCGGTCCGGGCAAGCACGAGTCCGATCTGCGGGCGCTCGCCCCGACCACGGCGGAGCTGGTCGCCGCCGCCCGCTGGAGCCGCTCGCACGATCCGTCGCCGGCCTATGCGCAAGAGCTGCGCGGCGCGCTCAAGTTCCTGGGGGTCACGGATGTCGATCTCTGAACTTAGGGACGAACTCCATCAGCAGCTCGCCGACTTCCTCTGGAGCCAGTGGGGCCAGATTGGGGTCGCGGCAGATTCCAGCCGGAGCGATGCATGGGCGGCAGATCCTGAGGCGCTCCTGCTCCTGAGCTTCGAGGTCGGCCGCGGAGAGCCGCGCCTTCTGGACGAGGTGCTCGACTGGATGGTCGTCAACGACCGCCTGGTCAGTGTCCAGCGGCTGCGCAATATCGCCGGGGACGGGCCAGGCCGCGGCCTGGTCGAGGCGGTGCTCGGATGGCTGGGACAGAACCGACAACGTCCGCGGTTGGAGGCGAGATCGGAGTCGTCGGGCGGCCATGAGCCGCAGCCGTTCTTTCGCGACTCTCACGTCCAGGTCAGCGATCCCGACCCCGCCTTCCTGGCCCAAGGTTTCTTGAAACCGCGCGCCGAGCCCAGCCGGAAGTCGCAGGCTCCCGATCTCGGGCTGCCGATCAACTTCGCCTTTCGTTTGCGCCTGCTGCTCGGGGTCAGCGTGCGGGCCGAGGTTGCTCGGGTGCTGTTGACGACCGATGCGGCGGGGATGAACGCCCAGGCACTTGCCAGGTCGACTGCCTACACCAAGCGCAATGTCCAAGAGGCGGCCTCGTCGCTCACCTCTGCGGGCCTCTTTGTTTCGTGGGTGGTCGGAAACGAAAACCGCTTCGAGGCGCCCCGCGATCGCTGGGCCGAATTCCTCGGGATCGAGCAATTGCCCGATTCCCGGGACTGGCCACAGCTCTTCCGCGCCTGCAGCCGAATCCTCTGGTGGCTGAATGACCCCGACAATCAGAACCTCAGCGACTACATGTTCTCGAGTCGCGCGCGGACGCTGGTCGAAGAAGTAGAGCGCGACCTGCTCTTCGCCGGCATCCAGGTCGGCAGCGGCGGGTCGACGCAGGACCTGCCGGGCTTCGAACGATTCGTTCGCGGCCTCATGCGAAGTGTTTTGTCTGTAGATCGCTAGACTCCTAGAGGCGAACATATGTTCGTATGGAGATCGCCTGCGTCATCGATCGTCGTCTGGCGGCTCCTGAGCGCCCGGGCCATTCCGGGGGGCTTCGGCCCGGGCGCCACCCTTTTGATGGTGCGGCGACTGATCCGGTCGCGGCGGCCGAGCTGACCGAGGCGGTGACGCGGGCGCTGGAGGGCGTCGGCGCCGCCGTCGAGACGGAGCGGGCGGGGGAGGCCTTCTTCGCGGTCGGCGGGCTGCGCGGGCTCTACGGCGGCGAGGTCGCCGGGGTGACGGCGGTGGCGAAGGCCGCGGTCGGGGCGCCGGTGCTGATCGGAGTGGCGCCGACCCGGACCGCCGCCTGCGCCGCCGCCGGCCGCGGCGAGCTGGTGGTGCCGCGGGGGCGGCTCGGCCGCTTCCTCGCCGGGCTGCCGACCGCGGTGCTGATCGACCGGATCGGCCCGCCGGAGCGCGAGGCCGAGGCGCTGGTCGAGGCGCTCGGGCGGCTCGGGATCGAGACCCTGGGGGCGCTGCGCAAGCTGACCGCCGACCAGGTCGCCGACCGCTTCGGGCCACGCGGGCTGCGCGCCTGGCGGGTCGCCCGCGGCGAAGAGGAGCCGCTGCGCCCGCGGGTCCCGCACGAGGAGCTGGTCGAAGAGATCGAACTGCCCGAAGGGGTCGTCGGGAGCCAGCTCGACCGGGCGTTGGAGCTGCTCGTCGACCGGCTGCTGGCGGCACCGGCGCGCAAGGGCCGGACGCTGCTCGGGGTGCGCCTCGGCGCGCGGCTCTGCGGTGGCGGCAGCTGGAGCATCGACCAGGGGCTGGGCCGGCCGAGCGCCGCCGCCGCGATCCTGCGCCGCCTACTGGTGCCGCGACTGGAGGATCTGCCGGGGCCGGCGGAAGCGCTGCGGCTGCGGGCGCTCGGCTTCGGGCCGGCCGCCGCCGACCAGCTGGTGATGGAGGTGGGCGGCGCGGAGCCGCGACGGCGCCGGCTCGGGGCGGCAGTGCGCGAGGTGCGCGCCGCCCAGGGCGCCGACGCGCTGCTCCGGGTCCTCCCCGTCGACGCCGGCTCGCGCGTCCCCGAGCGGCGTGATCTCCTCACCCCCTTCCCTGAGCTCTGATGGGAGCGCGGGGGCGCCTGCCGGGAGCGACCTGATGGTCGGGCCACGCCGACTCAACGAGCCGCGGCCGGTGGCGGTGCGCGCCGATCCGGAGGGCCCCCCGCGAGCGGTCGACCGCGTCGCAGTCGAGGCGGTGCGCGAGGAGTGGCTGGTCGAAGACCGCTGGTGGACGCCGGCGCCGCTGCGTCGCCACTACTTCGAGCTGGCGCTCGCCGACGGCCGCGCGCTGACCGTCTTCCGCGACGCCGGCGACGGGCGCTGGTTCCGCCAGCGGGCCTGACGATGGCCGGCCCTCCGCCCTACATCGAGCTGCACTCCCACTCGGCCTTCTCCTTCCTCGACGGCGCCTCGAGCCCGCTCGAGCTGGCGGGCGCGGCGGCGGCACTCGGCTACCCGGCCCTGGCACTGACCGACCACGATGGCATCTGGGGCTCGATGGAGTTCGCCCACTGCGCCAAGGGCCTCGGCCTGCGCCCGATCACCGGCGCCGAGCTGACCATCCGCCTCGCCGATGTTGACGGGCCGAAAACTCAAGGAGGGCTGGAGTTTTCGGCCCATCAACATCTGACCTTGCTGGTCGAGGATGGGGACGGGTATCGGAACTTGTGCCGGCTCTTGACCGCGGCGCACGCGCATACGCGGGACAACACAGCCCGGGTCGCCGAACCGGCCTGGACGACGCTGGAGGAAGTCGAGCGGCATGCGGAGGGGCTCGTCTGCCTGTCGGGGTGCGCGCGGGACGGGGCGCTTGCCGGGGCCTTCGAGCGGGGCGACACGGCGCTGGGCGAGAAACTTGGGCGCAGGCTCCTCGCCGCCTTCGGCCGCGACCGCTTCCGGGTCGAGTTGCAGCGGCCCTACTGGCGGCGCGACCGCTCCCGCAACCGCTGGCTCGCCCTGCTTGCCGAGCGGCTCGGCGCGATCACCGTGGCCACCGGCAACGCCCATGCCCACGCCCGCTCGCGCTCCCACGCCCAGGACGCGCTGGTCGCGATCGGGCGCAACGAAACGCTCGAGTCGAGCGAGCCACACCGGCGCGGCAACTCGACCTCGGCGCTCGCCTCCCCGGCGGCGATGGCGGTGCGCTTCGCCGAGCACCCCGAGGCGGTCGTCGAGACCGTCCGCCTCGCCGAGCACCTCACCTTCGACCTGACCGCCGAGCTCGGCTACCGCTACCCCGGCTCCGACGACGAGGCGGCCGACGGTGAGCTGGCCCGCGTCTGCGCCCACGCCCTCGCCGAGCGCTACGCCGGCGACCCGCGCCGGGCCGAAGCCGAGCGCCGGCTGGAGGAGGAGCTGAAGACGATCCGCGGCCTCGGCCTCTCCGGCTTCTTCCTCCTGCACCGCGACATGCTCGAGCTGGCCCGCGAGGTCGCGCTCGAGGTGCGCGGGCCCGGCTCGGCCCGCTCCGCCCTGCCTCCCGGCCGCGGCCGCGGCTCCAGTGTCAGCTCGATCGTCTGCTACCTCACCGGCCTCTCCCACGTCGATCCGGTGAAGGCCGAACTCTTCTCCGGCCGCTTCCTCAACGATGAAACCGCCTCGATGCCGGACATCGACCTCGACTTCCCCCGCGACATCCGCGAGGTGCTGATCCCGCGCGTCCACGAGCGCTACGGCCACCAGCACTCGGCGCTGGTCGCCGCCTTCCCCACCTACCGGCCGAAGGGCGCGGTGCGCGACCTCGGCAAGGCGCTCGGGCTGCCGCCCGCGGAGATCGACAAGGTGGCGAAGACGGTCGGCTTCCACGAGTCGGCGATCGAGGTCGAGCGCGACCTGGTCGCGACGCTCGGCCCCGAGCGGGCCGCCGAGCCGCGCTGGCGCGTCCTGCTCGAACTGGCACCGGAGATCATGGGCCTCCCCCGCAACGCCTCCCAGCACCCGGGCGGGATGGTGATCTCGACCCGGCCGCTGATCGACGTCTGCCCGGTGGTCCCGGCGGCGATGGAGGGGCGCCAGATCGTCCAGTGGGACAAGGACTCCTGCGGCGACGCGGGCTTCCTCAAGATCGACCTGCTGGGGCTGGGGATGCTCTCGGCGGTCGAGCGCACGGTCGAGGAGCTGGCCCGCAGTCGCGGCGAGCAGCTCGACCTCTCGCGCATCCCCCTCGACGACGAACCGACCTTCGAATCGATCCGCGCCGCCGACACCACCGGCGTCTTCCAGATCGAGAGCCGCGCCCAGATGCAGATGCTCCCTCGCACCCAGCCGCGGGATCTCGACGACCTCACCGTGCAGGTGGCGCTGGTGCGGCCGGGACCGATCCAGGGCGGCGCCGTCCACCCCTACATCGAGCGGCGCAAGCGCCTGCGCGAGGACCCGAGCTTCGAGGTCCCCTACGAGCACGAGCTGCTGCGCCCAGTGCTGGCGGAGACGCTGGGGACGATCGTCTACCAGGAGCAGGTGATCGAGGTGGCGATGGCGCTCGCGGGCTTCTCCTCCTCGGAGGCCGAGGGGCTGCGGCGGGCGATGAGCAAGAAGCGCTCGCTGCAGGCGATCGAGGAGCACCACGAGCACTTCGTCGCCGGCGCCACCGAGCGCGGCGTCGCGCCGGAGATCGCGGAGCGGGTCTGGCAGCAGATCCAGGGCTTCTCCGGCTTCGGCTTCCCGAAGGCGCACTCGGCGGCGTTCGGCCTGCTCGCCTACCAGTCGGCCTGGCTGCGGGTCCACCGCGGGCCGGAGTTCCTCTGCTCGCTCCTGAACGAGCAGCCGATGGGCTTCTACCCGCCCGACTCGCTGGTCCACGAGGCGCAGCGGCGAGGGATCCGGATCGCCCCGCCCGACGCCAACCACAGCGCCGCCCTCTGCCAGGTCGAGTCGCCGCGCCAGGACCCGGAGCTGCGCGGCGGCCTGCAGGTGCGGATCGGGCTCGGCTACGTGAAGGGGGTGCGCAAGGAGGAGATGGAGGCACTCGCCGCCGAGCGCGAGCGCGGCGGGCCTTACCGCGGGATCGCCGAGCTCGCCTCGCGCTCGGGGGCGGGGCTGGCGAGCCTCGAAAAGCTGGCCTGGGCGGGGGCACTCGACGGCATCCCGGCCGACGGCGACGGCGAGCGTCGTGGGGCGCTCTGGCGGGTCGGGGTGACCGGGGCCGGGCGCTCGAGCGCGGGCGGCACCCAGCTGGCGCTGCCGATCGAGCCGCCGCGGCCGCCGGAGCTGGAGCCGCTGGGCGAGTGGGGCAAGCTGATCGCCGATTACCGCAGCACCGGGCTGACCCTGGGACGGCACCCGCTGGAGATGCTGCGGCCGGGGCTCGACCGGAAGATCCTGCGCTCGTCGGACTTGCCGAAGACCCGCGACGGGGCGGTCGTCGAGGTGGCCGGGATGGTGGTCGCCCGGCAACGCCCGGAGACGGCGAAGGGGATCGTCTTCATGCTGCTCGAGGACGAGCGCGGGACGGTCAACCTGATCGTGCCGCCACCGGTCTACGACCGCCACCGCGTCCTGGTCCGCGCCGCGCCGCTGCTGCGGGCGAAGGGGAAGCTGGAGCGCCGCGAGGGGACGATCAACGTGGTGGTGACCCACGTCGCCGCGCTGGAGCGGACCGAGAAACCGAAGCGCCGACTACGGGAGCGCCGACAGCTGGCCGTCGCCGAGCTGCGCGAGGTCGCGCCGGCAGGCCACATGTTCGGCCGCCGTTAGGTGCGGGCGATGTGGGCTGCCTCGTCATTGCCGACGTAGGGGGCGAGGGTGAACTCGACCAGATCGGGGAGCAGCGACTCGAGCTCGTCGGTCTGGCCGGCGACGATGCGCCGGGCGATCAACGAGACCATGCCGCCGACGAGGGCTTCCTCGGTCGAGTCGGAGAGGCGGTCGAGGATCTTCTTCGACCGGCCCTTACGGCCCGCCTCGAGGTAGGGCACGAAGGTCTGCACGGCGGCGTCGTAGCGCTCGACCACGACCGGGCCGGCGACCAGTGCCTCGACCATCGCCAGCCGCGCCAGGTTCGGCTCGGCGGCGAGGAAGGCGAGCATCGCGCCGATCCCGGCGCGGATCCCGTCGGCCCACTCGTCCTCGGCCTCGTAGGCCTCCGCGACCCGCTCCCGCAGCTGCCCGGTAACCGTGTCGAAGGCGGCGACGAAGCACTCGTCCTTGCCGTCGAAGTGCTCGTAGAAGGTGCGCCGCGAGACCGCCGCGTGGCGGGTGATGTCGGCGATCGTGGTGCCGCCGTAGCCTTTTTCGGCGACCGCCTCGGCGAGCCCGGCGATCAGCCGCTCACGCTGGTTGTGGACGACGAAATCGCGCGGCAGACCGTGGCGACCGGGGGGAAGGCGCGACAGCTCCGGCGGATACTCGGCGGGAGCGTCGGCTGGATCGAAGGACACGGCGCGAAGATACCTGTCAGGGGCCTAGAGCCGGGCGGTGGCCCGCTGGGCGGACTCGGCACCGATGTAGGGCGTCAGGGCGAAGTCGACAAGGTCTGGCAGAAGCGACTCGATCCGCGCCGCCTCGCCGAGCACGATGCGCTGGTAGATGACCCAGAAGATGCCGCCGATGATCGTCTCCTCCAGTGTGTCGGGAAGATCGTCGCCGTGGTCGGAGTAGCCACGGCCTAGGCGCAGCAGCGGGATGAAGGCCTGCAGCGACTGCTCGTAGCGCTCCTGCGCGGCCTCGCCGGCGGAGAGCGCCTCGACGATGCAGGTGCGGGCCAGGGCGGGCTCGTCGGAGACGTATTTGAGGAAGGCGCCGAGCCCGGCGGCGGTGCGGGCCTCCCAGCCGTCCACCTCGGTGGCGGCGTCGACGACGCGCTGCAGGGATTCCTCGACCGCGAAGTCCTGGGTCGCGAGGAAGCAGTCTTCCTTCGAGGAGAAGTTGTCGTAGAAGGTGTTGCGGGCGATGCCGGCGCGGCGAACGATGTCGGCGACGGTCACCGCGCGGTAGCCGCGGGCCATCGTCTCCTCGGCAAGGGCGGCGACGATGCGGGCGCGCTGGTGGCGCGCGATGAACTCGCGGGAAAGACGTTGGCGGCCGGGCGGCGGTCGCATCGAGGTACGTTGAGCCACGAACGGCACGGTACCGGAACTGAGGTTGGTTCAACTTAGGGAAGGTTGAGTGCAGGAAACCGGTACTCCAGTGGATCAGACCTGCTTATCGGCCCCCGTCGCGGAATCCGGGCCGGGGGCGGCGGGAGCTCCGTGGCGTCCCTCCCCGGCGGCAAAGCGGGCGGCGCCACGGGCAGCGACGGCGAGCGTCTCGCGGCCGAGCCGGTGCTCCAGCTCGAGGCCCGCGGCGAACGGCATCCCGATTCCCTCGATCGCGGCGCGGCGGTCGGCGAGCATCGTCTCCTGCGGGAAGCCCGCCAGCTGCTCGGCGAGGGCGAGGGCGCGCTCGAGGTGCTTGCCGGGCGCGGTCACGGCGGTGACGAGGCCGATCCGCTCCGCCTCGGCGGCGTCGACGGGGCGGCCGGTGAGGATCAGGTCGAGCGCTCTCCCCAGCCCGACGATGCGGGGCAGCCGCTGGGTGCCGCCGTCGATCAGCGGCACCCCCCAGCGCCGCTCGAAGAGGCCGAAGGTCGAGGCGGGCGTCGCCAGCCGCAGGTCACACCAGAGCGCCAGCTCCACCCCGCCCGCCAGGCACCAGCCGTCGATCGCCGCGATCGTCGGCTTCGAGGCAGCGAGGCGGCTGAAGCCCATCGGCCCGGCCGGGTCCTCGATGTCGAGGTCGAGCGCCTTCAGGTCGGCGCCGGCGCAGAACGCCTCTCCCCCGGCCCCGGTGAGGACCAGGGCGCGGGCGCCGTCGTCGGCCTCGAAGCTCTCGAAGCCCTCGCGCAGGGCGCGGGCGGTCGCCGCATCGACGGCGTTGCGGCGCTCGGGCCGGTCGATGGTCAGCAACGCCGCCGCGCCGACCCGTTCGTAGCGCACCCCCATGCGGGGATGGTCCCACAGTGCCGCTCCGCGAGGAGCAGCACTGTGGAAGTGCGGGATCGGGCGGGCTAGTCGCGGCACGACACGCGGGGTGCGCCGACGACGCCCGGCTCCCGCGCTGCTGGTACTGCGCCCCGGTCGCCGGTCGCGGGAGGGCAGGATCCCCACGACCACCGGGAAAGCTAGGAGCCGGCTCGGACGACGCCTCCCGTCTCGGCTCGGGCGACATCAACGCACGGCCGACTCCCGGCCAACCGAAAAAACGACCGGGAGTGACGCTCGTTGCCTGCCGCACCGCGTAGCCTTCGCGGTCAGAAGCTCGTCTGCGCCACCTTCGAGACCGTCTCCCCCCTTGGCTTCCGGGGGGACCGGGTCTCTCCCGGTCGCAGGAGCAAGGTACGCCTCCCCATTAGTGGGGTGCAAGGGGTCCAGGGGCTTCCATTCCGCAAACTGCGTGGTTAGGCTGCGCGCCGGATGAACGGGACCGAGGCCTCCGCGCGGCGAGCGCGACGCAATGTGGTCCTGACCGCCGCGATTGCCGGGCTCGGCGGATTGCTCTTCGGCTACGACACCGGCGTCATCGCCAGCGCCCTGCTCTTCATCAAGGGAGACTTCGACCTCGGCAGCTTCGCCCAGGGGCTGGTCGTCGCCGCGGTGCCGATCGGCGCGGTCGGCGGTGCCGCGATCGCCGGGCCCGCCGCCGACACCTACGGCCGCCGGCTGATGATCCTGATCTCGGCGATCGTCTTCACCATCGGCGCCCTCGGGAGCGCCGCCGCGCCCGGCCTCGGCGTCCTCGTCGTCGCCCGCGTGGTGATCGGCGTCGCGATCGGGCTCGCCTCGGCCGCCGCCCCGGTCTACATCTCCGAGGTGGCACCGGCGGAGAGCCGCGGTCGCCTGGTCAGCTTCTTCCAGCTGGCGGTGACGATCGGGATCCTCGTCGCCTACCTGGTCGGGCTTGCCTTCGACGGGATCGAAGGGTGGCGCTGGATGCTCGGGCTGGGCTGCGTGCCGGCGCTCGGGCTCGCCTTCGGGATGCTGCGGATGCCGCAGAGCCCGCGCTGGCTGGTGATGCAGGGTGACGACTACGCGGCGCGGGCGGTGCTGGCGAAGATCCGCGTCGACGACCCCGACACGATCGATCGCGAGATCGAGGAGATCGAGGAGTCGGTCCACGAGGACGCCAAGCCGGGCGCCTGGTCGGACCTGCTGAAACCGGCGGTGAAAGCGGCGCTCGTGGTCGGCATCGGGCTGGCGATCCTGCAGCAGGTGACCGGCATCAACACGGTCATCTACTACGCGCCGACGATCATCGAATTCACCGGCGTCAACTCCTCGGCGGGCTCGATCCTGGCTGCGGTCGGGGTCGGGATCATCAACGTCGTCTTCACGATCGTCGCGATCCGCCTGCTCGACAAGGCCGGGCGACGCACCATGCTGATGATCGGCGTCTCGGGGATGGTGATCTCGCTGGTCGCCCTCGGCGGGGCGTTCGTCGGCGGCGGTGGCTCGACCATCGCCTCGGTCGTCGCGATCCTCAGCCTGATGGCCTTCGTCGCCTCCTTCGCGATCAGCCTCGGGCCGATCTTCTGGCTGCTCAACGCCGAGATCTACCCGCTCGGGGTGCGCTCGAAGGCGGCCGGGCTGGGGACGATGGCGAACTGGACCTTCAACTTCATCGTCTCGCTGACCTTCCTGCTGCTGATCGAAGCGCTGGGACGGGCGGGCGCCTTCTGGTTCTACGCCGCGATCGGCGTGGTCACGCTCTGGTTCTGCTGGAAGTACGTACCGGAGACGAAGGGCAAGCCGCTGGAGGAGATCGAGGAAATCTTCGAAGAGCGGGCCGGGGTCAAGGCCGCGGCGCCGGTCCCACCGGGTCCTGCCGAGCCGGTCGCCTGAGCGCTCCTCGGTACCCTTCGTCGATGCGCGTCGACGAGATCATCGCCAACAACCGCCCGACCTTCTCGGTCGAGTTCTCCCCGCCTCGAACCAAAGAGGGGGAGGTGAACCTCTACGAGACGGCGCGGCAGCTGCGCGACCTGGAGCCCGACTTCGTCTCGGTGACCTACGGCGCCGGCGGCTCGACCCGCGACGGCACGGTGGAGATCACCCGGGTGCTGAAGGAAGAACTCGGCTACGAGACGATGGCCCACCTCAGCTGCGTCGGCGAGACCACCGAGGGGCTCTCGGCGACGCTCGACAAGATCGCCGCGGCGGGGATCGAGAACGTCTTCGCGCTGCGCGGCGACCCGCCCCGTGGGCAGAGCGACTTCGTCCAGGCCGACGGCGGGCTCGGCAACGCCGCCGAGCTGATCAGCTTCATCAGCGAGGGCCCGTGGGACCTTGCCCTCGGCGGCGCCTGCTTCCCGGAGGTCCACCCGGAGGCGACCGACCTGGCGACCGACCTGGCCTACCTGAAGCAGAAGGTCGAGGCCGGGGCCTCGTTCCTCACCACCCAGCTCTTCTTCGACAACCAGGTCTACTTCGACTTCGTCGCCGCGGCGCGGGCGATCGGGATCGAGGTGCCGATCATGGCCGGGGTGATCCCGGTCGGCAGCTTCGCCCAGACGAAGCGGATCTGCGAGCTCTGCGAAGCCTCGATCCCGGAGCCGCTCGAAGCGGCGTTCCTGGCGGCGGGGGACGATCCGGAGCGGGAGTTCGAGCTTGGCGTCGCCTACGCGGCCCAGCAGTGCTCGGAGCTCCTGATCGCCGGCGCGCCGGGGATCCACTTCTACGCCCTGAACCGGGCGCCGGCGACGCGCGCCGTGCTGGGAGCGCTGAAGGCGTCGAAGCCGTGGGAGCGGACCCGCGGCGACGCCTCCACGCTCGCCGGCCGGATCGGCTAGCTCGACGCCTCGCTCAAGCCGGCGCGCGGTAGGCGGGGAAGAACCCGCCGACGTCGCGATCCCCTGACAGCTCCGCGTAGCGGGCCGGGTCGCAGACGATCTCCGAGGTGCGCCAGGCGAGGGTGCGGTTGGCGAAGCCGCGCTTGAACTCCTCCAGCGCGTCGCCGGGCGAGAGGCCGCCGCCGAGGTTGAGCGGCAGCTCCAGCTCGGCGGAGAGCTCGATCAGCCGGGCGAGGACGTTCTTCATCGGCGAGTCGCCGAGGTGCGAGTCGGCGCTGCCGCTGAGGTAGTAGTGGAGGTAGCCGTCGCTGACCACGGCGATCGAGGCGGCGGCCGGGGCTCCCTCGGGGTCGGTGGTGAGGGCGAGCCAGGTGCGGTCGGCAGGGAGCAGGCGGTCGAAGTAGGCGGCGCCGAAGAAGTAGTGCGGCGACGCTTCGGCGCGGCGCATGGTCTGCTCGTAGAGGTCGAGGAAGGCGGCGCGCTGGGCGGGGCTGGTGTCGGCACCGGGGACGAGGTCGACCGTGTAGCCGGCCTCGAGGTTGCGGCGCACCTGGCGGCGGTCGGTCGGCCTGCTCTTCGGCTTCTGCGCCGGGTCGGCGATCTGGACGACGTTGCGCTCGCTCGAGCCGGTGAAGGGGACGAGGTCGAGCCGGTGGCGGATGAACAGCGAGACCAGCCCGGTCCGGTGGAAGTCGACCTCGGCCGGGTCGAGCGGTGCAGGTGGGTCGCCGACCACGCTGAAGCCGGGGTAGCCGTAGGGGGAGATCGCGTCGCGGTCAGCACTCCCTTCGACCTCACGGACGATCAGCGGCGCCAACAGCTCGGCGTCTTCCGTCTCGATCCGCAGCGTGTGGGTGGCGCCCTCCGCCGCGAGGAAGTGGGCGCCGCGGAAGAACTCGGTCGGGTGCCCGCCGACCCCGCCGCCGGCCGAGGCACCACCGTCCTCGATCAGCTGGGCGAAGGGTCTGCTCACCCGAACAGGTCCGCGGTGGCGGCGCGGAACTCGTCGGGCAGGACGCCCCAGACCTCGCAGTCGTCGGGCGGCTCGCCCTCGCGGGCGAGGTGCGCGCGCATCGTCCCCTCGTGCTTCCAGCCCTGGCTGGCGACCGTCTTCTTGGCGATCTCGTTGCGGGCCGGGATGCGCCCGTAGACCCGGTGGGCGCCGAACTCGTCGAAGGCCTTCTTGATCGTCAGCGCCTCCGCCCGCCTCCCCACTCCCTTGCCGCGCACGTCGTCGCCGATCAGCGCCCCGAGCTCCGGCGCGGTCTGGCGGAAGAGCCCGTAGAGGGCGGTGAAGCCGACCGGCTCGTCGTAGCCCTCGACCACGATCGCGTACTTGCGGTCCTCGCCGGAGTCGTCCGTCGCGCGATTCGTCCACGCTTCGGCCTGCTCGAGCGAGAAGCCGTCGCGCTGCTCCATCAGCGACTTGGTCGCCTCCGGGTTGTTGAACCAGCGGTGGACGGCGGGCGCGTCGCCGGGCTCGAAGCGGCGCAGTTCGACTTTCGGGCGGTCGGCCAAGACGCACACCCTACCCACCGTGTTGATGGGCCGAAAACCCGCCTATATCTCCGGTTTTCGGCCCGTGAAGGCGTCGCCTCTTGACGGCGCCACCCATCGGTGCGAGCTTCGCCTCTCGGATTCCAATGGAGAGGTGAGAGATGGCAGACGGTCTGATTCTCGAGTTCGACGGCTTCGGCATCGATAAATACGAGCAGGTCAACCGGCTCCTCGGCATCGACATGGGAAGCGGCGAGGGAGACTGGCCGGCCGGAATGCTCGCGCACACCGGCGGTGCCAAAGACGGCGGCTGGGTCGTCTTCGAGGTCTGGGCCTCGCAAGCCGACCAGGAGCGCTTCATGCAGGATCGCCTCGGCCCGGCCCTGGCCGAGGCTGGGATCGAGGGCCCACCGGCCCGCTTGGAGTGGATCGAGGTCGCCGCCCACCGCAACCCGGGCGGGTGAGGCCAGGCCAACGTCAGTCGGGCGAGAGTCCGTGGCCGGTGACCACCCGCCAGAGGGTCTTGCCGAGGATGCGGAGGTCGAGCCAGGCGCTGCGGTGCTCGGCGTACCAGGCGTCGAGCTCGACCCGCTCCTCCCAGGGGATGCCCGCGCGGCCCTGCACCTGAGCCCAGCCGGTGATCCCGGGGAGCACGTCGAAGCGGCCGTGGCCGGCGATCGAGAAATGCTCCACGTGGGCGGCGAGGGTCGGGCGCGGGCCGACGATCGCCATCTCGCCGCGCAGCACGTTGACCAGATTGGGGATCTCGTCGAGCGAGGTGCGGCGGAGGAAGCGGCCCGAGCGGGTCACCCGCGGGTCGTCGCGCAGGACCGCGGTGCCGACCCCGACCGGGTCTGAGCCCGCGGCCATCGTCCGCAGCTTCAGCATCTCGAAGGGGCGCTCGCCCTCCCCCACCCGCTGCTGGCGGTAGACGACCGGGCCGCGGCTGTCGAGCTTGATCCAGATCGCCGCCGCGAGCAGGACCGGCGAGAGGATCAGGAGGCCGAGGGCGGCGAGCAGCTTGTCGAGGGCGGGTGGCATCAGCGGGTCCCGGCGGCCTTCTCCCAGCGCCCTCCGGGCCCGTGGCGCAGGCGGTCCCAGAGGCCGAGGATGATCGCGGCCTGGGTGAGCACGTAGTAGCGGCAGATCCTCACCACGGTGTCGTCGGGGAGGCGGGCCGAGAGTGCCGCGATCCCGAGCAGCGCCAGCTGGGCGATCAGGGTCAGGTAGTAGAACCAGCCGCTTCCCAGCAGCACCAGGTTGGCGAGGAAGACGAGGATGTGGAGGAACGGGGTCGCGTAGCGGAGCAGGCGGTGGGAGAAGAGCTCGAAGGCGAAGAGGGGCGAGTAGCCGCGGGGGAGCAGCATGCCTTCGCCGACGACGATGTCCCAGAGGCCGACCATCATCCGCCGTTTGCGGGCGAACTCGCCCTCGATCGTCGGCACCATCTTCTCCTCGGCGCGGGCCTCCGGCGCGTAGAGGGAGCGCAGGCCGCGCTTGGCGAGGCGGAAGGGGAAGCTGAGGTCGTGGCTGCCGGACGCGGGCAGCGCCTCGTAGGCGGAGCGGCGCACCGCGTAGATGGCGCCGTTGCCGGCGGTCACCCCGGCGAGCTCCGACTCCATCTCCCGGATCGCCATCTCGTAGCGCCAATAGGCGCCCTCGAGGTTGTCGCCGTCGGGGTCGAGGAAGCGGACCTGACCGCAGACGTAGCCGACCCGCGCATCGGCAAAGGGCGCCAGCAACCGGCCGAGGGCGTCCGGGGCCCACTCGGAGTTGGCGTCGGAGAAGGCGAGGATCTCGCCGTCGGCTTCGGTGACCGCCTCGTTCAGGGCGGCGACCTTGCCGCCCGGGGGCAGCTCGAGGACGAGGTCGGCACCGGCCTCGCGGGCGCGCTCGGGGGTGGCGTCGGTGGAGCCGTCGGCGGCGACGATGATCTGCAGACGCTCGCGCGGCCAGTCGAGGCGCAGCGCGTTCGCAACCTTGTCGGCGATCACCTCCTCCTCGTCGTAGGCAGGAATGATGAGCGAGACCAGCGGGCGCTCCTCGGGCGGCGAGCCGAGGCCGAGCGGGCGGGGGGACTTCGGGCCGCCGAGGGATTCGCGGCCGCGGCGGGCGGTGACCAGGGCGCGGAGGACGATGGGGTAGCCGACCTGGGCGTAGACGATCGCCGGCGCGCAGACCCAGAAGACGATCGCGGCGAGCGTGGTCACGGGCGCTCCGCCAGCAATTCCTCGTAGAGCGCCAGCGTGAGGCGGGCGGCCTCGTCCCAGGAGTAGGGACCGGCGGCGGCGGCGCGGGCGGCGGCGGCCAGCTCCGCACGGGCGGCCTCATCGTCGATCAGCTCGCGCAGCGCGCGGGCCAGCGCCCCCGTGTCACCGGGCGGGACGAGCCGCGCGGCGCCGGAGTCGGCGACCTCGGGGAAGCCGCCGACCGCGCTCACGACCAGCGGCTTGCCGAAGGCGAGGCCGGTGTAGAGGACGCCCGAGTGCTCGGCGTCGAGGTAGGGCAGGGTGACGATGTCGGCGCGGCGGAAGATCGCCGGGATCTCGGCGTCCTCGACGAAGCGGGTGACGAAGCGGACCTTGGCGCCGGTGAGGGCGGCCATCTCGTGCAGCGGCTCGACCGACATGCGCGGGTTGCCGACGATCCAGAGCTCCGCCTCCCCCACCTCGCCGAACGCCTCGAGCAGGTTCTCGAGGCCCTTGTAGGGGCGCAGCAGGCCGAAGGAGAGGACGACCGGGCCCTCGGCCCCCTCGAGCTCCTCCGGGAGCGGCTTCTCTTCCGGCAGGTGGGTGAGGTAGTCGAAGGCCCCGTGGGGGATCACCCGGACGCGCTCGGCGGGCAGTCCTACCTCGTCGCGGAGACGGGCCGCCCCGTGCTCGGAGTGGGCGACGACCGTGTCCATCGCGCCGAAGACCTTGCGCGCGGAGCGGGCGGCGCGCAGGCTCGCGTCGGGGGGAAGAATGTAGTGGGCGGTCATCACCCGCGGCCGGGTCGGCGGCAACAGGCGCCGGTCGAGCCCGGGAAGCGTCAGCCATTGGTAGTGGACGACGTCGGCGTCGGTCGGAGCGCGGCGGAAGGCGAGCATGTCGCGCAGGTGCTCGGCGCCCTTGAACGGCAGGCGGGCCGAGGAGGAGAGGCCGCGGGCGGCGGTGCGCTCGTAGAAGCGCTCGTCGACCTCGAAGCCCTCCGCCGCGGGGACATCGCCGTAGAGGAACTTGGTCGTGACGAGCTCGACCTCCGCGCCCGCGCGGGCAAGCGCCGCGGCAAGCGCGCGGTCGTAGGGCGGCGTGAAGGCTGATGGGTCGACGAGTTGGACGCGCATGGTGTCCCCTCTAGAGGGGACACGCGATTATCGTGCCCTCCCTTGGCCATCGACGTCTCCTACTGCGTGGTGAACACGAACGGGCGCGAGATGCTGCTCGCCTGCCTGGCCGCGATCAAGCGGACCCACCCGGCCGGGGTGAGCCGCGAGGTGCTCGTCCTCGACAACGCCTCGACCGACGGCTCGGCGGCGGCGCTCAAGGCGCTCGGCAGGGCCGAGGCGGAGCTGATCGAGCAGCCGCGGCGTACCGGCAAGGCCGCCAACGACTCATTGCTGATGGAGAGGGCGAAGGGCCGCTACTGCCTGCTGCTGAACGAGGACTCCGAACTGCGGCCGGGCGCGACCGCCGCTCTGATCGCCGCCCTCGACGCCGATCCGAAAGCCGCCGCGGCAACCCCACAGCTGCTCCGCTCCGACGGCTCCCCCTACCCCTGCGCCTGGCGCTTCCCCGGCGTCGTCACGGCGCTCGCCGGGGCGCTCTTCCTGCACCGTTGGCTGACCGTGGAGAGCAAGGGCAGCGAGACCCGCCGGGTCGACTGGGCGCAGTCGAGCGCCCTGCTCGTCCGTCGCGAGGCGGCCGCCGCGGTCGGCTACCTGGATCCCGACTTCTTCGTCTACTACGACGAGTGCGACTTTGCCCGGCGGCTCGCCGACGCCGGTTGGCACGAGCTCTTCGTCCCCGGCGCGCAGGCGGTCCACCACGACCAGCTCTCCAGCGATCTCGCCGCCGGGCTGCCGCGGATCGTCGAATTCCACCGCAACCGCGACCTCTACATGCGCAAGCACCACGACAGCGCCGCGGCACTCGCGGTCCGCGTCCTCACCGCCTGGTCATACGGCCTCCGCGCGCTCGCCGCCACGGTCATCCCCGGACAGCCCTCGGACGTCTACCGCGCCCACGCACGGCAGGCACTATTCCCGGCGCGCGGCGCCGGGCTGCGGGAGCGGGCCGAAGCCGCTGCCGACTAGTCGGTCGTCTTCGACTCGGGCTCGGCGGTCTTCTCGGAGTCACCCGAGATGCCGGCGATGCCCGATTTGAACTCGCGCATGCTCCGGCCGAGTCCACGGCCGGCCTCGGGCAGCCGTTTCGGGCCGAGGACGAGGATGGCGATGATCGCGACGATGGCGATCTCGAGGGGTCCGATCTGAGAGAACATGCGTTCAGTATCGACCATCGGGCCGGGGGAAGTGAGTGAAGATCCTGAGAGTCCGCCGAGAACGGGTCCCGCGGGTCAGAAGCGCGAGTCTTCGTCCATCCGCTCGGCTTCGTAGAGCTCCCCCGGATCCCCGTCGACGGCCGCCGGGCGGGCGCGCAGGGCGGCGAAGCCGGCAACCAGCTCGCCGGGGTGGCGGAGGCGGCGCAGCCAACCGCGCTCCTCAGGAGTGAAGAAGCCGAGGAGCAGCAGCAGCGGCGGGTAGAGGAGCGCCAGCGCCAGCCTCCCGACCAGACCCCCGAACCCCTCGGCCGGCATCACCAGCTCGCCGAGCCCGACCAGCGCCGCGGCGGCGGAGAGGACCCGCGCCAGCCGTCCCCATTCGTAGGGCACCGGGAAGAGGCGCTGGGTGAACCCGTACATCAGCGCGATCACGACCAGGTAGGAGGCGACCAGGGCGAGGCCGGCGCCGACGATCCCCAAGGGCGGCACCAGGATCAGGTTGAGCGCCACGTTGGAGACCAGCGCCGCGAGCGCCGCCGGCAGGTTGTACTCAGTCCGCCCGGTGCGGCCGAGGATCACCACCATCACCATGTAGAGGGCGTAGAGGGTGACCGCGGCGGCGATCAGACCGACGACTTCGTAGGCGCCGAGGAATTCCGGCGCGGCGAAGAAGCGCAACAGGTACTCGGAGAGCAGCCAGAGGCCGACCACCAGCCAGGTGCAGCCGGCGAGGAAGAGGGTGATCACGGTGGCGTAGGTACGCCGTGCGTCGTCGTCGTCGCGGATCGAGTAGGCGAGCGGCGGCCAGGCGAGCTGGAAGCCGCGGACGAGGACGTTGACCGCCTGGGCGAACTTCACCGCCAGCGAGTAGAGGCCCGCCTCGCCCACCCCCTTGACCTGGACGATGATCAGCCGGTCGGCGAAGTTGAGCAGGTAGAGGCTGACCTCGGCGGGCATCGTCGGCAGGCCGAAGCGCAACAGCCGGCGCAGCAGCGGCACTTCGAGCCGCAGGGTGAGGCGGCGGCGCTGCTCGACGATCATCCCAAGCACGAAGGCCGCGCCGACGAGGTAGGAGCCGAGCAGCAGTCCGCGCGCCCCGTCCCCCGCCCCGACCACGAGGACGACGGTCAGCGCGATCGTCCCGAGGACGTTGGCGATCGTGGTGACGAAGTAGGCGCGCGCGCGCTCGTCGAGGCGGTAGAGGGTGAGCAGGTATTCGAACAGCGTCGCGACCCAGAGCCCGCCGATCGCGATCCGCACCAGTTCGGTGTAAGTGTGCAGTTCGGCCGAGGTTTCGGGGTTGAGCAGCGCTTCCGCGAGCGGTTCGGCGAAGGGCAGCGCGATCAGCGCGCCGATGGTCGAAAACCAGAAGAGACCGGAGAAGGTGGCGCCGACGATCCGCTTCGGGTCCTCGTCCTCCTGGTAGTAGAAGCGCAGCACCGCCTCGATCAGCCCGAGTCGGACGACGATGCTGGCGGTGACGACGCCGGCGAAGAGGACCTCGGCGGCGCCGTAGTCGTCGAGGGTGAGGTGCCGCGTGTAGAGCGGCAGCAGCGCGACCGCGATCAGCTTCGAGAGGATGCTCGCCGCCGTGTAGGCGGCACCGGTGGTGGCGAGTCGCCTCAGGTATCCCGACACGTCAGGCCCCCGACTTCGTGGTCGTGTGCGACTGGGGGCGCGCGAGGCCGAGCAGGTCGAGGACGCAGGGTGCCGCCTTTGCTGGTTGCAAAGGCAAACCCGAGGACGAAGGGATGCGATGTGCCTCGTGCGTCATCCAGGCGTGCAGGACCACGGAGTCGGGGGCCTCAAGCCTACGCCGGGTCCGGGACTGTGGCGGCCGGTGCGGCGCGGTCGGGCGCGCCGATGCGGCCCGCCGCCAAGGAGGCCCCGATCGCCATCAGCACCCAGGTGATCGGGTCCTGGAAGAAGCCGGCGTAGGCCATCGTGTGGACCAGCAGGGCGACGAAGGCGGCGAGCACCGCGGCGCGGGCGATGAAGATGTACAGCGGCTCGCGGTCCGGTCCGCGAGCCCAGAGCCCCGCCCCCATGGTCCAGAGGGAGACGACGACGAGAGCGACGTAGGCGGCCAGCCCGAGCAGCCCCTGCTCGGCGCCGACGGTGATCGGCTCGGTGTGGGAGATCGTCACCGGCGCCTTCTTTTCGGTTTCCAGGTGGTTGATGTAGGCCTGCTGGAAGGAACCGGAGCCATAGCCCCACAGCGGCCGTTCGGAGAACAGTTCGGCGCCGCCGGAGACGAGGTGCGCACGACCCGCCGTGTCGATGTTGATGCGCTGGAAGTTGAAGCCCTTGCCGCCGGCCAGGATCACGACCAGCGCCGCCGCCACCCCGACGACCACCACCACCCCGAGGGTCCAGCGCCAGGACCAGCGCAGTGCCGCCAGCAGGGCGAGGCCGGCGAGCAGGGCGACGAAGCTCGACTGGCTGAAGGTCTGGGCGAGGCCGAGCCAGAGCAGCAGGATCGCCCCGCAGAGCAGCCAGAACGGGCGCCGCTCCTTGATCCACAGCATCACCGCCGTGACCACGACCAGCACCAAGGCCAGATATCGGCCGTAGATATTCGGGTCCCAGAACATCGAGTTGACGCGGAAGTAGGTGTGGAATTCGTTCGAGCGGATCACCGCCTCGTTCCAGAAGAGGCTGCGGCTCGCATACTCGACGCTGCCGATCAGCATGAACGCGACCGCCTCGACCGTGACCAGGACGAGGGCCGAGACCAGTAGGCGGCGGTCCCAGGGGAGCTCGCGCAGAAGGATGTAGGCGAGGGTGAAGGGGACGAGGAAGAAGCAGACTTCCTGCAGGCCTTTCGAGAAGTCCTCGGAGTAGAGCGCCTGGAGGGCGTAGAGGACGACGAAGATCGCCAGCGTTTTCGCCACCCAGCGGGGCCGGCGCTTCTCCGCCGGGGGCGGCAGGAACACCGCCGCGATCACGCCGGCGGCGATGACGACGTAGAGCGGCACCAGCAGGTTGGCGGTTTCGCCGCCCGATTCCAGCGGGATGCGGAAAGGGAGCGTGCCGATGATCGCCAGCGGCATCAACGCCGGCCACCTGACGAACACCCAGGCGAGGACGAAGACGAGGACGGCGCCGACCACGATCGCCACCGCGGCTTTCGCCTCGTGGTGGCGGAGCTCGACGATCTGGTTCGCGTGCCATTGGTCGCCGAGGATCAGCAGCGGAAAGAGGACCAGAGCCGTCAGCATCGCGGCGGAGCGCAGGCGGCCGGAGGGCAGGAGGATCGAGGCGGCGGCACAGGCGGCGGCGATCACCAGCCCGGCACCGGAGAGGAGGGCGCTCAACCGCTGCCTTTCCCCGAAGTCTGGCTCTTCCCCGCGACGCAGAAGACGCCTTTCGGCACCTTGTGCAGGCGGATCGTGCCCGGGGCGGTGAGGGTGCGCCCTTCGCCTTCGAGGATCACCCGCAGCTTGTAGCGGCCGGGAGGCTGGATGACCCCGTCTTCGTTCGTCCCGTCCCAGAAGAACGTGTGGTAGCTGTAGCGCTTGAGGAAGGTGTGGCGGGCGAGCTTGGCGACGATTTCGCCACCGGGCCGGATCACCTCGACCGTGCCGTCGTTCGAGGTGGTGGTGCGGAATTTCAGCTTGATCTGGCTACAGGGCGGGGTGAAGGTGTTCGACTTCTTGCCCCCGATCCCGACCCGGTCGATCAGCAGCGGGTCGCGCTTCACCCGCTGGGCGTAGGCGAAGGCGGCGAGCGTGGCGACGACGAGCAGCGCGAAGACGACGGCGGCTAGGTCAGCCTTCCGCCGCGGCATTGTCCTCGCCGACGACCACCGAGACTTTGGCCTCGTTCGAGACTTCCGCGACTTCGGCGACCATCGGCTGCACTTTCTTGATGTTCAGCCGTTCGGCGACCACCTTGGCTTCCGGCTTCGCGCCGGGTTCGAACATCACCACCGATTCTTCGAAGGTGGAGTTCGTGTTGGTGACCGCGCCTAATTCGAAGCCCTTGTTTTCGATCTTGTCGCCCCAGCTCGCGGCGAGGCCGGTGACCGAGGTCCCGTTCAGCACCGCCACTTCGATTTCGCCGGGCTTGACCTTGGCCGCGGTGGCCTTTTGTTCGCCCTTCTGGCCGGCCTTGGCGTCGCTGCCGCCGTCGCCACCGCTGTTGGTGACCGCGTAGACGACGCCCCCGGCGACGAGGAGGAAGACGACGAACAGGATGCCGAGCAGCGCCGGCCGCGAGAGCGATTCGCCGAAGCCGGAGAAGCGCTCGCGGAGGCGCTCGCCGCGCGTCTGCTCGGGCAGCCCTTCCTCGCGCCGCTGCCGCCGCAGCTCGCGGTCGGCGATCGCGCCGTGCTCGGCGGTCCGGGACTCCTCCAGTTCGCGCAGCTCTTCCGCCCGCTGGGCGGCGATGGTCTGCGTCGCCTCCATCCGTTCCTGTTCGCGCTCGGGCGCCGACCCGGCCCAATCCCGCAGCCGGCGGATGTCCCGGCCGTGGGCGAAAAGGAGCAGCGCGAACACGGCCAGCCCCAGGAATGACGCTAGCCCCGCAAAGGAGCCGATTCTTTCAACGGTGTGGACCAAAGTTGCGGAAGGCTACTCGTCCAGCACGACCTTCGTAGCGTCTTCGCCCGGCTGGGCGATCAACTCTACGACCCGCTCTGCCAAATTAGCCTCATCCCCGGCCAGAATCAGCGCTTCCAACGAGGCGAGCGTCGAATCGACCCAGACGGGCTCGATCGGCGTCGTCCGCACCGCCCGGTTGATCCGTTTCGCCGCCGTCGCCTGGGCCACCTCGTTCTCTGAGAACAGCACCTCGGAGAGCTTCTCCCCCGGCCGCGGCTGGGTGAACTCGATGGCGATGTCGCGTTCGGGCTCGTAGCCCGCCAGGCGGATCATGTTGTGGGCCAGGTCGACGATCTTCACCGGTTCCCCCATGTCGAGGACGAAGACCTCGCCTTTTCCGGCGCCGATGTCGCCGGCGCGGATCACCAGCTGCACCGCCTCCGGGATCGTCATGAAGTACCTGGTCATCTCCGGGTGGGTGACGGTGACCGGGCCGCCGCGCTCGATCTGGCCGCGGAAGATCGGCACCACGCTGCCCGAGGAGGCGAGCACGTTGCCGAAGCGCACCGAGGCGAAACGGGTGCCGGGGTGGGTGTGGCCGGCGACCTCGACGATCCACTCGGCCATCGCCTTCGAGGCGCCCATCACCGTCTTCGGGTTGACCGCCTTGTCGGTGGAGATGAGGACGAAGCGCTCGGCCTTCGCCGCGGCCGCCGTTTCGGCGGTGATCCGGGTGGCGATCGCGTTGTTGCGGACCGCCTCCAGGGGGTTGGCCTCCATCAGCGGCACGTGCTTGTAGGCGGCGGCGTGGAAGACGACGTCGGGCCGGAAGCGCTGCATCGTCTCCAGCATCCGGTGCGGTTCGCGGCAGTCGGCGAGCACCGACTCGGCGTTGGAGAAGTGGCGCTCGTCGAGCATCTCGCGCTCGATCTCGAACAGGTTGTCCTCGGCGTGGTCGAGCATCACCAGCAGGCGCGGGTTGACGCGGGCGATCTGGCGGCAGAGCTCGGAGCCGATCGAGCCGCCCGCGCCGGTGACGAGGACGATCTTGTCGTGCAGGTAAGCGCCGACCCGGTCGAGCTCGACCACGATCGGCTCGCGCCCGAGCACGTCCTCGACCTGGACGTCGCGCAGCTGCTTGTTCAGCTGCACGCCGCCGCGCAGCAGCTCGAAGACGGTGGGCAGCGTGCGCACGCGGATGCGGCGCTCGCGACAGGCGGCGACGACCTTGGCGCGCAGGGTCCCGGGCGCCGAGGGGATCGCGATGATCACCTCGTCGGGGTCGGTCTCGTCGAGGATCGGGGCGATCTCGTCGGTCGAGCCGAGCACCTTGATCCCGCCGATCATCCGCATCCCGCGCTTGCGCGGGTCGTCGTCGACGAAGCCGATCGCGGTCGCCCCGAGGGCCGGGTTGAGGCGCAGCTCGCGGACCACCATCTGGCCGCCGGAGCCGGCGCCGACGATCAGCACCTCGTGTTTCGGCACCCGGGCGCCCTTCGAGGGGCGCTCGACGATCAGCCGCACCAGCAGGCGGGCGCCGGCGATCAGGATCAGGGTGAAGAGGAAGTCGATCACCTCGACCGAGCGCGGCAGGCGGTGTTCGAAGGGCTGGACGACGGCGAAGGCGATCACCAGCAGGGCGCTCGAGATCGCCACCGCGCGCAGGATCAGCAGGAAGTCACGGCCGCTGACGTAGCGCCACCACTTCTGGTAGAGCCCGGCGGCGCCGAAGATGATCAGCTTGCCCGCGATGACGAAGCCGACCGACTGGGCGAACAGCACCTCGTAGCGGTGCGGCCAGCCGTGCGGGTCGTCGAGGAACCGCAGCTGGAAGGCGAGGAAGTAGGCCAGCGCGACGAGTGCCGCGTCAGCCAGGATCTGTCCCAGTCTGTTCCGGTAGACGGGGTGGTTCAACCGGCGCATGAACAGCCGAGTTTAAGGCCCGTTCCTAAGGATCGGGGTTGTAGTGTCCCCGCGCATGCTTCTCCCCCAGGCCAGCCTGACCGGGCCGATCGTCGAATTCTGCGTCAACGTCATCAACGACACCGGGTTGGCGGGCGTCTTCCTGCTGATGGGCGCGGGCTCGGCTTGCATCCCGATCCCGAGCGAGGCGGTGATGCTGTTCGCGGGCTTCACCGTCTCCGAAGGCCACCACACGCTGCTGGAGATCTTCATCGCCGGCTTCCTCGGCAACATGGTCGGCTCCTGGCTGACCTACGCGATCGGCTACTACGGCCGTGTCGACCTGATGGAACGCAACAAGCTGATCCACGTCAGCCCGGCGCGCCTGGCGAAAGTCGACGGCTGGTTCAAACGGCACGGTGACGTCACCGTCTTCGTCTGCCGCATGATCCCGCTCGTCCGCGCCTTCATCTCGCTGCCTGCCGGGCTGGCGAAGATGCCCTTCTGGCGGTTCACCTGGCTGACCGCGCTCGGCTCGATCCCCTGGGTCCTCGGCTTCGGCCTGCTCGGCCGGGCGGTCGGCGACGAATGGGAAAAGTGGCGCGAACACCTTTCGATCCTCGACTACATCGTCGTCGCGGCCCTCGTCGCGCTGGTCGCCTACTGGCTCTACAAGCGGTACCGCAGCGAGCCGCCGGAGGGTGGGCCGGCGGCACCCCAGGGCGAGACGACGACGCCGGGCAATTGAGCGACGGGGCGCTGCCCGCTCGCCGGGCCGTCGTCCTGGGACTGATCCAGGGCCCGGCCGAGCTCCTACCGGTCTCCAGCTCCGCCCACATCGTCCTCGTCCCCTGGCTGGCGGGCTGGGACTGGGAGGCGATCGACCCGGAGGTGCGCAAGAGCTTCGAGGTGGCGCTCCACACCGGCGCCGCGGCGGCGCTGCTGATCGGCCAGCGGCGGCTGATCGCGGAGGAGCTGCGCAGCTTCGACCTGCGCCGGGCGCTCCTGCTGACGCTCTCCTTCCTGCCCGCCGCGGCGGTCGGCTACGGGTTCGAGCGCCAGATCGAGTCGCGGCTCGGGGGGCCGCGGGCGACCGCCTACGGGCTGCTGGCGGGCGCGGTGCTGATGGTGGTCGCCGACCGCCGCGAGCAGCTGCGCGGGCGGGGCGAAGCGACCCCCGTCGACGGGCTGGTGCTCGGCGTCGCCCAGGCGGCGGCACTGGCCCCGGGGGTGTCGCGCAACGGGGTGACCCTGGCGGCAGCGCGCTGGCGGCGCTTCTCACGCGAGCAGGCGAACCTGCTCTCGCGCACGATCGCGCTGCCGATCATCGTCGGGGCGACCGGCCTGAAGGGTGTCCGGCTGGCGAAGCGAGGGACGACCCCGCGCCTGCGCCGCACCCTGGCGGTCGGGATCGGCGCCTCCTTCGTCTCCACCCTGGCCTCCCAGCGGCTGATCGGCCTGGTCGAGCGCGACCGCGCCCTCTGGCCCTACTCGGCCTACCGGGCGGCTCTCGCCGGGGTCGTCCTGCGTAAGTTGTCCAAATCCAAATAAGATTTGCACTTGGAATAGCTACACTTCCAAATCTTGGAACAACTTGGAGTTGATTTGGAGTTGGCATGTATCTGGAGAAGGCCCCATCGATAGGCGATTTGATCGGCGACATGGGCTCGGAGGCAATTATTCGAGCCATCGAGTCGCCGGTAGACATCCGCACGCAATCTGAATACCTCCACTGGGACAAGCTCCGCAGGTTAGATCCGCCGAAGGATCTGGACTCGAAGACCTGGTGGCTGAAGATCAAGCTCGCTCGGGTCGACGATCTGCGCCGAATCCCATTGACGGATCTCGAGGATCGACCGTTTGGGTATTCCCTTCCTGATCTCCTTCTTCGACACCTTCATCGCATCGACCAAAGATGTAGTGGGGAGGTCGCCATGGACGAGGTTGTGACTTCAGAGCGCCAAGCTGGGCAGCGGTTTCTCGTCAACTCGTTGATGGAGGAGGCGATCCGTTCTAGCCAGCTCGAGGGCGCCACGACCTCACGAACGGTCGCCAAAGAGTTGCTCCGGTCGGGTCGGGAGCCCAAGGACCGAAGCGAGAGAATGATCTCCAACAACTACAGAGCCCTGCAGTTCATGCGAAACGAGATGGACGACAAGTTGACTGTCGACAGGCTGCTCGAGCTCCACCGAATCGTCACGGATGGGACCCTCGACGACCCCTCGGCCGCGGGTAGATTCCAGCGCCCGGGAGACGTCCGGGTGGCTGTCTTCGATCGAGACGACGATGAGAAGCCCATTCATCACCCCCCACCGGCCGAGCAACTACCGGAGCGCATGGAACGACTCTGCGCATTCGCCAACGAAGGAGATGACGACGGCGATCGGTTCGTGCATCCTGTCGTCAGGGCCATCCTGCTGCACTACTGGCTCGCCTATGACCATCCCTTCGAGGACGGCAACGGAAGGACCGCGCGGATCCTTTTTTTCTGGCTGATGCGGGTGCGCGGATATTGGCTGGCTGAGTATCTCCCTATTTCTCGCTTTATAAGGAAGGCTCCCGCGCAGTACGGGCGCGCATTCATGGAAACGGAGCTAGACGAGGGAGACGCGACTTACTTTCTGCTGCATCAACTTGACGTGATCGAGCGTGCCATCGAGGACCTCCACCTTTACCTGCAGAGAAAGATCTCCGAGGTCAGAGACGTCGAGAGACTTCTCAAGGGCACTGAGCAGTTCAACCACCGACAGCTGGCGCTCATCACCGATGCCATCAGACATCCTGACGCCAGCTACTCCTTCGACAGTCATGCCGGCAGCCATCGGGTGACTCATGAGACCGCGCGCGCGGATCTCGCCGACCTTGGAAAGCAGGGCGTCCTCGTCCAGACCCGCAAGGGACGGCGTTACGTCTTCGAACCGGCACCCGATCTCCTGAGCAAGTTGAAAGAATCGCCAGCTTGAACGACGACGCCTACGCCAGATCCGGGGTCGACCAGGGCGCCGCCGACTTGGCGGTAGCCGGGCTGGTCCGCGCGCTGGGCAGGATCGAGCTGGGACGGCCCTCGGCCCAGGTGCCGCTGCCGGGCCACTACGCGAGCGTGATCGAGGTGGCGCCGAACCTTGGCATCGCCCTCTCCACCGACGGGGTGGGGACCAAGCTGGTGCTGGCCGAAGCGCTGGGCAGGCTCGACACGGTCGGGATCGACTGCGTGGCGATGAACGTCAACGACGTGATCTGCGTCGGCGCGGAGCCGCTGGCAATGCTCGACTACATCGCGATCGACCGGGCCAACCCGGAGATCTGCGAAGCGATCGGGGTCGGGCTGGCGCGGGGGGCGACGCTGGCCGGGATCGAGATCCCCGGCGGCGAGCTGGCCCAGCTGGGCGAGATGGTCCACGGGGTCGACGTCTCCGGGGCATGCTTCGGCACGGTGGCGCTCGACGCGATCATCGACGGTCGGCGGGCGGCGGCGGGCGACTCGATCATCGGCATCCCCTCCTCCGGGCTCCACTCGAACGGCTACACGCTGGCCCGCGCCTCGCTCGAGGGCCTCGACATGGCCGACGATCCGGAAGGGCGGCTGGGACGGCCGCTGGGCGAGGCCCTCCTCGAGCCGACCGTGATCTACGTGAAGGCGATCGTCGAGCTGCTCCGCTCCGAGGTCGACGTCCACGGCCTCGCCCACATCACCTCGGGCGGGGTCAACAACCTGCTCCGCCTGGCGGCGCCGGTCGGCTACGAGATCGACCGCCCCCTCCCGATCCCGCCCCTCTTCGCCCTGATCGCCGAGCGCGGCAACGTCGCCGACGAGGAAATGCACGAGATCTTCAACATGGGCTGCGGCTTCACCGTCGTCGTCCCCGAGAACGACGAGTCCCGAACCCTCGAGATGCTCCGCACCCATCACCCCGGCGCCGCCCGGATCGGCCGCGTCACCGACGACGCCGGCGTCGTCACCCGCTGACGCCGCTGCGTGCGGCCGATTTATTTGCACAAGTCGTATTTGATTGGCTGCGGTTTTTGCCTGATAGTGAACGGTGCTTGTGGTGGACCGCGTCACCAACCGAGTATGTACCTGACGAGGGAAGAACTCGGGCTGTTGCTCACGCTCGTCGGGGTCGCAGTCTCGCTCGGCCTGAGTCCGGTCCTGCTCCTCGTTGCCTTCGTCAGCTACCTAGTCGGCAGAGCAACCCACTGAGCGATTCCGCGCGCCTTTGGTCGCACGACCCGCGACGAGTGACGAGTTGAGGTCGCTATAGCGGCCCTAACTCGGCACTCGGCCGGCGCGGTGATGTGAAGGTGTGACGGACGCGGTCTAGGGGAGCTGGACGAGGGTGCCGGTGAGGGCGCTGACGGGCTCGAGCTTCGCTTCGGCGGCGAGGCGCCAGAGCTCGGCGCGGGTCTCGGTCGAATCGCTCTGCGCTAGGAACGTGGCCTCGGGGACGGCCAAGCGGCCGAATCGTGCGACCGCCTCAAGGATTGGCCGGGGTCCCTCGTTCACCTGACGGGCGCCTGCGGCCAGGGCCGCTTCGCGGTAGGCCTCGACCGGCCGGAAGCCCCAGACCCCATGGCGCTCGCCGTCCTCGCCGATGAAGATCGCGGAGGGGAAGCTGAGGCGTTCGTGGCCTTCGGTGACGCTGGTCTTGCCCGCAGCGCGGGCCTCCGGGGGCACCTCACGGGCCTCCTTCATGTGGGCGGCGAACGCCTCGGCCGGCTCCTCCGAGTTGAACGCCGCCTCGAAGGCGGCCACGTCGAGCCCCGCCGGGCCTGCCTCCTCGACCAGCGCGGCCCGCTGGTCGAGCTTGCGGCGTCCGCAGAGGATTCCCTCGCGTAGGCGCCGCAGATAGCGGTAGGCGGGCTCCCAGCCCTGCTCAGCGGCAGCCTCGACCGCGATGCAGGCCGGGAAGGTCCCGGAAATCGGGGCCAAGAGCCTGTCTCGAAACCCGCGTGTGCGACTGGCGAGTGCCGGACCGAGCGGGGGTAGGACGCAGGGAGGCCGAATGGCAGCGCCATTTGGCCGACCGAGGACGACGCCCCGCGAAGTGTGTCCGGTGCCGCCAGGCGTGCGCGGGGGTTTCGAGACAGGCTCTAAGTCCATAGTCGAGGGTCGCACGGCATCCCCGTCCGACCGGCTACGTTGAGCCAATGCGACATCAGGTCTGCAAAGCAGTCGGGCCCCGTGCCGATCGCCGCTTCGCTGTCGCGGTAGGCCGAGCCGAAGCGGCGGGCGAGTCCGCCCATCGCCCAGACGAAATCGAGTTCTCCGTCGAACTCGAAGATGATCCGGCGCAGGGCTGGTTCGGCAGCCCACGACCACGTGCAGGCAGGGTCGGAGAAGTAGCGAACCTCTACGGACACGTGCTCGACAATATTCAGACCGCCCCGATGCCCCCGACAGCCAGCGAGACAGGCTCCAAGTTCTGATGCCGGACCGCGCCAAGACCAGCTCGCGGATGATCGGCACCGTGCTTTCGGGCCGCTACCGCCTCGAGGCCAAACTCGGCTCGGGCGGGATGTCGACCGTCTACCTGGCCCGCGACACGACCCTCGACCGGCCGGTGGCGGTGAAGGTGATGCACCGCGAGATGTCCGAGCAGGCCGACCAGCTGGAGCGCTTCCGCCAGGAGGCGCGCGCGGTCGCCAAGCTCTCCCACCCCAACGTCGTCTCGGTGATCGACGCGGGCGAGGACGGCGGCTACCCCTACATCGTCTTCGAGTACGTCGAAGGGGAGACGCTGAAGGCGCGGATCAACCGGGTCGGACCGCTCGACGTGCAGGAGGCGCTCGCCTACGCGATCGAGATCGCCCGCGGGCTCACCGTCGCCCACGCCCGCAAGATGGTCCACCGGGACATCAAGCCGCAGAACGTGCTGATCGACGCCGAGGGCCGGGCCAAGCTGACCGACTTCGGCATCTCCCGCCAGCTCGAGCAGGACGGGATGACCGCCACCGGCCGCGTCCTCGGGACCACCGACTACGTCGCCCCCGAGCAGGCGATGGGCCGCGGCACCGACCAGCGCTCCGACATCTACGCGCTCGGTGTCGTCCTCTACGAGATGTTCACCGGCGAGGTCCCCTTTGCCGCCGACAGCCAGGTCGGCGTGGCGATGAAACACGTCAACGAGGAGCTGCCCGACGTGCAGGCGATGCGGCCGGAACTCTCGGCCGCCTCGGCCCTGGTGGTCGAGCGGGCGACGGCCAAGGACCCGGCAAAACGCTACGCCGATATCGGCGAGATGATCGACGACCTCTCGACCGCGCTCGAGGTCGAGGCGGCGCGGGCGGGCTCGACCACCGGCGAGGCGACCAGCGTGCTGGAGGCGGTGCCGCCGGCGAGCCGCAAGCTCTCGGCCCGGGCGCGCTGGTCCTGGGGACTGGTCGCGCTGGTGGCGCTGATCGCCGTCGCGGTCGTGGTGATCATCCTGGTCGACTCGAGCGGCAACACGCCGGTCGTCGGCAACCACGAAAACGGAACCCCGCAGAAGTCGAGCGGGACGCCGGTGGCGCTGGACGGTGCGACCGCCTACGACCCCGACGGCGACGAACACGAGGAAGACGAAATCGAGGAATACGCGGTCGACGGCAACCCGACCGGGACCTCCTGGACCACCGAGCACTACGACACCGACACCTTCGCCGGGACCAAGACCGGCCCTGACCCGGGGGTCGGGATCTACGTCACCTCGAAGGCGGCCGCCTCGCCGACGACGATGAAGATCCTCTCCCCCACGCCGGGCTGGGACGCGCAGATCTTCGCCGCCGCCGCGGGCCCGCCAGAAGAAATCGAAGAATGGGGCGAACCGGTCGGCGAGGTGACGGACGCCGGCAAGGAAGAGGAAGTGCAGCTGCACCTCGCGGGCGCCGCCAAGTACTTCCTGATCTGGTTCACCAAGGCCTCCCCGGCGAGCGACCAAGACGGTCGCTACCAGGTCGAAATCTCAGACATCAAGTTGTTCGAATAGCCCACTCCGTGGGCTATTCGAACAAGCCCGGGGATCGCCGGGCGCCCCCTAGAACTCGTAGGAGCGGGCGCGCTGGTGGCGCTCGACGGCGAGGCCGACGAGGCGATCACAGAGGTCCGCGTAGGAGAGCCCGCCGGCCTCCAGCAGCTTCGCGTAGACGCTGGTCTCGGTGAAGCCGGGCATCGTGTTGATCTCGTTGACCAGCACCGTGCCGTCCGGCTCGACGAAGAAGTCGCAGCGGGCCAGGCCGGAGCAGCCGGCCAGCGTGAAGACCTCGGCGGCGAGTTCGCGGACCCGCTCGCTCTCGATCTCCGAGATCGGCGCCGGGACGGCCAGGTCCATGCCCCCCTCGCCGTACTTCGCCTCGAAGTCGTACCACTCGGCGTGGGCCATGATCTCGCCCGGCATCGAGGTCTGCGGGTCCTCGTTGCCGAGCACCGAGCACTCGATCTCGCGCCCGTGGGCGGAGGCCTCGATGATCACCCGCGGGTCGTGGCGGAGCGCCGTCTCCACCGCGCCATCGAGCGCCGTGAGGTCCTCGATCCGGGTGATGCCGACGCTCGAGCCCATCCGCGAGGGCTTCACCCAGAGCGGCGTCCCCAGCGCGGCGCAGCGCTCGCGCCAGCCCGCTTCGCCGACCGCGACGAAGTCGACCTGCGGGATCCCCTGCCCGGCCAGCAGGCGCTTCAGCGTCAGCTTGTCCATGCAGGTGGCCGAGGAGAGGACGTCGGAGCCGACGTAGGGCAGGTCGAGCATCTCCAGCAGGCCCTGCAGGCTGCCGTCCTCGCCGAAGGCCCCGTGGAGGACCGGGAAGGCGACGTCGGCGTCGAGCAGGCCGCCACCGGGCACGAGGTCGACCGGGGCGCCCGCGGCGAGCCAACGGCCGTCGCGGCCGATCCGCACCTCGACCACCTCATGGCCCGCCTCTTCCAGCCCTTTGATCACCGAGGCGCCGGAGTTGACCGAGATGTCGTGCTCGGAGGAGCGCCCGCCCGAGAGGACCGCGACCCTCACGGCGTTTCGCCTTCTTCTTCTTCGGGTTCCACTTCTTCTTCCGGCAACGCGGCGGCGCGCTTGCCGACGATCAGGGTCACTTCGGCCCCCGGCGTCAACTCGGTGCCGCCGCTCGGCGACTGGCGGGTCACCAGCCCGATCTTTTCTTCGTTGCGCGTTTCTTCTTCCTGGACCACCGGGGTGAGGCCGGCTTCGCGCACCGTTTCGACAGCTTCGCGGCGTTCGAGGCCGATCACGCCGGGCATCTTCTTCGTTTCCCGCCCGGAGGAGACGATGATCTGCACGGTCGAGCCCGGTTCCAGTTCCTTGCCCGCGCTCGGCGACTGTCGCAGCACCCGGCCGACCGGCGCGTTCGATTCCTCTTCGCCGACTTCGGGAGTGAGCCCGCGACTGCGGATTTCCTGCACCGCGAGCCGCCGCTGCTTGTCGACCAGGACCGGCACCTTGGTCAGCTTCGGCCCGCTGGAGACGAAGATCGTCACGGTCGAGCCGTGCGTGGCCGAGTTGCCGGAGCGCGGTTCGGCGTAGACGACGTTCCCTTCTTCGACCGACTGCGAGTTGATGTGTTCGGTCGCCACCTTGAATTCGGCCGCTTCGAGCTTTTCCGTCGCTTCTTCCTGGCTCAGTCCGGCGACGCCCGGGATCACCCCTTCGCCCGGCCCGATGCTGACCGTCAGCGTCACCGCCGGCTTCGAGCAGAAGAGGGTGAGGAAGGAGCAGTCTTCTTCGGCCTTGCCCCCGGGAGGCGAAGGGGTCGGGTCCTGCTCCAACACGGTGCCCGCCTCGATCGGCCGTTCGACCTGGATCGGCGGCTGGTTCACGGTGAAGCCGTGCTGTTCGAGGATTTCTTCCGCCCGCTGGAGGCTGCGGCCTTCGACGCTCGGCACGTCGGTGGTGGTGTCGCGGCTGGCCAGGATCCCGATCAGCGCGCCGATCAGGATCGCCACCAGGGCGGCGAGGATCCACCAGTTCCGCCGCCGCTTGCGCGCCGCCTCCGGGTCCTCCCCATCCTCGTCGACCGGCGCCGCGACGACCGGCGGCAGCGCCGCGAAGGAGGTCGTCCCCCGCCCCGCCCCGCCCGGGTCGCGCATCGCCTGGTCGAGCGCGGCGATGAAGGCGTCGGCGCTCTGGAACCGCTGGCCGGGGTCCTTCTCCAGCGCCCGCATCACCACCGCGTCGAGCGCCGGGCTCACCCGCGGCTGGATCGAGCTCGGCCGCTGGGGCATCTGCGAGACCTGTTTCATCGCCACCGCGACGGCCGATTCGCCCTCGAACGGAACTCGCCCGGTGAGCGCCTCGTAGAGCATCACGCCGATCGAGTAGAGGTCGGAGACGGCCGTCACGTCGAAGCCCTGGGCCTGCTCGGGCGAGAGGTAGTGCGGCGTCCCCATCACCGAGCCGGTCTGGGTGATCTCGGAGACCCCGGCGCGGGCGATGCCGAAGTCGGTCACCACCGCTTTGCCCTCCGGGTCGACGAGCACGTTCTGTGGCTTCAGGTCGCGGTGGACGATCCCCTGCCGGTGCGCGTATCCCGCCGCCTGCAGGACCTGGCGGATCACCGCGACGCCCTGCTCGACCGTGATCCCGGAGTCGATCAGCTGTTTCAGCGTCGGCCCCTCCACGTACTGCATGGCGATGTAGTAAGTGCCCTCCCACTCGCCGCGGTCGAAGACCGAGACGATGTTCGGATGCTGCAGCCCGGCGGCCGACTCGGCCTCGCGCTGGAAGCGCATCACGAACTCGCGGTCCTGGGCGAAGCGCCGGTGTAGGACCTTCAGCGCGATCCGCCGCTGCAGGTGCGAATCCTCGGCGAGCCAGACCTCGGCCATGCCGCCGCCGCCGATCTTCGCCAGCACCTTGTAGCGCCCGTCGACGACCGAGCCGACCTCGACCTCAGCCACGCAACTCTCCCCTCGTCATCTCGATTCTCCCCAGTTCATCCTTGAGCTCATTCGCCGGCCAGGATCGCTTCCGCGACGTCGCGGAAGATCGGCGCGGCCACGTCGTTGCCGAACTGTTCCGTGCACTCGACCGAAGCCGCGATCGCGATCTTCGGGTCATTGGCGGGCGCGAAGCCCATGAACCAGGCCTGGTTCTCTTCTTCGCCGCCGCCGCAGGCCTTGTTGCCGGGCGTTTCCGCGGTGCCGGTCTTGCCCGCCACCTGGACGCCGGAGATCGCCGCGTTGGTCCCCGTCCCTTCGCTGACCACGCCTTCCATCGCCGTGGTCAGCTCTTCTGCGGTCTTCGCCGAGATCGGTTCGCTGTAGACCTCCGGCTTCAGCCGCTTGGTGACGCTGCCGTCGACGTCCACCACCCGGTTCCAGATCTGCGGCTTCATCAGCTTGCCCTTGTTGGCCACCGCGGCGGCGACCATCGCGATCTGGATCGGCGTCGCCAGCAGCCGCTCCTGACCGATCGCGACACGGGCGAGGTCGACCGGGTCCTTGCGGCCGAGGATTTCCTGGTTTTCGCCGACGATGCCGCTGGGCAGCATCTCGTCTTCGGGCAGGTCGATCGGTGGCAGCGAGCCGAATCCGAACTTTTCCATCGTCGTGAAGAGCTTGTCCTGGCCGACTTTCTGGCCGAGCTGGCCGAACCAGGTGTTGACCGAGTTGGTCAACGCGGTGTCGAGGGAGATGCTGCCCCAGTCCTGGTTGTAGTCGTTGGCGAGTTCATGGCCTTCATCGATGATCGAGCCTGGCGCGTCGATCGTCGTTTCCGGGGTGATAACTCCCGATTCGAGACCGGCGGCGGCGGTCACCACCTTGAAGGTCGAGCCGGGCGGTTGGCGCGAGAAGGTCGCCCGGTTGACCAGCGGCGTGGTGACGTTCTCGTGGTTCAGCTTTTCGAGTTCGTCGGGAACCCGGTTCGGGTCGTAGGGCGCGTTGGAGGCCATCACCTTGACCGCGCCGGTACTCGGTTCGATCGCGACGACGGCGCCGAAGCCCGCCGCTTCGAGGTCGCCGAGCGCGATTTCCTGCGCGTGCGGGTCAAGGTTGGTGACGATCTGTTCGCCTTCTTGCTTCTGGCCCGTCAGCTCGTCGAGGATCGAGCCGAATTCCGATTCTTCGCCGGTCAGTTCTTCGTTGTGGAACTTCTCGAATTCCGACTGGCCGTATTCGATGAAGCTGTAGCCGATCGGGTGGCCGAAGAGCTTCCCGTACGGGTAGTGACGGGTGTAGCGCCGGTTGGCGCCGTGACCTTCCGAGAACGACTTGGCGATCACCGAACCGTCGGCGGCGAGGATCCGGCCACGGGGGATCTGCTGCTGCTCGAGCAGCGGCCGGCGATTGACGGTTTTTTCCTTCAGCGCCTTCGCGTCGAAGACCGACCAGTAGGACGTGAAGCCGACCAGGACGCCGAAGAGGACGACGATGAAGGCGAAGAGTTTGACGATCTGGCGGTTCACGCCAGCGCCCCCAGGGGTTCATCGCGGTCACGGCGTTCCGGTTCCTCTTCGGCTTCGCGGCGGGCCCGGTCGGAGATCAGCAGGAGCAGCGCCAGCAGGACGAAGTTGGCGACGATCGAGCTGCCGCCGTAGGAGACGAAGGGCAGGGTGACGCCGGTCAGCGGGATCACCCGGGTGACGCCGCCGATGATCACGAACGCCTGGATCGCGAAGACCGCGGTCAGCCCGGTCGCCAGCAGCTTCGAGAAGCCGTCGCGGGCGAGCAGGGCGACCTTGAAGCCGCGCGCCGTGATCAGCAGGTAAGTGGCGATCAGGCCGCAGGCGCCGAAAAGGCCGAGCTCGTTGACGATCAGCGAGTAGATCGTGTCGGTTTCGGCCGCCGGCAGCATCGTTTCTTTGGGGTGACCGGGCACGTGGATCAACGCCTGCCCGAAGCCTTTGCCGAAGATCCCGCCGTCGGCCTGGGAGAAGATCGATTGGAGGATCTGGTACCCGCTTCCCTGCGCTTCCACGTAGGGGTGGAGCCAGATCTCGACCCGCTCGTGGACGTGCGGGACGGTCGCGACGATGAACCAGGCGCCGACCAGGAAGAGCAGCGTCCCGATCACCACGAAGCTGAAACGCCCGGTCGCGACGTAGAGCAGGGCGAGGAAGACGGCGAAGAACATCAGCGAGCTGCCGAGGTCGCGGATGAAGACGAGCATCAGCATCGAGGCGCCCCAGACGACCAGCATCGGCCCGAAGTGTTTGATCGGCGGCAGGGTGACGCCGAGGATCCGCCGCGCCCCGACGATCAGCACCTCGCGGTTCTCGCGCAGGTAGGAGGCGAGGAAGACGACGATCGCGAGCTTCGCGAACTCGGTCGGCTGGAAGGAGATCGGGCCGATCTTCACCCCGAGGTAGGCGCCGTTGACCTGTTCGCCGATCCCGGGGATGCGCGGCGCCAGCAGCAGCAGCAGCCCGGCCGTGGCGATGATGTAACGGTAGCGCTCGAGCACCTCGTAGTCGCGCAGGAACTGGATCGTCAGCGCGAAGAGGATGAGACCGAAGACGAACCAGTTGGCCTGGTCGCGGGCGAGGCTTTCGTCGATCCGGTAGATCATCACCAGCCCGAACGCGGTCAAGAGGGCCATCAGCGGGAAGAGGTAGGGATCGGCGTTCGGCAACCGGATCCGCAGGTAGATGTGGGTCGCCAGGCAGACGGCGAAGAAGTAGGCGCCGTAGGTGTAGCTGAGGTTGCCGAGTTTCGAGTGGTCCTGGGCGAAGACGGCGGCGAACCCGGCGGTCAGCAGGAGCGCCACGGGGATCAGGGCGAGCAGCTCACGGTTGCGGGCGCGCGTCATCCGCCGGCCCCCGTGCCGGTGGTGTTGATGGGTTCGGTGATCCCCTGGCCGCGTTCGATTTCTTCCAGCAGCTTGACCGCGTCGGCGCGTGAGCGGACCGAGTGGCCGGTCACCGCGTCCTCCCGCCGTTCGGGAAGAGCGTTCGTCTGCACCGGGGCGGCATAGCGTTCGCTGTAGAGCTTGACCCCGAAGGGCAGTTCGTAGGGGACGCCGCGGTAGAGGGTGACGCGGCCGGCGTCGTCGGTGCCGAGGAACCAGGTGTGGTGGAGGCCGTAGGTGGCGCCGAAGACGATCGCCCCGACCACCGCCAACAGGGCGACGAGGCTTGCCGCCCGTTTGACCCGGCGCCGGCGCTTGCCCGGCTTCGCCGCGTCCTGGTCCGCGCGCCGCTTGCGTGCCGCGTCGGCGGCGGCGCGGCGGCGCACCTCGGTCGCGGTCAGCCCCGCCTCCTCGGCGGTGGTGCCGATCAGCGTCGCCCCCTCGGAGGCGAGCGACGGTTCGGCCGCGTCGACGACCTTGAAGGCGATCACGCTGATGTTGTCGCGACCGCCGGCCCTGTTGGCTTCGTCGACCAGTGCGCGGACCGCGTTCGGCATCGAGGTGGCGCGCGCCAGCAGCCGCCCGATGTGGTCGTCGTCGAGCATCGTGGTCAGCCCGTCGGAGCAGATCAGGAAGACATCGCCCGCCTGTGCGGGGACCGTCTGCAGGTCGACCTCGACCTCCGGTTCGGGGCCGAGCGCCCGGGTGATGATCGAGCGCTGCGGGTGGTCCTCGGCCTGCGCCTCGGTCAGCTGGCCTTTGCGCCGCATCTCCTCGACCAGCGAGTGGTCGCGGGTCAGCCGTTCCAGCTTGCCCCGTCGCAGCCGGTAGGCGCGGCTGTCGCCGACGTGGCCGATCGCCACCTCCTCGGCCTGCTCGTCGAGGATCGCGGCAGTCGTCGTCGTGCCCATCCCGGCCAGGCTCGAGTCCTGATGGGCGAGCTTGTGGATCGTCCGGTTGGCGCCCTCGATCGTCTGCTTCAGCACCCGCTCCGGCGGACCCTCGGGCAGCTCGCGGTCGAACGCCTCGGCCGAGGTTTTCGAGGCGACCTCGCCGGCCTGGGCACCTCCCATCCCATCAGCGATGACGAAGACCGGGGCGCGGACGAAGACCGAGTCCTCGTTGGCGCTGCGCTGCCGGCCGGTGTCGGTGGCATAGGCCTGGTCGGTGATCCGCAGCGTCATCTCTTCCCCAACCCACCTCGCACTAGGAAGCCTCGAAGCGGAAGACCGTATCGCCGATCTGGATCGTGTCGCCGTCGACCAGCTCGGCCTCACCCTCCAGCTCGGCCCCGTTCAGGATGGTGCCGTTGGTCGACCTCATGTCCTCGACGAAATGTCGCCCTTCGCGCGAGAAGAGGCGGATGTGGATCCCCGACGCGTAGCGGTCCTCGATCTGCACGTCGGCGTCCTTGGAGCGGCCGATCGAAAGCCCGCCGATCAGGTCGAAGCGGGCATCACGCTCGAGCCCGCCGCCGCGCTCCGCCACCAGCCAGGCGTCGACCCCACGCTGCACCTCGCCGCCGTAGCCCGCCGGAGCGTGGAACCCGGTCGCGTCGGGGGCAGGCGAAGCCGTCCGCCGCAGGTCGCGGAAGGCGCTCCGGGCAATCACCAGGAGGAAGACGAAAAGGACGGCCAGGAAGCCGAATTTCAGCGCGGTCGATAGGGGGTCGTAGGCCACTCGGTCGTCACCTTACGGTCCAGGCCCGAAGCCAGGCTGACATTTGGCCCTACTGCTCGACGTCGAACAGGAAGGTCGTGGTGCCGACGGTCACCTGGTCGCCGGGGCTGAGGCGGGTGGAGGTGACGCGGCGGCCGTTCACCTTGATCCCGTTGGTCGAGCCGAGGTCGACGATCTGCCACTCGCCCGACTCGGCGCGGCGCAGCTCGGCGTGACGACGGGACACGTTGGGGTCGGCGAGCACGCACTCGGCCGACTTCGAGCGGCCGATCGTGGCGCGCGGGCCGTCGAAGACGTAGCGGCGGTCGTCCATCGAGATCACGGCGCGGGTGGAGACCAGCGCGCGGACGTCCTGCTCGGGTTCTTTCGGCCGCGAGCGGTCGCGCTCACGGACCGCCGAGTAGACCATCGTGTGGCCCTCTTCACCCTGGCGCGGGGCCTCGCCCTCGTGGACCGGCGCCTTCACCATCCGCGGCTGGATCCCGAACTCGCCGAGGCGGAGGCGCTCGTCGGTCTGGAATTCGACCGCGGGCCGGGTCAGCAGGTCGTATCCGCGGCGGCGGGCGTGCTCGAGCAGGTAGCCGGAGAGCTCCTGCTCGAGCGAGCGCTCGTAGCCTTCGAGCTTCGAGCGGTCCTGCTTGGAGAGGAAGACGGTGTACTCGTTGGGGACGTAGACGCGCTGCACCGACGCCGTCTTGTGGGCGTCCATTTCCTTCGCCAGTTTGCGGGCCAGTTCGACCGGCTGCACCTCGGAGCTGAAGGCGCGCGAGAACACCCCCTCGACGAGGCCTTCGATCCCGGACTCAAGTCTGCGGAGAAGGGTGATCGGAGCTGCTCCTTTGGGTCACACGCGTTGCGGGGCAGGGTCAAGCCTCCACCTCGGCGGAGGAAGCGGAATTCTAGGGAAGTACAAGCCCATGGCCGAGCACGAGCAGGGCGCCGACGGCGGCGGCGATCCCGATCGCACCGAGCCTGAGGCCGATGTGAGAGGAGCCTGGGTGGGGGTGCTCGGCGAGCTGGTCGAGCGAGTCCTCGATCGCCATCCCCAGTTCCTCGAGCGAGGGGCGGTGGCGCGGGCGGGCGTCGAGGCAGGCGTCGATCTCCTCGGTCAGCTCGCGCGGCAGGTCGGGGCGCAGGCGGCGCAGCGGGCGGGCGCGGCGGCCGATCGCGCGGGCGGTGGCGGCGGCATTGGCGCGCCGGTGCGGGTTCTCGCCGCTCCAGCACTCATACAGCGTGAGGGCGAGCGAGTAGACGTCGGCCTCGGGGCCGGCCTCGAGTCCCTCGGCCTGCTCTGGGGACATGTAGGCGAGCGTGCCGATCACGTCACCGGTCGCGGTCAGGCCCGCCGCGTCGGCGACCAGGGCGATGCCGAAGTCCATCAGCTTCGCCCGCGGCTGGCCGTCGACCACCTGGACGTTCTGGGGCTTGATGTCGCGATGGATGACGCCGCGCGAATGGGCGTGGTCGAGCGCTTCGCAGAGATCGGCGCCGATGTCGCCGATCTCGCGGTCGGAGAGGACGTCTTCGGCGGCGAGGCGGGCCAGGGTGTCGCCCTCGACCAGCTCGGAGACGAGCAGCGCGTTGCCGTCCTCCTCCCCCATCTCATAAAGCGTGACGATGCCCGGGTGGTTGAGGCGGGCGGCGGCCTGGGCCTCGCGCATCACGCGCTTCCCCGCCTCCCCTCGCTGCTCGATCGCCTTCACCGCGACCGGGCGCTCGAGCCGGCCGTCCCAGGCCTCGTAGACGACGCCGAACCCGCCGCTGCCGATGCGGCGCTCGATCAAGAAGCGATCCAATACAAGGGAGCCGACCAAAGCATCTTTGTCTTCGCCGGGGATCCCCTCCCTCCTGCCGTGCAGGTGCACGTGCGGGGCGTCACGTTTGCCCCCGCCGACCCGGCTATGGTTGGGAAAAAGGCACCGTGAGCGGCAAGTTCAACGGAGTGGCCATCCGCAGTCGCCATACTCCTCCGCCAGCCAAACCAGCCCCTGGAGAGCCGTTTCTTGGAGTACTCGACTTCAAGCGGCGGGAGTCGGCGTTCGCGCCGGCCCAGCCGCCGCCCTGAACGCCAGCAGATCATGCTGCGGCGCCTGCTTGCCCTCGGTGGGGCGCTGGTGGTCCTGATCCTGATCGTGCTCGGGGTGAAGGGATGCCTCGACGCGCGGGCCCGCAGCGCGCTCTCCGACTACGCGCGGAATGTCGAACAGATCGTCAACGAGACGAACCAGACGAGCAAAGACTTCTTCAGCAAGCTGGAAGATCCGGGCAACCTCTCGGTGACCGAATTCACCAGCGAGATCAACGCCGACCGCAGCGCGATGGTCAATTACGCCTCGCGGGTGGAAGGTTTGAGCGCGCCGGGCGAATTGTCGAGCGCCCAGAAGTCGCTCGAACTCGTCTACATCCTGCGCAGCTCGGCGATGGAAGAGATCGCGAACAAGATGAAGACGGCGCTCGGCGAAGCGGGCGCGCCGAGGGCAACCGCCGCGATCGCCCGCCAGATGCAGAAACTGCTCGCCGCCGACGTGATCTACGAAACGGTGACCCGGCCGGAAATCGACGGCAAGCTCGCCGACAACGGGATCGAAGGCGACGACGTGCCGAAGAGCACCTTCCTCCCCGACGGGACCAAGTGGCTCGACGAAGGCGAAGTGAAAAGCGCGCTGGGCAACGTGAACGGTTCGACCAGCGGCACCACCACCGGCGGTGTCCACGGCCTCGGCCTGCTCGGGGTGCGGATCGGCGAAACCGAACTGGTTGCGGAAGCGCCGAACTCGGTGGTCACCGAAGGCACGCCGGAAGTCGAAGTCGAAGTCCAGAACCAGGGCGAATCGACCGAGAACGGGATCACCGTGGTGGTGACCGCCGACGGCAAAGAAACGACCCAGGAAATTCCGACGCTCGAAGCGAGCGCCACGGGCACGGCGATCGTGCCCCTGACCCCGGCCCCGGAAGGCGAAACGACGCTCGAAGTCGAAGCCGAACCGGTGCCCGGCGAGCAGTTCGCCGAAAACAACGAAGCGACCTACACGGTCAACTTTGAATAGTTTTGAGCGGATGCGGATCGCTTACCTGGGGCCGGCCGGGACCTTCACCGAAGACGCGCTGACCGAAGCGCTGGGCGGCGGTGACTTCGAGCCGTTGCGCACCGAAACCGTCTTCGACGCGATCAGCGCCGTGATCGAGGGCAGCGCCGACCGGGCGCTGGCTCCCTACGAGAACTCGATCGAGGGGTCGGTCCGCGGGACGCTCGACATCCTCGCGTTCGACGCGCCGAACGTGTCGATCATCGGCGAGCACGACTACCCGGTGCTCCAACACCTGATCACCCGCGAGGGGGTGGAGCTGGGCCAGATCGAGGCGGTGCTCTCCCACCAGCAGGGACTGGCCCAGACGGCGCGGTTCCTGCGCGAGAACCTGCCCGGGGTCGAACTGCGCAGCGTCAGCTCGACCGCGGCGGCGGTGCGGATGGTCGCCGAGTCGCCGCGGCCGTGGGCGGCGATCGGCTCGCGCGCGGCGGCCGCACTCTACGGCTGCGTGATCCTGCGCGAGGGGATCCAGGACGAGGCGAACAACGTGACCCGCTTCGTCTGGGTCGCGCCCGAGGGGACCGCGCCGGGGGTCGCGGCCGACGGGGCCCAGTGGAAGACCGCATTGATCTTCTCCGAGCTGGGTGAAGATCACCCCGGCGCGCTGGTCGCGGCGTTGGCCGAGTTCTCGGCGCGAGGGATCAACCTCTCGCGGATCGAGTCGCGCCCCCTCCGCTCCCAGCTCGGCCGCTACATGTTCTTCGTCGACGTCGACGGGGGCCTCGATCTCGAGCCGGTCGCGGAGGCGATCGAGGCGCTCCGCAGCAAGGCCGAATCGGTCCGGATCCTCGGCTCCTATCCCCTCGTCTGACTGGCCGCTCCCCCGCCCGCTTACAATCTTCCGCATTATGGCCAGGGTGCTGGTGCTCAATGCGACGTATGAGCCGATCAACGTCTGCACTTTGCGACGTGCCGCCGTGCTGCTCCTGAAGGAAAAGGCAGAGTTGCTCGAGCAGCGAAATGGCGACGTCCTCCACTCCGAGCGCATGACCCTGGAGCGCCCCGACGTGATCCGCCTGGTCAACTACGTCCGCATCCCGCGCGAGGCCCACCGCCGCAAGATCACCCGCCGCGCCGTCCTCGCCCGCGACTCCTGGACCTGCCAGTACTGCGGCTCGACCAAATCGGGCCTCACCGTCGACCACGTCATCCCCCGCTCCCGCGGCGGCGAATCGGTCTGGGAGAACATCGTCGCCGCCTGCGCCACCTGCAATCGCAAGAAGGGCAACCGGCTGCCGCGGGAGATCCACATGCATCCGAAGAACGCGCCGAAGGCGCCGGCACCGACCGTGTTCATCCAGGTGGCGAGTCCGAAGATTCCTGCCAACTGGCAGCAGTATCTGCCGCAGGCGGCGTAGTTCGGGAGGCGTTCCGAGGGAGGGAGTCCTGACCCTCTCCTCTCTCAAACTCGCGCTGGATTGATTGCGGCCCGTCCGAAATCGCCGCAGGGCGCTCGTTACAAGCCGTTCGGAGAGGGTCAGGACTCCCTCTCGACAGCGTGCGAACTACGCAGCCAGCTCTCGACTAAGAGGGGGAAGGGACCCGCGCTTAGCTGGGCTACCTGGATGGCTGGCAGCTTTAGCTACGTTGCCCGCGCGTAGCTCGCATTGGCCGGTAAGAGGACCAGGACCCTCTCCGAACGGCTTGTAACGAGGGGTCGGGGCGAATTCTCGGACGGCGGGAGCGCGACCATCCCCGAGTTTGAGAGAGGAGAGGGTCCTGGTCCTCTCCTCTCAAGCTCAAAGAGCTACTCGTCCGAGCTCGCCCCGTCGCTACTCGGGGGCTCACCCTCCAGCTCGACCTGATCGACATCCCCTTCGACCGCGGCCCCCTCGTCGGACTCGACCACCAGGGCGACGGCGGAGACGCGGTCGTCGTCCTTGATGTTCATGACTTTCACGCCCTGGGTCGAGCGGCCCATCTGGGAGATGCCCTCGACGCCGGTCCGCTGGACCATCCCGTTCTGGGAGATGAAGAGGAGGTCCTGGTGCGGGTTGACGATCAGGGCGCCGGAGAGGCCGCCCTTTTTCTCCGTCAGCCGGATCGTCAGAACGCCTTTCGTGCCGCGGCCCTTGACCGGGTATTCGGAAACCAGGGTGCGCTTGCCGTAGCCGTTCTCGGTGACGACGAACAGTTCGGTGTCGTTGCGGGCGATGTCCATCGCCAGGACGCGGTTGTCTTTGCCGCCCACGTTCATGCCTTTGACCCCACTGGTGTCGCGGCCCATCGGCCGGACCAGCTCCTCGGAGAAGCGCGAGGCGTGGCCCGAGTGGGACACCATCAGGATGTCGTCTTCGCCCGACGTCAGCCGCACCTGGACCAGCTCATCACCCGGCCGGACCTTGATCGCGATGATCCCGTCGGCGCGGATCGGCGTGTTATAGGCGAGGAATTCGGTCTTCTTGACCAGACCATCGCTGGTCGCGAAGACGAGGTAGCGGTTCTCCTTGAAGTCACGCGTCGGGATCACCGCCATCACCCGCTCGTCTTCCTGCAGCGGCAGGAGGTTGCGCAGGTTTGAGCCTTTCGCCGTGCGCGAGCCCTCGGGCAGTTCGTACACCTTCAGTCGGTACACCTTGCCGCGGTTGGTGAAGAACAAGAGGAAGTCGTGGGTCGAGCTGATGTGGAGGTGGGCGATGTAGTCGTCCTCTTTGAGGTTCATCCCCATCACCCCGACGCCGCCGCGGTTCTGCTGGCGGTAGGTCGCCAGCGGCAACCGCTTCACGTAGCCGGAGGCGGTCAGCGAGATCACCATCTGTTGGTCGGCGATCATGTCCTCGATCCCGACCTCGCCCTCGAAGGCGGCGATTTCGGTGCGCCGTTCGTCGCCGTAGGACTCGACGATTTCGGCGAGCTCGTCTTTGACGATGCCCATGACGCGCGACTCATCGCCGAGGATCGCGCGCAGTTCGCCGATCCGCTCCATCAGGTCGGCGTGCTCGGCGCGGACTTTGTCGGCCTCCAGCGCGGTGAGGCGCTGGAGGCGCATGTCGAGGATCGCCTGCGCCTGCTCGCGGGAGAGGTCGAACTGATCCATCAGGCCCTGGCGGGCCGCGTCGGGATCGGTAGAGGCGCGGATCAGTTTGATCACCGCGTCGAGGTTGTCGAGCGCGACCAGCAGACCCTCAAGGATGTGGGCGCGGGCCTCGGCGCGCCGCAGTTCGTACTGCGTCCGGCGGGTGACGACCTCGCGCTGGTGCTGGACGTAATGCTCGATCAACTCGCGCAGGCCGAGGGTCCGCGGGACCCCGTCGACCAAGGCGACCATGTTGGCGCCGAAGGTCGTCTGCATTGCGGTTTTTTTGTAGAGGTTGTTGAGGACGACTTTGGCCGGCGGACCGCCGCGTTTGAGCTCGATCACGAGGCGCATGCCGCGTTCGTCGGTCTCGTCGCGCAGATCGGAGATGCCCTCGAGTTTTTTGTCGCGGACGAGGTCGGCGATCTTCGCCACGAGACCGTTTTCGCCGAGCTTCTTGACCGTGAACGGGAGCTCGGTGACGACGATCGCGTCCTTGCCGCCTTTCAGCGGCTCGACGTGGGCGCGGGCGCGGACTTTGATGCTGCCGCGGCCGGAGGCGTAGGCGTCGCGGATCCCCTCGCGGCTCATCATCCCGCCGCCCGGGAAGTCGGGGCCCTTGATGTGGGTCATCAGGCCCTCGAGGTCGATCGCCGGATCGTCGATGTAGGCCATCACCGCGGCGGAGACCTCGCGCAGGTTGTGCGGCGGGATGTTGGTCGCCATCCCGACCGCGATCCCCGAGGTGCCGTTGACCAGCAGGTTCGGGAAACGGGATGGGAGGACCAGCGGTTCCTGGTTTTCTTCGTCGTAGTTGGGGCCGAAGTCGACGGTGTCGGCGTCGATGTCACGGAGCATCTCGGTGGCGAGCCGCGCCATCCGTGCCTCCGTGTACCGCATCGCCGCAGCCGGGTCTTCGTCGATCGAGCCGAAATTGCCCTGGCCGTCGACCAGCGGGTAGCGCAGGGAGAAGTCCTGTGCCATCCGGACCAAGGTGTCGTAGATCGCCGAGTCACCGTGAGGGTGGTATTTGCCCATTACCTCGCCGACGATGAACGCGCACTTTCGGTACGGCCGGTTCGGCTGCAGGCCGAGGTCGTACATCGAGTAGAGGACACGGCGGTGCACGGGCTTCAGCCCGTCGCGGACGTCTGGCAGCGCGCGGCCGACGATCACGCTCATCGCGTAATCGAGGTACGACGAGCGCATCTCCTGCTCGAGGCCGCGGTCTTCGATGCGACCGCCGCTGATCGTGTCGAAGCCGGCCATCAGCGCACCTCCACTTTCACACCATCAATGGTGAGGACGGACAACACACTCCTAGACATCGAGGAATTTCACCTCTTTGGCGTGGGTCTCGATAAAGGCTCGTCGAGGCGCGACCTGGTCCCCCATCAGCATCGAGAAGATGCGGTCGGCGGCGGTCGCGTCGTCGAGCGTGACCCGGGCCAAGGTGCGGCTCGCCGGATCCATCGTCGTCTCACGCAGCTGTTTCGGGTTCATCTCGCCGAGCCCCTTGAAGCGGGTCAGGTGGACGCCGGCGCGGGCCAACTCGAGGACCGCGCCGCGCAGGGTCTGGAAGGAGAGCGCGACGCCTTGTTTCTCACCGCGGCTGACCTTGAACGGCGGCCGCCCGACCTGTTTGAGCAGCGCGTCGTGGACCTCGGCGAACTTGCGGTACTCGTGGTCCTCGAACAACTCGCGCGGCAGTCGGTGAGTACGCGCCAGACCGTTGCTCCGGGCGATCGCCTTGACGACGAGCAGATCGTCGGTAGAGCTGATCACCTCGGTGTCGAACGGCTCGGCTTCCGGGGACGTCTTTTCCATCAGCTCCCGCGCCGCGGTCAGGGTCTTGACCTGCTCGTCGAGCAGGTTCGACTCCTCCAGGAATCGGACCACGTCGTGGCCGTAATCGGCCTGCAGCGATGAGCCCCAGCCCTCGTACTCTTTCGAGCGACGGATGTAGGACTGCCAGCGGCTCGGGGTCAGTTTGCGGCTCTCCCCCGAGGCGTCGATCAGCTCGAACTGCTCGAGCTTGTCGCGCAGCAGCAGCTCTTCGAGTTCGGACTCGCGCTCCAGGTAGGTCTCCTGATTGCCCTGTTTCACGCGGTAGAGCGGCGGCTTGGCGATATAGACGTAGCCGCTCTCGATCAGCTCCGGCATCTGCCGGTAGAGGAAGGTCAGCACCAGGGTGCGGATGTGGGCGCCGTCGACGTCGGCGTCGGTCGCCATCACGATCTTGTGGTACCGCGCGTCCTCGATGTTGAACTCGTCGTGGACACCGGTGCCGATCGCCGTGATCAGCGCCTGGACCTCGGTGTTGGCGAGGACCTTGTCGATCCGGCTCTTCTCGACATTGATGATCTTGCCGCGCAGCGGCAGCACCGCCTGGGTGTTGCGGTCGCGCGCCTGCTTGGCGGAGCCGCCCGCGGAGTCACCCTCGACCACGAAGATCTCGGCGAGGCTCGGGTCCTTCACCGTGCAGTCGGCGAGCTTGCCGGGCAGGGTCGAATTCTCGAGCGCCGACTTGCGGGTCAGGTCACGTGCCTTGCGGGCCGCGGAGCGCGCCCGGGCCGCGTCGATCGTCTTCGAGATGATCCGTTTGGCCTCGGCGGGGTTCTCCTCGAGGAACTCGGCCAGTTTGCGGTTGGTCGTCTCCTCGACCAGGCTGCGGATCGGCGGGTTGCCGAGTTTGGTCTTGGTCTGACCCTCGAACTGCGGGTCGTGCAGCTTCACCGAGATCACCGCGGTCAAACCCTCGCGGACGTCCTCGCCGGCGAGGTTGTCGTCTTTCTCTTTGAGCATCCCTTTGCTGCGCGCGTAGGCGTTCAGGGTGCGGGTCAGCGCCGCGCGGAAGCCGGAGAGGTGCGTACCACCCTCGTGGGTGTTGATGTTGTTGGCAAAGCTGAAGATCGACTCCTGGTAGGAGTTGTTCCACTGCATCGCGATCTCGACTTCGCCGTCATCTTTTTCACCCTCGAAGTAGATGGGCTTCTTGTGCAGCGTGTCCTTGTTCTCGTTCAGGTGGAGGACGAAGTCCTCGATGCCGCCCTCGTACTGGAAGCTGACGCTGTTGGTCTCACCGCGTTCGTCGGTCAGCTCGATCCTCAGGCCGCGGGTGAGGAACGCCGTCTCGCGCATCCGGTCGACCAGCGTCTGAAAGTCGTACTCGATCTCTTCGAAGATCTCGAGGTCGGGCAGGAAGGTGATCTCGGTGCCGTGCGCGTCGCTGGGCGCGCCTTTCTCAAGTTTGTTCTGTGGTTTGCCGCGCTCGTAGTCCTGCTCCCAGACCGCGCCGTCGGTTTCGATCTTCAGGTGCAGACGCTCGGAGAGCGCGTTGACGACCGAAGAGCCGACGCCGTGCAGGCCGCCGGAGACCTTGTAGCCGCCGCCGTCCCCGAACTTGCCGCCCGCGTGGAGGACGGTGAGCACCACTTCGGCCGCGGGCCGGCCCTCTTTCTCCATGATCCCGACCGGGATGCCGCGGCCGTTGTCCGACACGGTGACGCTGTTGTCGGGATGGAGGACGATCCGAACCTCATCGCAGTAGCCGGCGAGCGCCTCGTCGACGGAGTTGTCGACGATCTCGTAGACCAGGTGGTGAAGGCCACGCGGGCCGGTCGAGCCGATGTACATGCCGGGGCGCTTGCGGACGGCTTCCAGTCCCTCCAGGACGGTGATGTCCGCGGCGCCGTAGGAGGCGTCGACTTTGGCATTTTTCTCAGGCAAAGAGGTCCTTCCGGTTGATACAAAAAGCCCCGACGCCGGGAGCCGAACTCCACGCATATCGGGGCTTGAGGCGAGTTGCCATAAGAATACCAGTTCGGAGCCCCGGATCCAAGCCCGCTGAGCGCCAATTTACCTGCAAATCGTGGAAAAAGAGTGCCCGGTTAGGCACCCCTTCCGACCCGGAATTTGAGCGCTTGCGGAGCCCTCTCCCCCAGCACCTCCCGTAACCGCTCCAAAAGCTGCCCCTGCATCAGGTCCAACTCCTGTGCCCAGACGCCATCGACGCACTCGACCGTCAGCGTCCCGGCCCGCTCGGAGACCGGGGTCGCCACTGCCGCGAGGCGCTCGCCGAGTGCCTCCGCCCAGGCCGCCTGCACGGCGGCGAGCCCGGTCTTCGGCGCGACCCGGTCGCGCGCCAGGCGGAACGCCTCGCCGGCCGGGCGGGGGGCGCGGCGGCGGGTCACGCCGCCTCTGCTCCGGAGTCACCGGCGCCGTGGTCCACGGCGCCGTCGTCGACCACGCCGGTGGTCGGCATGCGGACCATCGACTCGCGGGCCGGGGCGGGCAGCGACTCTTCGTCGGCGGCGGTGATCAGCGTCTGCCCGCCGGTGGCGAGACGGGCGACGAGCAGCTCGCGCCGGCCCGGGTCGAGCTCGCTCATCACGTCGTCGAGCAGCAGCAGCGGAGTGACGCGGCGGGCGCGCAGGAGCGCTTCGCGCTCGGCGAACAGCAGGGCCAGGAGGGCGGCACGCTGCTGTCCCTGCGAGCCGTATTTGCGCAGCGCCCGACCGGCGGTGCTCAGCTTCAGCTCGTCGAGGTGGGGGCCCCAGGAGCTGCGGCCGAGTTTGAGGTCGGCGTCGCGGCGCTCGCGCAGGCCTTCGCGGATCGTCGTCGCGTCACCCTCGGCGCGCGGCACGTAGGCGAGCTCGCCGTCCGCGAGCCCGAGCTCGGCGAGCGTCGCGGCGAAGGCGGGGGCCAGCTCCTCGACCGCCTCGGCCCGCGCCGCGACCAGCGGTGCGGCCGTGTCGGCGACGCCGGCGTCCCAGACGTCGAGCCCCTCCGGCGACCCGTAGCCGGCGGTGACGCGGGAGATCATCGCGTTGCGCTGGGCGAGCGCCTGACCGAAGCGTTTGCGCAGCTCCCCGCGGGCCGGCCAGCGGGCGGCGAGGAAGCCGTCGAGGTGGGCGCGGCGCTCGGCCGGTGGCCCCTTCACCAGGCTCAGCCGGTCAGGGGCGAAGACCGCCACCGGCGGTCGCGAGCGGGCGATCGTCGCCGGGTCGGCAGCCTGCCCGGCGAGCAGGTGACGACGGCCCTCGGTTCGGCTCACCGAGGCCAGCAGCCGGCGCTCGATCCCGTCGTCGTCGCGCACCGTCGCCTCGGCCCGCGCCAGGCTCTCGCCGAAGGGGATCAGATCGCGCCGGTCCGAGGTCCGGAACGAGCGCCCGGTGAGGGCGAAGTAGAGCGCCTCGACCAGGTTCGTCTTGCCGACCCCGTTGGGGCCGACGACGCTGGTGATCCCGGGCCCGAGCGGCACGCGGACGCGCTCGAGGCTGCGGAGCGGACGGGCCTCGATCGCGGTGACCAGCACCGGCCCGCGCTCCTCAGACGTTGAGGCGGATCGGCATCACGAGATAGCGGAAGTCCTCGTTGTCGACCGGCTGCATCAGGCCCGGCCGCAGCGGCGAGATCAATCGCAGCAGCACCTCGTCGCCACCGACGCTTTCGATCCCCTCGCGCAGGTACTCGGGATTGAAGCCGATCTCCATCGGCTCGCCCTCGAAGGCGGCGGGCATCGTCTCGCGCGCGTCGCCGACGTCCGGCGTCTCCGCCGAGACGGTCAGCTCACCGGGCTCGAAGGAGAACCGCAGCGGTGCGTTGCGCTGGGCCAGCTGGCTGATCCGCCGCGCCACGTCGAGGAATTCGCCGCGCGGCAGGCGCACGTCGTGCTCGTAGGACTCAGGGAGGAGCTGGCGGAAGTTGGGGAACTGCCCCTCGATCAGCCGCGTGGTCAAGGTGATCGAGCCGGCCTCGAAGATCGCCTGGTTGGTCTGCAGGGTGATCGCGGCCGCATCGACGCCCTCGCCGGCGAGGATCCGGGCCAGCTCCCGTAGTGCCCGGGCCGGGATGTTGGCCTCGATCTCGCCGGTCAGCTCCGCCTCGAGCTCGGTCCGCTTGACCGCCAGCCGGTAAGAGTCGGTGGCGACCATCGTCATCACGTTCCCCGAGGCGGTGACGAAGACGCCGGTCAGCACCGGGCGCATGTCGTCGCGCGAGGCCGCCCGGGCGACCAGATCGATCCCCTCGGCCAGCGCCGCGGCCGGGATCCGGATCGGCTCGCCATCGGCGCTGGGCAGCGTCGGAAAGTCCTCGGCCGGCAGCACCCGCAGGTGGAAGCTGGAGCTGCCGCTGCGGATCTCGACGTCGCGCTCGGCCTCCCGCGTCTCGATTTCCACGGTGTCGTCAGCGAGCGAGCGAGCGACTTCGGCCAGCAGTTTGCCGGGCAGGAGAACCGAGCCACCGCTCTCGACCGTCGCCTCGACCGCGGTGCGCAGGCCGAGGTCGAGGTCGGTGGCGGACAGCGTCACCGAGCCCTCGCCGGCCTCGAGCAGGACGCCGGAGAGGGCCTGGGTCGCGGCGCGGGTCGAGACCGCACGCGAGACGGTGGAGAGCTTGGCGACGAGTTCTTCGCGTTTGGTCGTGAGCTTCAAGAGATCGAGATTGCCTTGTGGAGTTGGTTTAGATCCTGTGGAAAGAAGACGGGACGAAGACTATTCCGCGACGCAAGGCCGAATGTGGCCTGTGGATGCGCCTGTGGGCGGGCGTGGATTCTTACAGTGGCAGCGGCGTGGGGCGCGGCGGCCTGTGGTCAACCGGCGGTTGGGTTGTGGATTGCGGCGCGTAAGTCGGCGACCTTCTGGCTCAGCGCCTCGTCCTCGCCGAGGCTCGCTTCGACCCGGCGCAGGCTGTTCAGGACGGTGCTGTGGTCGCGGCCGCCGTAGAGCCGGCCGATCTGCGGCAGGGAGAGATCGGTCATCTCACGAGTCAGGAAGATCGCCACCTGGCGGGCGCGCAGCGGGGTGGCGGCGCGGCTCGATCCGATCAACTCGGCGCGGGAGATACCGAAGCGTTCGGCGACCTGTTGCTGGATCTCCTCGACCGAGGTCGCCTGGGCGGAGCGGGCGGTGCGCGGGATGACCTCGGCGATCAGCTCGGAGCTGAGTGGCTTGGCGAGCATGGAGGCGTGGGCGATCACCCGGGTCAGGGCGCCGTGCAGCTGACGGACGTTGGCGTCGATCCGATTGGCGAGCTCGGTGAGGGCACCGGAGTCGGCGATCTCGATCCCGGCCTCCTCGACCAGGTGGCGGAGGACGGTCAGCCGGGTCGCCAGGTTGGGCGGCTCGACCGGGACCGCAAGGCCCCACTCGAAGCGGTCGCGGAGCCGCGAGGCGAGGGTCGAGAGCTCGCTCGGGATCCGGTCGGCGCTGAGGACCAGTTGGCTGCCGGACTCATGCAGGGCGTTGAAGGTGTGGAAGAACTCCTCCTCGGTGGCGGGCTTGCCCTCGAGGAACTGGACGTCGTCGATCAGCAAGACGTCGATGTCCCGGTAGCGGGCCTTGAAGGCGTCGGCACCGGTCGATTTGAGCGCCCCCACAAACTCGTTGGTGAACGACTCGGCGGTCGTGTAGCGGACGCTGAGCCCGGGGGCGTTGTCGTGCAGGTAGTTGGCGATCGCCGCCAGCAGGTGGGTCTTGCCGAGCCCGGGTGGGCCATGCAGGAAGAGCGGGTTGTAGGCCTCCGACGGGGCCTCGGCGACCGCCAACGCGGCGCCGTGGGCGAGCCGGTTGCCGGGGCCGATGATGAAGCGGTCGAAGGTGTAGCTGGGGTTCAGCTCGGGTCCCGGGGAGGTCGCCTCGGCGGACTCGCGCGGGGCGGCGAAGCTCACCCGGGTCAGCTGGGTCCCGCCTGCCTCGAGGGCTTGGGAGATCAGTCCCGAGTAGCGCCGTTCGGCCCAGGCGCGGATCCCCTCCGGCGCTTCCAGATAGAGAGTGTCGGCGTCGGCCCCGACCGCCTTCAGGGGCTCCAGCCAGAGGCGGTAGGTCGACTCCGGGACCGATCCTTCAAGGCGTTCCTGGGTGGTTCGCCAGAGGGCGTCGAGGTCTGTTGGGGAGGAGTCGTCAGGCACTGGGGGGCGGCGACCATAGCGCCGCGTTTTGCTGGGGGATCCTGGCCAACCGCAAATGCCGGGGAAAAGATTTCTCGCGGGTCCCTATACTCCCGCCGGCAATGAAGCGCACTTATCAGCCAAAGAAGCGGAAGCGGGCGAAGACCCACGGCTTCCGCGCCCGTATGAGCACCCGCGGTGGCCGCGCCGTCCTGCAGCGTCGCCGGCGCAAAGGTCGGAAGCGCCTTACCCCCTGAGCGCCGTGTCCGGTGCCGCTCACCCTCTCCGGCTTGCCCTCGCCGCGCCCACCTGCGTTCTCGACCGCTCGACGTGGCTCTGCCACGCCTTCGGGTCTGCGTCCTTGGCGGACACGACGATGCCCGCGCCGGAACCGGGCGACCGGCACCGGACACGGCGCTAGATGCCGTCGAAGCGCCGTCGGCTCTCCCGCAGCGGCGAGTTCGACCGCGTCTATCGCGACGGCTCATCGCATGCGACCCGCTATCTCGTCCTCTACTCGTTTCCGCGTCGCGACGAGGAGCGCGAAGAGGTGAGGCTCGGCGTGTCGGTGTCTCGCAAGGTGGGTGGATCCGTCGACCGCAACAAGGTCAAGCGGACCCTGCGTGAAGCCTTCTGGTCGCTCTCGGAGCGGCTACCGGACAAGCATGATTTCGTAATCGTCGCCCGGGCCGACATCGGCGGGCTGATCGAGAAGGAAGGCACCGCCGGCGTGACCAAATCGCTCGAAGAGGCGATGGACGCGAGCTTCGGCGGGGGTCGTTCCACGTGAAACGGTCCGCTGAGTCCTCCGAGGGTGCGTTCCACGTGAAACGCGTAGCTCTCGCCCCGATCCGCGCCTACCAGCGCTGGATCTCCCCTTCCCGCGGCAGACGCTGCAAGTTCGAGCCGACCTGCTCCGCCTACGCGATCGAGTCGGTAGAACGATTCGGCGTGATCCGCGGCTTCATCCTTGCCTCCTGGCGCATCCTGCGCTGCAACCCGTTCAGTCACGGCGGCTTCGACCCGGTGCCGGACCGCTTCACCCTGCGCGGCCTCGGCCACGTCCATCCGGCCGATTACCACGGTGAGGCGCGCTCCTGATGTTCGTCGTCGACGCCAACATCCTGCAGCCGCTGATCGACGTCGCGAACGCGGTCCTCAAGTTCTTCCACGACAACGTCGGCCTCTCCTGGGGCATGTCGATCATCGCGATCACGGTCTGCACCCGTGCGCTCCTGATCCCGCTGACCTACAAACAGCTCAAAGGCATGCGGGCGATGCAGGCGCTCCAGCCGCAGATCAAGGAACTCCAGGAGAAATACAAAAACGACAAACAGCGCATGCAGCAGGAAATGATGCGCTTCTACAAAGAGAACAAAGTCAACCCGTTCGCTTCGTGCATCCCGCTGATCGCACAGCTACCGGTCTTCATCACGCTCTTCTACACGCTGCGCCACGAGCTTCCGAAGGACATCTGCTCACAGCTCGGCATGGCGGACGGCTGCAACACCGCGGGGCACGCGTCCTTCCTCTTCGTCAACGACCTGACGCAGAAGGCGACCGGCAGCGAATTGATCGTGCTGCTGGTCCTGTATGTCGGCACGCAGCTGGCCTCCGGCTTCTTCATGTCGGTGACGGCCGACAAATCGCAGCGGACGATGATGTTCGTCCTGCCGCTGATCTTCGTTCCCTTCGTGATCAGCTTCCCGGCGGGCCTGATCGTCTACTGGATCACGACCAACATCTGGACCATCGGGCAGGGGCTGGTCATCAAAAGGATCATCCCGGCGCCGGTGGTGGCGACGGTGGAGGAGAAACGGGCGGCTAAACCGCCCCCGAAACCGCCGAAAAAAAAGAAGAGGCGTCGCTAAAAGGGCCCCCGGGAGGGGGCCCTTTTTGTTGGGCTTGCGGGGAGGGAGTCGGGGCACCCTCCTCTCTCAAACTCGGGCGAGGGTGGCTTGCGGACGAGCGAGATTCTCCCGCCGCCCTCGTTACAAGCCGTTCGGAGGGTGCCCCGACTCCCTTTAACGGGGCCATGGCGGAGGTCCCCCTCGGCGGCCCACGCTCGCTAGCTGCGCGGGCCCCGCAGGCGTTCGGACCCTTCCCCGCTAGCCGCTAGCGATTCGTCGCGAGGGTTCCCACCCTCTCCGAACGGCTTGTAACGAGCGCCCTGCGGCGACCTCGGACGGGCACCCCCAATCCAGCGCGAGTTTGAGAGAGGAGAGGGTGGAACCCCTACCCCCGAACTAGCCTCGCGGCCGCTTCTTGGCCATGCCGGACTTGCGGGGTAGATCGGAAGGGGTTGGGCCGGACTTGCGGATGACGTGCAGGTGGCGGTGCTCGGAGCCGGCTCGGTGGCCTACGTCGAGGATCTGCTCTGGAGTCATGGCGAGGGAAGCTGAGGCCCGGTCCATCTGAGCCTCTTCCTCCTCGTCGCGCTTGCCCTTCCAGGCGACCAGGACGCCGGCTTCTTTCAGGAGAGGACTTGCGAGCTCTGCCAAGGTCGAGAGGCGGCCTACGGCTCGGGCGGTGACGATGTCGTAGGACTCCCGCTGGCCTGCGGGCGGGAGGTCGCGCGCGACCTCCTCCGATCTGGCCGTGACCGCGGCGGCGTTGCCGATCCCGGCAGCCTCCGCCGCCCGCTCGATGAAGGCCGTCTTGCGGCTCACGGACTCGATCAGGTCCACGCGCGCGTCGGGCAGGGCAGTCGCCAGAACGAGGCCCGGAAACCCTGCTCCAGAGCCGATATCGGCGATCCGGGAGGCAGTGCGGAGCTCGCTCACGTCGAGGCCCGTGAGGCTGTCCTCGACGTGCACCTTCCAGGCGCGGGCATCGGTGACCGAGCTGACCGAGGCGCGCTCGGCGGCGAGGAGTTCGAGGACGGTCTCGAGCGACCGGCGCTGGGCGTCGGAGAGGGTCGCGGCGGGGTCGACGCTCACTCGGAGACGAGCGGAGCGACGATCACGCAGCGGTGGGGCTCGTCGCCCTCGCTGTAGGTCTCGACCCCGGAGCGGCCTTTCAGCCGTTCGTGGACGACGCGGCGCTCCTGGGCGCTCATCGGGTCCATCTCGACCACGCGGCCGTTGGTCAGCGCCTGCTCGGCGGCCCGGTCGGCGCGGCTCTCGAGCGTCTCTTTGCGCCGCCCGCGGTAGCCCGCGGCGTCGACGATCACCCGTTTGCGGTCGCGCAGACCGCGGAAGGCGGCCTGGTAGCAGAGCAGCTGTAGAGCGTCGATCGTCTGGCCCCGTTTGCCGATCAGGAGGCCGTAGTCGTCCTCGCCGATGACCGTGACGACGATCCGGTCGTCGTCCTCCTCGATCTCCACGTCGCCATCGAGATCGAGCTCATCGAGCACTCCCTCGACCAGCTCGCGGGCGCGCTCGGCAGGCGAATCGGGCCAGTCGGCGAGGTCGGACACGCGCCCAGGCTATCCGACCTTTGGCCGGCGCGGGGCCCCCGGTTGCGGCACCGGGGGCCAGATCAGTCGCGCGCACGGCTCGACGGGCCGGCACTCATCTAGTCTGGGCGCCGATGGGCACCGTCTACGCGATCGCGAACCAGAAGGGGGGCGTCGGCAAGACGACGAGCGCCGTCAACCTCGCCTCCTGCACCGCCGCGGAAGGCGAGCAGACGCTCCTCGTCGACCTCGATCCGCAGTGCAATGCGACCGTCGCGCTGGGTGCGGGCCGCGATCTGCACCCTTCCTCCTATGACTGCCTGACCGGCGACACCGAGGTCGCCGCCGCGGCGCGGCCGGCCGGGCCCGACAATCTCTGGCTCGTCCCCGCCAACGTCGACCTGGCGGGTGCCGCGATCGAGCTCCCCCGGGTCGACAACTCCGAGATCCGCTTGCGCGAACGGCTCGGCCCGGTGCGCGAGCGCTTCGCCCGCACCTTCCTCGATTGCCCGCCCTCGCTCGGGCCGGTCTCGGTCAACGCCCTGGTCGCCGCCGACCGCGTCATAGTCCCGGTACAGGCCGAGTACCTGGCGCTCGAGGGCCTGGTCCAGTTCCTGGAGACGTTGGGCCTGATCCGGCGCCAGCTGAATCCGCGCCTGGAGGTGTCTGGATTGCTCATAACCATGTACGACGAGCGCACGCGGTTGGCCCAAGACGTCGAGGCCGAGCTGCGCGAGCAGTTCTCCGGGATGGTCTTCGACACGGTCATCCCGCGCAGCGTCCGCGTCGCCGAGTCCCCTAGCTATGGTCTCCCGGTGACCGACCACGCCCCGAATTCGCGCGGCTCCCTCGCCTACAAGGCGCTGGCCAAGGAGCTCGCCACCCGTGGCTAGCGGGACCAAAAGGCGGGCCGGGCTCGGGCGCGGGCTCGCCGCGATCCTCCCCGAGACGCCGGCCGACGCGGCGGCGGGCGAGCTGCTCGAGCTGCCGGTCACCCTGATCAAGCCGAACCCGAGCCAGCCCCGCACCACCTTCGACCCCGACGCCCTGGCCGCACTGGCCGCCTCGATCGAGGCCACCGGGGTGGTCCAGCCGCTGCTCGTCCGCCCTCTCGCCGACGGCAGCTACGAGCTGGTCGCCGGAGAGCGTCGCTGGCGCGCCGCCCAGCAGGCCGGGCTGGAGAAGGTCCCGGCGGTGGTCCGCGATCAGGCCGAGCCAGAGCGCCTCCAGGCGGCGCTGATCGAGAACATGGTGCGCGAGGATCTGAACCCGGTCGAGGAGGCGAAAGCCTGCTCCGCCCTGGTCGAGGACCTCGGGCTGACCAAAGAGGAGCTGGCGCGCCGGGTCGGCCGCAGCCGCCCCGCCGTCTCCAATCTGATCCGGCTGCTGGAGCTGCCCGACGAGGCGCTCGAGATGCTCGAAAGCGGTGAACTCTCGGAGGCGCACGGCCGCACGATCCTCGGCGCTCCCGGCAACGACGTCCGCCGTCGGCTCGCCCGCGAGGCTGCGGCGGGGGGGTGGTCGGTCCGCGAGACCGAAAATCGGGTTCGGCTGGCCGGCCAGCCAAAAGCACGACCGCGGAAGGCACTGATCGATCCCGACCAGCGGGCCGCCTTCGAAGACGCCGGCGACGCGCTCGAGGCGGCGCTAGGCCACGAGGTCAAGGTCAAAGGCCGCGGCAAAGGCATCGTCGTCGAGCTCCGCTTCGACGACCTGCGCGAAGCCCACGAGTTCGCCCGCGAGCTACGTCGGCGCGGCAAGTAACGACCCTCGGCGCGTCGCTATCATCGCCGTCCCCGGGCGATTAGCTCAGTTGGTTAGAGCGCGTCTCTGATAAGGACGAGGTCCCTGGTTCGAATCCAGGATCGCCCACTCGGTCTCATCCCTTGGCGGGGACCTGGCTCCATTCGGTGATGAAGTCCCAGACCGGGTGGTCCAGCCTTTCCCAGCGGTGAGGATGGGGCTGTCCTGGATAGGGAAGCTCGATGATCGCCTCGGCAGACTCAAATCGCCCGAGTGCGTCGCGGATCTGGTTGCTCTCCGCGCGCCCACCGATCCACTGCCTTACATCGGACGCGGTGAAATCGCCTCCGACTACGACTTCCTCGGCAATCGCATGTCCGACCGGAAGCACCAAGGCATTCTTGAATAGCCCTTTCGAACTACGTCGGGCGGACTCGTAATCCATATTTTCCATCGTATGGGCTACATACAATGAAGGTCATGACATGTGTGTCGCGCGACATTTGGTCCAGTGTTCCCACTTTCAATCGCACATTGGTGGGGATTTCTATGCCAGCGTTCGGACCAGGACATTCAGCAGTTAACTTCCTGCAATGGAGTTCGCCATGAGCCTTGATCCCACCGTCGCCGGACTGCGCGAGGAAGTGCAGAAGGCGAGACAAGCCCTGATCGAGACGTCGGGCCGCCAGCCCGACTACTGGTGGTCACCACGTGAGCTCAAAGCCGCGAGCAAGAACGGGTGGACCTACGGCGCCACCGGGCTCGCGCTCAACGGGCTGATCGACGACGGTACCTTCGCCGTTTCTGGGGACAAAATCCGCCTGAACACCTAGCGTTCGCCAGGTGGACGACTGTTTCCCATCGGTAACAGAGGCGTACCCGAAAGATCTTGACGAGCGTCAGTGGGCGGGCTCCCCGCCGGAGCGGCCCGGTGCCTATAGGACGCCGGGCCAGCGGGACCGAGATCGAATCCTCTACTGCTCGGCATTTCAGCGGCTCGCCTATGTAACCCAGGTCACGGCGCCGGAGGGTGGGCACGCCTTTCACAACCGCCTCACCCATTCCCTCAAGGTCGCGCAGGTAGGTCGACGGAATGCCGAACGTTTGCTCCTACTGGCTTCACAGGGGAAGCTTGCCGACGAGGTAAAGGTTCTCGTCGAACAGCTGGACCCGGATTCGGTCGAGGCCAGTTGCTTGGCCCATGACCTGGGCCACCCGCCTTTCGGCCACATCGCCGAGCACGCGCTCAACGACGAGGCGCAGAAGATCCTGAACAGCGGCTTCGACGCATTCGAGGGCAACGCGCAGACCTTCCGCATCGTCACCCGGCTCGCCATCCGCGGGTCGCAGGAACCGGGGCTGGACGTCACCCGCCGCACCCTCGACGGTCTGTTGAAGTACCCCTGGCCCTACTCGAAGGACTCGACCCGGAAGGCCCACCGCAAGTGGGGATACTACGCGGGCGACGCCGAGGCCTTCGACTTCGTCAAGGAGGGGGTCGAGGGGGACGTACGGGAGCGGCGAAGCCTGGCCGCGGAGATCATGGACTGGGCGGACGACCTGACCTACGCTGTGCACGACCTCGACGACTTCTTCCGCGCCGGGATGATCCCGTTGCACCGGCTCGGCGACCCCCAAGCTCCGGAGACCGACGACCTGAGAAGCCTTTTCGAGGAAGCCAAGGACGCCGAGCCGTCGGCCTTTCCTCGTTACGAAATCGGCGATCTGGTGAGCGCGGTGAGGAGTGCCCTCGAGTTCTTCGGACCCGAGGTTCCCTACGGACATACCGTCGCCAATCGCGCCCACATGCGCGAGTTCGGCTCGAAGCTCATCACGAGGTATCTCGACGCCTTCCAGCTGGAGGTGAACGCGTCAAGCGGGGTACCGTGCCTCAGCATCGATCCCGATCGTCGGATCGAAGTGGAGGCGCTGAAGCTGCTGGTGCGGGTCTACGTGATTCGCCGACCCGGCCTGGCGGTCGTCCAGCATGGACAGGACCGCCTTGTCCGCCGTCTCTTCAAGAGGTACTTCGACGCAAGCGATCCTGGCGAGGCCGGCGACCGGCGCCTGTTCCCGCCCGGCGCCCGGGAACGCCTGACGAAGGCGACGTCATCGGAGGGACGAGCGCGGGCGGTGATCGACCTGATTGCCGGCCTGACGGAGACCGCGGCGGTGAAGTTGGACCAGCGATTGAGCGGAGGGTCGATGTCGAGCGAGGTCCTCGATGCGACGGCCGATCTGGGTTGATCTGCCGTTCCAGGGCGCGGGGTCGCCTACCTATACTTGGCCGCCAACGACTGTTTGGAGCAACCTCTTGCAGCAGATGCAGATCTACGGCGTGAGCTTCGACATGGTCGGCAAGCAGCCGATCGTGTTGTTGAAGACCGTCGACGGAAATCGGTTCCTGCCGATCTGGATCGGCCATCCCGAGGCGGCGGCGATCCTGATGAAGCTGCAGGGCGCCTCGACGCCGCGGCCGATGACCCACGACCTGCTCTCCGACGTGCTCGAGAACCTCGACGCGAAATGCGAGCGGGTGTCGGTCACCGAGCTACGCGACAACACCTTCTACGCCTCGATCACCGTCTCGGTCGGCGGCGCGGAGATCGAGATCGACTCGCGCCCTTCCGACGCTCTCGCCCTGGCGGTCCGTGTCGCCGCCCCGATCTTCGCCGCCGAGGAGGTCATCGAGGAGTCGGCGATCGAGTTCGAGCACGAGGTCGAGGACACGGAGGAAGTAGTCGACAAGTTCAAAGACTTCTTGGACGAAGTGACTCCTGAGGACTTTGCCAGCGGCGATTCCTAGACCTGCAAACCGGCGCATCGCGTTGTCGTCGCTCGGTCATGTGCAGAGCACACTCCCTCGTTCCTCCTAGCGCTGCTTGGTTTTCGGCCTAGGAAACGCCGCTCGGGGCGAGCGCCATGTCGAGGATGCGCGTGACGAGATCCTCGAAGGACATCCCGGCGGCCTCGGCGGCCTGGGGGAGGAGGCTGGTGTCGGTGAGGCCGGGGATCGCGTTCGCCTCCAGAACCCAGGGGCCGTCGGCGGCGAGGATCAGGTCGACGCGGGCGAAGCCCTCGCAGCCGAGCGCCCGGCAGGTGGCGAGGGCCGCGTCGGTGACGGCGGCGCGCTCGGTGGGGGAGAGGTCGGCGGGGCAGACGAAGCGGGTGCGGCCGATCTCGTAGCGGGCCTCGAAGTCGTAGCGGTCGCCACCGTCCGGGATCGCCTCGACGATCGGCAGCGGCTCGGTGCCGAGGACGCTGACCGCCAGCTCGCGGCCCTCGACGAAGCGCTCCAGCATCACCCGGTCGTCGTAGGAGAAGGCGGCGACGAGGGCGCCGGGGACCTCGGTGGGGGCGCCGGCGAACTTGATCCCGAGCGAGGAGCCGCCGCGGCTCGGCTTGACCACGAGCGGGAAGCCGAGCGTGCCCTCGAGGTCGGTGAGGGCGTCGGCCGCGCCGAGTTCACGGAAGGCGGTCTGGGTGAAGGCGAAGGAGTCCGGGGTGGGGATGCCCGCACCGCGCATCGCCGCCTTCGCCAGCACCTTGTCGATGCAGCGCGCGCAGGCAGCCGCGTCAGGGCCGGTGAAGGGGATGCCAAGGATCTCGAGCAGCTCCTGCGCCGTCCCGTCCTCGCCGCCGACCCCGTGCATGGCGACGAAGGCGACCTCGGGCTTCTCCGCGCGCAGGCGTTTCACGAGGTCGGAGCCGACGTCGATCGGGACCACCTCGTGCCCGAGCCGTTCGAGCGCGTCCTCGACCCGGGCGGCGGAGCGGAGCGAGACGCCGCGCTCCAACGACCGACCGCCTTTGAGGACCGCAACCTTCACGCGTTCGCGCCCCCGGCCTTGCGAAGAGGGAAGACGTTGTTGGCATCCTCATCAACCGCCACGTCCTCCGCTTCGCGTCCGGGCGTGCCGGGTGAACCCTGGCTCGCACCCTGCGACGGCGCCAGCGTCTCGTAGAGCTCGACCTGTTCGCGGATCACGCGGCCGATCCGTGCGATCCCCTCGCGGATTTCGGCATCGTCAACGCCGCTGAAGTTCAACCGCATCGAGTTCTTCCCGCGGCCGTCGACGTACGCCGCCGCCCCCGGCACGAAGGCGACATCTGAGCGCAGCGCCTTCGCCAGCAGGTCTTCGGTGTCGATGTAGTCGGGCAGGGTCGCCCAGATGAAGAGGCCACCCTCGGGTTCGGTCCAGGTCGCGGCGGCGGGGAAGTGCTCGGTGAGCGCCGCCAGCATCGTGTCGCGTCGGTCCTTGTAGAGGCCGACCAGGTCCTCGACGTAGCTCTTCCAGCCACCTTCGGCGAAGTACTGGCGGACGAAGAACTGGGTCAGGGTCGAGGTGCAGAGGTCCGCCGCGCCCTTGCCGAGCACGACTTTCTCGAGCACCGGCGGCGGCGCCACCACCCAGCCGAGCCGGATCCCGGGGGAGAGGATCTTCGAGAACGTCCCCAGGTAGATGACGAAGTCGCCGCCGTCGAGTTGGTAGAGCGGCGGCAGCGCCTCGCCGCCGTAGCGGAGCAGCCCGTAGGGGTTGTCCTCGACCACGAGCAGCTCGTGCTCCTGGGCCAGTTCGACCAGCCGCGCCCGCCGCTCGAGCGAGAGTGTCACCCCGCCCGGGTTCTGAAAGGTCGGCACGCTGTAGATGAACTTCGGTCGCCGGCCCTCGGCCCGCAGTTCGTCGAGCAGCTCTTCGAGCAGGTCGATCCGCATCCCGTCGCCATCCATCTCGACCTGCCGCACATCGGCCTGGTAGCTGCAGAAGACCGGCACCGCGCCGGGGTAGGTCGGCGCCTCGCAGATCACCACGTCGCCAGGGTCGACCAGGGTCTTGGTCACCAGGTCGATCGCCTGCTGGCCGCCCGTGGTGACGACGATGTCGTCGGGGTCGGGCAGCATCCCCTCGGCCGCCATCACCTCGACGATGCAGTCTTTGGTCTCGTCGAAACCCTCCGTCGGCCCGTACTGGAGCGCCGCCGCCGCCGACTCCGCGGCGATCCGGCTCATCTGTGCGGCCAACCTCTCCGGCGGGAAGGTCGAGGTGTCGGGCAGGCCGCCCGCCAGCGAGATCACTTCCGGCCGCGCGGTGACCGCCATCAGGTCGCGCATCGCCGAGGAGCGCATCACCGTGGTCCGCTCGGCGAAGAGACCGGCGTAGCGCTCAAGGTCGCGGGTCGAGGTATGGGCTCGACGTTTGTGCGGTGGCTGTGGGACCTCCGTCATGCAGAGAAGTGTGGCGGATTGCGGCAGAGGTGCCCACACCGTTAGGTTTCCGGCCGTGCAATTTCTCACCGACCTCGGCATCGGCTTCGCGATCGGCATGCTCGCCGGCACCACCGGGACCAGCGGCGGCGCCCGCGGGCGCATGGTCCTGCTGGCGGCGATCGTCGGCCTTGTCGCTGGCTTCCTGATCGACGGCGCGCTCGGCGCGGTGGTCGCTGCCATCGGTGGCGCGGTCGCCTGTCTGGTGATCTCCGACCTCGTCTTCAGCGCCTCGAGACGCGAGGGCTCGGGGGCCGGAGCGATCGGCTTCATCGTCGCTCTGGCGGCGCTGGTGGTGCTGGCCGTCGCCCTGCTCTTCTCCTGGCTGATCATCCTGGTCGCGATCGCCCTGATCTGGCTCGGCGTCAGTCGGCGGCGGCGGGCACAGCGCAAACACGCCGGGCTCCGCGTCCTCCGTTAACCACTCGGCCACGGCCGAGGTCGGCAGTCCGCGATCATCGACCTAGCGATGCCCGGCGATCGCCGCAAGAAGCTGATCCTCACCTACGTCGACTCGCTGCGGACCGACATGCTGCGCCGCGCGATCGACGAGGGCCGCGCGCCCAGCTTCGGGGCGCTGGTCGAGCGTGGGGTGCTGATCGAGGACTGCGTCTCCAGCTTCCCCTCGGTGACTCCGGTCGCCTGCTCGGAGATGGTCACCGGCGTCGGCGCCGACGAGCACTGGATCAGCGGCATGAACTGGTACCACCGGCTCGAGCGACGCTACGTCGAGTACGGCTCCTCGCTCGAGGCGACGCGCGCCTTCGGCGTCTTCCGGGCGCTCTACGACCTCGTCTACAACATGAACCTGGCCCACCTGAGCCCGGAGATCGAGACGCTCTTCGAGCAGCTCGACGACGCCGGGGCGCGGACCGCGTGCACGCCGTACCTGATCTACCGCGGGCGGCACCGGCACGAAGTCTCGCTCGACGGCCTCCTGCGGATGGCGGTCGATGCCACCCGGCTGAAGTTCCGCCACCACACCTGGGGCCCGGCCCAGCTCTTCTACGGCGACCTCTACGCCAGCCAGGAGGTTCCCTGCAAGTCGACCTCGATCCCCGGCGTCCGCGACCCCTACGCCGCCTGCTGCGCGGTCGAGCTGATGAAGGAGGACGGCTTCGACTTCCTCCTCCTCTCGCTGCCCGACAACGACAACTACTCGCACCGCCACGGCCCCGAGGCCTCGGTCGAGTCGATCGCCAGGGCCGATGAATGCTTTGCCACGCTGATCGAGCAGGCGGGCGGGATCGACCCCTTCCTCGCCGAGCACGCGGTGATCCTGGTTGCCGACCACGCTCAGACCGACGTCGACCGAGGCCTGCCGCTGGCCGACATCCTCGCCGCCGAGTGGTCGGTGCTGCAGCCCTCGGAGGAGAAACCAGAGCGCGCCCAGTTGGCGGTCAGCCCGACCGGGCGCGCCGCCCACGTCTACCTGCTGCCGGGCGAGGGCGAGCGGGCCGACCCGACCGCGGTGGGGGAGAGGTTGGCCGAGATCGAGGGGGTCGACCTGGTCTGCCGATTGCTCGACGCCGAGGGCGCGCCGCTCTATCGGCCCGAGCCGGGGATGCCGGCCAGCGCCGACGAGTGGGCGACGGTCGAGCGGGGGGGAGCCCGCATTCGCTTCCGCCCCGGCACCGACGTCACCGACCTGCGCGGGGAGCGCTGGGAGATCGAGGGGGATCTTGGCGTCCTGGAGGCCGTGATCGAGGACGGCAAGCTGCGCAGCGAGACCTACCCCGATCCGCTGCAACGGGTCTGGTCGGCGCTGACCGCACCGCACTCCGGTGACTTCGTGCTCTCGCTCGCCGACGGGTTCGAGGCGGTCGACTGGGGTGGCACCAGCCACGCGGGCGGCGGCAGCCACGGGGCGCTTCACGCCGGCGACAGCCTTGGGCCGCTGCTCTTCGTCGGTTGCGGCCCGGAGTCGGCCGACGCGCGCGAGCAGTGGACCCTGCGCGACGTCGCTCCGGCGATCCGCGCACACTTCGGTCTTGATGGCGAGTGATCCGCGGCGGCGAATGACGTGGGAGGGCGGGTGATGGCCCGGCGGGCCGCGGCCCTGCTGGCGCTGCTGCTCGCCTTCGCCCTGATCGGCCCGCCGAGCGCCGGCGCCGCGGGCGAAGAAGAACCGAGCCCGCAGAACATCACCTCCTCCGAAGCGGCCGCCGCCGCGGAAAAGGACCCGAACGTGGTCAAGGAGCAGAAGGAGCACCCGAACCTGCTCCCCAGCCCGACCTTCAAGAACGAACGCTGGGAAGTCGGCTGGTTCGAAGACGACCACGAGTACGCGCTGACGATGGTCGACCCGGAAAGCGGCGAAGTCACCGAGTCGTGGACCGGGTACCAGGTCGCCTGGGAAATGGCCCGCGGCTATTCGGGCGAGTTCGCCCACTCGTTGAACTCACCGTTCATCTGGCTGCCGCTCTGCCTCTTCTTCCTCGTCGGCCTCTTTGACTGGCGACGCTGGCGACGGATCGCCAACCTCGACCTCTTGGTCCTGCTCGGCTTCGGCGTCTCCCACTTCTTCTTCAACCAGGGGAACATCGGGGTCTCGGTGCCGCTCGCCTATCCGGTGCTGGTCTACCTGCTGGCCAGGTGCCTGTGGATCGGGTTCCGCGGGCGGGGGACCGGGCTGCGCCCGGTCTGGCCGACGATGGGGCTGCTGATCGCGGCGCTTTTCCTGATGGGCTTCCGGGTCGGGCTGAACATGGCCGACGCGGGGGCGATCGACGTCGGCTACGCGGGCGTCACCGGCGCCCACAAGATCGTCCACGGCGAACCGCTCTACGGCAACTTCCCGGAGGACATCCACTCCGGTGACACCTACGGCCCGGTCAACTACGCCGCCTACGTGCCGTTCGAGGTGATCTGGCCCTTCACCGGCGAATGGGATGACCTGCCGGCGGCCCACGGCGCCTCGATCACCTTCGACATCGTCACCTTCATCCTCCTGATCGTCCTCGGCATGCGGATCCGGCCCGGACCGTCGGGGAGGAGGCTGGGCGCGATCCTCGCCTTCGGCTGGGCCGCCTTCCCCTATACCGCCTACGTCTTGGAGTCCGACTCCAACGACTCGCTGATCGCCGCCTTGCTGGTGGCGACGCTGGTCCTGTTAGCCAAGCCCTTGTGGCGGGGCGTCACGCTGTCCTTGGCGACTTGGGCCAAGTTCATCCCGCTGATGCTGGCGCCGATGCTGCTCACCCTCGACGGGTGGAAGCCGCGGCGGCTCCTGCTGTTTGCCGGGGGCTTCGTGGTGGTCACCGCGGCGGCAGTGACCTGGCCGCTGATCAACCCGGGCTTCCACACCTTCTACGAACGCACCATCGCCGCCCAGGCCGGCCGCAGCTCCCCGTTCAGCATCTGGGGCCAGGACGAATCGCTCGAGCCGTTGCGGGTCGCGATCCTCGCCGCGACCGGGGTCCTCGCGATCGCGCTCGCCTTTGTCCCGCGCAAGAAGTCGCTGCTCCAGGTGGCAGCGCTCTCGGCGGCGCTGATGCTGGGCGTGCAGATCACCCTGCACCACTGGTTCTACCTCTACATCGTCTGGTTCTTCCCGCTGCTGCTGATCGCGCTGGCGCTACTCGAGCCGACCGACGAGCCCGAGCCCGCCGAGGTGCCCGGTCACAGCTGGCGCCTCAGGCGCCGAGCGGAGCGGGAACCATCACCGGAGCGATCGAGTCCGCCAGTCCCGACCGGTTGACGTCGACCACCGCGCCCATCACCCAGACGTCCTGGTCGGCAGTCTCGAAGCGGGTCGGCATCTGGGTGACCAGCGCCCCGAGCGCGTCCTCGATCCGCACCCCGAGGATGCTTTCGCGCGACCCGGTCATGCCGACGTCGGAGATGAACGCGGTCCCCTTCGGCAGCACCCGCGCGTCGGCGGTGGGAACGTGGGTGTGGGTGCCGAGCACCGCGGCGACGCGGCCGTCGAGGTGCCAGCCCATCGCCACCTTCTCGCTGGTCACCTCGGCGTGGAAGTCGACGATCGTCGCGTCGGCGTCGCCGCGTTCGAGGATCGCGTCGACGGCGTCGAAGGGCGAGCGCGCGACCTTCAGGCCGACCCCGCCGCTGAGGTTGATCACCGCGATCCGCATCCCGCCGGCCTCGACCACGGTGTGGCCGCGGCCGGGGTTGGCGCTCGGGTAGTTGGCCGGCCGGATCACCCGCTCAGCGCGTTCGAGGTAGGGGTAGGCGTCGCGGTGGCGGTAGACGTGGTTGCCGGTGGTGATCACCGCGGCGCCGGTGTCGAAGATGTCGTTGGCGGTCCGCTCGGTGATCCCCATGCCGCCGGCCGAGTTCTCGCCGTTGACGACGATCAGGTCGGGCGCGTACTCCTCGCGCAGCGAGGGCATGGTCTCGCGCAGCCCGCGCCGGCCAGGCCCGCCGACCACGTCGCCGATGAAGAGCAGCCGCATCGGCCGACCCTAGTCCTTAGATTGGGGCGCGTGGCGGCGCGGCCCGACACGGAGGAGTTGGTGCGGCGGGCGCTCGCCTATCCGTACGACCCGCCGCGGGGCTCGTTCGTGCAGGTCGGCGACCGGACGTTGCCGGTGCCGCCGGAGGAGATCGACGTCGCGGGCCGGCGGGCGCTGCTGGCCTACGGGGCCAACGCCTCGCCCGAGGCGCTGGCCCGCAAGCTCGGGGCCCTGGAGCCGCGGCCGATCCCGGTGCTGCGCGTCTCGCTGAGCGGTTGGGACGTCGTCTACTCCGCCCACGTCACCCGCTACGGCTCCGTGCCCGCCGCGGTCGTCGCCAGCCCCGGCACGGTGGTGAGCGTCCACCTTGTCTTCCCCGACGACGAGCAGCTCGCCGCCCTCGCTGCCACCGAGGGGCAGAACTACCGGCTCGAGCAACTGGTCGACTTCACCGCCGAGCTCGAGATCGGGGGCGAGGGGCCGGCGGAGATCGATGCCTTCATCAGTGTCCACGGCCCGGCCCTCCTCGACGGCTCGCCGGTCGCCCTCGCCGCGATCCCGGCCCGCGGCCGCGTCTTCCCCGAGCTGACGACGCCGGAGATGATCGACCACGTGCGCGCCGCCCTGATGCCCGACCTCACCCTGCGCGAGTTCATCCTCCACCACGTGGAACACGGAGGCCGCTCCCCGCTCCCCGAGCTCCGTGGTTGACGGGCCGAAAACCGGACTATCTGACGGGTTTTCGGCCCGTCAACATCAGACGCGGGCGAAGCGGCGCAGCGCGAGGCGGGCGATCAGCCCGTAGGCGACGATCAGCGCCGCCAGGTGGAGCAGCGGCTCGCCGAGGCTGCCGTTGCCGGCTTCGAGCGCCGCGGTGATCGCTTCCAGCGCGGGCTTGAACGGGAAGAGCGCGGTGATCACCTTGATCACGTCGTAGAGGCCGGCGCCGACCGTGCCCGCCGGGACGAGCGAGAGGAAGGCGACCGGCAAGGTGACCATGAAGGCGAGCAGGGAGACGGCGCGAACCTCGCGCGCCGCCGCGCCGAGCGCCGCCCCGGAGGCCGCGAGGGCCGCCGCGCCGACCAGGATCGCGGCGAGCCAGAGGCCGAAGCGCCCCCATTCGAGCGGCACGAAGATCTGTAACCCGGCCAGCATCAGGATCGTGACGACGAGGCCGACCGCGATCCCGAGCAGGACCTTCTCGCCGAGCAGCGCCTCGCTCGAGACCAGGCCGCGGGTGAGCCGCGAGTAGGCGTTCTCCTCGCGCTCCAGTGCCAGCGACCCGGCCACCAGCAGCACCGTGACGAAGGCCAGGGTGAGGGTCGCGGCGACCGCGATGGCGAAGGTTTCCAGCGGCGGCGAGGAGCCCCCGACCGCGACCTTGTGGACTTCGATCGGCTGCGCCAGACGTTCGATCAGCGGCCCGGCGATGTCGAGGTTTTCGCCCGCCTCGTTGGCGAACCGGGTCACCTGGGCGAGCGCCACCCGCAGCGATCCCCTCGGCAGCGCCGGTTCGATCGCTTCGAGGATGTGGGCGCTCGACTGGAGCCCGAGAATATGGACCGCTCCGCCCAGCACCGGCAGGTCGCCGCCTTTGATCACCAGGTCCAGGTATTTGCTTCCTTCGACTGCGATCCGTTTGGCGATCGCCAGGTTTGCCTGCGCGAGCAGGGCGGAGATCTTGTCGTCGACGCCGCTCGCCTTCAGCGGGTTCGATTCGTTGACCAGCACTTCCACCTTCGGCGTGCCGGGGGAGAGGGTGGACAGCGAGTTGATCTTGTTGACCAGGTCTTCGGGAAGGATCAGCGCCGCGAGGACGTCGCCCGATTCGACCTTCTTCTCGGCTTCCTCACGAGAGTGGACCTGAACGCACTCGACTTTTTCGCAGATGCGGTGCTGGACGTTGGCGGAGGGGAGCTTCTGGCCGCTGAGGCTGATGCGGGCGTTCTCCGGAACTTCGTTGAGGAAGGCGACCTTGGGCTTTTCCGGCCCGCGCGACACCGCCAGCCCGACCAGAATCGCGATCAGCACCGGGTAGACGACCAAGAGCACCGCCTGCAGCGGCGAGCGGCGCAGGATCTGCAGGTCCTTGAGCAAGAGCCAGCGCATCGCTCAGTGCCCCCGGTGGTGGAGGTAGGCGACGAAGGCGGTCTCGAAGTCGCGATCAGCGGCCGCCGCGCCGGCGCCGTCGGACTCGCGGCGGACGGTCGCGCGCAGCTCGTCGGGGGTGCCGTCGAAAAGCGCCTCGCCGTCGGCCAGCACCAGCAGCCGGCCGCCGTAGCGCTCCGCCTCCTGGATGTCGTGGGTGGAGAAGATCACCGTCGTTCCCCGCCCGGCGAGGCCGGAGACGAACTCCCAGAGTTTCGCCCGCTGCCGCGGGTCGAGGCCGACGCTCGGCTCGTCGAGCAGCAGCACGCTGGGGCGCGCGAGAAGTCCGATCGCGATGTTGATCCGCTGCTGATTGCCGCCGGAGAGGCGGGCGACGATCTCGCCGCGCCGCTCGCCGAGGCCGGTCAGGTCGAGCATCTCCTCGACCGAGGCCCGCGGATCCGGGTGCTTCTCCAGCCGGGCGAAGAGGAGGAGGTTCTCCTCCACGGTCAGCCGACGGTAGAGCGCCGCCTGCTGCGGGACCCAGCCGACCGTCCCGGAGCCGACGACCAGCTTGCCGCCGTCGGGGTCGAGGATCCCGGCGAGGATCGAGAGCAGCGTCGTCTTGCCCGCCCCGTTCGGGCCGATCACGGCGACCAGCTCGCCCGGCGCCGCGGTGAAGCTGACCCCGCGCAGCGCTTCTCGCTCACCGAAGCGCTTGACCAGGTCGCGGGCCTCCATCGCGGCGAGCCTAACCACCTATCTAGACTTGCGGGGATGCCCTTCCCCTCCACCCGCATGCGGCGACTGCGGAGCACCGACACCCTCCGCTCCCTGGTCCGCGAGACCGAGCTGTCCCCGGCCCACCTGATCATGCCCGCCTTCGTCATCGCCGGCGAGGACATCCAGGAAGAGATCCCCTCGATGCCGGGCGTCGAGCGGTACTCGATCTCCAACCTGGTCGAGCACGCGGGCGAGGTCGCCGCAGCCGGGATCGGGACGATGCTGCTCTTCGGCATCCCCGCCGCCAAGGACGAGTACGGGACCGGCGCCTACGACGACGAGGGGATCGTCCAGATGGCGGTGCGGGCGCTGAAGGAGGCCCACCCCGACCTCACCGTGATCACCGACGTCTGCCTCTGCGAGTACACCTCGCACGGCCACTGCGGCATCCCCGACACCGATGGCAAGATCCAGAACGACCTCAGCGTCGAGCTGCTCGCGAAAACCGCGATCTCGCACGCCGAGGCCGGCGCCGACGTGGTCGCGCCGAGCGACATGATGGACGGCCGGGTCGGGGCGATCCGCTACCAGCTCGACGAGGAGGGTCACCCCGACGTGCCGATCCTCGCCTACAGCGCCAAGTACGCCTCCGCCTTCTACGGGCCGTTCCGCGACGCCGCCGAGTCGACCCCGGAGTTCGGCGACCGGCGCGGGTACCAGATGGATCCGTCCAACGCCGCCGAAGCGGTGCGCGAGGCCGAACTCGACCTCGAAGAGGGCGCCGACATGCTGATGGTCAAGCCCGCCACCCCGTACATGGACGTCATCCGCCGGGTCAAGGAGGCGACCGGGGCTCCCGTCGCCGCCTACCATGTCTCCGGCGAGTACTCGGCGCTGAAGGCTGCCGCACTGAACGGTTGGCTGGACGAGCGCCAGGCCGTCCTCGAGACGCTGACCGGGATCCGCCGTGCCGGCGCCGACGCGATCATCACCTACTACGCGAAGGAGGCCGCAGGTTGGCTTCAGTGAAAACGTCAGCGAAAACGCCTCAATCGAAGGCGCGCTCGCGCAAGGACGGCTCGGCGATCCCGCTCGACGAGACCGACAAGCGGCTGATGAACCTGCTGCAGACGAACTTCCCGCTCGACCCGGAACCGTTCGCGCTGGTCGCCGGCGAGGCCGATCTCGAGCTCAGCGAGGTCCTCGGCCGCACCCAACGACTGCTCGACGGCCGGATCATCCGTGAGATCACGCCGATCTTCGACACCCGGGCGCTGGGGTACGAATCGATGCTGGTGGCGGCCAAAGTCGATTCCGAGAACCCGCAGAGGGCGGCGCGGATGGTCAACGCCCACCCCGGCGTCTCGCACAACTACCTGCGCACCCACGACTTCAACCTCTGGTTCACGATCGCCACGCCACCCGACTCGGAGATGGGGCTGAAGGGCCAGATCGAGGCGCTGATGGAGGAAACCGGCGCCGAGTCGATGCGCGAACTGCCGACCCTGGTCCTGTTCAAGATCAACATGAACCTGGAGATGGAGGGCGACACCGACGCGCTCGCCGCCGCGGTCGAAGCGGCGCCTCCGCGCGAGCTCGAAGCGCAGCCCTACGACGAGACCGACATCGCGATCATCAAGGCGCTGCAGGGGCCGATGAAGGCGGTCGAGCGCCCCTACGACGAGGCCGCGGCCGAGGTCGGGATGACGACCGAGGAGCTGCTCGACCACCTCGGCGAGATGGTCGACCGCAAGATCCTCCGCCGCGTCGCCGCGATCCTCTACCACCGCCGGGCGGGCTTCTCCGCCAACGGGATGGGCGTCTGGAAGGTCCCCGAGGACCAGATCCTCCAGGTCGGCGGGATCATGGCGGCGACCCGCGGGGTCAGCCACTGCTACCAGCGGCCGACCTACGACGACTGGCCCTACAGCGTCTTCACGATGGCCCACGGCCGCTCGAAGGAGGAGTGCGACGCGGTGCTCGACTCGATCGCCGAGAAATGCGACATGGGCCCCGACGACCGCTCCACCCTCTACTCGTCGACCGAGTACAAGAAGATCCGCCTCCACTACTTCACGCCGGATTACGCCGAGTGGGAGGCGGCGCACTCCTGAGCGTCTACGACCGTGCCCGGGCGGTGTTGCCGGGCGGGGTCAACTCGCCGGTCCGGGCGATGCGCCAGATCGGCCGCGAGCCGATCTTCATCGAGCGCGGCGAAGGCGCCGAGCTGGTCGATGTCGAGGGCAACCGCTACATCGACTGGGTCTGCTCCTGGGGCCCGCTGATCCTCGGCCACGCCGACCCGGCGGTGGTCTCGGCGGTGATCGAGGCCTCCAAGCGCGGCACCTCCTACGGCGCCGCGACGGCGATCGAGGTGCAATTGGCCGAGCAGGTGGTCGCCCGCTTCCCCGCGGTGGAGATGGTGCGGATGACCAGCTCCGGTACCGAGGCGGCGATGAGCGCGGTGCGGCTCGCACGGGCGATCACCGGCCGCGAGGTGGTGGTCAAGTTCGCCGGCGCCTACCACGGGCACTCCGATGGTCTGCTGGCCGAGGGCGGCTCGGGGATGGCGACGCTGTCGGTGCCGGGCAGCCCCGGCGTGCCGCCGGCGATGGCGGCGCTGACCGTGGTGGTGCCGTGGAACGACCGCGCCGCGGTCGAGGCGGCGCTCGTCCAATACGAGGTGGCGGCCTTGCTGGCCGAGCCCGTGGCCGCCAACATGGGCGTCGTCCCGGCGGACGAGGGCTTCCTCGAGTTCCTCCGCGATGCAACCAGCGCGGCGGGAACGCAGCTGATCTTCGACGAGGTGATCACCGGCTTCCGGGTCGCGCGCGGCGGCGCCCAGGAGCTCTACGGGATCGAACCGGACCTGACCGTGATGGGCAAGATCATCGGCGGCGGCCTGCCGGCGGCAGCGTTCGCGGGGCCGCGCGAGTCGATGGAACGGATCGCCCCGGCGGGCGACGTCTACCAGGCGGGGACGCTGTCGGGAAACCCGCTCGCGGCGGCCGCCGGGCTGGCGACGCTGGACGGGCTCGACGCGCGCGCTTACGAGCGCCTCGGCGCGCTGACCGATCGGCTCGCCGACGGGTTCGAGGCACTGGCGGCCGGCCGGCCGCTCTACGTGTCGCGGGCCCCAGGGCTGGTGACGCTCTTCTTCAGCGAGAAGCCGGTGCGGAACTTCGCCGACGCGACCGCCTGCGACACCGACGCCCACGCGCACTTCTGCCGCGCGCTGCTGGACCGCGGGGTCTATCCGCCGCCGGCGCAGTTTGAGGCCTGGTTCATCTCGCTCGCGCACTCCGACGCGACGGTCGACCGGACCCTGGAAGCGGCGGGCGAGGCGATCGCCGAGGCGCTGGGATGAGCCCCGCCACCGTCGCCGAGCCGAGCCAGGTGCTGCGGGCGCTCGCCGACCAGCTACGCAGCGAGGACACCCCGATCGCCGCCTACGTCGTCGACCCGGCCGCCTCCCCGGACCTCGGGTTGCTGGCCGCCGCCGGCCCGCGTGCGGCGGAGGCGCCGGGCGAGTACGCGCTGGTGGTCGAGTCGGTCCGCGAGGGCTACCTGTTGCATTACGGCGAGCCGCGGCTGATGTCCGGGCACGACCCCGATCTGGCCCTGCTGGCCGGCGATTACCTCTACGCCCTCGGCCTCGACCGCCTCGCCGCCCTCGGCGACACCGAGGCCGTCGCCGTCCTCTCCGAGCTGATCGCCCGCTGCGCGCAGTTGCACGGCGAGGACCGCGTCCAGGATGTCGAGCCCTTGTGGCCTGCCGCCGCCCGCCGCATCGCGGGTGCCTGAGGAATTAGGAGACATCAGACAGCGTTCCTTGATCGGCCGTCGGGCCGGTGCGATATTGGCGCGAACCACCGGATTCAAGGAACGGCTGATGAACCTCAGAAAGCTCGGCGTCGTCTTCGTCGCGACGGTCGCATCGCTGGCGATCGTGGCGAGCAGCGCCTCGGCCAGGGAACTGTTCGAAGCATCGAGCAGCGCCTGGTACATCGGCCCCGCGCCGGGGACCAAACTCACCGGAACCAAGGTCGTGAGGACAACGGTCGACCCGGAAACGACGCTTTCCTTCTCGACCACCATCGCGGGTTCCAAACTCACACTCGACGCGACCGGCGTGAACTGCGTGAGTTGCAAAGCCGAAAACAGCGGTGGACTGGCGCTCGTCAAGGGTGAACTGGAATTCACCGGGTTGACCCTTGTCGGTTCGGGACTGTCAGGTTGCTCGGCCGGCAAAACGCTGAAAACCAAACCGCTCACCGCGACGATGGGATCGGTAGGCGCCACGGGGAGGGCGCCGATCAGATTCGCGCCGACGACGGGCGAAAGCCCCTTTGTGATCGAAATCGTCGGTGCGACGTGCCCGATTGGGGGCACCTACAAAGTGATCGGCGTGTTCTACGGCGAAGCGGCGAACGCGACAGAAAAATTCTCGAAAGAACAGACATTCAGCTTCAGCCAGGCGATCCAGGAAGAACTGGGCAGCGCGACCTCGCTCAAAGTCAGCAGCAATCCCGTGTTCCTGACCGGCACGGTGAGCAAATCCCTCGAACCCCAGGTCGAATTCGCGGTCAAGCCGAAATAGGCCGGTGTAGGTGCAGGCGGGTCCGGCGGAGGACGTCGGTCACTTCGTCGGCCTCGTAGGCGATCTGCCAGTGGGTGAAGCGGAGGACGCGGAGGCCGGATGAGGTGTGGACCTGGTCTCGTTTCGCGGCGCGGGCCTGCTGCGCGGGCGTTCGGTGATATCTGAGCCCGTCGGTCTCGACGACCAGGTCGTGGTCGGGGAAATGGAAGTCGACTTCGTAGCCGAGGACCCACTGCTTCGTGAGAGGCACCGGGAAGTGGGCGGCGAGGGCGAGAGGCCGGAAGAGGATCTCGAGGTCGGAGTCGGAGAGCCGGAAGGTGTGACGGTCGAGGAGGGTGGCGAGCTTCTTCACGCCCGGCTCCCCCTTGTGGGCGTCGAGTGAGGCGCGGAGCGTCTCCGGGTCGACGAGGTCGAGCTTGTCCGCCTCGTTGACGGCGCGCTCGAGGCGCAGCGGCTTCAGTTCCGTGGCCAGGTCGATCAGCGTCTGCACGGGATGAGTGACCGGGATGCCGTGGCGCCGGACGAAACTGCCGGCACCGAGGGAGGGGCGACTGCGGACCTTGAGTCCCTTGCGGCGGATCTCACACTTCCGCCTCACGGTCACGTCGATCCGTCCCGCCTCCTCCCATCCGATGCGCCATAACTCGGCCGCACTACGGTGGCTGAGCATCGCCCCGTCCCCGCAGACGAGCACGGCCGCCATCCAGCGCCCGTGAGGCGTCAGATCGGGGCGCCCCACGGCGTAGATCCCGGTCGAGACCGGGTGGAGGCGCCCGGAGGCGACGCGGTGCTTGATGCCCTTGGCGCTGAATCCGAGCGCCAGCAGGTCCCGTCGCGTCAGCACCCCATGCTGCGCCCGCGCGAGCCGCCACGCCGCCGGCTACGCGCGGTCGAGTTTTGGTCCCCCATAGGGGCCCAAAAGTCGACAGCGCTCGAATCTCTCCCCCTCCGGGGTCGGGAACTGGCGCTAAGGGCGGAGAGCTAAACCTTGGCGAGCGGCTTGAAGCGCGTCGCTTCGACCCGTTCCAGCTTCTTCTTCAGCCGCATGAACTGGGCCTCCTGGGCGGGGGTCCGTTCGTAGCCTTCGTAGGCGAGGTTGATTTCCTCGTTCGGGTCGGACTTCAGGTCGTACATCTCCCACTGGGGCGGTTTCGGACCCTTGATTTCGACCGGCTTGCCGTTTTTCACCACAGTCTTTATGTCGACGTATTTCGCCAGCTTCCAACGCTTTTCGCGAATGCTGCGCACGTGGTTCGGCTGTTTCGGGTAGGGACCGTGGGACTGGCCGGACTGGAAGTCGTCGTAGGTGAAGGCGACGTAGTCCTGGGGCTCCTTACCGCGCCCGGGATTGAGGACGATGTCGGAGTAGTCGACCCCCTGCCAATTGCGGCGCGCCGACTTCGGCGCCCCGGCGAGGCTCGCCAGGGTGGGGAGGAGGTCGACGTGGGAGATCAGCGCATCGGAGGTCTCCGGCCGCGGGTACATCTTCGGGTTCGAGTAGACCAGCGGGACTTTCAGCGACTCCTCGTAGACGTTGAAGTTCTTCTGCCGCAAGCCGCCGTGGCTGAGGCCCATCTCGCCGTGGTCGGAGGTGCGGATGATCAACGTGTCTTCGTAAAGGCCTTTGGCTTCCAGCTTGTTCAGCACTTCGACCAGGTAGTTGTCGGAGCTCCGCATCAGGTTGCCGTAGAAGTTGAGGTAGGCGCGTTTTTCGGCTTCCTTTTTCGGCTTCCCGGTGAGGTTGAAGATTTTGAGGAATTCTTCCTGCACCGAGGGCTTGGTGCTGAGGTCTTCTTCGTTGGTCGACGGCACTTCGATGTCACCGGCCAGCCAGGAGGAGTCGTAGCCCGATTCTTCGAACGTCTTGCTCGGATAGAAGAGGACGTCGTGTGGGTTGACCAGTGAGATGATCAGGAAGAAGGGCTTTTTGCCCAGGCCGGCGACCGACTCGATGTACTGCATCGCCCCCTCCTTGGCTTCCTGGTAGGGGCCTTTCGATTCGATGATGCGGCCGTCGTTGTTGGTGTAGCCGCCGCCCGCCTGCGGGATCGACTGGTTGGCCCCCGCGTCCGGCGGATCCCAGCGGTCGAAGCCGTAGCGTTCGAGATCGGACGGTTCATCGGTCCCGTTGGCCGGTTTCGCGCAGTGCCACTTGCCCTTGTAGACGACGTCGTAGCCGGACGCCGCCATCACCGTGCCGAGGTTCGGCAGCGATTCCGGCAGTGGCAGGTTCACTTGCGGGTATTCGCTCGCTTCCATTTCCGACTCGAGCGTGTATTTGACCCCGTGCTGGGCGGGGAAGTACCCGGTCATCAGGCTGGAGCGCGAGGGCGAGCACATGCAGGCCGCCGTGCAGGCGGTTTCGAAGCTGAGCCCGTGACGCCGCAGGCGCCGCATCCCCGGCAGGTTTTCCCGCATCCAGTTGGCCGGGAAGTGCTGGATCGCGCGCTCCTGGTCGGTGAGGAAGAGGATCACGTTCTTGCCGTTCAGCCCATCGCCGCCCCCACCCGCGCCGAACGCTTTGCCCAGCCCCAGCGAGGGCGAGAGCATCGCCGCCGCCGCGGCTCCGGCCCCGGTGCCGAGCAGCTGTTTGCGGGTCAGGCCGCCTTCGCGGCGGTCAGCATCACTCATCGAATCCTCCTGAAGATGTCGACCGCAGAGCTCTCCTGCGAGGTCGAGTAGACGTTGCGGCCGTCGGGACTGACGACCACCGAGCCGGTCAGGCCGACCGCGCGACCGGAAGCGCAACCACCGACCTTCGGCGACGCGAGGCAGCCGCGTTCGCCGGGCTTCTGGTTGACGACGCCGGTCTGCAGGTTGCGATCGAGGACATCCATCGCTCCCGTTTCGAACGCGGTGACGTAGAGGTTGGTCGCATCCGGCGCGAGGGCGAGCCCCTCGGGCGCTTTCATCGCGCGGCCGAACGAGCAGCCGGGCGAGCGCAGGTAAACCAGGCAGCCTTCCGGGTTGCCGAGTCCTTCGGGGATCTTTTCCCCTTCCGGCCGGGCGGGCTGGGCAAGGCCACCGCCTTCGGTCGGGCGGAACATCGTCACGCTGTTGCTGGTCAGCGAGGTGGCGTAGACGTTGCCGCCTTTCGGCGAGACGACCAGCGCGTTGACGCCGGCGAACTGGTAGCCCTGGGCGCAGCCGGAGACGGCTTCGACGGAGATGCAGCCGTTGCCATCGGTCGCCTGGGTCAGCGCCCCGGTCGCCGCTTCCCGCTGCAGGATGTCGATTGCGCTGGAGAAGGGGGAGGCGGCGTAGACGGTCGAGCCGCTCGGGCTGATCGCCATGCCCTCGATGTGGTTCATCTGCGCGCCCTTGGCACAGCCTTCGGCCGCCGCTTCGGTGATGCAGCCGGCGGTGCCGGCGAGCTGGGTCAGCGCGCCCGAGCCGGCGGAGCGGGAGAACGAGATCACGCCGGAGCCGGAGAAGTCGCCGACGTAGACGTTCTTGCCGTCGGGCGAGACGACCACGACGTCGGGCCACTTCAGCGCCCGGCCGAGGGTGCAGCCGGGGATCGACTGGCCGGAGATGCAGCCGGAGGCGCTCGGCGGCAGCTGTTTCAACGCGCCGCTCTTACGGTTGCGGTGGAAGGCGGTGATCGAGGAGGCGGTGCGGGAGGTCGCGTAGACGGTGCGCCCGTCGGGGCTGACGGCGACCGAGTTCGGCCCGATCAGGCCGATCGCGAGGCCGCAGCTGTCGCCTTTGGCGTTGCCGACCAGCGTGGCGACGCAGCCGCCTTTGCCCTGCGGCTGGGTGAGCGCGCCGGTGACCGGGTTGCGATCGAAGACGGCGATCGCGTCGCTGCCCGAGGCGGCGACGTAGACGTTGCGGCCGTCAGGGCTGATCGCGATGGCCCGCGAGCCGACGCCCGGGCCGGCGCCTTTCAGCGCCCTTCCCTGGCCGCAGGTTTTCTTCGCGGCTTTGCCGGAGGAAAGGCAGCCGAGCCGACCGGGGAGCTGTTCGAGCGCGCCGGCATTGGTTTCGGCTGGCGGCAGCGGCTTCGGTTCTTTCGCCGCCGCGGCGAAAGCCGGGAAGGCGAGCAGGGCGAACAGGCCCAGGACGACGAGCGACAGGCGTCGGGTTCCCATTGATCGAGGATTCTTCACTTGGCGCCGGACTGATTCAGCAGGGATCCGATCACTCCGATCCGGATCCCGAGCCACGGGTAAGTCGCGACGAAGAACGTGTTCTTCTGCGGCTGCGGGCCGATCGCCGAGAGCCACAGCTGGTAGACGGGCGCGTTGGGGACGCCGCCGTGCAGCCGGCGCCAGACGCGGTGGCCCTTGGCCCCGAATGGAGGTGCGGTGATAGTGTCGGTCCACTCGACCGCGTTGCCGCCCTGTTCGAGCGTGCCCCACGGCGAGAACGTCCCGGCCTGACCGACCGTGTTGAGGCTGCCCTGGAAGGCCTTCTTGTAGGCCTTCGCCGGCAGGTGGAGCGGGTTGACCGTTTCGCACGCTTCCTTGGTCTGGTTCGACGGGCACCACGACGTCGCCTCTCCTTCGCCGTGGAAGTTGGCGAGCGGCTGGGTGCTCGAGTTGGTGACGTCGCCATTCAGCGGGTTGAGCTGGGACGGATAGGGCGCCGCGGGATTGGTCGCGGTGATCGGGCCGAATTCGCCTTCGTTGGTCGGGTACTGCCAGTAGGAGTAGGTGCCGCCGCCCTTGGGGTCGTAGTAGGCGGCCTTGATCCACTCGTTCTGGCTGGGGATGACGAAGCCCGTCGCCTTGGTCCGCACCGGAGCCCGTTTGTGCATGTCGTACATGCCGGTCCCGCTCCGGCGCGAGAGCCGCACTTTGTAGGTCACGTAGTTGAAGCCGTTCGAGCTGGAGCTCGTCCGCGACAGCACCTTGCCGTTGGCGACCGAGTTGTCGAAGCGGGCGGCGCGGAGGAAGTTGGCGAAGCCGTACGGCTTGTCGTTCCATTCCGGTGCCGCGGCGGTGTAGTGCTTGCCCGCCCGGCTCAGCGCCGAGTAGTTGATCTGGCCGAAGCGCGGCCAGGCGGCACCGCTCTCGTCTTCCGAGTAGAGGTCGAGCTGGTTGCGGCCGAACGGATCGACCGTGTTGAGGAAGGCGACGTACTGTTCGACCGTCACTTCGACCTTGCCGATCCCGTATTCGTAACCGACGCCGCCGACTTCCTGGCAGGGGTCGGGAAGCTTGGTCGTGGCCACCGTCGTTTCCGGCGGCGCCGCTGCGCAGTTGGCGTAGATCGCGTTGGTGAAGGGGACGATCGCGACCGACGGGTTGCCCGGCTTGCCGACCTTGGCGACCGTGAAGGTCAGCACCGCCGGCTTTGGCAGGGAAGGCTGGGGACGTGCGGCGGCGAGGCTGGGAAGCGCGAGCGCGGCGAGCGCTACGAGCGCGGCAAGCAGGCCGACCAGGCGGCGGGTGGGCAGGGGCCGGGTGACAACGGGAGCATTCGTCATGGCCGCTACTTCGCCAGTTTCGTAAGAAACCTTTAACGGGCGGCTTGGAACTTTTCGTCAACCACCCGTCCGGCAGGTGCGGACGAGCGTGTCGGCGACGGTCTGCTGGCCGACGAAGGCGTAGCTGGCCCGGAGCAGAGGGAAGGTGGCGCTCCCGAACCCTTCTGGGGCGGGGCAGCCGGCGCTCAGGTAGCTGCGCCGTTCTCCTCCCGTGCGGAACACCCGGTGGAGGCGCAGCGAGAAGTTGGTGATGTGGGCGGTGCGCCGCGTCCGCGCCGGCACGGTGGCGACCAGGCGCGTGCCGAAGGTGCCGTGGCCGTGCTCGACCCGGAAGGCGAGGACGAAGGCGATCGGGGCCGGCCGGGGGGCGAAGAGGTGGGCGAGGATCGCGGGTGAGCCGTCTGCGAGCCGCCCGTTGAAGGCGACCACCCGACCACCGAATTCGGTCGGTTCCTGTTCGGGCAGGACGAGGACCCCGGCGACCCGCCCTTCGCCGACCAGCGCCGGCCCACAGGCGGCGAGGGCGCCTTCGGTGCTCGAAGCGCGCAGTCGCCCCGCCGGGCAGACCGGGAGGCCGCGCCGGTCGAGCACCCCGAGCCGGTTGACTTCGATCGCGATCCGTCGCAGCGAGGGCGGCGGCCCGCCCGTCAGCGCCTGGACCCGACCGCGGATCGCCACCGTGACCGGCGTCGTCCCGGTCCGTGGCAGCTCCTTCGGCGCCACGCTGCCGCCGAAGGACACCTGCAGGTCCCCCTGTCGCACGGTCTCGCCGCCCGCGCCGGCGACCAGGAGGCCGCTCGCGATCAGCGCCCCGAGCAGGGTGATCAACGCGGTAGTCGAAATCGTCACTTGCCCTCGGCGTCGCGGCATCCTGGGAGTCTCCCTTTTGAATAGACTGCGCGGCCGAGCAGCGAGCAACGTGCCAGACGACGCGGACAACATCAACGTGCCCTACCGGGCGCCCCAGCAGGTGCGGGACGAACCGCCTCCCCCCGGTTACTTCGAGGGAGAGTCGATGACCCGGCGCAAGGTCTTCTCGATTGCGGCCCAGGGCCTCGGCGGACTGGCGGGCGCGGCGATCATCCTGCCCGCGGTCGGCTTCGCCGTGGCGCCGATCTTCCACCGCGGCAAGGAGCGCTGGGAGAAAATCGGCCCGACCTCGAACTTCGTCGAAGATACCTACCGCCAGGTCACCTTCACCGAAGTGCCGGGGATCGGCGACGCCGGCAAGACGCTCGCCTACGTGCGCAAAAGCTCGACCGAACTGGGTGAGGAACCGGGCCTTTACGTGGCGGTGTCGAACCGCTGCGCTCACCTCGGCTGTCCGGTCCGCTTCGTCGAATCGGCGGGCAACTTCATCTGCCCGTGCCACGGCGGCGTCTATGACTTCCAGGGCAAGCGAATCGGCGGCCCGCCGGTGCGCCCGCTCGACCGCTTCCAGACCCGGATCACCAAGGGCGAGGTCGAAGTCGGCCCGCGCTACAGCGTCACCTCGCAGCTGAAGCCGGTCCGCGCCCGCGATCCCGGGGAGTTCACCGGCGGGATCTGGGAATACCTCTACCCGCCGCGGCCCTCGACCTTCCCGGCCCCCTGATGCCCAAGCTTTCCGACCTACTCGTCCCCGCGCCGTTGCGGAAGACGCCGAAGCCCGGCGAAGGCGGTGTGCCCAACGAGCCTGCCCCGCAGGACCTCAAGGACAACCCGCCGCAGCGGCCGACCGATTACCAACGGCTCGGCCAACAGGCGCTGGAAGCGCCGGTCGAGGCGGGCGCCTGGATCGACCAGCGGCTGGCGGCGAGCGGCTTCCTCACCGGGATGCTCTTCCGCAAGGTGCCGAAAGGGACCAACTGGTTCTACACGCTCGGCTCCGCGTCTCTCTTCGCCTTCATCGTGCAGGCGGTGACGGGGGTCTTCCTGGCGATGTTCTACACGCCGTCGACGACCCAGGCCTACGCCTCGATCGCCCACATCAACAACGACGTCTTCCTCGGCCAGCTGGTCCACGGGATGCACAAGTGGGGCGCCAGCGTGATGGTGATCCTGGTCTTCCTCCACATGGGCCGCACCTTCTTCTTCGGCGCCTACAAGTACCCGCGCGAGCTCAACTGGGTGATCGGCGTCGTGATCCTGATCCTGACGATGACGATGGCCTTCACCGGCTACCTGCTGCCGTTCGACCAGCGGTCCTACTGGGCTTCGATCGTCGGCATCAACATCAACGGGACCGGGCCGATCGTCGGCCCCTACCTGAGTGACTTCCTCCGCGCCGGGCCGGAGCTCGGGGCGACGACGCTGTCGCGCTTCTACGCGATCCACATGTTGTTGGTGCCCGGCGCGCTGATCGCGCTGATCGGCGCCCACCTGTACCTCGTGATGAAGCTCGGCACGACCGCCCCGCCCTGGACCAAAGTCGGCAAACCGCGGGTCGCCGAGCCGACCGCGAACCTCGACGCGGGCGTCTCCTCCGGCAACGGCTACCGGCCCAACGGCAGCGGCCCGACGATCTCGGGCGTCCAACTCGAGGCCACCGACGGCGACGGGACGGCACCCGCCTGATGAAGCCCGCAGATAAGCAGGCATACCTCGAGGAATACGAGGTCCTGAAGAAGAAAGGGAAGCCGTTCTTCCCCTACGCGGTGCTGAAGGACTCGGCGATGGCGCTGATCGTCGTCGGTGTGATCATCGCGATGTCGATCATCCTCGGCGCCGAGCAGGGTCCGAAGGCCGACCCGACGTCGACCACCTACGTGCCGCGTCCCGAGTGGTACTTCTACTTCCTCTTCGAGGTCCTGCGCATAATCAAACCGCCGGAGCTGGTGCCGCTGGCGACGATCGGGATCCCGACGATCTGCATGGTCCTGCTGCTGCTGCTGCCGTTCTACGACCGCGGCCCGGAGCGGCGCCCGGAGCGCCGGCCGCTGGCGACCACCGCCGGGATCCTGACGATCCTCGCGATGGGCTACCTGACCTTCGCCGGTGCCACCACGGGCTCGCCGTTCGAGGTCGAATCGGATGTACCGCCTAAATACAAGGCAGGATCCGAGATCGTCGCCTCCTCCGGCTGCCTCGCCTGCCACAAACTGGGCGAGAACGGCAACAACGGACCGGGCCCCGAATTGACCCACATCGGCGCTCGCATCCCGCGCGCGGCGATCATCCGGTCGGTCGAAATCGGGCCGAGCATCATGCCGTCTTTCCGCGAGCTGTCGAAGAAGAAGCTCGACCAGCTGGCGGATTTCCTCTCTTCCTTGAACTGATCTGGCGCCGGTCGGCGTAGGACGGGGCAGGGAGGACGGGTAACGTCTTCCCTAGCGCGATGGACACGATCAACGACAACCGCTCCTCGCCCGACTTCGCCGGGCAGGTGAACCGGATGTTCGACCGGGTCGCCGGGCACTACGACGCGCTGAACGGAGTGATGACGGCCGGGCTGCACCACCGCTGGCGCGAGCGGGCAGCCGACCGGGCGGCGCTCGGCCCGGGCGAGTCGGCGCTCGACGTCTGCTGCGGCACCGGTGATCTCGCTTTCGAGTTGTCCTCTCGGGTCGCCCCGGGCGGACGCGTGGTCGGCTGCGACTTCTCCGAGCCGATGCTCGACCTGGCCCGCGACAAGGCCGCCGCGCGGGGCGCCGAGGGGGTCCGCTTCGAGTGGGCCGACGCGCTCGAGCTGCCCTATGACGCCGAACGCTTCGACGCGGTGACGGTCGGCTTCGGCGTCCGCAACCTCGCCGACCTCGACCGTGGCCTGCGCGAGATGGCCCGGGTGCTGAAGCCGGGCGGGCGCCTGGTCATCCTCGAGATCACGACGCCGACGCGGCCGCCGCTCTCCTTCTTCTTCTCGCTCTGGTTCGATCGCATCGTGCCTCTGCTCGGCGCCCTCTCCGACGAGCCCGAGGCCTATAGCTACCTGCCCGAGTCGGTGCGCAGCTTCCCCTCGCCACACGGCCTGGCCGAGAAGATGGACCGCGCCGGCTTCGCCGGGGTCCGCTACACGGTGCTGGCCGGCGGGATCATCGCGATCCACAGCGGCGTCAAAGGCCCGCTCCACAGTCACTAATGCCCGGGTCGGCCGTTCCACCGCCGGTGACGGCGGTCCTCGACGCCTCCCAGCGGTGGCTGCCGGCCCGCCTGGCCGAGGTCGAGGACATGCTGCGAGGGGCGATCGACGGCTGGGGCGGGCCGCTCGGCGAGGACGCCGGTGCGACGCTGGCGGCGGGCGGCAAGCGCCTGCGGCCGATGCTGGTGCTGCTCTGCGCGGGTGAGACGGGCGGGGCGGAGGCGGTGCGCGCAGCGACCGCGATCGAGCTCGTCCACATGGCGACCCTGGTCCACGACGACGTGCTCGACGAGGCGCCGCTGCGGCGCGGGCTGCCGACCGTGGCGGCGACCTCGGGTCGGGGCCGGGCGCTGGCGGCGGGCGACCTGCTGCTCTCGCGCGCCTTCGCCCTGCTGAGCGAGGCGGGCGACGCGCGCGCGGTGTTGCTGCTCGCCGATGCCGCCGTGGCGCTGGCCCGCGGCGAGCTCGCCCAGCGCCAGGACGCCTTCGACCTGACGATCAGCGAGGAGCGCTACCTGCACCGCTGCCGGCTGAAGACCGCGACGCTGTTCGAATGCGCGGTCACGCTGGGCCGCGACGACGAGGAGCTGCGCCGCTTCGGCGCCCAGGTCGGGCTCGCCTTCCAGCTGCTTGACGACGTCCTCGACGTGACCGGGCCGCCGGAGCGGACCGGCAAGGCGCGCGGCACCGACCTGCTCGACGGCACCGTGACGCTGCCGCTGATCCTCGCCGCCGAGCGCGACCCCGGGCTGCTCACGATCGATCTGTCGGGGCTGGACCCGGCGGGCGCCGAGGGGGTCTGCGAACGGATCGCGGCCACCGGGGCCCTGGAGACGGTCAGAGCGCGGGCGCTCGATCTGGTCGCCGAAGGGAAGCGAAAGCTGGCGGCGGTGGGCTTCGACGGCGAAGGCCGGCGACTGCTCGAACTCGTCGCCGACGGCATGGTGCAGCGCTACAGCTGATCCGGCGCCGGCCAACTCTCGTTACCATTGACGAGATGCTCGGAAATATCGGCCCCCTCGAGATCATCGTCGTCCTCATCATCGCGCTGATCGTGTTCGGTCCCAAACGGCTGCCGGAGCTCGGCAACAGCCTCGGCAAAGGGATCCGCGAGTTCAAAGACTCGGTCACCGGTGACAACAAGGACGACGACGCCGTCGAAGATCCCGACGTGAAGACGATCGGTACCCCGAAGGCAACCACCACGCCGGTCGAGCCGGCGACGACCCACCGGGTCGAAGCGGACGAGGCCGAGGTCGTCCCCGACAAAAAAGCCTGAGGCCTTGGTGCCCCGAGTCGTGAGTTCCGCCCCGCCCCGGCGGCGTCTCGCCGTCCGTGGCGGCGTCCTCGGATTTGCCTTTACCACCGGTAAAGGCGGCATCCTGCGTCCTTGCCACGGTCGCCGATCCACTCGCCGGATGCGGTACGCAACCCACGACTCGGGGCACTAGCGATGGCCCGTCGCCCGCGCCGCGTCCGGGCGGTCTCCCACGAAGACCAGCTGAGCCTGGTCGAGCACCTCGACGAGCTCCGCCACCGGCTCATCGTCTGCCTGGTCATCTTCGCGGTCGCCCTGGCACTCGCCTTCTGGCAGAACCAGCTGCTGCTGGAAATCGCGCAGAGCCCGCTGCCCAGCGGCCACAAGAAACTGATCACCTTCGGGGTTACCGAGCCGTTCACGACGACCTTGACGGTGAGCGCCTACGGCGCCGCGATCCTGGCGGCGCCGTTCATCCTCTGGCAGCTCTACGCGTACCTCCTGCCGGCCTTCAGTCCCGGCGAGAAACGGGTGGTGCTGCCGATCCTGCTGCTCTTCCCGATCCTCTTCGTCGCCGGCATCGCCTTCGCCTACTTCGCCGTGATGCCCGCGGCCTTGCACTTCCTGCTCGGTTTCAACAGCAACCAGTTCAACATCCAGGTGCGCGCGCGCGACTACTACAGCTTCTTCTCGATGACGATGCTGGCGGGCGGGCTGGTCTTCCAGATGCCGATGCTGATCTTGGCGGTTACGCGGCTCGGGATCGTGACGGTCGAGCAGATCACCAAGAACCGTCGCTACGCCTATCTGGCGATCGCGGTCGTCGCCGCCGCGCTGCCTGGCGTGGACCCGGTCTCGATGCTGATCGAGATGGTCCCGCTACTGGTTCTATTTGAGTTGAGTATCTTGTTGGCTCGTTGGTTCGGCCGACCGAGCGAAGGGGCAAGCGCGGCCGAGCCCTCCACGCAGGAGTGAGAAGGGGCAATGGCGCAGGGCAGCAAGGAGCACAGGATGTTGTTCGACATCCGCGGCCGCAGACGGCACGTGGTCAAAGTCGTCTACGCGCTCTTGGCGATCCTGATGGCGGGCAGCCTCTTCCTGGTCACCGGCGCGCTCAACGTCGGCTCGATCCTCGGCACCAGCTCGAGCGGCGAAAGCGCCACCAAGAGCCTCGAAGAACAGGCCACGCGGATCGAAGCGAAACTGGTGAAAACGCCGGAAGACGAAGACATCCTGCTGAACCTGACCCGGACGCGGATCAACGTCGCCAACACGATGATCACCAACGGGGCGGGGAAGTCGGAAGCCGAACTCGCGGAAGAAGTGAAGCAGGAGCTTGCCCTGGCGAGCGAAGACTGGTCGAAATACCTGAAAGCCGCCGACGAACCGAGCCCTGGGCTGGCGGTTCAGGTCTCGCCGGCGCTGTTCCAGCTGGCCCAACTCTCGACCACCGGCGAAGAAGCGCTGGAAAACATCGTCGCCGCCACCGAAGCGCAGAAAATCGTCGCCGAAGCGCGCCCGAGCCTCAACAGCCTCAGCACGCTGGGGATCTACCAGGCGTACGCGCAGGAATTCAAAGCCGCCCAAAAATCGATCGCGGAATCGACCAAATTCGCCGGCACCAAGTTCGAACGCGAATCGCTCGAAAACCAGTTCGAAGAATCGGAAAAAAGCGCGAAAGAATTCGGCCAGAGCCTGGAAGCCGAAAAAGCGGCGGCGAAGAGCGAAAAGTCGGGCGGCAAGGAAGCCCTCGAAAACCCGCTGAACGGCCTCGGCGGATCCTCGCTCAGCGGGGAATAGCTCTACGCGATCGGGTCAGATGGGCCGTGTTGGGCTCGAACCAACGACCTTGAGATTAAGAGTCTCCTGCTCTACCAACTGAGCTAACGGCCCGAACGGCGGATTATAGGAAGGCCGGGCGGGTCGGCGCGGACCCCCATCGACTCAGCGTTGGGCGCAGTACTTTTCCAGCCCGACGCCTTCGATCGTCAGGCCGCCTGCGAAGGTGAAGGCGCCGTGGCTGCGGAGGATGTGGTCGCTGCAGCGGGCGGCGACGTAGCTGCGCTTCTTCCCCCCGGCGGTGTATTCGCGGCCGATCTTGACGCTGATCTTGGTGATCGCGCCGAGGCCGCCGGCCAGCGGCGGGATGTTCGCCGTCACGCGGTAGCGAAATTCGCCGCGGCGCTTTTCGATCGGCACGGTAAAGGCGTAGGTCTGGGTCGCCGGCACGGTGGTGCGGGCATGGACGATCACGGTCGGCTTCCCTTCCAGGCGCGGCCCGTTGAAGAGCGTCAGCGGCGAGCCGGTCGGGACGAGGTTGCCGGAGACCGGGAGGGCGACCAGGGCTTCGATCTTGCCGGTGCCGACGATCGCCCCCTTGCAGATCCGACGCGCTTCTTCGACGCTCGCCTGGTCGATCGATTCCGGCGCGCAGGTCGGCAGGCCGGAGACGTCGAGACGACCGTCGCGGTCGAAGTCGAGGACGATCCGTTCGAGCGCCGGGGGCTGGCCGCCGCCCGGCTTGGCGACTTCGAGGAAGCCGGAGAACTGGACCGGGGCAAAGCTCTTCACCGGCAGGTTTCGGGGCTGGAAGGCGGCGTTGACCTTGATCCGCACTTCGCTCGTTTCGACCAGCGCGGTGGCGCCGGCGACCGTGGCCCCGGCCGCGCAGGCGAGGAGGAAGATCGCGAAGACGGGGAGGGCGCGCCTCAGTTTTCGAAGTGGCATGGCGAGGTGAGCAGCGACGGGAGGGAGCTCCCGTCGACGAAGAGCAGTTTGCCGTAGACCTGGAGCCGACCGCCGGAGCATTCGGCTTCGGCGTACCCGACCTTGTGGCCATGGCGTACGTAGGTGCGACCGAAGGAGGTTTCGGCGAGGATCGCCGCGCCGTCACCGCCGGCGATCGGCGGCAGTCCGACTTCGGCCCGGTAGCCGTAGCGACCGTGATTGATCTTTTCCACCGTGAACGGGACCAGCAGCGCCTGCGGCGAGGGCACGGTCTCGTAGGCGTGGGCGATCAGCGCCGGCTTGCCGCCTTGCGGCGGCGCGTTGAAGATCGAGATCGGCGAGGTCATCACGAAGGAGGCCTTGCCGGGGAGGTCGACCCGAGCTTTGCCGACGCCGGTGCCGAGCAGCGCCCCGGCGCAGCGCTTGCGCGCTTGGTCGGGGGTCGTCCCTTCCAGCTTCGCCACCGTGCAGGTCGGCAGGCCCTTGAAGTTCAGCTTGCCGTGTTTGTCGAATTCGAAGACCAGCGTCTTCAGCGCGGGAGGCTGTTCGCCGTTCACGGTCTTGATCCGCACGATGCTGCCGAAGGTGGCCGGCAAGGTGCCGTGTTCGGGGAACGCCCGCGGCTGGAATTCGGCGGTGGCGCTGACTTTCAGGTTGCCGATCTGGGTGGTGACCGCGTAGGCCACCGCACCGCAGACCAGCGCCGCGACGAGCAGGGCGCCCGCGACCGCCCCGACCCGACGCCCGCGAGAGCCGCGGTGCCTCAATTCTTCCCCGTGCACCGTTTGAGGATCAGGCCGTTCAGTTTGGTCGCGTCGGTGAATTCGGTTTCGACTTTCGCCTGCAGCTTGCCGCTCGGGCAGCTGGCGTTGACGTAGCTCAGCCGCTTGCCCTTGAAGGTCCATTTTTTGCCGATCGTCAGCGATCCTTCCAAGGGGATGCCGTAGCCGCCGGCGATCCTCGGGAGCGTCGCTACGGTGCGGAACCCGAATGGGCCGTTGTGAATCCTCTGGATTTCGACCGGGAGGATGTAGGTGGTCGGGGCGGGCACGCTCAGGTAGAAGTGGGCGAGCACGGTCGGGTTGCCGTTGTGGGGCGCCGCGTTGAAGATCGTGATCGGTGAGCTCGCTTTGAACGGCCGCTGTTCGGGGAAGGCGATCAGCGCCGTGCCGCGGCCCTCGCCGACGATCGAGCCTGCGCAGACCTTACGGGCGGTCTTCGCGGTGGTCGCCGCCAGTTTGCCTTTCGTGCAGTAGGGCAGGCCCTTGGTCACCACTTCGCCGTGTTTGTCGTACCAGACGGTCAGCTTTTTCAGGATCGGCGGCAGCGAGCCATCGGTGGTCCCGATACTCCCTTCGCCGTGGATCGTGATCGGCGCGAATTCATGTTTCGGCAGCGTCGTCGGCGTGAAGCCGCCTTCGCCGACCACTTCGAGTGAGCCCGCCCGCAACACGATCGCCAGCGCCGCCCCGCTCATCGCCAACAACGCGACCGCGGTCAGGATCAAAATCCTCAACACGTTCTTCCGCACAGCAATACCCCCTCCCGTTGCCCCCTGGGAGCCAAACTAGCACCATCGCGGGGAGCCATATAGGCCTCCTTAACACGTTCTTCTGCAAGCGTTCGCTCCCATCGTGGGTCGCGGGCGCCAAACTGTCTGTCGTGGGAAGCAGTAGGAGTAGGGGAGGGGAAGGGCCTCCGGGCTCGGGGGCCGCAAGGCGGCAGCCTTGGCTGCTGCGGCATCCGCGCGAGATCCTGCTGATCGCCGCGATCGTCCTCGGGGTGCTGGCGGTGATCGGCACCGGGGTCACCAAGCGCCTCTCTCCGACCACGCTCAGCGTCCCCGGCGGCGCCTCGACCGAAGCGAACCGGATGCTCGAAGAACACTTCGGGCCTTCGGCGCCATTCCCGATCTTGCTCCAGGGCCCGGCCGCCGCACTGGAAGAACAGGGACCGCCCCTGGTCGAATCGCTGCGGGCGGAACCGGGGGTGACGACCCTTTCGCCCTGGGACAAGGGGTCGGTCGAAGGGCTGCGCCCGAATCCCGGAACCGCACTGATTCTTGCCGACTTCCACGTCGACACGAAAACGGCGGTCAACGAAACCGTGCCACATCTCGAACGCCTGTTGGAAGAGAAGGTGACGGCGCCGGTGAAGGCGACCCAGACCGGGTACGCGACGCTGTCGCGGGCGCTGCAGGAGGAAACCATCAACGCCGCCGAGCACGGCGAGCTGATCGCGCTGCCGATCCTGCTGGTCGTCCTGCTGCTGGTCTTCCGCTCGCCGATCGCGGCGTTCATCCCCCTCGGCTTCGGCGCGATCACCGTGCTCGCCTCGCGCGGGGTCCTCTACTTCCTCACCTCGTGGTTTTCGATCGACGCCTTCGCGCTGACCGTCTGCACGATGATCGGGTTGGCCCTGGGGGTGGACTATGCGCTCTTGATGGTCTCCCGCTTCCGCGAGGAGCTGGCGACCGGAGCGGAGCCGCTCGAGGCGGCCCGACGAACGCGCCGACACGCCGGGCGCACGGTCGTCTTCGCCGGCTCGACCTTGCTGTTATCGATGCTGTTATCGATGCTGGTCCTGCCCGGATCGCTGCTGGTCTCGCTGGCCGGGACGGTGGCGATGGTGGTCGTCCTCTCGGTCTTGGTGGCGACGCTGGCCGGCCCGGCGGTCCTCACCTTGGCGGGAGAGAACGTGAACCGCTGGCGGATCGGCTCGGCGGCGAACGCCGAGCGCTCCGGCGTGATGGTCTTCGTCAACGCGGCGCTGCGCAGGCCGCTGCTCGCGGCACTCGTCATCGGCGGCGTGCTGCTGGCGCTGGCGGGACCCGCCGTAGGCCTGAAGCTAGGCCCGCCGAGCCCGGCACAGCTGCCCAAGGACTCGCCGACCCGAAAGGACCAGGAAAAGATCGCCGCCGCGATCGGGCCCGGCTGGGCCGCCGCCTTCGTGGTCGTCGCCAGCAACCAGGAAGGGCCGATCACCGACCCCGGCAGCATGGCGGCGCTCGAACACTTCCAGCATAAGGTCGCCAAGTTCGAAGGGGTGAAATTGGTGATCGGCCCGCAGGCGGCGACGAAGCGGGTCGAACCGCTGCAGGAACTCGGCAACGCGGCGCTTTCGTCGAAGGGCAACGTCGGCGCGGTCAAGGAACTCGGCCACCTCGGCAAGGAACTGAACGTCGCCGCCGGCGGGGTCGGGGCGCTGCGGGCGGGGATCGGCGAAGCGAGCGACGGCGCCGGTCTCCTGGCGGAAGGCTCCGAACACGCGACCGAAGGCGCGCAGCTGATCGCCCACGGGCTGGCGCGGGCGGCAGGCGGCAGCCAGCGGGCCATCGACGCGCTTGAACGGTTCGCGGAAGGCTCCGAAAAGCTGGTCGAATTCGAGCTGGAAGCGGCGATCGGAATGCAGCAGGCCCGTGCCGCGACGGAGACCTTCGTCGGGCCGAACCTCCGCTACGGAGGACTACGGGTGCAGCGGGCCTTGGTCAAGAAGCTGCTCGCCGAAGCGAAAGAAACGCTGCCAGGGCTACTGGGACCCGCTCAGGTGACCGTGGAAAAACTGCAGGCGGCGGAAGCGAAACTGAAAGAAGCGGCGGGCGGCGATCCGGCGGCCGCGGCGGCGCTGGAAGAGGTGCAGGCGGCGCTCACGGCGATCACCGGCACGAATCCGGCGACCGGAGCTCACTACGAAGAAGGCTACGCGGGGCTCGTCACGGAAATCGAAGCGTTCGAGCGGCGGCTCGGGAAAGACGGCGAAGAAGCGCACACGGTGGCCCAATACCTCAACTCGACGATCACCGAAATGCGCCGCGTCTCAAACGGAATGGGGCGCCTGATCGCCGGCCTCTACAAAATCCACAAAGCCACCAACACGCTCGCCCACGGCGCCAACAAACTGGCGAAGGCCTCGGGCGGGCTGGGCGAAGGCCTCGAACGGTTGAGCAGCGGCACCGCCTCGTTGGTCAGCGGCCTCGCCCAGCTGAGCGGCGGCGCCGAAGCGCTGGAACAGAATCTCGCCGCAGCCGTGCCGAAGGCGGAACCGCTGGAAACCGGGCTGGAAGAAGCGAGCGTCCAGGTGCTGGAAGGGAAGACGAAAATAAATCGCCAGGCGACGAAAGTGGCGGAGACGACGCCGGGCCTCTTCAACTCGGGCTACTTCGTGCTTTCGGCTCTGGACGGGACGCCGCCCGGCACGCGGGCAAAAGTGGGCCAGACGATCGACCTCGACCGCGGTGGCCAGGCCGCCTCGATGGTGGTGTTCCCGAGCTACGAATTCAACACGCCGGGCTCGATCGAACTGAACAAGAAGCTCGACACGGCGGCCGACGAACTGGCTCAGAACGCCTCCTTGGAAACCGGGGTGGCGGGTGGTGCCGCGCAACTCAACGACTACAGCCAGATCATCCGCGACCGGCTCCCCTTGATCGTCGCCGTCATCACCCTGGCCACCTTCCTGGTGCTGGTCGTGATCCTGCGCGCGGTGCTGTTGGCGGCGATCGCGGTAGGGCTCAACCTGCTCAGCGTCGGCGTCGCCTTCGGCATCCTGACGGTTCTCTTCCACGTGCCGGCGGACTGGCCGCTGGGCGGCCACGAATACGTCGAAGGGATCGGCGCCTGCATGATCTTCGCCCTCGTCTTCGGCCTCTCGATCGATTATGCGGTCTTCTTGTTGAGCCGCATGCGGGAGCGCTACGAGGCGGGTGACGACAACGCCACCGCGGTGCGCTTCGGGCTGGAGAAGACGGCCCGGGTGATCACCGGCGCGGCGGCGATCATGCTCGCGGTCTTCGTCGTCTTCGCCGGGGCGTCGATCGCGACGGTGAGCCAACTCGGGGTCGGCCTCACCGTCGCGGTCGTGCTCGACGCCACCGTGGTGCGGATCGTCCTCCTGCCGGCGCTGATGCTCCTGCTCGGCGACCGCGTCTGGTGGCTGCCGCGCCCATTGGCGCGGGTGCTTCCTCGGTTCGACGTCTAGCTGACTACTTCTTCTTCGGTTCCGCCTTCGGCGTGCAGGCCTGGGTGTGGGTGGCGGTGATCGTGGTGCCGTCCGCGTAGGTGAAGGCGCCGCGATATTTGAGCTTCTTCGAGGCCGGGCACTTGGCCGAGACGAAGCTCATCTTCTTGCCCTTGTAGGTCCAGGATTTCTGGATCTTCACGTTGAAGTCGGTGATCACGCCGACCCCACCGGCGATCGGCGGCACGGTGACGTCGAGGCGCGGGCCGTAGCCTTCCTTGCCGTAGTTGGAGACGCTGCCGACCAGGACCAGCGTGGTCTGGAGCGGCGTGGTGCCGTAGGCGTGCAGCAGGACCACCGGTTTGCCGCCCTGGGGGACGCCGTTGAAGGCGGTCACCTTGGTCGGCTCGGTGTAGAGCGTGCCCAGCGGCAGCAGCGTGGTCGCCGAGCCGGAACCGATCTTGGCGTCGCCACAGGCCGCTTCGGCCGCTTCGGTCGTCGTGTTCTGCAGCTTGGAGCTGGTGCACGTCGGCAGGCCCTTGGTCGCCAGCGACAGGTTCTGGTCGAAGTCGATGATGTCGTGGACGGCCGGGCTCGGGATCCCGCTGGTGGCGCCGGTTTTCACGTCGACGTACAGCGAGGCCGGCGAGGCGGTCTTCTTGTAGAGGCCCTTCGGCGAGATGGCGCCTTCGATCGACTGCGTGTTGTTGTCGGGCCCGGTCACGGTTTCGCCGGCGATGGCCGCAGAAACCGGGATCGCGATCGCCACGAGGGCGACAAGGCTCGCGATCAGAATGAAACGCTTGTGCATTGAGTTGCTCCTGGATCGGAAATTTTGCGGATCGCCTCCCATTTCCCCCAACCGGTCCGCGGGGCCAGAGTAGCGCGTTGATTTCCAGTTAAGTCCCCGCTGAGGCGCGGTTTGGCGGGGAATGCCTCGGATACGATCCCCGCGCCCGTTCCGGAGGGTCGAGGGGGCCAGGGAGGGGCAGGCAACGACCCGTGGCTGTGAAACCCCAAGGCGAGGAGAAACGCTCGGCTCCGAGCCGAGGGACCACCCCTGCGCGTTTGGCGGCGATCGGGGCGCTGGCGGCCGTGGTGATCGTCCTCGCGATCGTCCTCTTCAGCGGCGGTGGCGGGCACAAGTACACCTTCCTGTTCCAGAACGCCGGCCAGCTGGTCAACGACAACCAGGTGCTGGTCGGTGGCTCTCCGGTCGGGACCGTCTCCAGCATCGAACTGAGCCCGGAAAACCTGGCCGAAGTCAACGTCGAAGTCGAACAGGAACTGCACGAAGGGACGACGGCGGTGATCCGGGCGACTTCGCTCTCCGGAGTCGCCAACCACTACCTCTCGATCAGCCCCGGCCCGAACAGCAGCCCGACGCTCGACGAAGGGGCGACCCTCGGCCTCTCCTCGACCACGACCCCGGTCGACATCGATCAGCTCTTCAACAGCTTCCCGCCGAAGGTGCGCGAAGGTCTGCAGAACTTCATCAAGGGCAACGGGCAGATCTACGCGGGCCGCGGCAGGGAAGCGAACGAAAGCTACAAATACTTCGGCACGGCGCTGAACCGGACCGCCAACTTCGCCTCCGAACTGAACGCCGACGAACAGCTGCTCTCCCGCTTCCTGGTCAGCTCGGCGAAGCTCACCACGGCGATCGGCGGCCGCGGCTCGCAGCTGTCGAACGCGATCGGCAACGCGACCACCGCCTTCAACTCGATCAATACGCAGAGCGTCGCGCTCGACCAGTCGCTGCAGGAGCTGCCCCCGGTCCTGCGGCAGGCGAACACCACGTTCGTCAACCTGCGCGCCGCCCTCGACGACGTCGAACCGCTGATCAACACGGCCAAGCCGGCGACCAAGAACCTCGCGCCGTTCCTCGCCGAACTGCGCCCGGTGTTGAGCAAATTCATCCCCTTCACCCGCAACCTCAGCCTGGCGCTGGACCGTCCTGGGCCGCACAACGACACGCAGGAACTGTTGGCGACGATCCCGGTCGTCCAGCAGCGCGCGTCGAAGATCTTCCCGCACGCCCAAGATGCGGTCGCGGCCTTCCAGCCGCAGCTCAACTTCGCTCGCTCCTACACGCCGGACCTCTTCAACGCGCTCGGTCATCTCGGCGCAGCGGCAGGCACCTACGACGGCAACGGCAAGTACGTCCGGGCATCGATCTCGGCCGCGAACCTCTTCAAGTACGAAGGCGGAAAGCTCTCGCCGATCACCCGCGCCGAACAGTTCAACGGCTTCACGGCGACGTCGACCCCGCGTCGCTGTCCCGGCGGTGCCACCAACCCGGCGGCCGACAACTCGAACCCCTACGTCAATCCGCCGCACACGGGCAGCAGCGTCACGCCGTCGGAATGTGACCCGAGCAAGGGGTCCGGCAAATGAAAAAACTGATCGCCGGAGTCGTCGTCGTGGCCGCGATCGTCGTCGCGGTGATCCTGATCGCGGGCGGCGGCTCGAGCGAAGGCTACGTCGTGCGGGCCGTCTTCGACCAAGGCTCGTTCATGGTCAGCGGCGAGCAGGTGCGGGTCGCTGGCGCCAACGTGGGGACGATCAAGTCGGTCAGCGTCTCGCTGCCGGGCGAACCGACGGCGATCGAAGACGGCAAGTTCAAGGACGTCCCGGGCAAGGCGATCATCGAGCTCGAAATCAGCGATCCGGGCTTCCAGGATTTCCGCGAAGACGCCAGCTGCGAAATCCGGCCGCAGTCGCTGATCGGCGAGAAGTACGTCAACTGCACGCCGACCGTCCCGAGGGCGCCCGGTCAGAGGCCGGCCCCGCCGTTGAAACAGATCCCGGAAGGCGAACCGGGCGAAGGCCAGCGCTTGCTGCCGCTGGGCAGCAACGCGACCAGCGTCGACCCCGACCTGATCAACGACATTCAGACGTTGCCCTACGCCCAGCGCTTCCGTCTGATCTTCAACGAACTCGGGGCCGGGCTGGCGGGCCGCGGCGAAGACCTGGAGGAGACGATCAAGCGGGCCAACCCGACCCTGCGCGATGTCGACCTCCTCTTCAAGCAGCTGACCGAACAGAAGGACCAGCTCGCCCAGTTGGCAGTCGACTCGGAAGCAGTCCTGACGCCGCTGACGCGGGAAAAGGAACACGTCGTCGGCTTCCTCGCCCACTCCGGCGAAGCGGCTCAGGCGAGCGCCGCCCACGGTCCGGAACTGGAAGCGGCGCTGCAGAAGTTCCCCCGGTTCCTGACCGAGTTCCGCACCACGATGGCCAACCTCAAAGAGTTCTCCGACGCGGGGACGCCGTTGCTCGAAGACCTCGGCGTCGCCGCCCCCTCGCTGACCGAGGCGACCCGCACGCTGACCCCGTTCTCGGAAGCGACGACGGTGGCGCTGAAGAGCCTCGGCAAGGCGGGCGAACAATCCGGCCCGGTCTTCGCCGAAGCCACGCCGGTGGTGAGGAAGGCGAGCAATCTCGCCAATTCGGGCGTCGTCCCGACCAAGGAACTCTCCGGCCTGTTCGGCAGCCTCGAAGAAACCAAGGGTTGGCAGCGTCTCACCGAACTCATCTACAACTCGGCCGCGGCGTTCAACGGCTTCGACAAATACGGCCACTACGGGCGGGCGCTGATCACCCTCTCGACCTGCCTGACCTACGAACCGAACAAGGGCGGATACTCCGGCGGCGGTTGTTCGGCGCGATTCAACGGACCGCACGCTTCGGAAGCGGCGAGCGCGAGCGCCTCGGTCGCTCAGCTCCTGCAGCTGCTGAAAGAAAGCAGGGCGAAGCTGAATGGCGGGACCGCCGCCGGGGAACCGAACGCCGGGTCGAGCGGGCTCGGTGGCGCTCAGTCAGTCGAAGGAACCACCCCGGCGGAACGCGGCAGCGGTGAAGGCGAACCCGAATTGGGTGAAGCAACGACCACCGAAGGGACCGAACCCCTTCTCGACTACCTCTTGGGCCAATGAGGAACCGGAACGGAGGATTCGCGGTGAGCCCGGTGCTGGTCGGCGCTGTGACGGTGCTGGTGATCATCGTCGCCGTCTTCCTCGCCTACAACGCCAACAACGGCCTGCCGTTCGTCTCCACCTATGACCTGAAGGCGAGGGTGCCCGACGCCGATGCGCTGGTCAAGGCGAACGAGGTGCGGATCGGCGGCGCCCGGGTCGGGGTGGTCAAGTCGGTGGTCCCGGTGCAGAAGAAGAACGGCGAAGTCGAAGCCGAATTGACCCTGAGCCTCGACAAGAGCGCCGAACCGATCCCCAACGACTCGACCATCGAGGTACGGCCGAAATCCCCGCTCGGCCTCAAGTACCTGCAGATCACCCCGGGCAGCTCGACCACCGGATACAAGGCCGGCGAAACGATCCCGGTCCGCTTCGCGAAGCCGGAACCAGGGGACATCGACAAATTCTTCGACATGTTCAACACGCCGACGCGGAAGGCGATCCAGCGCAACCTGGCGGGCTTCGGCAACGCGCTGGCCGGACGCGGCCCGCAGCTGAACGAAGCGCTCGGGGCGCTGCGTGGCCTGGTCGAAGAAGGCCAGCCGGCGGCGGCGACGCTGGCCTCGCAGACGACGAACCTCGCCGGCTTCTTCCGCGCGCTCGAGGCGTTCTCGGCGACGGTGGCCCCGGTGGCCGGCGAGCAGGCGAGCATGTTCGTGGCGCTTGACGAAACCTTCGCCGCCTTCGCCCGCGTCTCCAGCCCTTACATCGAAGAAACGATCGAAAAAGGCCCGGCGACGCTCGACACGGTCAACGCCGACCTGCCGCAGATCAATCCCTTCCTGCACGACACTGCGCGCTTCTTCACCGCCCTGCGACCGGGCGCGAAAGCGCTGCAGGAAACCGCGCCGATCATCGCCGAATCACTCCGCGCCGGCGTCCCGGCGCTGAACGCCTCGCCGGTCCTGAACAACCAACTGCTGCCGACCGCGGAAGCGCTGCTGGCGTTCCAGGAAGCGGAAGGCACGATGACCGGTCTGCAGCTGCTCACCGACCTCAACAAGAACCTCAAGGAACCGCTCGAATACATCGTCCCGGCGCAGACCACCTGCTACTACGGGACGCTGCTCTTCAGCAACCTCTCCAGCTCCAACAGTCAGGGCAACAAGTACGGCAAGTGGCTGAACGTCGTCGGATTCCAGCCCGCCGAAGGACCGAATAGCGAGGCGGGACAAGCCTCGGCACCGGCCAGCGGTCCGAAAGGCAACCGTCTCCACTTCAACCCCTATCCGCAGACGGGAGCCCCCGGTCAGAAGAACGGCTGCGAAGCCGGCAACGAAAAGTATCTGCCGGGGCAGACCGTGATCGGCAATACCTCGGTCTGGGGCACCGACACCCGCGAATTCACGACCAAGCAGTCGAGTAGGGAACCGAGCGAATGAACCGCCGACGCCAACGCATGCCGAACTGGCTGATCGCGGTGATCTTCATCCTCGTCTTCACGGTCGGCCCGTACCTGGCCTTCACCAAACACATCCCCTTCACCAGCTACGGGTACGAGTTGAAGGCGACCTTCGCCAACTCGGCGAACATCGCGCAGAAATCGCCGGTGCGGATCGCCGGGGTCGAAGTCGGCAAAGTCATCTCCAGCGAACGTGACGGCGACGCGACCACGATCACCTTCACCGTCGACGACACCGGCCGGCCGATCCACGAGAACGCCTTCGCCTCGATCCGGCCGCGGATCTTCCTCGAGGGCAACTTCTTCGTCGAACTCGATCCGGGCAGCCCCAGCTCTCCCGAATTGAAGAGTGGCGGCACGATCCCGATCAGTCGCACCTCCACCGCGGTGCAGATCGACGAAGTGCTGACCGCGCTGCAGTCGCCGGTCCGCGCCGACCTCGGCCGGCTGCTGGAGAGCTACGGCGGCGCCCTGACCCACGAACCGACGCCGGCCGAAGACCTCGACCAGCTGCCTCAGGTGGCGGGCCTCTCCGGCGGCCAGGCGCTGAACAAGATCTTCCAGTACGGCGGCGCAGCGGGCAAATACAGCGCTCAGGTCACCCAGGCGCTGACCGGTACCGAACCGCACGACCTCGCCCGTATGATCGCCGGCACCGGACGCACCGCCGCCGCCTTCGCCGCCAATCAGGCGGATCTGCAAGGGCTGATCGAAAACTTCGAAATCGTCACCGGCGCCCTCGCCAACCAGTCCGACAACCTGGCGACGACGGTCCGCCTGCTGGCCCCGACGCTGAAGACCGCACATGCGTCGTTCGTCAGCCTCAACAACTCGCTGCCGCCGCTGCGCACCTACGCGATCGAGCTGACCCCGGCGGTGGCCGAGCTGCCGGGCCTGATCAACGCTTCGAAACCGTGGCTCGCCCAGGTGCGGCCGCTGCTCTCCGGCAAAGAGGCGGGCGGCACGGCGAAGCTGCTGGCCGAATCGACGCCGGGCCTCGCCGGCGCGACGCAGGCGGGCAAGGAAATTGCGCTGCCGCAGCTGAACCAGCTCAGCCTCTGCACGACCAAGGTGCTGGTGCCGACCTCGGAAGTGCCGATCGAAGACCAGTTCAGCGATGGCGGGCCGAACTACCGGGACTTCTGGCGCCTGCTGGCCGACTTCGCCAGCGCCGGCCAGAACTTCGACGGCAACGGTCCTTACGTCCGTACCCAGGGCGGCGGCGGTCCCTACCTGCTCGAAGAATTCAACCCGACGCTCGAAAACATTCCGCAGCAACACCAGTACACCCGCTCGATCGAACCGCCGCAGGGCACCCAGCCACAGCTCGCGGGCGTGCCGGAAGCACACCCGGGCGTCCGTTGTGAAACCAATCCGGTGCCGGACATCAACAGCGGACCCGGCAAGGTCGGTCCGACGGGCGTGAAGGTGGTGACCCCGCGCTGATGACCCCCGAGACGCCGAAACCGACGCCGACCGCGGAACCCCGCAAAGGGTTCCGGCACTTCCGCGCCTGGCTCGGGCGGCAGGCGCGCGGTCACCGCACCGACACGATCGCGATCCTCGTCCTCGCCTTCGTCGGGATCGTGATGATGCTCGGGATCTTCACCGAGCAGAAAGCCTCGTTGCCGTCGTGGCTCCCCCTCGTCGGTGAAGAATTCGACCACATCTCGGCCGAGTTCACGACCGCCCAAGCGGTCACCCCGGGCCAGGGCCAGGCGGTCGACGTCTCCGGCATCCAGATCGGCAAGGTCGCCTCGGTCAGCCTCGAAGACGGCCACGCCGTGGTCGGGATGGAGATCGAGCCGAAATACATGAAGCTGATCCACCCCAACGCCCAGTTCCTCCTGCGGCCGAAAACCGGCCTCAACGACATGATCGTCGAGGTCGAACCGGGGAGCGGCAAGGAAGCGGTCAAGGACGGTCATAAGTTCGGCCTCGCGCAGACCGAACCGAACATCAACCTCGACCAGTTCCTCGCCAGCCTCGACGCCGACACCCGCCAGTACATCCAGCTGCTGGTGGCAGGCGGTGCCCAGGGGATCGGCGGCCACAGCAAGCAGCTCGGCGACGCCCTGCGTCGCTTCGAGCCGTTCGTCGAATACGTCGCCAAGTTGAACAAACCGATCGCCGAACGCCGCGCCGAGCTTGCCAAGGTGATCCATCTGTTCGGCGAACTGACCACCGAACTGGGCAAGCACGACGCCCAGGTCCGCCGCTTCGTCAGCGAATCCGACAAGGCGCTCGGCAACTTCGCCAACCAGCAACAGGCGCTGGAAGAATCCTTCGAAGAGTTCCCGGCGACCCTGCGCGTCGCTCAGGAAGGTCTGGCAAGCTCGAACGAATTCTCCAAGGTCGCCCTGCCGACCCTGACCAAGTTGATCCCGCAGGCGCAGGCTTCGACCCCGGCGTTCAAGGCGACCGAGAAGCTCTTCGCCCAGACGACCGAACCGATCAAGACCGGCATCCGTCCCCTCACCCGCGAAATCCGGCCGCTGCTGAGCGCCGCCAACCGCGGCTCCGAACCGCTGGAAAAGACCGTGCGCGGTTTCGGCGAAAGCATCCACGGCCTCAATTCCTTCTTCAACGAACTGGCCTACAAGCCGAAGGGTGACAAGCAGAGCTACCTCTTCTACCTGCCGTGGGTCAACCACGAGATCAATTCCAGCTTCAGCCTCGAAGACGGTGGCGGCGCGATCCTGCGCAGCCAGGTGAACCTGAGCTGCACCGGCGCCGCCCTGGCAGGGCCCCTGGTGGAAACGGTCCATTACGAACAGCTGTTGACGCTGCTCGAACTGTTCGGTGCGCCCCGGAACACCGAACTGCCGAATCCCTTCGGCCAGACCGAACCGCCTTACTGCGTGACCGAAGAAAGCAAAGGCAAATGAGCAAGCGCGCGCCCAGCACCACGCAGCTTCTCGTGATCACGGTCTTCGCCCTGGCCTGCTTCGGCATCCTGCTCTTCCTCTGGGTCACCTTCGGCGGGCCGACCCCGTTCAAAGCGAAGAGCTACCAGGTGAAGGTGCCGTTCACCGAGGCCTCGCAGCTGGCCGAACAGTCCGATGTGCGGATCTCCGGCGTCGATGTCGGCAAAGTCGAAAGCATCGAACTGGGCCCGAAGGGCAAGGAAGCGGTGGCGCTGCTGAACATCGACGACAAGTACGCGCCGCTGCCCGCCTCGACCCGGGCGATGCTGCGGACGAAGACGCTGCTTGGTGAGACCTACGTCGAATTGAGCCCGGGCACCTCGGACGAACCCCCGCTCGAGGACGGCGACATCTTGCCTTCCGCACAGGTCACCGATTCGGTGCAGCTCGACGAGATCTTCCAGGCCTTCGACCCGAAGACCCGCCGCGCCTTCCAGACCTGGATGCAGGAAGCCGCGGTGGCGATCGAAGGCCAGGGCCAGAACCTCTCCTACGCGATCGGCAACCTGGAACCGACCTTCAAGGAACTGGAAGGCGTGTTCCGCGTCCTCAACAGCCAGAAGGTGGCGACCCAGCAGCTGTTCAGCAATGGGGCGAAGACCTTCGAAGCGCTGCGTGGCCGTGAAGGGCAGCTGGCCGACCTGATCACCGCCTCGAACGAACTGTTCAAGACGACGGCGTCGCGCGACCAGGACATCGAAGCGCTGTTCCGCGCCTTCCCGACCTTCCAGGACGAGTCACGGCTCACCATCGACCGCCTGCGTGGCTTCGCCGTCAATGCCGACCCGCTCTCCAAGCAGTTGGTCCCGGTGGCGGAAGAACTCTCGCCGACGCTGGTCGCCTTCGGCAAGCTGGCGCCGGAAGCGAAGAAGCTCTTCGAAGCGCTGCCGGCGGTGGAGAAGGAGGCGCCGACCGGTTTCTCGGCGCTGCGCAAGATCTTCCGGGACGACTTCCCGCCGCTGCTGCGCGCCTCCGAACCGTTCGTCCGCAATCTCAACCCGCTGGTGACGGGTCTCGGCTTGTACAAGCGGGAGGTCACCTCATTCTTCGGCAACCTCGCCGCAGCGACCAACGCGGAACTCACGGAAACGAACGCGGCAGGGCAGAAGATCCACTACCTCCGCGCCGTCGGGCCGATCAATGCCGAATCCATTGCCAGCTATCCGTCGCGCCTGGCCCTCAACCGGAACAGCGCCTACAGCCCGCCGGGTTGGGCGGAAGGGATACTCGCCGGGCTGCCCAGCTTCAACACCGCCAATTGCAGCACCGGCTTGATCGCCGAACTGGATCCGAACTCGGCCAAATCGCCGGCCTTCCTCGAACGGATTGCCAGCCACGGCACCACTTTCGACCCGGCGACGGAAACCGTAACGGAAACCACTCTCACCAAAGCGGAAAAGGAAGCAAAAGCCGAATCGCTCTTCAACCGGATCAAGCAGTTCGCCTTCGGTGGCCAGTCGAGCACGGCGCTCGCCCCGACGCCCGCCTGCAAGCAGCAGTCGAAGATCGAATCGATCTACGGCAACGGCGAAAAGACCCAGTACCAGCACACGTACGAACAGACCGGGCGTTAGGCCGCGGTCCGCTCGTAGGTCAGCAGCTGGACGCCGGCGCCGACGGTGCGGGCGTCGCTGAGGGTCAGCGGGACTTTGCGGCCGTCGTCGGCGAAGAGGCGCTTGCCGCCGCCGAGGGTCACCGGAAAGACCATCAGGCGGAGCTCGTCGAGGAGGTCGGCGGCGATCAGGCCTTGGACCAGCGTCGCGCTGCCGGCGATGAGGATGTCGCCGTCGACTTCCTCTTTCACCTTGGCGATGTCGATGGCGAAGTCGCCCGCGAGGACGGTCGTGTTCTGCCAGTCGGCCGACCCGAGCGTGGTCGAGTAGACGTACTTCGGCATCGTGTTCATCTTCTTCGCGAAGCCGCCCATGTCGGGGTCGCCTTCGCGCTCCGGCCAGGCGGCGGCGAAGCCTTCGTAGGTGACCCGGCCGAGCAACTGGGCTTCGGCCTCCTCAAGCTCGGCGAGCTTGAAGGCGTTGCCCTCCTCACCGCGGTCGATCTCGAAGGTCCAGCCGCCGTGCACGTAGTCCTCGGAACCGCCCGGATCCTCGATCACCCCGTCCAGCGAGATGAACTCGGTGGCGACGATCTTTCCCATGATGTCCTCCTTCGGTTCGTGCGGATGAGGCCTGTCCTCGCCGCTTACTACCTAGACGACGAACTCAGTCGGAACTAATCGACGCGCGCTCGATGAGATCGGCGGCGAGCTCGGTCCCGCGGGCCGCCTGCAGCCGGCGCGAGGTCTGGGCGAGGCGGTCGGCCAGCTCGCCGTCGTCGAGCAGCCGGGCGATCGCCCCGCGCAGCTCGTCCGCCCCGTGGGCGTAGGTGTCGAGGCGGATCCCGAAGCCGGTCTCGTCGATCCGCTGGGCGTTGTCGTGCTGGTCCCAGAAGATCGGCAGCACCACCATCGACTTGCCGAAGAAGAGCGACTCGGTGACGGTGTTGTTGCCGCCGTGGGTGATCACCAGGTCGACCAGGGGGAGGACCGAGGTCTGGGGGAGGAACTCGGCGCCGACCATGTTCGGGGCCAGCTCGAACTCGTCGGCCTGCGGGCCCTTGGAGACGATGAAGCGGTAGGGCGCGTCCGCGAGCTCCGCCACCAGGGTCCGCATCAGCTCGACGTCGGCGGAGCCGAGCGAGCCGAGGCTGAGGTAGATGAGCGGCTCCTCGCCGCCCGCCAGCTCCTCGGGCAGTCGCCAGTCCGGGTCGGTCGCCCGCACGCTCGCCTGCAGGTTGTGCCAGGTCGGGCCGAGCGGCTCGCGCCGCGGGTAGTCGACCTCCTCCGGATAGAGGTAGAGGTTCAGGGTCGGACTGGCGTGGATGAAGTCGTCGCGGGGGAGGGGCGGGGCGCCGCGCTCGCGACAGAACTCGTCGAAGTCGGCGTGCATCTCGGCGTGGGCGGCCCGGTAGGCCTCCCAGAACTCGCCCCAACCGGAGCGGTCCTCGTTCGGCAGCCCGGAAAAGACCGGCGGCAGGTCGGGGTCCTTGATCTCCAGCGGGTTGCAGGAGTCGATCCGCGCCCACGGCCGACCGGAGGCGAAGAGGGCCGGGAAGGTGACGACGTTGTCCTCGACCACGAGGTCGGGTTCAAGTTCGCCGATGATCTCGACGAGCCGTGCATCGACGTACTTGGAGCCGTCGATCAGCGCCTGGAAGGTCGGCGCGATGAACTCGGCCAGCTGGTCGATCGTCGGCTTGCGGAACACGGGAGCCGTCTCGCGGATGAAGTCCTTCCAGAATTGGCCCGGGGCTTCCTCGGTCTCCGGCGGCGGGTTCAGCCGCATCGTCCGCTCCTCGAACCCCTGCGCCTCGAGCGTCCCGGCGAAGGACTCCTCGACGATGAAGACGACCCGGTGGCCGCGTCGGCGGAGCACGTCGCCGATGCCGACGCAGTTGTTGGTCGGCCCGAACGCCCCCTCCGGGAAGAAGACGATCGTCGCGGCCGACTCGCTCACGTTGCTAAAGATACGGGCAGGATGGACTTCGGCATCGGATATTTCCCCACCGCCGACGCGGTCGGTCCCGGCGAGCTGGCCGTCTGGCTGGAGGAGCGCGGCTTCGAGTCGCTGGTCTTCGCCGAGCACACCCACATCCCGGCCAGCCGCGAGTCTCCCTATCCCGGGGGCGGCCCGCTGCCACGCAAGTACATGGCGACGCTCGACCTCTTCGTCGCCCTGACCGCGGCGGCGGTGGCGACCAAGCGGCTCCGGGTCGGCAGCGGGATCGCCCTGATCATCCAGCGCGACCCGATCATCACCGCCAAAGAGGCGGCCTCGATCGACGTCCTCTCCGGCGGGCGCTTCGAGCTCGGCGTCGGCGCCGGCTGGAACCGCGAGGAGATGGAACACCACGGCACCGACCCGCGCACCCGGATGCGCCTCTTCGCCGAGCGGACCGAAGCGATCAAGGCGATCTGGACCGAGCA
>CAWCJB010000006.1:0-64273 GCA_963795675.1 uncultured Solirubrobacterales bacterium
GGAGAAGACGCCGTGGGTGGCGACCGAGATGACCCGGGCGGCGCCCTCGTCGAGCGCCGTCTGGGCAGCGGCGGTGAGGGTGCCGGCGGTGGCGATCATGTCGTCGACCAGGACCGCGGTCTTGCCCTTCACGTCGCCGACCACGTAGCCGATCTCGGCGACCGCCTGGGCGGGCCGCTCCTTCTCCATCACCGCCCACTGGGTGCCGACCCGGCGGGCGAAGTTGCGAGCCGTCTTCACCCGGCCGGCGTCCGGCGAGACGATCACCAGCTCATCGGTCATTTCCTGGTCGATGAACCATTGGGTCAGCATCGGCATCGCCGTCATGTGGTCGACCGGGACGTGGAAGAAGCCCTGCACCTGGCCCGCGTGGAGGTCCATGGTGAGGACGCGGTCGACGCCGACCGCCTCCAGCGTCTTGGCGACGATCCGGGCCGTGATCGGCTCGCGCGGAGCCGACTTCTTGTCCTGGCGGGCGTAGCCGTACCAGGGCATCACGGCGATGATCCGGTGGGCGGAGGCGCCCTGGGCGGCGTCGATCATCGTCAGCAGCTCGACCAGCGAGTCGTTCGGGGTCAGCCCCGTCTGCTCATTGCTGCAGGTCGACTGGACGATGAATACATCGGCGCCGCGGATCGACTCCTCGTAGCGGCAGTAGACCTCGCCGTCGGCGAACGTCTTCAGCGTCACCTGACCGAGGTCGATTTCGAGTTTCTGGGCGATTTTCGAGGCGAGCTCGCCGGAGCTGCGCCCGCCGAAGACCATCATCCGCTTCTCGTAGGCGTGGGAGATCGCCGTGGAGGCCATCGGCCCCTCCTCGAGCGTGCTCACTTGTCCTGCTCCTCTCGCATCTTCGCCGCCTTGTCTGCCGCGTAGCCGTCGATATTGCGTTGCGCGTTCTCAGAGACGGCAAGAGCCCCTTCCGGGACATCGTCCTTGATCACCGCGCCGGCGCCAGTGTAAGCGGAGTCGCCGACCTCTACCGGGGCGATCAGCATCGTGTCGACGCCGATCCGCACATCGCGCCCGACAGTCGTCCGGTTCTTGCGGAAACCGTCGTAATTAGCGGTGATCGTGCCCGCCCCAAGATTCGAGCCCGGGCCGATGTCGGCATCGCCGACATAGGACAGATGGGGGACCTTGGCCCCCTTGCCGATGTGGGAGTTCTTGATCTCGACCGAGGCGCCCGCCTTCGAGCCCGCCTCCATCACGGTGCCGGGGCGCAGGTAGGCGAACGGGCCGACGGCGGCGCCGTCGCCGATCTTCGCCCCTTCGACGTGGGAGCGGACGACGGCGACCTCGACGCCGATCTCGCAGTCGAGGACGGTGGTGTGCGGGCCGATCACGGTGTGGGCGCCGACCGTGGTCGCGCCGAGCAGGCTGGTGCCGGGCTCGATCCGGGCGTCTTTGCCGATCTCGACCCCGGCATCGACCCAGGTCGAGGCAGGGTCGACGACGGTCACGCCGGCCAGCATGTGGGACTCGAGCAGGCGGCGGCGGGCCTCGGTCTCGACCGCGGCGAGGTCGACCCGGTTGTTGACCCCCATCGTCACCGCGAGGTCGTCGGCGAGGTGGGCGGCGACCGAGAGGCCCGCGGCGCGCAGGGCCGTAAAGACGTCGGGGAGGTAGTACTCGCCCTGGGCGTTGTCGTTGGAGAGCCCGGCAAGGGCGGCGGCCAGTGGCTCCGCGTCGAAGGCGTAGGTGCCGGCGTTGATCTCGCGGATCGCCAGCTGGGCGGCGTCGGCGTCGCCCGTCGCTTTCGCCTCGACCACCTTCTCGACCGAGCCGTCGCCGAAGCGGACGACGCGGCCGTAGGATCCGGGGTCGTCGAGCTCGATCGTCAGCATCGTCGCCGCCGCCTCCGAGGCCGCGTGGGCGTCCAGCAACGCCGCGATCGTGGTCGTCGAGATCAGCGGCACGTCGCCGGAGAGGACGAGGACGGTCTGCGCTTCCTCGATCAGCGGGAGCGCGGCGCGGATCGCCCCCCCGGTGCCGTCGGGCTGGGGCTGCTCGACCGTCTCGACCCCCTCGGGGAGCCCGGTCGAGATGTCGCGGCCGGGCGAGACGATCGCCGCCACCCGGCCCGCCCCGGCCTCACGCGCGGCAAGGATCGGCCAGGCGACCATTGGTCGCCCGCAGACCGGATGCAGCATCTTCGGCGTCGAGGAACGCATCCGCGTCCCCTCGCCGGCCGCCATGACCAGGACCAAGGGAGGTGCCACTGCCCCCCAGATTATTCGCGCCGGGCCGCCGGCGTCGGGATTCAGGTGTCGCGGGATAGTTCTTTGCCGACCGAGGCGACCGAGATCAGCGTCCAGCCGGCGAAGATCAGGTCGATGCCGACCAGCAGGCCGATCGCCCAATCGGCGCTGGAAGGGAACTTGACGAGCACGAGGATGCCGATGATCAGGCCGCAGATGCCGCTGAGACCGACCCAGCCGGCGTTCGGGGTGCCGCGGCCGATGAAGGCGACGATCACCCGGGTCAATCCCATGATCAGGAAGTAGATCCCCAGCACCAGGGTGAGCGTGAGGGTGCCGTTGTGGGGCTCGATGATCAGCCAGAGGCCGACGACGAAGGTGAGGAGCGCCCAGGCCAGGCGGGCGAGGAAGCTGCCGACGCCGTGGGCGGCGAAGGCGGCGGCGGCGAGCACGGCGCTGACGACGACGAGGATGCAGCCGATGAAGATGGCGGCCCCGAGGGCGAAGAGCTCCGGCAGGATGATCGCGACGATGCCGACGCCGATCGCGACGATGCCGATCGTGCGCAGCGTCCGCCAGGTCTGAGCCAGGCCCGCGCGCACTTCAGGGTCGAGTGATGCTCCTCCGTACTCCATGGACAGGGACTCTATTCCGGGGGAAGGACTCGAACCCTCTCTTCCAGGACCAAAACCTGGCGTGCTGGCCAAATACACCACCCCGGATAGGGGGTGGCAGCGTAGCGCCGGCCGCTCAGTCTTCGCCGGGACGGGCGACCTTGCCGCCGCCGGCGCCCGGCTCCAGCGCCGGGCCGCGCGGCGAGGCGATCCCGAGCACCCGCATCGCCTTCAGCCCGAGGCCGAGCTTCTCCCGCCCTTCGGTCGCCGAGACGTCGTGCCCGCAGAGCTCGCGCACCCGCTCCAGCCGGTAGCGCACCGTGTGGCGATGGGTGAAGAGCTGTTTGGCGGTGGCGGCGACGTTGCCGTCGTTGTCGAGGTACGCCTCGACCGTGGTGACCAGCTCGGTCTCGTATTGCTCGTCGTAGTCGGCGAGCGGCTGGATCGTCTCGGCGTAGAAGCGTTCGAGCTCGGCCGGGTCGTCGCTCATCGCCGGCAGCAGCAGGCGGTAGGCGCCGGTGTCCTCAAAGGCGAGGAGCGGCCGGCCCTCGGCCTCGCCGACGTTGACCGCGAGGCGCGCCTCCGAGCCCGCCCGGTAGAGGTCGACCGGGTCGGCGGAGCGACGGCTGCGGCCGATCGTGACGTGGAAGCCGGTGAGGCTGTCGGCGAGCTCGCGGCCGAGGCCGGCGGCGGCGCGGGCGAGGCGCTCGTCGTCCTCGGCGGGGACGATCACCGCCACCTCGGCGTGCGGCTCGGCGTCCCCCGTGGTCGCCAGGCTGCCCGGGGCGAGCGAGCGCAGGGCGCGCAGGGCGAGGGTGAGGACGCGGCCGCGCCACTCCCCCGTCTGCGCGGCGCGCGGGGCGGCGCGGAGGACGAGGACACCGGCGCCGCGGTCGAGGTCGGCGCCCAGCTCGGCGCCGCGGGCGACGATGTCGCCACGGTCGGTGACCTTGCGCGAGAGGACGTCGGAGACGAAGGCGCTGGCCACCTCCTCGCTCGCCCATTCGGGGGCGCGCGAGCGCTCCAGCTCGAGGGCGAGGAGCGTGGTGACCATGCGGGCGATCGAGGGCGCGGGCGGCGCTTTGGCGCGGTAGCGGAGCTCGCCGACCGCGCTGTCGGCGACACGCAGCTCGACGATCGTCACCCCTTCGCCGCCCGAAAGCAGCCGTTCCTCCTGGTCGGGGGAGGCCCCGGCGACGGCGAGGACGGCGCTCGAGCGGTCGATCAGGGCGACGCTGGCGTCCAGCAGCCGGGCCGCGGCGCGAGCCACCGCGGGCAGCCCGGCGCCCTCTTCGACGGCCTCCGAGAGGGCGTCGAGTAGCGTCGGATCTTCAGGAGCCACGCGGGTTTCAGGCTCTTTGGACGTTGCGGTCACTTTTTCATTATTCCGAGCCGTGGCCAAAGCACCAGGACGCGAGCGTCCTGGTCGACGCGCATCAGGTGATGAATTCGTGGATTTCGGGCCAGTATTTGACCACCACGAGCCCGATCACGACGCCGCCGACGATCAGCGCCGCCAGCACGAACAGCGAGAGCACCCCGGCCGCGGTTTTTTCCCAGAACCGCCCGGCGCCGCTGAGCGCGGGGCTGAGGATGAGGCCGACGAAGGTGATCAGGCAGATCACCGCCGCGATCCCGAAGAGCACGTACTGATGCCCGATCTTGGCAAGGGCGAAGGGGATCACTGCTGGGGATTGTGGCGCAATTGGCTGACGACGAGGCCGATCGCGGCGCAGATCGAGAAACAGGCGGCGCCGAGCGCCCAGCCGCCGCTGACATCGCTGAGGTAGTGGACGTTGAGGTAGACGCGGGAGAGGCCGACCAGCGCGGTGAGCACGATCCCCGCGACGACGACCAGGGTCGCCCGGGCGAGGCCGCGGCGCAGGCGGACGACGATCGTCGTCGCCAGCCAGACGTAGATCACCGAGTGCGCGGCGTGGCCGCTGGGGAAGGCGGAGCCGGTGCTGCCGACCAACGGGGCGGGCGGGCGCGGGCGGTCGATCGCCACCTTGATCTCGTGGAAGCCGATCGTGATCAGCGCCATCCCGGCGAGCAGGACGCAGACCTCGGTCCAACGCCGGCGCCAGGCGAGAGCCACCGCGCAGACCGCGGTCAGCGACCAGACGAAGCCGCCCGAGCCGAGGAGGGTGAAGAACTTGGAGAAGCCGGTCATGAAGCCGCAGTGGAGGGCTTCGGCGACGTTGATCGCGGTTTCGTCGCCAGGGGTCGGGCCAGGGTCGCGGCCGATCACGACGATGTAGGCGACGAGGACGAAGAGGGCGACGGCGAGGACCGCCATCAGCGAGGTGAATTCGAGGCCGAAGGTGCCGCCGGGGGTGAGGCGGTCGCCGAGGAAGCGAAGCTGGGTCTCATAGCGGCGGCCGAGCTTGGTGATCCAGCGGGTCCAGGCGTGGTCGTCGAGCCAGCGGACCGCCTCGCGGCGGTTCTCGGCGACGCGCAGGTACCGGGTCGCCCAGATCACCCCGACCACAACGACGATCAGCGCGCCGAGGATGACGGCGCCTTTGCCCGCGTACTTGATCGCGGTGTCGATCGAGCGCGAGAAGATGTAGCCGATCACGATCGTGGCGCTGACCCAGATCCCGCAGCCGAGCACGCTGTAGGGGAAGAACTGGCGGAAGCGCATGCCGGAGCTGCCGGCGATGAAGGGGGCGAAGGCGCGGACGAAGCCGACGAAGCGGCCGATGAAGATCGTTTTGCCGCCGTGGCGCGAGAAGAAGTCCTCGACCTGTTTGAGGCGCTCGTGGGAGAAGCCGAAGCGGGGGCCGTGCTTGAGCAGGAACTCGCGGCCGAGGCGGCGGCCGAGGAAGAAGCTGGTGACGTCGCCGGCGCAGGCCATCGTCCAGGCGAGGGCGATGGTGACGTAGAGGTCGATCGAGCCTTGGCCGGCGACGGCGCCTCCGAGCAGCATCACCGTCTCGCCGGGGGCGACGAGGCCGATGAAGGCGCCGGTCTCGGCGAAGGCGAAGAAGCCGACCAGAGCGTAGGTCCAGGCGCCGAGCGCGTTGGCGACGTCCTCGAGGATCTTCTCCAGGTCGAGGACCTGGGTGAAGAGGTAGTAGGCGATCCCGATCGCGGCGACGATCGCGAGGCGGGAGGCCCACTTGCGCTGGGTCGGGGTCCCCGGAAGTTTCATCGGGCGACTCCTCGCAGGGGCGGAGGCGCGGTAACGCCCTCCGGACGCGCCTTCGGCGCTGAGTGTCCGGAGGACATCACCGCGCCTCCGCCTGTGGGGCGCGGCCGGCTAGACAGACGATCGCGTCGTCGCGGTTGAGGGACGACGCGGCGTGCTCGGCGTCGGCGAGGGTGCTGAAAAGGCCCACCGCGGTCGGGCCGGAGCCGCTTAGGAAGACGGCGGGGGCGCCGGTGCCGCGCAGCGCGTCGAGGGCGGTGCCGATGTCGGGGCGCAGGGAGATGGCGGCGGGCTCGAGGTCGTTGACCAGGAGGTCGGCGTAGGCGAGCGGCGAGGCGCCCGCGCCGGCGGCGGCGCGCAGCTGCGGCGCCAGCTCCTCGAGCTCGGACTCCTCGCGGCCGAGGCCGAGCCGGTCGGCCTCGTCGAAGACCGCCTTGGTCGAGAGCCCGCCGCCGCCGGGCAGCAGCAGCGCCGCGTGGGCGGCCGGGGCCGGCAGCGGCTCGACCCTCTCCCCCGCCCCCCGGACCAGCGCAAGCGCCGGCCGCAGCTGCGAGGGCACATCGGCGCCGAGTTCGGCGGCGATCGCGGGAAGATCAGCGATGACCCCCGGTGAGTTCGCACTTTCCCCCAACAATTGTGGGGAACTGCGAACGCACTCGGGGGAGGCGAGGCGGAGGACCGCCGCCGCATCGGCGGAGCCGCCGCCGAGGCCGGCGGCGACCGGGGTCCGCTTCTCGATCTCGATCCGCAGCGGCGGGCCGTCCCAGCCGCGCTCGCGCAGCTTCGCCAGCGCCCGCGCCGCCAGGTTCTCGCCCTCCACCCCGGCGCAGATCACCTCGTCGCGCTCGGCCTCCTCGATCCGGATCAGGTCGGCGAGCGCCAGCGGCTCGAACAGCGAGCAGAGTTCGTGCAGGCCGTCAGGGCGCGGCCGGCCGAGGTAGAGACCGAGGTTCAGCTTGGCGGGGGCGTGGACGAGCATCGCTGGGCGGGCGCTCCGGGGTGGGGTCAGGAGTCCTCGCCCTGGAGGATCGCGGAGAGGGCGGCGAAATCGCTCGGCGCCAGCTGCTCCGCACGGGCGCTCTCGGGGAAGCCAAGCTGGGCCAGACCGGCGCGGGCCGCCTGACGCGGCTTCGGCACGCCGCGCAGGCCGGTCAGCTCGAGTGAGCGGGCGAGCGTTTTGCGGCGGTGGGCGAAGGCGGCGCGGATCAGGTCCCGCGTCGCCTGGTCGGCACCCGGGCCGGTGCGACGAAGCCGGAGGATCGCCGAGGCGACCCGCGGGCGTGGCTTGAAGACGGCCGGGTCGACCTTGCGGATCAGTTCGACCTCGCAGGCGAGCTGGGCGACCGCGGTCGGCGCCCCGTAGGTCTTGTTGCCGGGAGCGGCACGGAGGCGCTCGGCGATCTCCAGCTGCACCATCACGGTCCAGGTCTGGAGGCCCGGCAGTGCCGCGATCGTCTCCAGGATCACAGGCGTCGCCACCGAGTAGGGCAGGTTGGCGACCATCGCGTTCGGCACCGGGTCGAGCGCCGCATAGTCGAGCTTCACCGCGTCGCCCCAGTGCAGGGTGACGTTGGGAAGCGCCGCGATCGGGGCGAGTGCCTCCTCCAGCCCGCGGTCGATCTCCACCGTGTGCAGTTGGGCGACCCGCGCCGCCAGCCGCTTGCTGAGCACGCCTTCACCGGCGCCGACCTCGAGCACGACGTCATCGGGCCCGACCCCTGAGTCGCGGACGATCGCGTCGAGCAGGTTCGGGTCGGCGAGGAAGTTCTGGCCGAGCCTGACCACGGCCGGCTACCAGCCGAAGAGGGACCGGGCGTTGGCCTCGACGGTGCCCTCCAGCTCCTCGTAGGAGACGCCGCGCTCGGCCGCGACGACCTCGGCGGTGGCGACCACGTTGGCGGGCTCGTTGCGTTCTTTGCGGCGCACCTGTGGGGTGAGGAAGGGGGCGTCGGTCTCGACCAGGATGCGGTCCTCGGGGACCTTCGCGGCGGCGAAGCGGAGCTCGGCCGAGCGCGGGTAGGTGACGTTGCCGGCGAAGGAGACGTACCAGCCGCGCTCGGCGGCGTCGGCCACCTTCTGCGGTGCCGAGAAGCAGTGCAGGATCACGGTGTGCCCGGCGGCGCGCCGGTCCAGCGTGGCGAAGATCTCGTCGATCGCGGCGCTCTCGCCGTCCTGGTCGCGGGCGTGGATCACGATCGGCAGGCCGAGGTCGATCGCCACCTCGATCTGGCCGGCGAAGGCGCGCCGTTGGTCGTCGGGCGCGGCGGTGTCGCGGTAGAAGTCGAGGCCGGTCTCGCCGATCGCCCGCACCATCTCGTGGGCGCCGAGCTCGGCCAGCGCCGCCTGCGCCTTCGCGTCGAAGCCACCCGCGTCGTTCGGATGACGGCCGACGCTGGCGAAGACCGCCTGGTTGTCCTCGGCCTGGGCGATGACCTGGGCGTTGGTGGTCTCGTCGAGACCGATGTTCAGCATCCGGTCGACGCCCGCGGCGGCGGCGGCCTCGAGCAACTCGGCGGTCGGCTTCTCGCAGAGGAAGAGGTGGGTGTGGGAGTCGATCACCCGCCCCAGGTTATGGGCAGGCGAAAGTCGACAGCGGATTCGGGATCGGCACGGCTTTGGTGAGTTCGAGCGGCGGAATGTTGTTGAGGAGTCCCAGGCCGCCGAGCGCCTCGCCGAGGGCGTTCGACTGGCTGGTCAATTTGCTCGCCTCCGAGCAAAGAGCGTTCACTTTGGTCACCGAGGCGACGGCTTCCTGCAGCTGCGTCGGTGAGATTCCCTGCAGTTTCCCCAAGGCCCCGAGGAGTTCGGTGTTCGTGATCCCTTTCAGCACCGATTCCAGCGAGGTGACTTTGCTGGTCAGCGACTGGACCTGTTTTTCCAGGCCCTGCGCGGTCGCGCCTTTTTCGCCGCCGGCCCCGCCTTCTCCACTGGTGCCGTTTTCGCCGCCCGTCCCGTTTTCCCCGGACGGGCCGGTGACGCTCCAGGAGACCTTCTTTTCACCCTTGCGGCAGTGGCATTCTTGGCGACCAGGCGCACCGCGCCCTTGCGCTTCCCCTTCGCCTTGTAACAGGCGTAGACCTTGCCGTCCTTGCCGACCAGCTTGGCGGCGCTCGCCTCGCCGACGATCACCGCCGCGCAGAGCGCCACGGCGGCGAGCAGCGCGAGGGCCGTGCCGACCCGGCTCCCGGAGTTCCCAACTCCCATGTGGCGACCCTCGCACCGTGGGCGTCCCGAAGCAACATCAGTTTTTGGGCCGAAGAACCCTTTGCGCGGTTCCTTATCCGCCCATTAGACGGATAAGGAACCGCGCTAGGAGTCGATCTTCGGGAAGAGCGGCGGGATCCGTTCGACCGACTGGCCGCCGCCGCGCGAGCCGAGCTCGGCGAGGCCGCGGCCCTCTTCCCCCAGGATCGCGAGCAGCGTCTCCGCCGTCGCGGGCAGATAGGGGACGAGCATCAGGGTGACGACGCGGAGGCCCTCGACCAGGTTGTAGAGGACTTCGTCGAGGCGAGCCGGATCCGCCTCGTCCTTGGCCAGCACCCAGGGCGCGGTTTCCTCGACGTAGCGGTTGAGGCGCCGGACCAGCACCCACGCCACCTCCAGCGCCTGGCTCAGCTCTGCCTTGTCGATCAGCCCGGCGAGCCGGTCGGGCGCGCCTTCGAAGTCCTCCATCAGCACCGCGTCGACCTGCGCCTCGGGCACGGTGCCGCCGCGGTAGCGGTCGACCATCGCCAGCACGCGGCTGGCGAGGTTGCCGTAGTCGTTGGCGAGCTCGGTCTCGTAGCGGGCCTCGAAGCCGGCGGTCGAGATCGAGCCGTCCTGTCCGAAGCTGACCTCGCGGAAGAGGTAGAAGCGCAGTGCGTCGGCGCCGAAGCGCTCGATCACCGCAAACGGGTCGAGCACGTTGCCGAGGCTCTTCGACATCTTTTTCTCCCCCATCAGGAGGAAGCCGTGGATGACCATGCGGCGCGGCGGCTCGAGGTCCGCGGCCATGCAGAGCGCCGGCCAGATCACCGCGTGGAACTTGAGGATGTCCTTCGCCATCACGTGCAGGTCGGCGGGCCAGAAGCGCTCGGTGAGGTCCTCGCCGGGGCGGGCGAAGCGCAGCGCGGTGACGTAGTTGAGGAGGGCGTCGAACCAGACGTACATCCGCTGCTCGGGGTCCCAGGGCAGCGGCAGGCCCCATTTCAGGGTCGGGCGGGAGAGTGAGACATCCTCGAGCCCACCTTCGATGAAGGCGACCGCCTCGTTGCGGCGGAAGTCGGGCACGACGAAGTCCGGCTGCCCCTCATACAGCGCTTCCAGTTGGCCCTGGAACTTGGAGAGCTCGAAGAACCAGTTCTCCTCTTCGACCCAGTCGAGCGGGATCTCGTGGATCGGGCAGGTGTTCCCCTCGGCCACCTCGCGCTCGGTTTTGAAGTCCGCACAGCGGGGGCAGTACCAGCCTTCATAAGAGCCCTTGCGCACCCAGCCGTTGTCGTAGACGCGCTGCATGATCTCGGCGACCACCGCTTCGTGGCGGGGGTCGGAGGTGCGGATGAAGAAATCATTGGTGGCCCCGATGATCGGGCCGAGGTCCTCGAACTTGGCCGCGTTCCGATCGACCAGCTCTTCCGGCGAGATCCCCTCTTTCTCGGCCGCGATCTCGATCGGCTCCCCGTGCTCATCGGTCCCGGTGAGGAAGAACACGTCCTCCCCCCGCTGCCGATGGTGCCGGGCGATGATGTCCGCGGCCAGGGTCGAGTAAGCGTGCCCCAGATGCGGCTCAGCGTTGACGTAGTAGATCGGCGTGGTGACATACCAGCTCTTTTCAGTCATTCCTCTCTCGAACGCTACTGACTCAGCGAAGGACCCCGATCCCAGGAGGAAAGCCAAGAATGGCGATGCACCCGATTGAGGGACCTGCGGCCGTGGAGCGCTCCGAGTTGATCATGAACTCCGAGGTGGCGACGATCGTCACCCGGATCGCCGAGCCCTAGACGCGTTCGCCGTGTCTTCCGGTCCGCGTTGGGCCATTCGCTTCAGCGCGGCCGCAAGAGGAGCTCCGAAGCGAGCGCGATCGCCTGCGTCGCCAACTCGGCCTGCCGCTTGGTGACCGTCGCCGGGTAGGGACGGCCGTGACCGGTGCCCTGCGCGTTTCGCAGCCGGTTCACCGCCACTCCTAGGAGAAAGATCGCCTGGTCGAGCTGGGCGGCCGGATTCGGGTCGAGCGTTTCACCGAGAACCAAGGGACCCGGCGGCGGCGTCAGCCCCAGCGCCGTATAGGCCTTCATCAGCGTGCCCGGCAGTCCGACCCGCTCGTCATAGCCGCCGCCATGCTTTTCGAGCACGTGCCGGGCGCTCGCCTCGAGCAGGTCCTTGCCCGTGCCGGTGACCAGTGGGCTGTCGGCTGCGCCGCGACGGAGTCGATCGGCGTACTGACCGAGTGTCGCGTCGCGATCGACCTCGGGCACGTTGTCCAGCAGGAGCGGGGCCAGCGTGCCATCCCGGTCGATCGTGAAGCCCGAACTCTTGAGCGCTCGGCGCACGTTGGCGAGCGCCTCATCCCCGATGAAAAACGGTGAGGCCTGGTCGAAGCCGCCCTCGGCGCGCACCGCTGCGGCCAACTCTTCGACCAGCTTCCCGCCTTTGTCCGGATCGCTTGCGGCGCACCACGAGGCGACCGCCCGCACGCGCTTCACCTTGCCGATCCGCTCCCCGCTGCTCAGCGGGTCGGCGGTTCTCACTCCTAGCCGCGTGAAGATTCGGCCGATCTCGTCGTGACTCGGCGGCCGATCGGCGCCGATCAGCTGATCGGCTACCGCAGCAAGCTCGGAGGTCATCCGCAATCCAGGCATTGCTTTGATGGAAGCAACATCGACGGACGCGGATCCTCGCCGCCGCCCCGCAATTTCCGGCTTCAGAGGAAGCGAAACTGCTTTTTCGCACCGCGAGGAGACACCGGGACCCCGTTGCCGCCGAGCTCGACCTCCTGATCAGCCCGGCCTTTCTCGACTTGTCCACCCCTGCAACCCAATCCGCTCGCCGGAGGCGCGTCGCTGCTGGCGGGACCCCATCGGGATCATGCGATCGCGCCGCACGAGGCGGAAGAGGCCAGCCTCACCCGCGGACCTATTTAGCCTCGGCAGCGGCGGGCTGAAGCGGCCTCGGTTCGCCGTGTCGACGTAGTAGTTGATGCTCAGCTGCCGCTCGTCAACTGGTCCCGGAGGTCGGTTTCGTCGCCCTTTCGCGGCGAGGTGAACCTCTCTCCACCTTCCTGGCAGACGACGCCGGACCTCATAACTCCATTTTGAGCGAATCTCAGAGCATTTAAGAACATCTCAAACCCTCTGTTGCAGCGAAATCGCGCTCACTCAAGGAGTGCGGCGCGTTCAAACCCGGGCGCCCCGAGGAGCGAGCATCATCGCGATTGGTCAGCTCACTCGAACGCGTTCTCATCGAGACCCGACTGCCGAAGGATCGAGCGGAAGGTTCCTCTGGGAATCTGCTTGCGACCGGCAGGCACAATCACAGTTCTGACCGGTGATCCTCCCTTCCGGTACTTGACGTGGCTGCCCCGCTGGGCGACGAATGCGAACCCTTCGCGCTCGAGCCCCGCGATGACCTGGCGCGAGGAGTAGAGCTTAGGCACGCTGGAGCGTCAGCCTGCGGACCGCCGGTCCTTCCACCTTGGCGATGGCGTCGGCGGGAGCGTCCTCGAAATAGAGTTCGAGCGCCTCGCGGAGGTTGGCCAGCGCCTCGTCCTCACTCGAGCCGAAGCTGGAGACATCAACGTCCAGGCACTGGGCGACGAAATGCTCGCCCTCGCGAAACACGACGGTTTGGACATCGATCACCTGCATGATCCGAGCATACGCCTCCACGCCGCATCCGCTCCCCGACACCTGCGGACTATTGCGGGCTTGATCCCCGGCGCAGAGCGTCAAAGTCAGTTGACGAAAATCGAAACGTCAGGGTGGTGACGTAGAAGCGCTCGGCGGCCATACGGCTCCGAGCCTACTTACAACGCTGAATCGACCAACCGCCAGCGAGCAGCATCGGCCAGACGATTCCGTTTGCCGGAAGGGAGTTGTGGGCATTCGGCCGTCGTGAAGGTCGGCGCCGCCCTTGTACTGATCCTGGTTCTGCTCACCGCGAGTGTCGCGTCGGCAAACCCCGAGGCTCCACCCACGGGCCTCCCCTCCATCCTCTGCAAGCGGAAGACGTTTCCGGGAAGGCTCACTCGGACGGACCCGGGCCTCTACTCCTACCGACCGCGGCGCTGCATGATCGAGGCGCGTAGATCGCGCCTGCCGGAGACGAAAAGGTTCCAGGCGGTCTTCGGGATCAAGTGGCATCGCTGGGACGCACGGTCCGCGGAAGGCTCAGCGAGGATTCCGATCCGCACCGAGAACCCCACGAACGGCGAACAGGGATGGGGTCTCACCCCGATCACGCTCACCCTCAGTCGGCCTGTACGCAGGTGCGGACACCCGGTTTTCAGCCGTGCCGAGATAAGTCACTTCATCGTGATCGCCAGCTATTCCCTGCGCCTCGATCGGGTCCCAATTCTCGGTCGCGGCTGTCCGGCTAGTTGAGGATGAGGGCGACCGCGATCATCGTCGCAATCGTCGCGATGTTCATAGCGGGCTGTGGCGGAGGCTCGCATCACTCGGGACCGACCACGTTCGATCACCTCGCCGACTGGCTCGAAGAAGAAGGCGAATGCGAAGGGGTCGAAGCTGAGGTGACCCGCCTCCCGATCGCGAAATCACGGGCAGAAAAAGTGGCGCCGATCGACCTTCGGTTCAAGCAGGCGTTGGTGGGCGCCGTCGCAATCTGCGGCGGGGTGAACGGAGACGTTTCCTATTACAAGTTCCCTTCGTCCAAGATCCGCGCCGATGCCGTCCGCGGCCGCGAAGGCTTGATCAGCAACGAACTGTTCTGCGTCGACGGCCCCGAGCTGGTCGTCAACGGCCTCCTCGGTTACGACCAGACGGCTCCCTTTTGCAAGCGGCTCGGCTTCAAGATCCACCAGCCGACCCGCTGGTACTCCCCGGCGCAGAAGCTCGAGCACCACCTTGAATTCAGAGCCGCCGGCCTCGTCAGTCACGTGACCGGCGCGCCCACAGTCAACATCGAGTGCCGGCACACCGATGGGCCGCGCAGCTTCGAATGCGAAGAAATACTCGGCGGTACGATCACCGAAGTCGAACTCGTCAAGAAGGGCGACCGCTACGTCATCAAGGGATGCGAAGCCCTCGGCGTCCATGAGACCAAGAACGGCTTCGAAGGGGAGGCCTGCGCCCTTCCGAGCCATCACCGATAGCCCGAGATACGGCGGTGCCGCGGCGGGCCGCGATCAGCAGTGCGGGTGGATCGTCAGGTTGGTCAGCTGGCGGCCGACGCGGGAGAATTTGTACCCCTGCTGGTAGGCCAGGGCGGAGAATTCTTCCGGGCTCAGTTCGTGCTGGTCGCCGAGCACACCCATAATGCTGCTCACCTGTCGGGAGAGCTCGCCCATCCGGTCGCGGGCGGGCTTGCAGACGGCGGGCGGGTGGGTGGCTTCGAGCTGTTTGCCGAGCATGGCAAGTTGCAGCGAGTACCTCGCGTAGATCGGTTCGAGGTTGAACTGCGAGGTCAACGTGTGGATCCCTTCGACCGAGTGGGCAGTGACGTTTTCGAACTTCCTCATCACGCCTTCGACTTCCTTCGCCCAGACCTGCTCGGGGCTCATGGCGCCGCCGCTTTCGGCGGCACCTCCGCGCGCGGAGGTGCTCGCCCCTCCCGAGCTGCTCGACGAACCGCCGCCCCCGCAGGCGCTCACCAGCAGCGCCGCGAGGACCACTGTGAGGGCGACGGCGGATCGGCGCATGCTCAGCGGCGCGCCTCGCGGCCGGTCAGCGCTTTGTAAAGGTCGTTCGCGCGGGTGCCGGTGAGGGCGGCGACGACGGAGGCGGCGGCACGGGGGCGGGCTCCGGACTGGACCAGGTGGCGGAGCGCATCGACGGCGAAGCCGACGTCTTGGCCGTGCTCTCCGCTCGCCGCCGGACCGATCACGAGGACGATCTCGCCTTTGACGTCGCCGCGGAAGCGCCGCGCCAGCTCGCCCAGCGTGCCTCGCGCGACTTCCTCGTGGATCTTGGTCAGCTCGCGGCAGATCGCCGCCTCGCGGTCCGGGGCGATCGCCGCCAGGGCCGAGAGGCTCTCCCCCACCCGCCGCGGCGACTCGAAGCAGACGACGGTCTCGGTCGAGCGCAGCACCCGCTCCATCTCCCCCGCGCGCCGGGGCAGGAAGCCCTCGAAGCGCCAACGGTCGGTCGGCAGCCCGGAGGCGACCAGCGCCACCGGCACCACCGAGGGCCCGGGCAGCACGGTCACCTCGAGGTCGCGGTCGATGCAGCGGCGGATCAACTTGAAGCCCGGGTCGGAGATCCCCGGCATCCCGGCGTCGGAGACCAAAGCGATCGTGTAGCCACGCTCGATCTGCCCGGTCAGCTCGACCGAACGCGCCTGTTCGTTGCCCTCGTGGTTGGAGATCAGCCGCGGCGCCGGGCGGATCGCCAGGCGGTCGAGCAGCTGGCCGGTGCGGCGGGTGTCCTCGCAGGCGATGAAGTCGGCGGAGACGAGCGCCTCGCGGATCCGCGGGCTGACGTCATCGAGGTTGCCGATCGGCGTCGGGCAGACGACGAGCGCGCCCGGCATCAGCTTGGAAGTGTCCTGATAGTCACTAGCTCTGTTTCTTGAGCTCGGTGCGAGCCAGCGCGGCGGCGCCGATCATCCCGGCGTCGTTGCCGAGCGTCGCGGCGACGATCGGGGTCTCGTTCATCGGCCGCAGCGCCCGCTCGCGGACTTCCTTGCGGGCCGGGTCGAGCAGCAGGTCGCCCGCCTTGATCACACCGCCGCCGATCACGATCACCTCGGGCTCGAAGATGTTGGCGAAGCTGGCGCAGGCGACGCCGAGCCGGCTGCCGATCAGGTCGAAGACGCCGATCGCGGTCTCGTCGCCGGCCAGCGCCGCTTCGGTGACCGCGAGACCATCGACCTCCTTGCCTTCGGCGAGGAGACGGCCGAGCGCCGAGTCGGGGATGGATTCCGCCGCCGCCTTGCCCTCGCGGCCGAGCGCCGTCCCCGAGGCGAGCGCCTCGACGCAGCCGTGGTTCGGGCAGTTGCCCTGGCAGGGCGGGCCGTCGGCCTGGATCACGACGTGGCCGAGCTCGGCCCCCGCCCCGGTGGCACCGCGGAAGATCTCGCCGCCGAGGATCAGCCCGCCACCGATCCCGGTGCCGATCGTCAGCAGCACGGTGGTCGGCTTGCCACGGGCGGCGCCGTAGAGGTACTCGGCGTAGGCGGCGACGTTGCCGTCGTTGTCGAGGAAGACCGGCAGGCCGACCCGTTCGGAGACGACGTCGCGGACCGGCAGTTCGAGCAGCGGCAGGTTGACCGCGGAGACTGCTTCGCCGCGCTCCTGATTGATCGTCGCCGGAATGCCGAGGCCGACCGCGACGGCGTCGGGGCGCGCTTCGCGGGCCTCGTTCACCTCGCGGACCAGCAGGTCGAGCAGTTCGTCCTGGTCCTGGCCGCGGGAGGTCTCGCGGCTCTCCCAGAGGGTCTCGACTCCGGACAGGACACCGATCTGCATCTTCGTCCCGCCGAGGTCGACCCCGATCGTCTCGGCATCGCTCATCGGGGCGAGTGCCATGTCCGGTGACGTTTGGCCGGTTCTGGCGCAGGCATCGGCGTGACCGGCAAGGACGCAGACCCGAAGGCGTGGCAGAGCCACGTCGAGCGGTCGAGGACGCCGCCGGGCGCGGCGAGGGCCAGCCAGAGAGGGCGAACGTTGCCTGACATGGCACCAGGCTAGTCGTCCTTCCGCTTCGGCGGCGCAACGGCGGGCTGCGGCGCAAGAGCCTTCCCGTCCCGTTTTGCAGGCGGATCGCGTCATTCGGCGAAGTCCGTTGTTCCTTAGGAACCTCGACTACGGTTTCGGACCCTTTTATGCCTGACGACGGCGACCAGCAACCTCAAGAGCCGCCGGAGCAGCCCTCTGGGCAGCCCGACTACCGCGTGTACCGCTCGCGGCGCGGGATCTTCTCGCGCTTGCGCGGCAGCGACATCCCGAAATCGGACGAACCCGACCGCGGTCAAACCGCCCCCGACGAGCCGGGGCGCACCAACTACGGCGGCGGCCGCCGCGAGGGGCCGCATCTGCCGCCGATCAAGCTGCCCTGGAAGCGGCGCGAGGAACGGGGCGCGCGCCCGGGGCGCCGTAAGCCGCCGGCGCGGCGGATCGCCTTCTGGCTGGGGATCGCGATCGTCGGCTGGATCGTCGTCAGCCTGCTCGCCTTCGCGGTCTCGGCCCAGCTCCAGTCCTTCAAGCTGGCGGGCGAAGCCAAGGACGCCCTGCACGGCAATCCGTTCATCCTGCCGAGCGCCCAGAACATCCTCGTCATGGGCACCGACGCCCGCCCGGTCGACACCAAGGAACCGGGCGCGGCGAACAACCCCAAGTGCTTCGAACAACAGGAAAAGGGCGAGGCGCCGCACGCGCCCTGCTCGGACGGCGAATACCGCGCCGACACCCTGATGGTGGTCCGGGCGGGCGGCGGCACCTTCAACAAACTCTCGATCCCGCGGGACACCTTCGCCGAAATCCCCGGCGAGCAACCGGGGAAAATCAACGGCGCCTTCGCCTTCGGCGGTGCCGCGCTGCAGATCAAGACGGTCGAAAAGTTCCTCAACATCAAGATCGACCATGTCGCGATCATCAACTTCACCGGGCTCGAAAACCTGGTCGACTCGGTCGGCGGGGTCGAAGTGAACCTGCCGCACAAGCTCTGCGCCGACATCGCCGGCGGCGCCGGCGGCGGCCAGGGCGGCGTCACCCTGCACCTGAAGAAGGGCGAGAACACGCTGAACGGGGAGCAGGCGCTCGCCTACTCGCGGATCCGCGAGCCGAGCGAATGCCCGGGCAAGGGCAAGAGCGCCTACACCTACGGCTACGACGACCTCGACCGGGCGAAGGCCCAGCAGGCGGTGATCAACGGCATCAAGGGTCGCCTCACCAGCATCACCCGGATCCCCTACAACTTCATCCACGGCCCGATCATCGGCTGGGACGCACCCAAAGCCTTCGTCTCCGACATGGGCTTCTTCACCATGCCGCAGCTGGTCCTCTCGGCGGCGATCGGGGGCTCGGGCGGCACCGACGTCCTCTGCGGCACCAGCAAGAAGGAAGCCGAAAAGTGCGGGATCGGGACCGGGCCGGAAGGCTCGATCGAAGTGCCGCAGTCGGTCCGCCGCGCGGCGGTCCACCGCCTGATGGGCTGAGCGCAGCACGGATTTCGGTCCCCTATGGGGGCCCAAAAGTCGATTGCGCGGAGGGGGCTAGTCGCTCGAGGACGAGGAACTCGACGCGGCGGCCTTCGAATCGGACCCGGAGCTGGAGCTGGAGCCCGAATCCGAGGAGCTCGAGGACGAGTCGCTCGAGGACGAGTCGCTCGATTTGGACTCCGACGAGGAGCCGTCGCCGCTGCCGCCCGACCCGTTGCCGCCGCCCTTGCGTTTGCCGTAGTCGGTGTTGTAGAAGCCCGAGCCCTTGAAGTGGACCGCGGGAGCGGTCAGAACGCGGACTGCGGGGGCGCCGCACTCGACGCACTCGGTCAGCGGCTCCTCCGCCATCTTCTGCATCACGTCGAAGACGTGGCCGTTGTCGCATTTGTACTCGTAGATCGGCACGGACGGGCGATTATCGCAGCCGCTACGGTTCGGGCATGGCGACGACCCCACAGGAGAAGCCCGAGACCGAGGTGACGATGGAGGAGATCGTCGCGCTGTGCAAACGGCGCGGCTTCGTCTTTCCCTCGTCTGAGATCTACGGCGGGCTTGGCTCGACCTACGACTACGGCCACTACGGGGTCCTGCTGAAGACCAACGTGAAGAACGAGTGGTGGCGCTCGATGCTGCAGGAACGCGACGACATCGTCGCCCTCGACTCGGCGATCATCCAGAGCCCCAAGGTCTGGGAGGCCTCCGGGCACCTGGCCGGATTCACCGACCCCCTTGTCCAGTGCCTCGGCAAGTGCAAGCGGCGCTGGCGGGAGGATCACCTGCGCGAGGCGGTGGCGGCCGAAGGCGGCGACCCCGAGGGGGAGCTGAAGTGCCCCGAGTGCGGCGGTGACCTGAGCGAGCCGCGCAACTTCAACCTGATGTTCGAGACGCACGTCGGCCCGGTCGCGGGCGAGGGCTCCGAGGTCTACCTCCGTCCGGAGACGGCGCAGGGCATCTTCATCAACTTCAAGAACGTGCTCGGCTTCGCCCGCAAGAAGCCGCCGTTCGGGATCGCCCAGGTCGGCAAGTCCTTCCGCAACGAGATCACCCCCGGCAACTTCATCTTCCGCACCCGCGAGTTCGAGCAGATGGAGATGGAGTTCTTCGTCCCGCCGGACGACGCCGAGCGCTGGTACCAGGAGTGGATCGGGATCCGCGAGCGCTGGTATACCGAGCTCGGCCTCCGTCCCGATCATCTGCGGATCCGCGCCCACGACGCCGACGAGCTCTCCCACTACTCCTCCGGCACGAGCGACGTCGAGTACCTCTTCCCGATCGGCTGGTCGGAGCTCGAGGGCATCGCCAACCGCGGCGACTTCGACCTCAAAGCCCACACCGCCCACTCCGGCGAGAAGCTCGAGTACTTCGACCAGCAGACGAAAGAGCGCTACGTCCCGCACGTGATCGAGCCCGCCGCCGGCGCCGACCGGGCGACGCTCGCCTTCCTCGTCGACTCCTACCAGGTCGAGGAAGTCGAGGGGCGCCAGCGCACCGTGCTGCGCCTGCACCCGCGCCTGGCGCCGGTCAAGGTCGCCGTCCTGCCCCTGGTCTCCAAGGAGGGCCTGCCGGAGAAGGCGCGCGAGATCTTCCAGGATCTACGCAAACGCCTCCCCGCCGAGTTCGACGAGGGCGGCTCGATCGGCAAGCGCTACCGCCGCCAGGACGAGATCGGCACCCCCTGGGGCGTCACCGTCGACTTCGACACGATGCAGGACGACAACGTCACCCTGCGCGACCGCGACTCGCTGGAGCAGATCCGGATCCCGGTCGAGGGCCTCGGCGACGAGCTGGTCCGCCGCCTCGAATCGCCCTGGCAGAGCCCAAAGCTCTCGTAACGCCAAGCCGGCCGCCGAAATTCAAGCGCGGACTCCGAGCGACCGAATAGGGTCGAAACCCATTCCGCTCGTCCGATAGGAGCCTGCTTTGGCGTATGAGATGAACATTCCGGACTCTGACCAGAGGGTCAAGGTCCGCAATCCGTGGGCGGTGGCTCTGCTGCCGATCATCACCCTCGGCATCTACCACCTGGTCTGGTGGTACAAGGTCAACAAGGAGATGAAGGCGTTCGGCGAGGCGCGGGGATACGACCTCGGCCGCAAGCCGATGAACTCGCTGCTCGCGCTGTTCCCGGGCGGGATCATCATCATCCCGGCGCTGATCACCTACTGGAACGGCACCAAGCGCGTCCAAGGCACCTCGGCGCTGGTCGGCCGCGAGCCGGTCAACGGCTGGCTGGTGCTGGTCCTCCTCCTGCTCCTCCCATGGGCGATGTACGCGTACCTGCAGACCTCGCTGAACCAGGTCTGGGAGCAGGAGCTGAGCGCGGCCCCGGGTGAGAAGGCGCCGCCGGCGCCAGAGGACCCGATGCCTCCGAAACTCCAGGGCACCTGAGCCGCAGGCCAGTCGAGTTTCGGTCGCTGAGCGACCCAGGAGCGGGTCGAAGGGCCAAGCAGGCGCAGCTCGTCCGGCTCGCCGATTGACCGGAGGCATCATTCTCCACTCAGTCTCAAGGGCTCGCTAGGGCGGACCCACCTACAACACCCACCAAGCAAGCCGGCGGGGCCTGGCGTGCTCAGGAGGAAGGCGGGCCTGACGGCGGCGGAGGTTCCTGAGGTGGTGGAGGAGGTGGTGGCATCTGGTCGATAGGCCGAACCTGCGACGCCGGCGTCGCCTGACCCGACGGGTCCAGATGGAAGGTCGTGACACCGTCGTCAGGACCATCTCCCCACTCATTGGGCGGCTTGCTGTCCGTCAGGGTGAAGATGAGCCAGACCACGAAACCCACGACCGGGATGATCCACAGAAGGACCCACCAGCCACTGTGGCCAGCGTCATGGTATCGACGGACGAGAACCGCGAGTCCCGGAAGGAGGAGTCCCAGAGCCACGATGACACCGAACACGACGGTGCCGATGATCGCGTCGAGGATGTGCGCGACAACCGACACCAGCAGTGCAAAGAGAAACCACCACCAGTACGCCGACCGCGACGAGCGCCCGCTGAACGTCGTGTATTTAGAGAACCCATCTCTGATCGCATCGCCGAAATCCATGTGCTTCAGCTCCTAGCTTTCGTAGGACGGGACGATTTGGGGGAAGCGACATCCAGTGTCGGCCGACCATATCCCGACCTCCGGTCGAGGCCTCTGCGAGCTTCGTGAACCGTCGGCCGCAGAGCGAGCCATATCAACGTGGCGAAGACGAACAGGGATGCCGGGTTCGATAAGACCGCCTCCCGAATTCGGCCACGCCACAACAGTACGAATGCCCGCGACATCCCGCAGCCGGGACAGCGGTACCCGGTCGCGCGTCGGAACAGACACAGTTCCGGGATCCATACGGAGCCGAGAACGACGAGGGGCTGATTCAAACCGGGCTCGCGGGCTACGACGGACAAGCCGGCCGACGAGAGCAGAATCGCCGTGGCGGCAGCGGTGGCGCTACGACTTTCCGAGCTTCTGAAGCTGCACGTTGCCGAACTCATCAACGACGATCATCTCCCTCTTTTCGCCACCGGTGATGGCAATGATGATCCAAACGATGCCCCACAACCCGCACGAGAAGATCGTGATGATCGCGTGAAGGACGTGGTTCACCGGCTTACCTTCAACAAGGACGGCCTGGTAATCGCTCTGTGACTCAATGCGCATTCCTCGTGCCACTGCACTTTGAAGCTGTTGGGCAAGGATTGCCTTCCGCTCGTCGGAGCTTCGACGCGCCGTGTTGATCTCAGTCAGCCCTTCTTTGACTTTGTGAGTCCAAGAGCTGCCGTCCCAGTAGCGCATGTTGCTTGACCCGCCTGCGTTCGGATCTGGGTACCACCCGGCGGCGGGGCCGCCGCCCTCGCCTTGAGGAGAGTCCTGACCACCCGGCGAAACCGCCGTGGAGGCGTCGGCGTCTCCGACTCCACCTTGGGACTCAGATGACGGAACCGGCTCGGAGAGCTGGTCGTTGTGATCGGGGCCGCCCTCTGGGACGTCGTCGCCGAGCTTTTCTGAGTCAGTCAATTCGTGACACTCCTTTCTGGGGAGGCGAACCTAGAGCTTCGGTGACAGACATGTCAACTCAACCCTTGAGTAATCGATCGTCACAGCCCGATCGGCCAGAGGAAAGGTCGCCGCGCACCGATGCCCCGAAACCCGAGGCCACCTGAGCCGCATGGCTGTCGAGTTTCGGTCCCTGAGGGACCGAAACTCCACGCAGGTCAATTTGACAGGAACGCTTCGACAGCGGCCGCGTCGGCTTCCAGCCGGCCGGCCGCTTTTTTCGTCACCTTCTCGAGGTGTTCGTTCTTCACCTTGCCCTTCTGGAAGCGCCAGGTGGAGACGGCGCGGCCTTTGACGAGGGCGAACGGACGGAAGATCCCGTTCGTCGTCACCAGGCCCTTGTGCGCGCCGATCACGTCGTCGCGCGAGGCCCAGCCGAGCAGCAGCGGGTCGAAGGCGCCCAGCAGGCGGGGCTCGGGGAGCGGCGCGGGCTCCTCGCGCCCCCGCAGGTCGACGAGGCCGTCGCCGAGGTCGACGGTGCGACGGGAGATCGCGGCGAGTCCGGTGCGGGCGTCGCGCAGCGGCAGCCCCGCCCAGCGGGCGAGGTCGGCGTCGCTCGCCGGGCCGTGGCCGACCAGGTAGCGGCGAGCGAGCTCCTTCAGGGATGCCTCGCGGGAGGGGGACGGGTGGACCCCTTCTCTCACGAACTGCGGGGAGGTTCGTTCAGGGGTCCACCCGTCCCCCATCACGGGGGCCAGCCAGTCGCGCACTGAGACGAAAGCGTGCTCCTTTCCCCGCATCGGGCCTCGCACGCACACGCCTTTTAGCGACGCGTAGAAGAGGACGTGGATGAGCGCCTGGCCCGCGGTCGGGACGTCGGCGGAGTCGAGCGCGTCGCGGAGCTCGGCACGGGTGCGCGGCCCGTCCTCGAGCGCCCGGGCGACGACCTCGACGCCGCGGTCGGCCCGATCCCCCACCCCGGTCTGGCGCAGCCGCGTCCGGCAGGAGGTCCAGAGCGGCGGCGTGGTCAGCGCCTGGAGCAGCGGGTAGTCCTCGGCGCGGATCAGGTGGAGCGTGCCGCGGTTGACCCAGGTGATGATCAACCGCCGCTCATCGAGCGCCCGGTCGACATCGGAAGCCGCGAGCCCCTCACTCCGCGCCCGCACCGCCAACCGCGCCCCTCGCGCGTCCTGCCCCTGAATCGCCAGCAACCGCTCAGCTACATCAACAGGATCACGCGCGGGCCTGGTCGCCAGCCCCTGCGCGGTGATCCGGGCCGCGTGAACCGCCGCCCCCCTCACGGGCTCGCAAGGAGGCCGGATGGACCCCTGAACGAACCTCCCTGCAGTTCGTGAGAGAAGGGGTCCATCCGGCCTCCTCCCCGCAAAGCGTCAGAGAGGGGGTCCATCAGGTCTCCCCCTCGCTCGGCTCAGCCTTTGCCGGAGAGCAGGTTCCAGGCCCGCCGCCAGAAGCTCGGCCCCGGCTCACCCGCGACGTCGTCCGGCGAGATCTCGATCGAGCCCGGATTCTTCCCCGGCGCGGCGAGTTGCCCCGCCGCGGCAGCGTCGATCGTGAGGATGACGCCGCGTTCATAGATGCCCTCAACCTCGGGGGCGTCGACGAATTTGTGACCACCGGGGCGGTTGTGCGTGGTGTCGAAGATGACGCCGTCGAAGATGTCGGCCTCCGGTGCGTCGAGCACCTCGACCACCGTTCCCAACCGCACCTCATCGCTGGAGTAGACGGGGATGCCTTTTTTGGCAACTAGGTAAGAGACCTTAGGTCCGAGATCGTCCATTCCGCGAGCCTAACGGAGCAGCCCCGCGAACCGGCCGGCCGCGGCGGGCACGGCACTACACTCGGGCTGGGTAACCCGACCGGGAAGGGACACATGGGAACGAACTTGGCCTCGATCGTCACCGAGAGCGCCGCGCGCGACGACGCCGCGCCGGCCGTGCGGCTGGGCGGGCGGACGCTCACCTACGGCGAGCTGGCGGACGGCACCGCCCGCGTGGCGACGCTGCTGCGCGAGCGCGGGGTGCAGCCCGGCGACCGGGTCGGGGTGATGCTGCCGAACGTGCCCGAGTTCCCGCTCGCCTATTACGGGATCCTCCAGGCCGGCGGCGTCGTCGTGCCGATGAACGTGCTGCTGAAACGGCGCGAGATCGCCTTCTACCTGGAGGACTCGGGGGCGAAGCTGATGCTTGCCTGGCACGGGTTCATCGACGAGGCCCGCGAGGGCGCGGAGGCGGCCGGTACCGAGCTGATCGAGGTCGACCCGGAGTCCTTCGCGGCGACGCTGGCAGGTGTCGACCCGACCGCCGAGATGGCGGAGGTCGACGCCGAGGACACCGCGGTGATCCTCTACACCTCGGGCACGACCGGCAAACCGAAGGGCGCCGCACTCGCCCACCGCAACCTCGACGAAAACTCGGAGATCATCTCGCGGACGACGCTGCGGATCGAGGCCGGCGACGTGGTGCTCGGGGCGCTGCCGCTGTTCCACACCTTCGGCCAGACGGTGGCGATGAACGCCTCGATGCGGGTCGGCGCCGTCCTCACCCTGGTGCCGAAATTCGATCCCGGCGAGGCGCTGGCGACGATCGAGCGCGACGGCGTCACCCACTTCTACGGCGTGCCGACGATGTACGGGGCGCTGCTGCACCATCCCGAACGGGAGAAATTCGACACCTCGACCCTGCGGCTCTGCAAGACCGGCGGTGCCTCGATGCCGGTCGAGGTCCTGCACGGCTTCGAAGCGGCCTTCGGCACCGAACTGATCGAGGGCTACGGGCTCTCGGAGACCTCGCCGGTCGCTTCCTCGGGGCACCCGAACCAGGTGCGCAAGCCGGGCTCGATCGGGACGCCGATCGAAAAGGTCGAGATGCGGATCGTCGACGAGAACGGCCAGGAGGTGCCCCGTGGCGAGGTCGGCGAGATCGTGATCCGCGGCCACAACATCATGAAGGGCTACTGGAACCGCCCCGAGGCGACCGCCGAGGCGATCCGCGACGGCTGGTTCCACAGCGGCGACCTCGGTCGCGAAGACGAGGACGGCTTCTTCTTCGTCGTCGACCGCAAGAAGGACATGATCATCCGCGGCGGCTACAACGTCTACCCGCGCGAGGTCGAGGAGCTGCTCTACGAGCACCCGGCGATCCGCGAAGCGGCGGTGGTCGGCGTGCCCCACCCCGAATGGGGCGAGGAGGTCGGCGCCGCGGTGGTGCTGGAGCCGGGCGAGAACGTCGCGGGCGAGGAGATCAGCGCCTGGGTGCGCGAGCGGATCGCCGCCTACAAGTACCCGCGCGTGGTCTGGTTCCTGGAGGAGCTGCCGAAAGGCCCCACCGGGAAGATCGTCAAGCGCGAGATCGAGATCCCGGCCGCGGCCGACGCCCAGGCGTCGTAACGGGAGGGCATCAACTTGACCCCGAGTTTGCCGTGAAGTCTCGCCCAAGACCTTCGCAAGGCGTCATGGCGTCCGGCGCAGTCGGAGTCGGCGTGACTCTGGTCAGCACCTTCGCGATGTCGTTAGGCCTCTCAATTCATCAGCAGCGCATCGGCTTCGTCGTCGGACTTCTCTTCATTCTCCTCGGTGCCGTCCTCTATCTCCGTCAGCGCCCAGAGTCCGAGCTGTCTTCCCCGACGCACAACGCCGTTTCCTCCGCGCTCGGTCAGGCTTACTCGGCCGGACGCGATCTCCATATCCACCCTTCCCCGTCATCGCAATCTCACGGCATTCGCGTTGAAGGCAGTCGCAACGTAACGATCCGTGACAATGCCCTGTCAGGGTTCGATGTTGGCATAGGGACCTACGATTCCGAGCAGGTCAGGCAAGACGGTAACCGCGCCCGGACGTCAAAGAGTCCGCCCACTCTGTCGGCCGGCGCTATGCAGATTTCCCAACCGTTCCGCCTGCCAAGCGGAGAGCCAGTCCGCCTCGTGCAATTACCAATCTCCAATATGCACGGCGCCGAACAGGCTCGCGACGTATACGCACAATTGGATTTTCTTCCCGATGACCCTGAAGGCTCCTATTCACCGCGAGGCAAGGTTACGGGGGAGTGGGAGACGACTCCCGGCCCGGTTCCCCAACTCGATCTCCCAGGAAACGGAAGACCCTTTCTGCTCAACGTCGCCGTCTTCACGGGACCGGGTCATGGCAACCTCTACGAGTGGACGCACCGGAGCCGAGCTGCCGAACTCGGCCCCTTCCAGATCAAGTCTTCGCCCGCTTTGATTGAAGTTCAGGTCCTCGGTTCGAATGTGCCCGCCCCGCTGGCTCTTGCCTTCGAGATAGACCCCCGGCACAGCCGGCCCACAATCAAGCAACCGGGCGACGAAGGATGGCGCCCCCTGTGAGCTGTCTACCGTGTCCGCGCAAATTCTCTGTGGGGCCAAGCTCTCCCCTTCGTACGTCCCAGCCAGGTGTCGCCAAAGAGGAAGTGTTGTCGCTGTTATCGAGGCGGTGAGTATCCCGGGCAGATAGGTGGCGAGGTGTTCGGCGGTGGCTGGAGGAGGACCCTGTTTTAGGAACTGGCCAAGCGGCCGAGGGCAAGGTACTCTTCAGTACCGACCGGTCACGACACGAAACGGGGAAGAGATGAGCGTCGCCTCTCAGCGTCTGATGGAGAACGTCACCTATGAGGACCTCTACCGGCGATGGGAGCAGGGCAACTGGTCTGCCTACGACATCGACTTCTCCGCCGACACCGCCGGCTGGGCCGGGCTCTCCGATATCCAGCGCCGCTCGGCGATGTGGATCTACTCGATGTTCTTCTACGGCGAGGACCGGGTCGCCGACACCCTCGCCCCTTACATCACCGCGGCGCCGACCGAGGAGCAGGCCTACTTCCTTGCCACCCAGCAGGTCGACGAGGTCCGCCACTCGCTCTTCTTCCACCGTTTCTTCAAGGAGGTCATCGGGGTCGGCGGCGAGAGCCTCGAGGACACGCTCGCCTCCACCCTGCCGCAGCTCAACTGGGGATATCTCGGCGTCTTCAATCGGCTCGACCGGATGGCGGAGGAACTGCGCAAGGACACCTCACTGCCGAAGTACGCCCAGGCGATCACGCTCTACCACCTGATCGTCGAGGGCAGTCTCGCCCAGCCGGGCCAGCACTTCATCGAGGACTTCTTCGCCTCGCAGGAGACGATGCCCGGCTTCAGCGCCGGGATGGTGAACGTCTCCCGCGACGAGCAGCGCCACATCGGCTTCGGCGTCAAAGTCCTCTCCGAGCTGCTCGACCCGGCCCACCCCGCCTCGGAGGAATGCCGAGCGGCGGTGGTCGAGCTGCTGAAAGGGGTCCTCGCCTACACGCCGGCCGTCTTCCGGCCGCCGAACCTCGACCGCTCCTACACCGAGTGCTACGGCTTCACGATGGAGGACATCTACGCCTTCGGGCTGAAGCTGGTGCGGCAGCGCTGGCGGACGATCGGCTTCCCGGTCGAGGAGATGCCGCCCGGCGTCTTCCCCTTCGACCCGGCAAAGTCGGAGGACCAGCTCGCCACCGAGCAGGTGCGGATGATGCTCGGCGGGATCCTCGGCCCCGTCGACGGCGCCGTCGCCCCGAGCACCGACCCGGAGCTGATGGGCCTCTACTTCGACATGACCGCCCGGGTCGCCGACCCGGGCGCGGCGAACGGCAAGCCGCTGGTCTACCAATGGAAGTTCAGCGACGCCGAGCCGTGGACGATGACGATCGACAACGGTTCGACCCGTGCCGAGCCTGGCGTCGCGGCCGACCCGGCGGTGACGATCGAGAGCAGCTGGTCCGACTGGCTCGCCTCGACCAAACCGGACGCCGACCCGCTGAAGATGATCCTGCGCCGCAAGATCCGCCCCCGCGGCAGCATCCGCGAGATCGCCCGCCTGCGCAAAGTCTTCAACTGACGCGTTGACGGACCGAAAACCGGACTATATGGCGGGTTTTCGGCCCACCAACCTGAGCGCCTAGCTGATCGGTGGGCGGAGGTCCGCCCAGGGCCGCTCGGCCTCGATCTGGGCGGCGAGGGAGATCAGCAGCGACTCGCTTTGCGGTCGGCCGATGATCTGGATCGCCAGCGGCATCCCGTCGGCGCCGAGCCCGAAGGGGATCGACATCGCCGGGTTGCCGGTGTGGTTCCAGGGGACGCAGTAGGGATAGAAGCGGCTCATCCCGAGCACCGTGTAGAGGGCGCTGCGCCCCTGCCATTTGCGGATCGGCACCGCCGTGCCGCCCATCACCGGCATCAGCAGAACGTCAAAGTCGTCGAAGATCGCGTTGATGCGGGCGATCTCGGCCGGGCGGTTGGCCATCGCTTTCTCGTAGAGCGAGTCGGGCAGCAGGCCGCCGAGCCTGCCGAAGCCGCGGGTGCGCCGTTCGAGCCGCTCCGGCAGCGGCACTTCTTCCACCGTTTCGGCGACTCCCTTGAGGAAGCGGGCGGTGATCGTGTCGCCGACCCGGCCCCAGTCGGGGTCGCGAGGCGAGACGTCGTGGCCGAGCCCGGCGAGGAAGGTGGCCGCCTCGGCGACCGTCTGCTTGACCTCGTCGGAGACGTTCGGCGGGGCGAGCGCCCGCGGCGCCAGGGTCGACCAGGCGACTTTCAGCTTGCCCGGCGACTCCTTGACCGACTCGACGAAAGGCTTGGCCGGCGGCGCCGGCGCTTCGTCCTCGGCGGAGCCACCGGAGACGACATCGAGCCAGAGCGCCGTGTCGAGAACCGAGCGGCTGACGCAGCCTTCGACCGCCATCCCCCGCCAACCTTCGAGCTTGGGGGCCATCGAGACGCGGCCGCGGCTCGGCTTCAGGCCGAAGAGGCCGTTGCAGGCGGCGGGGATGCGGATCGAGCCGGCGCCGTCGCCGGCCGAGGCGATCGGCACCAGGCCGGCGGCGACCGCGGAGCCGGAGCCGCCGCTGGAGCCGCCAGGCGTGCGCTGCCGGTTCCACGGGTTGCGGGTGACGCCATAGGTGGCGGACTCGGTGAAGCCGCAGATCGCCAGCTCCGGCAGCAGCGTGAGGCCGACGATGATCGCCCCCGCTTCGCGCAGCCGGCGGACCACCTCGGAGTCGGCCTTGGCGGGCACCTCGAAGGCATCGGTGCCGTGCGTGTTGACCTCGCCGGCGACGTCGATTTCGTCCTTGATCGCGATCGGCACGCCGAGCAGCGGCCGCTTGTCGCCGGCGCCGCGCCGCGCCTCCGCCTGCTCGGCCTCGAGCATCGCCTTGTCGGCGAACACCTTGCGGAACGCGTTCAGTTCCGGGTCGAGCCGATCGATCCGTTCCAGCGACTGCCCGACCAACTCGGTCGGGCTGACCTCCCCGGCACGGACCATCTCGGCCTGCCGGGCCAGCCCCGCGAATGCAATCTCATCTCCCCCCTGCGTCAAGACGTGGATCCTATCTTGCCGAACAAGAAATTAAGTGCAACGGAAGTGCAAATTTTCGAGGTGACGAGCGGGATGCGCGCTACCGTCGAAAACATGCACTCAGACAACGCGTTGCAGCAACTGGAAGAACTCGAGCCGGTTCCAGAGCCTCCGCCCGGTCCCACCTACGACCATATCGTCGGCAACCAGATCCGCTGGTCTGCCCAGGTGATCCGCCATATGCGGTACAAGCGGCGTCGCCGCAAGCTGGAAAAGCAGGTGGCGAAACAGCGGTCAGGAGACTCAGATGCCACATATCCATGGAGTTGACGCTGAGTTCGTGATGCGGGTCTGCGTCTCGTCGATCTTCGTGGTCGTCGGATTCGCGGTTCTCTTGTTCGGCATCGGCCAAGATTCGAGCGCCAGAATGGCCGCCGGGTGGCTCGGTGTGGTGCTCGGCTTCTGGCTCCGCTGAGCGCGGAGCTCAGTCGGAGACGAGGAGGTAGCGGGCCGAGGCGGCGCCGGCGGTGAGGGCCGGGGTGATGTCGCGGTTCGGGTCGCTGAGGGCCTGGAGGGCGAAGCCGTCGGCGACGGCGAGGAGGTAGGCGACGACGGCCTCGGCGTCGAAGCGGAGGCTGAGGATGCCCTCGTCTTCCTTCGTCCGCATGACGTCGGCGACGTGGCAGCGGGTCGCCTCGAAGAGCTGGCCGACCTCGTGCTGGATGTCGGGGTTGCGGCGACCGGCGCTGAACAGCTCGTAGAGCAGCAGGAAGTAGCCGGGATCGTTGTCGATCATGTCGGTCAGGCTCGACACGAGGACGTCGAGGACGGCGTCGGCGGTCTTCGCCTTCGCCAGCATCTCGTCGAGGCGGGCGATGCGCAGTTCGGTGTCGCGGCGGACCACCTCGACCAGCAGCCGCTCCTTGGTGCCGAAGTAGTAGTGGAGGAGGCCGCGGCTGACCCCGGCTTCGCGGGCGACGTGCTCGAAGGTCGAGCCCGCCGCGCCGCGCCGGGCGACGCTCTCGCGCATCGCGTCGACGATGCGCTGCGCCTTCTCGCCGCTGAGCTGACGCTCTTTGGTCGCCGCCTCCACAGGCTCCTCTCTAGGAGCCGTTGATGCTGGTGGTCGAGGTGTACTCGAACTCCTCTTCAGCACCGAAGAGAGCGTCGAGGACGGCCTTGCGCGCACCCTCGCTGACGACCAGGGCGACGACGCCGCCGATGATCGCGAGCAGGATCAATTTGCCGAGCCGGTGGTGCTTCTTCTGCGGCTTCTGCAGACGCCCGCGGGCTTCCTGCAGCGCTTCCGCGGCCTGGCGCATTTCCTTCTGCACCTTCTTGTCGGAGGTGACGGCCTTGACCGTCCCCTTGCCGTTGCCGGTCGCGCGGCTGTAGGCCTTCTTCGCCGAGCTGTAGGCGTCCTTGAGGTTGTCGCGCAGATCGTCGTCCTCGATCAGGCGCTGCACGTACGGATTTTCGCGGGCGGCTCCGTACAGGTCGCCGGCGCGGTCCGCCGTGTGAGTGGTCTTGCTCTTGGACATCCCTTCTCCCTCTCGCTGTTCTCGCGGTTTCGCCCAGGATATACCCGCGATTCGCAGCGGGACACTGCGGACGGCTCCGCAGGCGGACTTTCAGGCGGGATCGGAGAGCGCCTCACTCGGGCCCGACACCGTCCAGAAGCACCCCGTTACTGCGGAAATCGAGCGGCGCCTGGCGCAGCCGACGCAGCCGCAAGGGGGCCAGCCCGGGCTGCTGGAAGCGGTAGCGACGGATGACGAGGCGGCCGGTGTCGACGTCGGCGACCTGGTGAAAGCCGGGACCGAGGAGATGCCGCGGCGGGGCCGGCGTCGACCCGTCGGAGACGAAGTCGACTTCCTTCACCAGCCAGTCGTAGTTTTCGCTCGCCCGCACCTGGATCGCCCCGGTCGAGAGGTAGTAGCGCAGCGGCGCCTCCCCCAGCGTCCAGGTGACCGTGGCGCGCGGCCCGTGCGGGTCGCCCATGTGTTGCGCTACCGCGCTCCAGTTGGGTCGCTGAAAATCTTCCGACGTCGAGGCAAGAATGCAGAAGCCGAGCGAGTAGGCGAAGAGGAGCGCCCCGACCGCGGCGCCGAGCCGGCGCGAGGCGGGCGAGGAGACGGCGATCCCGATCGCCGCCAGCAGCGGCACCAGCGCCGGGATCAGGTTGCGGGCGAGGACGAAGTCTTTGCTCGCCGCGGTCAACGCCAGGGCCGCCGGGATCCCGATCCCCGCCGCGACCAGGAGCAGCGGCCGACCGGCCGCGCGCCGCTCCCGCCCCGCGCGGCGACGCAGGAGCAGGGCCAGCGCACCGAGGCTCAGTGCCAGCGGCAGGAAGGCGAGCCAAGGCCGCTCCGGCCGGGCGATGATGTCGCCGGTCTCCCCGGTGACGAAGGTCGCCGCCGTTTCGGCGAGCCGGTGACCGAGGCTGAAGTTGCCGATCCAGTCGGCGTGGCCCAAGGACATCTGGTGGATCGCCACCGGCGCCACCGCGATCGCGCTGCCCGCCAGGATCGCCATCCCGACGAGGCTCGTCCGCAGCCCGCGCCGACGCAGCAGCATCACCGCCTCGGCGAGGATCGGGAAGGCGACGAAGTAGTGGGTGGCGATCGCGAGACCCGACCAGATCCCCCACCAGACGAAGTCGCGCCGCGCGCCGCGCCGTTCGGCCCGCAGCCAGTAGAGGGCGGAGAGCGCGCCGAACAGGGCGACCAGCGCGTAGGCGCGGGCCTCCTGCGAGTACCAGAGCATCATCGGGTTGACCGCGACCAGCGCCGCCGCCCAGAGACCGGCTCGCCGCCCGCGCACCTCGCGCGCGATCAGGTAGGCGACCGGGACCGTCGCCACCCCGGCCGCCGCCGAGATCGCGCGCAGGCCGTATTCGTGGGTGCCGACCAGCTGGGTCCAGACCCAGGAGAGGGCGTAGTAGACCGGCGGCGTCGACTCGCTGAACCAGACCGCGTTCATCGCGTGGCCGAAGCCGTCGCGGAGGACGCGGCTGGCGGTGACGATCTCGTCGTGGTGGTAGCTCTGCACGCCGAGCGTGGCGAAGCGCAGCACCGCCGCCAGCACGGTGAGGCCGGCGACGATCCAGAAGGCGCGCGAGCGTTCGCCCGCCCAGTCGCGTAAGGAGCGGCGGCGCGTGCGGGGCTCCGCACGCCCGGTCCGAGGGAGGCTCGCGACCTCCATCAGGACAAAGCGACTTCGAGCGCTTTCGAGACCTCGTCGACGAACACGAACTCGAGCCCCCCAAGCTCGGCAGCCGGGATCTCGGCCGCATCCCCCTCGTTGCGCGCGGGCACGATCACCCGTTTGATCCCCGCCCGCTGCGCCGCCAACGACTTCTCCTTCAGCCCGCCGATCGGCAGCACCTTGCCGGTCAGGGTCACCTCGCCGGTCATCGCGACATCGTTGCGGACCGGTCGGCCGCTGATCAGCGAGGACAGCGCCACCGTCATCGCCACCCCGGCCGAGGGACCGTCCTTCGGCACCGCCCCGGCCGGCACGTGGATGTGGACGTCGTGGTCGGCGAACCAGTCGCCCTCCCGCTTCGGCGCGATCTGTGCCTGGTGCCCGCGCACGTAGGAGAGCGCCGCCTGCGCCGACTCCCGCATCACGTCGCCGAGCTGGCCGGTGATCGTCAGGTTCCCCGACCCCGGCGTGCCGGTCGCTTCGATAAAGAGGACGTCGCCGCCCGCCGGCGTCCAGGCGAGGCCGGTCGCCACGCCCGGGTCCTTGGTCCGCCGCCGCGTTTCGATGAAGACGCGCCGCCGGCCGAGCATCTCGCGCGCTTTTTTGGCCGAGACGCGGACCTTGCCTTTGACTTTCTTTTCGGCGACCTGGCGGGCAACTTTGCGGCACACCGTGCCGATCAGCCGCTCCAGGTTGCGGACCCCCGCCTCGCGCGTGTACTCCTCGACGATCGCCGTCAGCGCCGCGTCGGAGAACTCGATCTGGCTCGATTTCAGCCCGTTCGCGGCGATCTGGCGGTCGACCAGGTAGCTGCGCGCGATGTGGCGCTTCTCGTCCAGCGTGTAGCCCGCCAGTTCGATCGTTTCCATCCGGTCAAGCAATGGGCCGGGGATCGTGTCGAGCACGTTCGCGGTGGCGATGAAGAGGACGTCGGAGAGGTCGAACGGCAGGTCGAGGTAGTGATCGCGGAAGGTGTCGTTCTGGGCCGGGTCGAGCACCTCGAGCATCGCGCTCGCCGGGTCGCCGCGGAAGTCGGCGCCCATCTTGTCGAGCTCGTCGATCATGAAGACCGGGTTGCGCGAGCCGGCGTCGCGCAGGGCGCGGATGATCGTCCCCGGCAGCGCCCCGATGTAGGTGCGGCGGTGGCCGCGGATCTCCGCCTCGTCGCGGACGCCGCCGACCGAGATCCGCTCGAACTCCCGCCCCAGCGCTTTCGCGATCGAGCGCCCGAGGCTCGTCTTCCCCACCCCCGGCGGCCCGACGAAGCAGAGGATCGGCCCGGGGCTTTCCGGATTCAGTTTGCGCACCGCCAGGTACTCGAGGATCCGTTCCTTGACGTCTTCGAGGTCGTAGTGGTCGGCGTTGAGGATTTTCTTCGCGTGCCTGATGTCGAGGTTGTCCTTGGTCTCGACGTCCCAGGGCAGCTCGGTCAGCCACTCGAGGTAGGTGCGGATCACCCCGTGCTCGGCCGCCGCGGGCGGCAATTTCGCCAGCCGCCCGAGCTCGCGGTCGGCCGCTTTGCGTGCTTCCTCGGGCAGGTTCGCCGCCTCGATCCGCGCCTGCAGTTCTTTGACTTCGGCGGCCTGCTCGTCTTCTTCGCCGAGCTCGTCCTGGATCGCTTTCAGCTGCGAGCGGAGGAAGAACTCGCGCTGGCCTTTGTCGACTTCGGACTGGACCTGAGACTGGATCTGGCTGCCGAGCTGGACCACCTCGAGCTCGCGGGCGAGGATCTGGGAGAGGTGGCGCAGCCGTTTGCCGACGTCGACTTCTTCGAGCAGCTCCTGCTTCTCCGCCGTCTCGATCCGCAGCGCCCCGCCGATCAGGTGGGCGAGCGCGCTCGGGTCGTCGATGTTGGCGACGGCCAGCTGCAGCTCCTCCGGCAGGTAGGGGATCTGCTCGACAATCTCCGAGAAGGTGCGCTGAACATTCCGCGTCAGCGCCTCCAGCTGGGCGCTCCGTTTGATCACGTCGGGCTGCTCGCCGATCCGCGCGATCAGGTAGGGCCGGTCGGTGACGAACTCCTCGAGCCGCACCCGCTGGGTCGCCTGGACGAGGATCCGCAGGGTCCCGTCGGGGACTTTCACCATCCGCTCGACCACCCCGACGACGCCGACGTCGTAGAGGTCGGCGGGCGTCGGCTCCTCCTTCTCCGGGTCGCGCGAGGCGACCATCACCAGCATCCGGTTGCCGCCGAGGGCGTCGTCGACGAGCTTGATCGAGCGCGGCTGGCCGACCGCCAGCGGGGTGATCGTGTCCGGGAAGGCGACCGAGTCGCGCAGCGGCAGGACCGGCAGCGCCTCGGGCAGGGGCAGGTCGCGCGGCTCGTCCTCTTCCACCCCGATCGGCGCCTCGACGATCTCGAGGCCCGGCGAACCCTCCATCAGGGACGCCCGATCGGGACCTGGTGGGTGGTCTCCCCGGGATCGCGCAACGGCAGTTCGATCGTCAGCACGCCGTCTTCGTAGTTGGCGACGGCGCGGGTGTGGTCGACCTCGACCTGCAGCTCGACCACCCGCCGGAACGGCCCCGAGGGGATCTCGATCTGCTGGTAGACGCGGCCCTCGGTCTCCTGCAGGGCGCGCCGGCCGACGATCGCCAGCTGCCGGCCGGAGACCTCGATCCCGACCTCGGAGAGCTCGACCCCGGCGAGGTCGACCTTGACCACGGCGCGCTGCGGGTCGTCGACGTAATAGACGTCGACGTTGGGCGAGAAGCCCGAGGCTCGGCGACTGACGTAACGGGTGCGACTCCAGGAGTCACCCATCAGCTGGTCCATCTCCCGGCGCATCCGCGCAAAGTCGGCGAAAAGGTCGCGCTGCGGCATCGATCGGAACATTACCCAGGAACGAGGTGGGTACCCGACTGCCGGCGCAGCGATGGACCGATGCCGGATCAGGCGGTGACCCGACCGGCCGAGGTCCAGCGAGGCGCCCTCATAAGGAGCACCGGCTGGCGCGGCGGCACCAGGCCCTCGGGACGGTTGGGCCGGAAGGTCGCGCAGGGCTCGCCGAGCTCCAGGGCGCACAGCATGTTGCGCTGGAAATAGCAGTCCTCGCAGGTGGGGGCTTTGGGCTTGCGCGGCATCGGCCCGGGCATGAAAGCAACCGTGCGCCGGACGCGTCGGGCGCGATTCCGCAAATCGCAACCTTCTCGTCACAGGCCATTTACAGAGTCCCCGCGTTTAGCGGGACGGCCGCCGGTCGCCGCTAACATTCGGCCAGATGGAGGCACACGAACGCAGCAAACGCTTGGCCGACTCGCCGCCGCTCTTCAAAAACGGGTTCATCGATTTCTTCTCGCGGGTGCACCCCGCGATCCCGGCGATCATCTTCATCCCGGTGATCGTCGCGGTCGAGTGGATCGGGGCGACCAAGGGTTGGGACGTCTGGCAGATGGTGCTGATCTCGCTCGGCGGGGTCGCCTTCTGGACCCTGACCGAGTACTGGCTGCACCGGCTGATCTTCCACTGGGAGCCCGACAACGCCTTCGGCCGGCGGATGCACTTCATCATCCACGGCATCCACCACGACCATCCCAACGACAAGTTGCGCCTGGTGATGCCCCCGTCGGTCTCGATCCCGCTGGCGGCGCTCTTCTTCCTCGGCTTCGTCGCGGTGCTCGGCGACGCCGGCTACCCCGCCTTCGGCGGCTTCATGCTCGGCTACCTCGGCTACGACTACACGCACTACTACGTGCACCACTTCGTGCCGAAGACGAAGCTCGGCAAAAGGCTGCGCGAGGCGCACATGCGCCACCACTTCCAGGATCACCGCTACGGCTACGGCGTCTCCTCGCCGACCTGGGACGTGGTCTTCCGCACGCTGCCGAAAAAGCGCAACCGCTAGCACCGAGCGCGTTCGCAGTTCACCGCGCTATCCGCGGGAAAGAGCCTGCTCACTGCACGGCGATCAGGGCGAGGGCGCCGATCCCGAGGATCACGCCGGCCCCCATGAAGGCCACCAGCATCCGGTCCTCGGCCGAGTGCGGGGTGGTGGTCCAGACCTGGCGGTCGAAGACACCCATTCGCCGGGTCCCGAGCAGGAACATCGCGATTCCGTAGAGGGCGAAGCCGATGCCGAGGGCGACGTAGGGCCAGCGGGTCACGTGGTCGGTCAGCTCTGGCAGCAGGCGGCCGACCCCGAGGGCGACGGCGATCGCCGTCAGCCCGGTGCGCCACCAGGCGAGCAGAGTGCGCTCGCCGGCCAGCGAGGTGCGGCGATCGACGCCCTCATCCTCCGATTCCGCCGGGGTCACAAGCCGAGGATAGGCGCTCGGCCATTGCCGTTCTTCGCCGCGGCGATCGTGCGGTGGTCCTCGGGGGCCGGGCGCAGGATCAGGACCTCGGCCGGGGCGCTGCGCAGGAGCCAGACGAGGTCGTCGCCGCTGAGGCCCTCACCGCCGCTCGCCTGAGCGGGGACGACGACGCGGTCGAATTTCTCCTCCTCGAGCAGCCGCTCGAGCGCGTGGCGGTAGGTGCGGCCGCGCTCGATCCGGGCGTCGACGTCGACCTCCTGGGCCGCGGCCCGCTGTTCGATCGCCTCCAGCATCGCCATCGCCGCCGCCGCCTCCTTCGGCAGCGGACAACCGAGCGGCAACTGGAGGGGGACCGTCGCCAGGTAGGCGGGCATCAGCGTGCCGCCCTCGGCGCGGGCGAGGCGGAGCGCCGCGTCGAGCGCCCGCCGCGAGATCTCGGTGCCGGTGAACGGCAACAGGATCCGGTGGACCCCGTCGCCCGCCGTCTTGCGCCGCCGCCGCTTGGCGAACCAGAAGCCGCCGAACAGGCCGAGGACCAAGGCGACGACGACCAGCACGTGCTCGACCCGGATCAAGCCGAAGATCGCTCCGATTGCGGGCCCGCTCATGGCTTGCCCTCCTCCCCGCGGCCGCCGCGGTGGGCGACGATGCGGACATCGACGCCGGGCGGGGTCGCGCGCATCAGGCGCTGAGGGAGCGGCTCGCGGAGGCGGGCGAGGCCGCGGCCGGGCGGCGACTCGCCGACCATGATGTAGGTGCTGCCGCGCTCGCGCACCACCCGCGCGGCGCCGGCCACGACGTCGTCGTTTTCCTCGATCAGGAAGGTCGCGCCGAGCACCGAGGCAAGCCGGCGGAGCGCCGTCACCTGGCGCTCGCACTCGCCCTCGACCGGCGCCCCCGGCGGCTTCACCCAGAGCAGGTCGAGATCGGTGCCGAGTCGCTGGGCCGACCGCCACGCCCGCCGCACCAGCCGCTGCGAGCTCGCCTGCGGCCGCACCAGCGCCAGCAGCCTCTCCCCCACCGCCTTCGGCACCTCGGCCGCGACCCGCTCCTCGCCGCGCGTCCCGACCGCCTCGAGCCCTTCGCCGCCGAGTCGCTTCGACTCGACGTCCTCGGCCACCTGACGCAGGCTGACCTCGCGCAGCGCCGCCAGGTTCTCGATCTTGAAGAAGTTGTTCAGCGCCGCGTCGATGTTCTGCGCCGGGTAGATCTTCCCCGCCTGCAGCCGGCCGATCAGCGCCTCGGGGGTGAGGTCGATGAGGACGATCTCGTCGGCGACGGCGAGCACCGAGTCGGGGACCGTCTCCCGCACCCGCACCCCGGTCAGCTCGGCGACCTGGTCGTTCAACGACTCCAGGTGCTGGACGTTGACGGTGGAGAAGACGTCGATCCCGGCGGCGAGCACCGTGGAGATGTCCTCGTAGCGCTTTCCGTGCTCGAGGCCGGGAGGGTTGGTGTGGGCGAGCTCGTCGATCAGCGCCAGCTCGGGCGCGCGCGCCAGGAGCGCCGGCAGATCCATCTCGGTCACGGTCGCGCCACCGCGGATCGCGACCGTTCGACGCGACAACTCCTCCAGCCCACGCGCCTGGTCGCTCGTCTCCGGCCGATCGTGCGGCTCGAGGTAGCCGATCACCACGTCGCGACCGGCGCCCGCTTCGGCATGGCCCTCCTGGAGCATCCGGTAGGTCTTCCCGACCCCGGCCGCCATGCCGAGGAAGATCTTGTAATGCCCGGGGTCGCCCTCGCCCGCCTGCCGGGACTCGGGGCTCTGGTCAGACGTCACCGGACTCACTGGCCGACCTTAAGTCCTGACCAGCTCACCCGGCTCGCGCAGCGGAACGCGGCCTCCGCAGGCGGCGAGGATCGCCCGCGCGAGGCCGGCCAGCGTGCCCGGCGGGTACTCGGAGCGATGCCCGGAACGCGAGTAGAGCGGCCCGGCGCCGTCGGTGACCAGCGAGCGGGCGAGCCGCATCGCGTCGGCCGGCAGCGGCCCGGTGGCGCGCAGCCGGCCGGCCACGCGGAGTAGAAGCGGGGCCGCTTCGGCGACCGCGGGTCGATCGATCGGGACCGCCGCGCCGCCGCGGTGGAGCGGCTCGTCGACGATGTCCACGGCCCGCTCCAGCGACTCGGCGAAGGATCGGCGCACCCGCAGTTCGTGGCGCCGGGCGAGGCGTGCGACGAGCTCGCCGATCCGCCCGCTCACGCCGGCCACCTCAGGCCCCCAGGAGGTTGTGGACGACGAGGTCGATCAGCTTGATCCCGACGAACGGGACGATCAGCCCGCCGAGGCCGTAGATCAGCATGTTGCGGCGCAGCAACGCCGTCGCACCGATCGGCCGGTAGCGCACCCCGCGCAGGCTGAGCGGGATCAGCAGGGGGATGATCAGGGCGTTGAAGATGACCGCCGAGAGGATCGCCGACTCGGGGGTCCCCAAGTTCATGATGTTGAGCGAGTGCAGCGGCCCCTGGGTGTGACCGGCCGCGGCGTAGGTGGCGGCGAACATCGCCGGCAGGATCGCGAAGTACTTGGCGACGTCGTTGGCGATCGAGAAGGTGGTCAGCGCGCCGCGCGTGATCAGCAACTGCTTGCCGACCTCGACGATCTCGATCAGCTTGGTCGGATTGGAGTCGAGGTCGACCATGTTGCCCGCCTCGCGAGCAGCTTGCGTGCCGGTGTTCATCGCAACGCCCACGTCTGCCTGGGCAAGAGCAGGCGCATCATTCGTGCCGTCCCCGGTCATCGCGATCAACCGTCCATCGGACTGCTGTTCCTTGATCAGCTCGAGCTTGCGCTCCGGCGTCGCTTCGGCGAGAAAGTCGTCGACGCCGGCCTCTTCGGCGATCTTCGCCGCGGTCAGTTTGTTGTCGCCGGTGACCATGATCGTGCGGATGCCCATCGCCCGCAGCTGGTCGAAGCGGGCTTTCATCCCCTCCTTGACGATGTCTTTGAGGTAGATGACGCCGAGGACCCGCTCGTCGCGGGCGACCGCCAGCGGCGTGCCGCCCTCGCGGCCGATCCGGTCGAGCTCCCGCTGCAGCTCCGGCGGCGAATGGCCGCCCTCGGCCGCGATCCAATCGGCGATCGCGTCGCCGGCGCCCTTGCGCAGCTGGCTGCCGTTGAAGTCGACACCGCTCATCCGCGTCTGCGCGGTGAACGGGACGAAGGTCGGCTCGTGGCCGGCGAAGTCGTGCTCGCGGATCCCGAACTCCTTGGCGAGCACGACGATCGAGCGGCCCTCGGGCGTCTCGTCGGCGAGCGAGGACATCTGCGCCGCCTCGGCGAGCTCCTCTTTACTCACCCCCGGCATCGGGATGAACTCGGTCGCCTCGCGGTTGCCGAGCGTGATCGTCCCGGTCTTGTCGAGCAGGAGGACGTCGCAGTCGCCCGACGCCTCGACCGCGCGACCGGAGAGCGCCAGCACGTTGCGCCGCACCAGCCGGTCCATGCCGGCGATCCCGATCGCCGAGAGGAGCGCGCCGATGGTGGTCGGGATCAGCGCGACGAGCAGGGCGATCAGGGTCGTCTCGGAGAGTTCCGTGTTCGCGAAGAGGGCGAAGGGCCGCAGCGAGACGATCACGATGATGAAGATCAGGGTGAGCGCCGCCAGCAGGATGCCGAGCGCGATCTCGTTCGGCGTCTTGCGGCGCGATGCGCCCTCGACCAGGGCGATCATCCGGTCGAGGAAGGAGCCGCCCGGCTCCTGGGTGATTTCGACGACGATCCGGTCGGAGAGCACCTTGGTGCCACCGGTGACGGCCGACCGATCGCCGCCGGCCTCACGGATCACCGGGGCCGACTCGCCGGTGATCGCCGACTCGTCGACCGAGGCGATCCCCTCGATCACGGTGCCGTCGCCGGGGATCCCCTCGCCGGCCTCGACCACGACGATGTCGCCGCGGACCAGCTCGGCGGCCGACTTCTCGGTCCCGTCGAGCATCTTCGCGCTCGCCTCGGTGCGCATCGCGCGGAGGCTCGCGGCCTGGGCGCGGCCACGTCCCTCGGCGAGCGCCTCGGCGAGGTTGGCGAAGACGACGGTGAGCCAGAGCCAGATCGTCACCGAGAAGGTGAACCAGGCCGGCTGGTGGCCGCCGCCGAGCGATTCGCCACCGAAGGCCTGGATCAGCCAGGCAACAGTGGTGATCACGGCGCCGATCTCGACCACGAACATGACCGGGTTGCGGACCTGGACGCGGGGGTCGAGCTTGCGCAACGACTCGAGCAGCGCCGGGCGCAGGATCTCGGGATCGAAGAGGGAACGGGCCTGGGTCTCGGTGGTCATTTGAGCGGTGCTTCCTTTTCAAGGGCGACGTTGAGTTCGAGCACGTTCACGCCGGGCTCGCCGAGCACTCCCAACGAGCGGCCGTGGGTGTTCGCGGAGATCAGTTCTTCGACCCGCGACAGCGACAGGTGGCGGACCGCGGCGACCCGGTGCGCCTGGATCGCGGCGTTGGCCTCGGAGATTTCCGGGTCCACCCCGGAGGCCGATTGGGTGACCGCATCGACCGGGATGCCTTCGCTGGTCAGCGATTTGTCGTAGGGCTTCTCCAGGTGGAGGTAGGCCTTCATGTATTCGCGGACTTCTTCGCGCGCTTCGACGCTGTTCGGGGCGGCGTTGCCGAAGAAGGTGACGTTGCCGGAGTAACCGGTCGCCGAGGGGCGCGGCTGGAAGTAGGCCTTGTCGGGGACCCGCACTTCTTCGCCTTCTTCGTCGAGCACGGGCTTGCCGTTCTTGCCGATCACCGGTTCGGTGAATTCCTGGCCGATCAGCTTCGAGCCGACGACCCGGCCGTCGAAGGAGACCTTCGAGCCATTGGCGTGGCCCGGGAAGACGACCTGGGAGATGCCGGTGATCGCGAGCGGATAGGCGATGCCGAGGATGACCGTCATCACGACGATCGCGATCAGGCCGGTGCGAAGATCCTTCTTCATCAGAACAGCCTCGTGGTCAGGCTCTGGACCACCGGTCCGAGCAGGAGGGCGGGGAAGAAGGTGAGGGCGCCGACCAGGATCACGACGCCGATCAGCAGGATCACGAAGGTCGGGTTGTCGGTCCGCATCGTCCCCAGGCCGGCGGGCGAGACCCGCTTGCCCGCCAGGGCGCCGGCGACGGCGAGGACGAAGAGGATCGGCAGGAAGCGGGCGATCACCATCACCCCGCCGCCGAGCAGGTCGGCGAAGCTGATCCCGTAGGAGCCCGTGTTACCTGGCGCGTTGGGCTGGATGAAGCCGGTGTAGCCCGCCAGCGCGGAGCCGTTGTTGTTGGCCTGCGAGAGGTAGGCGTAGAGGGTCTCCGAGAAGCCCTGCGGGTTGATCCCGGCATAGATCGAGCGGGTCCCGGCGCGGGTCGCCGAGGCGAGGCCGGAGGCGAGCAGGACCGCAAGCGGGGTGACCAGGACGCCGAGCGAGACCAGCTTGATCTCCCGCGCCTGGATCTTCTTGCCGAGGTACTCGGGGGTGCGGCCGACCATCAGGCCGCCGATGAAGACGGCGAGGAGGACGTAGAGCAGCATCGAGTAGAGGCCGGTGCCGACGCCGCCGAAGACGACCTCGCTGAGGCTGAGGTTGGAGAACGGCACCAGCTGGCCGAGCCCGGTCAGCGACTCGAACGCGCCGTTGACGGCGCCGCAGGAGGTGACCGTGGTGATCGCCGTCCAGAGCGAGGTGTCGGCGACCCCGAAGCGCTGCTCCTTGCCCTCCAGATTGCCACCGGTGGAGCCGCTGAAGGCATGGGTGTGGAGGCCGGCCGCGTGCTGGGCGGCGGTGCCGTGCTGCTCGGCGATGTAGACGACGATCACGCCGGCGATGAAGAGGACGAACATCGCCGAGAAGATCGCCCAGCCCTGACGCTGGCTGCCGACCATGCGCCCGTAGGTGTAGGTCAGGGCCGCCGGGATGATCAGGATCAACAGCATCTCGAAGAAGTTGGTGAGGCCGCTCGAGTTCTCGAACGGGAAGGCCGAATTGACGTTGAAGAAGCCACCGCCGTTGGTGCCGAGCTCCTTGATCGCCTCCTGCGAGGCGACCGGGCCCTGGGCGAGCACCTGGGTGCCGCCGGAGAGGGTGTGGATGACGCTGGCGCCGCCGAGGTTCTGGATCACGCCCTGGGAGACGAGGAAGAGGGCGCCGATGATCGAGATCGGCACCAGGATGTAGAGGAGCGTCCGGACCAGGTCCTGCCAGAAGTTGCCGAGCTCACGGCCGGAGCGGGCGACGATGCCGCGGATCAGGGCGATGACGACGACGATCCCGACCCCCGCCGAGATGAAGTTCTGCACGGTGAGTCCGGCCATCTGGGTGAAGTAGGTGAGCGTCGTCTCGCCGCCGTAGTACTGCCAGTTGGTGTTGGTGACGAACGAGGAGGCGGTGTTGAAGCTGAGGTCCCAGGGGCCGGAGTGGAAGCCTTCGGGGTTGAACGGCTGGATCCCCTGGGTGCGGAGGATCAGGTAGAGGGCCAGCCAGGAGAAGAGGGAGAAGACGATCACGCTGCGGGCGTAGGCCTTCCAGTCCTGGCCCTCCGCCTCGGGCTTCACACGCAGCACCTTGTAGGTGGCGCGCTCGATCGGCCCGACGACGGGGGACAGGAAGACGCGCTGGTTGGTGAAGACGCGCGACATGTAGATGCCGACCGGTTTGATCAAGGCGACCAGGACGGCGACGAAGATGGCGATCTGAAGCCAACCCTCGAACATCTAGAGCTTCTCCCCGCGCAGCAGGGCGTAGATGAGGTAGATGCAGACCAGCGCCGAGATCACCAGGCCGAAGACGTCGGCACCGGTGATCGCGGCGAGCGGGGCGATCAGGGTGGCGCTCATATCCGGTCGATCAGGTCGATCGCCCAGTAGAGGAGGGCGAAGAGGAGGACCGCCAGGACGATCGCGAAGAGGTCCGCGACCGGGCTGCCACCGCCGGGGAAGATGTCTGCGAGGAAGAGCACACCCGCATCGTGCGCCCCACCCCGTCAAGGCCGCATGAAGTTAGGTGCGGTGCGTATACAGATCCTGTGAAGCCCGGTCGACTCTTCCTCTAATACGACACTGCGGCCGCATCGACGAAGCCGGAAAGCTTCTCCGCCGCCAACCTTGCGGTGCTGAAGGTGAGCGTCGGTCCCTCGTCGATCCACACCTGCACTTCGTCCTGGCGACGGCCCACGGTGCGGGCACCGAGGATGTCCGGGAAGGAGAGGGCGTATGCGGTGACCGACACCTCCTCCCAGATCGAGTCGACCGGAGCGACGCGCCTGGTCGTCCAGATCAATAAGTCGCCAGCGCAGAGGATGGCCCCACCACCTTCGATCGCCGGTCGTGCGCCGGCGGCAAGGGAGGGCATCGACGACATTTCGGGCAGATCGGCGATTCGCGAGACCGACCGACGCACCTCCCTCAAGTCGTAATCGCCGGAGCTGCCAAAGGAGCCGAAACCGACGCAGAGTGCGATCCCGGCGTCGGAAGGGATCAGGGAGGCGAGGACATCGACGGTCAGATCGTCCTCCTGCTCAGCGTCCGCCAGGAGACCGATGAGGGCTAGCTCCGCCGCTATCGTCGAGCGGTGGTCGGGCGGCGCCCCTGGCGCCTCGTCGGGGTTCTCGGCCCGCGGCCCTCCGGCCATGACGATCTCGTATGCGGCATTCAGTTCCTTCAGCTTCTCGGTCGCCGCGTCCTGAAATCCCGGATTGCGATCGGGGTGGTAGGTCGCCGCGAGGCGCCGATACGCGGCCTTGATCTCGACCCCCGTCGCGTCGGGGCTCACTTCGAGCACCAGATAAGGGTCAACGGGCACGTGGCCCGGAAGCCTATCCCGGCCTCGACGGCCGCCGCGGGGTATCCCGACTATTCGGCGAATCTGTATCCGACGCCGGGGTCCGTCTTGATGTATTTCGGCCCGTCCGGCGGCTCGATCTTGCGGCGCAGGTTGGCGATGTGGGCGCGCAGGACCTGGAAGTCGTCTTCGTACTCGACCCCCCACACCTCGACCAGCAGCGCCCGGTGGGTCATCAGCCTGCCGCGGTTGCGGGCGAGGGTGCGGAGCAGGCCGAACTCGGTCGGCGTCAGGTGGACAGGCTCGCCGTCGCGCTTCACCGTGCGGGCGGCAAGGTCGATCTCGAGGCCGTCGGCGACGATCTTCGGCTCCGCCCCCTCCGGCGCCGCCCGCCGCAGCACCGCTTCCAACCGGGCGACCAGCTCGCGCGGCCCGAACGGCTTGGTCACGTAGTCGTCGGCACCGGCCGCCAGCGCCTCGACCTTGCGGTCCTCCTCCCCCACGGCGGAGAGGACGAGGATCGGCATCTGGGTCCACTCGCGCAGCCGCCGCGTCACCTCGACCCCATCGATGTCGGGCAGCATCAGGTCGAGGATCGCCGCCTCCGGCGGTTTCACCGCCGCCAGGTCGAGCGCCTCCTCCCCGGTCGCCGCGGTCACCGCCTCGAAGCCGGCATCGCGCAGGATCACCCGCAGCGCACGGACGATCTGCGGCTCGTCGTCGCAGACGAGGATGCGGGCGGCGGGGCCGTCGCTCACCCGGTCACCTCGGCCGCGGTCGGCACCCCGAAGGTGACGACGAAGCTCGACCCCTGGCCGGGCAGCGACTCGACCTCGACCTCGCCCCCGTTCGCCTCGATGAAGCCGCGGGCGATCGCCAGGCCAAGCCCGGAGCCCGCCCCGCTCGCCGCCCCCGGCGCCCGGTAGAACGGCTCGAAGATCCGCTGCCGCAGGTTCTCCGGGATCCCCGGGCCGCGGTCGACCACCCGCACCACCAGCCGCGGCCCGACCAGCCGCGAGCGGACCAGCACCGGCTGCCCCTCACCGTGGACGACCGCGTTCTCGAGCAGGTTGGCGAAGGCCCGCTCGAGCTGGGTCGGGTCGGCGTGCAGCGGCGGCAGATCATCGTCGAGCGCCAGGCGCACCTGGTCCCCGTGGGGGCCGATCGATTCGCGCGCCGCGTCGAGCAGGTCGACCAGGTCGATCGGCTCGCGGTGCGGCTCGGCCGCGCCCGATTCGAGCCGCGACACGTCGAGCAGGTTCTCGACCAGCCGCGAGAGCCGCTGTCCCTCCTCGACCACCGCGTCGGAGAGCTCGTGGCGCTCGCCGGCGGTGACGCTGGGCGAGTCGAGCGCGGCGCCGGCGGCGATGATCGCGGTCAGCGGCGTGCGCAGATCATGCGAGACGGCGCGCAGGAGTGAGGTCTTCAGCTCGTCGGAGCGCCGGACCGCTTCGGCCTCGATCGCCTCGTCGCGCAGCCGGTCGCGCTCCGCCGCCAGCGCCGCCGCCTCCTCCAACGCCCGGTCGGCCTCCTCCCGGCGCCGCTCCGACTCGGCGGCGCGGGCGCGGGCAAGCTCGGCCAGGGTGCCGGAGGCGATCGCGACGATCACGAAGACGACCAGGGCGACGAGGTCGTGCTGAGCATTGATCGTCAGTTTGCGCAACGGCGGCAGGTAGAAGAAGTTGAAGGCGAGCGCGCTGAGGACCGCGGTGCCGATTCCCAGCCAGAGTCCCCAGACGGTGGCGATCAGCAGCACCCCGGGGATGAAGACGACTCCCAGCGAGACAGGGTCGGCGATCGTTTCGAGAGCCGCCACCACCCCGGTCCCGATTCCGACCACGACCAGCGCGGCGAGCAGGCCAAGCCCGGTCGATGGTGCCTTCGCGCTCAGTCGAAACACGCACGCAGCGTAGAGCTACTCGTATTGCAGCGACTCCAATACGTCGAGGCGGGAGGCGCGGCGGGCGGGGATGATCGCGGCGACGATGCCGGCCAGGGCGGCAAGGACGAGCAGCACGATCAAGGACCCGATCGGATAGGAGAGGGTGAAGCCTTCGCTCTTCAGCGGCTGGGCGATCAAGGCGGCGAAGATCACTCCGAGGACCATCCCCAGGATCGCCCCGATCAGCGCCGTGATCACCGACTCGTAGCGGATCATCCTCCGCACCTGGCGCCGCGACATGCCGATCGCCCGCAGCATGCCGAGCTCACGGGTGCGTTCGTGGATCGAGAGCGCCAGCGTGTTGGCGATCCCGAACAGCGAGATCAGGATCGCCAGCGCGAGCAGCGCGTAGAAAAGGTTGACCAGCGTGTCGACCTGGGCTTCACGGCTTTCCTTCAGTTCCCCCTGGTTCAGCACTTCGGCGATCGGGAACGCCGTTTCGGCGCCGCGCGTGAGGATCGCCTGCACGGCCGCTTCGTCGGCGCCGGGTGCGGTTTCGACGAAGTCGATCCGGTCCTGGCGCTGGTCGAACTCGCGGGCGATCACCGGCTGGGTGACCAGCACCGAGCCGAAGACGCCGAGCTTCGAGTGGAATTCACCGACCACCGTGAACCGCGGCCGGCGACCGCTCTGGCTGAGCAGGCGGAAGCTGTCGCCGACCGCGAGGCCGTGGGAGGAGGCGAAGGAGTCGGAGACGACCGCCTGGTCATCGCCGAGGCTGCGCAGCACCGGCGGCCCGCCGCGCTTCCATTCGACCTTCACCGACCCTTCGATCCCCGGCGATGGCGCCGTCACTTCGACCCCTCCGCCGCCGACGAACTTGGCCTGCGCGGCGCGGATCGTCTGCACCGATTCGACCCCCGGTACTTTCGCCGCCAGCCGCGCGGCACCGGCCGGGATCGGTGAGAAGCCGTCGCTGTTCTGGATCACCAGCCCGCCGGCGAAGTTTTCGTCGACCACCTGGGCGACCGTGCTCTTCAGCCCGGCGGCGAGGACGGTGACGAAGGTGACCAGGGCGAGGCCGATCATCAGCGCCGCCGCGGTCACCGCGGTGCGACCCGGGTTGCGCTGGGCGTTCTCCCGCGCCAGCCGGCCGATCAGCCGCCGCACGCGCTCCAGCGGCCAGCCGGCGACCCGCGCCAGGAACGGGACCAGGCGCGGCGTGTAGAAGGAGCCGCCGATCACGATCAGCAGGGCGCCGATGCCGATCCTGGCGGCGCGACCGCCCGCCCCACCACCGCCGCCGAGGCCGGCGACCAGCAGCGCCACGCCGGCCACTGCCAGGAGGACCGAGAGGACGAGGACGACGACCCGTTTGCGACGGCTCGGTTTCGGCACGAAGCCGTGGAGGGCGGCGATCGGCGGCACCCGGGTCGACCGCAGCGCCGGCACCAACGAAGCGACGAAGGTGACGATCACCCCGACCAGGATCGAGACGATGACCGTCCGCGTCTCCAGCACCAACCCGGTCGTCGGCAGGTCGATCCCGAACAATTCGAACAGCCCGTTCAGCCCCAGCGCGACGACGAAGCCGCCGCCGATCCCGACGATCGCGCCGACCAGCCCGATCGCGACCGCTTCGACCAGGACCGAGGAGAGGATCTGACGCCGCGAGGCGCCCAGGGTCCGCAGCATCCCGAACTCGGTCACCCGCTGGGCGACCGTGATCGCGAACGTGTTGAAGATGATGAAGGAGCCGACGAAGACGGCGATGAAGGCGAAGACGAGCAGGAAGGTCGGCAGGAAGCTGAGGTGGTCGCGGACTTCTTCGGAGGAGCGGTCGGCGCTTTCGCTGCCGGTCTCGACCCGCACGTCGCGCGGCACCTCGGCTTCGATCCGCCGCTTCAGCGTTGCCGGAGCGACCCCCTTGGCGGCGGCGACGGAGATCTGGTCGAGCCGGCCGCGCTTGTGGGTCAGCGCCTGGGCGACCGGCAGCGTGACCTGGGCGATCGAGGCACCGCCGAAGGAGGCGCTGCCGAGCTGGGTGAAGCCGACCAGCTCGAATTCCTGCAGCCGCCCCTCGCCGACCAGGCCGATCTTTTCGCCGAGCTCGAGGTGCGCCGATTCGGCCGCCGAGCGGTCGATCGAGGCTTCGGTCGGCCCCCGTGGTCGGTGCCCTTCGACGTACTTCAGCGACTCCAGCTGCCCTGGCAGGGTCGAGGAGATGAACTTCGGCGCGAATTTGCTGCCGATCTTTTCGCCCTTCGAGTCGAAGAAGCCGCCGGGGGTGAAGATCGCGCCCGCCGCCTGCCGCACCCCAGGCGTCTGTTGGATCCGCGGCAGCAGCGACGCGCTCACCGTCGGCACTTCGCCGTTTTCCTGTTCGACCGGGTTCTTGGCCGTGATCACGACGCTGGTTCCCTTCAGCGACTCGCTGAAGATTTCGTCGAAGGCGGCGAAGATCGTGTCGGTGAGGACGTAGGAGCCGGCGACGAAGGCGACGCCGATCACCACCGCGATCACGGTCGAGATGGCCCGCACCTTGCGCGCCCAGACGCTCTTGAGCGCGAGCCCGGTCACAGCGCGCTAGTCGAGCTGCTTCATCAGCTCGATCACGTCGTCGGCGCCGCCCGGCGCCCCGTCCTGGACGATCTTGCCGTCGCGCAGGGTGATCAGCCGGTCGGCGTGGGCGGCGGCGACCGGGTCGTGGGTGACCATCACCACGGTCTGGTCGAAGTCGTCGACCGCCCGGCGGAGCAGGTCGAGCACGTCGGCGCTCGCCTTCGAGTCGAGGTTGCCGGTCGGCTCGTCGGCGAAGACGACCGCCGGTTTGGAGACCAGCGCCCGCGCCACCGCGACCCGCTGCTGCTGACCGCCGGAGAGCTCGCTCGGCCGATGGGTGCGCCGGTCCTCGAGCCCGACCGTGCGGATCAGCTGGTCGACCCAGGCCTGGTCTGGCTTGCGGCCGGCGATCGAGAGCGGCAGCACCAGGTTCTCCTCCGCCGTGAGCACCGGCAGCAGGTTGAAGAACTGGAAGACGAAGCCGAGCTTGTCGCGGCGCAGCTCGGTCAGCGCGCCATCGTCGAGCTCGGTGATCTCGACCCCGTCGAGCGTCACCGTCCCCGAGGTGGGCGTGTCGAGCCCGGCGAGGATGTGCATCAGGGTCGACTTGCCGGAGCCGGAAGGCCCCATGATCGCGGTGAAGCGATCACGGTCGAAGGCGGTGCTGACCCCGTCGAGGGCAACGACCTCGGTCTCGCCGGAGCCGTAGACCTTGCTCAGGTTCTGGGCGGCTACGACCTTTGCGTCCGTGGCTCCCACGGCCCGTCACGGTATCGGGGCGCCCGTCCGGAGCGCGCCGCCGAGAACAAATACGCTGCTTCGCCGTGCCGATCATCGACGAATACGACGGCTTTCTGGTCGACCTCGACGGCGTCGTCTGGCTCGGCCGCGACCCGATCCCCGGCTCGCCGGAGGCACTGGCGACGATGCTGGCGGCGGGCAAGGAGATCGTCTTCGTCACCAACAACCCGACCAAACAGCCCGCGGCCTACGCCGAGCGGCTGGACGAGCTGGGCGTCCAGGTCGGACCGGAGCGGATCGTCACCGCCGGGATCGTCGTCGCCCGCCTGGCGGCGCGGGCGGCGGGGCCGGGTGGCGGAGCGCTGGTCCTCGGCCGTGAGCCGCTGCGCGAATTGATCGCCGGCGAAGGGCTGCGGCTGGTCGACTTCGAACATCCGACCGAGGCGGCGGTGGTCGTCGTCTCCGGCTGGCGCGACTTCAACTACGACCACCTGCTGGCCGCGAAGCGGGCGCTCGACGCGGGCGCCTCGCTCCTGGCCACCAGCCACGACCCGACGATGCCGATGACCGGCGGCGAGTGGCCGGGGACGGGGGCGATCCTGGCCGCGGTCGAGGTCGCCTCGGGGAAGAAGGCGGAGATCGCCGGCAAGCCCGAGCACCACCTCTTCGAGCTGGCCCTCTCGCGGATCCGGGGGGCGAAGCGGGTGGCGATGATCGGCGACCGCCTCACCTCCGACATCGCCGGCGGCCACGCCGCGGGCCTCGACACGATCCTCGTCCTCAGCGGCACCAGCGGCCACGCCGGCTCGGGCGGCTCCGAGGACCCGGCCACCGCGGCGGTCAAACCGACGCTGACGGTCGCCGACCTGGCGGCTTTGGTCGCCTAGGCCTGAGGCGGCGTGGGCCAGCCTCGCAAGGACGCAGGGAAATGAGGCGAGGGGAGCGCACACCAGTGCGTGACCCGAGCCGAATGACCGAGGACACAGCGAGGCGCCCCCACGCCGCCTCAGCGCTCGGCGACCAGCAGCGTCTGCAACGCTCGACCGAGCCGGCCGCGCTCGTCGCCCAGCACCGACTCGGCGGTCGCGTTGCCGCGCGGGCGCGGCAGGGTGACCGCGTCGACCCACACCCACTCGCCCTCCGGCGGCCGCTCGATCTGCACGGTCAGATCGACGTTGACGAAGACGAAGCGGCGGAAATCGACCGCGCCGCTGATCCCGTTGCCGACATCGGCGGCGATCAGCAGCCGCTGCAGCGGCTGCGGCTCCTCCCCAATCACCAGCGGGTGGCGCATCTTCAGCCAGGCGGTCGCCGGCCCCGTCTCGAGGAAGGAGCCGGAGACGAACCGGACCTCCATCGCGGTGTGGTACCCGACGCTCTCCCCGGTGGGGAAGAAGCCGGCCGGACCGGGCTCGCCCGGCAGCGCCGGCCCGGAAGGGATCGCGACCGCCTCGTCCGGCAGGTCGACCGGAGCGGTCCGCAGCCGCCAGCCGCGGGCCATCATCAGCACCTCGCCGGCGACCCCCAACTCGGCCTCGACCATCTGCACCCGGCGCCCGGGCCGGACGATCCGCGCCTCGACCTCGACCGGGCCGATCGGGACCGAGCGCAGGATCTCGAAGGTCAGGCGGCAGACCTGGAAGTCCTCGGCTTCCGGCAGCAGCTCCAGCTCCCGCCCGAGCAGCGCCGCGGGCGGCCCGGCGTGCTGGGCGCCGGGGTCCCAGGGGCCGCGGGTCAGCTCGGTGGCGAGGAAGCCGGCCCCGTCGGGCTCGTAGAAGGCGGACACGCCGCCATCCTAAGCCGACGCTTGTCCTCCATACGTGGACAAGCGTCGGCGGTGCTCAGCACTGGTGGCTGCCGAAGTCCTGCGTCCAGACCGCGGTGCCTTCATAGCCTTCGAGCTCGCCGACCCGCAGCCCGATGCCGATTTCCTTGTACGGGCCGAGGATGTTTTCGTGGTGCTCGGTCGATTCGAGCCAGCTGGTGAAGATCGAGCGCACGGTCGAGTACGACCCCGTCCCCCAGGCGATGTTCTCGGCCACTTTCCAGCACCCCTTCAGGTAGCCGAACTTCTGGTCCCAGAAGTCGAAATCGCGCCCGCAGGCGTAGTGGCTGAATTCGTCGCAGCCGAGGATGTCGACCGACTTCTGCGCGGCGGCGCGGCCGAGCTGGCGGTTCAGCCTCAGCTGGCCGAGCCCGTTGACCCCACGGGCATAGTTCGTCATGCAGAACATCACCGAGGCCTGTTCTTCGGCCGACACTCCCGGATTGGTTTGATTGGGGCAGGCTTCGAACGGGGCCACTTCGGCGGCCGAGAAGACCGGCGCGCCGCCGAGGTTGCTGCGGCCGGAGCGCACACCGGCGTCGGCGACGGCAGCGAAGAGAAGCGAGGCGACGACCGCAAGCAGAAGGAAGGAAGTCAGCGCGTTTTTCATCCAGAGAATCGTTCGGCGCCGGTAAGAGATCGGTAAGAACCGGGGCGTACTCTGGACTCAGAGACGAAAGGAGCTTGGACATATGTCCAACAAAGTCATGAAAAGTGATGAGCAGTGGCGTGAGGAGCTGACCCCGGAGCAGTACGAGGTCACCCGCCGTGGCGGCACCGAGCGCGCCTTCACCGGCCCATACGTGAACGAGAAGGGCACCGGGATGTACAAATGCGTCGGCTGTGGGACCGAGCTGTTCAGCTCGGGCACCAAGTTCGATTCAGGCACCGGCTGGCCCAGCTTCACCGAGCCCGCCAACCTCGAGCACGTCGAACTGCGGCCGGACAAGAGCCTGTTCATGAACCGCACGGAGGTCATCTGCAAGAACTGCGACGCCCACCTCGGGCACGTCTTCGACGACGGCCCCGCCGACCAGGGCGGGATGCGTTACTGCATCAACGGGTGCGCGCTGGACTTCAAGCCTGACCCCCAGCCCCGAGATAGCTGAACTTCACGGCCAGCGCGACCGCCTCGGTCCGGGTATCCACCTCGAGCTTGGCGATCGCGTTGCGCACGTGGGTATGGACCGTCGCCGGGCTGAGCTGAAGCCGTTCGGCGATCTCTTTGACCCGCAGGCCCTCGGCGAGCAGCTCGAGGATCTGCCGCTCCCGCGGCGAGAGCTCGAGCAATTTCTCGACCTCTGACGGCTTGCCGCCGGCGAAATCGCCACCGAGGAAGGTGCCGCCGCCGGTCACGGCTTTGACCGCTTTGGCGATGTCCTCGGCCGGAGCCGACTTCAGCACGTAGCCGCTGGCCCCCGCGCGCAACGCCAAAGCCAGCAGGTCGGGCTGGGCGTGGGCGGTGAAGATGATGACCTTGGTGCGCGGTCTGACCTTCAACACCTCGCGGGTCGCCTCGATGCCGTCGCGCTTCGGCAGCTCGACGTCGATGATCAGGACGTCGGGCTCCAGCTCCTTGACCACGTCGACCACATCGCGGCCGTTGCCGGCCTCGCCGACGATCTCGACGATGCTCGAATCGGCCATCCGGGCCTTGATCGCCTCACGGACGATCTCGTGGTCGTCACAGAGAACGACGCGCCTTGCCTCGCGTACGGGGGTGCTCATTGGGCGCTGATTCTGTCAGGAGAGCCGTACCGATGCAAAATATTAGGTAGAGAGAAGCTTCCGTCCGCTTCCTGCCGGTTCTCGATCAAGGCGATGATCGTCCTTCCAACCGCGACCGCGGTCCCGTTGAGGGTGTGCACCGATTCCGGGGATTGGCCATCCCCAGGTCGATACCTACAACCGAGGCGGCGCGCCTGATAATCAGTCGTGTTCGAGCATGAGGTGACCTCGCGGTAGCGCTCCTGCGAGGGGATCCAGGCCTCGCAGTCGTACTTCTTCGCCGCCGGGGCGCCGAGGTCGCCGGCCGCGATGTTGACCACCCGGTAAGGAATCTCCAACTGTCCGAGGATCTGCTCCTCGATCGAGAGCAACCGCTCGTGCTCCTGCTTCGAGGCCGACGGCTCGACAAACGAGAACATCTCGACCTTGTCGAACTGGTGGACGCGGAAGATGCCGCGGGTGTCGCGCCCGGCGGCCCCGGCCTCACGGCGGAAGCAGGTCGAGAAGGCGCAGTAGCGCAGCGGCAGATCGGCGGCGTCGAGGATCTGGTCGGCGTGCAGGCCCGCCAGCGCCACCTCCGAGGTGCCGGTGAGGAAGAGCTCGTCCTTCTCGATCTCGTAGATCTGCTCGCGCGCCTCGGGGAAGTAGCCGGTCCCCTCGAGCGCCTCGGCGCGGACCAGCACCGGCGGCACCACCGGCTCGTGGCCCTCGGCGCGGACGATGTCGATCGCCATCCGCACCAGCGCCAGCTCGAGCAGCACCAGGTCCCCTTTCAGGTAGGAGAAGCGCGAGCCGGAAAGACGGGCGGCGCTCTCCATGTCGATCACGCCGAGCTCGGTTCCGATCGTCAGGTGGTCGCGCGGCTCGAAGTCGAAGTGGGGCTTCTCGCCGACCTCGCGGATCACCACCGCGTCCTCGTCGGCGATCCCGTCGGGGGCGTCGTCGTCGGGGATGTTCGGTAGCGCCAGGGTCAGCTCACGCAGCGCTCCGTCGAGCGCCTCGAGCTCCTCTTTGCCGGCGTCGATCGTCTCGCGCAGCTTCGCCACCGCGGCGATCTCCGCCTCGGCGTCGCCGCCCTCGCGTTTGATCTCGCCGATCCGCTTCGAGGCGGCGTTGCGCTCCGCCTGGGCATCCTCGACCTCGGGAAGCAGCTCGCGCCGGCGGGCGTCGAGGGCGAGCAGCTCGTCGACCTCGCCGCCGGCGCCGCGGCGTGCCAGAGCCGCTTTCACCCGCTCGGGGTCGGAGCGGAGCAGCTTGAGGTCGAGCATGGCCGCCCTACGGTTCTGACGGGCCGGTCTTCTCGCCCGGGCGGGGCGAGTTCTCGGCGGCCGAGCCGGCGTATTTGGCGACGAATTTGGCCACCGCTTCGGCTTCCTTGCCGACGACGATGTTCTGGGGCATGATCGCGCCGGAGAAGCCGCCGTTCTGGATCGCGAAGAGCGCGTCGTTGTAGCTCTCTTCGCGCTGGTTCAGGTTCGGACCCTGGGTCCGCTCGCCGCGGTTGCCGCTGCCCTGGGTTCCGGCCGCGCTCAGCGTGTGGCAGCCCGAGCAATGGGTCGCGAAGAGGACAGCTCCGTTGTAGTTGGAGTTGCCCTGCTTAACCGCGAGGCCTTCTTCGCCGTACCCACAGGCAGAGATGCCGAGGGCGGCGGCGATCACCGCGGCTATCAAGATCATCGCTTTCGGACGCACGCGGCGCGGATCATATTGTTTGGCGCCGATCTCGAACGTCTGACGATGCCGACACCCGACCAAGACACCTTCAGAACCGCGATGGCAAGCCTTCCGACGGGGGTCACGATCGTCGCGACGAGCGGCGACGACGGCCCCGCCGGGGCAACCGCCAACGCGGTCTCCTCGCTCTCGATCGAGCCGATGCTGATGCTCGCCTGCCTCGATCGGGGCTCGCGCACGCTGCTCGCCGTGCAGGCGGCGGACCGCTTCTCGGTCTCCGTCCTCCACGACGGTCAGGAACCGATCGCCCGCTCCTTCGCCACCAAGGCGCCGCCCGCCGAGAAGTGGGCCGGGGTCGCCTGGAGCGAGCGCGACGGCCTGCCCGCGATCGACGACGCCCTGCTCTGGGTCGCCTGCACCCTTCGCGATGTGATCGCGGCCGGCGACCACGTGATCCTCACCGGAGAGGTGACCGACCTCGCCACCGCGAGCGGCACCCCGCTGGTCTTCCACCGCGGCAGCTACCTGCCGCTGGGCTCGTAAGGCGGGGAAGCTGGCGCCCCGGGGGAAAAGGGACGACCGAGGGACGCGGCCGGTGTAGCTGACGCCCGGGGGAAAGGGACGCGGCCGTCTCGGCCACGGCCCGGGCAGGCTGTGGCCGTGGCCGAGACGGCCGGGAGTGCGGGGAGAGGTGAGAGGGACGCTGGGGAGGCGTTGCAGGGACGGGAGGATCGTCACCGAGGCGCGCGGATCGTCACGGGGGACGCGCGCTTCGTCACTTCTTCCCCATCGGTCAGCATCTTGCCGTGGCGAGAAAGTGGCTCTATACGACAATAAGTCGCCACGGCACCTCCTTGGCCCTGTCACGTGTCAAGTCTCCGTCGCGAAGCTCCCGTCCCTGTGAACTTCCCGCCGAAAGCGCCACGACCCGGGCGTCTCGTGGCGGCCACAGCCTGCCAGGGCCGCCACGAGACGCCCGGGTCCCTCGCCGTCCCCACTCGGCCGGGCCGGAACCCCTCGCCGTCCCCAATCCGCGCGGCCGCGAACCCTCGCCGTCCCGCCGCCGCAGCTCAGTCCTCAGGGATGCGGCAGACGGCCTCGACGTTGTTGCCGTCGGGGTCGAGCACGAAGGCGCCGTAGTAGCCCGGGTGATAGATCGGGCGCGGACCCGGGGCGCCGTTGTCGGTGCCGCCCGCGGCCAGGCCGGCGGCGTGGAAGGTGTCGACCGCGTCGCGGTTGATCGCCTTGAAGGCGAGGTGGACGCCGTGCACGGCGGGGCGGCCGCGGCCATTCACCCAGAACCACGGCTTGCCGTCGGCGCCGCCGAAGCCCGCCATCGTCTCCGTCGGCTCCATCACCACCGTGAGCCCGAGCGGGGCCAGCGCCATCTCGTAGAAGGCGCGCGAGCGCTCGAAGTCGTCTACCTCGATGCCGACGTGGTCGAGCACGCCGCCAGGCTAGACGATCGATCGCACGACAGCGTGTGACCGGGGACGCACCCGGCCAAGCAGATCAAGGACGCAGGGTGCAGCCTTTGCCGGTTGGCAAAGGCAAACCCGAGGACGCAGATATGCGCAGTGTGCCGGGCGCGTCATCCGGGTGGGCGGTGTCGTGCGATCGATCGTCTATCCCGGCGGCCCCGCGATGCCAAGCATGCGCGGTACGTAGAAGTCGGCTACCTCCTCGAGGCCCAGCCTGCCTTCCGGCCGGTACCAATGCCAGACGCTGTTGTGGATGCCGATCAGGGCGCGGGCGAGGAGCTCGGGATCGGTGCGCCGGATCGCCCCGGCGTCCATCCCGGCGGCGAGGAAGTCGCGCCAGCTCGCCTCATAGGTCTTCAGCAAGGCGAAGGCGCGCACCCGCGCGTCCTCCTCGCGCGGCGCGGGCCGCGGGTGACGGACCAGGCCCTGCTCGGCGACCAGCACCCGGGCGCGGCAGACTTCGCGGTCGCCGCGTTCGAAGGTGCCGCGCAGGAGCGTCGGCAGCGCGTCGGCAAACTCGCCCTCGGTCAGTCGCCCGAACTCCACCTGGGCGTCTTCGACCGCTTCGACCAAGATCTCGAACAGGCATTGCTGCTTCGATTCGAAGTAGTGGTAGAGCGCCGTCGGCCCCAGCCCTACGGCCGCGGCGACGTCCGCCCACTTCGTGTCTTCGTAACCGTTCTCACCGAAGAACTTGGTCGCCACGGCGACGATCTCGGCGCGCTTGTTGCGCGGCGACGGCCGTGGTTCTGTTCGTTCAACCCCCCCGCTGCCAGGCATCTGCGCTGCCTCCTCATGTCCGGTTGCCCACCTTTGCTCACCAAAGTGCCCCCTTCAGGACGCGCGCAACCCTACACGGGAACCTGTCATGTTTCGCCGGTTATTTATCGGCGTCCAAAAAAGACTCCCCGGAAACCGGACCTGCGAGAATCGCGGCGATGAGCACGGTCGAGCCTCCCTCCGCCTCCCCGGATCGCTTCCAGCAGCCGGGCTGGTTCACCCGCAACGTCTTCAACAAGGCCGTCGCCGGGGCCACGCGGATGGGGATCAGCCTGATGGGGTCCCGCATGCTCGAAGTCAAAGGGCGCAAATCGGGCCAGTGGAGGACCACCCCGGTGAACCTGCTCGAGGTCGACGGACAGCAGTACCTGGTCGCCCCGCGCGGCAATACCCAGTGGGTCCGCAACATGCGCGCCGCGGGCGGTGGCCGCCTGAAGCTCGGGCGCAAGACCGAGGATTTCAAGGCGACCGAGGTGCTCGACGATTCGCGGGCGACGCTCCTGCGCGCCTACCTGAAGAAGTGGAAGTGGGAGGTCGGCGCCTTCTTCGACGGCGTCGGCCCGGACAGCACCGACGAGCAACTCCTCGCCGTCGCTCCCGAACACCCGGTCTTCAAGATCGACGTCTGACCGGGCGGCCTAGAGGCCGCTGGTGGTCGCCGCGCGGACGGCGAGGAAGAAGATCACGATGCAGCTGACCGCCATGATCCCCATCTCGCGACGGACGATCTGCAGGGCGATGGATTTCTGCGCTTCGGGCGGGAAGGATTCGATGTCGAGCTCACCGAGCTCGCGCTGGGCGGCGCCGAGGCGGGCGCCCTCGGCGATGAACGAGATCACCAGCGGCAGGATCCCGTAGAGGTAGTGGAGGTTTTCCCGCGCCGAATGGTCGGTGACGAGGAGCAGCCCGCCGAGCGCCGCCTGCACGAAGACCGCGACCTGGGCGAAGCGCAGCAAGTACCAAAAGGGCACCGACGGGCGGAATTTGAACCAGGCCCATCCGCCGACGGCGCCGGCAGCGAGGTTGAGCAGGATGACCAGCATCCCGACGGCGATGTGGAGGCCGATGATCACCCTAATCCATCCCAAAAGGGTCGGGATTCGGCTTGCTGATGCGGAAAATCACTATGTAGCAAGTTGTCACAATGTGGTTGTATAAAGCACGGCTGAGGGTTACCGAGGGGCCGTGAACGGGTCTGCTCGGGCTCCGAAACCCGGACATCACACCACTTCGTGCTCAAGACCTACTTCCCCATCCTCGTCTTCGCGTTCCTGGGCCTCACGGTGGGCGGCCTCTTCGCGATGCTGAATCACCTGATCGGGCCGAAGAAACCGGCGCGCGCCACCGACGCCAGCCGCCGCCAGCACGAGCCGTACGAGTCCGGCATCCCGGTCGAGCCGATGAAGAACTTCCGCTTCGGGGTCAGCTTCTACCTGATCGCGATGCTGTTCATCCTCTTCGACATCGAGGTCGTCTTCCTCTATCCGGTCGGGGTGATCATGAAGGGCGCCGACAGCGTCTTCGTCCTCGGCGAGCTGATCACCTTCGTGGTGCTGCTGATGCTCGCCTTCGTCTACGTGTGGAGGAAGGGAGCCCTCGATTGGAGGTAGAGCGCCGTAAATTCGAAGGCCGTCAGGCCACCGCCCGCGACATGCTGCGTGGCGACCTCGAGGGTGAGGACCTGGAGAAATACGTCGAAGAGCGGGTCGTCACGACCACCTTCGAGAAAATGCTGAACCTGGCGCGGGCCAACTCGATCTTCCCGCTCACCTTCGGCCTCGCCTGCTGCGCGATCGAGGCGCCGATCTCGATCGTCACCGCCCGCTACGACCTCGCCCGCTTCGGCGCCGAGGCCCTGCGCGCGTCCCCGCGCCAGGCCGACCTGATCATCCTGTCGGGCCGCGTCTCGATCAAGATGGCGCCGGTCGTCCGCCGCCTCTACGACCAGATGCTGGAGCCGAAGTGGGCGATCTCGATGGGCGCCTGCTCCTCCTCCGGCGGCATGTTCGCCAACTACGCGGTCGTCCAGGGCGCCGACAAGTTCATGCCGATCGACATGCACATCCCCGGCTGCCCGCCGCGGCCGGAGGCGGTCATGTACGGCTTCAACAAGCTGCAACGGAAGATCATGGGGAACCCCGATCAGGGCTGGCGCCAGCGCTACGACGCGGTCGGCACGGAGGAGTGGGCGCGCGGCGGCCCGGCGTCGCAGCCGAGCCCCGCGGCCGCCGAGGCCTATGAGCTCGCGCGGGAGCTGACCCTTGCCTGACGGGCCCGGACTCGAGCTGCTGCGCGGCGAAATCGACGCCGACCTCACCGGCGCCGTCCTCGACACCTCCTACGCGAAAGAGCGCGCGGTGCTGATCGTCGACGCCGACCGCATCCTCGAGGTGCTCGGCTGGCTGCGCGACACCCCGGGCCAGGGCTACCGCTTCCTCTCCAGCCTCCACGTCGCCGACTACCTGCCCGCCGAACCGCGCTTCGGCGTCCACTATGAGCTGCTGAACCGCGACCGGGTCGAGCGCCTCCGCGTCAAAGCCATGTTGGGCTCGCAGTCGCCGCAGATCGACTCCTGCGTCGAGCTCTTCCCGACCGCCAACTTCCAGGAGCGCGAGGCCTACGACTTCTTCGGCGTCATCTTCCACGGCCACCCGGAGCTGACCCGGATCCTGCTCCCCGAGGACTACGTCGGCTTCCCCCAGCGGCGCGACTTCCCGATCGGCGGCGAGCCGGTCACCTTCACCTACAGCGAGGGCCGCTATGGCGCCTGAGCACAAGTTCCCGCAGGCGATCGTCGACGAGGACGCGGCGGCCCCGACCGTCGCCAATCTTTATGGCGAACTCGACGCGGACCGCACCACCGAGGTGATGACGGTCAACATCGGGCCGCACCACCCGGCGACCCACGGCGTCCTGCGCCTCGTCGTCGACCTCGAAGGCGAGGTCGTCCGCGACCTGAAGCCGGTGATCGGCTACGTCCACACCGGGATCGAAAAGTCCTGCGAGGACAAGAGCTACTGGAAGGTCATCCCCTTCGTCGAGCGGATGGACTACGTCTCCTACTTCTTCCAGATGGAGGCCTACTGCGGCGCGGTCGAGCGGTTGGTCGGGCTGGAGATCCCGCCGCGGGCCAAGTACCTGCGGACGATCATGCTGGAGCTGAACCGGATCCACTCCCACCTGGTCTGGCTGGGGACGACGGCGCTCGACCTCGGCGCGATCTCGATGCTCTGGTACTGCTTCCGCGAGCGCGACCGGATCCTCGACCTCTTCGAAATGGCGACCGGCCAGCGCATGCACACGCGTTACTTCCAGGTCGGCGGCGTGATCGAGGACATCCCCCTCGGCTGGGAGGAGAAGTGCCGCTCCTTCGTCCACGACATGCCGATCCGGGTCGGCCAGTACGAGGCGCTGCTCGACCGCAATGAGGTCTTCCTGCAGCGCACCAAAGGAGTCGGGATCGTCAGCCGCGAGCGGCTGCTCGACCTCGGCGTCACCGGGCCGCTGCTGCGCGCCGCGGGCGAGCCCTGGGACCTGCGCAAGGCCTTCGACTACCTCGCCTATCCGGAGATGGACTTCAAGATCCCGGTCGGCACGGTCGGCGACAACTACGACCGCTACCGGGTGCGGATCGCCGAGATGGTCGAGTCGACCAAGATCATCGGCCAGGCGCTCGAGGCGCTCCCCGGCGGGCCGTTCATCGCCGACGACCGCAAGTACGTGCTGCCGCCGCGTTCGGAGCTCTCGACCTCGATGGAGTCGCTGATCCACCACTTCAAGCTCGTCACCGAGGGCTTCCGGGTCGACCCGGGCGAGATCTACTACGCGATCGAGGGCCCGCGCGGCGAGCTCGGCTGCTTCGTCCTCGCCGACGGCTCCTCGAAGCCGGCCCGCGTCCACTTCCGCGATCCCTCCTTCGTCAACCTGCAGAGCTTCCGCGACATGGCGCTCGACTCCTACGTCGCCGACATGATCTGCTCGCTCGGGATGCTCGACCCGATCCTCGGCGGGGTCGATCGATGAGCCCGGTAGACGGCGCGGGCGCCTCGAACCCGAACCTGCCGGTCGATCGCGCAGTCACCGTCGGGCGCAAGCCGAGCACCAACCCGGAGCAGATCCCGGAGCTCGCCGAAGTCGACTGCCCGGCCGAGCTGCAGGAGCGGATCGAGGAGCTGATGGCCCGCTACCCGGACCGCAAATCGGCCTCGATCCCGGCCCTCTGGGCGGTGCAGGAGCGCTACGGCTGGTGCACCCCGGAGGGGATCCGCCAGGCCGCCGCGGTGATGCGGGTCACCCCCGCCTACCTCGAGTCGGTCGCCTCCTTCTACGACCTGCTGCACACGACCCGGGTGGGCGAGCACCGGATCGAGGTCTGCACCAACATCAGCTGCTGGATGCGCGGCGGCGACGAGCTGCTCGACGCCTTCCGCGCCGCCGCCGCGGGCGAGGACGTATTCGTCACCGGCTTCGAGTGCCTCGGCGCCTGCGACATCGCGCCGATGGCCTCGATCGACCAGCGCTACTTCGGGCCGCTGCTGCCGGGCGAGGCGCGGACGGCGATCGACCAGCTGCTGAGCGGCGACGCGGTGCTGCCGGACAAATCGCTGGAGAAGCGGCCGCTGGCCGGCGACATACCGACGGCAGGGGCCTCCGGCGGAGCCGGCGACCCGACCGACGGGAGCGCGATCTGATGCCGCACCAGCTCGAGACCCGCGTCCTGCTCGAGGGGGCCGAGGACCCGCGGCTCGCCACCCTGCAGGGCTATAAGGACATCGTCGGCGGCTACGCCACGCTCGAACGCGCCTACAAGGACATGGAGCAGGACGAAGTCCTCAAGGAGCTCGAAGACTCGGGCCTCCGCGGCCGCGGCGGCGCCGGCTTCTCGATGGGCAAAAAGGCGAGCTTCCTCCCCCGCGGAGAGATGGCGAAGTACCTCTGCTGCAACGCCGACGAGTCCGAGCCGGGAGCCTTCAAGGACCGCGAGCTGATGCAGCGCAACCCCCACCAACTGGTCGAGGGGATCGCGATCGCGGCGCTCGCCGCCGACGCCGGCCACGCCTTCATCTTCATCCGCGGCGAGTACGACTCGCAGGCCGACATCCTCGACGCCGCGGTCGCCGAAGCCTACGAGGCCGGCTACCTCGGCACGGACATCCTCGGGACGCGGCGCGACCTCGAGCTGGTCGTCCACCGCGGCGCTGGCGCCTACATCTGCGGCGAGGAGACCGCCCTCCTCGACGCGCTCGAGGGCAAGCGCGGCAACCCGCGGCTGAAGCCCCCGTTCCCGGCGGTCCAGGGCCTCTACGGCGGGCCGACCCTGATCAACAACGTGGAGACGCTCTCCAACGTGCCGCGGATCGTCGCCAAGGGCGCCGACTGGTTCCGCCAGTTCGGCACCGAGCAGTCGCCCGGCACCAAGGTCGTCTCGGTCTCCGGCGGCGTGCGCCGCCCCGGCAACTACGAGGTCGAGCTGGGGATCCCGACCCGCGACCTGATCTACGACCTCGCCGGCGGGCCGCTCCCCGGGCGCAGCGTCAAAGCGATCTACCCCGGCGGCTCCTCCTCCCCGGTCCTCACGGCCGACGAGGCGATGGACCTCCCCTACAGCTTCGAGGCGATGGCCGAAGCGGGCTCGATGCTCGGCTCCGGCTCGGTGATCGTCGCCGACGACCAGGTCTCGATCCCGCTGATGGCCCTGCGCACGGCGCGCTTCTACCACCACGAGTCCTGCGGCAAGTGCACTCCCTGCCGCGAGGGGACCAACTGGACGGTGAAGATGCTGGAGCGGGTCGTCCGCGGCGAGGCGACGCCGATGGACCTCGACATCATCAGCTCGGTCCAGGAGAACATCATGGGCCACTGCCTCTGCGTCCTCGGCGACTCGATGGCGATGCCGGTGGCGGCGATGGTCCGCAAGTTCCGCGGCGAGTTCGAGGACACGATGGCCGAAGCCGCCGCAGGCATCGACCCGCACGTCGTCGTCGTCGCGCCGCCCGAGATCCTGGGAGCGGCGACGTGAGCCCATCCGAGAAGCGCGAGGTGACCCTGACGATCGACGGCCGCGAGGTGACCGCGACCGAGGGCGAGATGCTCCACGACGCGGCCCGCGAGGGCGACGTCGAGATCCCGGTCTTCTGTTACGAGCCGAAACTCGGCGCGCCGGTCGGCGCCTGCCGGATGTGCCTGGTCGAGATCGAGGGGATCCCGAAACTGCAGACCTCCTGCTCGACCCCGGTCCGCGACGGGATGGTCGTCCACACCCGCACCGACCAGGTGAAGAAGGCCCAGAACGCGGTGGTCGAGTTCCTGCTCGTCAACCACCCGCTCGACTGCCCCGTCTGCGACAAAGGCGGCGAGTGCCCCCTCCAGGACATCACCCAGGGCTGGGGCCCGGGCAAATCGCGGGTGATCGACGAAAAGCGGCACTTCGAGAAGCCGATCGAACTCTCGCCGCTGGTCGCGATCGACCGCGAGCGCTGCATCCTCTGCTACCGCTGCGTGCGCTTCAGCCAGGAGATCTCCGAGGACGAGCAGCTGCAGCTGCTCGACCGCGGCGACCGCACCTACGTCGGCACCTTCGACGACCGGCCCTACGTCTCGCCCTTCCAGGGCAACATCACCGACCTCTGCCCGGTCGGCGCGCTGACCAACTACACCTACCGCTTCCGCGCCCGGCCCTGGGACATCGAGCAGGCGGGCTCGGTCTGCACGCTCTGCCCGAGCCAGTGCAACGTCAGCTTCACGGTCCGCGACGAGAAGGTGAAACGGGTGATCT
>CAWCJB010000007.1:0-71110 GCA_963795675.1 uncultured Solirubrobacterales bacterium
GGCGCGTCACTTAAGGAGCAGCTTCAGGCGCGGGCGGAGAGGCGCATCTTCAGCCCGTCGCGGGGCGAGAGCGTCGGCATCTGGCGTACCGTCATCGTGCGGCCCGGGAGGGCGTCGGCGCGCAGCCGCTGGAGGAACATCGTGGTCACCAGCTTCACCTCGAGCTGGCCGAAGCGTTTGCCGATGCAGATCCGTTTGCCGCCGCCGAAGGGGACGTAGGCGCCGCGTGGCAGTGCCGCTTTGCGCTCGCGGGTGAAGCGCTCGGGGACGAAGGCCTCGGGCTCGGGGAAGACCTCGGGGATCCGGTGGCTGGCCCAGGAGACGTAGTTGACGTAGGCGCCGCGGGGCACCGAGTAGCCGCCGAACTCGAAGTCGCGGACGGCGCGACGGGGGCCGATCCAGGCGGGCGGGTAGAGGCGCAGAACCTCGTCGATGACCATGTCGAGGTAAGGCAGCTCGCGCTCCATCTGGTCGATCGTCGGCGCCTCCCCGGCGAGCACCCGGTCCTGCTCCTCGCCGAGGCGCTCCAGCACGTCGGGATGATGTGCGAGCTCGTAGAGGGCGAAGGCCACGGTGGAGGTGGAGGTGTCGTGGCCGGCGAACATCAAGGTCATCACCTGGTCACGGATCTCGGCGTCGGTGAAACGCTCGCCCCCCTCCCCGCGCGCCTCGACCAGCAGGCTGAGGACATCGCGGCGGCCGCTGTCGGGGGCGCCGCGACGGCGGGCGATCTCGGCGTAGACGATCTCGTCGAGGGCGGCGCGGGAGGCCATCAGGCGGCGCCAGGGGGAGCCCGGGCCGCGCAGCAGGCGCAGCGCGTAGTCGATGCCGAAGAAGCTGAGCGCCGCCTCGAAGTTCGCCGCCGCGACGGCGCCCTTGCCGCCGTCGTCGGGGTCGAGCCCGAGCAGCGCCCGCATCGCGATCCGCATCGCCAGCCGGCGCATCCAGGCGTAGATGTCGACCACGGTGTCGGGGCGGAGCGCGGCGATCGCCAGCTCGGCCTCGGCCTGCATCGCCGCGGTCGAGGCCTCGACCTGCTCGCGGTGGAAGGCGGGCAGCATGATCGCCCGAGCGCGGTCGTGGTAGCCCTCGTCGATCGTCAGCAGACCGTCGCCGAGCAGCGGGATCAGGTCGCCGAAGCTCGACTCGCGCCAATGGAAGTTCTCCGGGTGGCCGACGGTGACGAAGTGGTTGGCCTCCGGTCCGAGCATGAAGACGGCCTTCGAGTGGAGCAGTCGCATGCTGAAGATCGGCCCGAACTCTTCGTAGGCGCCGAGCAGCAGCGGCAGCGGGTCGCGCACCATCTGTCTGGTGCGGGCGAGGCTGAAGTCGCTCGGGCCGGGCGGGTAGGCACGCCTCCCTCGCCACTCGGCCGCGAGGTCGCCGGCGACCCGTTTGACCGGGTTCGCCGACATCCGCGGCGGACGCTCGACCGGGGCGCTGGTATCGACCGGTGCCATCGGCGCGGATCATAACTGGCCGGCTGGCCAGTTTTTTCCGGCGGCCCGCCCGCAGGGATGAGTTCGGTCGGAACATCCGGGTCTCGATGTTGCACCACCCAGTCGGGCCAGATATGCCTCAAGCATCAGGTGCGAGGTTCAACACGGAGGGGAGCATGCTGATTCACGCGAGAAGGCTTGCAGCAGTCCTAGTTGTCGTCCTCGCTCTGGGCGCAATAGTGTCAGACAGCGCATCTGCCGCAGCCACGACAGAATCGGCCAAATGGTTCGTCGAAGGCTCTGAACTAACGGGCAGCCAGACCGTGACGGGCAGCCTTGAAGGCGCCGTCGGCGTCCTGGAAACTGAAGTCGGCGAAACGCCGCTGAAGCTGGAATGGACGGAAATCGAATGCGTCTCCTGTGCCATTTTCAACGAAGGCGGCGCCAAGGGTGAAGGGAAGCTCAAGTTTACGGGTGTCACCGTGGCGACCCCGGCGAGTTGCGTCGTCAGTGGAGGCGCGATCCTGACCAATCAGCTCAAGATCGACGGCACCTATATGAACGGGTCCACCTGGGCTCAGCAGTGGCTGCCGGCCACGGGTACGAGCATCGGCACGGTGACGCTACAAAAAGGCACCAAACCTTGTCCGATTGCGGGGTCCTACATCCTCAGCGGCTCGGAGTTTTCCGCGGCGACCAACGCGACAGGAGTGAACAGCACCCTTCAACTCTTCCAATTCAGTCTCACCAACAATTCAACTTTGGGCGGACTGATCAAGTTCAACAGCAAGCCTGCGAGCCTCACTTTTATTTTGAAGGTGTCGATAGCTATCCCCAAGTTGTTCAACGCCCATTGACCGATGGTCCCGATCCGCCCCGGAGGTGAAGCCTCGACGCCAGGACGCCTATGAGGTAGCAGTCGGCCGAGCCCCGGCCGCCGCGGTGGCGGCGAGCTGGCCGCAGGCGGCGTCGATGTCGCGGCCGCGGGTGAGGCGCACGGTGGCGGGAACGCGGTGCTCGGCGAGGATCGCGCGAAAGGTCTCGATCCGCTCCGGCGAGGAGCCGTCGTAGGCGCCAGTCGGGTTGTAGGGGATCAGGTTGATCTTGTAGATCCGCGGGTCGAGCAGCGTGGCGAGTTCGCGGGCGTGCTCGGGTAAGTCGTTGACGCCGTCGAGCATCACGTACTCGACGAAGACCTTGCGCCGGCGCTTCGCCCGGTAGCGGTCGCAGGCGGCGAGCACCTCGGCCAGGGGGAAGCGGTCGTTGACCGGCATCAGCTGCGAGCGCAGCGCATCGTTGGGGGCGTGCAGGGAGAGTGCCAGCGCGATCGGCTTCTCGAACTCGGCGATTCGGTCGATCCCGGGGACCCAGCCGACCGTGGAGATCGCCGTACGGCGGTTGGTGACGTCGAGATCGGGCAGCCGTTCGCAGGCGGCGAGCACGTTGTCGATGTTCATCGTCGGCTCCCCCATGCCCATGAAGACGACGTGGTCGATCGGTTCGACGCGGCGGAAGTGGAGCGCCTGGTCGAGGATCTCGTCGACGGTGAGGTTGCGCCCGAACTTCATCTTGCCGGTGGCGCAGAAGGTGCAGGTGAGCGGGCAACCGGACTGCGAGGAGACGCAGACCGAGCGTCGGCCGTCGCGGTAGCGCATCAGCACTGCCTCCAGCGGGCGGCCGTCGCCGGTGTCGAAGAGGGTCTTCACGGTGCCATCGTCGGATTTCGCCTCGGCCCGCACCGAGAGCGTCGAGAGCGGCACTTCGGCGGCAAGGCGTTCGCGCAGGCCTGCGGGCACATTCGTCATCTCCTCGTAGTCGCCGACCCCTCGCGCGACCCACTCCCAGACCTGCGAAGAGCGGTAGCCAGGCTCACCGGAGGCGGCGAGGACCTCGTTCAGACGTTGCGTATCCACCCGACGAGCGTAGCCGTCGCTCGTTCCCAGCCGATGTTTGGCGGCCGGCGGGAGAAGTGGGAGCCGGGGAGCCGGAGGAAGGGACGGGAAAGGGACGCGGCCGTCTCGGCCACGGCCCGGGCAGGCTGTGGCCGTGGCCGAGACGGCCGGGGGTGCGGGGAGCGGGCGAGGAGCGTGCGGCGGACGCCGGGGAGGCGTCACAGGGATGGAGCGTTCGTCACGGAGACGGGCGGAACTCCAAGTTTCTCCAGGGATCCCAGACACGCTGCGTGAATTTTCCACCGTATGGCGTGGAAAATCCACGCAGCCGAGTTTTGGGCCCCTATAGGGGCCCAAACCCTGGTCGCATGTTCGTGGCGGCCACATCTCCGTGGACTTCCCGCCGAAAGGACCACGTCCCGAGCGTCTCGTGGCGGTCACAGCCTGCCCGGGCCGCCACGAGACGCTCGGGACGGCCGAGCCCCCGCCGCAAGGGCCCGGACCTTCCCCGATCCTCCGCCCTATTCGTGGATCTTCTCGCCGCGCTCGAGCATGGCGAGGAATTTGCGCAGGCGGCGTTCACGGGTCTCGGGCTTCTTTGCCTCGGCGAGGCGGTAGGTGATCGCGTAGCGGTTGGCGCTGTCGAGCTCGGCGAAGCTGGCGGCGGCCGCGGGGTTGGTGTCGAGCTCGCGCTGGAGGTCGTCGGGCACCGTGGCCGTGCGCTGGCCCTCGTAGGCGGCCCCCCAGCGGCCGTCGTCCTTCGCCGCGGCCACCTCGGCGGCGCCCGCCGGGCGCAGGCGGCCTTCGTCCTCCAGCGCTTCGGCCTTCTCGCGGTTGATCTTCGACCAGCGGCCGCGCGGGCGGCGGGGCGTGAATCGCTGCAGGAAGTGGGACTCGTCGAGGCCGCGCTTCTGGCTGTCGATCCAGCCGAAGCAGAGCGCCAGCTCGACCGCCTCCGCATAGGTGACGCTCGGCTCCGGCGCCCCTTTCTTCGCGATCTTCAGCCAGAGCCCCGGCGAGGTCACACCATTCTCCTCGAGCCAATCCTCCAGCTCGTCGGAACCGGAGAAGAGGACGATCTCGAGCTCATCAGGCATCCCCACTCCCTGCGCTGCGGCCTCGCTCAGAGGCCGGCCGCGTCGGCGAGGAGCTCGACCTGGTCGGGGTCGCTGACCGTCGGGAAGAAGATCAGCTCGTCGCAGCCCGCCTCGGAGAAGGCGCCGACATAGGTCCTCACGGTGTCGGCGTCGCGGGCGGCCGTGCCGGCGATGAAGTTCGCCGTCTCCTCGCCGAGGAAGGCGTAGTAGTCGGTCAGGTACGGAGCCGGGTCGGCCTCGCCGAGGGCGAAGTAGGCGAGCGCCATGCCGCGCGGTTCGCCGTCGCGACCGGCCGCGGCCCATGCCTGCTTGACCTTGGCCAGCGAGTCGGCGAAGGCGTCGGGCGGCAGGCCGCCGGCGATCCAGCCCGCGCTGCCGTACTTGGCCGCGCGCTCGTAGCTGGCCGGGACGCCGCCGCCGATGATCAGGGTCGGGGGCGCCACGTCGGGTCCGATCGTGTCGTCGGTCCAGACCTCGGTGAGGCGGGTGAGGATGGCTTCCATGTCAGCGCCGCGGGTTCCCATGTCGGCATCGATCGCGGCGTAGTCGTCATCGCGGCCGCCGAGGCCGAGCCCCAGGGTGAGGCGGCCGCCGGAGAGAGCGTTCAGGCTCAGCGCCTGCTTGCCGAGCAGAGCCCCGTTGTCGCGCAACGGCGCCAGCAGCACCGCGGTGACCAGGCCGATCCGCTCGGTGACCGCGGCGGCACCGCTCAGCGCGATCAGCGACTCATAGCTTCCGTACGTGATCCGGTCGATCGTGCCGAGGCTGGAGAAGCCGCGACGCTCCCCCCGCCTGGCCCACTCGACCAGCTGCTCACCCGTGGTTCCCGGCACCGCATTTGGCAATCCGATCGCGATTTCCACCCGACGACCTCCCCGACGTAGTAAGAAGATGCTTGACGAGGACACTAAACCACCGCACGAACGACCAGGAGGATCCATGGCTGCAATTCCCGACGATGCAAAGCACCTGCTCGAAGGCAAACACTTCGCCCACGTCGCGACGGTCAACTCGGACGGCACGCCGCAGGTCTCGGCTGTCTGGGTCGGCGTCGATGGCGACCTCGTGACCTTCAACACCGCCGAGGGCCGGGTGAAGACGAAGAACCTGCACGCGAACCCCGCCGTCGCGCTATCGGTCACCAACGAGGAGAACCCCTACGAGAATCTGATCATCCAGGGCAAGGTCGTCGAGATGGCCGCGGACGGTGCCGACGACGACATCGACGCGCTCGCCAAGCGCTACCTCGACGCCGACTCCTACCCCTTCCGCCAGCCGGGCGAAGAACGGGTGATCGTGAAGATCGAGCCGGAGAAGGTCAATCACGCGAATCCCTAGGCGGCCGAGGACTCGGGGCCGCCGCCCAGCAAGGGCGGCGGCTTTGTAGGAATGCCTGCCGTCAGGCAGGCAGTTCGGCCTCGAGCCGCGCGAGGGCGGCGCGGGCGAGGTCGAACACCCGGCGTTCGCCGCTGAGGCGGAAGCGCGAGTTGGCGCCCATCACCACTGCGTAGAGCTCGAAGGCATAGCGGTCGGGGTCGGCGATCCCGGCGGCGGTCGCCTGGCGGACCAGCTCCGCCATCCAGAGGTCCATCGTCGCCGCGATCGCGTCGCGGACCGGGCCGGGGCGATCGTCGTACTCGCTCGCGGTGGCACCCCAGAAGCAGCCGCCGGTGAAGGTCTCCAGGTAGTCGAAGTAGTGCTCGGCCATCGCCCGCAGACGCGGCCCGCCGTCGGGGGCGGCCAGCGAGGGTTCGATCACGATGCGTCGGAAACGGTCGGCGGCGGCGGCCACCGTCGCCAGCTGCAGATCTTGCTTGGAGCCGAAGTGGGCGAAGAGGCCGCTCTTGCTCATCTCCAGGTCGCCGGCGAGGCGGCCGATCGTCAGCCCCTCGAGCCCCTCGACCGAGGCGAGGTCGACGGCCCGCTCGAGGATCGCGGCGCGGGTCCGTTCGCCTTTGGTCGCGGTTGCACCAGCCACGCTCACAGGATATAAAAAAGCACGAACGTTCGTACTACGCGGGAGGGAATGCAATGGGGGAATACGTGGTGAAACGCATCGACGACATGGACGCCGCCCTGTTCGGGAGCTTCAAACGGGCGCGCGCCGAGCTCGGGGTGGAGTCATTTGGGATGCAGGTCATCGACCTGCCGCCCTCCTTCGACGCCTATCCCAGCCATGATCACAGCCACGACGACCAGGAGGAGGTCTTCCTGGCGCTGAAGGGCAGCGGCGAGCTGGAGGTCGAAGGCGAGCGGATGCCACTCGACGCCGACCACATCGCCCGCGTCGGCCCGGCGGCGAAACGCAAGGTCTGGGCGGGCCCGGAAGGGATCCGGCTGCTGGTCCTGGGTGGTGTGCCGGGCCGGGTCTATGCGGCGCCAGCGCCGAGCGAGATCGGCGGGCCCGACCCGAAAATGCCGTAGCGGCCGTCGACGGGCCGGCAGCCGCCGGTGAGTTCGCAGTTAGCCACAATTATTGTGGCTAACTGCGAACGCGCTCCGTTGGAGGTCCCTGCGAGGGGTCGAAGCCGTGGCACTGCGCGACCGGGAGGCGCGGGTAGCGCGGGAACTCGTCCTCGGTGCGCGAGCGCTCGCAGAGCGAGAAGACCGAACCGCGCGTATTGGGCACCAGTCGCTGGTGGCGGCAGGAATCGCAGAGCCCGGCGGGCTGCCGGGACGGCGCCTGGCTCATCAGGAGCCCGGCGAGGGGGCCGACTCGACCCGGCGGGAGACCCCGCGGAGGAGGCGGCGGACGACCAGCACGTGCATGCGGGTGCCGATCACCAGCGCCCGGTAGGCGCGGCCCTTGAGACCGGGGAAGACAGCCCGGGTCTCGGCGACGACGCGGGTCCGCACCGCGCCCAGCGGTTCGAGCCGGAAGCTCAGCGCGTAGTCGGAGAAGTGGTGGGAGCCGGCCAGCACCAGCAACCGCTCCGGGGTCAGCACGGCGACGTGGAAGCCGGGGACGGTCGAACCGACCTCGAGCGGCCGCGGCCCGCCCGCCTCGGTGTCGGCGCAGCCGACGGCTCGGGCGTAGCGAGGCGCCGCCCCGCCGTCGGTCATCCGCTCGACCGTGCGCAGCAGCGCCGGCCAGACCGTCGACACCGGCGCCGCGATCTCACCCGCGTGCTCGTCGACCCAGGGCAGGCCGGTCGGATCGCCGTCGATCGGCCCCTCCCCCGCGCCCATTCCACCGTTGGTCATTTCCGCGTCATCGAGTGAACACCGCCCGCCTCGCTCCACCACTCGATCGCCAGTTCGTCCTTCGCCTCGGTCAGCCGCGTCACCGCCAGCTCGCGCACGTCGGCGCGGTAGAGCGCCGAGTCGTCAGGGACCTCCTCCGCCCCCATCGCCTTGAAGATCTCCAGCTTGCGGTCGCGGTCGGTCACCTCCTCGGCGAGCCCGGAGAGCTTCGCGTCGCCGCGCCAGTCGGGGGGATCGTCGGAGCCGCTGTGGAGCGAGAAGCGCGGGTCGCGGGCCAGGTCGGCGCTCTTGCGCGATCCCGGCATCGAACCGAACCAGAGATCCGCACCGATCCCCGCCTCACTGATGAACTTCGCCTCGATCCCGCTGATCCGCGGCGCGCCGTCGGCGCGCACGGTCGCGATCGCCTTGTGGACGTGCGCCTCGAGCATCTCGCGCGCGGTACGCGCCAACTCCGGCGCAATGTTCTCGATTTCTGCCCAACTTGCCATAGCCCCGACGCTACACCGAGCCCTCCCGCCTCGCCTCCGTCTAGCTTTGGGAGGGTGATGCGCTCCGCCACCCTGTTCGATGCCGACGCCGCCTCCTACACCGGCACGGTCGAGGTCCTCGGGGTGATCTTCCGCGCCGAAGACGACGGCTACGCGGTGCTCGAGGTGCAGGAGGCGGGCGGCGGCGACGGTTTCGCCCTGGTCGGCCCGGTCGCCCACCTGAGCGCCGGGGAACGCGCCGAAGTGAGCGGCGAGTGGCAGAACCACTCGCGCTACGGCCGCCAACTGCGCGCCCAGGGCGCCCTGCCGCTCGACCCCGCCGACCGCGAGGGCCAGGTCGCCTACCTGACCTCCCTGCGCCATATCGGCAAGAAGCGCGCCGAAGCGCTCTGCGACACCCACGGCGAGGAGGTCATGCAGGTCATCGCCCGCGACCCGCAGCGCACCTTCGCCGCGCTGAAGGGCGTCAGCGTCGACCAGGCCGCCGCCGCGACCCAGTCCTGGCACGAGAGCCGCGCCGTGCGTGAGCTGCACGTCCAGCTCGCCCCCCACGGGCTCGCCCACCTGGCCGCCCCGATCCACGCCCGCTACGGCGAGCGCTCGACCACGATCCTGCACGAGGACCCTTACCGGCTGACCGAGGTCGAGGGGGTCGGCTTCGCCCGCGCCGACAAGATCGCGCTCGCCGCCGACGTGCCGCCGGAGTCCGACAGCCGCGCCCAGGCTGCCGCCGTCTACGCCCTGCGCGAGGCCGAACAGGGCGGCAACAGCTTCCTGCCGATGGAGGAGCTGGCGGCGCGAACCGCCAAGTTGATCGGCCTCGTCCCCGACCCGGCGGTGCTGGTCGCGGCCCGTGGCCTGGTCGACGAGGAAGGCCGCGTCTACCGCGAGCTGACCCTGGAAAGCGAGCACGCCGTCGCCGCGACGCTGGCCCGCCGGCTCGCTGCCCCGCCCCATCTCGACCACGACCCGGGCGAGAAAGATCCCGACGATGAAATGACCGAAGAGCAGTGGGCGGCGGTGCGCGGTGCCTTCGAGGCGCGGGTCTCGGTCCTCACCGGCGGCCCCGGGGTCGGCAAGACCCGCTGTACGACGGCGATCGTCGCCGCCGCCGAAGACGCGGGCGCCAAGATCGCCCTCTGCGCGCCGACCGGACGCGCCGCCCGCCGGCTGCAGGAAACGACCGGCCACGAGGCGCAGACGATCCACCGGATGCTCGAATGGATCCCCGGCGGCGACCCCGGCTTCGGCCCCGGTCGGCCGCTGCCGGTCGAGCTGGTGATCGTCGACGAGTCCTCGATGCTGAACCTGCGCCTCGCCGAGGTGCTGCTCGAAGGGCTGGCCGAGACGACCCACGTGGTCTTCGTCGGCGACGCCGACCAGCTGCCGCCGATCGGCGCCGGCAAGCCGTTCGAGGACCTGATCGCCTCGGAGACGGCGCCGGTCGTGCGGCTGACCCAGATCTTCCGCCAGGCGGCCCGCTCGATGATCACCACCGCCGCCCACGAGATCAACCAGGGCCGCCCGCCCCACCTCGAGCCCGGTCCCGAGCAGGACCGCGACTTCTTCTTCATCGAGCGCCCGACGCCCGACCGGGCACTTGAGACGGTGGTCGAGGTGGTCGCCGAGCGGGCCGCGGAGAGCTTCGGCGTCGACCCGATCCGCGAGGTGCAGACGCTGGCCCCGATGTACAAAGGCCCGGTCGGGATCGACGCGCTGAACGAGCGGCTCCAGAGTCGCCTCAACCCGGACGGCAAGAGCGCCGTCGGCGGCCGCTTCCGGATCGGCGACCGGCTGATCCAGACCCGCAACTCGCACGAGCTGGGCCTGATGAACGGCTCGATCGTCTTCCTCCGCTCCGACGACCGCGACGAAGAACAGATCGTCGTCGACACCGACGAGGGCGGCACCCTAGTGATGCCGTACTCGGAGACGGCGACGCTGAAACTGGCCTACGCGATCTCGGTCCACAAGGCGCAGGGCTGCGAGGTGCCGGTCGTGGTCGCGGTCTGCCACCGCTCCCACACCCGGATGCTGAGCCGGCCGCTCCTTTACACGGCGATCACCCGGGCGCGCAAAGACTGCGTCCTGGTCGGCGACTCGGCGGCGCTCGCCGCCGCCGTCAACCGCGGCGAGAGTGGCGGCCGCCACTCCGGCCTCGCCGATCGCCTGCGCCGGTGAGCGAGGAAGAGCGCGAGCGCGCCGGTCTCCCCTGGATGGAGATCGGGATCACCGTTGCCGGCTGCGCTCTCCTCGCCATCCTCGTCCTCGCCGTGCCCGCGCTGCGCCACGCCTCGATCGCCGCGATCCACGGCGAAACCTCCGAGGTCCGCCACCAGATCAAGTCGCTCGGAGCGTGGGGGCCGATGATCATCATCGGGCTCGCCGCGATCCACTCGGTCGTCCCCTACCCGGCGGAGATCGTCAACGCCGCCGCGGGCTTCGCCTACGGATTCTTCGGCGGCCTCGGGATCGTCGTCATCGGCTGGATGATCTCGGCGCTCATCTGTTACTGGTTCGGCACGGGCGTCGCGCGGCCGCTGCTCGATCGCTGGTTCGGCGCCGCGCGCTTCGCCCGTTTCGAGCGGATGGTCCAACGCGGCGGCGTCACCCTGTTGATCGCCCTCCGCCTGCTGCCGATCGTCCCCTTCAGCCTGATCTCGGCCGCCGCCGGGGCGGCCCGCGTCCCCTTCCCCCGCTACTGCTGGACGACCGCGGTCGGCTTCCTGCCGATCACCGCGCTGGCCGTCTACTTCGGCACGCGGCTGGAAGGGATCCGCTTCACCGATCCGGCGGTGATCGGCGCCGTGGTCGGGGTCGTCCTCCTGCTCCTGGTCGCCAACTGGATCATCCGCCGCTCCGGGGCAACCGACGAGAGCGCTACCGGTGGCGAGGCGCCTGACGAGTCTGCTTGACCCGGAAGTGGAAGACGGTCTGCTTTTCGGCCAGGTTGCCGGCTTCGTCTTTGGCCCGCACCCGCACCGCGTGCTTGCCGTTGGTGAAACGGTGGCTGAACGACCTGCCGCAGATCCGCAGCGGTTCTTTGTCGATCTGGCAGTAGAAGGTGACCGGTGACTCGTTCGCCTTCAGCCGGAAGCGGACGGCGACGCTCTTCTTCGTCGTCTTCACCACCTTCTTCGGGTGGCCGACGAAGGTGGTCTTCGGCGCCTTGGCGTCGACCGTGAAGCCGTAGACGCCGCTCGAGCCCTGGCGGCCCTGAGCGTCGGTGCCGGTGACGACGAAGCCGTGGGCACCTTCGCCGAGCGCGCTCGGGACGACGTAGGGGGAGGCGCAGGCCTGCGGCGTGCCGCCGTCGATCTGACAGGTGAAGGCGACCGGCCGGGTGGAGGTGAATTCGAAGGTGGGCCGGATTTCCTTGCCCAGCGCCTTCGGGCCTTTGGTGATCGTCACCGTCGGCGCCGGCGCCTTTTCTTCTTCTTCCGGCGAGGGAACGACGTAGCTCGGCGGATCGTTGACGGCCACGCCGCCGACCGCCGTCATCGCCGACAGCGCGTTCACCATCCCGGCGCCGACCGCATCCGGCGAGTTGACGACGGTGAATTTGGTCGCCGTCGACTCCATCGCGTCGACGATCTGCGTCGGGGTCGCCAGCGGATTCGCCTGCTGCATCAACGCGGCGATCGTGGCGGCGTGCTCCGCGGCCTCCGAGGTGCCGCAGAACTCCCAGCCCACCCCCGGTACGAAGTTGCCGAAGAAGGTGGTCGAGGCACAGTCGGTGGCGGTGATGTCGGGCTTCGACAGCACTTCCGGCGTCGGTAGTTTGGCGGCCGGCGTCGCCGGCCCTTCGATCGGACCGAAGTAGTGGGTCACCGGGCCGCGCGAGGAGTACGGCTCTGGCGCTTTCGGCGCGGTGTTCGATTCCGCCCAGTTAACCGCCGCGACCGTGTTCACCGCGGCGGCGCCATCGTGGCCGTAGATCGTCGGACCGACGATGTCTTCGGTGCCTTTGACTTTGCCTTTCGGGTACTCGGTGTCGGCGACGCCGAAGCCGTCCTCGAGGAACTGGAACTTCAGCCGCGGATTCAGCGTTTTGCTTGCCGCCGGGTTGCAGGCTCCGGCACAGCGGGCGATCACCAGGCGGAGTTCGTGTTCCGTGGTGTCTTCATCTTCCGATTCGAAGACCAGGGTCGGCTCCGCGCCGAGCACGTTGTCTCCTTCGCCGCCGACGATTTCTTCGCTCGGCCCGGTGCCGGCGACGAAAAAGCCGAAGAAGTCCGATTTCACGCCGAAGCGCGGTTCCGCCCACTGCAGGTCGATGATCGCCGGGCGACCAGCCTCGACCGTGATCCCGAATTCGGTGTCGACCGCACCGCTCGGGTCGAAATCCATGCATTCCGGTTCGTATGGCCCTTTGCTTTCTTTGGCGAGCACTTCGTCGAGGAATTCGACGACTTTCGCGCTGCAGGTGGTCGACGCGCGGAATTTCGGCGCCTCCCAGGACGAGATTTCTTCGCCCGCCGAGTTGAAGAGGTTTTCGTTGGCGGCGGCGCTGAAGTAGAGGACGCCCTTTTCGGTCACCCGTTTGATCGCCACCGCGACCGGGCCGTCCTGGAACATCGGCTCGGACGGGTAGCTGAGGTCATCGACGATCACGTCGGCCCCGGCCCCTCCGGCGCTGACCGGCGCGGCCAGCTTTTCGATGTTCAGCGCGTAGTCGAGTTCGGTCGGCGTGCCGGTCGCGAAGGCGAGCTTCGCGTGCGGGGCGAGGTCGTGGACCACGCCGAGCATCGCCCGGCCCTCGTCGGTGTCGGATCTCGGTTCGTTCGCCGGGGCTTCAGCGATCACGTTGACCGGCACCTGCTGGCCGCTGCAGGTACTTGCCCGGCCGGGCAGGTCGTTCGAGACTTCGTCCTCGTGCGCGTGGATCGTGACCGGCTGCCCGTTCTGGGTCTGGACCTGGTTGAAGGAGTCGGAGATCACCGCGATCGTCTCCCCCGCCCCGCGGGTGCCGTAGGTGGCGCGGGCGAGGTCGACTTTCAGCTGGCCGAGGCCCTGGGTGATGACCGAGCCGCCTTCGCAGAGGCCGTTCGACTGGATCGCGGCGGTGGCCGCGGCGCCGACAGCGGCGACCCGCGGGGTGAGCGCGGCGGTCAGCGCCTTGACGCCGGGGACCGCGGCCAGCGCGGCGAGGTCTTCCGGGGCGACGGCCAGTGCCAACGCCTGGTAGCGGCGGCCGGCGCTGAGGACCCGCGCACCGCTTGCCTTGACCGCCGGGATCGCGGCGATCGCGCCGCTGTCGAAGTGGGCTTCGACGACCACCGAGCCGCCGATCCGGGTAAGGCTGCCGGTTCCGGAGGCCGGCAGGCCGATCGCCGCTTCCTGGCCGGCAACTGACTTCGCCGCGACCTGCGGTTCGGTCAGCGTGGCCAGCGCCGGGGAGAGCGAGGCCCCCGTCGCGGCGCCCGCGGAGGCGACCGGGGCGACGAGGGCAGCGAGCGCCCCGAGCAGGGCGGCGATGAGCAGGGACGAGCGGTAACGCAGGCGTCGAACCATCCTTTGACCGTATCGACCGTCGGGGCGTCGGCTTTAGCCGCGCCCGCCGCGTCTCCCCGGACTAGCTGTAGTTACTCACGAGGTTGTTCCAGCTCGGCGAGCCGAGCTGCGGGCGTCCTGTGGCCGAGGGAGCCGTGTCGTCTCCTGAAGTTGTAGTGGTCGAGCCAGCCGGGAAGCGCCGCGGCCCGCTCCGCCGAGGATCCATAGATCGCGCCGTATGCCCACCGGTTGGTGAGCGTCTGGATGAAGCGCTCGGCCTTGCCGTTGGTCCGCGGCCGGTAGGGGCGGGTGCGAAGGTGCCGGAGTCCGAGCTCCTGGCAGGCCGCGGCGTGCACCCGTGAGAGGTAGCAGGCGCCGTTGTCGGAGAGGACCCGCTCGGCGGTGACGCCCATCGAGGCCAGCCACTCGACGGCGCGTCGCAGGAAGCCTGCGGCCGTCGCCCCTTTCTCGTCGGGCAGGACCTCGACGTAGGCGAGGCGGGTGGCGTCGTCGACGCAGACGTGGACGAACTCCCAGCCGGTGACCCGGCGCCATCTTCCTTCGCGGGAGGCCTTGACCTGGCCGCGACGACTCCCGGTGACGCGATGCCCGGCCCCCTGTGGGCCGATCCGCCCGAGCTTCTTCACGTCGACGTGGATCAGCTCACCCGGGCGCTTGCGCTCGTAGCGGTTCGGGGGCTCGGGCGGGGCCAGGGCCGAGCGGCGGCCGAGGCCGATCCGGCGCAGCCACCTCGAGACGGTGGAGAGCGCCATGCCGAGGACCTCGGCGATCTCCGCGGCGGTCATCCGCAGGCGACGGAGAGCCTCGATCGCCCGGAGCCGGTCGGCAGGCAGGCGGTTGGGACGTCTCCTCGGTGCCGAGGAGCGGTCGAGCAGCCCGACCTCACCTTCCGTACGCCAACGGGCGAGCCACTTCGCCGCGGTGCGCTCGCTGACGCCGGCGGCCTCGGCCGCCGACCTCAGCGACCAGCTCTCCTCGTCTACGCGCGTGACCAGCAGCCTGCGGCTGTTCGGGCAGGTGCGGGCGTTACGGATGAAAGTCAAGTCCCGTTGCGATCTTTTCTCCTTTTGCAAGAGTCTCTGGCGGCGCCGGTGACGACCGAGCTAAAGCGCAGGCTCTGGGGCTGAATCCTGCCGCGCTGCCTGCCCCGTAGAGGGCCCAGAAGATGCGCGCCCCGTTGTCGCACCGGCGCCCTTCGCACCGGTCGCCTTCCAGTCGGCGACGAGCCGTCGGTAGGCGGCCTCGGCACGCTCGACCAGCTCGCGCTCGGCCTCGCGCTCCTTGGCTGAGGCGCTGACGGCCTTGCCGCCGTGGCGCTTCGACCGCGGCGGCGCCCCGGCGTCGAGTTCGGCGCGACGGATCTTCGCCCGCAGCAGCGAGGGCCGGGCGTAGGCGTAGTCCTCTTCCTTGCTCAGCAGCTGCCAGCAGAGGCAGGCGATCTTGCGGGCCACCGCGACCGCGGCGACCTGGGAGCCCTTGCGGACGCGGACCCGTTCGCCGAAGGCGCGCAGCGGCCCCGGCGAGCGGACCGCGCTCCAGGCGGCCTCGACCAGCACCGCTCGTGCCTGGGCGTTGCCGCGCTTGGAGATCCGCCCGTGGCGGGCGGGCTCCTCGCCCGACTGACGGACCTTCGGGTCGAGGCCCAGGTAGGCGACCAGCCTGCGCGAGGAATCGAAGCGCGAGACGTCGCCGATCGCCGCCATCAGCGCCGCGGCGGCCGCGACGCCGACGCCGGGGATCGTCATCAGGCGACGGGCCTCGGTGGAGCCGACCGCCCACTCGCCGAGCCTGCGGTCGATCTTCGAGATCTCCACGTCGAGGAAGTCGATCTGGTGCAGGCAGCCGGCCACCGTCTCGACCTCCGTCTCCGGAAGCTTCTGCTCGGTCAGCCAACGACGCCCGCCGACCCCGAAGAGATCGGTGACGGGCGAGCGTCCGAGCAGGCAGCGGGAGAGCACCGCATGGACCTCGTTCTTGGCCCTGGTGCGCTGGCGCACCAGGGCGGCGCGGCGCGCCACCCGCCGCCGCAACGCCTGGGTGGCGGGGTCGGGGACCCAGACCGCGTCGAGCATGCCCGCGTGCAACAGGTGGGCCAGGGTGCGCGCGTCGAAGCGGTCCGACTTGACCCGGGCATGGGAGATCGCCCGCACCTCCTGGGCGTTGGCGACGACCACCCGGGCGACGTGGGGTTCGAGGATCCGGGCGATCTCCATCGCCGGGCCGGTCGCCTCCAGCACCACCTGGTCTTCGGCGCCGAGGCTCCGGGCGAAGAGCTCGAGCTCTTCGCGGTCGGTCTGGATCCGGCCGGCGGACCTCACCCCGCCGGCCTCGCAGATCGCCACCTCGCAGAAGCTCTGGTGGACGTCGAGTCCAATTGAGCGCATGCTGCCTCCTCTCGATCGACTTTCGGGCGCAGAGCGAGCGGGCAAACGACAACTACGGATTCGCGCTCGAAGCGCAACCGGGCCAATCGCAGGGGCGGCCAATTAGCGTCTCGGGCTCGCAGCCCATAACGCAAGCGCGGCCTGCCCGTCTCGTCTGCTTTCGGAAGCCCCCGTCCCGGTGAGGCGAACCTACGACCGGTCCCGGATGGCTCCCGGGGGCAGTTTCATGCCGGTAGCGTGGATCCTCATCCGGGTCCTCCTTGTCGGTGGGTGGGTCGCACCCCCAGCCTTCAAGGAGGACCGGATGAACAACGTGGTGAGGAACTACAACTAGCGACCGATCCGCTCGACCCGGAAGCGGAAGGTCACCGGCGCCGAGGAGGAGTTGTCGGAGGACGCGACGGCGCGCACCTTGAGCACGTGGCTGCCGATGCCGAAGCGGCGCTTGAAGCGTTCGCCGCAGGGCCGCCGGGCGGCGCCGTCGACCTGGCAGTAGAAGGTGATTCCGTCCTGGTCGGCGGAGAAGCGGAAGCGCCCGATGACGCTCGACTTGCGGGTCCGTTCGACCGCCTTCGGGTGGGCGACGATCTTCGCCTTCGGCTTCGGCTTCGGCTGCTCGGTGGCGGTGGTCGGTGCCGGCCCTTCGATGGTCTTGATCGCTCCCACACCCTGGACCGCGGCCGTCCTTCGGACGGCACCGACGACCGCGCTCGCCGGGTCTTCGACCGCCGTGCCGCCGATCGCGCCGATCGCCGCTTCCGCGTTCACCAGCCCGGCCCCGACCGCTTCCCGTTCGTTCACCGGGGTGAACGGGGTTGCCGAAGATTCGAGCGCGGCGAGGACCTGACTCGGAGTTGCCGCCGGCTGCGTCTGGCGCATCAGCGCGGCGATCGCGGCGGCGTGCGGAGCCGCCTCCGAGGTGCCGCAGAAGTGCCAGCCGTCGGACAGGAGAGAGGCGAAGAAGGTGGTCGAGGCGCAGTCGGTGGCAGTCACGTTCGGCTTTTCAAGCGTTTCCGGGCTCGCCAGTTCGGACGCAGCGGTGTTGCCCATGACCGGGCCGAAGTAATGGGTGACCGGCCCGCGCGAGGAGTAAAACTCCGGTTCGGCGGGCGAGGTCGCCAGCTGTTCATAGTTGGCGGCCGCGAGCGTGATCGCGGCAGCTGCGCCCGCGTGCCCGTAGATCGTCGGCCCGACTCGGATCCCCGCTTCTTCTTCCGATTCCGGGTACTCCGTCTTTTTGACTCCGCCCCCGTTCTCCAGCAGCGCGAACTTGAGGCGCGGTTTCGCACTGATGCTCGCCAGGGCGTTGCAGCTGTGAATGCAGCGGTCGATCGCCAGCTGCACTTCGACCGGCGAGGTACTCGAGTTGGCCCACTGGATCAGCGCGGAGGGCTGGTTCACGCCACCGGTCCCATTCAGCGTCGTGTCTTTCTTCAGGATCGCTTTGCCGCTCGTGTTCAGCAGGTAGGCATCGAGGTCCGATTCGACCCCGTTCCACGGTTCCGCCCATTGCAGGTCGACGGTCAGGGTCGACTTGGGTTCGACGGTGATGCCGAAGGTGGTGTCGCTGCCGGTCGGCGCGAAGTTCAGGCAGTTCGAGGAGGCCTGGCCGACTACCGCGGCGACCGGGCTCGGGCATTCCGCGTCCTTGAATTCACTCCGTTCCCACGAGGCGATTTCGTTGCCCGTGCCGGTTTCGATCAAATTGTCGTTGCCCGCCGCGGTCAGGTAGGTGACGCCCTCTTCGGACACCTTCTTGATCGCCACCGCGACCGGACCATCCTGGAAAAAGGGCTCGTTGAAGTAGCTGACGTCGTCGACGATCACGTCCGCCCCGGCGCCACCCGCCGAAACCGGTTCGGCGAGCAGTTCGATGTTGTGGGCGAACTGGATTTCGGTCGCGTAGGCGGTGGCGAAGGCGAGTTCGGCGTGCGGGGCGAGGTCGTGGATCACCTGCAGCATCGCCCGGCCCTCGTCGGACTTGCCTGCCGGGCCCTCGGCGATCACCCGGACGGGAATCTGCTGGCCGCTGCAGGTGCTCGCCGGGCCGGGAAGGTCGTTGCTTGCTTCGTCTTCGGCGGCACGGGAGGCAAGGACGCCCCCGCCGACCGCGGTCGTTGCCGTGTCGAAGGAGTCGGAGATGACGCCGATCGTCTGGCCCGCACCGCGGGCGCCGAAGGCTTCGCGGGCGGCGGCGACCCGCAACTGGGTCATCGCCTGGCTGGTCACCGAGCCGCCTTCGCAGAGGCCGTTCGAGGTAGCGGCGTTGGTCGCGCTGGTCGTCGTGTCAGGGCCAGCTCCTTCTTCGGCCCCGTAGAAGACCGGCTCGAGTGAGGGCTCGACCGCTTCCAGGCCGGGGACTTCCGCCAGCGCTTCGAGGTCTTCCGGGGCCACCGAGAGGGCGACGATCTGGTAGCGGCGACTGGCATCGAGCACCGTCGCACCCGCCGCTTCGAGCGCCGCGGTCCGGGCCAGCGCGCCCTTTTCGAAATGGGCTTCGACGACCGCCTCGCCGCCTTCGCGGACGAGGCTGCCCGGGCCTTCAACCGGGAGCGCCATCGCTTCCGCCTGCGTCGCTTCCGGTGCCGTGGCCACGGCCGGTTCCGCCAGCGTCGCCAGCTCGGGGGTCAGCGGCGTTTCTTCGTTCGCGGCAGCCGCCGCGATGCCTGGCGCCAGGCTGAGGCATACCGGCACGCAGGCGAGCAGCGCCGCTTGCTTCTTCAAAACGGGGGACATCAAAACTAAGTATCGACGCATACGGCCGGCCTTTGAGCCGTTCTCAGGAAATCTCAGGAACGGTGATTCTTCTTCTGCCCGGGTTGCTGCTTGATCTGTTCGATCTTGAAGCTGAAGGTAACGGGCTTGCCGACGTTCCCGCTCGCGTCGACGGCCTTCACCGCGACACTGTGCCGGCCGACCTTAAAGGTCTTGGTCAGCTTCACCGGGCAGCTATGGAACCTCCCCCTGTCGACCTTGCAGAGATAGGTCGAGTCCTTCTCGCTCGAGCCGAACCGGAAGGTCAGCTTCGCCTGCTTTTGCTTCGTCCGCGTCACCTTCGGCGGGTGCTTCTCGAACTTCGCCGTCGGCCCCTTGAGGTCGATCTTGAAGTTCACGATCGCCGAGCCTTTGTGGCCGGCGACGTCGGTCGCCGTGACTTTGAAGGTGTGACTGCCTTCGGCCAGCGGTTTGGGCGGCACATACGGTGAGGTGCAGGCGGTGGCCACTCCGCCGTCGATCGAGCAGACGAAGCTCGCGCGGCGGTTGGCGCTGAAGGCGATCGAGGGCTGACGCACACTGCTGACCGCGGCGGGCGGGCTGAGGATCGTCACCGTCGGCGGCAGGGCCAGGGCACCGACCGCGGACCAGGCATCCACCAGCCCGGCACCGACCGCGGTCGGGCCGAACTGGATCCCGAGCGGGCCGATCGGGGTCGCCGTCGCTTCCAGGTCGGCGCGCACCTGGGCGTTGGTCGCGTGCGGGTCGGCGGAGCGGATCAGCGCCGCCACCCCGGCCGCGTGCGGGGTCGCCGCAGAGGTGCCGCAGAAGTGGAAGCCGCCTTCGCTGAAGCCGTAGAAGAAGGTGGTCGAGCCGCAGTCGCTGGCGGTCACGTTCGGCTTGGCGATCGTTTCGGTGCCGACCGGCGGCGCCGCGCCGGTGCCGGTCACCGGGCCGAAGTAGTGGGTGACCGGGCCGCGCGAGGAGTAGGACTCCGGTTCTTCCTTGGTGCCGACGTTGATCGCCGCGACGCTGATCGCGGAGGCCGACGCGGTATGGCCGAAGACGGTCGGTCCGACCACGTTTTCGGTCCCTTCGACGGCGGCCGGCGGGTACTGCGTTTCGCTCACCCCACCGCCGTTGTTGAAGATCGCCACCTTGAGGCGCGGCGTCCCGTCGTCGCCGCCTTTCGTCCCCGCGTAGGGGAATGCTCCTTCGATTTCTTCGCCCGCCCGTCCTTCGCCGCAGGCCACGTCGCAGCGGGCGACGACGACGTGCATCTCTTCTTTTTCTTCGCCTTCGATTTCCCCTTCCCAGGGGTCGAACTCGTAGGGCTCCTGCCTGCCCGGTTCGGTGTTCGGCGTGTTGAAGGCGTTGCCGACGACTTCTTCTTTTTCGTTCAGCAGGAACATGTCGAAGTCGGTGGTGACCCCGTTCCAGGGCTGGGCCCACTGCAGGTCGACGTAGAGTGGCGCCCCCGCTTCGAGGGTCACGCCCCAGCTCGGTTCCGGTGCGCCCGCTTTCGGGTTGAAGTTCATGCAGCTGTCGTAGTAGGCGGGGATTTCCGCCGGGCAGGTCGTTTCGCGGTAGGCGGGCGCTTCGTAGGAGCCGATGTTTTCGCCTTTTGCGTTCTTCAGGTTGTCGTTGCCCGCCGCGGAGAAGTAGTTGGCGCCTTTGGCGACCACTTCGTTGACCGCCACCGCGACCGGGCCGTCCTGGTAGAAGGGCTCGTCGAAGTAGGCGACGTCGTCACCGATCACCTGGGCGCCTTCGGCCTGCAGATCGCGGATCGCTTTGGCGAAGGCGAGCTCGCCGTTGAAGGCCGAGGCGAAGTCGAGGTTCGCCCCCGGGGCGATGTCGTGGACGATCTGCGCCATCCCGCGTCCCTCGTCCGCCGGCCCGCCTTCTTCTTCTTCGTTTTCCGGTTCCTCCCCCGGTTCCGGATAGGCGCCGGGGATGAACGGCGTCACCACGTTGGTCGCCCGTTCGAAGCCGCAGGGATTGCCGGGACCGGGCAGGTCCCCGGTGGCGACGTCGGAGGCTTCGCTCGCGGGCGCGCCTTTCCACTGGTTGAAGGAGTCGGAGAGGATGCCCACGGTGACGCCGGAGCCGTCGACGCCGAAGTCGTTGCGGGCGCGGGCGGCTTCGAGCTGGCGGTCGCCCTCGGTGACCACCGCGCCCTGCGGGCAGGCAGCCTGGGTGAACGGGGTGATCTCTTCGCTCACCGCTTCCACCCCGGGGACGGCGGCCACCTGGCGGAGCTCACCGGGCAGCGCCGCGACGGTGACCGTCTGGTAGCGGCGACTGACGTCGACGACATCGGCTCCGGTCGCGCTCAGCGCCGCGGTGCTCCCGGCGGCTCCGGCGGCGAAGCGGACGTCGACGAGCACCCGGCGGCCGTGGCGCAGCAGGCTGCCGGCACCGCTCGGCGTGAGGCCGACGCGGTGCGCCTGCCGGGTCAGGCCGAGCGAACGCACCCGCGGCGAGGAGAGGACGACGAGGCGTGGCGAGAGCGCCGAGGGCTGGGCGGCCCCGGCGGCGACCGGGGCGAGCAGCCCGCCGGCCGCACCGGCGACCGGGGTCAGCCCCGAGGCCACCGCGACCACCGGCGCCGCGAGGGCGAGGAAACGACGCAGAGAATGCTGCCGGGTGCCTTGCATTACCCAATTTTAGTCACGCATAGGAAGACCTGCGCAGCCAGAACACCAGGATCACCACCGAGAGCACCATGCTGCCCCCGCCGATCAACCAGAAATCCGCCGCACTGTTGATGTTTCTGACCATCCAGCCGAAGTTCTGACCAAAGAAGCCGACGACGAAGGAGAGCGGCAGGAAGATCGTCGCCACCACGGTCAGCTGCTTGGAGATTTCGTTCAGCCGGTTGGAGGTGACCGAGAGGTAGGCGTCGCGGCTGCCGAGCAGCAGGTCGCGGTACGAGTCGATCTGGTCGGAGATCCGGATCGAGTGGTCATAGACGTCGCGGAAGTAGTCGCGCGAGTCGGCTTCCAGGCCGGGCAGCTGCAGGATGTCCTCGATGTGGCGGGCGAGCATGTCGCGCTGCGGCGTCGCCACCCGGCCCAGCATCACCAGGTCGCGCCGCAGTTCGGTCAGCGGCTCTAGGTGGTCCGGCGAGGCCTCGGCGAAGATTTCCTCGTCGAGCCGTTCGAGCCGGTCTTCGAGGTCCTCGAGCAGCGGGAAGAAGGTGTCGGTGAGCGCGTCGAGGACGCGGTAGACGACGAACTGCTCGGAGCTCGGCGCCTGCGCGTCGAGCCGTTTGCGCACTTCGTCGAGCGCCGCGCAGGTGCCGTCGTGGACGGTGACCAGGTAGCTGCCGCTGATGAAGGCGTGGACCTCTTCGAGCTGGATCCGCTCGCCCCCCACCGGGCCCGCTTCGGGCGGCGCGTCCGGGGACGGCGGCCCTTCCCCTTCCGGGGCAACCGCCCCGTAGTAGACGAGGAACATGTAGTCGCCGAAGTCCTCGAGCTTCGGCCGCTGCCCCTTCTTGCGCAGGTCCTCGAGCGCCAGCGGGTGGAAGTGGAAAAGGTCGTCGAGGGTGTCGACTTCGGCTTCGCTCGGCGCGTCGAGGTCGAGCCAGAAGTACTCGTCGCGGGCGAGCAGGTCGGCGACCGCGCCCCTGTCGATGTGGTCGAGGAAGCGCACGGACGAAAGCTAGAACCACTCGCGGACGCCGCGCCGCGGGATCGTGGCCGTCGCGGGACGACCCGCGATAACTCGAAATTTCACGTCCGGAGCAGCCTGATCCTGCTACGGTCCCGACCTGATAGGGCCGGGGTACCGGCATAAGTTTGTGTCTAGCGCTCGCAGTCGTTGCTTCCGCATCGTCAGCGTTTGCAGCACACGATGTGGAGGCAATGCATGCCTACTGGAACTGTTAAGTGGTTTAGCGACGACAAGGGCTACGGGTTCATCACGCCCGATGACGGCTCGAAGGACGTCTTCGTTCATCACAGCGCCATCCTGGGTGAGGGCTTCAAGTCCCTGACCGAGGGCGCCAAGGTGAGCTACGAGTCCGAGGAAGGCCCGAAGGGCCCCGCCGCGGCCAGCGTTCAGCAGACTTCGTAGAGCGCTAGCTCATAGACAGTCTGGGAAGCCCGCCTCGTGCGGGCTTCGTTCTGTAATGACACGGTTTCGGCCCGCGTTCCAGACGCGCGCGCGGCCGACCAACTTTCCCAGCTACTCTCACCGATCCCTATGACCTCAACTCGAGACGACCTGCGCAACTGCGCGATCATCGCCCACGTCGACCACGGCAAGACGACGCTCGTCGACGCCATGCTCTGGCAGACCGGGACCTTCCGCAAAGGCCAGGACGTGGCCGAGCGGGTGATGGACTCGATGGACCTCGAGAAGGAGAAGGGGATCACGATCCTCGCCAAGAACACGGCGGTCCAGCATGGTGACGTCAAGTTCAACATCGTCGACACGCCGGGCCACGCCGACTTCGGCGGCGAGGTGGAGCGGGCGCTGACCATGGTCGACGGGGCGCTGCTTCTGGTCGACGCCTCCGAGGGGCCGCTGCCGCAGACGCGCTTCGTGCTGCGCAAGGCGCTCGAGCGGCGGCTGCCGATCATCCTCGTCATCAACAAGGTCGACCGCCCCGACGCGCGGATCGCCGAGGTCGTCGACGAGGTCTACGAGCTGTTCATCGACCTCGACGCCGACTCCGAGCAGATCGACTTCCCGATCGTCTACACCAACGCGAAAGCGGGTTGGGCGGCGCTCGAGGAGGGGGTCGAGGGGACCGACCTGATGCCTTTGCTCAACCTGATGCTGGAGCGGATCCCGGCGCCGACCTACGACGAGGGCGCGCCGCTGCAGGCGCACGTGACCAACCTCGGCGCCTCCCCTTACCTGGGACGACTGGCGATCTGCCGGGTGCGGCAGGGGACGATCAAATCCGGCCAACAGCTCGCCTGGTGCCGCGCCGACGGCACCGTCAAACGGGCGGCCGTGTCGGAGCTCTTCATCACCGAAGGTCTCGAACGGGTCTCCGCGCAAGAAGCCGGGCCGGGCGAAATCATCGCCGTCGCCGGGATCGAAGAGGTGACGATCGGCGAGACGCTCGCCGACCCCGAGAATCCGGTGGCGCTGCCGGTGATCACCGTCGACGAGCCTTCGCTGTCGCTGGTGCTGGGGATCAACACCTCGCCGATGGCCGGCCAGGGCGGTGGCACCAAACTGACCGCTCGCCAGATCCGCGAGCGGCTCGACCGCGAGCTTGTCGGCAACGTCTCGATCCGGGTCATCGACACCGAGCGGCCGGATGCCTGGGAGGTCCAGGGCCGCGGTGAGCTGCAGCTCGTCGTGCTGCTGGAGATGATGCGGCGCGAGGGCTACGAGATGACCGCCGGGCAGCCGCGCGTCGTCACCCGGGAGATCGACGGCAAGGTCCACGAGCCGGTCGAGCGCCTGGCGATCGACGTGCCCGAGGAGCACGTCGGCGCGGTCACCCAGATGCTGGCCGGGCGCAAAGGGCGGCTCGAGCAGATGGTCAACCACTCCACCGGCTGGGTGCGGATGGACTACCTGGTGCCGGCCCGCGGCCTGATCGGCTTCCGCACCGAGTTCCTCACCGAGACCCGCGGCAGCGGCATCCTCCACCACGTCTTCGACCGCTGGGAGCCGTGGGCGGGAGAGCTGCGGACGCGGCAGACCGGCTCGCTGGTGGCCGACCGGCGCGGCCAGACCGCGGCCTACTCGCTGTTCGGCCTGCAGGAACGCGGCACGCTCTTCATCGGCTCCGGCGAGGACGTCTACGAAGGGATGATCATCGGCGAGAACGCCCGCGCCGACGACCTCGACGTCAACCCGACCAAAGCCAAGCAGCAGACCAACATGCGCGCGTCGAGCGCCGATGTGCTGGTGCGGCTGGCCCCCGCGACCCGCCTCACCCTGGAAGCCTCGCTCGAGTTCCTGCGCGACGACGAGTGCGTCGAAGTGACCCCCGACTCGGTCCGCCTGCGCAAGCTGATCCTCGACAAAGTGCCCCGCCTGAAGGCCGCGAAGCGCGGCTCCAGCGCCCCCCGCTAGCGCCGGCGAGCTCCACCACCCGCTGCGCGGTCGACCCTTCGTCCGCCCCGCGAAGCGCGGTCGACCTTCCGTCCGCTCGCCCCGGCGGGGTCGTCCTTTGGTCCGTTAGCCGGACATTAGGTCGACCGCCTCCTCGGCGGCGGTGATTAGGTCGACCGCGGGCGCCGATCAAGGAGCGTGGCAACGCGGGCGACGATTTTGCCCGGATCGCGACGGAACTGCCGTTCACTGACCCGGCGGGTTTCAATTTCGGCCAAGGCGAAGTCGAAATCCCGTTCGTGGTCGGTCTCGAAGGCCTGACGAGTGCCGTGCGTCTCGTAGGCATCAAGTTCGATGCCAAAGCGACGCTCGGGCCAGTAGACGTCGATCTCGTGGCCGACCACGTTCCAACCGGTGGCCGGTCGCGGTAGGCCGGCAGCGACGAGGCGGCCGACGAAATGCCGCTCGAACTCGGAGCGAGTCCAGATCGGGGGCTCGTAGATCGCCAGCGCGTATCGGAGTCGCTTCGCACCGTGATGTCCCGGGTTCCGCTCGGTCACCGCCTCGATCGCGGCAAGATCGATTATCCCCAGCTCTTCCGAACGAGCGAGGAGTCGGGATAGCTGATCACCGCGGAGCTTCCAGGCGAGATCGAGCTGCGTGCGGGCGACGGAGGTGACCGGAATCCCAGCCACAAGCGCCCGATCCTCGTCGACCAGGTTACGGGCTCGATGGCGGACGATTCCTTTCGGTGCCGGATGATGTCGCGGCACGAAGGCCGTGACGTTGATCGGCCTCGGCGAACCCGACCGGAGTCCCAACAGCCATCCGGCCGAGTAATAGCTGAGCAACGCCCCCGGCCCGACAGCGAGGACCGCCGCCAGGCATTCCCCGTGCTGTGACAGGTCCGTATGCCCGACCGCGTAGACCCCTCGATGAACCCGATGGAGCCTCCCGGCTGCAACTGCCCGGATCACCGCCTGGTGCGAGAACCCGAGTCGCTGTTCGAGTTGGCGAATCGACACGATGCCGTGCTGGTGATTTGCGAGGACCGCCAACGCGCTGTCCCGCGCCCACCTCCGCGGTCGACCTAATGTCCGTTCCTCGCCGTGCGGTCGTCCCTTGGTCCGGTTACCGGACGTCAGGTCGACCGCGCCCTGAAGATCGTCGTCCACTCGGACCTAAGGTCGACCGCGGGGCGGAGTCTTCCCCCCGCGACCGTCCCTTAAGGGGCTATTTGGGGGCGAACTCGGCTTCGATGCCGTCGAGGAGGCGTTTCAGGCCGCGGTCGAAGCGGGTCTCGTCGGCCATGAACTCCATCGCGCGGTCGAAGCTCGCCTCGAAGTCCTCGCCGAAGAAGGCCTGGATCAGCGGATAGCCGCCGGTGGCGAGTTCGCGTCTGAAGAAGTCGACGACCGCGGGCGACCAGCCGTGCTCGTGCTCGGCCGCCTCCTGCACCTCGCGCAACGAGTAACCGAAGACGTAGTCGTCGACCTGCCCGATGACTTCGAAGACCTGCTCGGAATCGAGGTCGAGGCCGGCGACCGCCTGCAGCGACTGCTCGAAGTGACGCATGCCGTTCGGTCCTGGCACTCCCTCGTCGCCCATCTCCTGAAAGATCCAGTGGTGGGCTTTGAAGGCATCGTGGCTGCGGTGAGCGATCTGGGTCAGCGCCGCGCGCCAGTCGTCGGATAGCTCTCCCTCGGGGACGACCACCTCGGCCATCACCGCGTCGCTCATCAGCGCGATCAGCTCGTTCTTGTTGCGGACGTAGTGGTAGAGCGTCATCGTCCCGGCGCCGAGGCGCTCGGCCACGCGGCGCATCGAGACGGCGTCGAAGCCTTGCGAGTCGGCGATCTCGAGCGCCGCGCGGGCGATGTCGGCGCGGGTGTGGGCGGGCCGGCGCGAGGCCGGTTCCTGGCGGAACCAGATCATCGGCTCGACCTCGTCGACGACCGGGCCCGGATCGCGAGGCGCGTCCTCGCCGGCCCGTTCGGCCCGCTCGATCGCCCTGGCGACCTTCTCCCCCGCCCTGTCTTCGGCGTCGGCTACGCGCTCCAGCGCGCGGGCGATCTGCCCCTGGGCGTGCTCGGAGCGCTCGCGAACCTTGGCTTCCGCCCGTTCCAGCTTCTCCCGGGCACGGTCCTCACGGGTTTCTTTCGAATCGCTCGACATTTCGTACATCGTACTGCTAACTTGCTCGTACGCTGTACCACGACAACGTACGAGGTACGAAATGAACCAAGAGATACACAGTTCCCACGCCGTCGTGGCCGAAGGCCTCGGCAAGCGCTACGGCGAGCAGTGGGCCCTCCGCGACTTCGATCTCGCGGTGCCGACCGGCTCGGTGCTCGGGCTGCTCGGCCACAACGGCGCGGGCAAGACGACCGCGATCCGGATCCTGACCACGCTCGCCACCCCCACCGAGGGCAGCGCCAAGGTCGCCGGCCACGACGTCCTCACCGACCCGAACGGGGTCCGTGACCAGATCGGGCTGACCAGCCAGGCGGCGACCGTCGACGGGCTGCTGACGGGCTTCGCCAACCTGGAGATGATCGGCCGCCTCTACCACCTGCCGCGCAAGGTCGCGCAGGCTCGAGCCAAAGAGCTGCTCGCCGAGCTGCAACTCAAGGATGCGGGCGACCGCCTGGTCAAGGAGTACAGCGGCGGCATGCGGCGCCGGCTGGACCTCGCCGCCAGTCTCGTCGCTTCGCCCCCCGTGCTGTTCCTCGACGAGCCCACCACCGGCCTCGACCCGGAAAGCCGCAACGAGCTCTGGGACCTGCTGCGCCAGTTGGTCGGCGGCGGGACCACGCTGATCCTCACCACCCAGTACCTGGAGGAGGCGGACACGCTCGCCGACGATGTGGTCCTGCTCGACCACGGCAAGATCGTCGCCACCGGCTCGCCGGTGCAGTTGAAGGCACGCCACGGCGGCGAACGCGTCGTCGTCACGGTCGACGAGGCCGATGACCTCGCCGCCGCCGCGCAGGCGCTGGAGAAGGTCGCCGCGGGCTCACCCGAGATCGATCAGGAGGGCCTCTTCGTCGCCGCCCCGGCAAGCGAAGCGACGCGCCTGATCGAGGTCGTGCGGGCGCTCGAGGACGGCGGCGTCGACGCCCATGACGTGCGCCGCCGCGAGGCGACGCTGGACGACGTCTTCTTCTCCCTCACCGGCCCGCGCGCCCGCGCCGCGAGCCCGGATAGAGACCAACCCATCGACCGCGAGGAGGCGGCCGCATGAACGCCAACGCAATCACCACCGCAGTCCCGCTGCCGAAGACCCCCGCCGGCCCCGCCCGCCTCCGCTGGCTGGCCGCCGACGCCTGGATCCTCGCCAAGCGCCAGTTCTCCCACATCCGCCAGATCCCGGAGAAGCTGTTCGACGTGACGTTGCAGCCGCTGATGTTCGTGCTGCTGTTCGCCTACGTCTTCGGCGGCGTGATCGCCGTCCCCGGCGGCGGCGACTACCACGAATATCTGATCGGCGGGATCCTCGTCCAGACCCTGGTCTTCGGGATGATGGGCCCCGGGGTGTCGCTGGCGACCGACCTCGGCGAAGGGATCATCGACCGCTTCAGCTCGCTGCCGATGTCACGCCCGGCCTACCTGATCGGCCACCTGACGGCGGAGTTCGCGGCGACCGTGCTGGCGGTCGCGATCATGATCGTCGCCGGCCTGATCGTCGGCTGGGGGATCAACTCGACCGTGCTCGAAGCGGTCGGCTGCTTCGGCCTCCTGTTCCTGCTCGCGATCACGATGATCTGGCTGGGGACGCTGGTCGGTGTGCTGGTCCGCTCGCCCGACGCGGTGCAGGGGATCGCCTTCGTCGCGGTCTTCCCGCTGACCTTCGTCGCCAACACGTTCGTGCCGGTGTCGGGCCTGCCCGACGGCCTCCGCCAGGTCGCCGAATACAACCCGATCAGCGCCTGGGCCGCGGCGGTCCGGACCCTGTTCGGCAATCCGACCGCGATCCCCTCGGGCGCGGCCTGGCCGCTCGAGCACCCGGTGATCGCCTCGGTCGCCTGGTGCCTGGCGATCCTCGCCGTCGTCGTCCCGCTCGCCCTGCGGGCCTACCGCCGGCGCACCACGGGCTGACGAGGTAGATGGGCCGAAAAGCGCTCTATATCAGCGCTTTTCGGCCCGCCGACCTAGATGTAGTTCCTAGGCACGTTGTTCATCCGGGCCTCCTTGGAGGCTGGTGGTGTCGAAGCCAACCAGACCCAAGGAGGTCACCGGATGAAGCTCCACGGTAATGCGCCCCTCGGCCCGAAGGGGAGGCGGCGGATGGTCCTGCTCGTCCTCGAGCAGGGGCTCACGCTCACGGAGGCGGCCGAGGCCGCCGGAGTGAGCGTGAGGACCGCCGGCAAGTGGACCCGTCGCTACCGCCAGGAGGGTGAGGCCGGCCTGCTCGACCGCAGCTCCGCGCCCCGGAGGGTCGCCAACGTCACGCCGCCCGAGCGGGTCGAGGCGATCGCCGCCCTGCGACGCGTGAGGCTGACCGGCCCCGAGATCGCCGAGACGTTGGAGATGGCGACCTCCACCGTCTCCGCGGTCCTGGCGAGGATCGGCCTCGGCAGGCTCTCCCGCCTGGAGCCGGCGGAGCCGGTCCGCCGCTACGAGCGCGCCCGTCCCGGTGAGCTCCTCCACATCGACGTCAAGAAGCTCGGCCGCATCGGACCCCACGGCGCCGGCCATCGCGTGCTCGGCCGGGCCTGGGCCGGACGGGGCGCCACCAGGACCGACGCCGCCGGGGTGCGGCGCGTGCAGACCGGCTGGGAGCGGGTGCACGTCTGCGTCGACGACGCCACCCGCCTGGCCTACGTCGAGGTCCTGCCCGACGAGAAGGCGACCACGGCGATCGGCTTCCTGCGCCGGGCCACGGCCTTCTACCGCTCCCACGGGATCGCGGTCGAGCGGGTGATGACCGACAACGGCTCCGCCTACGTCTCGGTCGCCCACGCCCTTGCCTGCAGGGCGCTCGGCATCCGCCACATCCGCACCCGTCCCCGCCGCCCGCAGACCAACGGGAAGGCCGAGCGCTTCATCCGCACGATGCTGCGGGAGTGGGCCTACGCCGCCGTCTACGGCTCGTCACCCGAGAGGGCCGCGGCCCTCTCGGGATGGGTGGAGCGCTACAACTACCGGCGACGACATGGCGCCCTCGACCACCGGCCGCCGATCGCTCGGCTGCGGGAGCTTCAGGGGAACAACGTGGCCGGCATCTACAGCTAGACCGTAGCCGCCGCCTGCTCGGCCTGCGAGTCACGCGCGGCGTCGGCTTCCTTCGCCTGCGCCTCGGGGGTGCGCTCGTCGATGTTCCGCGGCAACAGCACCTCTTTGGCGATGACCAGGCGCTGGATCTGGCTGGTCCCCTCGTAGAGCTGCATGATCTTCGCGTCACGCATCAGTTTCTCGACCGGGTACTCCTTGATGAAGCCGTACCCGCCGTAGACCTGGACGGCGTCGGTGGTGACCTCCATCGCCGAGTCGGAGGCGAACCGCTTGGCCTCCGAGGAGCGCAGCGAGTTGCGCCGCCCCTGATCGAGCTGGACGGCCGAGTCCCAGGTCAGCAACCGGCCGGCGTCGACCTTGGTCGCCATGTCGGCGATCATGAACTGGATCGCCTGATGCATCGCGATCGGCACGCCGAACTGGACCCGTTCTTTCGAGTACTCGGTGGCAAACTCGAAAGCGGCGCGGGCGATCCCGACGGCCATCGCGGCGACGCCCGGACGGGTGCGGTCGAGGGTCATCATCGCCAATTTGAAGCCCTTGTTTTCTTCGGCGAGCAGGTTCTCGGCGGGCACCTCGACATCGTTGAAGGAGATCGTCGCGGTGTTCGAGGCCCGCTGACCCATCTTGTCCTCCTTCTTGTCGACGGTGACCCCGGGGGAGTTCGCGTCGACGACGAAGGCGGAGATGCCGCGGTGGCCTGAGTCCGGGTCGGTCTTGGCGTAGACCGTGAACCAGTCGGCGTAGGTGCCGTTGGTGATGAAGCACTTGGAGCCGTTGAGGATGTACTTGTCACCCTGCTTGACGGCGCGGGTCTTCATCCCCGACACGTCGGAGCCGGCGTCCGGCTCGGTGAGGCAGAAGGAGGCGAGTTTGAAGTCTTCGACGAGGCCGCCGAGGTACTTCTTTTTCGTCTCCTCGGAGCCGCCGAGGCCGACCGGCGCGGCAGCCAGGCCGTTGGCCATCAGCGAGGTGCCGATGCCGGAGCAGCCCCAGCCGATCTCCTCCTCGATCACGCAGCCGGAGAGGTAGTCGAGACCCGGGCCACCGTAGGCCTCCGGGACGTGGGTGTTCATCAGGCCGACGTCCCAGGCCTTGCGCAGGACCGCGTCGGGCCAGGTGCCCTCCTTGTCGTACTCCCAGGCAACCGGGCGCATCTCTTTCTCGGCGAAAGAGTGCGCGAGCTCTTTCAGGTCTTTCTGTTCGTCGGTCAGGGTGAAGTCGACCACCGCTTGACGCTCCTTTGTTCGTTGCTTCCAAGACTGTGCAGGAGCGCCGCTCGGCGATCCCGATTGACTGGTCAGTCAACCAGGAAAAGAGTACCGGATGCGGCCTCGGAAGGAGAAAAGACAGCCTTAAAGGGAGCCCCGGTGTGGCCGGATAGGCTTTTTCGGTATGGGGGCGGTACTTGCCACGATGGTCGAGGTCACGGCTACCGCCGTGCTGGTCTTCACCGGCGTCGTCGCGCCGCTGCTCGGGTTCGGGCTCTGGAAACTGACCGGCGGCCGCGACGCCTACGGCGGCGGGACGTTCGCGATCCTGCGCGACGCACCCCGGCGCCGCGGGCCGCAGACGGCCGTCGATCCGGCGATCCAGGCGGCCGAGGTGCGGCAGATGTTGGCCGCCAAGGCGGAGCGCCAGAAGGGCCGCGGCGAGCCGGTCCTCGATGTCGAGGCCGAGTCGGCGCGCCTTCTCGCGGTGACCGACGAGAGCCCCGCGGCGGCCCGCGACGAGGAGCTTCGCGGCGAGGTCCGCCAGCTCGTCGTCGCCCGCAACGAACGGCGCCGCCGGGCCGGGCTGGAACCGCTCGACGTCGAGGCGGAGACCGAGCGCCAGCTGGCCGACCTGAGCGGCTGAGGCGACGCGCGCCTGGCGCGGCCGAACGTTCTAAGATCGCGCTGATGGCGCTTGATCCGGATGAGAACCTCTACGAGGTCGAGGAGCTGCTGGTCCAGCCCGGCACCTACTTCAACCCGCAGACCGAGGTCGTCGTGATCGTCGACGACTCCGCCTCGATCGACCAGGAGGTCTTCAACATGGAGGCCTACGAGGGCGCCGAGTGGGTCCGCCTCTCCGACGAGGTCCCGGTCGACGAGGACGGCCGCGACCGCGTCCTCGAGGCCTTCCAGACCCACTACCACCCCGGCTCCACCGGCTCCGTCTCCGAGACCGCGCTCGAACAGGGCGACGACGAGCTCGACGAGGACGAGGACGGCCAGGACCCGGGTCGCGAGGACTGATGGACCTCGGCCTCGACGGCAAGGTCGCCGTCGTCACCGGGGCCGGCAAGGGAATCGGGCTCGCGGTCACCAAGGAGCTGGCCGACGAGGGCGCCTCGGTGGTCGCCGGCTCGCGGACGATCGACAGCCTTGAAGGCCTGGAGCGGGTGACGCCGGTCGCCGTCGACCTCGCGGCGCCGGGAGGGCCGGCGAGCCTGGTGGCCCGGGCGACCGAGGAGTTCGGCCGGGTCGACATCCTCGTCAACAACGTCGGCGCGGTGAAGATCCGCCTCGACGGCTTCCTCGGCACCAGCGACGAGGAGTTCGAATGGGCGATGCAGATGAACTTCTTCATCGCGGTGCGGGCCACCCGGGCGGCGGTGACGGCGATGGTCGAGGCAGGCTCGGGAGCGATCGTCAACATCGCCTCGGTCAACGCCTTCTTCCAGCCGGACGCCGGGACGATCGACTACGGCGCCGCCAAGGCGGCCCTGGTCAACTTCGCCAAAACCCTCTCGCAGGAGTTCGGCCCGAAAGGGATCCGCGTCAACTCGGTCTCCCCCGGCCCGGTCGCGACCGACCTCTGGTTGGGCGAGCACGGGGTCGCCGAGGCCGTCGCCGCGGCGAGCGGGACCGACGCCGACACCGCGCGCGAACAGGTGGTCGCGGGCATCGGCGGCCTCGCCACCGGCAAGTTCACGCAGCCCGAGGAAGTCGCCAACATCGTCGCCTTCCTCGCCTCCGAGAGATCCGCCAACGTCACCGGCGCCAACTACCTGATCGACGGCGGCCTGATCAAGACGACCTAGCTGTAGGTGCCGGCCACGTTGTTCCCCTGAAGCTCCCGCAGCCGATGGATCGGCGGCAGGTGACCAAGGGCGCCATGTCGTCTTCGGAAGTTGTGGCGCTCGATCCATCCCGAGAGGGCCGCGGCCCTCTCGGGCGAGCTGCCGTAGACGGCGGCGTAGGCCCACTCGCGGAGCATCGTGCGGATGAATCTCTCGGCCTTGCCGTTGGTCTGGGGTCGGTAGGGCCTGGTGCGGATATGGCGGATGCCCATGGTCCGGCAGGCGAGGGCGTGGGCGGCCGAGCGGTAGGCCGGGCCGTTGTCGGTCATCAGGCGTTCGACCGAGACGCCGTGGGAGCGGTAGAAGGCCACGGCCCGCCGTAGGAAGCCGATCACCGTCGTCGTCTTCTCGTCGGGGAGGACCTCGACGTAGGCGAGCCGGGTGGCGTCGTCGACGCAGACGTGCACGCACTCCCGGCCTGCCTGCTTGCGGCGCACTCCCGCCGGGTCGGTGCGGGTCGGGCCTCTCCTCGCCCAGGTGCGGCCGAGCGCCCGATGGCCCGCCCCGTGAGGGCCTATCCGCCCCAGTTTCTTGACGTCGATGTGGATCAGCTCGCCGGGGCGGCGCCTCTCATGGCGACGGATCGGCTCCGCGGGCTCCAGGCGCGAGAGCCTGCTCAGGCCTATCCGCCTCAGCACCGCCGAGACGGTCGAGGTCGCCATCTCAAGGGTCTCGGCGATCCCGGGACCGGTAAGCCGCAGACGGCGGAGCGCCGCGATCGCCTCGACCCGCTCGGGAGGGGTGACGTTATGGACGCGTCGCGGCGCAGAGCTGCGGTCGAACAGTCCGGCCTCGCCTTCCTCGCGGTGGCGGCGTACCCATTTGCCGGCCGTCCTCGCGCTCACCCCGGCGGCCTCGGCCGCCTCCGTGAGCGCGATCTTCTCCTCGAGGACACGCCTGACCATGACCGCCCTGCCCTTCGGGCCGAGGGGCGCGTTACGGATGAAAGTCAAGTCCCGTTGCGATCTTTTCTCCTTTTGCAAGAGTCTCTGGCGGCGCCGGTGACGACCGAGCTAAAGCGCAGGCTCTGGGGCTGAATCCTGCCGCGCTGCCTGCCCCGTAGAGGGCCCAGAAGATGCGCGCCCCGTTGTCGCACCGGCGCCCTTCGCACCGGTCGCCTTCCAGTCGGCGACGAGCCGTCGGTAGGCGGCCTCGGCACGCTCGACCAGCTCGCGCTCGGCCTCGCGCTCCTTGGCTGAGGCGCTGACGGCCTTGCCGCCGTGGCGCTTCGACCGCGGCGGCGCCCCGGCGTCGAGTTCGGCGCGACGGATCTTCGCCCGCAGCAGCGAGGGCCGGGCGTAGGCGTAGTCCTCTTCCTTGCTCAGCAGCTGCCAGCAGAGGCAGGCGATCTTGCGGGCCACCGCGACCGCGGCGACCTGGGAGCCCTTGCGGACGCGGACCCGTTCGCCGAAGGCGCGCAGCGGCCCCGGCGAGCGGACCGCGCTCCAGGCGGCCTCGACCAGCACCGCTCGTGCCTGGGCGTTGCCGCGCTTGGAGATCCGCCCGTGGCGGGCGGGCTCCTCGCCCGACTGACGGACCTTCGGGTCGAGGCCCAGGTAGGCGACCAGCCTGCGCGAGGAATCGAAGCGCGAGACGTCGCCGATCGCCGCCATCAGCGCCGCGGCGGCCGCGACGCCGACGCCGGGGATCGTCATCAGGCGACGGGCCTCGGTGGAGCCGACCGCCCACTCGCCGAGCCTGCGGTCGATCTTCGAGATCTCCACGTCGAGGAAGTCGATCTGGTGCAGGCAGCCGGCCACCGTCTCGACCTCCGTCTCCGGAAGCTTCTGCTCGGTCAGCCAACGACGCCCGCCGACCCCGAAGAGATCGGTGACGGGCGAGCGTCCGAGCAGGCAGCGGGAGAGCACCGCATGGACCTCGTTCTTGGCCCTGGTGCGCTGGCGCACCAGGGCGGCGCGGCGCGCCACCCGCCGCCGCAACGCCTGGGTGGCGGGGTCGGGGACCCAGACCGCGTCGAGCATGCCCGCGTGCAACAGGTGGGCCAGGGTGCGCGCGTCGAAGCGGTCCGACTTGACCCGGGCATGGGAGATCGCCCGCACCTCCTGGGCGTTGGCGACGACCACCCGGGCGACGTGGGGTTCGAGGATCCGGGCGATCTCCATCGCCGGGCCGGTCGCCTCCAGCACCACCTGGTCTTCGGCGCCGAGGCTCCGGGCGAAGAGCTCGAGCTCTTCGCGGTCGGTCTGGATCCGGCCGGCGGACCTCACCCCGCCGGCCTCGCAGATCGCCACCTCGCAGAAGCTCTGGTGGACGTCGAGTCCAATTGAGCGCATGCTGCCTCCTCTCGATCGACTTTCGGGCGCAGAGCGAGCGGGCAAACGACAACTACGGATTCGCGCTCGAAGCGCAACCGGGCCAATCGCAGGGGCGGCCAATTAGCGTCTCGGGCTCGCAGCCCATAACGCAAGCGCGGCCTGCCCGTCTCGTCTGCTTTCGGAAGCCCCCGTCCCGGTGAGGCGAACCTACGACCGGTCCCGGATGGCTCCCGGGGGCAGTTTCATGCCGGTAGCGTGAAGCTTCATCCGGTCTCTCCTTGGTGCTGGGTGGCTTGAGCACCCCCAGCCTCCAAGGAGGTCCGGATGAACAACGTGCCTAGGAACTACACCTAGGTAGGCTCCCGCCCGATGCTAGAGCCAGGGGACAAAGCGCCGGCGTTCACGCTGCCCGATCAGGACGGCAACAAGGTGAAGCTGTCGGACTTCAAAGGCGAGACGGTCGTCCTCTACTTCTATCCGCGCGCGGATACGCCGGGATGTACGACCCAAGCTTGCGGGGTGCGGGACCGGGGCGACGAGTACTCGAAGCTGGGCGCCAAGGTGATCGGGGTCTCCCCCGACGAGCCCGAGGCGATCAAGAAGTTCGACGACAAATACGGCCTCGGCTTCACCCTGGTCGGCGACGTCGACCACAAGGTCGCGGAGAAATACGGCGCCTGGGGCGAGAAGTCCATGTACGGGAAGAAGTACATGGGGATGCTGCGCTCGACCTTCATCATCGACCCGAAAGGCAAGATCGCCCGGGTCTTCCCCAAAGTTCAGCCGAAAAAACACGACGACCTCGTGTTGAAGGCACTCGCCGAACTCGGCGACTGAGCGGCACGTCGCCTATACCGCGACGATCACTATGAAGGCGGCGTAGAGGCTGAACCAGCCGATCACGGCGGGCAAGGTAAAGCGGTTGCCGCGGTGGAGGCTCCAATAGGCCAGGATGCCGCCGGCGAAACCGAGGCAGACCGAGATGAAGGCGTTGGTGCTGAGGTGCCACTCGGTGAAGAGGAGGCCGATGCCGATCGGGATCGTCGACTGGAAGACCATCGCGCCGCTGACGTTGCCGAGCGCCAGCGCGTCCTTGCCCTCGCGGACCCAGAAGAAGCTGTTGACCTTCTCCGGCAGCTCGGTCGCCAGCGGGGCCAGGACCAGGGCGAGGACGAGGGCGTCGATGCCAAGCGCGTCGGCGATCCCGAGCAGGTGTTCGACGAAGAGGTGGGCGCCGAAGATCATCAAGCCGAGGCCGATCAGGAGCTGGACGACGCAGAGCCAGACCGGCGGGTCGCTCTCGCCGCGGGCGGGGCGGCGATCGAAGGTGAGCGGCTTCAGCGTCTCCTCCCCCTGCACCTCGCCGCCCGAGATCAGGGTGCGGCGCACGTAGGCGACGTAGGCGAGGAGGAAGACGATCCCGGCGACGATCCGCAGCGGCGCCGGCGGGCCCCAGGCGAGCGCCCCCGCGACGCCGAAGAAGACGAGGAAGAAGAGCAGGTCGCGCTCCAGGGTCTCCGCGTGGGCTTCGAGCCGCACCCCTTGCTTGCGGCGCTCCCGGTAGAGGTAGGCGAAGAGGCCGACCAGGCCCATCGCCAGGGTGCCCAGTAGGAAGGGGGCGCCGACGATCGCGCCGATCGCGACGTCTTCGGAGCCCGCCTCGGTGCTGAGGATCGCGATGATCGCGATCAGGGTCTCCGGCGCCGCGGTGCCGACCGCGGCGAGGATGCTGCCGACCGCGCCCTCCCCCAGCCCGAGCGAGTGGCCGAGCCACTCGACCGCGTTGGTGAACAGCAGGGCGCCGGCGAGCACGATCGCGAAGGCGAGGATGAGTAGTAGCTCGTCCATCGAGCCAGGCTATCTACCGCCGATGAGGAGGCCGGTCAGGCGAAATAGAAGGCGATCCCGAAGACGATGTAGACGGCGAGCAGTTGGACGCCCTCGAACCAGGTCGACTCGCCGTCCTGGATCACGTAGTTGGCGACCAGGATCGCGATCACGATCGCCCCCAGCTCGAAGCCGTTGAAGACCAGGGCCAGCGGATAGGGCCCGATGAAGTAGGAGGCGATGACGAGGAACGGGGCGACGAAGAGGGCGACCTGCCCACTCGAGCCGATCGCGATGTTCACCGCCAGGTCCATCTTGTCCTTGCGGGCGACCAGCACCGCGACCCAGTGCTCGGCCGCGTTGCCGACGATCGCCACGACGATGACGCCGATGAAGAACTCGGAGAGGCCGACCGACTCGGAGGCTTCGGTGATCGAGCCGACCAGCACCTCCGACATCACCCCGACCAGCACGCCCGCGATCGCCAGCGCGATCACCGACTGGCGCACCGACCAGCCCCAGCCTTCCTCGTCCTCGTAATCGGGGTTGAAGAGGTCGCGGTGGGTCTTCAGCGAGAAGAGGAGCCCGAGCGCGTAGGTGATGATCAGGACGATCGCGACGGCGAGCGAGAGGTGCTCGACCGTGCCGCCGTAGTGGGTCGACTCGCTGCCCGGCAGTGGCAGGCCCTTGCCCTCGACCAGCTCGAAGATCGCCGGCATCAGCAGCGCCGCGGCGGCCAGCATCAGCATCGAGGACTGGATCGCGGCGCCGGTGCGGTTGAACTTCTGTTTGTCGCGGCCGATCCCGCCCGCCAGCATCGCGGCGCCCATGACGAGCAGGATGTTGCCGACGATCGAGCCGACGATCGAGGCCTTGACCACCTCCTGCAGCCCCTTGCCGAGAGCGAAGAGGGCGATGATCAGCTCCGGCGCGTTGCCGAAGGTGACGTTGAGGAGGCCGCCGATCCCCGGCCCGGCGCGCGCCGCCAGCTCCTCGGTCGCCCGTCCCATCAGCGCCGCCGTGGGGATGATCCCGAGCGCCGAGGTGGCGAAGACGACGATCGCCGAGACGCCGGCCAGGTCGAGGGCGACCGCGACCGGGATCAGCGGCGCCAGCAGGTACGGGTAGCCCTGCGCCGTACGCAGGAAGGCCGCATTCAGGCGCGGCGCTCCCGCGGGTTGCTGCGGTGGCTCGGGCTGTGACTCGGTCAGGCCGCTATTCCACCAGCGTCGCGCACTTCTGGACGTCGGCGGCGCTTTCGGCGTTGTCGAGGCATTCGGTGAATTCCTTCGAATCTTCGACCGAGGGCAGTTCGGCTTCTTCGACCCCTTCTTCGATCTTGCCGCCGAGGTCGCCCGACGAACCGCCTTCGCCTTCCCCGCCGATCCCTTCGAGCAGGCTGCCGAGACCACCCGAGCTGCCGCCTTCCAGCAGGCCGAGCAGTTCGAACGGGTTGACGCCGATCTTCTCGAAGAGCTTTTCGATCGGTTCGGCCCCGGCCGGGGCCTTGATCGTCTGCTTTTCGTTCACCTTCGAGAGGGTGAATTCGACTTCGACTTCGGACACTTCGTCGGTGCCCTTCGGTTCGATCGTCATCGCGGCGGCGACCTTGCGCGGGATGTGGTCGTCTTCGCCGATGTTCACCGTGATGTGGGCTTTCTTGACCGTTTCGGTGAGTTCCGACTCCTGTTCCTTGAGCTGGTCGAGGGGCAGCGCGCCGGTCGCGTCGAGCTCGGAGGAGCAGGCCGAATTTTCGGTCAGTTTGATCACCGCTTCGATCGCGCTCTTCGGGTTGAGGTCCCCGCTCAGTTTCGTCGTGCCGACGCCGTCGACGTCTTCGGAGCCTTCGTTTTCGAGGTTGTCGATGAATTCGCCGAGGTCGAGTGATTCGGCCGCTTTCTGGCAGGCCGTCGTTTCGCCGCCGCCGCTTTCCTTGCTGCCTTCCTGTGCACCTTTTTCCAAGCTCGATTTGATGAAGCCGAAGGTGGTCGGGTCGACTTCGTAGTTGGTCCCGTCATAAGCGATAAAGGCGCGGTCATTGAGGACCGTCAGACCGCCGTCGAAGTTCACGTTTTCGCCTGCCGCGTCACCGTTGGCTTTGATCGCCAAGGCCAGTTCGGGCAGGCTCGCTTTGCCGGTCGTCTGGAAGGGACCGGAGAGATCGACCTTCAGGTTGCCCCCCTTGTCGCCTTCCGAGGCGACGTTCACCGAGAGGGCGACTTCGCCGCTTTCGATGCCTTCGAAGGTGGCGCTTTCGATCACCTTCTGCGGATCTTCGCTGCTGCTGCCGCCGCCTCCACCGCAGGCGTTGAGGATGGCGGCCAGGGCCGCGAACGCAGCGAGCAGGAGGACAGATCGTTTACGGCTCAAGGGATTCGGGCTCCTTCGATTCGGAAACGGAGGACGAGAACACCACTGTACGGGCTATTCGCCGAGGCCGCCTTCCAGTGATTCTTCCGCCGGCGGGGTCTTTTCGTCCGAGGGGATGCCCGCGGCGAAGGGCAGAAGCAGGGCGCCGAGCACGATCAGGGTGACCCCGACCCCGACCAGCCAGCGCACCCGGAAGACGTGCCCGATCGTGCCCACGACGAAGCCGGCGCCGACGATCGCGAGGTAGGCGCCGGGGCTCTGCGGCAGGGCCGCCGACGGCAGGAGCAGGTCAGCCACGGAGGCGGATTATCATCGCCGCCATGCCCGATGAGTCAGTAGAGGACGTTAAGAGATCCCTGGCCCAGGTCGGCTACCTCGCCGACGAGCCCGCCGCGCTGGTCTCCTACCTCGCCCAGAAGCTGGGCAAGCCGGTCCTGGTCGAGGGCCCGGCGGGGGTCGGCAAGACCGAGCTGGCGAAGGCGCTCTCGCGCTCGACCGGCCGGCCGCTGGTGCGCCTGCAGTGCTACGAGGGCCTCGACGAGGCGAAGGCGATGTACGAGTGGAACTATCGCAAGCAGCTATTGCGGATCCAGGCAGGCGGCGAGGCAGGCTGGTCGGATGTCCAGGACGACATCTTCGGCACCGACTTCCTCCTCACCCGGCCGCTGATGAAAGCGATCTCCAGCGAGGAGCCGGTCGTCCTGTTGATCGACGAGATCGACAAGACCGACCAGGAGTTCGAGGCGATGCTCCTGGAGCTGCTCTCCGACTTCCAGATCACGATCCCCGAGCTGGGCCAGATCAGTGCCACGACGATGCCGATCGTCATCCTCACCTCGAACGACTCGCGCGAGCTGACCGAGGCGCTGAAGCGTCGCTGCCTCTACCTCTGGCTCGACTACCCGGGGGTCGAGCGGGAGATGGAGATCGTCCTCCTGCACGCACCGGAGATGCAGCGTGAGCTGGCCCGGCGGCTGGTCGAGGTGATCGAGATGGTCCGCGCCCTCGACCTGAAGAAGCCGCCCTCGATCGCCGAGTCGATCGACTGGGCACGCACCCTGATCCTGATGGGCGTCGACGACATCGATCGCGAGACCTTCGCCAACTCGATGTCGATCATCGTCAAGCACCGCACCGACATCGACCTGGTGGCCGAGCGGGTCGGGCTCAAACTGCCCGAGCGCGCCTGACCCGCTGTCCCGGCCGGGACGACCGTAGGGGAAGTTTTTAAGTGCAGGAAAACTTGTGCGTAAGTGCTTTAGGTTCCGTCGACTATGAGGTACCCAAAGAAGCGCATCATCTTTTACATCGACGGATTTAACCTCTACTACGGGTCGCTTCGAGGAACTCGATACCGCTGGCTTGATCTGGAAAGTCTCTGTGGTCAATACGTGAAGCGGGACGCGGAACTCGTCGCCGTCAAGTACTTCACGGCCAAAGTCGAAGACCGTCCAGACAAGCCGGGCCAACGTGCGGAGCAATGGGAATATCTACGCGCCCTTCGGACCCTGGGCAAAGTCGAGATCGTCTACGGCCACTTCCTGACTCGCACCGCGACCAGACTCCTCGAGCATCCACCGAAGCGCCGGCGGAAGGGAGATATCGGGCTCCGATCGGTCTGGATCCAGGAGGAGAAGGGATCCGATGTGAATTTGGCGAGCCACTTACTCGCGGATGGATTCAGAGCACGCTATGACTTGGCAGTCGTGATCTCGAACGACGGAGATCTGAAACTGCCCGTGGAGATCGTACGCAAGGAGTTCGACGCGGGCGTTGGAATCATCAATCCACATTCGACTCGTAGCTACGCCCTCTCGCCACACAATCTTCCGGCGAATTCGTTTTATCAGCGGCTCCAACCTAGGCGTCTGCGAAAAGCTCAGCTTCCGCTGGAACTGCGCGACGAGGAAGGCGTTATCAGCTGCCCGGACGACTGGAGCCCCTGAAATAGCAAGAGCCGCCCGGGGGCGACTCTTGCATCTCGGACCACCCGAAAGCGGTCCGAGGAGGTAGGGCAAGTGTACCCGGCCAACCTGGTCTATTCAAACTTGATTGAACAAATGAGTCAGTCTTCTAAGGAATTCTGGCTCGCTGCATTCCCGCCCAGTCAGGACGCGCCCTCGAGCTCGCTTGAGTCGAAGATCTTGGTGAGGACCGTGGGGTCGGGGATGCCGTCGTAGGTGAGGCGGCCGTCGCGGATCGCCACGCAGCGGTCGGCGGCGGCGATCACGTCGGGGCGGTGGGTGGAGACGACGATCGCGGCGCCGACGGCGCGGGTCTCGGCGAGCAGTTCGAAGAGCACCTCGCGGCTCGGCGGGTCGAGGCCGTCGAGCGGCTCGTCGGCGAGCAGGACCTTGAAGGGCCGGACCAGGGCGAGGGCGATCGAGACCTTCTGCTTCATCCCCTTCGAGAGTTCGGCGCCGAGGGCGTCCTCCCAGCCGTCGAGGCCGAGGCGCCCGATCAGCTCGTCGATCCGCGGGCCGCCGTCCGCCACCCCGTGCAGGGCGGCGACGTATTCGAGGTGCTCGGCGACGCTCAGGTCTTCGTAGAAGACGGGCGCGTCGGGGAGGAAGGAGAGGGCGCTGCGGGCCGCCAGCGACCCCGGCGTCTCCCCCGCCACCTCGACCGCGCCCGAGGTCGGGTCGAGCAGCCCGGCGGCGAGGTTGAGGAAGGTCGTCTTGCCCGCCCCGTTGGGGCCGATCAGAGCGACGAACTCGCCCGCCTCGACGTCGACGGTGAAGGAGCCGAGGGCGATGTAGCCGTCGTAGCTGCGACCGAGCCCGCGGGCGCTGAGGACCGGCCCGGACTTGGCGCCGGCGCTGGTCGCCGCGATCGCGCCGCCGCCGCTCACATCGCCGCCTTTTCGCGCTGGTCGAAGCGGTAGGTGAGGCCGGCGAACCCGACGAAGGCGATGAAGACGAGGAAGAGAGCGCCGGAGAAGACGCCGCCGACCCGCGCCCCGTCACCGCCTTCGACCTTCCAGGCGATGAACAGCGGCAGGAACCCGGCGATCATGGCGACCACGATAGGCGCGAGGGTCACGGTCTGCCCGATCTGCGGGGAGAGGACGAACTCGTAGGGGTCGTTGGTGGCGCTGATCGCCGCCGCACAGATCAGCACCACGGCGAGGGGCAGGAAGACGACGGCGCCGATGCCGAGCGCCAGGCCGGGATCGCCGCCCGCGACCGCCGCGGTGACCGTGGCGATCGCCAACGTGAAGGCCATCGCGACGACCGGCGCGGCCAGGTGGCGGCGGATCAGCACGGCCGAGGTGAGGGGCAGCAGCAGGCGCCGGGTCGGGTGGTCCGACTCCTGGGCGAGGGGCTCGATCAGGTCCAGCGCGGCGACCAACAGAAGCGGCCCGGGCAGGGCGAAGAGGACCGGGGTGAGGTCGAAGCCGCCGACGGCGAGCCCACCCGCGGCGACGGCGATCAGGACGACGCGGACGATCCGCACCACCGGCCAGCGCAAGTAGCTCTGCCAGTCACGGCGCCAGATCGAGTGGGCGGTCGTTCTGCCGGCGGCGGCGCCGCGGAGACGGAGCCACGGGCGACGGCGCGGGTGCTCGGAGGCGAGCTGGCGGCGCAGCAGGATCACCGTGCGCAGGTCCTGCACCGAGGCCGAGAACCGCATCTCGGCGACCAGCTCGGCGCGGCGCCGGGCCGCCTCGAGCCGCAGGCCACCGATCCCGAGCAGGCCGGCCGCGAGCACCGCCAGGGCGAGCGCCGCCGCGACCGCGGCGAGTGCCACGTCGGTGCCGTGCTGGAGCGGCAGCGTCGCCAGGTCGCCGAGCATCGTCACCGGCGAGCTGTTCCAGCCGAGCGCCAGGTCGAGCGCCGACCAGGCGACCAGGGCCACCCCGAGCCCGCTCGCCACGCCGATATGCAGCCGCCGCCCGCAGGCGACGAGCGCCGCGCCGAGCACGGTGATCGGGACGGCGGCGCCGAAAGCCGCCAGCGCGCCGATCCACTCGACCGCGCTCCCGGGGAAGCGGCGGAAGACGAAGTTGCCGACGACGGCGCCGAAGATCGCCCCGGCGATTACCGCGATCCGCAGCTGCGCCAGCGCCGCGGGCCGCAGCGCGGTGCGCCGCGAGACCGGCGCCAGCAAGGTGTAGCGGACCTCGGCCGCCTCGATCGCCAGCGGCCCCCCGCGAGCTCCCGAGCGCAGCCCGGCGAGGATCAGCAGGGCGACGGCGAGGCCGAACACCGCCGGGGCGTGGGCGCGGATGCTCTCCACCGAGCCGGGGTCGGCGGGTACTTCGTGCAGCGCTCCGGCGAGGAAGGCGAGGATGAAGATCGCCGCCAGACCGCCGAGGTAGACGCGGTAGAGCACCTCCATCACGTCGGCCCGCTGGACGTAGCGTCGCCGGCGCGCCGCCCGCATCGCCTTCATCGCGGCCACCGGGTCTGGCGCCGCAAGCAGCGTCCCCACCGACCGATCCGCCCCGCTCACCCACCTATTATCGGTGCCGTGAGCCCTGCTTCGCCCTACGGTCCGAAGGCAGACCCTGGCCCGCCCGGGTTCGGTCCCAAGCTGCTCGGCTTCTGTGAGGAGCTGCGCGGCGAGGGGGTCGCGGTCGGCACCTCGGAGATCCTCGACGCCTTCGCGGCGCTCGAACACGTGCCCTGGACCTCCCAGGACGACTTCCGCGAGGCGCTGGCGGCGACGATCGCCAAGTCCCAGGACGACCGCCGCGTCTTCGAGCTGATCTTCGACCGCTACTTCTTCCGCGCCGCCGAGGCGAGCGCGATCGAGCAGGGGATCGGCGAGCGCGACGCCGACGAGATCAACCAGGGCGCCCAGCCGGCGGGCGAAGGCGACCGCCTCGACAGCGAGGAGCTGTCCGAGTTGATCCGCGACGCGATGGAAGCCGGCGACGAGAACGCGCTGCGCGATCTGGCGCGACTGGCGATCGCCGCCTTCGGCCGCGAGGAGGGCTCCGGCGTGGTCGGCGTCGACGTGCAGCGGATCCGCCGTTCGCTGGGCCTCAGCGCCGGCGCCCAGCCGCCGACCGAGAGCGGCGAGAACCGGCCGCCGATCGACCGCGACCAGCTGACCGGCTTCGAGCGCCACCTGCGGCGCGAACTCGAACGCGACCTGATCGAGCGCACCGAGACCCTGCCCGCCTCGCGGCCGCTGGCCGAGCTCGATCGCGCCCTCCCCACCAGCCCGACCCAGGACCTCGCCGCCGTCCACCGCGCGGTCTCGCAGATGAAGCGCCGGCTGGCGACGCTGGGCCACGAGCAGCGGGGCGTCAAAAAGGGTCGGACGGTCGACGTGCGGCGGACGATGCGCGCCTCGCTGGAGACCGGCGGGGTGCCGATGTACCTGCGCTACCGGCCGAAGCGGCCGCGCCGGCCGGAGATCTACGTCCTCTGCGACGTCTCCACCTCGGTCACCTCGGCGAGCGTCTTCTTCCTCTCCGTCCTCCACGCCCTCCACGACTCGTTCCGAAAACTGCGCAGCTTCGTCTTCATCGAGCGGATCTCCGAGGTCACCGACGTCTTCGAGCACGAGCGCGACTTCGCCGTCGTGGCCCAGAAAATCTCCAGCGAGGGCGGCGTCGCCGACGTCTCCGGCTATACCGACTACGGCCGCGTCTGGCTCGAGTTCCTGACCGAGATCTCCGAGGACCTCGACCCGCGCTCGACCGTGATCGTGCTCGGCGACGCGCGCACGAACGGCCGCGAGCCGCACGCCGAGGTCTTCGCCCGGATCAGCGAGCGGGCGGGGCGGCTCTTCTGGCTGAACCCGGAGCCGAAGCTCTACTGGAACTACGGCGACTCGGTGATGAGCTCCTACGAACGCTATTGCGACGGCACCTTCGAGTGCTGGACCACCCGGCACCTGGAGAACTTCGTCGACGTCGTCGCCGGGGGCACCCCCGCCGCCGAATGAGCGGCACCCCGCGGCGGTCGGCCTGCGTTACCTGGATGGCACGCCCGTGGGATCCGCAGTGACCGTGCGGGTCGGCTCGTCCGGGGAGACCTGCCACTGCTCGTTCACCTCGGCGCCGACCGGCGGCGCGACCCGACCGTCGAGCAGCGGGTCGTCGGTCTCGCGCATCCACTCCTCCAGGCGGCGGCGCATCTCGGCCAGCGCCGCGGCGGCGCCCGGGTCGTCGGCGCGGTTCTCCATCTCGGCCGGGTCGAGCACCAGGTCGTAGAGCTGCTCGCGAGGCACGGTGCGCTCGCCCCACCCCGCCTCCACCCAGATCTCCTTCGACGCCGAGTCGTCGCAGTTGGCCAGCACCGGCCCGGGGAAGTCGTCGAAGCGGCGGATGTACTTCCAGCGCCCGGTACGCACCGAGCGCTGCGGCTCGTAGGCGGCGTGGTAGGTCATCTCGGCGAAGGTCGCCTCATGCACGGTGTCGGTCTCACCGCGCAGCAGCGGGATCAGCGACTCCCCCTGCAGCCAGTCGGGCGGCTCGACCTCGGCGACCTCGCAGAGGGTCGGGTAGATGTCGAGGTGGGTGACCGGCTGGTCGATCACCTTGCCGCCGGCGAAGGCGCCCGGGCCGCGCATGATCAGCATCACGCCGGTGCCGCGGTCGGTCAGCGTCGCCTTGCTGCCGGGGAAGGCGACGCCGTGGTCGGTGGTGCAGATGACCAGGGTGTCGTCGACCAGGCGCAGGTCGTGGAGGGCGTGGAGGACGGCGCCGATCCCCTGGTCGAGCGAGCGCACGCTGGCCTTGAACTGGGCCATGTCGCGGCGCGTCGCGGGCAGGTCGGGGAGGTTGCCGGGAGGTAGCGAGTAGAGCGTGTCACGGACCGAGGTCGGCGCCGAGAAGTCGCGGTGGGTCTCGAAGAAGCCGACCGACATGAACCATGGTTTGTCGGTCCGCTTCGCCCCGTGCAGTGCCTCGATCGTCAGCGGTGCGACGTCCTCGGCCTTGTTCGACTCGACCTTGATCACCTCGTCGTAGCCGATCACCGCCGGGTCTTTGGAGATGTGCTGCTCGCCGACCAGGATCGAGTGGTAGCCGCCGCGGCGCAGCGCGTGGACCCAGTGCTGCCCGTAGTCACGCAGCTCCCAGCCACGGTGGGCGAGGCCCTCCATCCCGTTGTTGTGGCAGTAGAGGCCGGTCAGCAGGCTGGCGCGGCTGCCGGAGCAGGTCGGCGCGGCGCAGAAGGCCTGGCGGAAGAGGACCCCCTGGTCGGCCAGCATCTGGATGTTCGGGGTCGGCACCTGGAACCCGTAGGGCTGGACGACACGCCCGGTGTCGTGCGAGTGGATGTAGAGGATGTTCGGTGCGCGGTCCATGGAAGCGATGATTGCCGATCTAGCGGGTATCTAATCCCGTGACGGGAAGTGCACGGCGTCTCCCTTTGTTGATTAACTTACTCAGCAATGACTCCAGACCGCTCCTACATCGTCTGCGCCACGCCCCGCAGCGGCTCCACCCTCGTCTGCCACGCGCTCGGCGAAACCGGCGTCGCCGGGCGCCCGGAGGAGTACTTCGAGGCGCTCCGCCACTCCGGCCGGCCGCGCCGCCCGGAGGAATACTTCCTCGGCGTCGAGGACCAGTCGATCCGCGACCACCTCGGCGAGCGCGGGGTCGGCGCCGAGCAGACGCCCCGCTCGCCGCTCTGGAGCCGCGCCGCCTACGACCGCTACCTCGAATGGGCCTTCGAGGCGGGGACGACCCCGAACGGGGTGTTCGGCGCGAAGCTGATGTGGGGTTACTTCGGCGACTTCGTCAGCCTCGTCCGCAACGTCCCCGCCTATCGCGACCTGCCGCTGGCCGAGCTCCTCCCTGCCGTCTTCCCCGACCTCACCTTCGTCCGCGTCGTCCGCGCCAACAAGGTGCGCCAGGCGGTCTCGCTGTGGAAGGCCGTGCAGACGGCGACCTGGCGCGAGGACCAGGCATCGAGCTCGAACGCGATCTCGGTCGAGGACGACGGCGCTCCCCCCTTCCGGACCTTCATCGAGGAGCACCGGCCGCAATTGCGCTTCCACTACCGAGCGATCGACCACCTGCTGCAGCAGTTGCTGATCGAGGAGGCCTCCTGGGACGCCTTCTTCGAGCACGCCGGGATCAAGCCGATCCTCGTCCTCTACGAGAACTTCGCCGCCGACTACGAGACCTCGACCCTGAACCTGCTCAACCGCCTCGGCCTCTCGCCGCCCGACGACTTCGACTTCCAGCCGCGGATGAAGAAACAGTCCGACGACGTCAACGACGACTGGACGAAGCGCTACTCGGAGCTGCGCCTGGGGACCGAGTTCGACCTGGTGCCGGTGCCTACCGCCAAGAAGTAGCACCGCTTTCAAAATCTTCTGTAACAGCGCTTGTTTTCTGAGCAAACGGCTGCTTCCATCGGCCGATGAGGATGTTTTGGGACGAGCGGCGAATCGAACGGCTCGAGAGCAAAGTAGACGCGGGCTTCGACGCAGTCCGAAGCGAGGCCCGTGCCGATTTTCGCACCCTCCTCGGGATCATCTTGTCAATGTTCTTGACGATGATCCTCGGCTTCGCCGGGATCCTGGCCACGATCCTGCTTCAGCACGCCTGACGCGCCTCGCGGCGCTAGGCCCTAGCGAGCGGCCCAGGAGTCGGGCTCGGCGGTCAGCGCCTCCACCGAGCTCGGCATCTCCTTGGCGACGAGGTCGGCCAGGGTGACCTCCTCGAGCACCGAGCGGATGTTGGCCCGCACGGCGATCCAGACATCGCGGAGGCTTTCCGCGTTGCCCGCGTATTCGATCGTCTCCGGGGGCATCGACTGGACGTTCGCGATCGGCCCCTCGACCGCGCGGACGACGTCGGCGACGGTCACCTCCGCGGCCGGGCGAGCGAGCCAGTAGCCGCCTTTGGCGCCGCGGCGGGCGCGGACCAGGCCCTGGTGCTTCAACTCCAGCAGGATGTGCTCGAGGAACTGCAGAGGGATGTCCTGGGAGGTCGCGAGGCGCTCTCCCTTGACGGGTTCCCCTTCGCCGGCGGCGGCCAGCTCGACGGCGGCGCGGACGGCGTAATCGGCCTTGGCTGAGACACGCATATGTAGGAATTAAAACAACCGGCCGGACGCGGGGCCGATCAGGCGGCCGGCTGGGAGGCCTCGACCGCCGCCGCGGCGGCCCGTTCGCGCTCCCGCCGGTAGCGCTTGTTCATGTAGTGCGGGGCGTAGAGGACGGCACCCAGCAGCAGGGCCGCGACCGCGGCGGCGATCGGCCAGACGGTCGAATCGCCCTTCTGGATCGTGACGATGCCGGAGGCCATCAGGACGATGCCGAGGGCGATCCGGATGAAGCCCTGCGGAGCCTTGTCGGAGAGCGCGGCGCCGATGATCACGCCCGGGATCGAGCCGACCAGGATGTTCCCGGCGAGGCCGAAGTCGACGTTGCCGGCGACGATGTGGGCGAGTCCGGCGGCGGTCAAGAGCACCGCGGCGTGGACGATGTCGGTGCCGACCACCCGCTTCGGGGCGAGCCGGTAGACGGCGATCAGGAGGATCGCGATCACCGTGCCGGAGCCGGCCGAGGTGATCCCGATGACGAAACCGGTGGTGGCGCCGATCACGACCGCGGCGACCTTGTGGCGTTTCTCGACCTCGAAGCGCTCGCGCTCGTCGATCAGCCCGCGCAGGATCAGGGCCCGGGCCAGCGTCACCACGCCGACCATCAGCAGGGTGCCGCCGAGCACCGCGTAGACGAGCGAGTTGAGCCGGTCCTCGGAGATGTGCTGCTCGAGGACCGAGACCAGGGCGACGCCCGCGACCGCAGCCGGGACACTGCCGAAGCTGAGCCATTTGACCAGCTCCAGGTTCACCGTCCCCAGCTTCAGGTGGCGCCAGCTGCCGACCATCTTGGTGATCGCCGAGTAGACGATGTCGGTGCCGATCGCGGTGGTCGGCGAGGTGCCGAAGATCAGGATCAGCAGCGGGGTCATCAAGGATCCACCGCCCATGCCCGTCATCCCGACGAGCACGCCGATACAGAATCCGAAGAGGACGATTGCCGGGTCCATGGGTGCCTGTTCCTTGCCTTGTTCTCCGCACCGGTACTGCTTCTCGACTTTCTCGACTCTTCAGGTCGAGAGTGCGGAGTGCGGGAGGATAACGGGGTGAGCGTCGTCGCGCGAGGCCTCTCCCACGCCTACGGTGAGCTCCGCTCGCTGGACTCGATCGAGCTCGAGGCGCAACCGGGCGAGGTCGTCGCCCTGGTCGGGCCCTCCGGCTGTGGCAAGTCGACCCTGCTCGAGATCGCCTGCGGCCTGCGCGAGCCGAGCGCCGGGACGATCGCGGTCGAAGGTGCCGCCGACGCCGCCGGGCGCCTCTCCCACTGCGCCTACATGCCCCAGCGCGACCTCCTCCTGCCCTGGTTCTCGGCGCTCGACAACGCGGCGCTGGCGCTGCGCAACCGCGGCGTCGGCCGGGCCGCGGCGCGCTCGCGGGCGGGCGGGCACTTCGAGCGCTTCGGCCTCGCCGGGTTCGAGGGGGCGCGGCCGCAGGAGCTCTCCGGCGGGATGCGACAGCGGGTCGCCTTCCTGCGCACCCTGGTCGCCGGCAAGCCGGTGCTGCTGCTGGACGAGCCGTTCGCCTCGCTCGACGCGATCAGCCGCGCCGAGATGCAGGAGTGGCTGGCGGGGGCGCTGCTCGCCGACGGCCGCACCGTGCTGCTGGTCAGCCACGACCTCGAGGAGGCGCTCTACCTGGCCGACCGGGTGCTGGTGCTCTCGGCCCGGCCGGGCCGGGTGGTGAAGGAGCTGCGCGCCCCCGACCCACGTGCTCCCGACCGCGACGGCGCGGTCACCGATCCCGCCTTCGTCGCCGCCCGTGAGGCTGCCCTGCGGGCGCTCCATGCGGGGGCTGGCCGCCGTGGCCCCGAGCGGGTCGGCCTGCCGGACGAGGGGGCACGATGAACCGGCGCGTCGTCCTCGGGTGGATCCTGCCGGTGCTGGTGATCGCCGCCCTGATCGGGCTCTGGCAGATCGCCGCCTCGACCGGCGCGATCGCCGAAGCCCTGAACCTCGAACCGTTCCTCGTCCCCTCCCCCGCCGAAGTCGGCGACGCGCTCTGGAGCAACCGCTCGGTGCTCTGGGAAAACACCTGGGTGACGCTGCGCGAGATCCTGATCGGACTCGCGGCCGGCATCCTCGCCGGGATCGCGCTGGCCGTCGCGATGCGCTTCTCGCGCCTCCTCCGCGATGCCATCTTCCCGCTCAGCGTCGCCGTGCAGGCGGTGCCGGTGGTGGTGATCGCGCCGATCCTGGTCGTCTGGTTCGGCTTCGGGATCTGGGTCAAGGTGATCGTCGTCGCCCTCGCCTGCTTCTTCCCGATCCTCGTCAACACGCTCGACGGGCTGCGCTCGGTCGATCCCGAGGCGGTGAAGATGATGCGCACGCTCGACGCCTCCCCGGCGGCGATCTTCCGCCGCGTCGAAGCGCCGACCGCCCTCCCCTATTTCTTCAGCGGCGCCAAGATCGCCGTCGCCGTCGCCCCGATCGTCGCCCTCTTCGCCGAGCTGGCCGGATCGAACGCCGGGCTGATGCGGCTGATCGTCCAGGACAACGCGAATCTGGAAATCGCCGACATGTTCGCCGCGGCGACGATCCTCGCCGTGATCGGGGTCCTCCTGGTCGGCCTGACCGCCCTCGCACAGCGGCTCGTCGTCACTTGGCGGTAGAAACCAGGGGATGAAGCCCTACGCCGCCCGGGCCACGATCGTGGTTCTTGCCCTGCTGACCATCGCTCTCGGCCTCGCCGCCTGCGGCGCCAAGTCCGAGAGCGGCAAGGGCGAAGCGGAAAAGCTGACGCTCGATCTCGACTTCTATCCGAACCCCGACCACGCCGGGATCTACATGGCGCAGGAAGAAGGGTTCTTCAAAGAAGCGGGGCTGGAAGTGGCGATCGACTCGCCCTCCGATCCGGCGGCGCCGCTGAAGGACGTCGCCGCGGGGCGCGCCGACCTGGCGATCACCTACGAGCCGGAGGTGATGCTGGCCCGCGAACGGGGGCTCGACGTGGTCGCCGTCGCGGCGCTGGTGAACCGGCCGCTGACCTCGCTGATCTGGCTGAAATCGGGTGGAAAAGACGCGATCAACGGCGTCGCCGACCTGAAAGGCAAGACGGTCTCCTACGCCGGGATCGCCTACCAGGAAGCGTTCATGAAGACGATCCTGCGACGCGCTCATCTCGGGACCTCCGACGTGAACCTGGTCAACGTCGGCTTCGGCCTGCTGCCTTCGCTGATCTCGGGCAAAGCCCAGGCGATGCTCGGCGGCTACTCGAACGTCGAGGGCGTCGATCTGCGCGAACGGGGCAAACAGCCGGTCATAACTCCGGTGGACCAGCTCGGTGTGCCGACCTACGACGAGCTCGTCTTCGTCGCCCGCCGCTCCGCGCTGGCAGAAGACGGGCAGAAGATCCGCCTCTTCATCAGCGCCTTGAAGCGGGGCACCGAAGCGGCGGTGAAATCGCCGAAGGCGGCAAGCGAAGCGATCCTCGCCGCCAACCCCGACCTCGAACCGAAACTCGCCGAAGCCCAGATCGCGGCGACGCTGCCGCTGCTCGGCGCCCGCACCGCCGGACAGCCGTACGGCTACATGGACCCGAAAGAGTGGGAAGCGTTCGCCGGCTGGATGCGCGACGAAGAACTGATCGCGGCGCTCCCGAAAGCGACCGAACTGCTGACCAACTCCTACCTGGTCGACGAAATCCCGGAATAGTCGAGGGTGCCGGTTTCGATCAGCCGGCTGATCTCCTCCGCCCGCAGCGCCTCGCGGAAGAGGTGACCCTGGCCGTAGTCGCACTCGAGCCGGCGCAGCTCGTCCAGCTGCACTTCCTTCTCGACCCCCTCGGCGATCACGTCGAGGGACATCGCCCGGGCCATCCCGATCACGGCCTCGACGATCGCCGTCCCCTCCTGTTCGACGCCCAGCGTCTCGACGAAGGAGCGGTCGATCTTCAGCGCGTGGAAGGGGAAGCGGTTGAGGTAGGCGAGCGAGGAGTAGCCGGTGCCGAAGTCGTCGAGGACGAGGCGGACGCCGAGCTCGTTCAGCGCCTCCAGCGAGGCGATCGCGGCGGCCGACTCCTCGACCAGCACGGTCTCGGTGATCTCCAGCCGCAGGTGGACCGGGTCGAGGCCGGTGCGGGCGATCACCTCGGCGATGTGGGCGGCGAGCCCGCGGTGGGCGACCTGGCGGGCGGAGAGGTTGACGGCGACGTCGAGCGGCCGGGCGTCGGGGCGCAGCTCGTGCCATTCGAGGATCTGACGGGCGGCGCGCTCCTGGACCCAGCGGCCGATCGGCTCGATCAGCCCTGAGTCCTCGGCGATCGAGACGAAGTCGCGCGGCTCGAGCAGCCCGCGGCTGCGGTGGCGCCAGCGGACCAGGGCCTCGAGTCCGGTCACCTCGCCGGTGCGCAGGCTGACGATCGGCTGGTAGCGCAGCTCCAGCTCCTCGCGCTCGACCGCGCCGCGCAGCTCGCGTTCGGTCTCCAGGCGGCGTGCCGCGGTCGCCCGCATCTCGGCGTCGAAGAGGACGGAGCGGTTGCGCCCCCCTTCCTTGGCCCGGTACATCGCCGCGTCGGCGTCGCGGATCAAGAGCTCGGCGTTGGTGGAGTGGCCGTCGGCGAGCCGCGCCACGGCGATCCCGATCGAGGCGTTGACGTAGTGGTCGACCCCCTGCATCGAGAACGGCTGGGTGAAGGCGGAAGCAACGCGCTCGGCGATCGCGACCGCCTCGGCGTCGTCGGCGAGCCGGTCGATCAGGATCCCGAACTCGTCGCCGCCGAAGCGGGCGACGATGTCACCGGGGCGCAGGTGGGAGCGCAGTCGCGGGGCGACCGCGCGCAGCAGCGCGTCGCCGGCGTGGTGACCGAGGCTGTCGTTGATGAGCTTGAAGTGGTCGAGGTCGAGGAAGAGGATCCCGACCGGCGAGCCGGAGACGGTGGCGCGGCCGAGCGCGTCGTCGACCGAATCGACGAAGCTGAGCCGATTGGGCAGGCCGGTGAGGGCGTCGTGGAGGACGCGATGGCGGAGCGCCTGGTCGGCGGCGTGGCGCTCGAAGGCGTCGGCGAGGACGTTGGCCGAGGCTTCCAGGAAGGGGACGTCCTTGGGGTCGAAGCGGTTGGGTTCGGCGGAGTGGACGTCGAGCACGCCGAAGGGTCGATCCTTGCCGTCGATCAGCACCGCGAGTGAGCTGGTGGCTCCGAGTGCCCGCACCGCGGGCGGCATCGTGAAGCGCTCCTCCTGCTTCCAGTCGGGGACGATCACGGGCACGCCCGCGTCGAGCGCGGTACCGGCGTGCGATTCGCGCCCCGCCGAGATGCGCCGGCCGGAGCCGAGCATGGTGTCGTCGAGTCCCGCCCGCAGGTTGAGCCGGCGACCGTCGCGGGCCACCTCCCAGATGCAGGCGCGCTCGACCCCGTCGAGTTCGTTGATCAGCGTCACCGCGTCGCGCATCAGCGCCTCGGGATCGCCGTTTTTGAGGGCGCGCTCGCCGAGCCGCGCGACCACCGCCTGCTGGGCGAGGGAGCGCTGCAGGTCGATCTCGGCGGTTTTGCGCTCGGAGATGTCGTAGAGGACCCCGTGCCAGACCGGGACGCCGGCCGCGTCAAGCTCCAGCACCGCATCGTCGAGCATCCAGACAAGCCTCCCGGCGGCGGTGTACATCCGGTATTCGACCGGGGTGGTGTCGCGGTTGCCGAGCGCGTCGCGGCTTTCCACCGCCAACGCCCGCATGCGGTCGTCGGTGTGGACCTGGCGGGCCCAGAGGCCCGGATCGCGGAGGAACTCCTCCGGAGTGAAGCCGAGGATCTCCTCGACCTGCGGGCTGACGTAGCGCCAGCGCCCGTTCTCACCCAGCTCGGAGGCGTAGATGATCACCGGCAGCCGGTCGAGCAGCCGCCCGCTCTCGTCGTCCTTCGCTCCTAGCCGATCGAGGAACGAGCCGAACTCGTCCCCCGGCCAGTTGTGTTCACCACTCTCCGGCATCGTGTCCTTATCGACAACGAAACCCACCACTTGATCGGATGACTCGAAAGAATAATTTTCTGCGCCAAAATTGATCAGGGAAGGTCCCAACGCTCAGGCGGCCAACGGTAGCGGCGGACCGCTCGAGACGGCCCGGTGGAGACCGGCCAGGGTGAGCGAGCCGACCAGGCCGCGGTAGGGCGCATACGGGGCGTAGAACTCTTCGACCTCGGCGACGGTGGCGCGCCGGCCGAGCCCGGCCAGACGGCCGACCAGCTTGATGTAGCCAAGGTCCCCGGCAGGGAGCGCGTCGGCTTCGCCGCGGCCGAAGAGGGCCAGGCACTGGACCGTCCAGGGGCCGATTTCGGGCACGGCGAGGAGGCGGGCGTCATCGGCCGGGTCGGCGACGTCGGAGCGACCGCGGGCGACGTCGAGCGCGAGCTTGCGCAGGGCGATCGAGCGGCCGCCGGAGAGGTCCATCGACTGCAGTTCGGCCGGGGCGCGGCCGGCGATCAGGGCAGCCGGCGGGGCGTCGCGGAGGGCGCCGCGGCCGGAGCCGCCCAGCCTCGCGCCCCAGCGGCCGACGATGCGGCGCTCGATCGTCGCCGCCCGGCTCGCCTCGATCAGCTGGCCGCAGACGGCGGCGGCGAGCGCCTCCCAGGGCCAGGGCCGGCGGCCCGGGCGGAAGTCGGGACGGCGGCGGATGATCGGCCCGACCAGCGGGTCGCGGCGGAAGCGCTGGTGGAAGGCGGCCATGTCCTCATCGACGCCGAGGGCGAAGCGGAGGCGCTCGATCGCGGTCTGCAGCTCGGGGCGGCCGGCGGCGCGCAGCTCCTCACAGGGGACCGGGACGGTGAGCACTGCCGGGTCGACCCCCTCGGCGCGGAAGGCAACCCGGCCGGGGCCGCGCATCCAGGCGCGGGCGAGCACCGGCGCGCGGTCGATGGTGAGGAGGCGGGTGGCGACGCCGCGCTCGACCCGCAGGGTGCGGTCGGTCGAGCCGCGGCCGAGCCGGAAGGGCGAGGGAGGCCGGACCTCGACCTCGAGCACTGCGGGAGTGCCCACGGGCTAGCGGTCGAGGAGGTGGACGTCGACCAGGAAGGAGCGGCTGGCGATCACCTTGCCCGCCGGACGACGGCGGCGGGTGAGCCGGCGCGAGGCGCTCGCTCGCGAACCGACCGCGGAGACGGCGCGCACGGCGGCGACGGTGGCGGCGCCGGCCAGAACCCCGCCGGCGGCGGCGATCGCGGCGCTTTTCATCTCCGGGCGCAGGACCGGCAGCGCCGCCTCCGGCGCCGGACCGGGAAGCCTGCGGACCGGGGCGACGGCGTCCTCCGCGGCGGCGTCTTCCTCGGCGACGATCTCCCCATCAAGGTGGTGGTCGCTCACCGAACTCAATCTAGCGAGGGGTGTGGTCGGGTCCCGGTCGGTCGCCCGGGAACCCCGCAAACTGCGGCTTACCGGCCGTTACGTCCTCGCTCTACCTAGACTCTGGACGATGAGCGAGACCATCAAGGCCCCGGTCGACGTCTTCGCGAAGGCGCGCAACCACGACCGACTCGAGCAGCTGGAAGCCGCCAAAGAGCACGACCTCCTCCCCTACTTCCGCCTGCTCACCTCGCAGGCCGGCCCGGTGGTCGAGATGGAGGGGCGGGAGACGATCATGCTCGGCTCCAACAATTACCTCGGGCTGACCGGGGACCCGCGGGTCAAGGAGGCGGCGCGCGAGGCGCTCGAGGCCTACGGCACCGGGGTGACCGGCTCGCGCCTCCTCAACGGCACCACGCCGCTCCACCTCGATCTGGAGCGCGAGCTGGCCGAATGGATGGGGACCGACGACGCGATCGTCTTCACCACTGGCTACCAGGCCAACGTCGGGGCGATCGGGACGATCCTCGGCCCGGCCGACACGGTGATCTGCGACACCGGCGACCACGCCTCGATCCTCGACGGCGTGCGCATCTCCGGCGCCAAACTGCGCCCCTTCCGCCACAACCGGATGGACAAACTGGAGAAGATGCTGGGACGGGCCGCGGAGGACGGCGGCGGCGTCCTGGTCGTCGTCGACGGGGTCTTCTCGATGGAGGGCGACGTCTGCAACCTGCCGCGGATCGTGGAGCTCTGCCGCACCTACGGGGCGCGGCTGATGGTCGACGAGGCGCACGGGGCCGGCGTGCTCGGTGCCCGCGGGGCCGGCGCCGCGGAGCTCTTCGGGCTCGAGGACGAGGTCGACCTGCGGATGGGGACGTTCTCGAAGAGCCTCGCCTCATGCGGCGGCTTCATCGTCGGCCCGGCCGACGTGGTCGAGTACCTGCGCGTCTCCTCGCGCGCCTTCATCTTCAGCGCCTCGGCGGTGCCCGCCGCGGTCGGTGCGGCCCTGGCGGCGCTGCGGGTGATCCGCGCCGAGGGCCCGGAGCTGTTCGAGCGCCTGCTCGCCAACGCCGAGTACCTGCGCGAGGGGCTGCGCTCGCTCGACCTGCAGGTGGTCGAGCCGGGGACGCTGCCCGACGGCCGCGTCGCCACCACCCCGGTGGTCCCGGTCGTCGTCGGCGACGACTGGCAGGCGGTGCTCCTCTGGAAGGCCCTCTACGAGGCCGGCGTCTACACCAACGTGGCGATCCATCCGGCGGTCCCGCCCGGCGGCGCGCTGTTGCGGACGAGCCTGATGGCGACCCACACCCGGGAGCAGCTCGACCGGGCGCTGGCGACGATCGAGAAGACGATCGCGGGCTTCCCGGAGCTCCCTCGCTCTTAAAGAAGCTGTTACCGACCCTTAACTACAAGTTGACATCCCCCGGCGGGGGTAGTTTCAGACTCAGGGAGATAGGGACCTTCACGGGGCTCGTCCGAAATTGTTGCTCTTAGCGACCGGGCCGGGCGTCGATCCGCCGACTCCGGGTTGACGGCCGCCACCTCGAAGACGTAGCTTCGTCTCCTCGTCGCCGCCACCAATGGGACGGCCGGGCCACCACCCAGCCGGGTTCGCAAGTAGGCAGGGCACCGACGGTGGAGCTGACGACGAGACCACCCAGTTAACGATTCCTTTTGAAGGGAGGAGTCCCCGTGGAAGCTGCCGCTATGGCACCCGCAACGATGACCGCATCTCCAGAACCGCCCCAACACATGAGGGCGCTCGAACGTGCCAACTCCGTGCGGCTCGCTCGCGCCGAGTTGAAGCGCGCGGTGGCGCGGGGGGACCTTGACCCTGCCGAGGTCGTCCGCGACTGCCCGTGGCAGACCGAGAGCATGACCATCTCCGAGCTTCTGACCAGCCAGCGCCGCTGGGGCCGCACCCGTGCCCGCAAGTTCCTGATGCCGCTGTCCCTGAACGAGAACAAGCAGCTGGGCACGCTCACCCCGCGCCAGCGCTCGATCCTCGCCGCCGAGCTCGCCTCCCGCGCCTCCGGTGCGCCCCGGAGCGCCCTGGTCTAACCCCCAGCCCCCAAGGCGGCCCCAGACCTGGCTAGCCGCGCATTCCGCCGACCCGGAAGCTGAGGCCTCCGGAAGCGCGCTGGAATGCGCGGCGGGCCAGGTAGAAGGCCACCGCGAAGCAGACGGCTCCGATCGGCAGGGCGTAGGCGAGCACCATCCCGGCCACGTAGAAGAGGACGCCGACCACCACCACGAAGACGAAGCCCGCGAGCAGGGTGGTGTGGGAGCGGAAGCCGGCGAGATGCTCGCGGATCGCCACCTCCATGCCGCCCACCGCGGCGAGGCCGACGCCGACGCCGATCAGCGTCTCGTGCGAGCCGAGGATGCCGATCGCGAGGCAGATGATCCCGGCGAAGATCGCCAGCTCGGCCAGCGGGGCTTTGCCCCAGGGCGCCTCTGGTCTCTCGTCCGGGTGTGAGACGCGGCCGCCAGCCGCGCGTCTGTCGGACATCCAGATGAGACCTTGACCCGCCACCACCCCATCAGCATCCCGAGCGGGCCGAGGACGGGGCGCGAGTGCCAGTGGCCACAGCCGGGCTCGCCGACGTCGGCGCGACTGATGCGGACCCACTGGTAGCTCTGCGGGGCGGCGAGCATGTCTTGAAGAAGTTCGCGGTTGGCCTCCTCGACGAAAGCGCGCTCGGCGAGGGCGCGGTGGGCCTCGGTGAGGCGGGTCGCGAGCGCGTCGCGGACCTCCTCCAGCTCGCCGAGGTCGAGGACCCGCGGCGGCCCGGCGGCGCGGACCCGGTAGGGGACGTCGACCCGGCCCATGCCCTCGACGACGAGCCCCGCGAGCTCACGCTCGAGCTTGCCGATCTGCCGACGCAGCTCCGCGCGGGCGCGGGCCTCGTCGACAACCCCAAGACCACTTGCCGCCCGCCGGGCGACAAAAGTTGAGGACCGGCGCGCCTCCCTTTCAAGCAGATCCGGCATAAGCAGATTCTAAGCCGCCTCGAGGGCAGAGGCGGCAATCCATAACGCCTCCTCAACAGCAATGGTCGGGACGGCGCCGACGCCGACCGCGGCGAGGGTGATCCGGCGGCTGTCGCGGTCGACCTCGCGGCCCGCCGCGGTGGGGCCGAAGAGGAGCCCGACCGGGCCGCCCTCGTCGGCGATCGTCAGGGTCCCGCGGGCGAGCTCGGAGGCACGGCCGGGGAGCGACTCGCCGGGAGCGGCATCACGGATGCAGAGCTCGCCGTCGAGCCGGTCGGCGTCGAAGGCGCGCAGGGCGACCCCGGTCTCGATCGTGGCGATCGTCAGCGCGTCGGCGGGCAGGCCGCGGCTGCGGAAGCCACCGTCCTGGAGTCGGTCGAGGACCAGCTGCTCGATCGGGGTGCGATCGCGGTCGGGGTCGAGGCCGATCTGGCGGTAGAAGACCCGGTAGGCCCAGGGGATCGGTCGGCCGCGCAGGCGGATCGCCTCGGCGCCGAAGAGCCGGTCGGAGAGGTCCCGCAGCCGCCGACGGACCGGCTCGGGGCTGCGACGGACACGCCCGTCGACCTCGACCGAGGCCAACGAGAGCCCCGGGAACTCGGCTTCCAGATGCGGTGACACCCAGCCCGGCGTCGGCGCCGGCTCCCAACCGATTACGCGTGCCCCTTCGACGCTCGCCATGTTCAGCCCCTTTCCGCCACCCTCGTCGCCTTGAGCAGTTCCTCCACATGGTGGCTGAGGCCGCCGACGCCAAGTTCGCCGATCGAGGCCCCCTCCAGGGTGCCGCCGGGATAGGCGTAGGCGAAGGTCGGACAGCCACCGACCCGGTAGAGCGCGGCCACGGCACCGTCCCGGTCGAACCCCACCGGCATCCCCCACCCCCGTTCGCGCACCAATTCGCGAACGGACCCGCGTGAATCGCGGACGTCCAGCGAAAGGAAGTTCACCTCCCTACGGTACCGCGCGGCGACCGTGCTGACCACATCTTGTTGGCGCTCGCAGCCGCTTTCGGTGCTGAACCAGAACGAGATCACCAGCGGGCGGTCAAAGAGGTCGCAGACGCGGATCGCCCCGGGGGTGGTGATCTGACAGGCAGGGACCCGTTGCGGGTCTTCCGAGCAGGGCAGGGACGAGCTGCCGCAGTCGTCCTGGTAGATGTTGGCGTCGCCTTCCAGATTGCTCGTCGCGACGGGGACGGCGAACTCGGGGAGCGGCCAGCGGGGCGGCTGTTTGTCGAGGCCGAGAGTGTCTTCGCCGCCGCCGCTCAGGGTGTGGAGCGAGGCGAGGCCGATCAGGATCAGGAAGATCAGCCCGACGATCAGCGAGTAGCGGTTGGCGAGCCCTTTCACGCCGCCTCCCCCAGGCCCGCGGGCGCCTCGGCGCGGCGCTCGAGCAGGATCAGCGTCGCCGGCAGGATCACGATCACCCCGAGCAGGGCGGCGGCGAGGTCGATCACGGTGACCGCGCCGAAGTCCCGCAGCATCTGGATGTCGGAGGCGACGAGGACGGCGAACCCGGCGATCGCGGTGAGGCCGGAGGCGAGCACGGCGGAGCCGGTGCGGGCGTAGGCACGGCGCAGCGCCGCCGGGGCGTCGAGGCCGACCGAGCGCTCCTGCTCGAAGCGGCCGGAGAGGATCACCGCGAACTCGGTGGCGATCGCGATCGTCAACGCCCCGAGCGCCGCCGACATCGGGTTCAGCGGGATCCCGGTGAGCCAGATCAACAATGAGGCCCAGCCGGTGGCGAGCACGGTCGGCAGCAACGGGACGAGAGCGCGGCGAAAGGAGCGCAGCAGCACGAGGAGGACGAGGCCGACGGCGCCGAGCCCGGCGAGGGCGAGCCAGTAGCGGCTGGAGGAGAGTTCGGAGGCGGCTTCGGCGGCGATCACCGGCAGGCCGGCGAGGCTGACCGTGACGCCGGGCGGCGGGTTGCCGATCTGGGCGTGGACGCTGTCGAGGAGCTGCTGCTGCTCGGCCAGGGTCTGCGAGCTGATCCCGAAGCTGATCAGGGCGACGTGGCCGACCTTGCCGGTCTGCGGGTCGAGCGGGGCGACCTGGCGCAGCGAGTAGGCGGAGAGCGCCTGCAGGGTCGCTTCGATGCCCGACTTGGTGACCTTGCCTTCGCCGCGGGTGAGGAAGTCGGAGAGCGCCGGGCCGGCGGTGACATCGTCGGCGGCGAGGACGCGGCGCTTGAAGCCCGCCATCCATTCGATCGTCGCCGGGTCGGTCAGGTCGGGGGCTTCGACCAGGGCTTCGAGGCTGCCGGTGGTGCCGGTGGATTGCTCGTAGGTGTTCAGGTCCTTGACCGCGCCGAGGTTGGCGGGTGCGAGCTGGCGGACTTCACTGACCGTGTCGATCTGGGTGCCTACGCCCCAGCCGATCGCTGCCAGCACCACTCCGGTGATCAAGATGGTGGCCGGTCGATCAATCGAGAACGAGACAAGGCTCGCTAGCGGGCGGCCTGCAAGCGGGCGGGTCCTGTCACCGAGGGGCCCCACCATCCCTCCGGTAGCTGAAGCTTCCTCGGGATGGTTCCCCCCTCGGCGCCACCCGCCCGCACGGGAGCCTTGGCTGGACGGGGCGGGACGCAGGCTTAGCGCGGCGAAGCCCGCCGTGAGCACCAGGATGAAAGCCAAGAGGACGCCGGCGAACAAGAGGACGCCGAAGCCTCGGACCATCGGGGTGGGGCTGAGGAGGAGGACGAGGAAGCCGGCGGCGGTTGCGAGGCACGCGGTTGCGATCGTCGGACCCGACAGGTTTGCGGCAGTCCTTGCTGCCTCGGCGCCGGTTGCTCCGGTTGCTTGCACCTCGTCGAGGCGGGCTTGGAACTGGATCGCGTAGTCGACGGCGAGGCCGATCAGGATCGGGAGGACCGCCACCGACGCCATCGTCAGCGAGCCGCCGACGAGATCCAGGAGGCCGAAGACCAGGGCGGCGGACGCGAGGGCCAGCGCCAGGGGCAGCAAGCGCGTGCGGGAGCGGAAGGCGAGGAGGAGGACGATCGCCATCACCACGACGGCGACGCCGAAGAGGATCAGCAGGGCGCTCTTCAGGGCTCGGGCGACGGCGTCGACGACGACCGGGGCGCCGGTGACCACGTATTCGCCGCCGGCGAGGGCGAAGCACGGTTCGGCCTTGCCACCCTTTTCTTCGGCGCAGGCCTTGCGGGGCGTCGTTTCGGCGACCGCTTCCTTGATCAGGCCGATCGCCCGGTGGCGTTCGGCTTCGCTCAAGTCCGGCTTCAGGCGGATCACGATCTGGGCCGAGTGGGAGTTCGGGAAGAGGTAGGCGAGCCGCGCCTTCGGCGTCCCCCGCGCCTTGGCGAGGTCGAACACCACCGTCGCGACGAATTCTTCGTTTTCGATCGAGGGCGCCGAGGTGATCCCGTATTTCGTCGCCACCTGAAGCAGATATTCGCGGAACTGTCCCGCCCCGAGGCTCTGCGAGAGGCGTTCGAGCTGTTCGTCGATCTGCACCACCGCCTCGTTCAGGAAGGTCGCCGGGCCGGCGAGGAAGGTGACCGGTTCCATTTCCGCGATCCCTTCGCAGGCCCCCGGCAACGCTTCCGCCCCCTTCGGCACCTTGCCCGAGAGGCAGCCCTCGAGCCGCAGCAGCCTCAGCAGATCCTTGCCGAGCAGCAGCTTCGGCAGGCTCTCCTTGACCAGCACGACCACCGGTTCTTCGCCGAACTCAGACCGCGCCCGTTGCGTCGCTTCATAGGTCGGGTCGCCGTTGCCGACCAAGGTCCCGAGCCCGGCGTCGGTGTCGACCTGGGTCGCCCCGACCGCGGCGGCGATCGCCACCAGTACGGCGACGGCAAGCACCGCGCGGGCATGCCGCACCGACCACGCGGCGATCGCCCCGAACGGGCGGCGGCGCCTCACTTGCGGCTAGCGCCGTGCCAGTTGGCGGTGAACGTCGTCCCGCACCGCGCTCAGTCCATCGAGAGCGGGCCGCTGACGTCCGCGTGGAGGAACTGATTGACGAACGGGTTGGACGAGTCGAAGACTTCTTCTTTCGGGCCCGACTCGACGATCTTGCCGCTCCACAGCACGGCGATGAAGTCGGCGATCCGCCGCGCCGTGTTGAGGTCATGCGAGATCACCAGATAGCAGCCGCCGTTCTCGGCGTGGATCTCACGGATCAGCTCGCAGAGCAGCGCGGTGCGGACCGGGTCGAGACCCGAGTCGGGCTCGTCGAACATCACGATCGCCGGTTCCAGCACCAGCGCCCGGGCGAACCCGGCGCGCTTGCGCATCCCGCCGGAGAGCTCGTTCGGCATCTTGTAGGTCGCCTCCGAGAGGCCGACCTCTTTCAGCCGCCGGTTGACGATCTCGCCGATCTCCTCCTCGCCTTTGTCGGTGTGCTGGCGCAGCGGGAAGGCGACGTTGTCGTAGATGTTCATCGAGCCGAAGAGCGCCCCGTCCTGGAACAGCAGGCCGAACTTTTTGCGCACCTCGAAGAGTTCGTCGTCGGTCATGTTCGGGATCGATTCACCGTGCACGAGGACGTCGCCCGAGTCCGGGTAGAGCAGCCCGACGATGTGCTTGATCAGCACGCTCTTGCCGGTTCCCGAGGGGCCGAGCACCATCGAGACCTGGTTCTCCGGCAGCCCGAGGTTCAGCCCGTTGAGGATGCGGGCGCGGCCGAACTGTTTGACCAGGTCGATGATCTCGATCGCGTCCTCGCCGCCGTGGTCACGCTTGCGGCCGGTGTGGAAGCGGTAGGGGTCGTGCTCGCGCGGGTCGACGCCCGGGATGACGAAGTCGCGGCCCATCAAGGCGCCGTCCTCGCTCACGTAAGGGCCCTCGTCGGTGGCGCTTTGCGGGTGGCCGACCGTCGCCGGCGCCTCGGCAGCTCGTGGAGCCTCCGATTCGGTCGCCGCCAGCTCGGCGCTGGTCTCGGCCTCGGCCTCGTACTGCTCCTCCTCGATCTCGTTGAAGCGCTCTTCCTCGTCGTTGCGCGTCACGTCACCCTCCTATTGGTGCCCGCGGATTGGCTCCCCAGAAGACAAGGGTCCCAAGCATGCCGATGATGTGGACTAAGACGATGTTCAGGACCATCGACTTCGCCGTCGCGGTCCCCACCCCCACAGGTCCTCCTGAAGCCGTGTATCCGTAATAACAGCCGACCAGCACGATCGCGGTCGCCATCACCATCCCCTTGATCAGGCTGAAGATCACGTCGGGGGGGTTCTGGAACTGCCAGAAGATCAACAGGTAGCCACCCGATGAGGCGTCGCCGATCTGCTTCACCACGGCGACGTAGGAGGCCAGGTACATGATCCCGATCGCCACCAGGTACATGAACGGGAAGGCGATCCAGGCGGCCAGCAGGCGGGTCGCGCAGAGGAAGGTGACCGGCGGCACACCCATCACCTCGAGCGCGTCGATCTCGTCGGAGATCCGCATCGCGCCGAGCTCGGCGACGATCCCGGTCCCGACCTTGGCCGCCAGCATGTAGCCGAAGGCGTAGGGAAGGATCTCGCGCAGGTCGCACCAGGCGGAGAAGACGCCCGCGTAGGCGGGGGCGCCGTTGGCGCGCAGCAGATAGGCGCCCTCGATCCCGCACTGGAGGCCGAGGACGAAGACGAGGCCCCAGATCACGAGCGCCGAGCCGAGGATCAGGATCCCGGCCTGGCGCAGCGCCTCGCCGAAGAAGCGGAAGACGCGGCCCGAGTAGACGAGCAGGGCGACGCGGCCGCCGAAGCGGGCGATCTCACCGAGCGAGTCGAGCCAGCCGCGCGGGACTTCGAGCCAGGCGTTCACCGGATCGTCTGCAGTTCGGGGTTGGTCGCCAGCAGCGTCTGGGTGAAGACGTAGTTGAAGGCGAAGAAGGCGAGGAAGGAGATCACGACCGCCTCGTTGACCGCGCGGCCGACGCCGGCGGCGCCGCCCGTGGCAGTCATGCCTTTGTAACAACAGACGATCGCGATGATCGCCCCGAACAAGGTGCACTTGAGGACCGAGCCCCAGAGGTCGGTGACCGAGGCCTGCGAGAAGAGCGTCGCGAAGAAGCCGCCGAGGCTCTGGTGATAGAGCAGCTCGGTGAGGATGCCGCCGGAGAGGCCGGCGACGATGGCGAAGATGTCGAGCAGCCCGGTGATCAGCATCAGGGCGAGGAAGCGCGGCACGACCAGGTTCTTGATCGGGTCGACGCCCAGCACCTGGAGGGCGTCGAGCTCCTCGCGGATCTTGCGGGCGCCGAGGTCGGCGGTGATCGCGGTGCCGGCGATCCCGGCCACGCAGACGCCGGTGACGAAGGGGCCGATTTCTCGGATCGCGGCGAGGACAAAGAAGCCGCCGAGCCGGTCGAGGGCGCCGAAGAGGGTGAGGAAGTTGGCGGCCTGGAGCCCCGGAGCGCCGAAGTTGATCGCCACGGTCGAGACCAGCAGCGGGAACCAGCAGAGCTGCAGGGCGAAGAGGAACTGGCCGATGAACTCCTCGCCGTAGGGGTACGGCGGGCGGATCGCGGACGTGATCGTCCGACCGGTCAGGAGCACGAGCTCCCCGACCTGTTCGAACAAGGACTTGGCGGGCAGGAACGCCCTGTTCACTGCAGTTCCGACCATCTGCTCCTCCAGCCGGCCACGCCTTCCGGACGCAGCGACCCCACTCATCCGGCCGCAGTCTATGGGATCGGTCGGCCCGCTCCGTTAGCTCCGTATTGAGATCGCGCTAACCAGGCTGGTGGCCCGAAAATGGCTCCGTTGCGGGGATTCCCCGTGCTATGTTCGCGACGCTTTGCGGGGGACCGGAACACCACGTCGGGGTGCCCGCCTTCGAGCCGCCGCGGTGGGGTCCGCGGCTCTGGCCGTGGCGGCATTGCTTGCTGCCTGCGGGGGATCGTCCTCGGACTCCAACCAGCCCGCCGGGAACTACCAGGTGAAGGTGATCGGGGCGAGCTTCCCCGCCCGCCAGTTCGTCGGCCAGACCTCGCTGCTGAAGATCGACGTCGAAAACGACGGCAAGAAGACCGTCCCGGCGCTGGTCGTGTCGATGAACATCAAGGGCAAGGAAGGCGAAACCGCCCAGATCCCCTTCTCGATCCACGAGCCCAACCCCGAACTGGCTAACGGCGACCGGCCGGTGTGGGTGCTGTCGGCGACCTACCCGCGGCTGGCCGGCTCCTCGGAACCGGGCGGCGCCGAGACCTCCTCCCCGGGCACCTACTCGTTCGGTCCGCTGAAGCCGGGCAAGTCGGTCGAGGCGGTCTGGAAGCTGAGCGCGGTGCGCCCCGGCAAGTACACGATCGCCTACCAGGTCGGTGCCGGGCTGAACTCCGAAGCGCAGGCGAAGACCTCCGCCGGCGGCGTCCCCAGCGGCTCCTTCGTCACCGACATCTCCACCGAACTGCCGGAAACCGAAGTGAACGGCGCCGGCGAAATCGTCGAAATCGAAGGCGGCAAGGACTCGCCCTGAAGCGTCGGTGATGGTAGGCGGTGGGTAGCGTGAAGACATGCGTCCACGCCTCGTCCTCGCGGTCCTCGCGCTCGCCTTCGCGCTGAGCCTGACGGCCTGTGGCTCCGCCGGCGCTGGCGGCAAGCTCGCGCTGAAGCAGATCGGCAAGTTCGAAAACCCGGTCTACATCGCCGGTGCACCCGGCTACCCGACGCTCCTGTTCGTGGTCGAGCAGCCTGGACGGATCGTCGTCCTCAAGCAGGGGAAGCGGCAGGCGAAGCCATTTCTCGACATCCGCGGGCGGGTCGACTACGAAGGCGAGCGCGGCCTCCTCTCGGTCGCCTTCCCGCCCGACTACAAGACGAGCGGCGACTTCTACGTCTACTTCGTGAACAAGGCCGGATCGATCGAGATCGACGAATACCGGCGGGCAAGCCCGACCCGGGCGGCGGCGGGCTCGCGACGTACCGTGATCACGATCCCTCATCCGGTCAACGCCAACCACAACGGTGGTCAGATGCAGTTCCTCGGCGACGACCTCTACTTCGGAACCGGCGACGGCGGCGCGGGCGGCGACCCTCCCAACAACGCCCAGAACAAGAACGTGCTGCTGGGGAAGCTGCTGCGGATCGACCCGCGGCCGGCGGGCGGCAAGCCCTACTCGGTGCCGTCCTCGAACCCGTTCGTCGGCGCCGCCGGCCGTGACGAGATCTACAGCTACGGCCTTCGCAACCCGTTCCGCTTCAGCTTCGACCTGGTCACCGACCCGCAGAGCCCGCGGATCGCGATCGGCGATGTCGGCCAGAACCGCTTCGAGGAGATCGACTACACGACGGTCGCCGCGGCGGGCGGGGCGAACTTCGGCTGGGACGCGATCGAGGGCTACCACGTCTACGAAGAAGAAGACTCGGGCACCCCCGACCCCGGCGGGACGACGAAACCGATCTTCGCCTACCCCCACTCGCGCGACCACAGCTGCTCGGTGATCGGCGGCTACGTCGTCGCCGACCCGGCCCTCTCCTCCCTCCGCGGCCGCTACGTCTACGGCGACTACTGCGAGGGGCAACTGCGCGCCCTCACGCCCCACCTCGGTCGCGCGACCGGCGACCACAAGCTCGGCCTCGCCGTCCCCTCCCCCACCTCGTTCGGCGAAGACGACGCCCACCACCTCTACGTGGCCTCCCAGGAGGGCCCCGTCTACCGCCTGGTGGAGAGGTAGCTCGGGCCGCCGATCGCGGCCGAAATCAAGCGTCACACAATTGGCACTTTCTGCGCGCCACGTGTGTGAACTTTCTGTCTACAGTGGCCTCATGGAGTCGAGCCGGCAGACCTGGAACGACGCGAGGATGGACGAATTCGCACAGCGGACCGAAGAGAACTTCAAGGAGGTGCGGGCGGAGATCAAGTCGGAGACGCAGGGCCTGCGCACCGAAATGAACGAGCGCTTCGCGCTGCTCGAAGCCAAGCTCGACCGTCGCTTCGACATCCTCTTCGGCGCCTTGGCGACCGGGTTCATTGCCGCTGTTGTCCAGCACTTCATCGGTTGAGCGCCCCCGGCAGGAATTTCTGACGCCGGGCGTCGACCCGGCTAACCTTGGCTGACCAGCCAAACGGGGACGGAGGAGTGGTGAGTATGGAGAGCGGGACCGTGGGGACCAGCACCGAGATGGCAGGATCGAACGGCGTGGAGGCGGCCGCGGCGGAGACGCTGGAGGTCCTGAACCCGGCGACCGGGGAGACGATCGCCCAGCTGCCGATCGACTCGCCGGAGGCGGTCGCGAAGACCGTGGCGCGGGTGCGCGCCGCCCAGCCCGACTGGGAGGCGATGGGGATCGAGGGCCGCTACCACTGGCTCGGCAAGCTGCGCGACTGGCTGCTCGACAACTCCGACCGGGTGCTCGACACGATGCAGCGGGAGACCGGCAAGGTGCGCGCCGACGCCTCCAACGAGCCCACCTACCTGGCCGACACGATCAACTTCTACGGCACCCAGGCGGCCAAGTTCATCGGCGAGGAGAGCGTCCGCCCCCACTCTCCCCTGCTGGCGTCGAAGAAGCTGCGGGTGCAGTACCGGCCCCACCCCGTGGCCGGCATCATCAGCCCCTGGAACTTCCCCCTGATCCTCTCGGTCGGCGACGCGATCCCGGCCCTGATGGCGGGCGCCGCGGTCGTCATCAAGCCTTCCGAGTTCACCCCGCTGGGGCTCGCCGAGGTGGTCGACGCCTGGAAGCATGAGATCGGCGCCCCGGACGTCTTCGACGTCGTCCAGGGGATCGGCGAGACCGGCGGTGCGCTGGTCGACAACGTCGACTTCATCCAGTTCACCGGCTCCGACCGCACCGGCCGCAAGGTGATGGCGCGCGCCGCCGAGACGCTGACCCCGGTCAGCCTCGAGCTCGGCGGCAAGGACCCGATGATCGTCCTCCGCGACGCCGACCTCGACCGTGCCGCCAACGCCGCCGCCTGGGGCGGGATGTTCAACTCCGGACAGGTCTGCATCTCGGTCGAGCGGATCTACGTCGAGGAGCCGATCTACGACGAGTTCATCGCCAAGCTGACGGCGGAGGTCGGCCGCATCCGCCAGGGCTCCGACGACGCCCGCAATCCGAAGGACGTCGGCGCGATGACCTCACCGAACCAGACCGCGATCGTCGAGGGCCAGGTCGATGACGCGCTCGCCAACGGCGCCCGCGCCCTGACCGGCGGCAAGCGCGTCCCCGGCCCCGGCGACTACTTCGAACCGACGGTGCTGGTCGACGTCGACCACTCGATGAAGGTGATGCGCGACGAGACCTTCGGCCCGGTGGTCGGGGTGATGAAGGTGGGCGACTCCGAGGAGGCGCTGCGGCTCGCCAACGACACCCGCTACGGGCTCTCCGGCTCGGTCTTCGGCTCCCGCGAGAACGCCGAACGGATCGCCCGCCGGGTCGAGTGCGGCGCCGTCAACGTCAACGACGTGCTGGTCAACTACTTCGCCTCCGACGTGCCGATGGGCGGTTGGAAGGAGTCGGGGATCGGCTACCGGCACGGCGCCCAGGGGATCCGCAAGTTCTGCCGCACCGAGTCGCTGGTGATCACCCGCTTCGCGGGCAAGCGCGAACCGACCTGGTACCCCTACACCCGCGGCAAGCGCAGCCTGATCGCCCGCCTGACCCAGCTGCTCAACGCGCGCGACTGGAAGCGGCGCCTCGGCCTGCGCGGCTGATCCCAGCCCCTCCCGGGCAGACGCCCACCGGCGGTGCCCTACAAAGCGGTTTGCTAACAGGGCGGTTTGCTAAAAGTTTGTTGACTTTCGGTCTTCGACCTGCGCATCCTCGCCGAGGGCGGGGAAACAACCGCAAGGGAGAGAGCATGAGATCGGGAGGCAGACTGAAGCTGGTAGCAGCACTCACGGTGACCCTGTTGGCGGTCAACTCCATCGGAGTTGCCTCGGCAGGCGCCGCGATAGCACCGAAGTGGTCGGTGTCGATAAAAGGAGTTACCTCCTGGCTCGGCGCCGGAAAAAGTGAAGTGTTCAGTGGGCAGGACACCGAAGCGATCCGCATTGTCGCCCCAGGGCTGAGCAGCGCGGAATTCCAGGTGCCGATAGGAAAATGCACCTTCGGCGGGAGCGACATTGGGAGCGGCGCGGGTAGCCCGGGAACCCAGTTCAATGTGGCGCTTTCCTGCACCAACGCCAAAGTTGTGTCGCCTTCAGGTTGCACCGTACGCAGCCCAGGCGAAGTCGCCGGAAAAATCGTGTTCAAAGCGATGAAGAGCACCCTCGTATGGCCCGCCAGCAGCGGCAAAGCCGCCGGTGCGCTGTTCTCGGCAGAAACTGCCGGCGGCCCGCTGGTGCAGCTGCAGGTCGAAGGAAGCCTCTGCACCATCGGCATGAAAAACCAGGTCTACAACCTGACCGGAGAGGTGCTCGCAAAGGTCCTGCCGGTGAACGCCTATTCGGCAACGCCGACGCTCAGCTTTCCCGAACCCGCGACAGGCGAATGGTTTACCAACGCGGAACCGCGACTGAAAGAAACGGTCGCGCAACTGGAATTAGGAGGTAAAAGCGCGACCCTGCAGACCACCCTCTCCATGCCGGTGATCTCCAACAATGAAATCGGGGTCTTTGAAGGCTGACCGGATTCCCGGGCTGCGGTTCCACCGTCGCCGCGGCCCGGGATCGTTTGGTCGTGGCACCGCCTCGGTAGCCTGTGAAGTTCATGGCTGAGCGCGACTACATAGCGGCGGTGAAGAAGCGCGTCGTCGTCTTCGACGGCGGCATGGGCGCGACCCTGGAGCAGTTCGACCTGACCCAGGAGGACTACGGCGGCCTGCAGGGCAAATGCCATGAGGCGCTGATCCTCAACCGGCCCGACGTGATCGAGGGCGTCCACACCTCGATGTTGGAGGCCGGCGCCGAGGTGGTCGAGACCGACAGCTTCCAGGGCTCGCGGCTGAAGCTCGAGGAGTGGGGCCTCGGCGAGCACACGATGGAGATCAACACGAAGGCTGCCGAAATCGCCCGCAAGGCGGCCGGCCCGGACCGCTTCGTCGCCGGCTCGATCGGCCCGACCGGCTTCCTGCCCGCCTCCACCGACCCGACCCTCGGCGACATCTCCTTCGGTCGCCTGGCCGAGGTCTTCGCCGAGCAGGCCACCGGCCTGGTCAACGGCGGCGCCGACCTGATCATCATCGAGACGGCCCAGGACATCCTCGAGGTGAAAGCGGCGATCTTCGGTGCCCGCCAGGCGTTCAAGGAAACCGGCCGCACGCTGCCCCTGCAGATCAGCGTCTCGCTGCTGCCGAACGGCGGCAAGATGCTGCTCGGCACCGACATCCAGTCGGTGCTGACCACGCTGACCGCGCTCGAGGTCGACGTGGTCGGCCTCAACTGCTCGACCGGCCCCGAG
>CAWCJB010000008.1:0-234822 GCA_963795675.1 uncultured Solirubrobacterales bacterium
GGGTCAACTTCGACATCCTCGAGCGCCGGGACCCGTCCTTCTACGGTGGCCGCTCGCTGTCGGAGCTCGAACACCAGATCGAGGGCTGGGCGCGTGAGGCGGGGCTCGAACCGCTGTTCTTCCAGACCAACCACGAGGGTGAGTTCGTCGAGTACCTGCACCGGCTGCCGGACCTGGCTGACGGCTCGCTGATCAACGCCGGGGCATGGACCCACTACAGCCGTGCGATCGCCGACGCGCTCGACGTCGCCGGCCTCCCTGCGGTCGAGGTCCACCTCTCCGACGTCGACTCGCGCGACGACTGGCGCAAGGTCTCGGTCTTCGATGGCCTGGTGGTGGAGAAGATCTCCGGCAAGGGCGCCGACGGCTACAAAGAGGCGCTTGGGGTGCTCGCCCGCGAGCTCGGGGTGGGGGCCTGATGCGCGGCCGCGGCGACCGTCTCGAGGCGGCGCTGGCGGAGAAGGGCCTCGACCGGATGCTGGTCACCGACCTGACCAACGTCCGCTACCTGACCGGCTTCACCGGCACCAACGGGGCGGCGATCTGCGGCCCCGGCATCCGCATCTTCCTCACCGACTTCCGCTACACCGAGCGCGCCGCCGCCGAGGTCTCGGAGTGGGAGTGCGTGACCTTGACCGGCGACTGGCTGGGCGGGATCGGCGAGCGCCTCGAGGGCAAGACCGGCTTCGAGGACGACCACGTCTCGGTCCGCTCGCTGACCAAACTGGAGGAGAAACTGCCCGACGGGGTCGAGGCGGTCCCCGCCGGTGGCGCGGTCGAGGCGCTGCGGCGGGTCAAGGACGAGCAGGAGCTGGCGTTGATCGCCGAGGCCTCGAAGCTTGCCGACGCGGCGCTGAAGCAGACCGTCGAAAAGGGCTTCGTCGGCAAGACCGAGCGCGCGGTCGCCGAGTTCTTCGAGGAAAAGGTCCGTGGCTTCGGCGGCACGCTTTCCTTCGACACGATCGTCGCCGCCGGCCCCAACGGCGCCCAGCCCCACGCCGAGCCGGGCGACCGGGTGATCGGCAAGGGCGAGCTGATCGTCTTCGACATGGGCGCCAAGCTCGACGGCTACTGCTCCGACGGCACCCGCACCTACGCGACCGGCGACCCCGGTGAGGAAGGCCGGCGCGTCTATGAGACCGTGCTGGCCGCCCAGCAGGCGGCGCTGGAGGCGATCCACCCGGGCGAGATCGGTGAGGACGTCGACAAGGCGGCGCGCAAGGTGATCGACGACGCCGGCCACGGCGAGCACTTCGGCCACGGGCTCGGGCATGGGGTCGGCCTCGACATCCACGAGGGCCCGCGCCTCTCGCTGCGCTCCGACGACGTGCTGGCGACGAACGAAGTCGTCACCGTCGAGCCGGGGATCTACCTGGCCGGCGACCTCGGCGTGCGGATCGAGGACCTGGTCGTCGTCACCGACGACGGCCTGCGCAATCTCTCTTCGCTCCCCAAAGACCTGACGTACGTCGATTAGCGGCTGAGGTCGACGCCGGCTTTGATGCGGGAGCCGAAGGCCGCGAGCAGGGCGATCGTCGCCTCGACGTCGGTCAGGTCGACCATCTCGACCGGCGAGTGCATGTAGCGCAGCGGGATCGAGACCAGGCCGGTCGGGATCCCCGAGCGCGCGATCTGGATCGCGTCGGCGTCGGTGCCGGTGCTGCGGCCGCTGGCGCTGATCGAGTACTCGATCCCCTCCGCCTCGGCGGTCTCGACCAGCAGCTCGAAGACTTTCGGCGACAGCGTCGAGCCGCGGCCGATCACCGGGCCGGAGCCGAGCGGGTGCACGCCGACCTCCTTCTCATCGACCCCTGGCGCGTCGGTCGCATGGGTGACGTCGACGGCGACGGCGAGGTCCGGTTTCAGCTCGAAGGCTGAGGTGCGCGCGCCGAACAGGCCGATCTCCTCCTGCACCGCGGCGACGCCCGCCATCGAGCCGCCCGGGCCGGCGCCCTCGGCGCAGCGGCGGGTCGATTCGAGCGCCACGTAGGCGCCGAGCCGGTTGTCCATCGACTTGGAGACGAGGCGCGTGCCCGCCACCTGCATCGGTTCGGTGCGGATCACGACCGGGTCGCCGACGCGGACCATGACCTCGGCCTCCTCGCGGTCGGCGGCGCCGATGTCGATGTGCATCGACTTGAGTTCGACCACCTTTTTGCGCTGGTCGGGCTCGAGCAGGTGGATCGGCTTGCGACCGGCGACGCCGGGGACGATCCCCTCGCGCCCGGTCACCTCGACCCGTTGGCCGACCAGGATCTGCGGATCCCAGCCGCCGATCGGCTCGAACCAGAGGAAGCCCTTCTCGTCGACGTGGGTGACGATCAGCCCGATCTCGTCGATGTGACCGACGATCGCGACCAGCGGCTCGGCCTCGCCGACCCGGGCGAAGGTCGAGCCGATGCCGTCGTAGGAAAGCTCGGCGAAAGCGGATGCGGACTTGCGCCAGACCGCGGCCGCGGGTCCCTCGTAACCGGACGGCGCGCCCGCCCGCAGCAGTTCGTCGAGAAGCTTGGGAACCTCGTTGGAATTCGTCATAAGTCCGCCAGTATGTCGAAGTCAAACATCCGTCCGTGAAGAACCGCCATGTTAGGGGGGTGGCATCGCTCGGGTACGCGCGAAGTTCCCGAAGCGGATGCGTCGTCAGGCGGCCCCTTCGGCGAGCAGCTCCGACTCGGCCTCGGTCATCGTGTTACGGCGGCGGAGCTCGTCGCGGCGCTCGTCGTAACCGGCGTGCTCGAGGATGACCAGGAGGGCGAGGAGCGCGGTCGCGATCGCGAGCGTGGCGAGCGCCGGGATCGCCGTCCCGAGTGGGACCAGTGCCACCAGCGCGCCCGACACGAGCAGTTTGTTGCGGTTCCAGGTGCGGATGTGGCGGTAGCGGAAGGCGACCAGCCCGAGCAGGTAGGTGGCGATGCCCCCGAGCAGGGCGAACGACGTCACCCACTCGAGGTCGGACCCGGTGTGGGCGATCACCGTCTTCAGTCCGAACGCCGTCATCACGATCCCGGCGACCATGTACAGGTGCAGGTAGGAGTAAGAGTCGCGGGCGAGCGTGTTCTGCACCCGGCCGGGCTCGGCCTCACTGAGCCGGCGCGCCGAAACCAGCGCGACGATGTCGAAATAGACCCACCACATCGCCGCTGCGATACCGACCCCGAGGACGGCGGCAGTGCCGATCGCGAGGTCGAGGTGGCCGGCGGCCCCGGCGCCGATCTCGACTATCGACTCGCCCAGGGCGATGATGATGATCAGCCCGTGGCGCTCGGCGAAATGGCCGGGGACGAGCTCCCAGCCCTCGGCGCCGAAGAAGTAGGGAATGCCGAAGTCGAGCATCAGCGCCAGCACCCAGAATGCCGCCTGGGCGATTCCGTCGAAGGCCGATGCGGCGGCGAGCAGGCCGACCGCGATCGCGGTCGAGATCGCGAGGACCCGTACCGAGTGGAGCAGATCGGGATTATCGGGATCGGCGATCGTGAAGAGCGCGATGTGGGCCACCCGGAAGAAGCCGATCGCGAGGGCGAAGGCGAGCGCCAGATCGCCGAACGCCTCCGGCACGCAGATCGCGGCGATCAGCATCGAGGCCATCGCGGCGAAGAAGACAAGGCGCACCGGCCCCGCCTCGGGGTCGATCACGCTGGTCAGCCAGGCGTACGCCGCCCAGGCCCACCAGAGCACGCCGAGCACCAGCAGCCCCTGCGCCAGCCCCGACCAGCTCGGGTGGTGGGACATCAGCGAGGTGCACTCGGTGATCGCGAGGACGAAGACGAGGTCGAAGAAGAGCTCCAGCGGCGTGACCCGCCCGCCCTCGCGGCGGGCGGCGCTCAGGCGCGGCGCGTGGCGGGGGTGCGGCTGCTCGCGCGCGGCCGGGGACGAGGCGTCGGACACGCCGCCAATCCTAAGTCCTGCAACTCGGGCCCCGGCTGCCCAGGGGCGGTGGCGCGCGGGCCGAAGACCCAGAGCCGCCGCAGGAGCCAGTAGCGCAGCAGCGTCGCGGCGGCGTTGGCGGCGACGAGGACGCCGACCTCGACCGCCTGCGAGGCGCCCGGGGCGAGCGCTCCGAGGGCCGCCAGTGCCCCGGTCGTGAGGCCGAGGCAGAAGCCGAAGACGATCAGTCCCTGCAAGTGGTGGGTGGCGAGGCCCTCGCGGCCGCGCCGACCGAAGGTGAAGCGGCGGTTGGCGCCAGTGTTGAAGACGGCGCTGAGCGCGAGCGCGGCGGCGTTCGCGACGAGCGGTGGCATCGCCGCCCGCAGCGCGAGGAAGAGCAGCAGGTAGAGGACGGTGCTGGCGATGCCCACCAGGGCGAAGCGGCTGAGTTCGCCGCCGAGCCGGGCGATCCCGCGCAGGTCCTCGAGCGCGGTGCGGACGATGTCGACGCGCGAATCGGGGTCATCGACCCAGTCGACCGGCACTTCGTGGATGCGCAGGTCGGAGTGCTCGGCGAGCACCAGGAGCTCGGTGTCGAAGAACCAGGCCTGGTCCTCGACCCGCGGCAGCAGCGCCTTGACGACCGCGGCGCGCCCCGCCTTGAAACCGCACTGGGCATCGGAGAAGCGGCTGCGCAGGGTGAGGTGGAGGAGCCGGTTGTAGATCCGCGAGATGACCTCGCGCTTGGGACCGCGGACGACTCGTGAGCCGCGCGCGAGGCGGGTGCCGATCGCCAGGTCGGAGTGGCCGGAGATCAGCGGCGCGACCAGCGGCAGCAGGGCCTCGAGCCCGGTCGAGAGGTCGACGTCCATGTAGGCGACGACGTCGGCCTCGCTGCGCGACCAGACCCGGCGCAGCGCCCGCCCGCGGCCCTTCTCGGAGAGCCGCAGGTAGGCGACCGCGTCGAGCTCATCGGCGAGCCGGGCGCCGATCGCCGCGGTCCCGTCCTCGCTCGCGTTGTCGGCGATGACGATGCGGAACGAGTAGGGGAGCGACTCGCGGCAGAAGTCATGGAGGCGGCGGACGCTCTGCTCCAGCGCGACCTCCTCGTTGTACACGGGGATGGCGATCTCGACGGTTGGTCTCATGCGACCCGAGAGTGGCGGCGGACCGTTGGACCTCCGTGGGCGCAGCCTCATGGTTCTCTGGGAGCGCCGCCTCGACGCTTGTCGCCCACAGGGATACAAGCGTCGGGCGCGTCTCTCAGGAAACGCACAGGAAGTTCCGAGAACATGGGGCCATGAACGCAGCCCTGACCAAGACCGCAGGCAAGGTGCTCGTCGTCGACGACGAGTCGAACATCGCCGACGTCCTCTCGATCGCCCTCCGCTTCAACAACTACGAGGTGGCGACGGCGGGCGACGGCCAGGCCGCCCTGCAGGCGGTGACCGAGTTCCGTCCCGACCTCGTCCTGCTCGACGTGATGCTCCCCGACCTCGACGGTTTCGAGGTCGCGAAACGGATGCGCGAGCGCGCCGACGACACCCCGATCCTCTTCCTCACCGCCCGCGACACCACCGAGGACAAAGTCCGCGGCCTCACTCTCGGCGGCGACGACTACGTCACCAAGCCGTTCTCGGTCGAGGAGCTTCTCGCCCGCGTCGGCTCGGTCCTGCGTCGCTTCGGCAACGCGGGCGGCGGCGAGTCGGTGCTGCGCTTCGGCGACCTCGAGCTCGACGACGACACCCGCGAGGTCTTCCGCGCCGGCACCTCGCTCGATCTCACCGACACCGAATACCGCCTGCTCCGCTACCTGATGTCACACCCGCGGCGCGTGCTCACCCGCGCCCAGATCCTCGACCACGTCTGGGATTACGACTTCGGTGGCGACGCCCGCGTCCTCGAGACCTACGTCAGCTACCTGCGCAAGAAGCTCGAGGCGCAGGGCCCGCGCCTGATCCACACGGTGCGAGGGGTCGGTTATGCGCTCCGCCTTCCGCCTGCCTGACTGGTCGCTGCGGACGCGGCTCGTCCTGCTGCTGGTCGCCCTTTCGGTGGTCGGCCTCGCAGTGGCCGATGTCGCCTCCTACCGGGCGCTCCACAACTACCTCTTCGACCGCGTCGACCAGCAACTCGAAACGGCTGTCGCGCCGGTCACCGTCCGCCTGCTGAATCAAGCGGGCGACGAATCGAACCAGACCTTCGGGCCGGGGCCCGCGGGCGAAGGCGTGGCGGTGGAAGGCGGCGGTCAGGCGGGCGGTGAAACGGGCGGCCCCGGTGGCGGCCCGCCGTCCGGGGACCTGCCGGGGACGGCTTTCGGCGAGCTGCGCAACGCGGAAGGCGAAGTCGTCGCGCGGACCGAATCCACGTTCTTCGGCGAAGAAGTGCCGACGCCGGAGATCCCGAGTGACCTCGAAGCGACCTCGCCGAGGGCGATCAAGCCGGTCACGGTCGGCGAGCGCGGCGGCGGCTCGGAAGAATTCCGCGCCGCCGCGGTCGAAGTCGGCGAAGGAGCCTCGGTCGTCGCCGTGCCGCTCGGCGACACGAATGCGACGCTCCACCAGCTGACCTTGATCGAGCTCGTCGTCAGCGGGGCGATCCTGATCGCGCTCGGCATCGCCGCCTGGTGGCTGGTCGGGGTCGGGCTGCGGCCGCTGCGGCGGATGGGAGAGGTGGCGGGACAGATCGCCGCCGGCGACCTCTCGCGCCGGGTCGAGCCGGACAACGACCGCACCGAGGTCGGCCGCCTGGGACGGTCCCTGAACGCGATGCTGGTGCAGATCGAGAAGGCCTTCGCCGAGCGGGCGGCGGGGGAGAGGCGGCTGCGGCGCTTCCTCGCCGACGCCTCGCATGAGCTGCGCACGCCGCTGGCATCGATCCGCGGCTACTCGGAGCTCTACCGGATCGGCGCGGCGCGCGAGCCCGCCGAGGTGGAGCGGGCCATGTCCCGGATCGAGGCCGAGTCGACGCGCATGGGCGGGCTGGTCGACGACCTCCTGACGCTGGCCCGGGTCGACGAGGTGCGCGAGCCGGCGCGCGAACCGCTCGACCTGCGCGAGCTGCTCGAGGACGTCCGCGACGACGCCCGGGCGGCGGCGCCGGAGCGCCAGATCTCGCTGAACCCGACCGGGCCGCTGGCGATCGAGGCCGATGGCGACGCGCTGCGGCGCGTCTTCGCCAACCTGCTGCGCAACGCGATCGTCCACACGCCTGCCGGCACGCCGATCGAGCTCTCGCTCGAATCGACCGAGACCTGGGCGACGGTGGAGGTGCGCGACCACGGCCCGGGGCTGCCGCCCGGCGACCCGAACGCGGTCTTCGAGCGCTTCTGGCGCGATTCCGCCGCGCGCGGGCGCGACGACGGCGGTGCGGGCCTCGGCCTGGCGATCGTCGCGGCGCTGGTCAACGCGCACGGCGGCACCGTCGACGCCTCCAATCCCGCCGGCGGCGGCGCCCTGCTCACGGTCCGCCTGCCCCTCCGCACTCCCAGCGGCGACCCAGCTTCCTCATAGCTTCGGCCGCCACCGTGGGTGCATGGAGTCAGCTACCCACCCAAACCACTCATCCTGGAACTCGACCCGGCTGCGCGACCGCCTGCCGGCCCGCCTGCGAGCGTTGCCGCTGCCGCGCCCCGAGCTTGCGGTACTGCTCGGCCTCGCCGCGCTGCTCTACCTCTGGGGCCTGAGCAAGAACGGCTGGGCGAACGACTACTACAGCGCCGCGGTCCGCTCGATGGCGGGCAGCTGGCACGACTTCCTCTACGGCTCCTTCGACGCGAAGGGGCTGATGACCGTCGACAAGCCGCCCGCGGCCCTTTGGGTGGAGGCGCTCTCGGCAAAACTCTTCGGCTTCAACTCGCTGGCGATCCTGGTGCCGCAGGCGCTGATGGGCGTCGCCTCGGTCGGCCTTCTCTATGACCTGACGCGGCGCCACTGGGGCCGCATCGCCGGGACCGTGGCGGGCCTGGCGCTTGCCCTGACTCCGATCGTCGTCGCGATCTCCCGCCACAACAACCCCGACGCGCTGCTGGTCCTGTGCAGCGTCGGCGCGCTCTGGTGCTTCGTCCGGGCTCTCGAAAAGGGGGCGACGGTGTGGCTCGTCCTGGCCGGCGTCTGCGTCGGTATCGGGTTCGAGGCGAAGATGGGCGCGGCACTGATGGTCCTTCCCGGGATGGCGCTCGCCTGGCTCTGGGTGGCACCGCGCGGCCGTCTGGTCGCGATCCGGCAGCTGGCCTGGGCGGGCGCGGCGCTGGTCGCAGTCGCGCTCGCCTGGCCGGTCCTCGTCTGGCTGACCCCGGCCGCGAACCGACCGTGGATCTCCGGCACCAGCGACAACAGCATCTGGTCGCTGATCTGGGAATACAACGGCCTGGGACGGCTGGAAGGCCAGACCGGCGGGCCCGGCAACCTCGGTACCGGCGGGACCTTCGGCGGTCCGACCGGAGTGTTCCGCCTGCTGAACGAAAGTCTTGGCGGCCAGGCCGGCTGGCTGCTCGGCGCGGCCCTCGCCGGCGGCATCGGCATCGCCGCGCTCAGTCGCCTGCGGCGGACCGATCCCCGTACCGGCTGGATCCTCGCCGTCGGCGGCGCCTTCGGCATCACCGCGGTGGCGTTCAGCTTCGCCGGCGGCATCTTCCATCCCTACTACACGTCCCTGCTGGCGTCCTTCGCGGCGGCCCTGGTCGGCGCGACCGTGGGACAGGTGCTGGCGGTGGAGCGCGGCCACGCGTCGACGCCGGGCGCCGGGCGGATGTCCGGCGCGGCGGCGGGCCGCGACGGCCGCGAAGCAGTCCTCGCGCGGATGATTGGCGCGGTGGCGATCGGCCTCGGCGCGATCGTCGAGCTGGTCGTCATCGACCACAGCGCCCCCGACCTCGATTGGCTCGTCGTGCCGCTGGTGATCGTCTCGGTTGCCGCGGTGGTGACCCTGCTCTTCGCCGACGGTCTCGCCGTCCGGCTCGGCGACCGAAAGAAGGCGGCGCGCCTGCGTGTCGCGGCGCTGGCCGTCGGCCTCGGCATCCTCCTCGTCGGCCCGGCGATCTGGTCGGTCGACACCCTCGGCCACCCGACCAGCAGCACGTTCCCTGCCGGCGGCCCCGAATCCGCCTCGATGGGCGGCATGGGTGGCGGCCCCGGCGGAGGTACGGGCGGTCCCGGTGGCTCCGAAGGGGGTGGCCCGCCGAGCTTCGGCGGCTCGGAATCCGGCGGCATGGGTGGCCCGCCCTCGACGGGCGCCACCGAAAGCGGCGAACTCCCGTCCCAGTTGGGCGGAGGCGCCGCCGAATCGACCGAATCAGGCAACGGCGCGGCCCGCGAACTCTTCGGTGAATCGAGCGAATCCGGCTCCGAATCCGGCGCCCTCGGTCAACTGTTCGGTGAATCCGGCTCGACCGAAGGCGGACCGCCCTCGATGGGCGCGGGCGGCATGGCCGGCGGGGGAATGTTCGGCGGCGAAGACCTGAGCTCGATCCTCGAATACACCGAAGCCCACGGCGGCGGCACGATCGCGGTCGACAGCCAATCGGGCGCTTCCGCCTCGATCATCGAAGCGGGCGCCGAAGTCGCCGGCATCGGTGGGTTCTCCGGCAAAGAGTCGACGGTCAGCGCCGCCTGGCTGGAAGAACGGATCGCCGACGGCGACATCACCTGGATCTACACCAGCGGCCTCGGTGGCGGCATGACCGGCGGCGGCCCATCTGGCGGTGGCGAAGGCGCGTCCGCGGGCGGCGCCGGCGGTGACACCCGCACCGGCTCCGAATCGGCGATCGACAGCGTGGTGGAATCCTGTACCGCGATCTCCTCCTCGGCCTACGGTTCGTCGTCGGAATCCGAAACCTCGGAAGCCGCGAGCGGCACCAGCGGGAGCGGCACCCTCTACCGGTGTGGTGATTCGTGACATAGCGTTAGGTCATGCCCTCGTCATCCAAGGTCGCGCTGGTCACCGGCGCCTCGAGTGGGATCGGCGCTGCCACCGTGCGGCGCCTCGCCCGTGAGCCGGGCACCGAGCTGGTCCTCGTCGCCCGCCGCGGCGAGTTGCTCGCCGAGCTGGCCGCCTCGCTGCCCGTCCCCGCGACCTGGGTCGCCGCCGACCTGACCCGGCCCGACGCACCCGAGTTGGTGCGCGCCCACCTCGAGCAGCACCACGACCGTCTCGATCTCCTCGTCAACAACGCCGGGGCGGGGTGGCGGGGGAGTTTCGCCGACACCGGCTGGGACAACGTCCACCGCCACATGGAGCTGAATTTCGACGCCGTGGTCCGCCTCACCGAGGCCCTGCTGCCGCTGCTGCACCGCTCCGCCCCGAGCGCGATCGTCAACGTCGCCAGCACCGCCGGCCGGGTCAGCCGCGCCAAGTCGGGCGCCTACTCGGCGAGCAAGTTCGCACTGATCGGCTGGACCGACGCCCTCAACCTCGAGGAGGCACCGCACGGCGTCCACGTCGGCATGGTCCTGCCCGGGTTCATCCCGACCGACGGCTTCCCGCAGGCAGAGCTACGCGAGAAAGCGCTCACCCGCCTGCTCCTCGGCACCCCCGAGCAGGTCGCCGACGCGATCTACGAGGTCGGCCCCGGCGGCAAGGCGGAGCGCTACGTGCCGCGCAAGTACGCGCTCGCCGCCCACCTTCGTGCCCTCGCCCCGAGCCTCACCCGGCGCGTCCTCGGCGGCGGCGCCGCGACCACCCTCGTCCCCGCCGCCTCCGAGCAGAAGGACTGACCGCAGCACTCCGCGCGCCGTCACCACCACCCGCCCCGTCGCTAGAGTCAGGCTCCAGATGACTGTTTCCACGAATCAATTCCGCAACGGGTCACACATCGAAATCGACGGCAAGATCTGGAAGATCGTCGAGTTCCAGCACGTCAAGCCGGGCAAGGGCGGCGCCTTCGTGCGCACGAAACTGCGCCGCATCGAGGACGGCAACGTGATCGACAAAACTTTCCGCGCCGGCGAGAAGTTCCGCCTCGTGCGCACCGAATCGAAAAAGATGCAGTACCTCTACGACCAGGGCGAGTCGGTCGTCTTCATGGACAACCGGGACTACGACCAGATCGAAATCCCCTCGGCGGTGCTCGGCGACGTGATGCAGTGGGTGCTGCCGAACTCCGAGGTCGAGGTGCTCTTCGTCGACGAACAGCCGAGCGACGTACAGGTGCCGAGCGCGGTCGAGATGAAAGTGACCCAGACCGATCCGGGCCTGAAAGGCGACACCGCCTCGGGCGGCGGCAACAAGCCGGCGACGCTCGAGTCCGGCGCCGTGGTCCAGGTCCCCCTCTTCATCGAGGAGGGGGAGACGGTGAGGGTCGACACCCGCACCGGCGAATACATGTCGCGCGCCTAGCGCCCTGCGGTCATGAGCACCGCTTACGCCCCGGAGGAGTGGAAGGACCTCTTCGTCGCGATGGCCGGTGCATCGGCGGCGCTTGCCGGACTCCTCTTCGTAGCCGTCTCGATCAACGTCGACCGGATCGTCAAATACGACGGCCTGCCCGAGCGGGGGGTGGAGACCCTCGCCCTGCTCCTCACCGTGCTGGTGGTATCGATCGCCGGCCTGATGCCGGGCCAGGGCCACGTCGCCCTCGGCCTCGAGATCCTGGGGATCGCCGTCGTGCTCCTCGCCGTGCTCTTCGCGCTTCCGGTCACCCATGAGCTCCCCGACGACGCCGATCGGCCGACCGCCTGGCTTGCCAGCCGCTGGATCATCCGCCTCTCCGGCTCCGGCCTGGTGGCGATCGGCGCCCTCTCCGAGGTCTTCGCATTCGGCGGCGGCCTCTACTGGGTCGCCGCCGGGTTCGTCTTCCTCACCCTCGGCGCAGTGGCCAACGCCTGGGTGCTCTTGATCGAGATCCTGCGCTGAGCTCGCTCCCGGGCGTGCCCCGCATCACGGACGCGCGCCTCCGCGCCTGAGACAATGACCTGATGCGCCGCTCCGACCAACGCCGTGACGCCGTCTTCGCCAGTTACCAGCGCGACGTGACCGGCCGCCCGCTCACCGAGCTGGTGGCCGACGTCAAACCGCTGACCCGCGAACTGGCCGAGGGCGTCGACGCCAACCGCGAAGAACTCGACGACACGATCGCCGAACACCTGCGCAGCGGTTGGACCATCGACCGGATCGCGCCGCTCGACCTCAACGTGATGCGGGTGGCGCTGTTCGAGATCGAGGAGGGAGAGACCCCCTACGAGGTGGCGATCGACGAGGCGGTCGAGATCGCCAAGGAGTACTGCGGTGCCGATTCGGCCGGCTTCATCAACGGCGTGCTCGGGGCGATCGTCCGCGAGCGCGAGCCGGCCGGATGAGCCGCCTGCGCGAGATCGCCGAGCGGCTGCGCGAGATCGCCGCCGAGTTGGAGGGCGAGGGCGAGCTCGCGGAGGGGCGCGCCGCTGCGCTGGCCGCCGAGGCGGGCGAGCTCGCGGCCGAGGCGGTCGAGGAGACCAACCGCCGCGCCCGCGAGGCCGCCGCCGCCGACAGTGAATAGGCGCGCCCCCCGCGCCCTGCGCGGATTTTCCACCGTATGGCGTGGAAAAGTCACGCAGCGGGCCGCCGCCGGTCGCCGCTGATGCCCGATATCGCCTACCCCGAGGACCTGCGGGACCTGGTCGAAGTGGCGCTCGCCGACCTGCGCTTCTCGCCCGCGGCGGGCACCGCGGGCCTCGAGGAGGCGATGCGCTATTCGCTGCTCGCCGGCGGCAAGCGCGTCCGCCCGGTCCTCGCCCTCGCCACCGCCCGCGCCCTCGGCGCCCCGCCGGAGCGCTTCCTCCCGGTCGCCTCCGCGATCGAGCTGATCCACACCTACTCGCTGATCCACGACGACCTGCCGGCGATGGACGACGACGACCTGCGCCGCGGCAAGCCGACCTCGCACAAGCGCTTCGGCGAGGATGTCGCGATCCTCGCCGGCGACGGGCTCTTCGCCGAGGCGGTCCGGCTCTTCTGCGAGCAGCCCGGCGATCCCGCCCGGGTGCTCGCCGCGCTGCGCGAGCTGGCCGCCGCGACCGGCGTCGACGGCATGGTCGGCGGCCAGTACGTCGACGTGATCGGCGCCGAGCTCGACGCCGCGGGCCTGCGCGAGCTGCACACCCTGAAGACCGGCCGGCTGATCTCCGCCAGCGTCTGTGTGATCCCGATTCTTGAGGGAGCTGACGAAAGTGAGACAATGAGGTACCGCCGTTTCGCCGACGAGTTGGGCGTTCTGTTCCAGATCGTTGACGACATCCTCGACGTGACCGAGAGCGACGAGCGGCTCGGAAAGCCACATGGAAGCGACGAGAGACATGGCAAACTCACCTACGTCAGCCTTTTCGGCCTCGACCGGGCGCGCGAGCTCGCCTCCGAGTCCCACGCCAAGGCGACGACGGCACTGGCCGAGGCGGGCGGCGACACCGACGACCTGAGGCGGGTAGCCGACTACATCTTCACCCGGCACGAATGAGCGACCAGCACAAACAAAACGGAAACGGCGCAGAGCCGGTCGAACCCCTGCTCGACCGCATCGACGGCCCCGACGACCTCCACGGCCTGTCCGACGCCGAACTGCAACAGGTCGCGCAGGAGATGCGCACCTACATCATCGACACGATCGGCCAGATCGGCGGTCACTTCGGCGCCAACCTCGGCACCTGCGAGCTCGCCGTCGCCCTCCACAGCCTGCTCGAGAGCCCCCGCGACAAGATCCTCTGGGACGTCGGTCACCAGTCCTACCCGCACAAGATCCTCACCGGCCGGCGCGAGCAGCTGTCGACGATCCGCCAGTACGAGGGCCTCGCCCCGTTCTGCTCGATCGCCGAGTCCGAGCACGACATCATGGGCGCCGGACATGCCTCGACCTCGATCGGCTACGCGGTCGGGCTGAAGGAGGCGATGCGCAAGGGGATCGGCGAGGACGGCCGGGTCGCCGCCGTGATCGGGGACGGCGCCTTGACCGGCGGCGTCGCCTACGAGGCGCTCCACGCGGCGGGCGGCCTGCAGACGCCGATGGTGGTCGTCCTCAACGACAACGGGATGTCGATCTCCCCCAACGTCGGGGCGCTCTCCCGCTACTTCAACCGGATCCGCTTCAACCCGCGGCTCTACCACGCGCGCGAGGACTTCGAGGATCGGCTGACCAGGCTGCCGCTCGGGATGGGACGGCGGATCGAGCGCCTCGGCCCCGAGGTCAAGGCGGCGATCAAGGCCTACTGGGCGCCCGGCCTCTTCTTCGAGGAGCTCGACCTCGCCTACATGGGCGTGATCGACGGCCACGACGTGAAAGCTCTGCGCCGCGCCCTGACCGAGGCCTTTGAGGCCGAACGGCCGGTCGTCGTCCACATCCACACGGTGAAGGGGAAGGGCTTCGCGCCCGCCGAAGCGAACGGGCTCGCCTCGATGGAGGAGTGGCACGCGGCGAAGCCGAACTCGATCGTCAACGGCCGCCCGACAGCCGCCGAAAAACCGGTGCCGGTGCAGGAAACCGACTCGCCGGAGGGGATCGAGCGGCTGGAGAAGCCGCCCGCGCCCGGCTCGCCGCCGCAGTACACGAAGGTCTTCGCCGAGGCGATGGTCGCCGAGGCCGAGCGCGACCCGCGGGTGATCGGGATCACCGCCGCGATGGCGGGGGGGACCGGCCTGCAGAAGCTCGCCGACGAGCGGCCGGAGCAGTACTACGACGTCGGCATCGCCGAGCAGAACGCGGTGCTGCTGGCCTCGGGGCTGGCGCTGCAGGGGGCGAAGCCGGTCTGCGCGATCTACTCGACCTTCCTCCAGCGCGCCTTCGACCAGATCGTCCACGACGTCTGCCTGCAGGAGCTCGACGTCACCTTCGCGATGGACCGCGCCGGGTTGGTCGGCGATGACGGCCCGACCCACCACGGCGCCTTCGACATCTCCTACTTCCGCCCGATCCCGCACGTGGTGCTGATGGCCCCGCGCGACGAGGCGATGCTGGTCCACATGCTCCACACCGCCGTCGCCCACGACGGCCCGGCGGCGCTGCGCTACCCGCGCGGGGCGGCCGAGGGGGTGGAGATCCCGACCGAGCCGGAGCTGCTGCCGATCGGCAAGGGCGAGGTGCTGACAGAGGGCCGCGGAGTGGCGCTGCTCGGCTACGGCTACGGGGTCCACGTGGCGCTCGAGGCGGCGGCGATCCTCGCCGACCACGGAGTCCAGGCGACGGTCGCCGACGCCCGCTTCGCCAAGCCGCTTGACGAGGAGCTGGTGGAGGATCTGGCGCGCGACCATGACCTCCTGGTGACGATCGAGGAGAACGTGCTCCCGGGCGGCTTCGGCGCCGCGGTGCTGGAGCATCTCGAGGACGCCTTCGCGGCCGGGCCGGGGGAGCGGGCGCGGGTGCTGCGGGTCGGTCTGCCCGACCGCTACGTCACCCACGGCAAGCCGGATCTGCTGCGCGCCGAGGTGGGCCTCACCGGCCAATCGGTGGCCGATCGGGTGCTCGCCGCGACCCCTTCCGCGCAACCGATCGCACGATAGTCAAAATTGGGGATTGCGCGGTTTGGCGCAATCCAATAGCTTGCCGGTTGTCTCTCCGGTGAAAGGAAGAAGCAGCCTGCAAAGGGCGCGCTTCTGGGGGAATCACCATAGGGAGGAGAGATGCGTAGCTCTATATGTGTGGGTTCGCTTGGGGAAGCGGACTTCTCGCCACCCGGGAGCCTCCTAAGCGCCCCGGGTGGCGAGGCGCGCCCCGAGGCGGCGTGGGGGCGCCTCGCGGCGTCCTCGGTCGCTCGCCTTCGGGTCACGCACTTAAGTGCGCTCCCCTCACCTCACTTCCCTGCGTCCTTGCGAGGCTGGCCCACGCCGCCTCGGGGCCGGTTACTTCTGGTCCCGCGGGGTCTCCTCGGCGAGGACCGCGTACACCTTGCGGCGCGTCTCGTCGAGCAGCTCGGTGACCTGCTTGCGCTGGTCCTCGTCGCCGGTCTGACCGACCTGGCGGACGGCGGCGAAGAGCTTGCCGACCGACTCGCGCAGGGCGAGGTGCCCGGTCGGGGCTCCGGCCCGGACGGCGTCCCAGGGGGCGACGTCCTCGGCCTTCTCCGCCTGCTCGGCGCGGCCCGTGTCGGTGAGGGTGAAACGGCGCTTGCCGTCGGAGTCCTCGCCGCGGATCAGGCCCTCGTCCTCGAGCAGCTGGAGCATCGGGTAGATCGAGCCGGCGCTCGGGGTCCAGGCCCCTTCGCTGCGCTCCTCGATCTCTTTGATCATCTCGTAGCCGTGCATGGGGCGGTCGGCGAGCAAGGCGAGGACGGCGGCGCGAACGTCACCGCGGCGCGCTCGTGGCCCACCTCGGCCGCGCCCACGGCCCGGACCGAAGCCGGGACCGAAATCGAATCCCCGTCCGCGGGCGAACTCCTCGCGGCCGTGGCGTCCGGGATGGCCCGGATGGCGATGTGAGTGCTTGGAATACATAACTACTACCTTTCGTATCGTAAGCTAACGCGATATATCGTAACGGATCGCAACGATATGTCAACCCGGGCGGGGCTCACGGTGTGAGCCGTGCCTGGTGGGGTAGATTCGAGGCATGAAGTTCCTCTTCGCACCCGTTGGGATCGCCGCCGGGCTGGTCGCGGGATTCGCCGCCAAGAAGGTCTTCGAAAAAGCCTGGGCGGTGATCGACGCCGAGGATCCGCCGGAGCCCGACGTGCGCGGTGTGTCGGCCGGCAAACTGATCGCCGCGCTGGCGATCGAGGGCGCCGTCTTCCGCGTCACCAAAGGCTTTGTGGACCACCAGGCGCGCTCCGCCTTCGCCGGCGCCACCGGCCGCTGGCCCGGCAAGGACCCGGCCAAAGAAGACGATTAGCACCGGACTAGTCCTTTTTTCGCCCTACCTGGTTTTAACGATTTGATCGTGGGTAAAAGAACGGTCTCCCCCTGCAGTTCCCTGAAGGCGTCCCTCCTGCCCCGGAGGGGCGCCTTTTCCCTTTTCGGGGCCTGGTAAGAAGGGCCGATGCCGATCTTCGCCGTCACCGCCGCCCTGCCCGGCCGGGCGCCCGAGATGCTCGCCGCCGCCGGCGAGGTGCGTTTCGACGCGGACGCCGAGCGGATGGAACGCGCGGACCTCCTGGCGCTGGTGGAGGGCGTCGACGTCGTGGTGACGATGCTCTACGACCGCGTCGACGACGAGCTGCTCGAGGCCGCCGGGTCGGGCCTGCGGGGCATCTGCAACGTCGCCGTCGGCTTCGACAACGTCGACCTCGCCGCCTGCGCGCGGCGAGGGGTCGTGGTCACCAACACGCCCGGGGTCCTCGAGGACGCCACGGCCGACATCGCCTTCGGCCTGATCCTCGCCGCCACCCGGCGGCTGGGCGAGGGGGAGAGGCTGATCCGCGCCGGGCGGACTTGGCAGTGGGGGATGGGGTTCATGCTCGGCCACGACCTGCGCGGGGCGCGGCTCGGGATCGTCGGGCTCGGCGGGATCGGCTCGCGGGTCGCCCACCGCGGCCGCGCCTTCGGCATGGAGATCGCCTACGCCTCGCGCAACGAGTCGCCGCACGCCGCCGAGCTGGAGGCGACCCGCCTCGATCTCGATGAACTGCTCGCCACCGCGGACGTGCTCAGCCTGCATGCGCCGCTGACCCCCGCGACGCGCCACCTGATCGGCGCCCGCGAGCTCGCCCTGATGAAGCCGACGGCGACGCTGGTCAACACCGCGCGTGGCGCCGTGGTCGACGAAGCGGCGCTGGCGGCGGCGCTGCGCCAGGGCGTGATCACCGCCGCCGGCCTCGACGTCTTCGAAAACGAGCCCCAGGTCCACCCGGATCTGCTCGAGCTGGAGAACGTGGTCCTCGTCCCGCATCTTGGCTCGGCGACGGTCGAGACCCGTGCCGCGATGGCCGAGCTGGCTGCCCGTAACGCGATCGCGGTGGCCGCCGGCGACGCTCCGCCGACCCCCGTCCCACTCCCCTAGCCACGATGTTGATGGGCCGAAAACCCGTCATATAGTCAGGTTTTCGGCCCATCAACATGAGTCAGCCGGCGGCGCGCCCTTCGTCGCCCTCCTCGACCCAGCGGACCAGGGCGCGCAGTACCCCCTCGCAGCGGCGAGAGATGCGCTCGTCGGCGAGGCCGGCGACGGCGACGCTGGCGATCTGCAGCTCGGTCAGGGTGTGGGGCTCCTCGGCGGCGCGGCGCTCCTGGCCCAGCCGCACCAGCCAGCGCCGCGCCGCGGCCTCGAAGCGCTTGTCTCCCGCCCGGGCCAGCAGGATCAGCAGCTCCAGCGCGCAGTGGAGGCTGACCGGACCGTCCTTGGCCATCTCCCGCGCCGCCTGCGAGGCCGCGTCGAGGTCACGCCGCGCCACCGCGGCGTTGAAGCGACCCAAGGCTTCCGAGTGAGAGGCCACGAACATATGTTCGCATCGAACTCAAGTCGCGTGCGGTAGAACTGCCTGACCAACCTGACCAGAGGAGACGAATGACGACGCACGCAGACTTCACCGACGAGGAGTGGAAGACCGTCCTCGAGGGCCCGACCAGCGCCGGGATGATCGTCACCACCGCCGAACGCGGCGGGAGCTTCCGCGAGAGCTTCGCGATGGCGAAGGCCTTCGCCGAGGCGCGCCAGGAGCACGGCGCCTCCGAGCTGCTCGACGAGGTCGTCGGCCACCGGCCGAAGACCGAGCGGGTCAAGGCGCACTCAAAAGAGGAGCTGAAAGACGGATACCTCGAGGAGATCCGCGAAGCCGTCGCGCTCGTCTCCGCCAAGGCGACGCCCGAGGAGCTTGGCGACTATCGCCAGTTCGTCGTCACCCTCGCCAAGAAGGTCGCCGCGGCGAAGAAGGAGAAGGGCTCCGAGGACGGCATCAGCGCGGCCGAGACCGAGGCCATCACCGCGATCGAAGGGGCGCTCGGCGTCTCCTGACGCCGCCGCAGCCGCCGCCATGCCTGAGACCGAGGTCCTCAGCAAGAAGGGCTACAAAAAGGAGCTCCGCCGCCTCCAGGTGGAGCTGGTCCGGCTGCAGGAATGGATCGTCCACGAGGGGCTCAAAGTCGTCGTCCTCTTCGAGGGGCGCGACACCGCAGGCAAGGGCGGCACGATCCGCCGGATCACCGAAAAAACCAACCCGCGGGTGATCCATAACGTCGCCCTCGGCATGCCGAGCGACCGCGAGAAAACCCAGTGGTACTTCCAGCGCTACGTCGCCCAGCTGCCCGCCGCCGGCGAGATGGTCCTCTTCGACCGCTCCTGGTACAACCGCGCCGGGGTCGAGCGGGTGATGGGCTTCTGCACCAACGAGGAGTACGAGGAGTTCATGCACTCCTGCCCGCGTTTCGAGCGGATCATCCAGCGCTCCGGGATCATCTTGATCAAGTACTGGCTCTCGGTCTCCGACGACGAGCAGGAGCGCCGCTTCGAGGCCCGCCTCGACAACCCGCTGAAGCGCTGGAAGCTCTCACCGACCGACCTCGAGGCGCGCGCCCGTTGGGTCGACTACGCCGAGGCCAAGGACGAGATGTTCGCCCGCACCGACACCGAGCACTCACCGTGGTTCGTGGTCGAGTCCGACGACAAGCGCTCCACCCGGCTCAACCTGATCAGCCACCTGCTCGACCAGATCCCCTACCGGCGGATCGACCAGGAGCGGGTGACGTTGCCGCCGCGCCAGCAGCGGCATTACGAGCGGCCGCCTAGGTCGACCGAGAAAGAGGTGCCGGAACGGTTTCGCGTGGAGTAGCCGCCGGGTGCGGGTCGCGGCGCGAGCTCGGCAGCGGCCGCGCCTGGCCGCCGTGCGGGCCGCGGCGCCGCGGATTGCGCGGGTCGCCGGGCCGGGGCAGCCGGGGCGGCATCGCCCGCACCGAGCGCTCGCTGGGGCCGTCGGTCTGCGGCTCCTTCATCAGCCAGTAGACGAAGGTGATCAACCCGACGATCGGGATCTTCATCGCCAGGATCAGCAGGACTGCCGGTAGAACCCCCATGGGTCAAGTGTAGGTACCTGACCGGCTCGCGGTCAGGCAGTGGCGGAATCGACGCCTGCGCGCCGATCGAGCACGGCGACGACGCGCAGAGCGACCGCCAGCAGGACGATCGCGACCGCGGAGCCGATCAGCCAGGCGCCGATCATGCCGCCGGTCGGGGTGGCGATTTCGAAGAATTCGCGGGCGACCGGGATCGCACAGGCACCGAAGAAGAGCAGCGCCATCGTCACGCAGAGCGCCCCGACCGCGAGCCGCCGCGTCCCCGGCACGTCCTCCAGGGCGAAGACGATCGCCAGGCCGGAGACGACCACCGTCGCCGCGGTCGCCGACCTGGCCTGGGTGAGGTCGTCGGTGAGCCAGTGACGGGCGAGCAGGTAGGTGACGACGATGCCGAGCCCGGTGGCGAGGCCGGCCGGGATCGAGAAGCGGGCGATCGCCAGCAGGAAGCCCTCCGGCCGCCATGGGCCGCTCGACGGGGCGAGCGCCAGCAGGAAGGCCGGGATGCCGATCGTGAAGGTCGAGGTGAGGGTGAACTGCCGCGGCAGCATCGGGAAGACCCCGCTCGGGATCGCAATCGTCAGCACCAGGAAGGCGGTGAAGATCGCCTTCGAGACGAAGAGGCGGGCGACCCGCTGGATGTTGCGCAGGATCTGGCGCCCTTCGCCGACCATCGGCGGCACCTCGCCGAATTCACCGGAGACGAGCACCAGGTCCGAGACCGAGCAGGCCATCTGGGTGCCGCTGCCCTGGGCGATCGCGAGGCGGGCCTGCTTCAGCGCCGGGACGTCGTTGACCCCGTCGCCGAGCATGCCGACGTATTCGCCGCCCTCACTCAGCACGCGGATCACGCGCGCCTTGCCCTCCGGGGAGATGCGGCCGATCGCGGGCGCCGCGCGGACGGCCTCGAGGAGCTCGGCGTCGTCCTCGGGCAGGTGGCGTCCGTCGAGCGCCGGGCCACTCGCCTCGATCCCGAGGTCACGGGCGATCGCCCCGACCGTCGCCGGGTTGTCGCCGGAGAGCACCTTCAGGGCGACGTCCTCGCGGGCGAAGAAGTCGATCGTCTCCGCGGCCTCGGCGCGCAGCTCCTCGGCGAGGACGACGATCCCGAGCGGGCGCAGAGGCTCGGTCAGCTCGACGTCGGGACCGGCTTCCGGGAGCGGCGGGTCGTAGGCGGCGAGCGCCAGCACGCGCCGCCCCGAGGCGGCCTCGCTCGCCGCCCGCTCGGCCAGGTCGGCGTCGGTGACGGTGCCGTCCAGCATCGCCTCCGGCGCGCCCAGCACCAGCCGCTGCCCGCCGAGCTCGAGCGCGCTCCAGCGCCGCCGCGAGGAGAACGGGATCGTCGCCGTCGGCTCCTCCGCCCGCACCCCGTCGCCGAGCCCGGCGGCGTGGATCGCCTCCAGGGTCGTGTTGCGGGTCGGCGCGCTCGCCGCGTAGGTGCCGAAGGTGTTCGCCAGATCGGCCTCGGTCTCGTCCGCCGCCGGGATCAGCTCGACCACCCGCAGCGAGGCCTCGGTCAGCGTCCCGGTCTTGTCGGTGCACATCACCGACACTGAGGCCAGGGACTCGATCGCGTTCAGCTGCTGGGCGAGGATCCCGTTCCGGGCCATTTTCGCCGCCGTCACCGCCGCGGTCAGCGAGACCAGCAGGATCAGCCCCTCGGGGACGATGTTGACGATCCCCGCGGTGAGCGTCTCGACCGCGTCGGCCTGGCTCACGTTGCGCAGCGCCAGCGACACGCCGAGGCCGATCGCCAGGGGCACCATCATCCCGACCATCACGATCAGCAGCCGGTCCATCGCCTTCTCCAGCGGCGAGCGGGGGTGGCGGAAGGCGCGTGCGGTCGCGGTCACTTTGGCGGCGTGGCTGTCGGCCCCGACCGCGGTCGCCTCGAAGTCGCCCTCACCCTCGACCGCGAAGGACCCGGAGAGGACTTCGTCGCCGGTCTTCCGCACCACCGGCTCGGACTCGCCGGTCAGCTCGGACTCGTCGAGCGCCAGCCCGTCGGCGCGCACCAGGGTGCCGTCGGCGGGGATCTGGTCGCCGCTGGCGATCCGCACCAGGTCACCGGCCACGACCTCCTCGACCGCCACCTGGCGCGGCGCCCCGTCGCGCACCACCGTCGCTTTCGCCACCACCAGCGCCGCGAGCTTGTCCAGCGTGCGCTTGGCGCGCACCTCCTGGAAAGTCCCGATCGCGACGTTGGCGACGAGGATGCCGAGGAAGAGCGCGTCCTTGGGGTTGCCGAAGACGATCGTCGCGAGCCCGAACCCGGCGAGGATCGCGTTGAACACCGTGAAGGTGTTGGCGATCGCGATCGAGGCGTAGGAGCGGCTGGTCGGCGGGTCGTGCGGCGGCCCGCCCTCGCGCAGGCGGCGCGCCGCCTCGCTCTCGCTCAGTCCGGTGACGGTCGCAGCCTCCATCGAGGCGCGAACCCTATTCGGCGACCCGAACGACCTCGACGCTTGTCCTCCATACGAGGACAAGCGTCGGAACACCGAAGCGCCCGGCGCCCCTCACCGGATCAGAGGGGCGCCAGGCCGTGGATGGGTGGCTTCGGAGGAGGGCGCGTCCCTGTAGCGCGCCCACCGTCTAGCCCGCCGAGGTGGCGGGGCGTTCGGCGAGGGTCACGCTCACCGACGCAGTCTGTCCTTCGCGGAGCACGGTCACTTCGACCGTTTCGCCCGCATGGGAGTCGGAGATCTTCTCGACCAGTTCTTCGGTCGAGGCGATCGATTCCCCGTTGATGGCGGTGATGATGTCGCCGCCGAGCCCGAATTCGGTCCCTTCGACTTCCGCCGCAGTGGTCGCTCCCTGGATGCCGGCGGCCGCTGCGGGCCCGCCTTCCTCGACCTGCTGCACGAGCACGCCTTCTTCGACTTCGAGGTTGAAGGCCTGCGCGAGTTCGGGGGTGATCGTCGCGCCGCTGATCCCGAGGTAGCCGTGTTCACTGGCCGTCCCGGACTCGAGCGCCGCGATCTCTTCCTTCGCCGTGTTGATCGGGATCGCGAAGCCGATGCCGACGTTGCCCTCCGAACCGGAGCCGCCGGTGGCGATCTGCGAGTTGATCCCGATCACTTCGCCCTCGGCGTTGATCAGCGGGCCGCCGGAGTTGCCCGGGTTGATCGCCGCGTCGGTCTGGATCACGTGGTCGATCGTCACCCCGTCTGGCGCCTGGATTTCACGCTGCAGGGCGGAGACGATGCCGCTGGTGACGGTCCGCTTGAGGTCGAACGGATTGCCGATCGCGACCACCGGGTCGCCGACTTCCATTTCGTCGGAGTTGCCCAGCTTCAACGGGTGGAGCTGGGAGGCGGGGGCGTCGACCTTGAGCAGCGCGAGGTCGGAGTTGGGTTCGGTGCCGACCACTTCGGCGGTGTACATCTGCCCGCCTTCTTCGAGCGAGACACTGATTTCTTCGCCGCCTTCGACGACGTGGTTGTTGGTCAGGACGTGGCCTTCGTCGTCGAGGACGACGCCGGAGCCGGAGGCGACGCCTTCGGCAACTCTGGATTCGATGAAGGCGACGCCGTGCGCGTCGGCCTTGTAGATCTCGTTGACGGTGTTGGCGCCTTCGTCGCTGGTGACGGCGGCGGCGGGGGTGGTGCCGGAGGCGGAGACGACCTCGCGGGTGGTGGTGGAGTTGCCGCCGGTGGAGAGGAGGCCCGTCGCGAGCGCGAGCAGGCCGAAGATGGCGACGACCGCCCCGCCGAGGAGGGCGGAGCCGAACGGGTGACTTCTCTTTCGCTGGAGCATGGGAGCCAGGTTGGCGCCCTCCGCTCCACGCCCCCTAAACGGACGTGAACAACTTTCTAAAGAGTTGCGAAGGGATTTCTAAAGAGGCAGGCGGCGGGGTCAGGTCGGGCGCCGAAACGCGCGAAATAGCTTCGGTCCCTAATCTTTCGGTCCCGAATGTCCTCGCGAGACGACACTCCGGCCGCCGGCTCGAACGGCGGCGCCTCTACGCCGCCCGTCGATCCCGGCGGCGCCTCCGCCTCCGCCCGGATCGAGCCGTACGTCTGGAAAATCGCGGGCGTCGTGATCCTCGGGATGACGATGTCGATCCTCGACACGACGATCGTCAACGTCGCGATCGACACGCTGGCCCGCGAACTTGGCAGCACCCTGGCGCAGATCCAATGGGTGGCAACCGGTTATCTCCTGGCGCTGGCCGCGGTGATCCCGCTGACCGGCTGGGCGGCGCGGCGCTTCGGCGCCAAGCGCGTCTACCTCGCCTCGATCGGCCTCTTCACGATCGGCTCGGCGCTCTGCGGCGTCGCCGAAACGAGCACCACGCTGATCCTCTTCCGCGTCCTCCAGGGCATCGGCGGCGGGATGATCATGCCGGTCTCCCAGATGATCATGGCCGAGGTCGCGGGCCCGAAACGGATGGGCCGGGTGATGGGCATCGTGGTGATGCCGGCGATGTTGGCGCCGATCCTCGGCCCGGTCGTCGGTGGCCTGATCCTGCAGAACCTGCACTGGTCCTGGATCTTCTTCGTCAACGTGCCGATCGGGATCGTCGCCGGGATCCTCGGCATGCGGATGCTGCCCGACTCCGACCTCGGCGAGGCGGGCAAGCTCGACTGGCTCGGCCTCGGCCTGCTCGCCACCAGCATGCCGCTGGTCGTCTACGGCCTCTCGGAGATCGCGACCCAGGAAAGCTTCACCGCGCCGACCGTGGTCTGGCCGATCGTCGGCGGCCTGCTGCTCGCCGGCGTCTTCGGCTGGCACGCGCTGCGCGCCTCGCGCCCGCTGCTCGACGTCCGCCTCTACGCCAACCGGATCTTCGCCGCCGCCTCGCTCACCACCTTCGGCCTCGGCGCGGCGCTCTTCGGGGCGATGATCCTGGTGCCGCTCTACTACCAGCAGGTGCGCGGCGAGAGCGTCATCGTCACCGGCCTGCTGACCGGGCCGCAGGGGCTGGGGATGCTCCTGGTCGCCCCCTGGATCGCCCGCATGACCGACCGCTTCGGCGGCGGCCGGGTGGCGTTCGTCGGCGTCTCCGTCCTCACCCTCAGCTCGCTGCCACTGGCCTTCATCGGCGACGACACCTCGATCGTCTTCATCTCGCTCGTGCTCTTGGTCCGCGGCGTCGGCATCGGCCTCTCCTTCATCCCGACCACCACCGTCGCCTTCGCCTCGCTGCGCACCGACCAGCTCTCCGACGCGACCCCGCAGATGAACGTCCTGCAGCGGGTCGGCGGGGCGATCGGGACCGCGGTGCTGGCGGTGGTCCTGCAGCGGGCGAGCGTCGGCGCGCAGGGCTCGGCCGAGCTGGCGAGCGCGTTCGGCACCGCCTACTGGTGGGCGCTGGGGATCTGCGCGGCGTCGATCATCCCGGTGCTGGTGCTGCTCCGTGCCGAAGGGCCGCGCAAGGCGCCGCCGACGCCGGTCGAGGCGGAAGAGATCGAGATCGCCGAGGAGTTCGTGGAGCCGCTCGGTGCCTGAGGCGCCGCCCCGCCCGGCCGGAGAGAAGACCCGGGGCGGGGAGGAGGCCGGTCGCCAGGAGGCGATCACCGAGCTCGGCATCTCCTTCCGCCAGGCCTTCCGCCGACTGCGCAGCCTGCGCGGCCGCGACACCCACCGCGGCGACGAAATCGGCCACGCCCAGTTCGAGCTGCTGGTCGAGCTCTTCACCACCGGGCCGCTGCACGCCGGCGAGCTGGCCGAAGCGGTGGGGGCGAGCGCCGCCACCGTCTCCGGCATGCTCGACAACCTCTGTGCCGCGGGGCTGGTCGAGCGCACCCGCTCGGAGGCCGACCGCCGGCTTGTCGTGGTCAAGCTGACCCGGCGCGGCAAGCGCAAGGTGGAAGCGCGCAAGGCGCTCTGGCGGCGGCGTTGGGAGGAGGCGCTCGAGGGCGTCGACGAGGAGGAACTGCGGGTCGCGAGCCGCGTCCTCGACCGGATCGGCGGCATCTTTGCCGAGCGCCCCGAGGGCTGAGGGCCTGTCCCCGGCGCCGTGCCGCCCCCGGCTAAGCTCGCGGCGATGGCGCTGAGCGAGGCCGACGAGGAGCGGGTCGAAGCGGAAGTCTCGCGGATGGTGGCCGAACTGCGCCTCAATCCGAACCAGGAAAAGGAGGACCGGATCGGCGTCGAAGTCGCGGTGATGCCGGCGGAGGAGCGCGCCTTCGTCCCCACGGTCCTGCTGCGCTTCCTCGTCGCCGAGCGCCGCGGCGAGCCGCTGCCCGACCCGGCCACGAGCACCCGCCCGCCGCCGAAGAAGAAGCGCCGCATCGCTTGGACCCTGCGCCCGCCGCGCTAGGCGGCCGACCGGCGACTTGGGGGCGCTATGGCGACCACAACTCGCCACTCGCCGATCGGACAGCATTAGGGCTCGTCCGTAGGGTGCTTGTATACTAGTATCCACGCGATGGCAGAGCCGATCCCGATCCGTGGGGGCGACGTCCCCGACAAAGGCCGCCGGCCCGGGCGGGCCTCCGCCGGTCCTTACCTCTACGCCGCCCTGCGCGACCAGATCGTACGCGCCGAGCTGGCCCCCGGTGAACGCCTCTCGGAGGCCGAGCTGGGTGAGCGCCTCGGCGTCAGCCGCACGCCGATCCGCGAGGCCCTCGGCCGCCTCCGCGACGATCGCCTGGTCGAAGTCCGACCGCAGATCGGCACCTTCGTCGCCCGTATCAGCCCGGCCGCGGTCAGCGACGCGCAGTTCATCCGCGAGGCGCTCGAGTGCACCGCGGTCCGCGTCGCCGCCGAACTCGCCGACAGCGAGTCGGTGGCCCAGATGGAGGAAAACCTGCGCGCCCAGGAACGCGCCACCGACCGCATCGACATCGACGCCTGGCAGCTCCTCGACGACACCTTCCACCGCCAGATCTGCGATCTCTCCGGGCACCCGGCCGTCTGGCCGGTGAACGAGCGGGCCAAGTCCCACCTCAACCGGCTGCGCCGGCTCAGCCTCTCGATGCCCGACTACCTGCCGACGATGGTCGAAGCCCACCGCACCATCGCCGAAGCGGTCGGCAGCCACGATCCCGATGGCGCCGAGGCCGCTCTGCGCGAGCACCTGCGGGCTGTCCTGCGCGAGGTCCCGCGCATCCGCGAACAACACCCCGACTACTTCGAGGAGCCCTGATGGCCGTAATCGACAGGACCGACGCCCCCTACGACCTCGACGCCGGCGACCTCTACGAGCACTACCGGATGATGTTCCTGATCCGTCGCTTCGAGGAAGCGGCGGAGCGCCAATACAAGGCGGCGCGGATCGGCGGTTATTGCCACCTGTCCTCGGGCCAGGAGGCGGCGACGGTCGGCGCGGTCTCGGCCCTGGAGCCCGACGACCTGCTGGTCACCGGCTACCGCTGCCACGGCTTCGCGCTTGCCCGCGGGGTGCCGCCGGAGGCGGTGATGGCGGAGCTCTTCGGCCGCGCCCATGGCTGCGCCCACGGCCGGGGCGGCTCGATGCACCTGCTCGACGTCAGCCGTGGCTACTACGGCGGCTGGGGGATCGTCGGCGGCCAGATGCCGATCGCGACCGGGATGGCGCTCTCGCTGGTCCGCCGCGGCGCCGAGCAGGCTGTCCTCTGCGAGCTCGGCGACGGCGCCGTCAACATGGGCGCCTGGCATGAGTCGCTGAACCTGGCCGCGGTCTGGCGGCTGCCGGTCGTCTTCCTCGTCATCAACAACCTCTACGGCATGGGGACGAGCGTCGAGCGCGCCTCCGCCGAGCCCGACCTCTTCAAGCGCGCCGGCTCCTACCGGATGGAGGGTGAGCGGGTCGACGGCAACGACATCGAGGAGATGGAGGCGGCGACCGCCCGGCTGCTGAAGGCGGCCCGCGAGGAGCGCCGCCCGGCCGTGCTCGAGGCAATCACCTACCGCTACCGCGGCCACTCGGTCGCCGACGCCGGGCTCGCCTACCGCTCCAAGGAGGAGATCGAGGAGCACCGCCGCGAGGACCCGCTGGTGCGGACCCGCGAGCTGCTCGAAGCGCGCGGCGTCCCCGCCGATGGTTTCGCCGCGATGGAGGCGGAAGCCGAGGCCGAGGTCGAGAGCGCGGTCGCCTTCGCCGAGGCCGACGCGCCGCCGCCGGTCGACCGGCTCGCCGCCGGCGTCTACACCCCCGGCTCCGAGGAGCAGTTCGAGCGCATGCTTCCCGGCAGCCCGTTCGGCGAGGCCGAGCTCGTCTTCGCCGGCGGCCTGGGGCAATGAGCGGCGGCTCCGGCGTTACCGAGGCGCCCGCCCAGGCGGCGGGTGCGACGGGCACCGAGACGATGACCTACCGCGAGGCCCTGCGCCTCGCGATGCGCCAGGAGATGGAGCGTGATGAGCGCGTCTTCGTCATGGGCGAGGAGGTCGGCCTCTTCGACGGCTCCTACAAGGTGACCGCCGGCCTGATGGATGAATTCGGGCCCGACCGGGTGCGCGACACGCCGATCTCCGAGGAGGGCTTCCTTGGCGCGGGCGTCGGCGCGGCGATGCTCGGCGAGCGGCCGATCGTCGAGGTGATGACCCTGAACTTCGTCCTCGTCGCGATGGACCAGGTGGTGAACCACGCCGCCAAGGTGGGGGCGATGTTCGGCGGCGAGGTGCGCTGTCCGCTCGTCATCCGCACCCCGAACGGGGCCGGCAACCAGCTGACCGCCCAACACTCGCAGAGCTTCGACGGCTGGTTCGCGGGCACGCCGGGGCTGAAGGTGGTCGCGCCGGCGAACCCGGCCGATGCCAAGGGCCTGCTGAAGGCGGCGATCCGAGACGACGACCCGGTCCTGGTGATCGAGAACCTGCCGATCTACAAAGAGAAGGGCGAGGTGGAGCTCGACCCGGAGCTGCTGACGCCGATCGGCCGCGCCGCCGTGGCCCGCGAGGGGTCGGACCTGACGGTCGTCTCGCACTCCTTCGCCACGGTCCGCGCCCTCCACGTCGCCGAGCGACTGGCCGAGGAGCACGGGGTCTCGGTCGAGGTGATCGACCTGCGCAGCCTGCGGCCGCTCGACGTCGAGACGGTCGCCACCTCGGTGGCGAAGACCAACCGGGCCCTCTGCGTCGAGGAGGGCTGGCCCAGCTATGGGGTCAGCGCCGAGCTCGCCGCACGGATCCAGCACGCCTGCTTCGACGACCTCGACGCGCCGGTCGAGCGGGTGGGGATGGCGGAGGTGCCGCTGCCCTACGCGAAGGAGCTGGAGCTGGCGGCGATGCCGACCGAGGACCGGATCGCGCGGGCCGCCCTGCGCGTCCTCGACCTGGCCGCCTGAGGGAAGCCTCAGAGTTCGATGACCGAGATCGTCATGCCACGCCTGTCCGACTCGATGGAGGAGGGCGTCGTCCTCAAATGGCTGAAGCAGGTCGGCGACGAGGTCGCCGTCGGCGATGAGCTTGTGGAAATCGAGACCGACAAGGCCAACATGGCCTACGAGAGCGACGTCGCCGGGACGCTGACCGAGATCCTCGCGCAGGAGGGGGACACGCTCGCGATCGGCGCGCCGATCGCGGTGGTCGGGGGAGACGGCAACGGCGCCGCCCCCGCCGCGAAGACTTCACCCACGGATACGCCCGCAGGTTCCTCCTCCCAAGCCGCGGGCCCCGAGGCTCCGAACCACCCCACGGAGCCAAGTGTCGACGTCCCGGTGACGCCTGCGGGCGTATCGGTGGGTGACGGTGGCGAGGGCGAGCGCGTCAAGGCTTCGCCATTGGCTCGGCGGATCGCGAAGGACAGCGGGGTCGATCTGGCGGGACTCAAAGGGTCGGGGCCTGGTGGGCGGATCGTTAAGGCTGATGTGGAGACGGCGGGGGCCGAAGGCTCTGGTGCGTCTCCTGCGGCCGCCGAGGTCCCCTCCTCATCCACCCCCCCAATTGCAATTAAGGGGGTGGATGAGGAGGGGACTACTGGCGCCGCCCAGGAGACGGCTAAGGGTCGGACCACTGCTCAGGAGCTGACGCGGTTGCAGCAGGTCGTCGCGCGCAGGATGGCGGAGTCCAAGGCCACCGCGCCGCACTTCTATCTCCAGACCGAGATCGACATGAGCGCCGCCGTGGAGGCCAGGGCTCGGATCAAGGCGATGAGCGCCGAGGGTGAGGTGGTGCCCTCGTTCAACGACATGGTCATCAAGGCTTGCGCGTTGGCGCTGAGGGCGTTCCCACAGGCCAACGGCGCCTATAAGGACGGTCGCTTCGAGCTGTACTCGCGGGTCAACGTCGGGGTGGCGGTGGCCGCGCGGGACGCGCTCGTGGTGCCGACCGTCTTCGACGCCGACCGCAAGGGCCTGCGCGAGATCGCCGCCGACGCACGGGCGCTCGCGGGCAAGGTCCGCGACGGCTCGATCACCCCGCCGGAGCTCTCCGGCGGCACCTTCACGGTCTCGAACCTGGGGATGTACGGGGTGAGCAACTTCTCCGCCGTGATCAACGCCCCGCAGGCGGCGATCCTCGCCGTCGGCGCGATCACCGAGAAGCCCGTGGTCCGCGATGGCGAGATCACCACCGCCCACATGCTCGGCGTCACCCTCGCCTGCGACCACCGCATCCTCTACGGCGCCCCCGCCGCCGAGTTCCTCGCCCGGATCCGGGAGCTGCTCGAGGAGCCGCTCTCGCTGGCGCTCTAGGTGTCCTGCCCACGGACGTTGTGAACGCGGCTGATCGGCGGTCGGTCACCCAGGGAGCTGTGGGGTCTGCGCCGGTTGTAGTAGCGGAGGAATGATGTCATCGCCCTGGATCGCTCGGCCGAGTTCGGCCAGGAGTGGGCGTAGGCCCACTCCTGCTTCAGGGTCTGGATGAAGCGCTCGACCTTCCCGTTCCAACGGGGCGTGTAGGGCGGGATGAGGATGTGCCGGGCGCCGTGGCGCCCGAGGATCTCCCGGAAGGCGTCGGAGCGGCGATAGGCGAAGGCGTTGTCGCTCATCACCGCCTCGGGCGGGGCGAGACCGAGCTCGCCCAGGTGGTCGATCGCCCGCCCGAGCACCGCCGCCGCGGTGTCGCCGCCCTGGTCGGGGTGCTGCTCGACGTAGGCGTGGCGGCTGTGATCGTCGATCACGCAGTGCAGGTAGACGTAGCCCACCCCTGCCCGCTTCTCGGCCCCGGTCTTGTCGCGGATGCCGGTGACGGCGTGCCCAGGACGGTCGAAGCGCGCCAGGCGGGCGACGTCGACGTGCAGGAGCGCGCCGGGCCGCGACCACTCGTAGCGTCGGTAGGTCTCGCGACCCGGACCCCGCCGCCTCGAGAGCCCGTGGCGGTGCAGCACCTTCCAGATCGTCGAACGGGCACGGCGGCAGATCCCGGCCAGACGGCCGGGGCCGAGGTTGGTCTGGCGGCGGGCCCGCAGGATCGGCTCCTCCTCGGCGGCGGTCAGTCGTCGCGGTTGGTGGTGGGGCCTCGAGGAGCGGTCCAGCAACCAGCTCCGTGAGCGCCGCCCCTCCTCGTCCGCGGCCTTCCATCGATGCCACCAGCGGTGGGCCGTCGCCGGCGACACGCAGAAGGCGGCGGCCGCCGCCTTCTGCGTCATCCCCGACTCGATCGCCTCGACCAGCGCGAGCCTCCCCGCCGGTCCGAGAGCGGCGTTACGGATGAAAGTCAAGTCCCGTTGCGATCTTTTCTCCTTTTGCAAGAGTCTCTGGCGGCGCCGGTGACGACCGAGCTAAAGCGCAGGCTCTGGGGCTGAATCCTGCCGCGCTGCCTGCCCCGTAGAGGGCCCAGAAGATGCGCGCCCCGTTGTCGCACCGGCGCCCTTCGCACCGGTCGCCTTCCAGTCGGCGACGAGCCGTCGGTAGGCGGCCTCGGCACGCTCGACCAGCTCGCGCTCGGCCTCGCGCTCCTTGGCTGAGGCGCTGACGGCCTTGCCGCCGTGGCGCTTCGACCGCGGCGGCGCCCCGGCGTCGAGTTCGGCGCGACGGATCTTCGCCCGCAGCAGCGAGGGCCGGGCGTAGGCGTAGTCCTCTTCCTTGCTCAGCAGCTGCCAGCAGAGGCAGGCGATCTTGCGGGCCACCGCGACCGCGGCGACCTGGGAGCCCTTGCGGACGCGGACCCGTTCGCCGAAGGCGCGCAGCGGCCCCGGCGAGCGGACCGCGCTCCAGGCGGCCTCGACCAGCACCGCTCGTGCCTGGGCGTTGCCGCGCTTGGAGATCCGCCCGTGGCGGGCGGGCTCCTCGCCCGACTGACGGACCTTCGGGTCGAGGCCCAGGTAGGCGACCAGCCTGCGCGAGGAATCGAAGCGCGAGACGTCGCCGATCGCCGCCATCAGCGCCGCGGCGGCCGCGACGCCGACGCCGGGGATCGTCATCAGGCGACGGGCCTCGGTGGAGCCGACCGCCCACTCGCCGAGCCTGCGGTCGATCTTCGAGATCTCCACGTCGAGGAAGTCGATCTGGTGCAGGCAGCCGGCCACCGTCTCGACCTCCGTCTCCGGAAGCTTCTGCTCGGTCAGCCAACGACGCCCGCCGACCCCGAAGAGATCGGTGACGGGCGAGCGTCCGAGCAGGCAGCGGGAGAGCACCGCATGGACCTCGTTCTTGGCCCTGGTGCGCTGGCGCACCAGGGCGGCGCGGCGCGCCACCCGCCGCCGCAACGCCTGGGTGGCGGGGTCGGGGACCCAGACCGCGTCGAGCATGCCCGCGTGCAACAGGTGGGCCAGGGTGCGCGCGTCGAAGCGGTCCGACTTGACCCGGGCATGGGAGATCGCCCGCACCTCCTGGGCGTTGGCGACGACCACCCGGGCGACGTGGGGTTCGAGGATCCGGGCGATCTCCATCGCCGGGCCGGTCGCCTCCAGCACCACCTGGTCTTCGGCGCCGAGGCTCCGGGCGAAGAGCTCGAGCTCTTCGCGGTCGGTCTGGATCCGGCCGGCGGACCTCACCCCGCCGGCCTCGCAGATCGCCACCTCGCAGAAGCTCTGGTGGACGTCGAGTCCAATTGAGCGCATGCTGCCTCCTCTCGATCGACTTTCGGGCGCAGAGCGAGCGGGCAAACGACAACTACGGATTCGCGCTCGAAGCGCAACCGGGCCAATCGCAGGGGCGGCCAATTAGCGTCTCGGGCTCGCAGCCCATAACGCAAGCGCGGCCTGCCCGTCTCGTCTGCTTTCGGAAGCCCCCGTCCCGGTGAGGCGAACCTACGACCGGTCCCGGATGGCTCCCGGGGGCAGTTTCATGCCGGTAGCGTGAACCTTCATCCGGGTCCTCCTTGCTCAGGGCGTCAAGAACCTCGAGCGTCTTGGAGGGCCCGGATGGCCTTCAGGCGTTCACAACGTGTGTGGGCTTCTCATCTAGGGCGTGCGTTCGTTGCTTGTCCCGCATACGGCAACAAGTAGCGAACGCAGGGGCTAAATCCGAATGAAGATTGACTGGATGGGGGTCGGACAGGTACAGATGAGCGGTGGAAAAGGATGTCGCAGCCAGTCCGGCGGTGCGGGCGAAACGGAAGGTGACCTTGCGCGACGTCGCGGCGGCGGCCGGGGTGCATGTGTCGACCGCGTCGCGGGCGCTCGATACGGCCGGGACCTCGCGGATCGGCACCGCGACGACGGAGCGGGTGCGCAGCGTCGCCGCCGAACTCGGTTATTCGCGCGATCTGCTCGCCTCGAGCCTGAAGCGCGGCGTCACCCAGACCGTCGCCGTGGTCGTCGCCAACCTCGACAACCCCTACAACTCGCGGGTCATCCGCGGTATAGCCAGGGTTCTCGAAGCGGACGATTTCGTCCCTTTGGTGGCGGAGACGGGGGAGAGCCGGGCGCGCTTCGAAAAGCTGCTCGACCACTTCGGCCGGCGCCGGGTCGATGCCTTGATCACCTTGGCGGTGCGGCTCGACGGGGCCGAGATCCTGGCCCGCAAGGTCGGCGACGACCTGCCGGTGGTGCTTGCCGGTCGCGGCCTTCCCGACAGCGACTACAACACGGTCCGCCACGACGACGTCGCCGGGGGGACGATCGCCGCCGAGCACCTCGCCTCGCTCGGCCACCGTCACGTCGCCCAGCTCACCGGGCCGGCCGACATCGATGTCTTCATCCGCCGCGCCACCGCGTTCTCGGAGGTAGCGGCCGCCGCGGGCATGGAGGAGGTCCAGCCCTCGGCGCCGGGCAGCGTCACCCCGACCTTCGTCGAAGGCCGTCGGCTGATGAGCGCGCTGCTCGATGCGCCGGTGCGCCCGACCGGCGTCTTCGCGCCCTCCGACGTGATGGCGGTCGGGGCGCTCGACGCGATCTCCGAGCGCGGGCTGCGTTGCCCGGAGGACATCTCGATCGTCGGCTACAACGACCTGCCGCTGAGCCGCTTCGTCGCCCCGCCGCTGACCACGATCGAGATGCCGGCCGAGGAGATGGGGGCGGAAGCGGCGCGGATGGCGCTCGAGTCGATCAACGATCGGGGCACGCGTGGGCGGCTGGTGACGCTCCCGGCGCGGCTGATCGCGCGCCGTTCGACCGGCCCCGTCGTACCGTAATCGTTCCTGGCCAACTGGTATACAAGTCCGGGATGCCGGGCGAACTGGGTACGGGGGAGGCCCGATGAAGTGGGTCTACGACTTTGCCGAAGGGTCGCGCGAGATGCGCGACCTGCTCGGCGGCAAGGGCGCGAACGTCGCCGAGATGACCCGCATCCTCGGCCCCGAGCGGGTCCCCGCGGGCTTCACGATCACCACCGAGGCCTGCGTCGCCTACATGGGCGCGGACGCGTTCCCCGAAGGGCTCGACGACCAGATCGCCGCCGCCCTGGCGCGGCTCGAGGAGCAGGCCGGGAAGCGGCTCGGCGACCCCGAGGACCCGCTGCTGGTCTCGGTCCGCTCCGGCGCCCGCGAGTCGATGCCGGGGATGCTCGACACGGTCCTCAATCTGGGCCTCAACGATGCCTCGGTCGCGGGCCTCGCCGCTCGCACCGGCAACGAGCGCTTCGCCTGGGACTCCTATCGGCGCTTCGTGCAGATGTACGGCAACGTGGTCCTGGGGATCGAGGGGAAGCGCTTCGAGGATCTGATCGCGGCGGAGAAGCGCGAGCGCGGCGTCCGCGAGGACACCGAGCTCGGCACCGACAGCCTCCGCGCCCTCACCGCCCGCTTCCAGGAGCTCTACGACTTCCCGACCGATCCGACGGCCCAACTGCGCGCCTCGACCGGTGCCGTCTTCGACTCCTGGACCGGGGAGCGGGCGGTCACCTATCGGCGCATCAACCGCATCCCCGACAGCTGGGGCACCGCGGTCAACGTTCAGCAGATGGTGTTCGGCAACAAGGGCGACACCTCCGGCTCCGGGGTCGCCTTCAGCCGCGACGAGGTGACCGGGGCGCCGGAGCCCTCCGGTGACTTCCTGCCCAACGCCCAGGGCGAGGACGTGGTCTCCGGGGTGCGGACCCCGCGCGACATCCGCGAGCTGGCCGAGTGGCAGCCGGCCACCAACACCGAGTTGTTGACGATTCTCCGCACCCTGGAGCGCCACTACGGCGACATGCAGGACACCGAGTTCACGGTCGAGGAAGGCCGCCTCTACATGCTGCAGACGCGCAACGCGAAGCGCCCCGCGCAGGCGGCCGTCCGCTTCGCCGTCGACGCGGTGTCGGAGGGGCTCTTGGAGCGCGACGCGGCGCTGATGACGATCGACGCGGAAACGCTGGACACGCTGCTCCACCCGACCTTCGACCCGCAGACCACCTACGAGATCCTCGCCACCGGCGTCGCCGCCTCGCCCGGCGCCGCGAAGGGGGAGATCGTCTTCTCCGCCGCGGTCGCGATCGAGGCCGCCGCCGAGGGCCGCGACGTGATCCTCACCCGTCCCCTCACCGAGGCCGACGACATCGCCGGCTTCCACGCCGCGGTCGGCATCCTCACCTCGGAGGGCGGCAAGGCCTCGCACGCGGCGTTGGTCGCCCGCGGTATGGGCGTGCCCGCGGTGACCGGCGCCGCGTCGCTGGAAATCGACCCCGACGAGGGCGAGGTTCGCCGCGGCGGCGAGGTCGTCCTGCGGGCCGGCGACCGGATCGCGATCGACGGCAGCGCCGGGGCGGTGACCGGCGACGACGTGCCGCTGGTCGAGCCACGGATGAGCGAGGCGTTCGAGACGGTGCTTGCCTGGTCGGATGAGGCACGCTCGCTCGGCGTCCGCACCAACGCCGACACCCCCGAGGATGCACAGCGCGCCCGCGATTTCGGCGCCGAAGGGATCGGCCTCTGCCGCACCGAGCACATGTTCTTCGGCGCCGAGCGCAACGAGGCGATCGTCGCCGTGATCCTCGCCGACACCGACGAGGGCCGCCAGGAGGGCCTCGCCAAGCTGCTGCCGCTCCAGCAAGGTGACTTCGAAGAGATCTTCGCGGCGATGGAGGGGCTGCCGGTGACGGTCCGACTGCTCGACCCGCCGCTGCACGAGTTCCTGCCGCCACTGCCCGATGTCGAAGAGCGCCTGCGCGCCGCCGAGGCTGAAGGCGCCGCCGACGTGCCGACGTTGGAACGCGACCTCGCCCGGATCCGGGTGCTCCAGGAGGTCAACCCGATGCTCGGCACCCGCGGGGTGCGGCTGGGGATCCTCTTCCCGGCGATCTACGAGATGCAGGTGGAGGCGATCTTCGCGGCGCTGGCAGCCACCCGTGACCGTGGCCTCGAGGTCAGCGCCGAGATCATGGTGCCGTTGGTCGACTACCGGCGCGAGCTGGAGATCCTGCGCGAGCAGATCGTCGCGATCGGCGAGCGGGTCGGGGTCGAGCGTGGTCGCGACTACACGGTCGGGACGATGATCGAGCTGCCGCGCGCCTGCCTGCGCGCCGACGAGATCGCCGAGGAGGCCGACTTCTTCTCCTTCGGCACCAACGACTTGACCCAGACCGCGCTCGGGTTCAGCCGCGACGACATCGAGGGCCGCATCCTCGCCCGGTATATCGACGTGAAGGTGTTCGACCGCTCGCCGTTCGAGACGCTCGACACGCCGGGGGTCGGCCAGCTGGTGCGGATGGGGGCCTGGCTCGGGCGGAAGACCAAAGGCGATCTGAAGCTCGGGGTCTGCGGCGAGCACGGCGGCGATCCCGACTCGATCGACTTCTTCCACAACTCTGGGATTGATTACGTGTCCTGCTCGCCCTACCGGGTGCCGGTCGCCCGGGTAGCCGCCGCGCAGGCGGCGATCCGCGCCGCGGACGGATAATGGGCGACCGGCAAGTCGAGGAGGAGATATGAGCGAGACGGAAACGGGGAGCGCAGGGCTGGAGCGCGAACTCGAGCGGATGCTGGAGATCGAGAAGTTCGAGCCGCCGGCGGAGTTCCGCGAGCGGGCGCTGTGGAGCGACCCGAAGATCTACGAGGAGGCCGCCGCCGATCCGGTCGCCTGGTGGACGGCCCGCTCGAAGGAACTGCTCGACTGGGACGTCGAGCCGACCACCGGGTTGAACGACTCCGACCCACCTTTCTACAAGTGGTTTGAGGACGGGCGGCTGAACGCCTCGGCCCAGTGCCTCGACCGGCACGTCGCCGCCGGCAACGGCGGCCGCGTCGCCTACCACTGGCGCGGCGAGGAGGGGGAGCGGCGCGACGTCACCTATGCCGAGCTCCTGGAGTCGACCCAGCGCTTCGCCAACGCGCTGAAGGACCTCGGCGTGGAGAAGGGCGACGTGGTCGGGATCTACCTGCCGATGATCCCCGAGGTCGCCGTGGCGATGCTGGCCTGCGCGCGGATCGGGGCGATCCACAACGTCGTCTTCGGCGGCTTCAGCGCCGAGTCGGTGCGCGAGCGGATGGAGTTCTCCGAGGCCAAGGCACTGGTCACCGTCGACGGGGCGCGCCGCAAGGGCAAGACGGCGCCGATCAAGCAGCAGGTCGACGAGGAGATGGGCGACCTGGGGAGTTTGCAGACGATCGTCGTCGTGCGGGCGACCGGGATCGACTGTCCGATGAGCGAGGGGCGCGACGTCTTCTACGACGAGGTCTGCGCCGCCGCCGCGGCCGAGTGCCCGGCCGAGCCGATGGAGGCCGAGCATCCGCTCTTCATCCTCTATACCTCCGGCTCGACCGCGAAGCCGAAGGGCATCCTCCATACGACCGGTGGCTACATGACCGGCGTCACCACCACGCACCGCTACGTCTTCGACCTGAAGCCGGAGACCGACGTCTGGTGGTGCGCGGCCGACGTCGGCTGGATCACCGGCCACTCCTACATCGTCTACGGCCCGCTCGCCAACGGGGCGACGAGCGTGATGTGGGAGGGGGCGCCCGACTACCCGCACAAAGGGATCTGGTGGGAGATCGTCCAGGACTACAAGGCGACGATCCTCTACGCGGCGCCGACCGCGATCCGCACCTTCATCAAATGGGGCGCCGACATCCCCGAGAAATACGACCTTTCGAGCCTGCGGCTGCTGGGGTCGGTGGGGGAGCCGATCAATCCGAAGGCCTGGCTCTGGTACCACAAGGTGATCGGCGGCGAACGCTGCCCGATCGTCGACACCTGGTGGCAGACCGAGACCGGCGCGATCATGATCACCCCGCTGCCCGGGATCACGGCGACGAAGCCGGGCTCGGCGACGACGCCCTTCCCCGGGGTCAGCGCCGAGGTGGTCGACGAGTCAGGCGGCGAGCCGGTCGCCGAAGGACAGGGCCTGCTGATGCTGGAGAGGCCGTGGCCCTCGATGCTCCGCACCCTCTATAAGGAGGACGACCGGTTCATCGAGACCTACTTTTCGAAATTCGGCAAGGAGCGCTACCTGGTCGGCGACGCCGCGCGCAAGGACTCCGACGGCTACCTCTGGGTGATCGGGCGGATCGACGATGTCGTCAACGTGTCGGGGCACCGGCTCTCGACCGCCGAGGTGGAGTCGGCGATCGTCGCCCACGAGAAGGTCGCCGAGGCGGCGGTGATCGGCCAGTCCGATCCCGACACCGGCCAGGCGATCTGCGCCTTCGTCACCTTGAACGGGGGCGTCGAGCCCTCCGACGAGGTGCTCGAAGGGATCCGCGAAGGCGTCGCTCACCACATCGGCAAATTCGCCCGCCCGAAGCGGGTGATCTGGGCCGACGACCTGCCGAAGACCCGCTCGGGCAAGATCATGCGCCGTCTGCTGCGCGACATCGCCGAGGGGCGGGCGCTGGGTGATGTGACGACCCTGCGCGACCCCGGCGTGATGGCCGAGCTGGAGAAGCAGATCGGCGCCGAGGGCGACGAGGACTGAGGCTCAGCCGAGCAGTCGCGCTTTGAGGTCGGCGAACTCCTCGTCGGTGAGGGTGCCGTCGTCACGCAGGGCGCGCAGGCGCTCAAGTTTGCCGACGATGTCGTGAGGGGCCCCATTCGGTGCGGTGCCGTCCGCATCCGCCTGCCCGGTGAAGCTCAGCTCCGGGTGGAGGCGGTCGAGTTGGGCCACGTCGTGCTCGCTCAGGTTCGGTGAGCCGACGCCACGGCCGAGGAGCCACTGTTTCTTGTTCATGTCGGAGCGTTGCCGGCGCATCTCGTGCGATTCGCCCAGCCACTCTTCACAGTCGGCGTCCGGATCGCCCCCGCCTTCTTCGTGCAGCGAGTAGAGGAGGCGCTCGTAGCAGTCGGCGCCCCGCGCGATCAGCCCTTCGCGGCCCTCTGGCCCGGGCGTGGGGGAGGCCCGGTTCTTGTCCCAGGCGAGCAGCTCGAGCGCGATGCTGGCGGCGACGAAGTTCTGCTCGGTCAGCTTCGCTCCTGAGATATCCCGGCCGCAGCCGCAGACGCACTCCATCGGCGAATCTTCGCAAGGCGCAATCCGCGTCGGGGTGTCCCCTCAGCCGTGTAGGTGCATCCGCTCGCCGTCGGGTCCGACGATCAGGATCACCTCGACCGGGCCGTCGACGGCGCCGAACCAGTGCGGGGTCCAGGTGCTGAACTCGGCGGCCTCGCCGGGCTCGAGGACGTGCTCGTCGTCACCCAGCAGCAGGCGCAGCCGGCCAGAGAGGACGTAGAGCCAGTCGCTTCCCGCGTGCACTTTCATCTCGGCTGGCGGCTTGCGGCGGCGGGCGCTGATGTGGACCTTGTAGGCGAGGAGGCCGGCGCCGTGGGTTTCGCGGGTGAGCGGCCAGAGGGTGATGCCGTCGAGCCGGCGCGCGGCGCCGCGGACGCGCGGGTCGAAGGAGGGAGGGGCGCCGATCAGCTCGTCGATCGAGACTCCGAGTGCCGCGGCGAGCCCGGGCAGGTGCTCCAGCGTGAGCCGGCGCTTGCCCGACTCGAGCCGGCTCAGGGTGGAGACGTCGAGGTTGGCGCGCTCGGCAACCTGGGCGAGGGTGAGGCCGCGTTCGGCGCGCAGGTCGCGGAGGCGGCGACGGACGCGCTGGTCGATCGAGTCGGTCGCGGGCTTTGCCATTACGGCAAGAGAGATTGACATATCGAGCGAGCGGTCCCACCATCGATGCCATGAAGAACGAATGGGATTGCGTAGTCATCGGAGGCGGCGCCGCCGGCCTGAGCGCGGGCCTGGTCCTGGGACGAGCACGGCGAAACGCCCTCCTGCTCGATGTCGGCGGCCAGAGCAATCGCGTCGCCGAGGGGATCGGCGGGCTGCTCGGCAACGACCAGCGGCCCCCGGCGGAGTTCTATGCGGCGGGGCGCGAAGAGATCGCCGGCTATGGGTCGGTGGAGATGCGCGACGTGGCGGCGGTCGGCGGCGAGCGCCGCGACGAGGGCTTTGCGCTCGAGTTGGCCGACGGCACCGAGCTCACCACTGCAAACGTCCTTCTGGCGACGGGCATGGACTACCGCTACCCCGAGCTGCCCGGCGCGAGCGAGCGCTGGGGCCGCTCCGTCTTCCACTGCCCGTTCTGTCATGGCTGGGAGGTGCGCGGGAAGGACCTGGCGGTGCTCGGCAACGACGAGGGCGCTGTCCACCGGGCGCTGCTGCTGACCAGCTGGAGCGATTCGGTGGCACTGCTGACCGACGGCGGCGAGCTCCCGGACGGCGCCGCGGAGCGCCTGGCGCGGGCCGGGGTGGAGGTGGACGACCGCAAGGTCGCCTCGCTCGAGGGTCCCGGCAGCGATCTGGGCGCGGTCGTCTTCGACGATGGCTCCGAGCGTCCGCTCGGCGGCCTGCTGGTCGGGGTCACCCTGGCGGCACGGTCCCAGTTGCCGTACGACCTCGGCGCGACCCGCGCCGCGGCAAACCCACTCACCGCCGACGGCATCGAGGTCGACATGACGATGAACGCCGGCGTCCCGGGGCTCTATGCCGCCGGTGACCTGCTACCGAGGATGCCCTCGGTCCCGGCGGCGATCCTTACCGGCCACTTGGCCGCCGCGGCGATCGTCGGCGCCCTCACCACGCAGCCCTAGGTCAAGCTGCCGCTCAGCCCCTTTAGTCACTGCTTCTTTGATCCCCAGCGTCGCGGCGCGTCGTCTACGCAGGCGCGCTAACCGGATCACACGATCCTGAGTGATCGACGCTCGAGCGGCTAATCTTCCGCCGATCATGGGGGAGGCGCAGGAGCTGAGATCCGCGGAAGCCACGGGCGGCGGGACCGGGCGCCGATGGAGCCGTCGATGGATCGGAATCGGCCTGGCTGTGGTGATCGTTGCCATCGTCGTCTTCGCCGTCGCTCAGGGGGGCGGCAGTGGCGGCGGCCCGCTGAACGCGATTGCGAAAGCGGCCGAGGTGACGCAGCGGGAGCCGGGCGGGCGTGCGGTGATCACGGCCATCGTGAGCTCCCCAGGCACGCCTGCGGGGTACACCGAGACGGGAACCATGGTCTTCGACGACAGTGGGCGGGCCCGTGGCACGTTCACCGTGAAAGGACACGAGACGGGCCGCGAAGGGAAGGGCTTGGTCGTCGCCGATGGCACCACGTCCTATGTGAGCTCCGAACTGCTCGACTCCATCGCTGAAGGGAAGAAGTGGATAGAGGTGGACTACTCGACCGCGGAAACCGACATCGGGTCCTCAAACCCGGCCGAGGTAGGCCCGCAGGAAGGCCTGAAGATCCTCGAACGCGTGCTGGGCGCGAAAATGATCGGCAAGGAAGAGATCGAAGGGGTGTCGACGACGCACTACCGCGGCACCCTGCCGACGTCGAGAAAGATCTTCGGGGTCGAACTCCACGTCTCGGCGTCGCACGTCGACGTGTGGATCGACGCGCATGACCGGGTGCTCCGGATGCACCTCGTCATCTCTGGCTCGGTGGGCGAATCCGACGTGTCGAGCACCACCGAAATGTCTATCGACTTCGTCGAATTCGGCCGTGTCCCGAAGATCGCGATCCCGAACCCGGACGAAGTCTTCAACGCGACCAGCGAGTTCGAATCCCAGATTCAGTCGGCGGCCGAAGGTAGCTGAGGACCGTGGGGCTGATCCCGGGTCGACGGGCGTTTTACGCTGTGTTTCTGACGCTGGCCATTGCCGCCTTGCCGAGCGGTGCCGCGGCGAGGGAAGGGGGGCAACGCCCCGCCTCAGAAGCCTGCCCGATCACTGAGATCGAAGTCAACGTCACCTACTACTGCGAGCTCGAATTCAGCCTGCCCTCCAGCAACGGCTACCGGATCACCGTGGCCGGAGAACCGGGGAGATCCGGGGTCGAAATCAAGGTCGTCGGTGCGGCCGGCGACGTCGACTACAGCACCCAAAAAGGAAAGGTCACGGCGAATTCGATCGACGCCTCGTTCGGGAAACTCGGCAAGGTGTCGATGCGGTTCCGGCCGTCGGACGGCACGCGGCAGAAGCTTTTCTCGAAGAAGTGTCAGCCACGGAGGCCGAAGTCGGTCAGCTCCCAGCTCGGTGAATTTGTCGGCACGTTCAGGTTTCGCGGCGAACATGGCTACACCCGCGCGCTTGCCCACCGTGCCGATGGCGCGCTCGGCGACCCGCTGACGAACATCGCCATGGGGGCGATTCCCTGCGAATTCCGCGAGTCCGCGGCGGAACGGAAGCGCGAAGACGAATCCGTGTCCCTGCAGGTGGAAGTACGGCATCCGAACGTCTCTTTTACGGCGGGTGAGGCTTTCGGCAGCCTTCGCTCCGCCGCGGGCACCACCCGCTCGCGGCCGTATCTCTTCCTCGTCATCGCCGCTGAACGATCTGGTGGGCTCTCGATCCTCCGCTCGACGGGGGCGATCGGTGGATCGAGCGCCTTCTCGTTCGACCCAGGGCTGACCCAGGCGACGGTCGCCCCGCCGGCGCCGTTCTCCGGTTCGGGCCATTTCCGGCGCAACTCGAGCGGCGTGCCTGAATGGAGCGGCAACCTGGCGGTCGAACTCCCGGGCCTGGGGCGGGTCGGGCTCGGCCGCGGCCAGGCCGAACTTGCAACCGTGGCGGAACACCTGAAGCAGTTCGAAGAAGAACTCGAAGCCCAGCTTCACCCGAGTGGCTAGAGCTGCCCACAACAGAAAACGCCCCTCCTGGGAAGGAGGGGCGCTTCTGGGGTTACTACAGGGAGGAGAGATATATGTATCTCTATATATGTGGATCCGTGGGAGGTAGGTGAGCCCAGTTGAGTCGTGGGCGCCAGATGTGGGAAGCATCTAGGGCCATATGTACGACGCGGGACTCGACCAAAAAGTTCTCTGTGTTTCTTCCTATCGGTTGCTCCGACTGAATCCTTGAACAGCGTACGAACGTATGTGCTGATTGTCTGTGAGGGGGGTCACAGAAAGCGCCATTTGGGGGGAGATTTCCCTGCTGGGGCGCCATATTTGGCTCTGTGGGCGGAAATAGGAGGCTTACCTTGTATACCAGGATTTCAGGGCAATCTCGGAGAGAGCGTTAAAGACTCGTAAACAGCCTGGACGGTCGTTGCACATAAGGCGCTCCGGGGGGCCGAACAGGGGTCTCGCGCTAGCTTTCGGGCATGAAGAAGACCCGCATCGACGCCGTCCTCGCCGAGCGGGGCCTGTTTCCCTCGCGATCGGCCGCCGCGGGGGCCGTCCGGGCGGGCGAAGTGCGGGTCGGGACCGATGGGCCGGTGGCCTTGCGCCCGAGCCAGCTGGTCGAGCCGGAGGCCGAATTCGTGCTCGAGGCGCGGCCGCGGTTCGTCTCCCGCGGCGGAATCAAGCTGGACAACGCGCTCGAGGCACTCGGGATCGACGTCTCCGGGCGCGACTGCCTCGACGTCGGCGCGTCGACCGGTGGCTTCACCGACTGCATGCTGCAACGGGGCGCCGAGCGGGTTGCTGCGGTCGATGTCGCCTATGGCCAGATCGATGCCCGCCTGCGCAAGGACCCACGAGTGATCGTGATCGAGCGCCTCAACGCCCGCGCGCTCGGCCCCGCCGACCTGCCGTTCCTCGCCTCGCTGGCCACGGTCGACGTCTCCTTCATCTCCCTGACCAAGATCCTGCCGGCGGTCGCCTCCTGCCTGGTGCCCGGCGGCGAGGTGCTGGCGATGGTGAAGCCGCAGTTCGAGCTGGGCCGGGCGCGGGTCGGCCGCGGCGTCGTCCACGATCCCGGCGACCGCCAGGAGGCGGTGCTGAAAGTGGCGCTCGCCGCCCGCGAGACCGGGCTGCCGATCCGCGGCATCGCCTCATCGGGGCTGCCGGGCCCGAAGGGGAATCGCGAGACCTTCGTCTGGTGCGGCGGCGAAGGTCCCGAAATCGACGATCTCGAAGGGGCGATCTCCACCGCGGACGCCGCCGGGGTCGAGGGGGAGGACGAGTGAAGACCGCGGCGCTGATCACCCATTCGCACCCGCCCGCGGCGACCGAAGCGGTCGCGGTCGCGGCCGCCGCGGCCCGCGCCGCCGGCTGGCGCCTGGTCGCCGATCAGGCCGAGTTCGACAAGCACGGCGAGGCGTCCGCCGGGATTGAGCTGGAGCGCGAGGGCGAGACGCCTGACCTCTGCCTGGTCCTCGGCGGCGACGGCACGATCCTGCACGCACTCCGACGCTTCAGCGGCACGGAGGTGCCCGTGTTCGGTGTCAACTTCGGCACGGTCGGGTTCCTCGCTGCGGTCGAGCGCGCCGACGCCGAGGCCGGGATCGCCCGCGCCCTCGGCGGTGAGATCGAGACGATCGAGCTGCCCGCCGTGCGGGTCGAGGCCGGTGGCCGCAGCGGCATCGGCTTCAACGACGTCACCCTCTCGCGCCGCCCGCATGACCGGGTCGCCGAGCTGAGCTACCGGATCGCCGCCGACGAGGTCGGACACGTGCGCTGCGACGGGCTCGTCGCCGCCACCCCGGTCGGCTCGACCGGCTACAACCTCGCCAACCAGGGCCCGATCCTGGCCTGGGGGGTGAAGGGCTACGTGGTCAGCTACATCGCCCCGCACTCGCTCACCGCGCGGGCCCTGGTCGTCGCCCCGATCGACGTCCTCACCGTCGGCAACGCGCCCGACCGCGAGCCGGTCGAAATTGCCCTCGACGGCAACGAGTTCGGCGAGCTCGCCTCCGGCGAGGAGCTCGAGATCAGCTTCGTCGACTCCGCCGGCCGCCTCGCCCAACTGCCCGGCACGAGCTTCTACGGGCGCATCCGCGACAAGTTCGGTCACCTCGCCGTCTAGCGGCGCCGGTCGTCCACAGCCGGGCAACCTGCCGGTCTGACCGGTGTGAAAGGGTGCCGCTAATGGAACGTAAGTGGTGGACGCTCATCCTCGTCTCCGTCGCGACTTTCATGCTTCTTCTCGACGTGACGATCGTCAACGTCGCGCTCCCGGACATCCAGCGCTCGCTGCACGCCAGCCTTTCCAGCCTGCAGTGGGTGGTCGACGCCTACGCGCTGATGCTGGCCTCGTTCCTGCTCACCGCGGGCAGCCTCGGCGACCGGCTCGGCCGCCGGCGGGTGTTCACGATCGGCTTCGGGATCTTCACCTTCGCCTCGTTTCTGTGCGGGATCAGCAATGACCCGACACTGCTGAACCTCTTCCGCGGGCTGCAGGGCGTCGGCGGCGCGGGGATGTTCGCCACCTCGTTGGCGCTGATCGGCCAGGAGTTCCAGGGCAAAGACCGGGCGACGGCGTTCGGCGTCTGGGGGGCGACGGTCGGCGGCGCGGTCGCGGTCGGCCCGCTGATTGGCGGCATCATCACCGAAAGCCTCGGCTGGGAGTGGATCTTCTTCGTCAACATCCCGATCGGGATCGTCGCGATGTTCCTGACCGAGCGGAAAGTTCGCAACGTCTTCGCCAAAGAACCCGAACCGCTCGACATCCCAGGCTTGGTCACCTTCTCGGCCTCGCTCTTCCTCTTCATCTTCGCCCTGATCCGTGGCAACCCGGAAGGCTGGGGAAGTCCCGTGATCCTTGCCTGCCTGATCGGCGCCGCCGTCCTGATGGCGATCTTCATCACGATCCAGGTCCGCAGTCGCCACCCGATGCTCGACCTGTCGCTGTTCCGGAATCCGGCGTTCAACGGTGTCTCGGCGGTCGCCTTCTGCCTCTCGGCGGGGATGTTCGCGCTCTTCCTCTACATCACGATCTACTTCCAGGGCGTGCTCGATTACTCGCCGCTCGAAGCTGGCTTGCGCTTCTTGCCGTTGACCGTTCTCGGTTTCGTCGCATCTCCGGTCGCGGGGGCCCTCTCCAACCGGGTCGCGATCCGGGTCCTGCTCGGCAGCGGCCTCACCTTGGTCGGGATCGGACTTCTCCTCATGCACGGCATCTCGCCCGACTCGGAGTGGACGAGCCTCCTGGTCGGCTTCCTGGTCGCCGGCATCGGCATCGGTGTCACCAACCCGGGCATCGGGCAGGCGGCGATCGCCGTCGTGCCGGTGGAGAAATCAGGCATGGGATCGGGGATCAACTCGACCTTCCGCCAGGTCGGGATCTCGACCGGCGTCGCAGGGCTTGGCGCCATCTTCCAGTCGAATGTGAACTCGAAGCTCGCCGAACAGCTGCCGCATGCGCCCAAGGGGCTCGGCGAAATCGTCGCCTCGAGCGGCTCGCGCGGGGTGGAAGCGCTGGGCCTTCCGCCGGCGATCAGCGCGAAAGCCGTGCACGCCGCTGACGTGGCCTTCGTCGGCGCCTTCAACGAGATCATCCTGATAGCCGCGATCGTCTCCTTCGTCGGCGCGATCGCCGGCTTCGCCCTGGTTCGCTCCTCGTCGTTCGTGCAGCAGACCAACGGGTAGCCCGCAAATAGCGCCCGTGGGGGCCGGGGATCCGCCGCGGCCACTGCTAAACCGGACTCCGATGCTGCGTGAGCTCCGGATCGAGAACCTGCTGCTGATCGAGCGGGCCGAACTGCGCCTCGGCGATCGCCTGAACGCGATCACGGGGGAGACCGGGGCCGGGAAGACCGTGCTTGCCCACTCGCTCGACCTGTTGATGGGCGGCAAGGCGAAAGCGGGGATCGTCCGGCCGGGTGCCGAGGAGGCCTGGGTCGAGGGGGTGTTCGACCTGCCCGCGGGGCTGCTCGATGACCCCGAGTTGGCGGATCTCGCCGAGCGGTTGCCGGGCGGCGCGGAGGAGGTGGTGTTGGGACGGCGGGTCTCTTCCGGCGGGCGGACCAGCGCCTTCGTCGCCGGCCGCGCCGCCACCGCGGCCGACCTGAAAGCGCTCGGCGGGCGGCTGGTCGCCTTCTTCGGCCAGCACGAGCACCGCAAGCTGACCATCTCCTCGGCCCAGATGGAGGTGCTCGACGGGTTTGCCGGGACGGCGCACCTGGAGCTGCGCGACGAATACCGCGACGCCCACCGTGAGGTCGGGCGGCTCTCCGCCGAGTTGGCCGAGCTGCGCGAGCGCGAAGGCTCGCGGGAGCGCGACCTCGACCTCTACCGCTATGAGCTCTCCGAGATCGAGGAAGTCGAACCCGACCCCGAGGAGCGGGCGGCCCTGGCCGCCGACCGCGAGCGGCTGCGCCACGCCGAGGGCCTCAGCGAAGCGGCGGCCGGCGCCCACGCGGGGCTGGCCGGGGCCGACCTCGAAGGCGGCGGCGCGGCGGGGCTCCTGGCCGAGGCCGAATCGCGGCTCGCCGCGGCGGGTGGGCTGGACGCGTCGCTCGACGCGATCGCCGAGCGGGTTGCGACGCTGAACGTCGAGGTCGGCGACGTGGCGGCCGAGCTGCGCGACTACGCCGAGGGGGTGGCCGCCGATCCGGGCGGCCTCGTCGGGGTCGAGGAACGGCTGGAGGCGATCGACCGGCTTGAGCGCAAGCACGGCGGCAGTGTCGAGTCGGTGCTCGCCCACGCCGAGCGCTGCCGGGCCGAGATCGCCCGGCTCGAGGGCGCCGAGGAACGCGGGGCGGAGGCGACCGCGGCGCTGGCCGAGGCGGAAACGCGCCGCGCCAAGCTGGGCAAGAAGCTGAGCGCCGGGCGGGCGAAGGCGGCAAAGCCGCTGGAGCAGCGGGTCGCCGCCGAGCTCGCCCAGCTGGCGATGGACGGGGCGCGTCTCGAGGTCGTCCTCGACCCGCACCCGGAGGAGTTCGGGGCGTCGGGCCGCGAGACGGTCGAGCTCCGCGTCGCCCCGAACCCGGGCATCGAGCCGGCACCGCTCCGCGACGCGGCGTCCGGCGGCGAGCTCTCCCGGGTGATGCTGGCACTCAGCGGGCTCGGGCCCGCGGCGGGCGCCGCGACGCTGGTCTTCGACGAGATCGACGCCGGGATCGGCGGCAACACCGCGCGGGTGGTCGGCGAGCGGCTGCGGGCACTGGGGGCCGAGCACCAGGTCCTCTGCATCACCCACCTGCCGCAGGTCGCCTCGCTTGCCGACGCCCACTTCCGGCTCGAAAAGGACGTCGCCGGGGACGCCGCGGTCGCCACCGTCGAGCGGCTCGACGGGGAGGGCGTGGTCGAGGAGATCCGCCGCATGCTCGGCGGTGAGCAGTCGGACCTGGCCGCAACCAGGCATGCCCGCGAGCTGATCAAGGCCGCCTGACCAAGCAGAGCCAGGACGCACCGAGCGCCGTGTGCTCTGCACACAAGCGACGGAGGACGCCGCTATGCGACGCGTCAGGCGACCTTGACCTGGCTTCTTTAAGACGGGTCACTTAACCTGATCCGGTGGCAACCACTAGTCGTCGTCGCCTCCCCGCGCTGCTCGGGCGTCGCGGCGGAACCCGCTCCACCCCGGTACCGGTCGTCGGCGCCGCGCGTCTCGGCGCCCGCACCAAGCACCTGGTGAAACGCCTGCAGCCGGGGGAGATCGCGGTGATCGACCACGTCAACGTCGACCGGATCGCCGCCGAGGAGCTGATCGCCTGCGGCGTCGCCGGCGTCGTCAATGCCTCGCCCTCGAGCGACGGCAAGTACCCGAACGCCGGTCCGCTGATGCTGGCCCGTGCCGGGATCCGCCTGATCGACGCGCCGGACGCGCCCGTCTTCGACCTGCTCCGCGACGGGCAGCAGCTGACCCTCAGGAACGACGGCGCGGTGATGGTCGGCGAAGAGGAGGCGCTGCGCGGTCGCGTGCTCGACGTCTCCCACCTGGAACAGCAGCTCGCCGCCCAGCGCCTCCGCATCGACGAGGTGCTCGCCGAGTTCGCCGAAAACACGGTCGAGCACGTCCGCCAGGAGACCGACATCCTCACCGGGGCGATCGACTTCCCGCCGAGCCGGGTCTCCTTCCGCGACCGCCACGTGCTGATCGTCGTCCGCGGCGAACGCCACCGCCGCGACCTGAAAGCGCTGCGCACCTACATCCGCAACGTGCGGCCGCTAATCGTCGCTGTCGACGGTGGCGCCGACGGGGTGCTGGAGGCGGGGCTGAAGCCGGACATGATCCTCGGCGACATGGATTCGGCCTCCGACACGGCGCTCGGCTGCGGCGCCGAGCTGGTCGTCCACGCCTACCCCGACGGGCGCGCGCCCGGCCAACAGCGCCTCATCGACATGGGCCTCGACCACAAGGTCGTCCCCGCCGCCGGCACCAGCGAGGACGTCGCGATGCTGATGGCCCACGAGAAAGGCGCGGACCTGATCGTCAGCGTCGGCGCCCACTTCAACTTGATCGAGTTCCTCGACCGCAAGCGCGGCGGGATGTCCTCGACCTTCCTCACCCGCCTGCGGATCGGCGAGAAACTGGTCGACGCCAAGGGCGTGAGCCGCCTCTACCGGCCGAGCTCGACGCTGATGCCGTTGATCTTCTTCGTCGTCGCCTTCCTCGTCCTGCTGACGATCCTGATCATCACCTCGCCGGCGCTGAACGACGTCTTCGAGTTGTTCTGGCTGAAGGTGCGGATCTGGCTCGGCATCTAGCGGCGCCCGGCGACCTCCCGCTTTTGCAGGCAAAATAGGCGGCAGATGGGCTACAGCGCGCGCTACCACGCAACCTCTCTGATCGCCGTCTTCCTGGCGCTCGCGGTGGGGATCCTGATCGGCGCCGAGTTCGGCGGCGACGCGCTCACCGAAACGCGCAAGAACCTCGAGAACAGCCTGGTCGGCAACCTCCAGGACGCACGCGGACGAGTCGAAGACCTGAACGGCGAACTCGGCCACGCCGAAGAATTCGACGAAAAGGTCTATCCGGTGCTGACCCGCGACCGGCTGCAGGGAAAACGGATCGCGTTGATCGCCTTCGGCAGCCTGCCGGGCGAAATCACTTCCGCGGTCGAAGAAGCGCTGGGCCCGACCGGGGCGAAATTGGTCGGCGTCGGGGTCGTGCGGGAGCCGGTCGACGCCACCGGCCTCGCCGAAGAACTCGCCAACACGCGCTTCTCCGAACTGGCGACCGAACCGGAACAGATGAACGAACTCGGCACCGGGGTGGGGCGCCAGATCGTGATCGGTGGGACGCTGCCCGAAGTCGTGCGCGGCGGCCTCTTCACCCACGCGAGCGGCGAATTCGGCGTGCTCGACGGGGTGATCGTCGTCCGCAGCCAGCCGGAAGGCATGGGGCCGGTGCAGCGCTCGACCGCCAACGCGCTGGAAACCTCGATGCTGAAGGGGATCACGGCGACGAAAGTGCCGACCGTGGGGGTCGAGTCGACCACCACCGAACCGTCCTCGATCTCCTTCTTCCAGACGAACGACCTCTCCAGCGTCGACGACATCGACACCACCGCGGGCGAGGTGGCGCTGGTCTACGCGCTGTCCGGCGAAGAAGGCAGCTTCGGCGTCAAGAGCTCGGCCGACCGACTGCTTCCGAATCTGTCGAACCCGGGGGGCTGAGCCCTGTACTGGGTCGGGTTCCCGCTCGCGATCGCGATCGCGGTGCCGATGTTGCCGGCCGGCGTGCGCGGCCTCCGCGACGCGGGCCTGGTCCGCACCAATTACCGGGGTGCCGTGCTCGCCTTCCCGCTGGGGGCGATCCTGGCGACGGTCTCGCTGGTCGCGCTCGCCCCGCTGGCGGTGCTGAACGACCGCCTCAGCCTCGACCTCCTGACCCCGGAGCTGCGCCGCTGGCTGCCCTACCTCCTCGGCATCGCCTTCCTCGGTTTCCTCGACGACGCGCTTGGCCAGGGCGAGGCGGCGGCAACGCCGCGCGGCTGGCGTGGACATTGGGGGGCGCTGCGCGAAGGGCGCCTCTCGACCGGGGCGATCAAGGCGATCGGCGCGGTCGCGCTGGCCGCCTACGTCGTCTCCGGCCAGGGTCTCGCGACCTGGCGCTACGCCGCCGACGTCGTCCTCCTCGTCCTCACCACCAACCTCTTCAACCTGCTCGACCTGCGGCCGGGCCGGGTGGAGAAGGCGCTGGCGCTGCTCGGCGCGGCGCTCTGCCTCGGCGCCTGGACGCTCGCGCCGATCGAACTGCTCGGCATCTTCGCCGGGCCGGCCCTGGTCGGTGCCTGGCTGACGCTGGGTGAGCGGGCGATGCTCGGGGACACCGGCTCGAACCTGATCGGGGCGATCGCCGGCGTCTGGTTGCTCACCGTCTTGTCAGAGGATGCGAGGTTGATCGCCCTCGGAATCGTGCTCGTTTTGACGGTCTATGGGGAGTTACGCTCGATCTCGGCGACCGTCGAACGAGTTCCGCCCCTCCGCTGGCTAGACTCGATTGGCAGAGCATGAGCCCATCCATTCAAGGCGACACCAAATTCATCTTCGTTACCGGAGGTGTCGTGTCGGCCCTTGGCAAGGGGATCACCGCCAGCTCGATCGGCCGGCTGCTGGTTTCGCGCGGCTACCGGGTCCAGCTGCAGAAGTTCGACCCCTACATCAACGTCGATCCGGGGACGATGAGCCCGTTCCAGCACGGCGAGGTCTTCGTCACCGAGGACGGCGCCGAGACCGATCTCGACCTCGGCCACTACGAGCGCTTCACCGACGAAAACACCTCGCGGGCGTCGAACGTCACCGCGGGCGGCGTCTACAACTCGGTGATCAGGCGCGAGCGGCGCGGCGACTACCTCGGCGCGACGGTCCAGGTGATCCCGCACATCACCAACGAGATCAAGCAGAAAATCCTTATCGTCGCCGAGTCCCAGGCGGTCGATTTCGTGATCACCGAGATCGGCGGCACGGTCGGCGACATCGAGTCGCTGCCCTTCCTCGAGTCGATCCGCCAGCTCTACACCGACCTTGGCCCGAAGCGGGCGATGTTCGTGCACGTGACCCTGGTGCCTTATATCGGCCACGCGGGCGAGCTGAAGACGAAGCCGACCCAGCACTCGGTCAACGAGCTGCGGCGGATCGGGATCCAGCCGCATGCGCTGGTCTGCCGCTCGGAAAACCGCCTCGATCGCGAGATCCGCGAGAAGATCGCGCTCTTCGCCAGCCTCCCGGTCGAAGCCGTCGTCTCGGCTCACGACGTCGACAACATCTACAAGATCCCGCTCGTCTTCCGGGCCGAGGGCGTCGACGACCTGGTCCTCGACCACTTCAACATGGATGCGCCCTCTCCTGATCTGGCCGAGTGGGAGGCGATGGTGCGCCGCGCCGACGCTGCCACCGGCGAGGTCAAGATCGCGATCGTCGGCAAGTACGTCGCCCTCGCCGACGCCTACAAGTCGGTGATCGAGGCAGTCGAGCACGGTGGTATCCACCACGGCGTCGAAACGTCGATCGAGCTGGTCGACTCGGAGAATTTCGATCCCGACGCGCTCGAGGGCATGGACGGGATCCTGATCCCCGGTGGCTTCGGCGAGCGCGGCATCGAGGGCAAGATCGAGGCGGCGCGGATCGCTCGCGAGCGCAAGATCCCGTACCTGGGCATCTGCCTCGGGATGCAGATCGCGGTGGTCGAGTTCGCCCGCCACGTGGTGGGCATGGACGGCGCCAACTCCTCCGAGTTCGATCCCGAGACGCCCTACCCGGTGGTCGACCTACTGCCGGAACAGAAAGAACTGCGCGACATGGGCGGCACGATGCGGCTCGGCGCCGACCCGGTGAAACTGCACGAGGGGACGCGGGCGCGGGAGATCTTCGACGAGGCCGTCATCTACAAGCGCCACCGCCACCGCTACGAGGTGAATCTGCAGCTGCGGCGCCGGCTCGAAGACGAGGGCCTGGTCGCCGGCGGCACCTCGCCGGACGAGCGGCTGGTCGAGATGATCGAGCTGCCCGATCACCCCTTCTTCGTCGCTTCCCAGTTCCACCCTGAGTTCAACTCGCGGCCGAATCGGCCCGAGCCGCTCTTCCGCGAGTTCGTCGGCGCGGCTGCCACGCACGCGGGCGAAGAGCCCGCGGACGGGGGTGAGATCGCCGCTGCCGATGGTGATCCCGACCCGGATGGCGAAGGCATGGACATCGGCATCCGCCGGTCGGTTTAAGCCGCAGCAGGCCGCCGCCCGGCTGCCGCGGCTTCAACTTTCGCCTCGCACCCCCGGCCGCACGCGACCGCTTCTCCCTCTATCTTGCGCCCCGTGGGGAACGAGAGGCTCTACGACACCTTCGCCCGTCTCTGCGAGATCCGCAGCCCGACGGGAGAGGAGCGCGAGGTCGCCGACACCCTGGCGGCCGAACTGAGGTCGATGGGGCTGGAGGTCGAGGAGGACGACGCGGCAGGGCCGGCGGAAGCGGGGGCGGGGAACCTGCTTGCGCGAGTCGCCGGGGAACGCGACGACTACGTGATGTTCTGCGCGCACATCGACACGGTCCCGCACAAGGGCCGGGTCGAGGTGGTCAACGACGAAGGGGTCTTCCGCAGCGCCGGCGAGACGATCCTCGGCGCCGACAACAAGGCGGCGGTCGCGGTCTTCATGGAGCTGGTCCGGCGTGGGGTGGAGAAGCCGCCTCCGGTCGGGATCGAGCTCCTCCTCACCGTCGCCGAGGAGCAGGGCCTGCGCGGCGCCAAGGCCTTCGACATCGAGAAGCTCCGGGCGCCGATCGGCTACGTCCTTGACCACGCCGGGCCGGTCGGCGAGGTGATCACGGCGACGCCGACCCAGATGAAGATCCTCGCCGACTTCGTCGGTGTCGAGGCGCACGCCGGGGTGCGGCCCGAGGACGGCTCGAGCGCGATCGAGGCCGCCGCCGCGGCGATCGGCCGGATGTCGCTGGGACGGCTCGACGAGGAGACGACCGCGAACGTCGGGATCATCCAAGGCGGCACCTCGGGCAACGTCGTCGCCGGACATTGCGGGATCCACGCCGAGGCGCGCAGCATCGACGCCGGGCGTGCCGCCGAGATCGCCGGCCAGATCGCCGACGCCTGCGCCTGGGGCGCCAGCGAGTTCGGCTGCGACGTCGACGTGCGGGTCGAAGAGCTCTTCCGCGGCTACAAGGTGCCGTCCAGCTCGACTGCGCTGGGCCTGGCCGAGGAGAGCCTGCGGGCGACCGGGGTCGAGCCGCAGCGGGCGGCGATCGGCGGCGGCAGCGATGCCAACGTCTTCCGCCTCGGCGGCTTCGACAGCGTCCTCCTCGCCAACGGCCCCGACGGGGTCCACACCGCCGGCGAGCACGTGGCGGCCGCCGACCTCGACAAGATGCTCGAGGTCTGCGAGGGCATCCTCGCCCGAGCGTGAGGCAGCCGTGAGCGGGCGCCTCGACCTGCGGCGCGGCACCGTGGTGGCGACCGATCCGCTTGTCGTCGAGGTCGACGGGGAGCGGCGTGCGGCCTGGGCCGATGAGGTGCTGCTCGGGCCGATGCGCGAGGGCGACGAGGTCGTCGTCAACGCCGTCGCACTCGATCTCGGGCTCGGGTCGGGCGGCTTCGACGTCGTCCACGTGAACCTCACCCGCGGGCTCGGCGGCGGGGTGGAGGGAGACGCCCACGTGATGAAGCTGAACTACACCTCGCTCCAGCACCCGGTCGAGCCGGTTGAGGGCGAGAAACTGTCGCATAGCGACAAAAACTCGCCACGGGGACCTTCGACCGTCGCGGTGCTGCCGCTGCACGGCCATCTGGCCCCGGCCGCGTGGGCGGCGGCGCAGGTGCGGCCCGGGATCCGGGTCGGCTACGTCCAGACCGCGGGTGGGGCGCTCCCGGGTTCGTTCTCCCGCGACATCGCCGAGCTGCGCGAGCGCGGCCTTCTCTGCGGCCACATCACCGCGGCGCCTTCGTACGGAGGCGAACACGAGGCCCTCAGTACCGTCGGGGCCCTCGACGCGGCCGCCACGGCGCTCGACTGGGAGGCGATCCTGGTCGGGCCCGGGCCGGGGATCATCGGCTCCGACACCGACTTCGGCCACGGCGGCATGGCCGCCCTCGACAGCGCCCACGCCGCCCTGGCCCTGCGGCTGCCGACGATCCTCTCGCCGCGCCTCTCGTCCGCCGACCCCCGCGAGCGCCACCGCGGCCTCAGCCACCACACCGCCACCGTGCTCGACTTGCTGCTCGCCCCGGTCACGGTCGCGGTCCCGGAGGGATTCGAGATCGACACCTCCGGCCGGCACCGCCTGGCGTCGGTAGCCATCGACGTGACCGGTTATGCCGCCGCCGGCCTGCCGACCTCCACGATGGGCCGACCCCTGGCGGACGACCCGCTCTTCTTCGAAGCCCCGCTCGCGGCCGGAGCCCTCCTCGCTTCTCCGGCGGGTGGCGGCAGCGCCGAGGTACCGAGCACGTAGACCTCGCGCGCAGGTGCCTCGGGGCTGCCGACAGGACCCGTCGGCCGATGCGCATGGTCCCTTGCGGTTAAAGGTTTCCCTCAAAGCGAACCGAACAGTCGGGCCATGGCCATCGCCGTCAAACAGGAAGCTCCCGCCCCGCCTGCCGACTCGGGTGCTGACGCGCGCTTCCGCTCGCTGACCCTGGACTTCCTCTCCTACCTGGAGCTCGAGCGCGGGCTCTCGCGCAACACCTTGAACGCGTACCGGACCGACCTGTTCCAGTACGGCGAGTACCTCTCGGCGCACCATCTCGACGCGCTGCGCGCGCGGCCCGCCGAAGTGGGGGAGTTCCTCGCCGAGCTGGCCACCGGCGGGCCCGAGCGGCCTCCCGTCTCCTCGGCGACGATCCACCGCAAGGCCGCCTGCCTGCGGTCCTTCTACAAGCACCTGCGCCGCGACGAGCTGATCGGCGACGACCCGACCGCCAGCCTGGCCGCCCCGCGGCGCTCGAAAAAGCTGCCGCACGTCCTCAACTACGCCGAGGTGCAGAAGCTGCTCGCCGCCCCACAGGGCTCCGAGCCGATCGCGCTGCGCGACCGGGCGCTGCTCGAGGTGATGTACGCGTGCGGGCTGCGGGCCTCGGAGGTGATCGGCCTCGAGATGGCCGACGTAGATCTGCACGAGGGCTTCGTCCGCGCCCGCGGCAAGGGCTCGAAGGAACGGATCGTGCCGCTCGGCCGGCAGGCGATCGCGGCGATCCGCGCCTACCTGCGCGGCGGCCGCCCGGAACTGCTGCACGGCCGCGAAGAGCCGCGGCTCTTCCTCAACTTCCGCGGTGGCCCGCTGACCCGCCAGGGCCTCTACAAGATCGTCCAGCGCCACGCGCGGTCGGTCGGGCTGGACGGCAAGATGAGCCCACACACCCTCCGTCACAGCTTCGCCACGCATCTGCTCTCAAACGGTTGCGATCTGCGCGCGGTCCAGGAGATGCTCGGCCATGCCGACATCGCGACGACCCAGATGTACACGCACCTCTCGGGCGACCGCCTCAAACAGGTGTATTACGACGCGCACCCGCGGGCAAAAGAGCAATAACTCGCCGGTCCACCACATGCGCAGGAGGTGGTTGGGGGACGGGTGAAGGGATCGAGAAGGGTCGCGGCCATTTCGGAGACGACCCGGGCAGGCTGAGGCCGCCTCCGAAATGGCCCGGTCATGAGGAGACGGCGGAGGGTGCGGGCGAGCGGCAGGGTGCGCGCGGGTTTGTGAGGGAGGTGCCGGGAACGTCACCGTGACGTGCGGGAGGCGACTGGAATTCCACGTCGCTTCATGAGTCGTCACATGCGCCCCATCGGTCAGCGATTTGCTGTGGAGAGAAAGTAGCTCTATACGCGACCAAAGCTCCACAGCGCGCCCTGGACCCCGGGTTCGCAATCTCGGATGTGACATCTCCGTGCCGTCTCCCCCCGGAACGTGCCGTCCCTGTGCCGGCCCCCCCAAAACCACGCGACCCGGGCGTTTCGGAGGCGGCCTCAGCCTGCCCGGGTCGCCTCCGAGACGCCCGGGTCTAAGTCCCCGGCCGCAGCGGCTCTCGTCGAGGGCGACCCCGCCGTCGCCGGTGGGGTAGAACTTCGGGCGTGCCGGAGCTGCCCGAGGTCGAGACCGTCGCCCGCCAGCTCGAGCCGGAGCTGGAAGGGCACGCGATCGAGCGGCTCGAGGTGCTCGACCCGCGCTGGTCGCGCCCCGTCCCGCCGAAGAAGCTGGGCAAGCAGGTCGACGGGCGGACGATCCAGGGGCTGGGACGACGGGGCAAGTATCTGCTGCTCGGCCTCGACGGCGACAAGACCCTGGTGATGCACCTGCGGATGACCGGCAACCTGGTGCTGCGCGAGGACGACGGGGAGATCCTCGACCCCTCCGAGGGACGCATCCTCTACCAGGGCGAGCGCACCACCGAGGAGCGCCACCTGCGCGCCCGCTTCGTCCTCGACGACGGTCGCGAGGTCTGGTTCACCGACCCGCGCCGCTTCGGCGAGGCCTTCTTGATCGACGACGCGAAGCTGCCGGAGCGCTTCTCCCGGCTCGGGGTCGAGCCGCTCTCACCTGAGTTCACGCCGCAGAGACTGGGGGAGATCGCCGCCGGGAAGAAGGCGCCGCTGAAGTCGTTCCTGCTCGACCAGTCGGGGATCGCCGGGGTCGGCAACATCTACGCCGACGAGGCGCTGTACCGGGCGCGGCTGCACCCACTGTCCCCGGCCGGATCGATGAAGCCGGAGCACTGGGAGGCGCTGCGCGACGGGGTCGTCGCGGCTTTGGAAGCGGGGATCGACGCCGGTGGCTCCTCGATCGACGACTACCGCGACGGGCGCGGCGAGAAGGGCCGCATGCAGGAGCGCTTCCTCGTCCACACCCGCGAGGGCGAGCCGTGCCCGGGAGAGGACTGCGACGGGGTGGTCGAGCGGATCGTCGTCTCCGGCCGTTCCACCTACTTCTGCCCGACCTGCCAGGTCAAACTGCGCAAACGGCCGAAACGCCGGAAAACCAAACGCTGAGTTCCGTCCGGTCCGTCCCGCATCCTTGTCTAAATGGCGGGATCTACGGTCAAGACGGAGGCAGTTGTCTTGCGCAGCATCCGGTACGGCGAGGCCGATCGGATCCTGCACCTCTACTCGCCGACGCTGGGCCGCGTCGGGGCAATCGCAAAGGGCTCCCGCAAGCCAAAATCCCGCTTCGGCGGTCGGCTCGAGCCGTTCTTCCGCCTCGACCTCCTCCTCCACGAAGGCCGCAGCGACCTGATGACGGTGACCAGCGCCACCACCGTCGACGGCTACCCGCGGCTGCGCTCCGACGGGGCCGCGATCGGCTGCGGTGCCCGCGCCTGCGACGCCGTCCTGCGCCTGCTCGATGCCGCCGAGCCCAACCTGCCCGCCTACAACCTGCTCTGCCGTTACCTCGCGATCCTCGACCAGCCCGGCCAACCGCGCGCGATCAGCCTCGAAGTCGCGCTCTCCTTCCGCCTCAAGCTGGCCCTGGTCGCCGGATTCGCCCCCGAGCTCGCCTCCTGCGCCGATTGCGGCGAGGCGGAGCACCTGGCCGGCTTCTCGGGCGCCTCGGGCGGGGTCGTCTGCGCCAGCTGCGAGGCCGGTTCCTTCGCGCTTTCCGAGGAAGCCCACCGCTTCATGGTCGAGGCGCTGGCGAAGCCGCTGAGCGAGGCCCCGGCGGCTGAACCGCCCGCCCTGCGCCAGGTCGAGCGCGCCGTGGGAGAGACCCTGGAGCACCACGCTCATGTCCAACTTCGCGCCGCCGCCTAAGATCGATGGGATGCCCATCACCCTCGCAGTCGAGGACCGCGTCCGGGCCTGGGAGGACGAGTTCCTCTCCGAGCACGCCATGCGGTCGTATCCGGCCGAGCGCGCCGTCGCCGAGCCGGACAGCCCGCTGCGCACGCCGTTCCAGCGCGACCGCGACCGGATCGTCCACTCGAAGTCCTTTCGCCGGCTGAAGCACAAGACCCAGGTCTTCGTCGCGCCCGAGGGCGACCACTACCGGACCCGCCTCAGCCACACGCTCGAGGCCTGTGGGATCGCCCGCACCGTCGCCCGCGCGCTGGGGCTGAACGAGGACCTGACCGAGGCGATCGGACTCGGCCACGATCTCGGCCACCCGCCGTTCGGCCACGCCGGCGAGGACACTCTGGACCGCTGCCTGCGCGACCGTGGCTATGAGGGCTTCAAGCACAACGAGCACTCGCTGCGCGTGGTCGAGGTGCTGGAGCGTGACGGCGCCGGACTCAACCTCACCGCCCCCGTGCGCGACGGCATCCTCAACCACACCGGCCCGGTGAAGCCGGCGACGCTGGAGGGGCGGATCGTGCGCCTCGTCGACCGCGTCGCCTACATCAACCACGACATCGACGACGCCGTCCGCGCCGGGATCCTGCGGACCGAGGACCTGCCCGCGGCCGAGATCGAGTTGCTCGGCCCGACCGGCTCGATCCGCATCGACACCCTGGTCGCAGACATCGTCGAGCAGTCGCACGGAGTCGATGACATCCGCCAGTCCGAGGGGGTCGGGATGGCGATGCTGCGGCTGCGCAAGTTCATGTTCGAGCGGGTGTACCTGGGCCCGACGGCGCGCAGCGAGCACGCCCGCGTAGAGCGCACGATGACCGGCCTCTTCGACCATTACCTCGCCCATCCTGAGGTGATCCCGGCGCTCGACCCGACCGCCGACGCCGCCCAGCGGGTCACCGACTACATCGCCGGGATGACCGACCGCTTCTGCATCTCCCGTTACGTCGACCTGGCGATCCCCGAGCAGGCGCGTTTCTAGTGGCGCGCATCTCCTCCGAGAGCATCAATCAGGTCCGCGACGCGGCCGACATCACCGAGGTGATCGGCGCCTACACCGACCTCAAACGGGCGGGCGGCCAGATGATGGGGCTCTGCCCCTTCCACGACGAGCGCTCGCCGTCCTTCTCGGTCGACCCCACCGACAAGCTCTACCACTGCTTCGGCTGCGGCGAGGCAGGCGACATCTTCGGCTTCGTGATGGAGAAAGAGGGCCTCGGCTTCAGCGAGGCGGTGGAAGCGCTCGCCGACCGCTACGGGGTCGAGCTGCAGCGCGAGCAGGAGGACCCTCGGGCCGAGGCCCGCCGCCAGGCCCGCCAGCGCCTCCAGCAGCTGCTCGAACGGAGCGCCGCCTACTACGCCAGCTACCTCTGGGAGTCACGAGAGGCCGGCAAAGCGCGCGATTACCTGGCGGAGCGGGGGCTGACCGAGTCGGCCCTGCGCGACTTCGGCGTCGGGTTCGCCCCCAGCGCCTGGGACAAGATCCTCCTCGCCGGGCAGCGGGCAGGCTTCCGGGTCGAGGAGCTGCGCGCGGTCGGCCTGGTCCAGCGGAGCCGCCAGGGCGGCGAGTACGACCGATTTCGCTCGCGGATCATGTTCCCGATCCGCGACGCGCGCGGGCGCACGCTCGGCTTCGGCGGGCGGGCGATGCGCGACGACCAGGGCGCCAAGTACGTCAACACCGCGGAGACCGACTTCTTCCACAAGAGCCAGATCCTCTACGGGTTCGACCGGGCGCGGGCGGGGATGGCGCGGGCGAACCGCGCCGTCGTGGTCGAGGGCTACACCGACGTGATCGCACTACACCAGGCCGGGGTCGAGGGCACCGTGGCCGTGATGGGGACGGCGATCACGCCGGATCAGGTGAAAGCGCTGTCGGGGGTGGTGAGCGAGGTGGTGCTGGCGCTCGATGCCGACGAAGCGGGCCAGGCGGCGATGATCCGGGCCCAGAGCGTGGCGGGCGAACGGCGGATGCGGCTGCGCGTCGCCGCGATGCCAAAGGGCGTCGATCCGGCGGAAATGATGCTCGAGGAGAAAGGAGCGGAGCGCTTCCGTCTCCTGGTCGATTCGGCGGGCGAGCTGACCGACTTTCAGGTGGGACTGATTCTCGAGCGCACCGACGTCTCCTCGCCGGTCGCCCGCGACCAGGCCCTGGACGAGGTCGCCCCGATCCTTGCCTCGATGGGCGAGGGCGCGAGCCAGTCGGAGCTGGTGCGCAAGGTCGCCGACCGGCTCGACCTGGAGCCCGCGATGGTGCTGGGACGGGTGGTCGCCTCGACCCCGGCGACCGGCGGTCCCGGGGCCGGCGGCCCGGAAGAGCGCCGCGGTGCGCCGGTGCGCCGTGGTCCCGGCGGGCCAGGCGAAGCTCCTCAGGCCCGCCCGCAGGCGCGAACCGCCGAGCTCACCTCACGCGAGCGGCGCGAGCGCGCGCTCCTGGCGATGTGCGTCACGCTCCCCGAGCAGGGCGCCGTCTTCCTCGAGAAGCTGGGGGAGGGCCATCTCTCGGGCAGCGGCCGCGAAGCCGCCGACTTTCTCCGCGCCCATCCGAAGGACCCGGCCGAGCACCTGCCGCGCGAAAACGGGGCCCTCGCCGCATTGATCACCGAACTGCTGATGATGGCCCGCGAGGAGCCCGCCTCGGAGGAGGCGATGGAGCTGAACTTCCTGCAACTCGAGCAGCGCCGGCTGGAGGGTGAGATCGAAGCCGCGGGCGAGCGCGGCGACTACGAGCGGCGCGCCAGCCTCAGCCGCGAGCGGGCGGCGCTGGTGGAACGGATCGCCCACGCGCAACGGGTCGGGAGCTGACCCGGTAAATTGCGCCTTCGGCCCGCCGGGCCGACGCCGTTCCGGGGTAGCTCAATCGGCAGAGCATTCGACTGTTAATCGAAGGGTTGTGGGTTCGAGTCCCACCCCCGGAGCCTCTTTGCGTTTCCTGAATGGCAGCCGGCGGAAGGTCCCGCTGACGGGTTCGCCGTGATCGGGTCGCCCCACAAAGTCAGCGCTCCAAGGGCTCGCTGCAGGGCTCAGCGCTGATGATTCCGGAAGTCGCGGGCAGGAGGTCGCGCATCCTTACGCGGGCGGCGGAAGCCTTCGCCGGGCGCATCAGGCGATCCGTGAGACCCACGTCTACATGTGCGGCGGTCAGGGCGAAACGAATTCCAAAGGCTGATTCTGGGCCAGGTCTTGGTCGCGCCGGAGCGTTGAGGCACAGATCCGCCGCACTGGGCGCCCGGCGTCACAAGCAAGCCTTGTGCAGCTCGGACTTTGACAAGGGCGGCTTGTACAAGCTATGGTTGTGAAATGGCCACTGAGATCGAGAAAACGATCACCGAGAACCTCAGCAAAGCCGACGAAGAGGTCAACCTGGCTGCGCTGGCTTATCGCAAGGCGCGTCGTCGCCGGGCGAAGGTCTACGCAGGTGCCGCCGAGGTTTTGAGCCAGAAGCAGATCGCAGATCTGACCGGGATCACCCAACAGCGGGTCAGTCAGGTCATCCAGGAGGGGAACAAAATCCCCGTCAACAAGCCGCCGCTCAAAAAAGTCAAACGGATCCGCAATGCCTGAAACCCAGAAGAGGTGGATCAAGCGCCTCGAAGGCGAAGGCTGGACGAAGGAGAGCGGGGGTAAGTCATCAGGTCAAGATGACGAAACCCGGTTGCCGGCCGATCACCCTCCCCGACAATCACCGCCGCGTCTACGGGAAGGGATTCGAGTCGCAGCTAAAGCGTGAGTTGAAAGCGGCCGAACAAGGTGATTAGGTGGAGGTGCCGACAAGCTGAATTGACTACGCTTGGAGAGATCTGAATGCCAGAGCGTCAGCTACACGTGAAGATCCGCCAGGAGGATGGTTCCCTCTGGGCCACGGTCGAGGAGTTTCCAGGGGTCCTCGCCACGGGCGACGATCTCGAGGAGCTGCGCAAGAGTCTCGAGGAGGGAATCCGTCTGATGAAGACGGAGCCCGGCGACGAGGATCTCGCTGCGTTTCGGCTCTCAGAGCTTGTGCTGCCCGGCGAGACGTCGGCCAGCGCCGATCTCATTCCTGCCTAACGCATCCTGGGGCAAATCGAAGGGTTGTGGGTTCGAGTCCCACCCCCGGAGCCTCTTTGCGTTTCACCGCTTAAGAAACCCTTCGTGCGTGCCGATGCGGTGGTTGAGCATGAGACAGGTCGGAATCTGCGAACACTGCTCCAAAGGTGGAGCGCTCCAGACGGTTGACGTCACCGAGGTCGGCAAATCGGCCCCTGTCGTCCACCTGCGTCTTTGCGCACGCTGCGCGGTGGAGCCGAACGCTGTGTGGCGGCGTCGGTATCAGCCTGTTCAGGTCGCCGCGGGACCCCGCTCCTCCTGAGGCAGCGCCTTCGGGCTATCTGACGAGCTGTTTGCGGAGCGCGAGCTCCTCGACCAGTTCGGCGCCACGGTCGGCGCCGTCGTGCTCGGCTCCCCAGGCGGCGATCTCACTCGCGCGAGCGGCGAAGCTCGGATCGGCGAGGACACGGCGGGCGGCCCAGCGCAGCGGGCCGGGACGGCAGAGGCGCCAGGGCAGGGACCGTCCGACGCCCGCCCAGGAGATGCGCATCGCGGTCTCGCCCATGTCGCCGGTGATCGGCAGGACCAGGACCGGGGTGCCGGCCCCGAGCGCCCGCGCCACGGTCCCGTGGCCGCCGTGGGAGATCACCAGCGCCGCCATCGGCATCAGCTGGCTGTAGCTCAGCCAGTCGACCAGGACAGCGTTGTCCGGGACCTCGATCGGGATCTGTGGGCGCACCCGGTTGGTGGTGGCGACGACCCGGACCGGCTCCGCCGCCAGCGCCGCCAGCGCCGTGCGGACGAGCCGGTTCTCCGAGTCGTGGGCGGTGCTGGGGGCGACGAGGACGAGCGGCTCCTCGCCCGGGGGGAGCTCGATGTCCGGGTGGGGGACCTCGAAGGCCATCGGCCCGGTGACCTGGACCGAGGCGGGCCAGGCGCGCGGATACTCGAGCTGCGGATAGGTTGCGACCAGCGCCAGGTCAGGGGAGATCCCGCCGTGGAATCCATCAAGGGGCGGCAGGCCGAGGCGCTCACGCTGGCCGTTCAGGTCACGTCGCCCGTGCTCGAGGCCGACGTCGAGCGCCCGTTGGCCCCCCTTCCAGACCGCCCGCCCGACCGAGGTCCGCGGCGAGCGCATGCCGATGGCGAAGAACGGCTGCCCCGGCTCGACCACCGGGTAGATGTGGGGGACCAGGGTGGCCAGCGGCACCCCGGCGGCCTCGGCGGCGAGGGTCGGGGCAAGGGTGAGGATGTCGGAGACGACGACCGCCGGGTCGAGGCGCTCGATCAGCGGCAGGAGCGCCCGTGCCGCGTCGGCGGCATGGCGACCGTCGTCGGTGTCGGGATCGGGCGGCGGGAAGGTCCGGTATTCCTCGGCGGCGGCGAAGTCGAGCCCGGCGCCCTCGACCGCGGCGCGCCGCTCCTCCCAGGTCTCGATCGTCACCTCGTGGCCGCGCCGGGCCAGTCCCATTCCCAGCGAGATCGCCGGGAAGACGTGGCCGGCGTCGCCGAAGGCGCCGACGAGGACGCGCACTACGGCGCGCCGATCGCCTCGCCGGGACGGGTGAAGACGATCTCCGGGATGTGACAGTTGGGCGAGGTGCGCACCAGGTAGCGGACCGCCTCGCCGATGTCGGAGGGGCGGATCATCTCCTCGGCCGGGACGGCGCCCTTGGCGAAGTCGGTCATCGCGGTGTCGACGAAGGCGGGGGCGAGGGCCGTGCAGGCGATCCCTTCGCCGCCGACCTCGCGCTCGGTGGCGACGCTGTAGTTGACGACCGCCGCCTTGGTCGCTCCGTAGATCGCCAGCCAGGGCTGGCCCGCTTTGCCCGCGATCGAGGCAGTGTTGACGATCAACGCCTTCTTGTGCTCAGCACCCGCCTTGCGCAGCAGCGGCAGTCCTTCGCGCGTCCCGAGGATGATCGAGCGCAGGTTCACCGCCAGCTGCATGTCGAGGAATTTGGTCTGCACCTCTTGCATCGGCGCGCCGATCCCGACCCCGGCGTTGTTGACCAGCACGTCGAGGCGGCCGTAGCGCTCCTCGTGGGCGGCGAAGACGGCCTTCAGCTCCTCCTCGTCGGCGACGTTGGCGGGGACGGTCTGGACCTCGTGGCCGGCCTCCCGCAGGCCCGCCACCGCCTGCTCGAGTTTCTCCGGGCGCCGCGCCGACAGGGTCAGCGCGTGGCCCTCCTCCGCCAGCACCTCGGCGATCGCCAGTCCGATCCCGCCCGAGGCCCCCGTGATCAACGCTGCTCGCTCCGCCATCCCTTTCTCCTCCCGCTCGACGACGCGGCCAGCCTACCTGCGGGGCGGGTCCGGGGTGGGGTGGGCCGCCTCGCGGGCCGCGCACTCTGAAAACATGCCGCCGATGCGGCGCCCCCCTCTTGCCCTGGGCCTCGTCTGCCTGCTCGCGGGCGGATCGCTCCTTCTCGCCGGGTGCGGGGGCGGCGACAGCACGACGTCCCACGTCAATCCGGACGCCGAGTCGGGCAAGAGCCGCCCGGCGCCGCCGAAGAGCGCCTTCCCCTCGGCCAAGGGCAAGACCCTGCGCCAGTTGATCAACGAGAAGGGGAACCACCCGGCCGAAGTGAAGATCAGTACCGAAGCGCAAGCCTTCTATCCGGGGACGAACCGCTACCCGTTCACGATCGGCCAAAAGCTCGGCTCCGGCGAGACCGGGGTGGAGATCCCCGACGCCGAAGCGGCGATCTACTTCGCCAAGGTCCCGACGGTCAAGCCGGGGGCGAAATCGAAATCCGGTAGCAAGGGGATGGTCGGCAAGGCGCAGGCGCAGGCGCTCGACCAACCCGCCGTCGGTCCCTTCCCGGCGCGGATCGAATCGCTGGCGACGCAGCCGCCCTTCCAGAGCAAGACGACCACCGAAGACCCCGACGTCGCGAGCGTGATCTACTCCGCCTCGCTGAACCTCCTGGCCAAAGGCGAATACCGTCCCGCGATCCTGGTCAAGGAAAAGGACGGGGTGGGGGCGAAACTCCTTCCCAGCATCAAAGTGGGTGAATACGCAAAGATTCCGAGGCCTGGGGACAAGGCGCCGCTGATCGAAACGCCGACCGCAAAGAGCGTCGGCGGGGACCTCGCCAAGCTGACGACCAGGATTCCGCCGGACACGCAGAACAAGGTCAACTACGCGGAAGTGCTCGGAAAGGAACCGATACTGCTCTTGTTTGCGACCCCCCAGTTCTGCCAGAGTCGGGTTTGCGGCCCCGTCGTCGATGTCGCCCAGCAGGTCCAGCACGAATTCGAAGGCAAGGCCAACTTCATCCACATGGAGATCTACAACGAAAACGATCCCTCGCAGGGGGTGCGCCCACAGGTGCGCCGCTTCCATCTGCCGACCGAACCGTGGCTGTTCGCGATCAATCGCGAAGGGGTCGTGAGCGCGGCGATCGAGGGGGCTTTCGGGACGAGCTTGATGCACAAGACGGTCGAAAAGGTGGTGGGGGAATGAGCGACAAAGCCGCTTCCGAGGACGAGCTGCTCGTCTCCTTCGCGCAGGAGGCGCGGCGGCGCTGCGACGTGATCTCGGCGGGGCTGGCGACGGCGACCACGGACTTCGAGACGATGCGGGCGGAAGCGCACGCGCTGCGCGGCACCGCCGGGGTGGTCGGGCTGCGCCGGCTGGCGGAGCTCGCCGGGCTGATGGAGTCCGACCTCGCCGAAGCGAAGAAGACCGGCACGATCCGCGGCGGCCGCGACCACCAGATCGCCGACGCGGCGAAGGCACTCGCCGAGGGCGCCGCGGCGGCGGCGAAAGGTGAGGAAGAGCCGCCCGACGTGGGCCGCAGCCTCGCCCAGCTGTTCAGCGCCTAGCTGTCCTGCCTCAGGACGTCCCGAACGCGGGTGATCGGAGGGCGGTCGCCGATCGAGCTGTGGTGTCGGGAGTGGTTGTAGTGGTCGAGCCAGTGTGGCAAGGCCCGGGCCCGGTGTTCCGATGAGAGGTAGCGCTGCCCGAGGCCCCACTCCCGTTTGAGGGTCTGCTGGTAGCGCTCCACCTTGCCGTTTCGCTTCGGCATGCGGGGCGGGATGGTGCGATGGGAGATGCCCTCACGGGCGAGAAGGTCGGCCAGGTCACGGTTCTTCGTGTAGGTCCAGGCGTTGTCGGTCTGCAGCCTCCTCGGCTCGACCCCGTGGCTCCGGAAGAAGGCGATCGCCCGCTCCACGAAGCCGACCACGGTCGCCGCCCGCTCGTCCGGGTGCAGCTCGGTGTAGGCGAGGCGGGAGTGGTCGTCGATCATCGAGTGGGCGAGCTCGTGGCCGACCCTCTGGCGCCTCTCGGCCCCTGAGCGGGACCGATCCCCGGTCACTGCGTGACCGGGCCTGGTGAAGCGGGCGAAGCGCTTGGTGTCCATCTGCAGCAGGTCGCCCGGGCAGGGCCACTCGAAGCGGCGGACGGCCTCCTTCGGCGCCGACGGCCGGCGGGAAAGGCCGCGGCGGGCGAGGCAGCGCGAGACCGTCGCGTGCGGGACGCCGGTCTCGGAGGCGATCAGCCGTGGGCCCCAGCCGGTCCGACGGCGCGCCTCGCAGACCCGGTCGTGCACCTCCTCACTCATCAGGGACGGCCGTCGGCGTGGGGCCGAGGAGCGATCCTCGAGGCAGGCCAGGGACCGGCGCTCGTCCTCGCCTGCCCGGCGCCAACGCCAGACCCAGGCATGGGCCGTCGAACTCGACACGTTCGAGGCGGCCGCGGCCGCCTCGAACGTGAGGCCGTGGTCTTCGACGAGCGCCACCAGGCGACGGCGGCCGAGAGGGGTGAGCGGGGCGTTACGGTGCTGCATCCGGGTCCTCCTTGAGGTCGGGGGCTTCGACACCCACAGCCTCTCGGCGGGCCCGGATCTACTTCATGGCGTTCGGAACGTGGTGAGGCAGGTCACCTAGCGTGCGGACCGCGAGCGCGCGCGTGCGCATCGCCCTGCTGCTCGCCGCCGTGCTCGCGGCGGCCGTCCTGGTGGCTGGCTGCGGGGGATCGAGCGACCAGACCCTGAGCGTCGGCGAAGGCCAGACGATCACCGTCTCCGGCGACGTCCATGGCTTCTACGGCGAACTGGAAGCGATCCTCGACCAGTTTCCCTACCAGCACTGGTACGTCGCCTGCGTGGTGCGCGAAGCGAAGAAGATCCTCGGCCCGAAGGAAGCCGAAGAACTGGAAGACCTGCCCGAGGCCGAACGCGAGGCGAAGGCGCAGAAAGCGGCGGCCGAAGCCGAGCCCGCCTGCGAAAAGACCGCCCGCCCGACGATCGACCCGAACGCCTCGCACAAGGAAATCGAACTCCTGCGGGTGAGCACCATCCCCGGGATCACCGAATTCGCCGAAACCAACGGCATGAGCTCGACCCAGGTCGCCTGCGTGCAGGACTTCTTCAAGAAGCTGCCCGACGAGAAGGTGATCGAACTCCGCAACGGCACGGACAAGGTCCGCGAAGGCATACTGGTCTCCGTCTTCAATCCCTGCGCCCAGCTGAAGTAGCCCGGCGCCGGGCGCGAGGACCCGGGGCGGTAGCTCAGTTGGTTAGAGCACGGGACTCATAATCCCTTGGTCGCTGGTTCGAGTCCAGCCCGCCCCATCCCAAGTTCGGCCGACGACTCGTCCCACCGAGGATTCAGAGGATGGGACGCACGATGAGCATCCCCTGGCTGGAAACGAGATGCGCTAGATGTAGTTCCTAGGCACGTTGTTCATCCGGGCCTCCTTGGAGGCTGGTGGTGTCGAAGCCAACCAGACCCAAGGAGGTCACCGGATGAAGCTCCACGGTAATGCGCCCCTCGGCCCGAAGGGGAGGCGGCGGATGGTCCTGCTCGTCCTCGAGCAGGGGCTCACGCTCACGGAGGCGGCCGAGGCCGCCGGAGTGAGCGTGAGGACCGCCGGCAAGTGGACCCGTCGCTACCGCCAGGAGGGTGAGGCCGGCCTGCTCGACCGCAGCTCCGCGCCCCGGAGGGTCGCCAACGTCACGCCGCCCGAGCGGGTCGAGGCGATCGCCGCCCTGCGACGCGTGAGGCTGACCGGCCCCGAGATCGCCGAGACGTTGGAGATGGCGACCTCCACCGTCTCCGCGGTCCTGGCGAGGATCGGCCTCGGCAGGCTCTCCCGCCTGGAGCCGGCGGAGCCGGTCCGCCGCTACGAGCGCGCCCGTCCCGGTGAGCTCCTCCACATCGACGTCAAGAAGCTCGGCCGCATCGGACCCCACGGCGCCGGCCATCGCGTGCTCGGCCGGGCCTGGGCCGGACGGGGCGCCACCAGGACCGACGCCGCCGGGGTGCGGCGCGTGCAGACCGGCTGGGAGCGGGTGCACGTCTGCGTCGACGACGCCACCCGCCTGGCCTACGTCGAGGTCCTGCCCGACGAGAAGGCGACCACGGCGATCGGCTTCCTGCGCCGGGCCACGGCCTTCTACCGCTCCCACGGGATCGCGGTCGAGCGGGTGATGACCGACAACGGCTCCGCCTACGTCTCGGTCGCCCACGCCCTTGCCTGCAGGGCGCTCGGCATCCGCCACATCCGCACCCGTCCCCGCCGCCCGCAGACCAACGGGAAGGCCGAGCGCTTCATCCGCACGATGCTGCGGGAGTGGGCCTACGCCGCCGTCTACGGCTCGTCACCCGAGAGGGCCGCGGCCCTCTCGGGATGGGCGGAGCGCTACAACTACCGGCGACGACATGGCGCCCTCGGCCACCGGCCGCCGATCGCTCGGCTGCGGGAGCTTCAGGGGAACAACGTGGCCGGCATCTACAGCTAGATCATCCGCCAGGCGTTGGATGTGCTCGCTCGCCTGCTCCTCGAAGCGGTCCACTCCGTGGATCTCCGCGATCAGCACATAATCGGCTTGATCGAGGGCCTGCCCGGGAACGTCCGCCGGACGCGTGAGACGCCAGTTCGACACCGTGTCGAGCGAACTGCGGACGATGTCGCGATCCCCCGCCATCAGCTGCTCAAAGTCCGCCGCCATCTCCGGCGAGCGCAGTTGGAACCACAAGAGCAGCGTCGCGGCAGGACTCATGGCGCGGTGACGGCCCAGACGCCGGTCTGCTCGTACATGGAATTCGCAACCCGGTTGACCGGCCTCAGGCTCATGCCGAAGCGGTAGGAACCCTGGTTGAGCGCAACTGGTTCCAAGCCACCCGTTCCGGCAAATTGTTCGTCATAAAGGCAGAGGTTGCCCGGAGCTGCCTTGGGTTCTTTCGCCGCACCCGGGCATGCGGACGAGCTTTCTCCGGGTTCCATGTCGTTGAACGTGGGCGCCGTGGCCAGCGGGATCGGAAAGCTGATCACGGCAAGCGCAGTGTTGCCAAAGTTGCCCGTTTCGCCTGCAAGTCCGAAAGTGCCGACGAGCGTCTTCCCCGAGGCGAGCGGTCCGGAGAGCCCATCCGCCTCAGCAGCCCTTGCCGCAGCAGCCGCGTTCGCGGCGTTCACCGCATTGGTCGCGCTCGTGGCTTCGAAGGCCCGCGTCGCACTGGGGACGGTGCCAAGGGTCGAGAGGTTGATCTTTGCGCCGGTGACAGCGCCCTTCTTGATCTTCGCCGCGGTGATCGCGCTGTTCCTGATCTGCTTCGTGCCGACCGAGTTCTTCGGCAGCTTGAGCGCCGCGTAGCTGGCTCCGCCGAGCGCGATGAAAACGGCGACGGTCGCCATCACGTTGGCGTACGTCAACTTCCCCTTGATGGTCTTCACGGGTCCCCCTTGGACGATTACCAGAGGACGAGACGAACGCCTAGCCTCGCAGCCGCGGAGGCCGAAGGCAAGAGACTCGGGACGGCAAACTCGAGCCCTCTATCCACTCCCGCTTTCGTCGGGCCGCTTGCCGATGTCCTGCTTGCAGCCGGCGATCGTCTGCGGTGCGATGCGGTCATAGACCGGTCCAGCCCGGAGCGCTTCGCGACACCCCTCGCCGGCCTTGTGCATCAGTTCGTTGGCCAAGATTTCGTCGAGCACCACCAGGCGCGCAAGTTTTTCGGTGAGAGGTTCGAGGCACAGCTTGCCGATTTCGTATTCGGAGACCGTCGCTTCGCATTCCCGGCTTTCCCTCTTGTAGACCGGACGCAGTTCTTCGCCTTCTTCGAGACGCTTGGTCATCGCGGCGACCTCCGCGGCGGTGGTGACGCGCAGTGGTTCCGTCGGGGTGGGCGGCGACGACGAACCGCCGCAGCCGGCCGGCAGCGTTGCCAACAGCAGGATCAGTCCCATCAGCGCCAGCGGTCGCATCGTCGGCCAGCCTAGCGGCCGCGGCGCCTCTCGAATCAGCTCTGGCGCTTCAGAGATCGGCCGGCTCGCCGTGCCGGACCGCCTCCCCGCCTAGCGAGGCCCAGTCCACTTCCGCGATGGCCCCGGTGAATTGTTTCGCGGCTTTTTCATAGCGGATGAACACCGGAGTTATCTGGTCCAGTTCCTCCTCGTCGGGCCTCGACCGCAGGCCTTCAACGAGTTAGCGCCCCGCGTGTTTTCGCAGGACCACCGCGTGGATCAAGAGCCCGAAGACGGCGACCAGGAGAAGAGCCCACCAGCCGTCGCCTGACTTCGCCGTCATCACGATCGCAGCCGCCGCCAGGGGCAAGGCGATCGTGAACCGGAACTGCGACTCGGAGTAGAGCCGCTCCACTTCGGAGCCCGCCTGTTTCGTCGTTTCGATCAGCCGCGTCTGAATCGCTGTGCGCTCAGCAAAGATGTCCCTCGCTGCCGAGAAGGTCGGCAGGGAGGCCCGCCCAGGTTCCAGGCTCGCTCTTCCTGAAACCGTCGCCCCCCATTGCGCTACGACCCAGCTGTAGTCCTCATGTCCGACCGGGTTGATTACGACGTTCGCTTCCTTCAGCTCGCCTTCGCTCAGCTCGGCCGCGTCTGCGGCGCCTTGACGCACCTTCGCCCTCGCGTCCTCAAGCGCGTTTCTCACCGAATCCCTGGACACGGCGAGGCGGATGTAGGCCAGCTCGTCGAGCACGCGGCCGGTTCGTCGATCGCCATCGATGTAATGGAAGTTCCGCGGCGCGAAGAAGGGTGGAAATTCGAGCAGGTCGCCGCCGAGCATCAGCGGCAGGTACCTGACGACCGTACCTTCGTCGAGAGTGCTGTCGCGCAGCAGGTGGACGACAAGCCTTCCGTTGTAGGCGATCCAGACAGGCACGGCTTGGAATAGGGAGCCGAGCAGATAGGCGGCGATCGACAAGGCGCCCAGCAAGACGATCCGCCCAACCGCGTCTCCGGCTTCGAAGATCTGGGTGTAGACGTCAGCGGCATCCCGTTCGGGAAGGTGGCGTCCCCAGAGCAGCCACCCCGTGAGGAGCCACAAGTAGCCGGCGATCAGCGGGGCCCGAACGTCGCGAAGCCCGGGCAGGAGTTGGGTGACGAAACTCAACAGGCCAATCCTTATCGGTCGACGAAGACCTGAGGTACTAAATAGGTACTTATATGAATTTCGTCGAGTATCGTCTCGGCATCGAAATCCAGGGGATCACTCTAAATAAGCAGGGCTTACCGTCTCGAGGACCATCCACGTGAGCTCCGTTCTCATCGTTCTGATCAACATTGCGATCTTCCTCGCCCTATGCGTCTCGATTGTCCAGTTTTGGCGGGGACGGCGACTCGGGTCATCGACGATCCGCGAGTTGGCTGCCCTCAGTTCACTCATCACGTTGATCGTGGTCGTCCTGCTCTATTCCGGCGAGTTCCTCCACGAATCGCTCGCGGCTTTGAGAGAAATGAACGCGAGCGAGGGAGTGCGCCAAGCAGCCGTGAATGCACTCACGAAGGTGGACGAAACTGCCATCGAGGTTGTGAACGCGGTCAACGGCGTGATCGGCGCTCCTGAAGTCGGATATCGACCTGAACCTCCGGTGTGGCCGGCCGCTCTCCTCGGCATCGGCTACTCGATCCGATTTCTCATCTACCGATTCCACACCACCCGAGGCAATGAAGAGGCCGCGCTGACCGGCGCGGTCTATTGGAGCTTCATCACCGCCTACCTGATGGCGCTCGCTTATCTGATTGTCCTCGCCGGGTTCAATGCGGCCGCCGTAATCTCGTTGTCACTAATCGTGTTGGTCGTTGTCGTCGTCGGGGTGAGGGTCTTCTTCCAAGACCTTGGGCTGGCGGTGCGAGCGATCGCGCGGACCGTATGGACCGAAATCAGCCGAGCGGCGGCGTTCATCGCCTATCTGGCGACGGAGATAGCCGCCACGGTCCGAGCGCTCCTTTCTTACGCAAACAGGCTCTACATCCAGCGGATACGCCAGCCTCTGCGGGCGGGCGTCGAGGCGGTCGAAAAGCGGAATAGGCGGGCGCGGGAAAAGGCAGAGAAACGGCTCGCGCGCCAGAACGTCGCTCAAGGTGAGCGTTTCGGGCGGCGGCCGCCTTTCGATGACGATCCAGCACCGTAGGTAGTGGCCGTCGCCCCATCACATCCGATTGGTGATCCGGGGACCGTGGCTCGGATGGCGTTTCTGCAGACAGGCTGGACCTCGCGTTCGATGCGTTGCGGCTCACCGACGTGTGGGCTAACCGGGCTGGACGGGTCGCCGATTACGAGGAGAGGTGAGGCCTCAGGTATCGGGCCGCTCCGTCTCCGCCCTTCGCCCCCTCCTCTCTCTCTCTCTCTCTCTCTCGACGTCAGCCCTGGCGCTTCACCTTCCGGGTGGCGCCGCCGACGCAGGAGACCTCGTCGCCGCTTTTCGAGAGCAGGTGCAGTTTCACCACGACCAGCTTGGCCGACTTGAAGGTGAGGGTCACTTCGGTGCTCCCGAACTCGACCGGTTCGCCTTCTTCGCCCGCTTGCGTTTCGGACTCCTTCAGCGTGTAGGAATTGCCGACCTTCGGGTGTCGCTTGTCACTGAGGCCGACCGCGACCTCCTGTTCGGGACCGAGCATCGGGGCATACCGCGTGCACTTGATCTCGGCGGCATAGGCGGAGACCGAGACGCCCTTGTCGCCGACTTGGACGGTGATTGATCGCGGAGCTGCCGCCGAGGTTCTGGTAGAAGCGGGCTTCGACCGGGAGTGTGCATCCCGCCGCCTCCGCGCCCTTGACGCACTTACCGCCTTTGCGTAATCCCCCCAGGCCGGGTCGAGGATCAGACCACCCGGTAGCGCAGGTGGGTGACGCCCTCGCCCTCGCGCACATCGATCACCTCGAACTCGTGGCGTCGCGCGGGGTCGATCCCTTCGAAGAGGCGGCGGCCTTCGCCGAGCAGGCTGGGGACGAGGTGGAGCTGGACCTCGTCGAGGACATTGGCCTCGAGCGCGGCAGCTGCGCAGCCGACGCCGTGGACGAGGATGTCGCGGTCGCCGGCGGCCTCCCGGGCGCGAGTCATCGCCTCGCTCACGTCGTCGAGCACCGTAACCAGCGGCCATTGAGACACGTCGTCGGGCGTCCGGGTACGAGTGAGGATGAAGATCGGAACGCCGTCGTGGTGGTCGCCGTTCCACCATCCCGCCGGTTCGACCGTCCCACGACCGGCGACCACCGCGCCGCTGGACATCAGCTCGGCCATCACTTCGCCGTTCACCCCGGCGGGTCGCCCGGGGACCCCTTCGTGCGGAGTCTCCTCCCCGAATCCGAACCACCAATGCAACCGGGCCCCGTTGTCGCCGAGCCCGTTGCCCGGCGTCTCGTTCGGCCCCGCCACGAACCCGTCCAGTGATGCCGACATGTCCAGCACGCTCTTGCCCATCGAAATTCCTCCTCGACTCGTTCGACGCGCTCCCCTCGAGTGCGCCTCTACCCGGACGACGAACCTCGCGCCTCGATATCGACGGCTACTTGAGGACGAGCAGGACGACGAAGATGACCGCCAGGACGGCGATGGCCACCGTCCAGGCACGGGCGTAGGCGCCGAGGACGTTGTAGTCCCGCGGCTTGCGGCCGGTGGCGTCGGCCAGGTAGGCGGCGTTCGCCGGTTCCGGGACTTCTTCGGCGAGCGGGTCTTCGACCATCGTTTCGCCCAGCAACTCGCGGCCGCGGTCCGCGTCCTCGGGGCGGACGTAGATGCGGCGGGAGCTGCTGGTGAGGAGGCCTGAGCCGAGCATCGGGCCGTTTACCGAGGTCTGCTTGGCGAGGCTGCGGATGCCCTCCTCGCGCAGCAGGCCGCGGATCAGGGCCGCCTCCTCGCGGGTGTCGGCGAAGGCGATCTGGACGAGATCGTCGCCTGAGCGTGGGTCAGCGTCGATGATCTCCACGCCGAGAGCGTACGGCGCGGAGCCCGGACCGGCTATTCGGTATCGGGGCTGAGGCGCAGCTGGCGACGCCGACGGTGCGCGTAGGTGATGCGTAGGTTCAGCTCGGGCGCCTCGGCGGGCCAGGCTTCATAGATCCCGGGTTGCTGCTCGAGTGGGCGCGAGGAGGCGACGGCGACGATCGCGTGTTCGGCGGTGTCGGCCGTCACTTGATGTAGCTCGCGTTCCCGGTGGCGACGCCGCTCCCACGCGGCTACGACATAGCTCCGCATGCGCGGCACTCTACCCGTTGGGGAGGATTCCTTAACTGACGTTTGGTCGGTAAAATTTCCGATAATCGGTTAGCGATTGCGGTGTTTGGGGTCTTCTTCGTTCGGCCCGATGCCGAGCATCACCGCCAGCAGCAGGCAGGCGAGGACGAGGATCACCGCACCGACGGCGACAAAGGCGCCGGTCGCGAAGCCGAGGAGGCCGACGACGATGAGGACGAGCGCGACAGCGATGGCGATGCTGCGACGCATCAGCCGATCCTAGGGACTCAAGGTCGTCCTACAGGGGTGCGATACCTATGTGATGAAGCGCACCGGGGCGATCGCTCTGCTGATCATGGTCGTCTTGGTCGGCTGCCTGCTCGCCGCCAATGCCCTGATCCGGGGCGGGACGGTCCGCACGCCGAACAACGCCGCCGCGTCCGGGACGACTGACGGCCACGAGGCCGCCGCCGATGTCGCCGCCAAGCCGGGCAAGGACGGCGGTTCGAGCGCCAACGGCGGGACCAGCGCTTCCGGCCCCGGGATCAGCTTCGCCGCGGTCGGCGACACGATGCTCGGCAACACGCCTGAACTCCCGGCCGACCCCGGCTCCTACCTCGACCACGTGAAGGGCCAGCTGACCGGGGACGTCGTCTTCGGCAACCTCGAGGGCACGCTCACCGACGTCTCCGAATCGCCCAAGTGCGGCGGCGCGCCCTCCGGCTCCTGTTACGCCTTCCGCACGCCGGCGAGCTACGCGCGCTACCTCGCCGCCGCCGGCTTCACGGTGATGAACAGCGCCAACAATCACTCCTACGACTTCGGCCAGACCGGCCTGGAACAGACGATCGCGGCGCTGCACAAGGCCGGGATCGCCCAGGACGGACTGCCCGGCAAGGTGACGGTGGTGAAGGCGGGAGGGGAGAAGGTCGCCTTCGTCGGCTTCGCGCCCTACGCGCAGACCGCCTCGCTGCTCGACCTCGGCGCCGCCCGGAAGCTGATCCGCTATGCCGCCCGGCGCTCCCCGATCGTCGTCGTCGCGATCCACGCAGGGGCGGAGGGGACGGACGCCCAGCACGTCACCGGCAGCGAGGAGACCTACCTCGGCGAGGATCGCGGCAACCCGGAGGCCTTCGCCAAGATGGCGATCCGCGCGGGGGCCGACCTGGTGCTCGGCTCCGGGCCTCATGTCCTGCGCGGGATGGAGATCTACCGCGACCGGCTGATCGCCTACAGCCTCGGCAACTTCTCGGGTTTCCATAACTTCGACACGTCGGGGGTGCTGGGGGCCTCGGCCGTCCTGCACGTCACCGTCGACAAAGACGGCGCGTTCCGCTCCGGCCGGATCGCCTCGGTGCGCCTGGTCGAAGCCGGCCAGCCGGTGCTCGACCCCTCAGGCGAAGGCGCGCGCCTGATCGGCGAGCTCTCGCGCGAAGATCTCGGCCAGGCCGCGGTACGTATCGGCGGCGACGGTCGGATCCTCGGCACGGTCTCCGGCGGTTAGCCTGGCGCGGTGCGCACGCGACTTTCTGACCGCCGCGTCGATGGGCCGAAAACCCGTCAGTTGGTCCGGTTTTCGGCCCGTCAATGCGCCTGCCTGGTCGCCGCCCTTGCCCTCGCGCTCGGGCTGCTGCCCGGAGTCGCCTCGGCGAGCGAACCGACCCCGCCGCGGCCCCGGCTCCGCAGTTGCGACCTCGGCATGCCGCGGCCCTTCCGCTGCGGCCACATCATGGTCCCGGCGCTGCGCCGCGACCCGGCGCTCGGTGAGACCAAGGTTGCCTTCGCGATCCGCTCTCGGCGCGACACTTCGGAGCCCAGCCTCGGCACGATTGTCGCGATGGACGGCGGGCCCGGCTACGCGGCCACCGCCAAGCCCTACGCCTCCTCGCTGATCGCGGCGCTCGGCCCGGTCCTCCGCCGCCGCGACCTCGTCCTTTACGACATGCGTGGCACCGGCCGCTCCGACGTGATCGACTGCCCGGCCCTGCAGGCCGGCCTGATCCAGGAATCCATCGCGATCGGCGAGTGCGCCAACCAGCTCGGCCCACGTTACGCCGGCTACACCTCGGCAGAAGGAGCCGAAGACCTCGACCTGCTCCGCCGCGCCCTCGGCCTCGGCAAGATCTTCTTCTACGGCGACTCCTACGGGACGTTCTTCGGCCAGGCCTACGCCGTCCGCCACCCGGACAGCCTGCGCGGGCTGATCCTCGACTCCGCCTATCCCGGCAACGACCCCTACTACCGGACGCTTCTGCCCGCCGGGCTCGAGGGCCTGCGGATCGCCTGCCGCGATGCACCGAGCTGCAGCGGCGACCCGGTCGCCCGGCTGACCCGCGTGGTCGGCATCTTCCACCGGCACAAGCTCTCCACCGAGCCGCTGATCTCCTTCCTGCTCGAGGCGGGGACGCTGGCGCCGCGCTCCTACCTCAGCTTTGACGAGGGCGACCGTCGCTTCCTCACCGGCGAACCGCGGCGACTCGACCGGCTGCTCGCTCCCGGCCCGGCGGGCGAAACGCTCTCCGAATACAGCAACGGCCTGGCGATCGCGGTCGAATGCAACGACTACAAGCTGCTCTGGGACGCTTCGGCGCCGTTATCCGCCCGGATCGCCGAACTGTCGGCGGCCGTCCGCGGGGTTCCGCGCAACTCCTTCGCGCCATTCGGGCGCAAGGAGTACCTGCTCTCGCGGGCGGCGCGACTCACCCCGTGCCTCTATTGGCCGGGGCCACCGGCGGGCGGGTTCCCGGCGCCGATCCCGAGCGACTGGCGGGCCCCGCGCAGCTTCCCGACCCTGATCACCGCAGGTCAGGTCGACGACGTGACCTCGGTCCGCGAGGCGCACCAGGTGCAGGCGCGCTTCCCGCGCTCACAGCTCTACGTCGTCCCCGACCGCGGCCACGTCTCCAGTCTCTACTTCCCGTTCCGCTCGCCCGCGGTCGGGGTGATCCGCCGCTTCATCACCTCCCACTAGGGGAGGAGTTCTTCGGCCTTTTCCTTCGCTTCTTCGATGCCTTCTTCGGCCTTTTCCTCGGCTTCTTCGAGGTTCTTCTTGGTCTTGCCCTTGCTGTTTTCGAGCTTTTCCTTGGCTTCTTCGAGACCTTCTTCGGCCTTTTCCTTGCCTTCTTCGATCCCGCGTTCGGCCGATTCGACGGCTTCTTCGCCTTCCTTCTGGGCGTTCTTGCCGGTCGTCGAGATTTCTTCCGAGACGCTCCCCGACGAGCCGCCGGTCGAGTCGCCGCCGCCACCGCAACCGGCCAGCAAGGCGCCGCCCCCGATCGCCGCGACGACGGCGAGGACCGCGCCCATGCGGCGAAGCTTGAGGTCAATCTGGTTCATCTGTTCTCCCCTTCGATTGCGTTGACGGGAACCGCGTGCCCCGATTCTCCCCTAGTTCCGAACTTGGCAGCTACGGGAGAGGAAGGCCTGCATCGTGCGGCCGCCACCGAAGCTGAAGACGCCGCGGGCGAAGGTGAAGGTCGCGCCCGGGAAGCCTTCGGGCGCCGCGCAGGCGGCGCTCAGGTAGCTGCGCCGTACACCGGCGTAGGAGTAGCGGCGGCCGATCTTCAGCTGCAACTGGGTGATCGAGCCGGCGCCGCCCGCCAGCTTCGGCACCCGCGTGGTCAGCACCGTGCCGAAGCGCCCCGTGCCACGGCTGATCTTCAGCGGGATCACCAGCGTCACCCGCACCGGCTGCGCGACGAAGATGTGGATGAACATCCCCGACCGCCCGTCGACGATGCCATTGAAGGCGAGCGCCCTGCCGTCCACCAGGATCGGCCGACTGGAGAAGCGCAGCTGCGCTTCGAAGTGCCCGCCGCCGACCTGCGCAGCTCCGCAGCGTTCGAGCGCCAGTTCGGAGCTGGTCGATTGCAGCGCCGACGCCCGGCAAGCGGGCAGCCCCTGCGTTTCGATCTTCCCGGAGCTGCTCAGTTCGAGCCGCAGCCGTTGCAGCGGTGGTGGCTGGCTGCCGTCGGTGGTCGAGATCTGGCCGTCGACTTCGACCGAGATCGGTGCCGGCCGTTCGCGCGGCAGCACGTGCGGGGCGAACGTCGCGTGGAAGGTGACCCGGACGTCGCCGGACTGGACGACCTCGGCCCCGGCCACCGCGGCGAGCGCCCCGGCGGCGATGAGCAGCAGCGCAACGGTGGCAAGTCGACGACGCATCCCCATTCCCCTGAACGAGTCTAGGTCGGCCCGACCCTGGCTACTGTTGAGCCATGATTGAGCAGCAGGGAATCGAGGGACCTTTGACCGTGACGCTCGAGGGCAGCCTGGTGACGCTCGAGCCGCTCGCCGAGGAGCACCGTGACGGGCTCTGGGAGGCGGCGCAGGCGGATGAGATCTGGGCCTGGCTCGCTCATCTGAACAAAGGCCGTGAGTTCTTCGACTCCTGGTTCGACCTGACGCTGGAAAGCAACGCGGCCGGGGAAGGGAATCCGGCGGAGACCGGTGCCGTCGCCGTGCGCCGCAATGCCGACGGGCTCCTGGTCGGGTCGAGCCGCTACCTCGGTGTGCGCCGCTTCGACCGGGTGGTCGAGATCGGCTGGACCTGGTTCAACCCCGAGGTGTGGCGGACCGGAGTCAACGTCGAGACGAAACTGCTGATGTTCACGCGCGCCTTCGAGGAGCTCGGCTGCGTCCGGGTCGAGCTGAAGACCGACGCCCGCAACGAGCGCTCGCGCGGGGCGATGGCCGCCCTGCCGGCCCAGTTCGAGGGGATCATGCGCAAGCATCAGTTCACCCCTGACGTGGGCCAGCGCGACAGCGCCTACTACAGCGTCATCGACGACGAGTGGCCCACGGTCCGGGCCGCGCTCGAAGCGCGCCTCACCTCGCGTTGATGACGTTGATGGGCCGAAAACCGGACGTATAGGCGGGTTTTCGGCCCATCAACGTCGCTACTTCTCACCGTCGTCGCGGTCTTCCGGCGGGTGGACGACGCGTTCGGCTGCGGCGCGCATTTCTTCGCCTGCCTGTCGGGTCGCGGCGACGGCCTCTTTGGTCGCGTGGGTCATGCCCTCGCTCGGCTTGCCACCGACCATGTCCCGGAAGGCTTCCTTGAAGCGGTCGGTCCGCCGCCCCGGATGGAACCGCGCTTCGGCCTTCGCCTGCTTCTTCGGGTGCTTGTCGCCGTAGCGGTGGTGCGCCCAGGCCGAGTTCGGCTTGCCGATCCGGCAGGTTGCGTAGATCGCCAGCGGCGCGAAGAAGACCCCGACGATGCCGTGCAGTCGCCGACCCTTGAGGAAGCTCGCGGCGACGAAGAAGATGATCAGCATCCAGGTGAAGATCGACTCGATCACGGTCACGCCTTCGTCGCTCGCCTCGAACGGGTTGGCGCCGACGACGATCAGCCCGATCAGCGCCGCCGCGATCACCGTCGCGTCGATCGAGCTGCGCCCCTCCTCGGCCCAATAGACGTCTTCGAGGTAAACCCAGAGGGCGAACTCGTCGATCGTCAGCCCCGCGCCGATGCCGAAGAAGAAGGCGCAGATCTCGCTCAGCGGGCTGTGGCCGAAGGCGGCGAAGCCGAGCGTCCCGGCGACCATCATCGTGATGATCCCGAACACGAGATGGTGGACGTGGAGGCCGCTCTCGCTTTCGATGTTTCCCGGCCACCAGCTCACTTCGGCGCGGATCATCCGCGTGCTCATGCGGATGAAGGCGAACGAGCCGACGAACCCGACCAGCACCAGGAAGACCCCCTGGCGGTCGTGTGAGACCAGCTCGTCGTTCCAGAAGTGGGTGATGAAGCTGGCGAGTGGGAGCGAGGTGCTCATGCCGGATCCGCGGCGACGATCGGCTCGGGTCGCCGCTTCAGCCTCGGTGCGTTGCCGTCGCGATGGTGGATCAGGTCGAGGGTGAGGAGGACAACGGCCACCGAGAAGAACGGCGCGGTGACGATGTTGCCGACCGACTCGCCAAGCCAGGCCGCCAAGATGCCGTGGCCGAGGAGCGAGTGTGAGAGGCCGACAACCGCTTCGTTGATCCCGTCGCCGACGATCTCGAGCGGGAAGACCACCGCGGCGACCATCCAGAAGTGCCCCCGGACAAGTTGGACGCTGCGCCTGAAGCCGCCCCAGACCGAGTGCTTCTCCAGCTCGACCACCGCCCCGGACAAGGCGAAGAAGACGAAGAAGATGAACGCACCGACGACGAACATGAAGAGCCCGAGCAAGATGATCAGCACGTAGAGCAGGTCGACGGCGATCAGTTTGAAGTAGGAGATGCGGCGGGCGATCTCGCGCATCGTCGGCGGGTGCTCGTGTTCGGGGTGGGTCAGCGAGATCGCCACGGCGCCGCTGAAGAACACCTCGCCGAAGAGGCTAGAGGCGGTGACCGCGACCAGCGCCCCGAGGAAGGCGGCCAGTTTGAACCCTTCGGTGACGTTCAGCGCTTCGGTGTCGACCTGGTGCAGCACCGCGTCGGCGAAGCCGAGGGGGATGAAGACGATCGCCGCGAGCAGTAGAAGCGATGGCGCCCAAGCCAGGTAGGTGCGACCGATCCCGGCGTAGACCCCTAGTAGCCGACGCCAGCGGCTCATCGCCCGCGCCCGCGTCGTCGCCTGCCCGCGGGGACGCGGCCGCGTCGCTCCAGCTTCGCCTGGCTCGATTCCCCGGCCGGAACCCGGCGCAGGTTGCTCAACTCCGGAATCAAGATTTCTTCAGCGCAGACCCGGTGCCAGTGGTGGTGGTCGGTGCCTCCGAGTCGGTGCACGAACTGGACGATCGTGTGCTCGTCACCGACCTCGATATCGCCGTGGCAGCCGGGGCAGCGGTAGAGCTTGCGCGCGATGCCGCGGATCAGCCAGGCCTCGTCGCCCTCTTCGGTCACGCCTTCAAGGCTCCAGCGCATGCTCGGCTGTCCGTCGAACTGACCCATCAGCAGGTGGCCTCCATGGTGGCTTGGGCAGGGGGACTCCTCGGTTACTTCAAATCCAACCAGAAGGGAAAGCGGCAGGCCCGGAGAAAAGGGCAGCCGTGACCAAGACCGCGACGAAATCCCCCCAACTCAAAAGCCTTTCCGACTACATCCAGGAGCGTTTCGAAGAGTTCTCACGCTCCCAGAAAGATGTGGCTCGCTACATCGTCGACCATCTCGACGAGGCAGCCTTCCTCACCGCAGAGGAGCTCGCCCGCCGCGCCAGCACCTCTTCTTCGACCGTCGTCCGTTTCTCGCAGGCGCTCGGCTTCGAGGGCTACCCGGAGCTGCAGCAGGCCGCGATCGAGGAGTACCGGACGACGATCGCCGCGGTCGGCTCGGCCGCCGGCCCGCTCTTCAGCTTCGATCATTCAGAGCTCGAGGGCTCGCTCAGTGCCGACTACTCCAACCTCGAGGAAACGGCGCGCAAACTGACCACCGAACAGGTCAACAACTCGGTCGCCGCGCTCGCCACCGCCCAGCGGATCGTGATCGTCGGCGTCGACCAGATGGCGTTCTTCGCCTCTTATCTGCGCCACACCCTCAGCTTGCTCGACATCCGTGCCGAAATCGTCGCCTCGACCGGCGGCGAGAGCCTCCAGCGGCTCGGCCGGATCGACGAGAACACTCTCGTCATCACCCTTTCGGCGGGTAGGGCGCATCCGCTCCTGCTGCGGGCGATGAAGCTCGCCCTGCATCGCGGCGCGCGCACCCTGGCAATCTCCGACGCGACCATGTCAGAGGTCGGCGAGCACGCCGAGATGACGCTCTACTTCTCGTCCAACAGCCCCTCCTTCAACCGCAGCAACACGGCACTGATGGCCCTCGTCCAGGCACTGGCGTACGGTTTGTACGCCCGGGATGAAGACCTCCATCGTGACCGCATCAAGGCGTACAAACTCAAGTAGGGCAGGCGCAGTTCGTAGTCCTTGCTCCCTAATATGGGAGGCATGCCCGACCGCGCGACGTTTCGACTGAAGACCGGCCTTGCCGAGATGCTGAAAGGCGGGGTGATCATGGACGTGGTCACTCCAGAGGAGGCGAAGATCGCCGAGGAGGCCGGCGCCTGCGCCGTGATGGCCCTCGAGCGCGTCCCCGCCGACATCCGCCGCGACGGTGGCGTCGCCCGGATGTCCGACCCGGCGATGATCAAGGGGATCCAGGCGGCGGTGAGCATCCCGGTGATGGCGAAGGCGCGGATCGGCCATTTCGCCGAGGCCCAGGTCCTGCAGGCGCTCGAGGTCGACTACATCGACGAGTCCGAGGTGCTGACCCCGGCCGACGAGGTCAACCACATCGAGAAGCTTGCCTTCGAGGTGCCGTTCGTCTGCGGCGCGACGAACCTCGGCGAGGCGCTGCGGCGGCTCGGCGAGGGCGCCGCGATGATCCGCTCCAAGGGCGAGGCCGGGACCGGCAACGTGGTCGAGGCGGTCCGCCACATGCGCGAGATCACCTCCGGGATCAAGCAGCTGGCGACGCTGCGGCCCGAGGAGCTCGCCGCCGCCGCCAAAGAACTGCCCGCGCCCCTGGAAGTCGTCCAGGAGGTCGCCGCCGCCGGGCGCCTGCCGGTGCCGCTCTTCTGCGCCGGGGGGATCGCGACGCCCGCCGACGCGGCGCTGATGATGCAGCTCGGCGCCGAGGGCAACTTCGTCGGCTCGGGGATCTTCAAGTCCTCCGACCCGGCGCGGCGCGCCAAGGCGATCGTCGAGGCGACCACGCACTTCGAGGACCCGGAGCGGGTCGCCGCCGCCTCGATCGGCCTCGGCGAGGCGATGAGCGGGCTCGAGATCGGGCCGCTCGAAGCCGAGGACGCGCTCCTCCAGCACCGCGGGAGCTGACCTGAAGGTCGGAGTACTAGCGCTGCAGGGCGACTTCGAGGCGCACCTGGAGACGCTGCGCCGGCTCGGCGCGGAAGCAGTCGCGGTGCGCACGCCGGAGCAGGCGCAGGGGCTCGACGGCCTGGTGATCCCGGGCGGCGAGTCGACCACGATGACCCGGCTGATCGCCTCGGCGGGGCTGGAGCCCGCGCTCCGCGCCCACCATGCTGCGGGCAGGCCGATCCTCGGCACCTGCGCCGGGCTGATCGTCTGCGATGCCGAGCACCTCGGCTTCATCGATGTGACCGCGCGACGCAACGCCTTCGGCCGGCAGCTGCAGAGCTTCGAGGCCGACCTCGAGGTGGTCGGGGCGGGGGACGAGCCGCTGCGGGCGATCTTCATCCGGGCGCCGTGGGTCGAGCGGAGCGGGGCGGGGGTGGAGGTGCTCGCCTCCTGGGAGGGACACCCGGTGGCGGTCCGCGGCGAAGGCGTGCTCGCCTCGTCTTTTCATCCAGAGCTGACCGACGACCCGCGCTTTCACGCGATATTCATGGCGATGGTCACCAAAGCGCAGGATCAAGACAATGAGAGCCAAGACAACCAAAAGGAGAACGCGAGAGGATGAGCGGCGATCCGAGGACGCAGAACCTGGCGAAGATCCTGGTCGGCTACTCGACCAAGGTGAAAGAGGGCGAGGTCGTCTCGATCGACGGTGAGAGCGCCGCCGCACCGCTCCTGCTCGCGGTCTACGAAGAGGTGCTGAAAGCGGGCGGCAATCCGGTCCTGAACGTCGCCCTCGACGGCCAGATCGCGGCCTACTTCAAACACGCCTCCGACCCGCAGCTGGAATGGATCTCGCCGTTCGCCGAGTGGATGGTCGACAACGCCGACGTGCGGATCGCGATCGGCGCGAGCACCAACACCCGCGAGCTATCCGGGGTGCCGCCAGAGCGCCAGACCCTGCGCCAGTCGGTGACCGGGGACCTGATGAACCGGGCGATGAAGCGGAGCGCCGCGGGCGATTTCCGCTGGGTCTACACGCTCTTCCCGACCAGCGCGTACGCCTCCGAGGCGGAGATGAGCCTGGCCGACTACGAAGACTTCTATTACGGCGCCTGCCTGGCCGGCGACGGTGACCCGCTGACCGCCTGGAAGCGGGCCTCGGAAGAGTGCAACCGGCTGGCCGAGTGGATCGAGGGCCACGAGGAGGTCCGGATCACCGCCCCCGGGACCGACATCAAACTCGGCATCGCGGGGCGCAAATTCATCCCCTGCGACGGCGACCACAACATGCCCGACGGCGAGTTCTTCACCGGGCCGGTCGAGGACGCCACCGAAGGTGAGGTCAGCTTCCACCTGCCCGCCGTGATCGGCGGCCGCGAGGTCTCCGGCGTCCACCTCAAATTCGAGGCAGGCCGGGTCGTCGACGCGAGCGCCGAGCGCGGCGAGGAGTTCCTGATCGCCCTGCTCGACACCGACGAGGGCGCCCGCACCCTGGGCGAGCTCGGCATCGGCACCAACTACGGCATCGACCGCGGCACCCGCGAGGTCCTGCTCGACGAGAAGATCGGCGGCACGATCCACATGGCGGTCGGCCAGGCCTACCCCGAGTCGGGCGGCACCAACGAGTCCGCCGTCCACACCGACCTGGTCTGCGACCTCCGCCTCGGCGGCAAGCTCGAAGTCGATGGCGTCGTGATGCAAGAAAACGGCAAATTCATCGTCTGATCTGACGCGCGTGGGCGGGCTACGTCAGAAGTGGGTGAGCATCGCGATGGTGACGCTCGCGAAGCCGAAGATCATCGCCACCAGCATCGTCAGGTTGACGGCGATCAACGTCCTGAAATCCGACCTCGCCTCGGCACGCACGGCTTTGAATTCGGCCCGCATTTCGGCGAAGCCGTCGTCGACTTTCTGTTCCAATCTCTCCACCTGCTGATCGTCGCTCAACGCGTGCATGAGCCGATAGAAGCACCCTCATCGGCGCCCTTCAAGGATCGTTACAGAGAATTTGCAAAGCCGCTCTGGCTTGGCGCGAAGCGGCCTTGATCCGCGAATCAGCTATTCGGGAGCGGCGAGCCGGCGAGGAGGAAGAACCAGGTGACCAGGGCCAGGGCGGCGAGCATCACCGAGGACATCATCACCGCCTCGACCACGGTCACCGAGTTGTGGACCGGGCCGGTGTCGCGCATGCTCTTCAGCCAGTTCGGCCGCGACTGGACCAGGCGGTTGGTGCCGGTCACCCGGATGTAGAGATCGTTCAGGCGGCCGATCAGCCAGGCGTCGACGAGGACCGTGGCGATGATCCCGACGATCACGATCATGTAGGGCCCGATGCTCGGGAACTGGCTGTGGGCGAGCTTCGAGGCGATGTAGACCCACCCCAGGGGGATCAGGGTCCAGAGCGAGAACGCGGCGAGGAGCATGGCGAGGAAGACCGCCGTCGCGGCCACATTGCGGCCCATATTCCTCACCGTCATTTCCAAGGCGTTCTCCCTCTCATAGAATGACACGTAGATGTCAGGACATTCCAAGTGGTCATCGATCAAACACAAGAAGGGCGCCGCCGACGCTAAACGCGGGAAGCTCTTTTCCAAGCTCGCCCGCGCGATCACGGTCGCCGCGCGTGACGGCGGCGGCGACATCGACGGGAACCCGTCCCTCGGTACCGCCGTGCAGAAGGCGCGCGAAGCGTCGATGCCGAAGGACAAAATTCAGAAAGCGATCGACACCGGCACCGGGGCCGGCAACGACGCCGCCAACTACGAACACGTCATCTATGAGGGCTACGGGCCGGCCGGCGTCGCCGTCCTGGTCGAGGCGCTGACCGACAACCGCAACCGCGCCAGCGCCGAGATCCGCCACGCCTTCTCGACCCACGGCGGCGGGCTGGGGGAGCCCGGCTCGGTCGCCTGGAACTTCGAGAAAAAGGGCGTCGTGGTGATCGACGGCGACCGCTACAGCGAGGACGACGTGATGCCGGCGATCGACGCCGGCGCCGAGGACGTGCAGGAGGAGGGCGACAAAGTGCGCATCCTCAGCGCGCCGACCGACCTCACCGCGGTGAAAGCCGCGCTCGAGGAGTCGGGCGTGGAGATCGAGTCGGCGGCCCTCGCCACCGAACCGAAAAGCACCGTGGAGCTGACGGGACGCGACGCCGAGCGGATGATCGATCTGCTCGAGGTGCTCGACGACCAAGATGACGTCGATCAGGTCTACGCCAACTTCGACATCCCGGAGTCGGTGCTCGAAGAGTTGGCTGCGTAGCTCCCGAAGCCACATCGGGGGAGGCATCCGGTCGCCGCCCCAGAATCAATCTCCTATGCAGGTGGTGATGGGGATCGACCCGGGCGCGGCGAACCTCGGCTTCGGCATCGTCCGGGTCGAGGGCAACCGCATGGTCGCGCTCGACGGCGGCGTCGTCGAGACCGGCCCGGAGCTGCCGATGGAGCGGCGCCTGGAGAAGATCCACGCCGCCCTCGGCGACCTGATGTCGTGGCACGAGCCGCGCGCGCTGGCGATCGAGCAGGTCTACTTCGGCAAGAACGTTGGCTCGGCAACGGCCGTCGGCCAGGCCAGCGGCGTAGCGATGCTGGCCGCCGCCCAGCGCGGCATCGCCTGCTTCGCCTACACGCCACAGGCGATCAAGATGGCGGTCTGCGGCTCCGGCGCCGCGGGCAAGCAGCAGGTCCAACGCATGGTGGGCACGCTGCTCGGCCTGCCCGAGCCGCCGACCCCCGACCACGCCGCCGACGCGCTCGCCGTCGCGATCTGCCATGGCGGTGGCGAAGGCCGCAGGCAGGCGGTGGCGCAGAGCGGTCGCTCCGTCGGCGCGGATATCGCCTCCTCCAAGCCGCGCTTCGCGCCACGGGTGGCCGGATGATCGCCGCCGTCCGCGGCGAGGTGCTGGTCCGCCGCCCCGATCACGTCGTCATCGACGCGAACGGGGTCGGCTACCGCCTTGCGGTCTCCTCCGAGACCCTCAAATCGGTCCCCGCGGCCGGTTCCGAGACCTTCCTGCACGCCGAGCTGATCGCCCGCGAGGATTCGCTTGCCCTCTACGGCTTCGCCTCCGAAGACGAGCGCGACCTCTTCCGGATGCTGATCTCGGTCAGCGGCGTCGGCCCGAAAGTGGCGATGGCGGCGCTCTCCGGCGGCAGCTCACGCGAGCTGCTGCGGGCGATCGCGGCGGGCGACACCAAACGCTTCCAGGCGGTCCCCGGGATCGGCAAACGGACGGCCGAGCGGATCATCGTCGAGCTGCGTGAGAAGGTTGCCGGGGCGCTCGAGGTCGAATCTGCCATCGTCGCCGCAGAGGAAGGCGACGCCCGCTCCCTGGCCCGCGACGGCCTCGTCAACCTCGGCTACCAGCCGCTCGAGGCCGAGCAACTGCTCGACGGGCTGGAGGGCGAAGACGCCGAGGAGCTCCTCGCCGGGGCCCTGCGCAAGGCGGGGGCGAACCGGTGAGCGACTTCGACCCGACTGGCGACGACGCGATCGCCGCCAACCGCATCCGCACCCCTGGGCTCGACGCCGAGCCGGTCCCCGTCGATGCCGAGGTGCGCGTCCATGATGCCCGTGCCGACGGCGAGGATCTTGACCGCTCCCTGCGCCCGCCGACCCTCGCCGACTTCGTCAACCAGGTCCAGGTCACCGAGCAGCTGGGGATCTTCATCGAGGCCGCCCGCCGCCGCGGCGAGCCGCTCGACCACGTCCTGCTCGCCGGCCCGCCCGGGCTCGGCAAGACCTCGCTGGCCAACATCGTCGCCGCCGAGCTCGGCGTGCCGCTGGTCCAGACCGCCGGCCCGGCCCTCGAGCGCAAGGCCGACGTCGCCTCGTTCCTCACCGCGCTGGAGCCGGGCAGCGTCTTCTTCATCGACGAGATCCACCGCCTCGGCCGCGCGGTCGAGGAGACCCTCTACCCGGCGATGGAGGACGGCGAGCTCCCCGTGGTGCTCGGCCAGGGCGCCGGCGCCCGCACCGTCACCCTGCCGTTGCCGCCCTTCACGCTGATCGGTGCAACCACCCGGGCCGGTCTCCTGACCACGCCGCTGCGCGACCGCTTCGGCGTCAGCCACCGGCTCGAGCACTACAGCCCTGAGCATCTCGCCCTGATCGTCGAGCGCTCCGCGGGCATCCTCGAAGTCGAGATCGACGCCGATGGGGCCCGCACGATCGCGTCCCGCTCGCGTGGCACCCCCCGCGTCGCCAACCGGCTCCTGAAGCGGGTCCGCGATTACGCCGAGGTGAAGGGACGGGGGGCGATCGACGACGTCGTCGCCGCCGACGCGCTGGCGATGCTGGAGGTCGACGAGGCGGGCCTCGACCGCGCCGACCGCGCCCTGCTCGACGTGGTGGCCACCAAGTTCGCCGGCGGCCCGGTCGGCCTCTCGACCCTGGCGATCGCGATCGGCGAGGAGCAGGACACGATCGAGGACGTCCTCGAGCCCTATCTCCTGCAGCAGGGACTGCTCAAACGGACCCCGCGCGGACGCGTCCTGACCCAGCGCGCATACGACCATCTCGGCCTCCCGGCGCCCGCGGGCGCGGCGAGCCTCTTCTAGTACCCAGCCCATGGCCGGCGCTTAACTCGTTGCATAAGACGATCATCTAGCCTGTCCCGACCATGCCGTTTTTCATCTGCCCCAACTGCGGACACCGCGAGGTAAGCGGCTCCAGGACCGAAGGGTTCAGCCGCCGGCCGAAGGGTTGTTCGAAATGTGGCTTCGGGTTCGTATTCGAACTACTCGACGATTATTATCCGGCTCCGAACGCAGCGTTCTTCGTCTGCGATCAGCAGGAACGGGTTATCGATGCGGGCAAGGGGAGCTACGAGTTGACTGGTTTGACCGATGAGGACGTGATCGGACGTCCGGTGCGCGAGGTGCTGGGACTCGACTGGATCGATCCCGGCGACGGCGGCCCCGAGGCCGACACCGACGGCAACGGCAAAACGGATCCGATCGAGACCTCGCTCGAGTGGGGCGTGCGCTCGCTGGGCAAGCGCGTCTCGGTCAACGCCGAGGGCGACCTCCCGGCCAAAGCTGTGGCCGACGTCTTTCCCGCCTATGACGACGACGGCGGGCTTCTGCTTGTCCTGACCCCGGAGGGCTAGGCGCCCATGGGTTCCAGGCGGCAGCACGTCCTCGTCCTGCTGTTCGTCGTCGCGCTGGTGGTCCTCTCCGGCGTGATCATCGCGTCGAAGGAAACGAAGCTAGGCCTCGACCTGCAGGGCGGGCTGCAGCTGGTCTACGAAGGCCAGCCGACCGGTACCGCGACCGAAGTCTCCGGCGAAGACATCGAAGAGTCGATCAGCATCATCGAACGGCGGATCAACAGCCTCGGCGTGTCCGAGTCCGAAGTCGCGCGACTTGGCACCAATGAGATCACGATCGGCCTGCCCGGCATCACCGACGCCAACCGCGCCGCCGAACAGGTGGGGACGACCGCCCAGCTCTACTTCTACGACTGGGAGCCGAACCTGCTCGGCCCCGAGCGGACGATCGGCGGCCACCCGGGCCAGGCGGCCCCGAGCGGCGCGCTGAAAAAACTCGAAGCGGAATGGAAAGCGGCGGGTCGCAACCCGAAAAGCACCGAGAACCAGGGGCTGATCCTCTCCGGCGCCTACCCCAACGCCTACCAGGCGGCGCTGCTGGCGGAAGAACAGGAAGCGGAACCCAACTGCGAAAAATGCTCGGTCGCGAAGACGCGCTACTACCTCTTCGAAAAAGAAGAGCCGCACAAACTTCTGGCGGGCCCGGAGACGGCGAAAAAAGACCTCTACGAAAGCCCGACCGGGGAAGTGCTGCCCAAAGACGGGCTGGTCAAGGAAGTCCCGGCGGGGACCGTCCTGGTCTCCGAACTGCCGACCGACGAAACCGGCCGGATCGACGAAACCGCCCAGCCCGGCTGGTTCGCGCTGCACGACGAATACGCGCTCTCGGGCAGTGAAATCACCGAACCGAAGCAGGAATACGCGCAGGGCTCGGGGGAACCGAACGTCGCCTTCAAATTCACCGACCAGGGGCGGGAAAACTTCCAGAACGTGACCCGCCGGATCGCCCAGCGCGGCCAGGCGCAGGCGATCGGCCCGGCGACCTCGAACGAAGAAGCGGGCGCTCTCTCGGGCCACTTCGCGGTCATCCTCGACAACGAAGTCCAGAGCCGGCCGATCATCAACTTCCGCGAAAACCCGGACGGGATCGATGGCCGCCAGGGCGCTCAGATCTCCGGCGGATTCTCCGGTGAACACGGGCTCGAAACCGCCCAGGAATTGGCGACCACGCTGCAGATCGGCGCGCTGCCGATCGACCTCCACCTGATCTCCGAGACCCAGGTCTCGGCGACCCTCGGTTCACAGGCCCTCCACGACGGGATCAAGGCCGGGATCATCGGCCTCGCTCTCGTCATCATCTTCCTGCTCGCCTACTACCGCTTCCTCGGGCTGATCGCGGTGATCGGGCTGGGCGCCTACGGGGCGATCTTCTTCGCCCTGATCAAACTGATCCCGATCACCTTGACCCTGCCGGGGATCGCCGGCCTGGTGCTGACGATCGGCGTCGCCGCCGACGCCAACATCGTCATCTTCGAGCGAATAAAAGAGGAGGTGCGCGCGGGGAGATCGATCAAGGCCGCGATCCCCGCCGGTTACAAACGCGGGATTTCGACGATCGTCGACGCGAACGTCGTCACCATCCTCACCGCCTTCATCCTCTTCGTCTTGGCGACCGCCGGGGTCAAGGGGTTCGCCTTCACGCTCGGCGTCGGCACGATCGCCTCGCTGCTGACCGCGGTCGTCTTCACCCAGGCGCTGCTCGGCACGATGAGCAACTCGAAACTGCTCAGCTCGCCGAACGCGCTCGGTGCGGCCGGCGAGGGGCGGCGCTGGCACTTCGACTTCATGGGGGCCAGCCGCTGGTTCTTCACCTTCTCCGGGGTGATCCTGATCATCGGTGCCGTCGCGCTCTCGACCAAGGAGCTGAACTTCGGCATCGACTTCGAGTCCGGCACCCGGATCACCGCGGCGCTGGAACAGCCGACCGACGAGGCCGAAGTCCACGAAACGCTCGAAAATGCCGGCGTCGCCAACGCCGAGATCCAGCAGGTGACCGTGCCGCACTTCGGCTCGAACGTCTTCCAGATCGAGTCCGCGCAGCTGCAGCCGGGCGAAGTCCACGAGGCCGAAAAAGCGCTGCAACAGGCCTATGGGATCGAACGGAACGGCTTCGAAAGCACCAGCGTCGGGCCGACCTTCGGCAACCAGGTCGCCGAATCGGCGATCAAGGCGCTGATCTTCTCGCTGCTGGTGATCCTCGTCTACGTGGCGCTGCGGTTCGAGCCGAAATTCGCCGTGCCGGTGTTGATCGCCCTCTTTCACGACATCCTGATCACCGGCGGCGTCTATGCGCTGACCGGCAAAGAAGTGTCGAGTGGGACCGTGGCCGCCTTCTTAACCATCTTGGGCTACTCGCTCTACGACACGATCATCGTGTTCGACCGAATACGAGAGAACATGCCGCGCATGCCGCGCGCGGCGTTCTCGCAGATCGTCAATCGCTCGATGAGCGAGGTGATGACCCGGTCGCTGGCGACCAGCTTCACCACCCTCCTGGCGGTGCTCTCGCTGTTGATCTTCGGCTCGGCGACCCTGCAGGACTTCGCCTTCGCGATGATGATCGGGATCGCCTCCGGTACCTACTCGTCGATCTTCATCGCCTCGCCGGTGTTGACCGCGTGGAAGGAACGCGAGCCCCAGTACATCCGCCGGCGCCAGCGCATCGCCGAGGTCGAGGGCGGGCTCGTGCCGGCCTTCGCCGACGACGTGCAGGTGGCGAAGCTGGCCGACGACAGCGAGACCGAAGCGGAGGTCGCCGCGGACATCGAGGCCGAAGCGCCGGTTGCCGAGGCAACGGGAGCGGAGCGCCGACGCCGACTCGGCAGAGGCGCCGTGGCCACGGCGGAGCCTGCCGAGAACGGCGGCGCGCCGGAGGGTGTGGTCGCGCCCGAGCCGAGCGCGGCTCCCGAGGCGGCGCCCGCGCGCGGGGCGGAGGAGGAAGCAACCTCGGCAGGTGCTCCCGGCGGTGGAGATCCGGAGTCGGCCGAGCGGCGCAAGCGCAACGAGGAACGGCGGGCGAAACGCGCGCAGCGGCGCAAAGGCGGTCGACGGCGATGAGCGAGGTGTGTGACTGATGGCGTTCCTGGTCTTCCTCACGATGGGCATCGCCCTCTGGCACTTCACGGTCTTCCTGCCGGACCGCTTCTGGCAGGGAATCGTCGGGGCCTTCGTCGGCGCGGTGATCGGCGCCCTCGCGGTCGGCACGATCGTGCTCCTGATCGACGGCCAGAGCGTCGGCAACACGACGATCGGCACCGCCCTCTCGGCGGTCCCGGGCGTCGCGATCGGCCTCGGCGTCGTCTGGCTGATCGGCCTGCGCGAACCGCATTACGACTGACCCATCGTTCCAGGCATTTTGCGGGTCTGCGGGCCGTGCTTTGCCGCCGGACGCCTGCCTAGCCTGGAAATGTGCCGGAATCCGCCAAGGCATTCGCTGCCGATCCCTATGACTACGCCGAGGCGCGCGCCGTCGCCGATGAGCTTGGGCTGAGCCAGCCCGTCGCCGTGACCCTCGTCCGGCGCGGTTACCGCACCCCGGAGGAGGCGCGGGCGTTCCTGGCGGCCGACGAGACGCACCCGCCGGAGGCCTTTCAACGGATCGACGAGGTCGTCGCCTTGGTCTGGGCGGCGATCGAAGCGGGAGAGCGGATCACCGTGCACGGGGACTTCGACGTCGACGGGGTCAGTGCGACCGCGCTCTTGATCGGGGCGTTGCGGGAACTCGGGGCCGATTGCGATTGGCTGATCCCGGACCGGATCGCCGACGGGTACGGGCTGAGCTCCGAGAACGTGGAGAAGCTTGCGGCGCGCGGGACCGGACTGCTGATCACTGTCGACTGTGGGATCACGGCGGTCGAGCAGGTGGCGCTGGCGCAGGAGCTTGGAATGGAGGTGCTGGTCACGGACCATCACCAGCGGGATGAGGAGCTGCCGAGTTGCTTGATCCTCCACCCGGAAGTGAGCGGCTATCCGTTCGAGGCACTTTGCGGGACCGCGGTGGCTTGGAAGCTGGCTTGTGCGTTGCGGGAGGGGGCGTCGGAAAAGGACTTGGACCTCGTGGCGTTGGCGACGGTCGCGGATGTGGTGCCGCTCATCGGGGAGAACCGATCCTTGGTGAAGCGGGGTCTCGCCGAGATGCGCCGCACCAAGAGGGTCGGGCTGAGGGCGCTGATGGAGGCCTCGAAATGCGAGCCGACCCGACTCGACGAGGGGGACTTGGCATTCCGGCTCGCGCCGAGGATCAATGCGGCAGGGCGGCTGTATCGGGCCGATGCCGGGGTGGAGCTGCTCCTTACCGAGGATGACGATCGGGCGAAGCAGATCGCCGCGGAGTTGGGACGGGCGAATTCGGAGCGCCGGGCCACCGAGCGCGAGGTCGATGCGTCTGCCGAGGCGGCGCGGCGCGAGTTGCCGGAAGAGTTGAAGGAAGCCAATGGCTTGGTGCTGGCGGGGGAGGGGTGGCACCCAGGCGTGGTCGGGATCGTCGCCTCGCGGATGGTCGAGCGACACCATCGGCCTGTCGTCGTCATCGCCCTGGACGAGAAGGGGGGAGGGCGCGGCTCTGGGCGCAGCATCCCTGGTTTCGACCTTCACGCCGCGCTCGAGGCGTGCTCCGAGCACCTGGAGACTTTCGGCGGTCACAAGGCAGCCGCCGGCCTGTCGCTGAAGGCCGAGAACCTCGAGGCGTTCCGCGCCGCCTTCGCGCGGCACGCGGGCGAAGTGCTCTCGGCCGAGGATCTGAAACGGACCGAGCAGATCGATGCGATGGTCGGTGGCGTCGGTCTCGGGCTCGACCTTGCCGAAGAGCTCGGCAGGCTGGCTCCGTTCGGGATGGGCAACCCCGGTGTGCGGCTGATGGTCCCCTCGGCCCGGGTCACCGACGTGCGGACCATGGGCGAGGAGGGCAAGCACTCGCGCTTCAGCCTCCATAGCGGCTCCCACCGCGCCTTGGGCGTCGCCTTCGGCCGCTCCTCGTTCGGCGTCGATGACGACGACATGCTCGACGCCGCCGTCCGCCTCGAGGTCAACCACTGGAACGGCGCGGTCGAGCCCCGCCTCGTCCTCCGCGAGATCTACCCCCTCGACGCGGAGACCAACGTCCTGTCCCCGCACCTTTGTGAGTGCGAGGAAGCCGAGTGGTGGTCCCGCTTCGAGGCCGAGCTGGCCCGCGACCTCACCGCTCATGGAGACGCCGTGGCGAGAAACAGTCGCTATACGACAAAAAGTCGCCACGGCAGCGCGGGAGGTTCGGCGCGGCGCGCGGTCCAAAGCGCGGGCTCGTCACCCACCGTGACGATCGCAGAGCTCGTCTCCAGCGGCGCGGGCGTGCTCGCCGTCACCGCCGACGCCTCCCGCCGCGCCGCGCTCGCCAACGGTGCCACCGGGCTCGCCCGCTTCAACGGCGGCGCCGCCTTGATCGCCTGCCACCGCTGCGGCGCCGACGCCATCGCGGGTCTCGCCGCTCGCGCCGACAGCGGCCTCGCCCTCACTGATTATGCGGCCCTCGCGATGGTCCCCGACCTCGCATCCCATTTCGAACACGTAGTACTCGTCGACGCCCCCCGCGCCGCCGCTGACCTCGAGCGAGTCTCGCTCGCGTTCGGCGCGCCCGGCCCCTCACAACCGCCAGAAGAGGGAGGGGCCGGGCGCGCCGAGACCTCACCAGGCTTCATCCACCCACTCTTCTCAGCCGCCGAGCATGAATTCTCGCTTGGCGTCCTCGCCCGCCAGGCGCCATCCCGCGAGACCATCATCGGCGTCTTCAAGGCCCTCCGCGCCGGGGGCCAACTCAGCGGCCCTGGCCTCCGTGCCGCCCTTTCCGGACCCGGGCCGCACCCGCTTGATCCGGAGACCTCGGCCCGCGCATTCCGCGTTCTGCTTGAACTCGGCCTCGTTGCGGGTAGCACCAACGCGGGCGGCGGCGTCGTCGGCGTCGTATCCTCTGAAGGGACCGATCTGGAGCGCTCGGCCGCGTTCCGGGTCTACAGCAAAGAGCATTCGGAGGCACAGCAATTTCTCCAAAGCCCCAAATTTCCGTAGAGCACAGCGAGTTGCTCGGCGACCTGTTCGCGGTCGTCGAGGAGTTCGACTCTGTGCCCGATGAGCAGATTCCGGCCGGGTTCGGCGGCACCGCGGTGGCGGTGGCGACGATCGATCGCGCCAAGGTGGAGCGGGCATTCGACTTCGCCTGCGAGCGGCACGCCGACCAGAAGCGCTACTCCGGTGACGAGTTCATCACCCACCCGGTCGGGGTCGCGCAGATCTGCGCCGGGATGCGGCTCGACACCGAGACGCTGTGCGCCGCGCTGCTCCACGACACGGTCGAGGACACGAGCGCGACGTTGGAGGAGGTGCGAGAGGAGTTCGGCGACGAAATTGCCGCCTTGGTCGACGGCGTCACCAAGTTGACCGGGATGAACTTCGAGAGCCGCGACGAGCGCCAGGCCGAGAACTACCGCAAGATGATGGTGGCGATGGCCACCGACGTCAGGGTGATCCTGATCAAGCTGGCCGACCGTCTCCACAACATGCGCACGCTGGGCGCACTGCCCAAGCAGAAACAGACGCTGAAGTCGCACGAGACCCTGGAGATCTATGCGCCGCTCGCCCACCGACTGGGGATCCACGCGATCAAGTGGGAGCTCGAGGACCTTGCCTTCGCGACGCTCCACCCGCGCAAGTACGCGGAAATCAAACAGCTGGTCGCCCAGCAGCGCGACGAGCGTGAGATCTACGTCGCCGAGGCGGGCGAGTTCCTGTCCGAGGAGCTGGAAGAGGTCGGAATCGAAGCCGAGATCTCCGGCCGCGCCAAGCACTTCTACTCGATCTACACGAAGATGGCGAAGAAGGGTCGCGAGTTCAACGAGATCTTCGACCTCACCGCGATGCGGGTGATCGTCGGCTCGGTGAAGGACTGTTACGGGGCGATCGGGGTCATCCACTCGCTCTGGAAGCCGCTGCCCGGCCGCTTCAAGGACTTCGTCGCGATGCCGAAGGCCAACATGTACCAGGCGCTCCACACGACGGTGATCGGGCCCGAGGGCAAGCCGCTCGAGATCCAGATCCGCACCGAGGAGATGCACAAGCTGGCCGAGTACGGGATCGCCGCCCACGTCGCCTACAAAGAGGGCGGCCGTGGCGACCCGCAGCGCGAGAAGATGACCTGGCTGCGCCAGCTGGTCGAGGCCGAGGGCGAACAGGACCCGACCGAGTTCCTCGAATCGCTGAAGGTCGACCTCTTCGAGGACGAGGTCTTCGTCTTCACCCCGAAGGGCGAAGTGAAGAACCTCTCGGCGGGCTCGACCCCGCTCGACTTCGCCTACGCGGTCCACACCGACGTCGGCCACAGCTGCGTCGGCGCCAAGGTGAACGGCTCGATCGTGCCGCTGCACTACACGCTGCGCTCGGGCGACATCGTCGAGGTGCTGACCGCGAAGCAGAAACGGGCGCCCTCGCTCGACTGGCTGAAACTGGTCCGCACCAGCCGCGCCCGCAACAAGATCCGTGCCTGGTTCAAAGAGGAGCGCCGTGAGGACGCCGAGCGCGACGGCCGCGAGGGCCTCGAGGAGGCGCTGCGCAAGCGCGGCGTGCCGATGCAGAAGATCTCCGGCTCGCCGCTGCTCGCCGACGTGATCCGCGAGATGGGCTTCCGCAAAGGGACCGAGTTCTACATCGCGCTCGGCCAGGGCAAAATCTCGACCAAGACCGCGGTCAACAAGATCCTCCAGCGGCTGAAAGCCGGCGAGGCGGTCGAAGACGACATGCTGCCGGCGACCGAGCACTCCGACCGTGCCCGCCGCACCAAGGACGCCTCCAACTTCGGAATCGTCGTGAAGGGCGTCGAGGACGTCGCCGTGCGGCTGGCCAAGTGCTGCCGGCCGGTCCCCGGCGACGACATCGCGGGCTACGTCAGCCTCGGCCGTGGGATCACCATCCACCGCTCCGACTGCAAGAACGTGAAGGCGCTGAAACGCGCCCCGGAGCGGTTCGTCGACGTCGGCTGGGAGGGCGACAACGAGGCCTCCTACCGGGTCGAACTGGCGATCGACGCCTACGATCGCACTCGCCTGCTCGAGGATCTCGCACGGACGTTCTCGGAGGGCGGGATCAACATCATCGGCGCCTCCTGCACCACCAACCACCCGATGGTGAAGAACAAGTTCGTGGTCGAGGTCGGTGACACCGAGCAGCTCAAACACTGCATCTCGCGCCTGCGGAACGTCGAGAGCGTGTTCGACGCGTACCGCATAACTCCGACCGCCTGAGCGCGACCAGGCCGCTTGACTCTCGTGCGCTGAGCACGAGGATGGTGGGATGGCTGGACTGACCGTTGCCGTCACCGGGCCGACCGGGGAGATCGGTGGCTCGCTGATCGACGCACTCGAGGCTTCGACCGCGGTCGGGGCGGTGCGGGGGATGGCGCGGAGCGCCTTCGACCCGGGCGGTGCGGGGTGGACGAAGGCGACCTACCAGCGCGGCGACATTCTCGACCGCGGCCACCTGGCCGAGCTCTTCGACGGGGCCGATGTCGCGGTCCACCTCGCCTTCGCGATCTTCGGCGACCGGGAGGAGACGCGGCGGATCAACCTCGAGGGCAGCCGCAACGTCTTCGAAGCGGCGGTGGAGGCCGGGGTGGACCGGCTCGTCTATGCCTCCTCGGTCGCCGCCTACGGCTTCCACCCCGACAACCCCCAGCCGCTGACCGAGGAGACCCCGGCGCTCGGCTCACAGCGCTTCTACTACTCGGCCCAGAAGGCCGAGCTGGAGGAGGCCCTTGACGAGATCCTCGCCGGCTCCGAGCTCGACGCCTACGTCTTCCGACCGTGCATCGTCGCGGGGCCGCGGGCGACGATGCTGATCGAGCAGACGGTCGGCGCCGCCCGGCTCGGCGACCCGGCGCCACGTCTGCGCCGCCACGTAATCGAGCGGATCCCACTGCTGCGCCCGATCCTCCCCGACGCCGGCGTGCCGCTCCAGCTCGTCCACCACGACGATGTCGCCTCGGCGCTTGCCGTGGCGGTCGAAGGCAAGGGCGATCCCGGCGCCTACAACCTGGCGGGCGATGGGGAGATCCAGATCGCCGACATCGCCCGGGCGCTCGGCTGGCGCTCGGTCCGCGTGCCGCGTCCCGCGCTCGGTGCCGGGACCGCGGTCGCCGGTCGCCTCTCCTTCATCAACCCGCAGCTCGAGTGGGCGACCGCGCTCACCACGCCGGTGATCATGGACACCGCCAAGGCCCGCGACCAGCTCGGCTGGGAACCGCGCTTCGACGCCGGCGAGACGCTGATCCAGACCGCGGTATCGGCCCGCGAAACCGGCCTCCTCGACTAGTCGCCCAAGCGCGTTCGCACTTATCCCGACTATTTGTGGATAAGTGCGAACTCACCGAGGTGGTGGCTCAGGCGATGATCGTCAGCGCGCCGGGCTCGATGCCGAGCTCGACCCGCGTGCGCTCGCCGATGTAGTCGCCGTCCACCTGGAGATGGAAGGAGCGAGGGGCGCCGGAGCGGTCCTCGGAGATCGACTCGACCACGGCGTTGGTCAGGTCGGTGAAGCCGACGATCTGGCGATGGCGGACGGCGGGGCGCTTCGGCGAGAAGAGTCGCGGCATCAGGGTCGGCATGTCGCGCATCGCCGCCCGTTTCAGCACCGCCATCGAGAGCGTGCCGTCGTCGATCGCGACCCCCTCGTTGATGTACACCGGTTTGCTGGAGAAGTAGGTGAACGGGTCTGAGTTCTGGGCGATCGCGGTGATGCCCTCGACCGGCTGGCGGTCCTCGACCGTCACCCGCAGTCGCACCGGGTTCACCAGGTAGCGCCGCGTGAACGCGGACACCCCGCACCAGCTGTAGTACCAGGGGCCGAAGCGCGACTTGAATTTCGGGTGGGCGTCGACCCGTTTGACCACGGTCGCGTCGATCCCTGCCCCACAGGCGAAGACGAAGCGGCGCTCGTCGGCACGCCCGAGGTCGATCTTGCGCGGCTCCCACTGATCCGCGAGCGAGAGCAGGTGCTCGGTCGCGTCGACCACGTCGTTGGGGATGCCGAGGCTGCGAGCGACCACGTTGGCCGAGCCGCCGGGCAGGATCCCCATCGGCATCTCGGTCCCGGCGAGCCCGTTGGCGACCTCGTTCAGCGTCCCGTCGCCGCCGAAGGAGACGACCACGTCGTAACCGCCCTCCTGCGCCTCACGCCCGATCTCCGTCGCGTGGTTCTGGGCCTCGGTCTGGACCGCCTCGACCTCGTAGCGCCCCTGCAAGGCGTAGACGACCAGATTCCGCAGCCGATCCGACACCGTCGTCGCGTACGGGTTGACGATGATCAGCATCCGTTTCTTCGCCGGTTTCCCGGACCTGCGCGCGCCGAACGAGACCATCTGCCCGGCAGCCTACGCGACTGCTTCGAAGCGGATCACGCCGCCGTCGTCGACCTCGCGGACCCGGCCTTCGGCCTCCAGCAGGTCCATGTGGCCGATCACCTCGGAGAGGGTGAGGAAGGCCTGGGTGACGGCGATGTTGCCCCACATCGACTGGGCCAGCTCGTAGCCGCTGCGCGGGCCCTCGGCGAGCAGGCGCAGCAATTTCTCCTTGCGCCGCTCGGTCGAGGCGAAGCGGGTGTCGATCAGGCTGCGGTGGTCGTCGATCGGCTCGCCATGGCCGGGGAAGAGGATGGCGCCCTCGGGCAGCTCACGCGTCTTCTTGAACGACTCGAGGTAGTCGGCGAGCGAGTGGGTGCGGCCGGGCGAGCCGTCGAGCGGCCGGGCGATGATCGGGTTGGAGGAGATGTGGGGGAGGAGGTGGTCGCCGACGAACCCCAGCTCCCGCTCGGCGTCCCAGAAGACCGTGTCCATCGGGCTGTGGCCGGGGCGGAAGAGGACCTCGAGGTTGCGGTCGCCCAGATTGAGCACCTCGCCGTCGGCCAGCTCCCGGGTGACGTTGACCGGGCCGCCCCAGCCGCGGAAGGTCGAGGAGACCGACTGCAGCGCCAGTGCAGTCTCCTCCGGGATGCCGCTGCTCAGCATCAGGTCGACCGCGAGCTGGTCGTCGGCCTTGGCCTCGGCCTCGTAGTCGGCGAGCCGCGCCGCCGCCGCGCCCAGTGCCGCGACCTCGGCGCCGGAGTGCTCGACCACGATCTCGGTCAGCCCGATGTGGTCGAGGTGGTTATGGGTGACCAGGACCAGCTCGACATCGGCCAGCGCGTGGCCGTGCTCGCCGAGCTGCTCGTTCAGCACGTCGAGCGCCCGGCCCGAGTTCGGCCCGGTGTCGACCAGGGTCAGCTGCTCGCCCTCGATCAGGTAGATGTTGACCTTGCCGACCGCGAACGGGGTCGGGATCGGCAGTCGGTGGATGCCCGCCAGCGCGGCTTGCTCGAGCGCCTCCTCGGGAGTGGTCGTCACCCGCGGATCAGCCCCAGGACCTCGTCGCGGCGGCGTTCCATATCCTCGCGCGAGGTCAGCGACTCGAGGTTCAGTCGCAGCAGCGGCTCGGTGTTCGAGGGCCGCACGTTGAAGTGCCACTCGGGGTAATCGACCGAGACGCCGTCGAGTTCAGAGATCTCGCCGTCGGCGTAGCGCTCGCGGATCTCGTCCAGCTTGCCCGCCTGGTCGGCCACCTCCGAGTTGATCTCCCCGGAGATGAAGTACCTGGAGCGGAACTCCTCCATCAGCTCGCCGATCGTCCGCCCGTCCCTGGAGAGCAGCTCCAGCATCAGCAGCGCCGGGATCGTGCCGGAGTCGGCGTTCCAGAAGTCGCGGAAGTAATAGTGGCCGGAGACCTCGCCGCCGAACGCGGCGTCCTCCTCGCGCATCCGCGCCTTGAAGAAGGCGTGGCCGACCCGCGAGAGGTCCGAGCGGCCGCCCTCGGCGGCGACCAGGTCGGGGACGGCGCGGCTCGAGCGCGGGTCGTAGAGGATCGTCGCGCCCGGGTTCTTGGCCAGGATCGAGCGGGCCAGCAGGGCGCAGATGAAATCGCCGTCGCAGAACTCGCCCGAGCCGTCGATGAAGAAGCAGCGGTCGGCGTCGCCGTCCCAGGCGATGCCGAGGTCGGCGCTGGTCGAGCGCACCCGCTCCATGATCAGCCGCCGGTTCTCCTCCAGCAGCGGGTTCGGCTCGTGGTCGGGGAACTCGCCGTCCGGCACGAAGTACATCTCCTCCAGTTCGAGCGGCAGCTTCTCCAGGATCGGCCCGACCATCGGCCCGCCCATTCCGTTGCCGCCGTCGACCACGACCTTCATCGGCTTGACCGCGTCCGGGTCGATGAAGCCGAGCGCGTGGGCGCGGAATTCCTCCCAGATGTCGACCTCCTCGAGCGAGCCGCCGCCGGGCGCCGAGCCGAGCCCCGCTTCGATCGTGGCCTTCACTTCGGCGATCCCGGCGTCGCCGGAGAGCGGCAGGGCGCCCTCGCGGACCAACTTCACCCCGGTGTAGGCCTTCGGGTTGTGCGAGGCGGTCACCATCGCGCCGCCGTCGAGCTCCCGCGAGCCGACCAGGTGGTAGAGCATCTCGGTCGCCACCATCCCCGCATCGAGCACGGCGGCGCCCTCGAAGATCATCCCATCGCGCAGCTCCGCCGCCATCTTCGGCGCGGTCAGGCGCATGTCGCGGCCGAGGCCGACCCGCAGCTCGCCCGCGGCCTTGCCGCGCAGCCCCGCCAGCACCCGGACGAAGGCGCGGCCGATGTCGTGGGCGGTGCCCTCGTCCATCTCCTTGCCGTAGATCCCGCGGATGTCGTAGGCCTTGAAGATCCCCTGGTTCAGCTCCATGAAGCTCCCTTCAGCACGGAGTAGCTCTGCTCGATCGTCTGCGGCATCACTTTGGTGTCGGCGATCACCGGCATGAAGTTGTTGTCGCCGGACCAGCGCGGCACCACGTGCATGTGGATGTGGTGCTCGACCCCGGCGCCGGCGATCCGGCCCTGGTTGAAGCCGACGTTGTAGCCATGCGGTGAGTAGATGTCCTCGAGCCGGCGGATCGCGGTCTGGGCGAGCTCCATCATCTCGGCGGTGGTCTCGGCCGGGATCTCCTGGATCGCCCCGATGTGCTCGTAAGGCGCGACCATCAGGTGCCCGTTCGTGTACGGGTAGAGGTTGAGGATCACGAAGGCGCGCTCGCCGCGGTGGACGATCAGGTTGCCCTCGTCGTCATCCTGCGCGGGCTTCGCGCAGAAGATGCACTCCTCCTCGATGTCCTTGGCGGCGTCCGACACGTAGGCGAGGCGCCACGGCGCCCAGATCCGAAAATTTGCCACTGCCCGTCAGGCTATAGCCAGCCGCGCTTTTTGAACCACAAGACCATCCCGACCAGGATCAGGAACATGCAGCCGATCACCACGTAGAAGTCGGCGGCGTTGCCCTCGCCCGGCACCTTGACGTTCATGCCCCAGATGCTCGCGATCAGGGTCAGCGGCAGGATCACGACGCTGATCGAGGTCAGCACGCGGAGGATGTCGTTGAGGCGGTGCGAGATCACCGACTCGTTGGTCTCCTCGAGCGCCTCGATCACCTCCTTGTAGTTCTCCAGCATGTCCCAGATCCGCTCGTGCGCGTCGACGATGTCGTCGAAATAGATCTCAAGGTCGAAGTCGGGGGAGAGGTAGCGCGATTTCACTTTCTCCAGATCGCGCAGGACCGGCCGCTGTGGGCGGATCACCTTGCGGAAGTTGATGATCTCCTGCTTGGCATTGGAGATGTCGCGGACGATGTCCTCGGAGCGGCCCTCGAAGATGTCGTCCTCCAGGGCGTCGAGCTTGTTGCCGATCTTGCGCAGCATCGGGAAGCAGTAGTCGAAGCAGTCGTCGACCAGCCGGTAGAGCAGGTAGCCGGAGCCGCGCGAGAAGAGCTGCTCGCGGAGCTCCTCTTTCGAGCGGCAGCGCTCGAACAGGTACTCGACCGGCTGCAGCGGCTGGTTCGGGATCGTGACCACGAAGTCGGGCCCGACGAAGAGGTCGAGCTCGCCCGCACCGAGCCGCTTCGCCGCCCGGTCGAAGACCGGCAGGTTCAGCACGCTGAACAGGTACTCGTCGTACTGGTCGATCTTCGGCCGCTGGTTGCGCGACATCACGTCCTCGAGGTCGAGCGCGTGGAAATCGAAGTGCTCCTCCAGCCAGGCGCGCTCCAGCGCTCCGGGATGCTCGATGTGGACCCAGCGCAGCCCGCCCCACTCGATCTGCTCGACCCGGGGGGCCTGAGGCTCAGCGACTACCGGCGCGACGAGAGCGCCGCGGCGGGTACGCCGCAGGCGTGGTTTCGGGAGGTTCGGCATCAGCCGCTCCCTTCATCTCGTCGTGGGGGAGAATCGCGATCACATGCGTAGGTTAGCCGCCCCCGAGGGATGGGAAACGTCCCGCGGCGCGTGGTAGGCTTCTCCCAACATAAGCGCCACATCTAGAGGGGTGGAGGGACTGGCCCAGTGAAGCCCCGGCAACCATCTCGGACCTAACGGTCCGGGGCAGGTGCCAACTCCAGCAGGTCGATTGTCGGCCTGACAGATGTGGGGGATGTCCGATCGGACCTCTGCCCCACGTGGCGGAGGTCTTTTTTGTTTCCACGGCAAAGGATGGATCGGATGTCAGTCGACAGCTTGAAGTGCAAGGAGTGCGCGACCGAGTACGAGCTCGGCGCCGCCTATTTTTGCGAACGGTGCTTCGGCCCGCTCGAGGTCAAGTACGACCACTCGGACCTGGATGCGGACGCGGCTAAACGGCGGATCCAGGCCGGCTCGCGGGGGATCTGGCGCTACGCCGACTTCCTGCCCTTCTCCGGCCGCCCCGCCGATCCGCTGGAGCCGGGCCTGACGCCGTTGCTGAAGGCGGACCGGCTGGCCGCACGGTTCGGGGTCGACGCCGAGATCTGGATTAAGAACGATGCCGCCAACCCGACCCACTCGTTCAAGGACCGGGTCGTCGCGGTGGCGATCGCCAAGGCCCAGGAGCTCGGCTTCACCACCGTCGCCTGCGCCTCGACCGGTAACCTCGCCAACGCCGTCGCCGCCCACGCCGCCGCGGCCGGCCTCGACTCCTATGTCTTCGTGCCCGCCAACCTGGAGGAGCAGAAGCTGCTCGCGACCGGGGTCTACGGCACCAACCTGGTCGGCGTCCGCGGCAACTACGACGACGTCAACCGGCTCTGTACGCAGCTCGCCGAGGAGCACCCGTGGGCGTTCGTGAACGTCAACCTGCGGCCCTACTACGCCGAGGGCTCGAAGACGCTCGCCTTCGAGACGGTCGAGCAGCTCGGCTGGAAGCTGCCGGACCGGGTGGTCAGCCCGATCGCCTCCGGCTCCCTCTTCACCAAACTGGGGCGCGGCTTCCAGGAATGGATCGACCTCGGCCTGGTCGAGGGCGAGCAGCCGATCTTCAACGGCGCCCAGGCGACCGGCTGCAGCCCGGTGGCGACCGCCTTCGCCGAAGGCTGGGACGTCTGCAAGCCGCAGAAGCCGGACACGATCGCCAAAAGCCTCGCGATCGGCGACCCGGCCGACGGGCCCTACGCGGTCGAGCACGCGCGCAAGACCGGCGGCGGCATCGACGCGGTCACCGACCAGGAGATCCGCGAGGCGATCAAGCTGCTGGCCGAGACGACCGGGATCTTCACCGAGACCGCGGGCGGGGTGACGATCGGCGTCCTGCGCAAGCTGGCCGAACGGGGCGAGCTGCAGAGCGGCGAAAAAGTTGTCGCCTACATCACCGGCGAGGGGCTGAAGACCCTCGACGCGACCCGCGATACGTTCTCCATGCACGAGATCGATCCGAGTCTCGACAGCTTCGATGCCGAGTTCGCCCAGGAGGTTTCCGTCTGATGAGCGTCACCGTGAAGATCCCGACCCAACTGCGCGTCGCGACCGGCGGCGAGGCCGAAGTCGAGGTGGAGGGGGGCAACGTGGGCGAGGCGCTCGACGCCGTCTTCGCCGCCTACGGTGATCTGCGCGAGCGGATCACCCAGGACGGCACCCTGCGCCGCTTCGTCAACGTCTACGTCTCCGGCGAGGACATCCGCTTCCAGCAGGGCCTCGAGACGGCGATCAACGAGGGCGACGAGGTCACGATTCTCCCGGCTGTCGCCGGCGGTTAGCCGGGCGGGCGGGAAACCGCCCTGTAGTTGACAAAAGCAGAGCGCTCTGCTGCCCTTGCCCAAATTCCTGCGGGGGAAGGGGAGGCGATGGGGGACGGCAGGCGGTTCGACCCGCCCGAGGACCGGTTCTGCGATGTGGTGATGAAGGGCGGCATCACCAGCGGGGTCGTCTACCCGAAGGCGATCTGCGCGCTGGCCGACAAGTACCGCTTCCGCAACGTCGGCGGCACCTCGGCCGGGGCGATCGCCGCCGCGGTGACGGCCGCGGCCGAGTACGGGCGCGAACGGGGAGAAAGCGGGTTCGAGAAGCTCGAAGAAATGCCTGACTTCCTCGGCGGCGAGGGACACCTGATCGGGCTCTTCCAGCCGCAGCCGAAGACGCGCCGGCTGCACGGGTTGCTGCTCGGGAGCATGGCCGTGCGCAAGCCCGGGCCATGGAGCAAGGCGCGCGCCGGGCGGAAGGCCCTCGCCCCCTACGGGCTTGCAATCGGCCTCGGGGCTCTGCCCGTGGCGTTGATCATCGCGATGCTGGTCGTCTGCGGCGCCGCCTCGGGATCGGCCTGGCTGCTGGGCGGAGCGATCGTGCTCGCCGCCGTCGCCTTGATCGTCTTCATCCCCCTCGGCATGGTCCTCGGAGCTGCGGTCGCAATCGTCCGTGACCTCAAACTCAGGGTGGTCGAGAACGACTTCGGTCTCTGCGCGGGGATGCCGACCGATCCTGGCGATCCGCACGGGGAGCCGGCGCTGACCCCCTGGCTGCACGAACAGATCGAGGCCTGCGCCGGCCACAAGGAGCGACCGACCGACCGACCGCTCACCTTCGGTGACCTCTGGTGCGGACCGGGGCAAGAAGCGGAAGACATCAAGACCGAAGACGACCGCCGCATCAACCTGGCGATGATGACCACCAACCTGGTCAACCGGCGAGCCCACCAGATGCCCTGGGACAGCAACGAGTGGTACTTCAGCCCAGAGGAGTTCAGCAAGCTCTTCCCGCCCGAGGTGGTCCGTCACATGGTCGAACACCCGCGGCCGCCGGAGGAAAAAGGGAACCGCGTCCGCTCTCTGGTCGGCCGCGGCCTCGCCTGGCGGCAGGGACTGCGTCCGCTGCCGCAGGCGAAGGACATGCCGGTGATCGTCGCGACGCGGATGAGCCTCTCCTTCCCGGTGCTGCTCAGCGCCGTGCCGCTCTGGCGCTTCGACTACACCCGCGCTGACAACAAACTCGGCATCGAGGACTGGCGGGAATGGGGATCTCGGCTCGCAGGCGCGGGCCGCGAAGGAATGCTCGAACATCCCGCCGCCTGGTCGGTGGCGGCTCCGCCCGCCGAGGAGCCGCGCTGCGAGCGATGCTGGTTCTCCGATGGCGGCATCTCCAGCAACTTCCCGGTCCACTTCTTCGACCGGCTGGTACCACGCTGGCCGACCTTCGCGATCGACCTGCGGCCGTTCCCCTTCGGGAAAGAGGCGAGCGCCGACCAGACGGAGAACATTGAACTCGCCAAGAAGAACAGCGAGCAGATCGCCGACTGGTGGTACCGCTTCCCGGCCGCCTCGTCGTCCTGGTTCGGCCTCCTGGACGGCCGCCTGGTCGCCTTCCTCGGCGCCGCCGTGAAAACGATGCAGAACCGAACCGACGAGGCCCAGATGCGGGCCCCCGGTTACCGCGACCGCGTCGCGCACGTCAACCTCTCCGGGACCGAGGGCGGGATGAACCTCGACATGGACAAGCCGGCGATCGAAGACCTGACCGAACGCGGCGAAGCCGCCGCCGACCGCCTGATCACCGCCTTCGACCCGGCCAAGTCGCGCGGGATCACGATCAGCTGGCGCAACCACCGCTGGGTCCGGTTCCGCTCCTCGCTCGCGGTGCTCGAGAAGATGGGCACCTACTTCGCCGCCGGCGTCGCGGGATCCGACTACTTCGTCGAGGTCGAAAGCGAACGGCCGCTGGTCAAGACCGCCGCCACCTATTCCCTCGCCGAGTGGCAGAAAACACTGGCCGGGGTGGAGGTCGAGAAGATCGAAGGGCTCGCCGCAGCGGCCGCGGCGGCACGACCGAAAAAAGAACCGCCGGGCATGGCTTACGAAGCTCCGAAGCCGCCGCCGGTCGGGCGGATCTCGCCGAAGGAATAGCCGCTGTAAGACTGGCGGCGTGAAACCACCTGTTGTGATCGCCCGTGGGGGGCGGGGTCGGTCGTGAGGGCGCTCGTCACCGGCGGCCACGGCTTCCTCGGCTCACATCTGAGCTCGGCCCTCCTCGACGCCGGCTACGCGGTGCGGGTTCTGGGACGACCCCGACCCGACGGGAATGGCCCGCGGGAGCGGGCAACCTCCGGTCTTGACCTGCTCGGTATCGGGGGCGAGGTCGAGGCGGTCGAGGCGGATCTGCGCGACTCCCAGGGGGTCGGGACGGCGGTGACAGGCTGCGACACGGTCTTCCACCTGGCGGCGCAGACCTTCGTCGGCAACGGCTTCGGGTCCGCCGAAGAGGCCGTCGACGTCAACGTCAGAGGCTCCTGGACCGTCTTTGCCGCCTGTCGCGACGCGGATGTCGCCCGCGTGCTGTTCGCGTCCTCGTTGAAGGCCTATGGGCCTGCCCCGTCGCCGCCCTACGTGGAGGAGTTGCCGCTCCGCGCCGCGCACCCCTACGACGCGAGTAAGGCGGTGGTCGACGTGATGGCGCGCAAGCTGGCGCGCGAGTGGAAGCTGCCGGCCGCCGTCGTCCGTCTCGCCAACGTCTACGGGGAGGCGGACCTGAACTTCACCCGGCTGGTGCCGGAGACGGCGATCGCGGTGGCCGACGGGCGGCCGCCTCGCCTCCGTTCCAACGGCGCGGCGCGGCGCGACTTCCTTCACGTCGACGACGCCGTCTCGGCCTACTTGGCGGTCGAGGCGGCGCTCGGGGAGGGCGAGGCCGACGGCGCGGCGCTCAACGGCGGCGGTGACCGTCCCTATTCCGTGCGCGAGGTCGTCGCGATGGCGGTCGAGATGGGCGGCGGATGCGCCGAGCCGGAATTCGGCCCCGGACTGCCGCCGGGCGAGGTCGTCGACCAGTACCTCGACTCGACCAAGCTGCGCGAGCTGACCGGCTGGGCGCCTGCGGTCGATTTGCGGACCGGCCTGGGGCGTACGGTGGAGTGGTACCGCGAGCATGAGGAGGTGCGTCCCTGATGTGCGGGCGCTTCACTGTCACCACCAAGGACACGAAGTCGATCGCCGACCGCTTCCAGGTCGAACTGGAAAAGACCCTGGCCGCGAAGGAGTCGACCAAGGACAGCTCCAACGGCGGGGAGGCGAAGGAGAAATCTCCGCCCGGGCTCGGGCGCTTCAACGTCGCCCCGACCCAGGAGATCCTCGTCGTCCGCTCCTCGCCCGACGAACACGAGGCCGAGGAGGGCGTGCGCGAGGCGCACCTGATGCGTTGGGGCCTGGTCCCGGTCTGGGCCAAGGACCTCAAAGTCGGCTACCGGATGATCAATGCGAAAACCGAGAACCTGACCAAAAGCAAGGCCTACGGCCCGCTGGTCGGCAAGTTCCGCCACCGCTGCCTGATCGTCGCCGACGGCTTCTACGAGTGGATGAAGGCCGAGGACCCGAAGCAGCCGCGCCAGCCGTGGCGCTTCACCGTCGACGACGGTGAGCCGTTCGCCTTCGCCGGGCTCTGCACCCGCAAGGAGTGGCCCGATCCCGACGAGCGCGGCGTCGATCCCGACGGTTACCTCTATAGCGCCACGATTATCACCACGACCCCCAACGCGGTGGTCAAACCGGTCCACGACCGGATGCCGGCGATCCTCCCGAACGCCGAAGCGGAGGCCGCCTGGCTCGACCCGCGGCTCTCGACCGAGGAGGCGATCGCAATGTGTGGGCCGCTCGATGCCGGGCGGATGGCCGGAGCGCCCGCCAACCCGGCGCTCAACAAAGTCGGGAAAGGGATGGCGGAAGGGCCGGAGCTGCTGGTCGCGCCGAGCTAGTTGCCTTCTTCGCTTTCCTTTTCTTCGGCCCCTTCGCCTTCTTCTTCGCGCTGTTCCTGCGCTTCTTCTTCAGCTTCTTCGTCGATCGGTGGGGAGACTCCCGGCAGCTCGCCCTTGGTTTCGACCGTCGCTTTGCCCGCCGCGACTTGAAGGGTGCAGGCGATCTGGGCTGCCGGTTTCTTGGTCGATTTCCAGATCGAGTAGAAGGGCAGTTCGACCGTCTCCTTCGCCTTGCCTTCGGGCAGGAAGTAGTGAAGGTTCTCGGTCCCTTCTTCGTATTCGCCCCATTCGAGCTTCACGCCTTGGATCGTGCTCCAGCGCGAGGGCATGTCTTCGAAGACTTCTTCCAGCACCGCCAGTTCATAGCCGTGCGAGGAGAACTGAGCAAGCAACGTTTCCGGAATATCCTGGCCGTAGATCCCTTGTTCGGAGGAGCGCGGGTAGAGCATCCGCAGGCCGTTACTGCTTTGGGCGATCAGGGTGCCGGCGCCGAGCCCGTGGGTGGAGCAGACAAGGCGACCGCCGCCGATCGGGGCGCCTTTGTCGATCTTCAGGGTCGTCAGCACCCGCCACAGCGAGTAGCCGGCGACGTTGGAGCCGGTCGCCTCGAACTTGCCGTCGACCAGTTGCATCTTGTAGCCCTTGCCGCCGGGGACTTCGACCGCCTTGGAGTCCGGGATCCTCCGCTTCTGGACGAATTCGAGGTGGGCCGCTTCGCCGGTGCCGCCACCTCCGCTGAGCACCGCCGCCGCGATCGTGGCGATCAGGCCGACCACGACGACGATGATCGCGCCGCGCGGGATGCGTTCGTCGGCGGAAACCGAGGGCCGCTTGATCGAGGGGCGCTTCACTGCGCCGCGACAGTATTGAAATCGTCCGACGGGGTGTTCCCTCCGCCGGGCCGTGGGGTACCTATTCCACCATGCCACCGATCGATGCAAGCTTTTCGACCGCTCAGACGGTCTCTGTCCATGGCCGCAGCGTCAGCTTCCTGGAGGCCGGCGACGGGCCGTTGGTCCTGCTCGTCCACGGCATGGCCGGGACCGCCCGCAACTGGGACGCGGTGATCGAGCCGCTGGCGCTCCACAACAAGGTGGTCGCGCCCGATTTTCCCGGCCACGGCGAATCGGAGCCGGGCGGTGGCGACTACAGCCTCGGCAGCCTGGCGAGCGGCCTGCGCGACCTGATGATCGCTCTCGGGCGTGATCGCGCCACCCTGGTCGGTCACAGCCTCGGTGGCGGCGTCGCCCTCCAGTTCACCTACCAATTCCCGGAGCTGGTCGAGCGCCTCGTGCTGGTCTCGAGCGGCGGGCTCGGGCCGGAGGTGGGGGCGATCCTGCGCGCCGCGGCGCTGCCCGGGGCCGACCTCTTCCTCCGCGCCACCGCCGCCCCCGGATCGGCGGCCGGCAGCTGGATCAGCGGCGCGCTCGGCAAGGTCGGGCTACGACCGAACGCCGACCTGGCCGAGGTCGGCCGGGCTTATGCCTCGCTCGCCGACGCCGACCGCCGCAAGGCCTTCCTCTCGACCCTCCATGCCGTGGTCGACACCGACGGCCAGCGGGTCGCCGCCCTCGACCGCCTCTACCTCGCCGAGGACCTGCCGGTGTTGATCGTCTGGGGCGAGCGCGACCCGATCATCCCGGTGGCCCACGGCCGCGCCGCCCACGCCCAGATGCCGGGCAGTCGGCTCGAGGTCTTCCCCGGCATCGGCCACATCCCCCAGCTGGAGGCCCCCGGCCGCTTCGCCGCCGTCCTCCAGCGCTTCCTCGACGACACCGAGCCCGCCGAATTCGACGGCGCCGCCTGGCGCTCCCGCTTCAGCGGGAAGTAGCGCCGCCGTCCCAGCCCAAGGCCCGCCGTTCGGCCGCCGGCAGCTTGCTGACCACCAGGTCATAGGAGTCCTCGATCATGTCCCGGATCGCCGCATCGCCGAGCTTGCCGCCAAGGATCACCGTGTTCCAGTGCTGCTTGTTCATGTGGTAGCCGGGCAGGACCTCCGGATGCACGGCGCGGAGGTTCTCCGCCAGCCGCGGCTCGCATTTCAGGTTCACCCGCAGCTCGTTCGCGTCGAGGCGCGAGAGCGCGAACATCTTGCCGCCGACCTTGAACACCGAGGTCTCAGGCCCGAACGGAAAGGTCTCTTCAGCCCCCGTGAAGGAAAGGCACTGCGCCCGAAGTCCCTCGGCATCCATCGCCAACGCGCCCGGCAGGATTCGAACCTGCGGCCTCTTCCTCCGGAGGGAAGCGCTCTATCCAGCTGAGCTACGGGCGCTCGCGGAGGAGCTTAGGCCGTCCGCGCACCCGGTGCGTTCGTCGCTTCTTGCCGTATGCGGCACAAACGACGAACGCGTAGCCTCAGCGGGCCATGGATCTGGAGGTCAGCTTTCTCGGCACCGGGGCGTCGGTGCCTTCGGCGCGGCGCTCGACCGCGGCGGTGCTGATCGCGCGCGGGGGAGACCGGCTGCTGTTCGACTGCGGGGAAGGGACGCAGCGGCAGATGCAGCGCTCGCTGGGGCTGGTGCAGGTCGACGAGATCTACCTGACGCATTTCCACGCCGACCACATGCTGGGGCTGCCCGGCCTCTTGAAAACCTACGACCTGCACGACCGCGAGGCGCCGCTGCGGGTGTTCGGGCCGCCGGGGCTGAAAGAGCTCTTCACGGTGCTGCGGCCGCTGATCGGGCGGCTGCGCTACCCGCTCGAACTAGGCGAGCTGCGGCCGGGGGAGAGCGTCGAGCACGACGAATACGGGGTCGAGGGCTACGAAGCCGCCCACAACGTGCGTGCCTTCGGCTGGGCGCTGGTCGAGGACGAGCGGCCGGGGCGCTTCGACCCGGCGGCGGCGAAGGCAGCCGGGGTTCGCGAAGGACCCGATTTCGCCCGCCTGCAGCGCGGCGAGGAGGTGCAGGGATCGGATGGGACGGTGACGCCGGACCAGGTGATGGGGGAGACGCGGCCGGGCCGGGTCATCGTGGTGACCGGCGATACCGCACCCTCACCCGCGACGGTCGCCGCCGCGGCCGACGCCGAGCTGCTGATCCATGACGCCAGCTTCGCCGAGGAGGACGCCCAGCGGGCCGCCGAAACCGGCCACTCAACCCTCGGCCAGGCCGCCGCGGTGGCCGCCGAGGCGCACGTGAAGATGCTCGCCCTGGTCCACATCTCCGCCCGCTACCACGTCGGCAAGGTGCTGGAGGAGGCCCGCGAGGTCTTCCCCGACTGCGTCGCGCCGAGGGACTTCGATCAGGTCGTGGTACCGCTGCCGGAGCGAGGTTTGCCGCGACTCGTCCCCAACGGCGCTCGCGAGCGAGGTGAGACCAGCGACCGAGGCGGGTCAGATGATGTCCCGGACGAACCTCCCAATTCGTGAGGGAGGGACGTCATCTGACCCGCCGCCCACCTTGCTACATTCACCACGTCCTTTAACCAGGCCCTGTGAGGCCAGGAAGGCAGCGAAAAAGTGAGTGAGAAGGTCGTGCTCCAGCACGACGATCTGAGGCGAACCCTGCGGCGGATCGCCCATGAGATCGCCGAGAAGAACCCCGAGCCCACGCGGCTCGCCATCGTCGGCATCCACACCCGCGGCGCGGTCCTCGCCCGTCGCCTCCACACTTTCCTGGGCGAGCTGACAGGCGCCGAGCTGCCGATCGGCGACATCGACATCTCCTTCTACCGCGACGACGTCGGCGCCCGCGCCCCCGCCGCGCAGCCGGTCGTCCACGACTCGCACATCGACTTCTCGCTCGCCGACCGCACCGTCGTCCTCGTCGACGACGTCCTCTTCACCGGCCGCACGATCCGCGCGGCGATCGAGGCCCTCTTCGACTACGGCCGCCCCGAGCGGGTCCAGCTCGCCGTCCTCTGCGACCGCGGCCACCGCGAGCTTCCCTTCCGCCCCGATTACGTCGGCAAGAACCTGCCCACGGCCCGCGAGGAGCGGGTCAACGTGCGGCTGGAGGAGACCGACGGAATCGACGAGGTGACCATCTCCGAACCAACGCCCGCGGAGGCCCTGGCATGAGAACTCCAGCATGAACAACCTCATCAGCATCGAGGAAGTCGACCGCGAGGCGATCGAGTCGATCCTCGACCGCGCCGAGAGCTTCGCCGAGGTCGGCCGACGCGACATCAAAAAGGTGCCGACCCTGCGCGGCCGCACCATCGTCACCCTCTTCTACGAGTCGAGCACCCGCACCTCGAGCTCCTTCGAGCTCGCCGCCAAGCGGCTCTCCGCCGACCTCGTCTCGGTCAAGTCCACCGGCTCCTCGGTCGACAAGGGCGAGTCACTGAAGGACACGGTGGCGACGCTGAGCGCCTACGACCCGGCCGCGATCGTGATCCGCCACCCTTACGCGGGCGCCGCCCAGATGGTGGCCGGCTGGACCAGCGCCGCGGTCGTCAACGCCGGCGACGGCAAGCACGAGCACCCGAGCCAGGCGCTGCTCGACGTCTACACGCTGCGCCGGCGGCTCGGCGCGCTCGACGGCAAGAAGATCTGGATCGTCGGCGACGTCCTCCACAGCCGCGTCGCCCGCTCCAACCTGATCGCCTTCCAGCTGATGGGCGCCGAGGTCACCCTCTGCGGCCCGCCGACGCTGATCCCGCGCGGGATCGAGGAGCTCGGCTGCGCGGTCACCCACACGCTCGACGGGATCGAGGAGGCCGACGTCGTCTACGCCCTACGGATGCAGTTCGAGCGCATGGACGACAAGTTCGTCCCCAGCCTGCGCGAGTACGCCGCGACCTACCAGATCGACACCCGCCGACTCGGGCCCCGCCAGCTCTTGATGCACCCGGGCCCGGTCAACCGCGGGGTGGAGCTCTCCGGCGAGGCGATCGACTCGCCCCAGTCGCTGATCACCGAGCAGGTCGCCGCCGGCCTGGTGGTGCGGATGGCGATCCTCTACGAGCTCCTCGCCGGGCGCCCCGAGCGCCCCGCCGCGGTCGGCGACGGGGTCGGGGCGCAAGCCGCCGCACCTACGATCGGCCAGCCTGCATGAGCGCCCAGAATCTGACCGAGATGCTGGACGTGCGCGAGGGGGTCCCCGCGGACCTGGTCCTGCGCCGCGCCACCCTGCTCGACCCGGTCGCCGGGATCGACGGCGTCCACGACCTGGTGATCCGCGGCGGCAGGATCGCCGAGCTCACCGCCCCCGGCGAGGCCGACGCGACCGGCGCCGAGGAGCTCGACGCCGAGGGCCTGCATGCCTTCCCCGCCTTCTTCGACCCGCACGTCCACCTGCGCACCCCCGGTCAGGAGCACAAGGAGGATGTCGAGACGGGCACCCGGGCGGCGGCCGCAGGCGGCTTCTGCGGGATCATCGCGATGGCCAACACCGCGCCGCCGATCTCCACCGCCGCCGACATCGCCGCCCTGCGCGAGCAGGCCCGCGCCCAGGCCTCGGTCCCGGTCGGCTTCACCGCCACGGTGACGGTCGGGATGCGGGGAGAGGAGCTGACCGAGATGGTCGAACTGCGCCAGGCCGGGGCGATCGCCTTCACTGATGACGGCCTGCCGATCCGCAGCGCCAGGATCATGAGGCGGGCCCTCCAGTACCAGCGCCTCTGCGGCGGCACGATCGCCCTCCACGAGGAAGATCCGGAGCTCGCCGCCGGTGGCGTCATGCACGAGGGCCCGGTCTCCGCCGCGCTCGGGCTCGGCGGTTGGCCCTCGGTGGCGGAGTCGACGATGATCGCCCGCGACGCCGCCCTCGCCGCCTACGAGAAGGCCCGCATCCACGTCCAGCACCTGTCGGCGGCCGAGTCGGTCGAAGTCGTCCGCGCCGCCAAGGCGGCGGGCGTCCAGATCAGCGCCGAGGCCAGCCCGCACCACCTCTGCCTCACCGACGAGGAGGTCCGCAGCCTCGACCCGCGGCGCTTCAAGATGAACCCGCCGCTGCGCCGCGAGTCCGACCGCCAGGCGCTGATCGCGGCGCTCCGCGACGGCACGATCGAGTGCATCGCCACCGACCATGCGCCCCACCACCTTGATGAAAAGGACGTGCCCTTCGAGCAGGCCGCCTTCGGCGTCACCGGCCTGGAGACCGCCTTCGCCGCGCTCCACACGGAGCTGGTCATGCCCGGGGTGATCGACCTCGGCCTGCTGGTCGAGCGGCTGGCCGGCGGCGCCGCGCCGTTCGACGTGCCGCGGCCGACCCTGGCGCCAGGGTCGGAGGCCAACGTCGCCCTCTGCGACCTCGGCGCCGAGTGGACGGTCGGCGAGGACGGCTACGAGAGCCGCTCCTCGAACTCCTGGTGCGAGGGCCGCACCCTGACCGGCCGAGTGCTGGTCACCGTCGCCGCCGGCCAGGTTGCCTTCCGCCTCCGTTCCTTCAGCCTGGGAGTCGCCCCATGAACGCCCTTCCGCTGTTCCTTATAGCCGGCATTCCGAAGAAAGGAACAGCGGAATGACGGGCGCCTACCTGCTGCTCGAGGACGGTCTGCGCCTCGACGGGGACCTTGTCGGTCACCCGGGCGAGGTCACCGGCGAGGTCGTCTTCAACACCTCGATGACCGGCTACCAGGAGTCGGTCACCGACCCCTCATACGCGGGTCAGATCATCGTCTTCACCTACCCGCTGATCGGCAACTACGGGGTAAGCGGCGCGGCGATGGAGTCGGAAGCCGTCCACGCCCGCGGGGTGGTCATGCGCGACGCCAAGAACCGCGAGGACGCGGCCACCGCCGAGGGCGGCTGGCTCGACTGGCTCGACATGACCGGCACGCCCGGGATCACCGGCATCGACACCCGCGCCCTGGTCCGCCACCTGCGCGACCGCGGGGCGATGCGCGGCGGCATCTTCCCGGCCTCGGTCCCGGAGGGGGAGGCGCGGGAGAGGATCGCCGCCGAGCCCTCGATGGCGGGCGCCGACTTCGCCCGCACGGTGACCCCGACCGAACCTGTCCGCTTCGGCGGCGACGGCCCGCACGTGGTCGGCATCGACACCGGGATCAAGCTCTCGATCGTCCGCCAGTTGCGCGAGCACGGCGCCAAGGTCACCCTCGTCCCCTGCGACTGGAGCCCCGACCAGGTGCTCGGCGAGGACCCCGACATCGTCTTCCTCGCCAACGGTCCCGGCGACCCGGCGGCGCTCGACTACGTCGTCGACACGGTGCGCGGGATCGTCGGCAAAAAGCCGGTCTTCGGCATCTGTCTCGGCCACCAGCTGCTCTGCCGGGCGGTCGGCCTGCAGACCTACAAGCTGCCCTTCGGCCACCGCGGCGCCAACCACCCGGTCAAGGACCTGGAGACCGGCCGCATCGACATCACCTCCCAGAACCACGGCTTCGCGGTCGAGGGGCCCGGCGGCGAGCCGCGGATCGACGGCGACGAGCCGGTCCGTTGGGACACGGACTTCGGCCTCGCCGAGCTTTCGCAGCTGAACTTGTACGACAGAACGGTGGAGGGATTGGTCTTGCGGGACGTAGCCGGAGCAACTGTCCAGTACCACCCGGAGGCCGGTCCAGGCCCCCATGACGCCCGCCATCTGTTCGAGCGTTTCCTGGCCCTCGCCGAGAAGGATCCCGCCTAGCCATGCCTCGGCGCGACGACATCGAGAAGATCCTCCTGATCGGCTCCGGGCCGATCGTGATCGGCCAGGCCGCCGAGTTCGACTACTCCGGCGTGCAGGCCTGCAAGGTGCTGCTCGAGGAGGGCTACGAAGTGGTCCTCGTCAACTCGAACCCGGCGACGATCATGACCGACCCCGAGTTCGCCACCGCCACCTACATCGAGCCGCTGCTGCCCGGGCCGGTGACCAAGATCCTCGAAAAGGAGCGCCCCGACGCGCTGCTGCCGACGCTCGGCGGCCAGACCGCGCTGAACTTGGCGATGACCCTGCATGAAGACGGCACGCTGGAGCGGCTCGGGGTCGAGCTGATCGGCGCCGACGCGGAGGCGATCTCCCGGGCCGAGGACCGCGAGAAGTTCCGCGCGACGATGAACGAGGCGGGCCTGCGGATCCCCTGGTCGATCACGGTGGAATCCCTCGACGAGGTGGACAAGGGCCTCGCCGCCGGCGAGATCACCCTGCCCGCGATCGTCCGCCCGGCCTTCACCATGGGCGGCCAGGGGGGAGGCGTCGGCTACACCGAGACGGAGCTGCGCCAGGTCGTCTCCGAGGGCCTCGCGGCCAGCCCGATCAACCAGGTGCTGGTCGAGGAGTCGGTGATCGGCTGGGGCGAGTTCGAGCTCGAGGTGATGCGCGACCGCAACGACAACGTGGTGATCATCTGCTCGATCGAGAACGTCGACCCGATGGGCGTCCACACCGGCGACTCGGTCACCGTCGCCCCTGCCCAGACCCTCACCGACCCGCTGTACCAGGAGCTGCGCGACGTCGCGATCAAGGTGATCCGGGCGATCGGGGTCGAGACCGGCGGCTCCAACGTCCAATTCGCGGTCGATCCGGAGTCCGGCGACATCGCGGTGATCGAGATGAACCCACGGGTCAGCCGCTCCTCGGCGCTCGCCTCGAAGGCGACCGGCTTCCCGATCGCCAAGATGGCGGCGAAACTGGCGGTCGGCTACGCCCTGGAGGAGATCCCCAACGACATCACCCAGGCGACGCCGGCCTCCTTCGAGCCGACGATCGACTACGTCGTCACCAAGATCCCGCGCTTCGCCTTCGAGAAGTTCCCCGGCGCGGACGGCCGGCTCTCGACCTACATGCAGTCGGTGGGCGAGGCGATGTCGATCGGGCGGACCTTCCGCGAGTCCTTCGCCAAGGCGATGCGCTCGCGCGAGCTCGACGCGCAGCCGGAATTCCCCGCCGACGATGGCGAGCTGCTGAAGGCTCTCGGGATCCCCACCGCCGCCCGCTACGACCAGGTGCTGGAGGCCTTCCGCCGTGGCCTCGGGGTCGAGGCGGTCCACGAGCACTCTCTGGTCGACCGCTGGTTCCTGCGCGAGCTGGAGGCACTGGCGACCGAAGGCGACGGCACCGAGGGCCTGGTCCGCACCTACAAGGCGGTCGACACCTGCGCCGCCGAGTTCGAGGCGGCGACCCCCTACTACTACTCGGCGCACGAGCGCGCCCGCCACGACGGCACCCCGCCCGCCTCGGAGGTCCGCCGCGACACCGGCCGCGAGTCGGTGGTGATCCTCGGCGCCGGGCCGAACCGGATCGGCCAGGGGATCGAGTTCGACTACTGCTGCGTGCACGCGGCGATGACCGCGCGGGAGCTGGGCCGCGACGCGGTGATGATCAACTGCAACCCGGAGACGGTCTCGACCGACTACGACACCTCCGACCGCCTCTACTTCGAGCCGCTGACCGCCGCGGACGTGCTCGCCGTCTGCGCCGAGGAGCGCCCCGAGGGGGTGATCGTCCAGTTCGGCGGCCAGACGCCGCTGAAGCTGGCGCGGACGCTGGAAGAGGCGGGCGTGCCGCTGCTCGGCACCCCGGTCGACGCGATCGACCTGGCCGAGGACCGGGGCCGCTTCGGCGCCCTCCTGCGCAGCCTCGACATCGCCCACCCGCCCTACGGCACCGCGCTCTCGGCCGAGGAGGCCGAGGTGATCGCCGCCGAGGTCGGCTTCCCGCTGCTGGTCCGACCGAGCTACGTGCTCGGCGGCCGGGCGATGGAGATCTGTTACTCGACCGAGGATCTGCGGACCTACCTCGACAAGCACGTCAAGGCCGACCAGGAGCACCCGCTGCTGCTCGACCGCTTCCTCGAGAACGCGATCGAGGTCGACGTCGACGCGCTCGGCGACGGCGAGTCGGTCCACGTCGCCGGGATCATGCAGCACGTCGAGGAGGCCGGGGTCCACTCCGGCGACTCGGCTTGCGTGATCCCGCCGATGAGCCTCGGCGAGGAGATGCTCGACGAGATCCGCGCCACCACCGAGCGGATCGCCGTCGCCCTCGGGGTGATCGGCCTGATCAACATCCAGTACGCGATCGCCGAAGGCAAGCTCTACGTGATCGAGGCCAACCCGCGCGCCTCGCGGACGGTGCCGTTCGTCTCGAAGGCGATCGGGGTGCCGCTGGCGAAGGTCGCCGCGCGGCTGATGCTGGGGGAGAAGATCGCCGACCAGGACCTCCCCGAGGGCCTGCCCGAGCACGTCAGCGTGAAGGAGGCGGTGCTGCCCTTCGCCCGCTTCGCCGGGGCCGATTCGATCCTCGGCCCGGAGATGAAGTCGACCGGCGAGGTGATGGGCATCGCCGCCGACTTCCCGACCGCCTTCGGCAAGGCGCAGGCCGCCGCCGGGGTGGTGCTGCCGCGCGAGGGCTCGGTCTTCATCACCGTCACCGACACCGACAAGGCGGCGGCGACGCAGCTGGCGGCGCGCCTCCACGACGTCGGCTTCCAGATCATCGCCACCGGCGGCACGGCGATGGCGATCGAGCGGATGGGGGTGCCGGTGCGGCGGATCAACAAGCTTCACGAGGGCTCCCCGCACGTGCTCGACCTGATCCGCAAGCGCGAATGCGACCTGGTGATCAACACCCCGAGCGGCTCCGGCGCGCGCGCCGACGGATACGAGATCCGCACCGCGGCGGTGAAGCACGGGATCCCTTCGATCACGACGATGACCGGCGCCGCGGCGGCGGTGCGGGCGATCGCCTCCGGGCGCGGGATTGACGACGAAGTCCGCAGCCTGCAGGAGATCCACGCGGCGGCCCAGGAGGCGGCGAGCCGCCCGTGACCGCGCCCTTCGGCCGCAGGCTCTGCGAGGTCGCCGCGAACCGCGACTCGGGCGGCTACCGGGTCGTCTCACTCGTCGACCGCGAGGGGCCCACGCCGGAGCCGGGGCAGTTCTACATGCTCGCCGCGGCCGCCGGCTGGGGTGCCCACGACGGGCGCGCCTTCCTGCCGCGGGCGATCTCGGTCGCCGAGACGCGAGCGGATGCCGCGGGCGGAGGGATCCGGCTCGACTTCCTGCTCGACGTGGTCGGCCCGGGAACCGGGCGGCTCTGCGACCTCGGCGCGGGGGAGGGGGTCTGGATCACCGGGCCACTCGGCAACTCCTTCGCCTCCCCGCGCGAGGTCGAGCCGGATGCCGCCGGGGCCGTCCTGGTCGGCGGCGGGGTCGGGGTGGCGCCTCTCGCCCTGCTGCGCAAGCGGTTCGGCGAGCGCGCCGTCCCGCACCGGGTCCTGCTCGGCTTCCGCGACCGCGCCCACACCGGCGGCCTCGACCTCTTCTGCGGCTCCTCCGGGGCGCTCTGCCCGGAGGTGCGCCTGGCGACCGAGGATGGCCACGCGGGCGTCCAGGGGCGCGTCACGGACCTCCTGCTGCCAATCCTGGCGGGCGACGACGCTGCCTCGGGGGTCGTCTACGCCTGCGGCCCCCCGGCGATGCTGGAGGCGGTCAGGGCGCTCTGCGCCGAGCACGGCGTCGCCTGCGAGCTGGCGCTGGAGTCGCCGATGGCCTGCGGCTTCGGCGCCTGCTTCGGCTGCGCGGTGCCGAAACCGGGCGGCGGCTTCCTGCGCCTCTGCGTCGACGGCCCGGTCCTGCGCGGGGGCGAGGTCGAGGAGGTGAGCCACGCGTATGCCTGAGCTCTGCGGGATCGAGCTGGCCACGCCGGTCATCAACGCCTCCGGCACCTATGACGCGATCGCCGCGCGGCAGACCTTCGGCGACGCCGCGTTCGCCGACTTCCCCTTCGCCGCCTTCGTCTCGAAGACGATCACTCCGGAGCCGCGCGCCGGCAATGCCCCGCGGCGGATCTGGGAGACCCCGGCGGGGATGCTCAACTCGATCGGCCTGCCCAACAAGGGGCTCGACGGCTTCCTCGCCGAGGACCTGCCGCGCCTCGCCGAACTGCCGGTGCCGCTGGTCGTCTCGATCATGGCGACGACGCGCGATGATTTCGCCCGCTGCGTCGCGCGCGTCGGCCGCCGCCGCGAGGTCGCCGCGATCGAGCTGAACATCTCCTGCCCCAACGTCCACTCGGGGCTGATCGTCGGTGAGAACCCGAGTGAGACCGAGGCGCTGATGGACGCCCTGCGGCCGCTGACCGAGAAGCCGCTGATCGTGAAGCTGACCCCGAACACCGCCGACCCGGCGGCGGTCGCGGCCGGGGCCGAGCGGGGTGGGGCCGACGCCGTCTCGCTGATCAACACGCTGAAGGGGACCGCGGTCGACCCGGCCACCGGGGAGCCTGCGCTCGGCAACGGGTACGGCGGTCTCTCCGGCCCGGCGGTCCGTCCGGTGGCGCTCGAGCAGGTCCGCTCGGTACGGGCCCGGATCGAGTTGCCGATCGTCGGTATGGGCGGCATCTCGAGCGGCGCCGACGCGGCTGAATTCCTCGCCCTCGGCGCCTCGATCGTCGCGGTCGGGACGGAGAGCTTCCGCGATCCGCGCGCCGGTTCCCGGGTCGCGGCGGAACTGGAGTCATCACTCCTCTCTGAGCCCTCGACCGAGCCTGTGCTGGACCTCGACTAGAGGTTGAGATGAATTTACGCGCAAATGGGTGAGGTCGGCTTGCATGGCCCTTACCCGCGGCTATACTCGCCGCCGCATGACGACCTCTTCAGTGAAGACCTCGCTCGCGGCCCCGGAAAGGTCCCTCGACCAGAGGATGGAGGCGCTCAAGCGAGCGAACGACATCCGCACCGCCCGGGCCAAACTGAAGAAGGACCTGAAGGCGAGCCGCGCGAGCATCCACGCGATCCTGCTCGACCCGCCCGAGTACGTGATGACCGCAAAGGTCTTCGACATGCTGCTCGCCGTTCCCAAGTACGGCCGGGTGAAGACGAACCGGATTCTCAACCAGTGCCGGATCTCCCCGTCGAAGACGATCGGCGGCCTCTCCGAGCGTCAGCGCACCGAGCTCGTCTCGCTCCTTCATCGATAAGCCGACCGGCGTACCCGGCAGTATCGACCGCCGCATGAGCGACGGCGATTCGGCAAAGGTCTTCGTCATCACCGGCCCTTCCGGAGTCGGCAAGGGCACGCTGATCAAGATGCTGCTCGACCGGGTCCCGAGCCTGGCGCTCTCGGTCTCGGCGACGACGCGGGCGCCGCGCGAGGGCGAGGAGGACGGGCGCGATTACCACTTCCTCACCGAGGAGCAATTCCAGGAGCGGATCGCGGCCAAAGACTTCCTCGAGTTCGCCACCTACTCGGGCAACCACTACGGCACCCTGAACTCGGAGCTCGATCGCTGTCTGGACAAGGGCTGCTCCGTCGTCCTCGAGATCGAGGTCCAGGGGGCTACCCAGGTGCGCGCCGCTCGACCGGACTCCGTTCAGATCTTCATCGCTCCGCCCGACGAGTCGGTCCTCCGCGAGCGCCTCAGCGGCCGCGGCACCGACTCCGCCGCGGCGATCGACCGCCGGCTCAAAACGGCCGAGCAGGAGCTCGCCCAACAGGACGACTTCAACCACCTGATCGTCAACGACGACCTCGACCACGCCGCCGACGAGCTGGAGTCGATCGTGCGCACCTCGATCGGGCTCGATTCGTAGGCGTTGCGAGGGGCGGGCGGGGACCCCTCCGCCTGAAGCCGTCGCGCAGCTCGGCGCCTGAGGAGGCTCGGGGTCATCTCTCATGAGCTTCATTCGGAGGGGTCCCCGCCCGCCTGCGAGCCATTGCGAGCGTCCGCATTTACCCCACGAGGGCGGGGGTAAATGCAGATCCACCTCTGAATCTTCGTCACGGCCTTGGGCCACCGTCGTACGGAGCGCGATCAGAGGGTCCCCCATTGCGGCCCCGAACCCTTCAAGGTCCCGACGCAGCGACCGTCTACACTGCGTCGTCGATGATCAAACCACGCGTAGACAAGCTTCTGGACCACGCCGATTCCCATTACGCCGCCGTTGTCGTGTCGGCGAAGCGGGCTCGGCAGATCAACAGCTACTTCCACAACCTCGGTGAGGGTGGCTTCGGCGAGTACCCGCCCCCGATGGTGGAGACCAACGCCGAGGGCAACTACCTCACGATGGCCCTGGAAGAGCTGGCCGAGGGCAAACTCAAATACGAGTACCGCAGCTAGGCGCTTAGCGCCCGGCTCGTCAGGAGCTCTTATATGGCCCGGTTGTTGCTGGGTGTGAGCGGAGGGATAGCGGCGTACAAGTCGCTCGAGTTCGCGCGCCTGGCGACGCTGGCCGGACACGGCGTCCGGGTCCTGATGACGCCGAACGCCGAACGCTTCGTCGGCGCCGCCTCCTTCGAGGGGATCGTCGGCGCGCCGGTGCTCACCTCCGAGTTCGAGCGCGACCCGATGCGCGGCGCCTTCCCCGGCGAGCCGGGGGAGAGCGGCCACGACCCGATCGGCCACCTCGAGCTGGCGGCGAACTGCGATGCGCTCCTGGTCGCCCCCGCCTCGGCCAACACGGTCGCCAAGCTGGCCGGCGGCTTCGCCGACTCGATGCTGACCACGTCCTTCCTCGCCTGCACGGCGCCGCGGCTGATTGCCCCGGCGATGAACGACCGCATGTATGCGGACGCGGCGACTCAATCCAACCTGGGGACCCTGCGCGAGCGCGGGGTGGAGGTGATCGAGCCCGCCGAGGGCCTGCTCGCCTCACGCGGCGAGCGCGGCCGCGGGCGGCTCCCCGACCCCGAGCGGCTGTTGTCACGGGTCGAGGCGATCTTGTCCGGCGGCGAGCGCGATCCCCGCGACGAAGCGGCACTGCCTGGCAGCGGCGGCGAGCGCGCGCCCTGGAACGGGCTGCGGGTCATGGTGACGGCCGGCGGCACCCGTGAGCCGATCGACTCGGTGCGCTTCATCGGCAACCGATCGAGCGGGCGGATGGGCATCGCACTCGCAGCCGCAGCGGCGAAACGGGGGGCGGAGGTGACGCTGATCGCGGCGAACGTCTCCCTGTCCGAGCCTGCCGCGGTCAAGCGGATCGACGTCGAGACCACGGCCGAACTCGCCTATGAGACGGTCGAACGGTTCGAGACCCAACACGTGCTGTTGATGGCCGCTGCTCCCGCCGACTTTCGCACCGAGGCGATCACCGGCAAGATCAAGCGCCAGGACAGCCTCAACCTGAATCTGCAGCCGACCGAGGACATCCTCGCCGGCCTCGTCGCGACCCGGGCGCCCGGCCAGACGATCGTCGGCTTCGCCGCCGAGCACGGGGGCGACGCGGTTGGCCGGGCCCGCGCCAAGCTGACCCGCAAGGGCGCCGACCTGATCGTCCTGAACGACGTCTCCGACCCGCGGATCGGCTTCGAGAGCGAGGAGAACGAGGTAACCCTGGTCGCGGCCGAAGACGAGATCGAGGTCCCGCGCAGCAGCAAGGACGCCGTCGCCGAGGCGATCCTCGACCGGGTCGAGGCCCTGCGCACCGCTCAGTCCGCCCTGTAAAAAGCGGTTTCGGCCGAATCGCCAGGCGAGCTATACTGGCCTCAAGCTTTTCTGTCCCTATCTGTATCGCGCAGTCGAGAAGTGGGCCTGGCCCACTTTTTTTACGGCCCGAACCGGGCCCCGGGTACCTAGGTGAGAACACGAAACACGCAGCGAGCACCCCATGAGCGACCTTCAGCAAGACATCCAAAGCCAGCTTTCCGAGCTCGACCCGGAAATCGATCTGGTTGCCATCGAGCAGCCGGGCGGCGACATGCTGCGCCTCTTCATCGACCACCCAGAAGGGGTCGATCTGGCGCTCTGCGAACGGGTCACCCACCATCTGAACCACCTGCGCGCCGATTACGCGTTGGAGGTTTCCTCGCCCGGGGACAAGTACCGTCGTAAACGCGCGAGCAGCACTGCTTCCGAGACCAAGGAGTCGTCCCAGTGAGTAAAGAGATCGTCGACGCAGTCAAAGCGCTCGAGCAGGAGAAGGGAATCTCCGCCGACAAGTTGATGGACGCTCTCGAGGACGCGTTGCTCTCGGCCTACAAGAAGACCCCGGGCGCGGCCAAATACGCGCGGGTCGACCTCGACCACGACACGGGCGACTTCCTCGTCTTCGAACTGATCCTGCCCGCCGAGCTGGAGGAGAAACTCCTCGCTGAAGCCGCCGAGCAGCAGGAAAACGAACCGGAAGTCGATCCGGAGACCGGCGAACTGAAAGAGCCGGAGGACCCGGAGCTCGATCCGGAGATGATCGCCCCTTATGAGGACCAGATCACGACCCGCGACGTCACCCCGGAAGATTTCGGCCGGATCGCCGCGCAGACCGCCAAGCAGGTGATCCTGCAGCGGATCCGCGAGGCCGAGCGGCAGATGATGTACGACGAGTACCAGGACCGGGTCGGCGAGCTGATCACCGGGATCATCCAGCAGTCGGACAAGCGCTACACGCTGGTCCAGCTGCGCGAGCGGGTCGAGGCGTTGCTGCCGAAGTCCGAGCAGGTCTACAACGAGCGCTACGACCACGGGATGCGCGTCAAGGCGGTCATCACCGACGTCTCCGACTCGACCAAAGGCCCGGCGATCGTCGTTTCGCGCCGCAGCCCGGAGCTGATCAAAAGCCTGTTCGAGCTCGAGGTGCCCGAGATTGCCGACCGCCTGGTCGAAATCGTCGGCGTCGCCCGTGAGCCCGGCTACCGCTCGAAGATCGCCGTCGTCTCCCACGCCGAAGGGGTCGACCCGGTGGGCGCCTGCGTCGGCCCGCGCGGCTCGCGCGTCCGCATGGTCGTCTCCGAGCTGCGGGGCGAGAAGATCGACATCATCCCTTACAACGAGGAGCCCGCCCGGTTCGTCGCCAAAGCGCTCTCCCCGGCCCGCGTCCGCGAGGTGATCGTCGACGACGAGGAGCGCCAGGCGACCGTGATCGTGCCCGACGACCAGCTCTCGCTGGCGATCGGCCGCGACGGCCAGAACGCCCGCCTCGCCGCCCGCCTGACCGGCTGGCGGGTCGACATCAAGTCGGAGACGGAGTTCGCCTCCGAGGAAACCGATGTCGAGTACGAGGGCGAAGAGACCTTCGACGGCCGGTGCATGGCGGTCCTCTCGAACGGCCGCCGCTGCCCGAACGCGGCGATCCCCAGTTCGACCTACTGCGGTCTGCCGCAACATCAGGCGCTCTCGCGCTTCGACACCAGCCAGGTGGCAATCCTGGGCGACCTCTCCGACGCCGAGGTGGAGATCCTTGCCGACCCCGACGCCGATCAGGGCCAGGTCGACGAGATCGTCGCCCGCGCGGCGGCGAACTTCGTCGAGGAAGCCGAAGAGGTGGCCGCCGAGGAGTCGGTGGTCGATGAGATCGTCGACGAGGCGATCGCCGAGGAGGAGGCCGAGGAGGCCGTCGAGGACCCGGTCGAGGCCGAGTTGACCGAGGAGGTCGTCGACGAGGCGGCGATCGAGGCCGAAGAGGGAACCAATGGGACCGCCGAGGGTGCCTCCGCGGACGGAGCGACGGAGGACGCCGGCGAGCCGGTGGCCGAGGAGGCTGAGCAAGCCTAGTGGCGAAAAAGCGGGTTCACGAGATCGCGAAAGCGCAAGGCGTCAGCTCGAAAGAGCTGCTCGCGGCGCTGAAAGCAGCAGGAATCGAAGCCAAAGCGGCCGCCTCGAGCGTCGAGGAGGCCGATGCGCTGCGTGCGATCGGCGCCTCCAACGGGGGCGGTACCGCGACCCAGGCCCCGCCGAAACCCAAAGAGGCTCCGGCCAAAGCCGCACCGCAACCGGCGGCGCCCGCGCAGGCAGCCCCGGCCGCGGCGAAAGCGGCGGCCCCGGCTCAGCCGCAGCAAGCCGCACCGTCCCAACCCGGCGGCGGCAAACCGGCGGCGAAAAAACCTGGCAGCCCGACCAAACCCGTCCGTCCGGCGGGCCAGGCACCAGCAGGCAATGCCGCTCAGGGCGGCAAAAAACGCCGTGTCGTGATCGACTCGCAGGCCGCCCGCCGCGACCAGATGGGCGGGCCGCCGCCGCAGCGCCCGCCGCGCCGTCGCGGTGGCCGTCGCCGCCGGCCGCTCCTGGAGGAGCCGCCGATGGGGCCGCAGACGCCGGTCGAGCCCGAGGCGACCAAAGTCAACTCCGGCGCCACGGTACGTGAGCTCGGCGAGGCGATCGGCCTGGCCCCGGCCGAGGTGATCAAAAAACTGATGATGATGGGCGAGATGGCGACGCTCACCCAGACGCTCACCGATGAGTCGATCCGGGCGATCGCCGACGAGTACGACCGCAAGATCGAAATCGTCAGCGCCGCCGACGAGGGCCCCGAGGAACCGGAATTCGCCGACGCCGAAGAGGACCTGGTCGACCGCCCGCCGGTGGTCACGATCATGGGCCACGTCGACCACGGCAAGACCTCGCTGCTGGACGCGATCCGCGAGACCGAGGTCGCCGCGGGCGAGGCCGGTGGCATCACCCAGCACATCGGTGCCTACCAGGTCCACCACGGTGAGAAGACGATCACCTTCCTCGACACCCCGGGCCACGCCGCCTTCACCGCGATGCGCGCCCGCGGCGCCAAGGTCACCGACGTGGTGGTCGTGGTCGTCGCCGCCGACGACGGCGTCATGCCGCAGACCAAAGAGGCGATCGACCATGCCCGCGCCGCCGACGTGCCGATGCTGATCGCGGTCAACAAGATCGACAAAGAGGGCGCCAACCCGGAACGGGTCCGCACCGAGCTCGCCCAGGAGAACATCACCCCGGAGGAATGGGGCGGCGACACGATCTTCTGCGACGTCTCGGCGAAGTCCCACCAGGGCCTCGACAACCTGCTCGAGAACATCCTTCTGGTCACCGAGCTCGAGGAACTCGCGGCCAACCCCGACGCGCCCGCCTCCGGCAACGTGATCGAGTCCCAGCTCGACCCGGGCCGCGGCCCGGTGGTCACCGTGCTGGTCGCCCGCGGCACGCTTCGCGTCGGCGACTCGCTGGTCGCCGGCCCGCAGTGGGGCCGCGTCCGGGCGATGCACGACTTCCGCGGCGAGGTCGTCGCCGAGGCGGCCCCCGGCATGCCGGTGGAGGTACTCGGATTCGATGGCGTCGTCGACGCCGGCGAGTTCGTGCAGACGGTCGACAACGACCGCGAAGCCCGCCGCCAGGCCCAGGAGCGCGCCGACCGCCTGCAGCGCGAGCAGCTGGCCCGCCGCAACGCCCGCAAGCTCAGCCTCGAGGAGGTCTTCTCACGCGCCCAGGCAGGCGACATCAAGGAGCTCAACATCGTGCTCAAGGCCGATGTCGCGGGTTCCCTGGAGGCGCTCCAGGACGAGCTCGCGAAAGTGCCGCAGGAACGGGTCGCGATCAACATCATCCATTCGCAGGCCGGTGGCATCAACGAGTCCGACGTGATGCTGGCCTCGGCCTCCGAAGCGATCATCATCGGCTTCAACGTGCGGCCGCTGGCCGACGCCCGCCGCGCCGCCAACCGCGAGGGCGTCGACGTCCGCACCTACTCGGTCATCTACAAAATCACCGAAGACCTGCGCAACGCGATGGAGGGCCTGCTGGACTCGCTCGAGGTCGAGGAGACGGTCGGCGAGGTCGTCGTCAAAGAAACCTTCAAAGCCTCCAAAGTGGGTCGCATCGCCGGTTGCCAGGTGGCCGAGGGCAAGGCCGTGCGCGCCGCCAGTGTCCGCCTGCTGCGCGATGGCACCGTGGTCTGGACCGGCAAACTCGCCTCGCTGCGGCGCTTCAAAGACGACGTCGCCGAAGTCGACGAGGGCCAGGAGTGCGGCATCGTGCTCAACGGCTACGCCGACGTCAAAGAGGGCGACGTGATCGAGTTCTTCCAGACCAAACAGGTCGAGCAGACGCTCGAGTAGGTGTTTAGATGGCCGTGCGCTCGGATGCGGCGGGTCGATGAGGCGCTTCGCGAGGTGGTCGCCGCCACCGTCACGGAACTCTCCGATCCGCGTCTTGGATTCATCACGGTGACCGGGGTGGAAACCAGCCCGGACCTGCGTACCGCAAAGGTTTTCGTGAGCGTTCTGGGCGACGAGACCGAGCGCGACGCTACGCTGGAAGCCTTGCGTTCCTCGCACGGGGTGATCCAGTCACGGATCGCCGCCGAGACGAGGATGAAGCGAACTCCGACCTTGACCTTCCACTACGACGACACGATCGAGAAGGGAGTGAGGATCTCCCGGCTGCTCGACGAGGGCGAGGAGGGAGACGAGCGATGAGCGACCTCTCGACCACTGCCGCGGCGACAGCCGCCGATGGCGCTCTCACCGACCTCGAGCGGATGATCGCCGAGCTGCGCGCCCACGACCGCTTCCTGCTCACCGCCCACGAGGGCCCCGACGGCGACGCGCTGGGCTCGCTGCTCGGCATGCACCAACTACTGAAGAAGCTGGGCAAGGACTCGGTGATGTTCCTCGCCGCGAAGGAGTTCCCGCTGCCGATCGAGTACCGCTTCCTGCCCTTGGAGGAGGTCTTCCACGAGGCCGCCCGCCGACATGGCCGACCGCACGGTCGTCTTCCTCGACTGCGGCAACATCGACCGGATGCCGGTCGAGTTCCTCACCGAGGGCGAGCACACAGCAACCTGAACATCGACCACCACCACGACAACACCCGCTTCGGCGACGTCAACCTGGTGATGCCCGGAGGCCTCCTGCACCGCCGAGATCGTCTACGACATCGCCCACCTGCTGGGCGTCCCGGTCGACGCCGAGATGGCGATGCCGCTCTACGTCGGGCTGATCACCGACACCGGCAAATTCATGTACGAGAACACCAACGCCCACACCCACCGGGTGGCGGCCGAGCTGATCGACGCCGGGGTCAACGTCGACGACACCTATCGGCGCCTCTACGAGCACGTGCCGATCGAGAAGCTGAGGCTGGTCGCGCGGGCGCTGGAGAAGATCGAACGCCACTGCGAGCGAGCGCCTGGTGACCAGCTACATCACCGCCGAGGACTACGCCGCGACCGGCTCCGGCGAGGAGATGACCGAGGGCGTGATCGACCACCTGCGCTCGATCGACGGGATCAAGGTCGCCGCCGTGATCCGTGACCTCGGCAATCGCGGCCGCGCCGCCCGCAAGGTGAGCCTGCGCTCCAGCGAGGGCGACGTGGACGTCTCGGCGATCGCCCGCAAGCAGGGGGGAGGCGGCCACAAACGCGCCGCCGGGTTCTCCACCGACCTCGATCTGCCCGCGCTGGTCGAGTTCCTCTGCGGCGAGGTCACTGCCCAGCTCGGCAGCTAAGTCGCGTGCCTGCCGTCGATGACGCCGGCGCGGTGCTCCTGCTCGACAAGCCGGCCGGCAGGACCTCGCACGACGTGGTCGCCGCGGTGCGCCGCGAACGCGGGGTAAAAGCGGGCCACGCGGGCACCCTCGACCCCTTCGCCACCGGTCTCCTGCTGGTCCTGATGGGCAGCGCGACGCGACTGCAGCGCTTCCTCGTCGGGCTGCCGAAGACCTACCTGGCGACCGCGCGGCTGGGCTGGACCTCGACCACCGGCGACCCCGACGGCGAGCTGACCGAGACCGGGGTCGTCCCCGACTCGCTGGAGCTGCCGACCGGGACCGTGCGCCAGCGAGTGCCGATGACCTCGGCGGTACGGGTCGGCGGCGAGCGCCTCTACAAGAAGGCCCACCGGGGCGAGACCGTGGTGACGCCGCGTGCGCGACGTCGAGGTGCACCGTGCCGAGCTCCTCGCGGCGGGCGAGGAGCCCGGCTCCGACGATCGCTTCGCCCACTACGAGATCGAATGCAGCGCCGGGACCTACGTACGCACGCTGATCGAGACCCTCCACGACGCCTACTGCTCCGATCTGCGCCGGGTCGCGGTGGGCCCGTTCCGGGTCGAGGACGCGGGCCGCGAGGTGCCGATCGCCGAGGTTGCCGAGCTGGTCCCGGCGGTCGGCGACGCGCTTCGGTGAGAATGTCCGACTGATGTCGATCAAGGTCACGCCGCTCGAGGAGGCAAGCCCGCGCGCCCGCGATGTCGCGATCGGCACCTTCGACGGCGTCCACCTCGGCCACCGCGCCGTGATCGAGGGCGCCGACACCGTGCTCACCTTCGAGCCGCACCCGCTCGAAGTGCTGCGACCCGGAGAAGGCGCCGAAACTGATCAACTCGCTCCGGGGTGAAGCGCGACGTGATCGAGGGCCTTGGGGTCGAGGAGCTGGTCGTGATCCACTTCGACGAGGAGTTCTCCCACCGCAGCGCCGAGGACTTCATCGACTACGCCCTGGTCGAGAAGCTGGGCGCGCGCCGGGTCGCGGTCGGCGAGAACTTCCACTTCGGCGCCAAGGCGCGGGGAAACCCGGCGATGCTGGAGGCGCACCCGGAGTTCGAGACCCGGGTGCAGCGGATGGTCGAGGTCGACGGCGAGACCGTCTCCTCCTCGCGGATCCGCGCCCAGATCGCGGCCGGCGACATGGAGAGCGCGCGCCGCTGCCTCGGCGTCCCCTACATGCTCGAGGGCGAGGTGGTGAAGGGGGACCAGCGCGGCCGTGAGCTCGGCTTCCCGACCGCCAACATCGTCCCCGACCCGCGCCTCGTCACACCCGGATTCGGCGTCTACGCGGCTTTCGCCAACGGCCACCCGGCGGCGGTCAACGTCGGCACCCGGCCGACCTTCGACTCCGACCTCGGGGTCCTCGATCGAGACCTACCTGATCGACTTCTCCGGCGACCTCTACGGCCAGACCCTGCGGGTCGCCTTCGTCGAGAAGCTGCGCGACGAGGTCGCCTACGAAGGTGTCGACCCGCTGATCGAGCAGATGCACCGCGACGTCGACGACGCCCGCCGCATCTGCGCCGATTTCACCGAGGCGGCCGCGCGCGGCGGCTGACGCCGCTGTGCTACCTTGCTGCGAGCCGCGACCCGAGAGGGCCGCGCTTTTTACGAGATGAGCCTCACCAAAGAGAAAAAAACTGAGCTGATCGGCAAATACGGCCGCGGCGATGGCGACACCGGCTCGGCCGAGGTCCAGGTCGCGCTGCAGACCGAGCGGATCAACGAACTGACCGATCATCTGCGCACCCACCCCAAAGACCACCACTCGCGTCGTGGCCTCCTGATGCTGGTGGGTAAGCGGCGGCGGATGCTCCGCTACCTCGAACGCAACGACCTGGAGCGCTACCGCGCCCTGGTCGCCGATCTCGGCCTGCGTCGCTAACCCGACGATGATCGCGGTCGGCGACGCGGCCCCCGACTTCACCGTCAAAGACCAGGACGGGGAAGAGGTCTCGCTCGGCCGACTTCAAGGGCCGCAAGGTCCTGATCGCCTTCTACCCGCTCGACTTCAGCCCGGTCTGCTCGGACCAGCTCTCCATCTACCAGAGGGCATCAAGGGCGAGCTCGCCGACGCCGGGATCACCCTCGTCGGCCTCAGCGTCGACAGCCCCTACGCCCACAACGCCTTCCAGGAGAAGCTCGGCATCGACACCGTGCTGCTCTCCGACTTCGAGCCCAAGGGCGAGACGGCCAAGGCCTTCGGCTCCTACATCGACGGCGCCGGCATCGCCAACCGCACCCTGGTCCTCATCGACGAGGACGGCAAGATCGCCTGGACCTACGAGTCGCCGAGCCCGGGGGAGTTCCCCGGCCCCGACATCGTCCGCCAGGCCCTCGCGGCCTAGCGTCCGCGCTGCACCTGGACGCCCATCGGGCCTGGAATTGCCCGGTGGGCCAGGGGTTGTACTCTTTGAACGGAATAGGAACGAGAGTTCTGTAAGAAAGCTATGGCCGCCATCCGGGTGGCCGGAGGTAAAAATACGAATGAGCAGGTTTAACGTGACCCGCGTCACGGCAGAGGTCGGCGACAGCACGATCTCCTTCGAGACCGGGAAACTCGCGAAGCAGGCGAGCGGCGCAGTCGTGGTCCGCAGCGGCGACACGATGGTCCTCAACACCGCCACGATCGGCGGCCTTCGCGACGTGGACTTCCTTCCCCTCACCGTCGACGTCGAGGAGCGCATGTACGCCGCGGGCAAAATCCCCGGCTCGTTCTTCCGTCGCGAGGGCAAATCGAGCGAGAAAGCGACGCTCACCGCGCGCATGATCGATCGCCCGATCCGTCCGCTCTTCCCCAAGGGCTGGCACTACGAGACCCAGCTGGTCGCGATGCCGATGTCGGTCGACGGCGTGAACCCGTACGACATCCTGGCGATGAACGGCGCCTCCGCGGCGCTGGCGATCTCGCCGGTGCCGGTCGCCAAGCACGTCGGCGCGGTCCGGATCGGGAAACTCGACGGCGACTTCGTCGTCAACCCGCCGGAGGAGACGCATGAGGAGCTGGACCTCGACCTGATCGTCGCCGGCACCGACGAGGCGATCCTGATGGTCGAGGCGGGCGCCCAGGGCGTCACCGAGGCCGAGATCCTCGACGCTCTCGACATCGCCCACGGTGAGATCAAGAAGCTGACCGCCGCGATGCAGGAGCTGCAGGAGAAGGCGGGCAAAGAGAAGCTCCAGGTCGACGTCAAAGAGATCGACGCCGGTCTGCTGAGCGACATCCGCGCCTCGCACGGCCAGGCGCTGGTCGACGCGATCGCGACCGAGGGCAAGCTCGAGCGCTACGAGGCGATCGACGTGGTCAAGGCCGAGGTCGTCGCCAAATACGCCCCCGATGGTGGCGACGAGGATGCCGTCTCCGCCCGCAAGGCCGAGGTCGGTGCTGCCTTCGACTCGATCGAGAAGGACACGATCCGCAAGGCGATCGCCGTCGACAAGAAGCGCCCCGACGGTCGCGCCCAGGACGAGATCCGGCCGATCGAGACCGAGGTCGACATCTCCCCGCGCGTCCACGGCTCGGCTCTCTTCACCCGTGGCGAGACGCAGATCCTCTCCAACGTCGCCCTCGGGACGACGCGGATGGACATGCGGATCGACACGCTCGGGCTGGTGACCACGAAACGCTTCTGGCACCACTACAACTTCCCGCCCTACTCGGTCGGGGAGGCGGGCTTCATGCGCGGCCCGAAGCGGCGTGACATCGGTCACGGCGCCCTCGCCGAGCGGGCCCTGGCGGCGACGATCCCGGACGCAGAGTCCTTCCCGTACGTGATCCGGGTCGTCTCCGAGACGCTCGAGTCCAACGGCTCCTCCTCGATGGGCTCCGTCTGTGCCTCCTCGATGGCGCTGCAGGCAGCGGGCGTCCCGGTCACCGCACCGGTCGCCGGCGTCGCGATGGGCCTGATCAAGGAGGGCGACGACTACATCGTCCTCACCGACATCGCCGGCGTCGAGGACCACCTCGGCGACATGGACTTCAAGGTCGCCGGCACCGCGGACGGGATCACCGCGCTGCAGATGGACATCAAGATCACCGGCGTCACCTTTGACATTTTGCGTGACGCCCTGGAGCAGGCCAACAAGGGCCGCATGTTCATCCTCGGCAAAATGGCCGAATCGATCGACGGCCCGCGCGAGAAGCTCTCGCCGCACGCCCCGGCGATCGAGTCGATCAAGATCGACCCGGAGAAGATCGGGGCCGTGATCGGCAAAGGCGGCGAAACGATCCGCGGGATGTGCGAGGAGTTCGAAGCCGAGATCGACGTCGAGGACGACGGCACGATCCGCGTCTACGCGCCGACCGGCGAACTCGTCGACGGTGTCGTGCAGCGGATCACGTCGATGACCAAGGAGGCCGAAATCGGCGATCGCTACAACGCGGCGAAGGTCGTCAAGACGACCACCTTCGGCGCCTTCGTCGAGCTGGTCAAGGGCACCGACGGCCTGCTCCACATCTCGAACGTGAAACCGGGGGAGAGGGTCGACTCGGTCGACGACGTGCTCTCCAGCGGCGACGTGATCGACGTCACCGTGGTCGAGGTCGACAAGGAGCGCGGCCGGATCGGCCTGCGCCTCTCCGACGACCCCTCGGTCGCCGGTAAATCGCCGGAGGAACTGGCCTCGGTCGGCTCCGGCGACGGCGGCCGGCGCAACGGCGGCGACCGCGGTGGAGATCGCGGCGGACGCGGTCGTGACCGTGATCGCGGCGGACGCGGTCGCGAACGGGAGAGCCGTAGTTGAGCGCTCGCGTCACGACTCTCGGGTCGGGCGTCCGGGTGGTCACCGAGGAGGTTCCCTCGGTGCGCTCGGTCGCGCTCGGCCTCTGGGTCCGCACCGGATCGCGTAACGAGACCCCGGCACAGGCCGGGGTCTCGCATTTCCTCGAGCACCTGCTGTTCAAGGGGACCGCGCGCTACTCGGCGATCGAGATCTCCGAGCAGTTCGACGGGCTCGGCGCCTCGGTCAACGCGGCCACCGGTAAGGAGACCACCCACCTGCACGCCCGCTTCCTCGACGAGCACACCGATGAGGTCTTCGACCTGCTCGCCGAGATGATGCTGGCCCCGACCTACCCCGAAATCGACTCCGAGCGCCAGGTCGTGATCGAGGAGATCGCGATGTACGACGACGAGCCTCAGGACCGCGTCCACGACGTGCTTGCCGAGGCCGTCTTCGGCACCCATCCGCTCGGCCGCCGCGTGCTCGGCGAGGCCGACGTGATCGCCAACATCCCGATTCCCGACATCGAGAGCTACCACCACGCCCGCTACACCGGGTCGGAAATCGTCGTCGGCGCGGCCGGTCACCTCGACCACGAGGCGATCGTCGCGTTGGCCGAGAAGCTGGTCCACCCACCTGCCGAAGGCGGCGGCGTCGCCCCGGCGACGGCCCTCCACGAGCCGCCCCGGCTCTGCTTCCTCGCGAAGGAGACCGAGCAGTACCACATCTGCTTCGGGGCGCCCGGGATCGATCGCCACGACGAGCGGCGCTTCCAGCTCGCCGTGCTCGACTCCATCTTCGGCGGTTCGACCTCCTCGCGGCTGTTCCGCGAGGTGCGCGAGAAGCGCGGACTGGCCTACTCGGTCGGCTCCTACAACGAGCAGTTCACCGACCAGGGCCTGGTCGCCACCTACGTCGGCACCCGTGAGGACAACGTCGAGGAGGCCTGCGCGATCATCGGCACCGAGCTCGGGCGACTGCGTTCCGAGCCGGTCTCGGCGGAGGAGCTGCACCGCGCCAAGGAGAGCGTCAAGGGGAGGCTCGTCCTCTCCTCCGAGTCGACCGCGGCGCGGATGACCCGGATCTCCCGCGCCACTCTGTTCGGGCTGCCGATCGAAGAGCTCGACGAGATGCTCGACAAAGTCGACGCGGTCGAGGTCGACCAGCTGACCGAGCTGGCGGCCGAGCTCTACGCCGAGGATCGCCTCTCGGCGGCCTGCGTCGGCACCGACGAAAGCCGCTTCAAGTCGGCGCTGGCGCCGGTCAGCGAGGCCCTGGTCGCGGCATGACCAGGGTCGCCGTCTCCGGCGCCGCCGGGCGGATGGGCGCGACGGTCTGCGAGGCGGTCGGAGGGGCCACTGACCTCGAGTTGACGGGGCGCGCCGACCCGAGCCTTGACGTCGCGCTCGCCGACGTGCTCGGCGAGGCCGACGTCGTCGTCGACTTCAGCATCCCCGACACGGCGCTCGCCAACGTCAAGGAGTGCCTGGCGGCGGGGGTCCACGTGGTCGTCGGGACGACCGGCTTCGACCTCGACGCGGCGAAGGCCGCCGCCGCCCAGCTGGCGTCGGCCAACTGCTTCATCGCCCCGAACTTCGCGATCGGCGCGGTGCTGATGATGGTCGTCGCCCAGACCATCGCCCCGCACATGCCGGAGACCGAGATCATCGAGCTGCACCACGACAAGAAGCTCGACGCCCCTTCGGGGACGGCGGCGCGCACGGCCGAGCTGATCGAGGCGGCCGGCGGCCACGTCCACAAGCCGATCCACTCGGTGCGGCTGCCCGGGCTGGTCGCCCACCAGGAAGTGATCTTCGGCGGCCCCGGCCAGACCCTCTCGATCCGCCATGACTCGATCGACCGCCACTCCTTCATGCCGGGGGTCCTGCTCGCCGTGCGCAAGGTGGGGGAGCTGCCCGATCACTTCACCGTCGGCCTCGAGAAGCTCCTCTAGACTGATTTGCGATGAAGGAGCTACGAGGGATCCTCACCGCGATGGCGACGCCGTTTGCCGACGACGGCACGGTGGACAACGACGGCGCGCGCCGGCTGGCCGCGCACCTGCTCGAGCACGGCTCGAACGGGCTGGTGCTGGCCGGAAGCACCGGCGAGTGCCCGACGCTCACCGACGGTGAGACGGTCGAGCTCCTCCGCGCGGTGCGCAAGGAGGTCGGCGACGAGGTCCCGATCGTGGTCGGCACCGGCACCAACGACACCCGCCACTCCTGCGAACTGACCAAGATGGCCGCCGACGCGAGCGCCGACGCCTCGCTGGTGGTCGTGCCGTACTACAACAAGCCCAACCCGGCCGGGATCCGCGCCCACTTCGAAACGGTCGCCGCGGCCGTCCCGGACCTGCCGATGGTCATGTACAACATCCCCGCGCGGGTGATCGTCAACGCCGATACGGGCCTGCTCGGCGAGCTCGCCGCGGTCGACAACATCGTCGCCGTGAAGCAGGCCAACGACGACGAACTGGGGCCGATCGCAGGCCTCGACATCCTCGCCGGCAACGACAACACCTTCCTCAAGGTGCTGGAATTCGGCGGCGCGGGAGTGATCGGCGTCGCCACCCACGTGGTGGGCGAGCAGATGCGGGCGATGTGGGATGCCGCCCAGAACAACGACTTGGAGCGGGCGCGGGAGATCGACGCCGAACTGACCCCGGTGTTCGAGGGTCTCTCGGTGACGACCAACCCGATCCCGCTGAAGGCCGCGCTCGAGATGCTCGGCCTCGCCCCCGACCGGCTGCGTCTGCCGCTGGTCTCCGCCGACCCCGAACAGCGGGCGGCGGTCCGGACGGCACTGGAGGGCATCGGGCTCTCTGTCGCCGCCGGTTGAACGACTTCTAACTTCGAACAGAAAGAGTTACCCAGTGCCCAGTAAGAACCTGCGAGTGCTGCCGCTTGGCGGCCTCGGTGAGATTGGCAAGAACATGACGGTCGTCGAATACGACGGCAAGATCGTGATCGTCGACACCGGATTGATGTTCCCGACGGCGGAGATGCATGGCATCGACCTCGTCCTACCCGACTTCTCCTACCTGCGCGACCGCGCCGCCGACATCGAGGCGATCGTGCTCACGCACGGCCACGAGGACCACGTCGGCGCGCTTCCCTACGTGCTGCGCGAGATCGGCATGCCGCCGGTCATCTACGGCGGCCTGCTGACGATCGGCATGGTCCGCTCGAAGCTCGACGAGCACAAGCTCGGCGACAAGGCGCCGCTGGAGGAGCTGCCGGCGGGGGAGAAGGTGAAACGCGGCCCGTTCCAGTTGGAGCTGGTCCACCTCACCCACTCGATCCCCGACATGCGCGGCGTGCTGATCACCACCGAGCTCGGCTCGATGCTGATGACCGGCGACTACAAGTTCGACCAGACCCCGGTCGACAAACGGCCGGCCGACATCTCCCGTCTGGCGGAGATCGGCCGCGACGGCCTGCTGCTGCTCGCCGGCGACTCGACCAACGCCGACCGGCCGGGCGTCGCGCCCTCCGAGTCGAGTGTCGGCCCGGGCCTGCTGCGGCAGTTCTCGCAGTGCGAGGGACGGATCATCGTCACCTCGTTCGCCTCCAACATCCACCGCGTCCAGCAGGTGATCGACGCTGCGGTCGCGCTTGACCGTAAAGTGGCGCTGGTCGGCCGCTCGATGCGCAAGAACTTCAACATCGCCTCCAACCTGGGGATCGCGAAAGCGCCGCAGGGAGTCTTCATCCAGCCGCGCGAGATCGAGAACTTCCCCGACGAGAAAGTCGTCGTGATCTCGACCGGCAGCCAGGGCGAGCCACTCTCCGCATTGCGCCGGATGGCCAACAACGACCACCGCGACGTGCAGCTCCACCGCGGCGACACGGTCATCTTCTCGGCCACGTCGGTGCCCGGCAACGAGCGCGCGGTGAACGAGACGATCGACCGCATCTACGAGATCGGTGCGACCGTGATCACCGCCAAAGACGCGCCGATCCACGCCTCCGGCCATGGCTCCCGTGAGGAGCTGAAACTGATGCTGAACCTGACCAAGCCACGCTACGTGCTGCCCGTCCACGGGGATTATCAGCGGATCCGACTACACGCCGACCTGGCCGAGTCGGTCGGGGTCCCGAAGGAGAACATCTTCAAGGGCCGCAACGGGCTGCCGCTGGAAATCGACGCGAGCGGGGCGCGCTTCGGCGAGGACCAGCACGTCGGCAAGATGTACGTCGACGGCGTCAATATCGGCGACCCCGAAGACGCCGCCCTGCGCGACCGGCGCGAGATCTCTGCCGATGGCATCTTCATCGTCGTCGCCACGGTCGACTCCGACGACGGTCACGTCGTCGCCGACCCGGAGGTGATCCTGCGAGGGGTCGCCTTCGTCGAGCAGGAGGACAAGCTGCTGGAAGACCTCAAGGACATGATCGAAGACGCGCTCGAGGACGCCGCCGAGGCCGGTACGCGGGAGCCCGATCTGATCCAGGAGGACCTCCACGAAACGATCGGCAAGTTCGTCTGGCAGCGCCTCCGCCGCCGGCCCATGATCCTGCCGGTAGTGATCCAGGTCTAGGTACGCGCCCGTGAGGCTTGGACCCGCGCCATGGGGCGGCGTGGGCCAGCCTCGCAAGGAATTCGCCCTTCGGGCTCACACCCCGCTTTCAGCGGGGGTCGTGAGGCGAGGGGAGCGCACTAACAGTGCGTGACCCGAACCGAATGACCGAGGACGCCGCGAGGCGCCCCCACGCCGCCCCAGCCCAGCCGTCTCAAAGCATTAAAAAGCCCGCCGGGACAGTGTCTGGGGAGAATCCCGGCGGGCTAGTGTCTCGTCCACGGGGGAATTTAGGGGCGCGTCCTAAAGCGTCCCTAAAAGATCGAACTTGAATGCTTCTCTGCGTCTGCGGCTCGCGCAATCGGGATCCGGGCGCGGAAAAGCGCCCCGCCTGAGGGCGAATCGGTGACCTCGACGCTGCCCTCATGGGAGGTGGCGACGGCGCTGACGATCGCCAGCCCGAGGCCGGTGCCGGTGCCGCGGGCGGTGTCGGCGGGGCCTTCGCCGCGCACGAAGCGGTCGAAGACCTGGTTCCGCATCGCCGCCGGGATGCCGGGGCCGTCATCGGCCACCTCGACCACCGCGTCATCGCCATGCTGGGAGAGGGTGAGCGAGATCGTCGCCCCGTCGGGGGTGTGGCGAGCGGCGTTGTCGAGCAGGTTGAGGACCATTCGGTGGAGCTCGTCGGCGCTCCCTTCGACCGCCAGCGGTCGGTCGTTGTTGATGACGAAGTGGCGGCTGCCCATCAGCGCCGCCGCCTCCGCCGCCGCGTCGCCGGCCACTTCGGCCAAGTCGATGCGGTGGTGGGCCGCAAGGCGCCCGGCGTCGGCGCGGGCGAGCAACAGCAGGTCGGAGACCAGTCGGCTCATCCGCCGCGAGGAGCGCAGCGCCGAATCGACGACCTCGCGGTCTTCGGCCTGGTCGGCACCGCCGAGCGAGGCTTGCAGCAACTCCAGATTGGCGAGCACGCTGGTCAGCGGCGTGCGCAGCTCGTGCGAGGCGTCGGCGACGAACTCGCGCTGCTGCTGCAGGGCCGTCTCGCGCTCGGCCCGGGCGGCATCGAGCGAACGCAGCATCTGCTCCAGCGTCTTGGCCAGCTCGCCGACCTCGTCATCGACCGGCGGCTCGGGCATGTGACCGGACGTGTCACGGGTCTCGGAGATCTCTTTGGCGCTCGCGGTGAGCGCGGCGATCGGGCGCATCGCGCGGCTCGCGATCGCCACCCCGGCGAGGCAGGCGAGCAGCGTGCCGCCGAGGACCCCGGCGCCGATCAGCAGCCAGATGCGGTCGATCGTGTCATCGACATGCTCGGTGCTGCGGCCGTACTGGACGTAGCCGGTGATCACCCCGGTTTCCTTTTCGCGCAGAACTTCGGTCTCCACCCGCATCCCGTTTTCTTCCTTCGTCCCGCGCTTTTCCGGACGGCCGAGCCTGCCGCCGTTTTCTTCGCCGACCATCACCCCGGCGCGGTTGAAGACGCGAACCGAGGCGTCGTCGGGAAGCACGTACGTCCCCAGTTCGGGCCCAACCACCTTCTGTTCGCCGACCAGCGGCGTGATCACCCGGAGTTCGGAGGAGAGGACTTCGACCGCGCCGCGGATCTCGTTGTTGAAGTCGTCGCGGATCCGGGTGGTGGCGATCTGGCCGATCGTGCCGCCGAAGACCACCAGGATCGCCAGCGTCAGCCCGGAGGAGACCCCGGCGATCCGCCAGCGCACCGGCCAGGCGCGGGGATGCGCGACTCGCCGCAGCCAGGCCGCGGTGTTGTCGCGGGCAGCCCCGACCATCAGTCTTTGAGGACGTATCCCGCGCCGCGTTTGGTGTGGAGCAGGCGTGGCTCGCCGCCGGCCTCCAGCTTGCGTCGCAGGTTGGAGATGAAGACGTCGATCGTGTTGGTCGCCGCCATCGGGTCATAGCCCCAGACTTCGTCGAGCAGGCGCTCGCGGGAGACGACCAGGCGCTCGTTGCGCATCAGGAACTCGAGCAGCTCGAACTCGCGGTTGGTGAGCTCGATTTCGCGCTCGCCGCGGTGGACCTCCCGCGTGTCGGGGTTCAGCTGCAGGTCGCCGACCTCGAGCGAGGCGGCCCCGCGGGGCGGGCGGCGGCGCAGCAGCGCGCGGATCCGGGCCAGCAGCTCCTTGCGCTCGAACGGCTTGACCAGGTAGTCGTCGGCACCACTGTCGAGGCCGGTGACCCGGTCCTCGGTCTCGGCCCGGGCGGTCAGCATCAGGATCGGCACGTCCCCCTCCTGGCGGAGGCGGCGGCAGACCTCGATCCCGTCGAGGCCGGGGAGGCCGAGGTCGAGCACGACCAGGTCGGGGACGAACCCGACTGCCAGGTCGAGCGCCTCGACGCCGTCGGCGGAGGTGCGGACCTCGTAGCCCTCGTTGCGCAGTGAGCGGCGCAGGACGTCGGCGATGTCGGCATCGTCCTCGACGACGAGGACGCGGCCCCCTTGCTGGACCTCGGTATCGGTGCTGAGCATGCGTCCAATCTTAAAGGCGATTTCGCGCGCTATGCGGTGGTTTTATGCCGAATTTAGAGCGGGTTCGCCCGCTGGGGGGATTGCTGGACAGGGGATATGGAGGCGACGTCGAAATCGATCGCGTGTTCGTTCGACAGAAACGCTCCCCTGCCCGTAAACCCAAAGGCAAAGCGAAAGGTCGCAAAGCCGCGCCAAGTCGGCGCGGGTTTTCGCTGTTCGACGGCCTCGAGCAGCGTCATCTCGACCTGATCGGCCTCTTCCTCGTCGCGGCGGGGGTCTACCTGGTGTTCGTGCTCTTCTTCGGTTGGGAAGGGGGCAAGGTCGGCTACGGGATCGAAACCGGGCTGGACTACCTCTTCGGCTCGTTCGGCGCGCGCATCTTCGCCCTCTTGATGCTGGTCGCCGGCGGGATGCTCCTGACCGGAACTTCGGTCTCGGCGCTGGCACGCGGGATCGGCCACGGCCTGAAGGTCGTCTTCTTCGGCGGCAGGCAGGCCGGCGAAGCGACTGCCCGGACCGCCCGCCAGAGCTCCGAGGAATGGCGCCAGCGGCGCGACGAGCGGACCGCGGAGACCAAAGTGGCCCAGACCGACGTGATGCATGACTACCCCGAGGACGACGACGTCGAGCCGACCGTGGCCCTGGCCGAGGACCAGGACGACGACGACATCTTCGCCCCGGGCCTCTTCAACTTCGACGACGCGGCGGAGGCCGACACGGCCGAAACCCAGGTTGTCCAGGAGCCCGAGCCGGAGCCCGAGGCCCCCGATCCCGAGCCGGTCCAGCAGGTTCTGGCGCCTGAGCCGGAAGACGACGCCCGTCCCTCCACCCCGATGGGCAACCTCCGCGGCGTCACCACCTCCGAGGAGATCGACTACAAGCTGCCCTCACCACGCGTGCTCGAGCGCGGCAAAGGCGACAAAGGCCCGGATCCGCGCGACCAGCAGATCACCGGCCGCAAACTGATCGAGACGCTCGGCCACTTCGGGGTCGAGGCAAAGATCGTCGGCGTCGTCAGCGGCCCGCACGTCTCCCTCTACGAATTGCGCCTCGCGCCCGGCATCAAAGTCAAGAAAGTCACCGAGCTTTCCAACGACCTCGCCTACGCGCTGGCTTCGACCGACATCCGCATCCTCGCCCCGATTCCCGGCAAACAGGCGGTCGGGGTCGAGGTGCCGAACGCGAAGCGCCGCATGGTCCGCCTCGGCGACATCTACGCCGGCCGCCCGGCGAAGTCCTCGCCGCTGGTCGCCTGGCTCGGCAAGGGGATCGACGGCAACGCGGTCTGGACCGACATCGCGAAGATGCCGCACGTGCTCGTCGCCGGCACCACCGGCTCGGGCAAGAGCGCCTGCGTCAACGCGATGCTCTCCTCGATCCTGATGGCATCCTCGCCGAACGAAGTGCGCCTGGTGCTGGTCGACCCGAAGCAGGTCGAGCTCAACCACTACGAGCACGTCCCGCACCTTCTCACGCCCGTGGTGACCTCGCCGCGGCTCGCCGCCAACGTGCTCGCCAACCTGATCACCGAGATGGAGACGCGCTACGGAGTGATGTCGCAGGCCCGCGCCCGCAACCTCGAGGAGCTGAACCGGATCCGTCGCAAAGCGGGGGAGGCGACGCTGCCGCACATCCTCTGCGTGATCGACGAGCTCGCGGACCTGATGATGGTCGCCCCGGCCGAAGTCGAGGACTCGATCATCAGGCTCGCCCAGAAGTCCCGCGCCACCGGCATCCACCTGGTGCTGGCGACGCAGCGCCCCTCGACCGACATCATCACCGGCACGATCAAGGTGAACATCCCCTCGCGGATCGCCTTCGCCGTGTCCTCGCAGACCGATTCGCGGGTGATCCTCGATCAGGGCGGCGCCGAGTCGCTGCTCGGCCAGGGGGACATGCTCTTCCGCGGCGCTGGCACCTCGAAGCTGTCCCGGGTCCAGGGCGCCTTCATCACCGAGGACGAGATCGCCTCGATCACCAACCATTGGGCGAAACAGGGCGAACCGGAGTTCGAGGAGGAGCTGCTGGAGACTCCCGAGAACGCCGGCGATGAGGGTGGGCGGGGCGAGGACGACTTCGACCCCGATTCCGATGACCTGCTGGACGAGGCGATCCGCCTTGTCGTGCAGACCGAAACCGCCTCGGTGTCGATGATCCAGCGCCGTCTGCGGGTCGGCTACACGCGGGCCGGGCGGCTGATCGACATGCTCGAGCGGCGCGGCGTCATCTCCGGCTACGAGGGCTCGAAACCGCGCCAGGTGCTGATCACCCAGGCCGATCTGGCACGGGTCGTCGGCGGGCCTGGTTCCGGCGCCGGGGGCGCGGCTCCGTCCCCGGTCGGGGCCGACGCCGACAGCGACCTTTCCTGACCGACCCGGTCCGGTAGTTTCGGTCCCTCGATGGAGGGCTCGAAGGTAGTCAGGGCGGGGATCGTGGTCACCGGTACCGAGGTGATCACCGGCCGCATCTCCGACGCCAACGGGCCCTGGGTCAGCGAACGGCTGGCCGACCTCGGAGTCGAGGTCGCCCACATCATCGTCGTCGCCGACCGGCCGGATGACCTCGAGGACGCGCTCAAGTTCCTCGCCGACGAGGGGATGGACCTGATCGTCACCAGTGGCGGCCTCGGGCCGACCGCGGACGACCTGACGGCGGAGATCGTCGGCCGCTTCGCCGGGCGGCCGTTGCAGCTCGACGTGGAGATGGAAGAGAAGATCGCCGCGATCCTGCGCCGGTTCGCCAAACGGCGCAACTGGAAGATCGACGAGGCGGCGATGATGGACGCCAACCGCAAGCAGGCGATGGTGCCAGAGGGCGCGGAGGCGCTCGACCCGGTCGGGACCGCACCGGGACTGGTGGTGCCCGCCGGGGAGCGGGTCGTGATCGTGCTGCCGGGCCCGCCGCGCGAGCTGCAGCCGATGTGGCCGCGGGCGATCGCCGGTGATGCGGTGCAGGCGATCCTGGCACGGGCGACGCCGCTGCACGGGCTGACGATGCGGATGTTCGGCGTCCCCGAGTCGGAAATCGCCAAGAGCCTGCGCGAGATCGAGGACGACGACGGGGTCGATGTCGAGGCGGTCGAGGTGACGACCTGCCTGCGCAAGGGCGAGATCGAGATCGACGTGCGCTGGCGCGATGAGACCGAGGCGACCGCGATGGCGGTGCGGGACGGGCTGCAGCGGCGTCACCCGCAGGAGACCTTCAGCCTCGACGGCGAGACGATCGACGAACAGGTGGCGAAGCTGCTGCGCGACCAGGGCCTGAAGCTGGGCCTGGCCGAGTCCTGCAGCGGCGGGATGCTGGCGGCCCGGATCACCAACCCGCCGGGGGCGTCGGACTACTTCATGGGGAGCGTCGTCTCCTACTCCTACGGGGCGAAAGAAGAGCTGCTCGGCGTGTCGAAGGAGCTGCTGGAGGAGTTCGGCGCGGTGTCGCCGGAGGTGGCCGAGGCGATGGCCGAGGGAGCGCTGGAGCGCTTCGGGGCCGATGTGGCGGTCTCGATCACCGGGATCGCCGGGCCGGGGGGAGGGACCGAGGAGAAGCCGGTCGGCTATGTCTGCTTCAACGCGCGGCTCGCCGACGGGACCCAGATCGCCCGCGATCCGGTGATCCCCGGCGACCGCCACGACATCCGCGAACGCTCCGCCCTGGTCGCGATGCACCTGCTGCGGAACCTGCTCGGCGGCGGCGAAGTGGCGGCCCCGGTCGACTCCGAGACCGATTCGCGCGCCTAAATTTCCAGATTTGGGGCGAAGCGGCGTTGAGCCGCGCGCATCGGCTCCCTAGCTTGGCCCTATGGCGAAAGCGGGGGAGGGACTGAAGAAGCAACGGGTGTTCGTCGCCCTCGACCTGCCCGAGCGGGTGCGCGAGGGGCTGACGGCCTGGGGGAAGGCCGAGCTGGTCGATCCGGCGCTGCGGCCGACCCGACCGGAGTCGCTGCACGTGACCCTCGTCTTCCTCGGCAGCCGCGAGGCGGCGGAGGTCGAGGGGATCGCCGCGGTGGTGCGGCGGAGCGGCGTGCCGGCGCCGATGATGAAGCTGGAGGACCCGATCTCATTGCCACGGCGCCGGCGGGCCTCGCTGTTCGCCCTTCCGGCGCCTTCTCCGGCCGCCTCAGAGCTCCAGCGGGCCCTGGTCGACAGATTGGTCACCGCAGAGCTGCACAAGCCCGAGAAGCGGGATTTCTGGCCCCACGTGACGATCGCCAGGGTGCGCGCGGAAGGACGCGGATCGCGCCGTCCGGAAGCGGTGACGAGGCGGCCCGGAGACCTTCCCGACGGGCTCAAAGAGCCCTTTCTAGGCGTCCGGTTGACGCTCTACCGTTCTGAACTCCAGTCAGGGGGCTCGCGATACGCCCCGCTGGCCCAAGTCGAGCTGTCCTGAAGCGGGCGGCAGTGAGGTGATGATCTGAGATGGCGGACAACAAAGTGAACTTGAAGGGCCTCACGGCGAAGGAGGCCAAAGCGAAAGATTCGGCCCTCGAGGCGGCCGTCACCCAGATCGAGCGCGATTTCGGCGTCGGCTCACTGATGCGCCTCGGCGACAAAGGCACGGTCAAGGTCGACTCGATCCCGACCGGCTCGCTGGCGCTCGACCTGGCGCTGGGGATCGGCGGCGTTCCGCGCGGCCGGATCGTCGAGATCTTCGGCCCGGAGTCCTCCGGTAAGACGACGCTGATCAACCACATCATCGCCGAGGCCCAGGCCCTCGGCGGCGTCTGCGCCTTCATCGACACCGAGCACTCGATCGACCCGGTCTACTCGCGGGCGATCGGGGTCGACACCGACGAGCTGCTGGTCTCGCAGCCCGACTACGGCGAGCAGGCGCTGCAGATCGCCGACCGGCTGATCGCCTCCGGGGCGGTCGACGTGGTGGCGATCGACTCGGTCGCCGCGCTGACCCCGAAAGCCGAGCTCGACGGGCAGATCGGCGACACCACGGTCGGCCTCCAGGCGCGCCTGATGTCGCAGGCGCTGCGCAAACTCGCCGGCAACCTGAACCGGACGAAAACCGTCTGCCTGTTCACCAACCAGATCCGCGAAAAGATCGGTGTCCAGTTCGGCTCGCCGGAGACGCAGCCGGGCGGCCGGGCGCTGAAGTTCTACTCGTCGCAACGGCTCGACATCCGCCGCATCGAGACCCTCAAAGAAGGGACCGAGGCGGTCGGCAACCGGGTCCGCGTGAAAGTCGTCAAGAACAAGGTCGCGGCGCCTTTCCGCCAGGCCGAGTTCGACATCGAGTACGGGGTCGGGATCTCGCGCGAGGGCGGTTTGCTCGACTTCGGCATGGAGCAGGACCTGGTGCAGAAATCCGGCTCCTTCTTCTCCTACGGCGAGGTCCGCCTGGGCCAGGGACGCAACAACGCCAAACAGTTCCTGCAGGACAATCCGGAGCTGGCCCTGGAGATCGAAACGAAGGTCCGTACGGCGCTTGGAATCGGCGCTGTGGCGGCCGATCCGGCGCCCCAGGACACGCAGCCGATCGCGGAGGCCCAGGCCGCCTAGAGCGGCCTGGCTTCGGCCTGCAAGCACCCGCTGCCGCGCACCAATAGGATTCCGCCCGCCTGATGCACGAAACGTTCTTCTTCATCTGCGGCGGCATCCTCGCCGCCTCGGCCATCGTCGTCAGCCTCTTCGGGCTGAAAAACGACAATTTCCCGGGCAAATGGATGCCGCTGGTCATCCTCTGGTTCGCGGTCTTCGCCGTCGGCGCGGGCACCTTCGCCGTCCTGCACGGTAAGGACGAGTCGAAGGAGCACGACAAGGAGTACGCGAAAGCGTCTGAAGAAATCGAATTCAACGACACCAAAGGCCCGTTCGTCGAAGCCGAAGAAGAAGCGGCGGAAGAAGCTTCGGGCGAAGGCTCGGAATCGGCGGAAGGCGAAGAATCGGCGGAAGAAAGCTCGGAAGGGGAAGAAGAAAGCTCCTCCGAAGAAGCCGAACCCGGGGCGACCAGCGCCGGTGGCGACCCCGAAGCGGGAGCCGTCGTCTTTTCCGAAAACTGCTCGACCTGCCACGGCGCCACCGGCCACGGGGGCAATGGTGGCCCGGACCTGACCACGATGCCCCTCGCGCAGACTGAAGAAGGCGCAATCCAGCAGGTCACCAACGGGGGCGGCGGGATGCCGCCCTTCGGCGGAACGCTTTCGGAAGAAGAAATCGAAAACGTCGCCGCCTACGTCGCGCAGGAAATCACGCACGGCGAATAGTTACGCTGGGGCGCGTGAAGCACTTCCACGTCACCACCTTCGGGTGCCAGATGAACGTGCATGACTCCGAGCGGATGCGGGGCATGCTCACCTCGCTCGGCTACGAGGAGGCGGCGGAGCGCGCCGAAGCCGATCTCATCCTGTTCAACACCTGCTCGATCCGCGAGTCCGCCGACAGCCGTTTCATCGCCCACCTGGGCGAGGCTAAACGGCTGAAGAGCGAAGACCCGGACCGCACCGTGGGGGTCGGCGGCTGCTGGGCCCAGTCGGTGAAGGAGGAGGTGTTCGAGCGCTTCCCGTTCGTCGACGTCGCCTTCGGCCCCGGCCAGATCCACAAGCTGGCCGAGTTCCTGAACTCCGACTCGCTCACCGCCCAGGGGTACTTCGAGTTCGAGGACTTCGCCGGCCACCTGCCGACCCGGCGCGAGCGCGAGTTCCAGGGCTGGCTGCAGATCGCCCAGGGCTGCAACTGCCGCTGCTCCTACTGCATCGTCCCCTCGACCCGCGGACGCGAGGTCAGCCGCGACCCGGCCGAGCTCCTGATCGAGGCCGAGACACTTGCTGCCGACGGGGTGCGCGAGGTGACGCTGCTGGGTCAGAACGTGAACAGCTACGGTCGTGACCTGCCGCGGGAGAGCCGGATCACCTTCGCCGAGCTGCTCACCCAGGTAGACGCGGTGCCGGGCATCGACCGCATCCGCTACACCAGCCCACACCCTAAGGACATGAAGGAGGACGTGATCCGCGCTCACGCCGAGCTGCCCGCGCTCTGTGAGCAGATCCACCTGCCGCTGCAGTCGGGCTCGAGCGCGGTGCTGAAACGGATGCGCCGCACCTACGACCGCGAGCGCTACATGGACCGCGTCGCGCTGATCCGCGAGCACGTCCCCGACTGCGCGATCACCACCGACATCATCGTCGGCTTCCCCGGCGAGACCGAGGCCGACTTCGCCCAGACCCTGGAAGTGGCGGAGGAGGTCGGCTACGACGGCGCCTTCACCTTCATCTTCAGCCCGCGACGCGAAACCGAGGCGGCGACGATGGACGACCAGCTGCCGCACCCGGTCAAGGTCGAGCGGATGGAACGCCTGGTCGAGGTGGTCCAGCGGCGGGCCGCCGAACGGGCCCAGCGGTTCGTCGGAAGGACGATGGAGGTGCTGGTCGAAGGACCCAGTCGGACGGATCCGACCAGGCTGCGGGGGCGCACGCGGCACAACAAGGCTGTGAACTTCGAAGGGGCGTCGGCCGCAGGCGAGATGGTCGACGTGGAGATCGAGCGGGCAACTTCCCAGACCTTGTCGGGCGTCTCGGTAAAGCCCCTCTCTCAACTTTTTCGGTGAGGAGCGTCCGGCTGCCGGCGAGGCCGGCAACGAAAAAGTACAAGCCGTTCGGGGCTTTACCGAGACGCCCTTGATGGTTCTGGCCATTTTCGGACCCACGGGCGTCGGCAAGACTGGCGTTGCTGTTGAGCTGGCGAGGCTGCTTCGGGAGCGGGGTGAGGAGCCGGTGGCGGTGAACTGCGATGCGTTGCAGGTGTACGAAGGGCTCGACGTGCTTACGGGGGCTGCGACGGCGGAGGAGCGGGAGGTGCTGCCGCATGAGCTGCTGGGGATCGTGCCGGTGACCGCGGACTTCTCGATCCACGAGTACATGCCGCTGGCGCACGAGGCGATCGACACCGCCCTGGAGGCGGGGAAGACGCCGATCGTGGTCGGCGGGACCGGGCTCTACCTGCGCGCGGCGCTCGCCGACCTCTCGCTGCGCAAGGTCCCCGCCTTCGACGAAGAGTCCGAGCTCTGGTCCGGCGTGACCCGCCACCCGACGCGGATCTTCGGCCTCGATATGGATCGGGCGCGGCTGTACGAGCGGATCGATGCGCGGGTGGACGCGATCGTCGCGGGAGGCGGGGAGGAGGAGGCGCGGCGGGCCGCGCTCGGAGCGGGACGCACCGCCCGCAAGGCCCTCGGCCTGAACGAGCTCCTCGCCGGCGACCTGGAGACGATGAAGCGCCGCAGTCGCAACTACGCCCGCCGCCAGCTCACCTGGATGCGCAAAATCCCCGACCTGGCGACGATCGACCGCACCACCCTCACCGACGCCGAGACTGCGATGTTGATGGGCCGAAAACTCGACATATAGGCGGGTTTTCGGCCCATCAACATGGTCGCTAGGGTGCGGCGAATGAAATTCGAGAAGTGGCAGGCGCTGGGCAACGATTATTTGATCCTCGAGCGGGCGGAGCTCCCCTGGGAGCTGACCGAGGCGCGGATCGAGTGGCTCTGCGACCCGCATTTCGGGATCGGTGCCGACGGCATCCTGCTGCTGGCGCCCAGCGAGGACCCGGAGTTCGTCGCCGACCTGCGGATCTTCAACCCTGACGGCTCGGAGGCCGAGTTGTCAGGCAACGGGGCCCGCGAGGCGATCCTCTACCTGCGCCGCCACGGGTGGACCGACGCCGAGGGGTTCGCGATCTCGACCGTCGCCGGGCCGATCCGGCCGACGATCACCGGTGAGCTGACCTGTTCGGTCGACATGGGCAAGGCCTCGACCAGCTCGAAGGACTTCCCCTCCGGCGGTCCTGACGGTCGCGGCACCGTCCGCTCCGCGGGCCGCGAGTGGGAGTTCCAGCACGTCTCGATCGGCAACCCGCAGTGCGCGATCCTCGTCGACGCCGCCGAGCTGGACGACCTCGACCTGGAGTTGATCGGTCCCGAGATCGAAGGCTCGACGCTGTTTCCCAACCGCACCAACGTGTCCTTCCTCGCCTTCGAGGGCTCTCACGTGCGCGCCCGGATCTTCGAGCGCGGCGTGGGGGAGACGCTCTCCTCCGGTACCGGCGCCTCCGGCGCCGCCGTCACCGCCTTCCTGCGCGGGGCCCCGAGCCCGCTCACGGTCGAGCTCGACGGCGGCGAGCTGACGGTCGAGATCGGCGAGGACCTGGCGGTCCGGCTCGACGGCTGGGCGGAGCCGGTCTACGCGGGCGAGGCCTCGCCCGAGTTGCTCGCGGCGCTGTCCGAGCAAGACGACTAGATTTCCGCGCCCATGTCAATCGCCGAACCTTCCAAGCGCCTCCAGCAGATCCCGCCCTACATGTTCCAGGAACTGGAGCGCCGGATCGCGGAGAAGAAAGCCGCCGGCATCGACGTGATCAGCCTGGGGATCGGCGATCCCGACCGGCCGACCTACCCCTACATCGTCGAGGCGATGCAGGAGGCGGTCGCCGACCCATCGACCCACCAGTACCCCTCGAACCGCGGCCGCGAGGAGTTCCGCCAGGCCTTCGCCGACTTCTACGACCGGCGCTTCGGCGTCGCGATCGACGCCGCCAACGAGGTGATCCCGGCGATCGGCGCCAAGGAGTGCATCTACAACCTCTGCAACGCCTTCCTCGACCCGGGCGACGTGGCGCTCGCCTCCGACCCCGGCTACCCGGTCTACACCGGCGGGCCGCTGCTCTGCGGCGCCACCGCCGAGCTGCTGCCGCTGCTGCCGGAGAAGGGCTTCGCGCCCGACCTCGCCGCGATCTCGGCCGAGTCGCTGGCCAAGGCGCGGGTGATGTTCATCAACTACCCGAACAACCCGACCGGGGCGATCGTGCCCGACGGGTTCTTCGAGGAAGTCGTCGCCTTCGCCCGCGAGCACGAGATCCTCGTCGTCCACGACAACGCCTACTCGGAGACGACCTACGACGGCTACGTCGCCCCCAGCTTCCTCGCCACGCCCGGTGCGAAGGAGGTCGGGGTAGAGGTCTTCTCGCTCTCCAAGGGCTACAACATGACCGGATGGCGCGTCGCCGCGATCCTCGGCAACCCGGACGCGATCCAGGCCTACTGGCGGCTCAAGACCAACGTCGACTCGGGCCTCTACGAGGCGCTGCAGCTGGCCGGTGTCGCCGCCCTCCAGGGCCCGCCCGAGCCGCTGGCCGAGCAGAACGCCATCTACGCCCGTCGCCGCGACCTGGTCGTCTCGGCGCTCGGCGCGATCGGCGTCGATGTCACCGCGCCGAAGGGCACGATCTACATCTGGGCCCCGGTCCCCGCGGGCCACTCCTCGACCTCATTCGCCGAGACCGTCCTCGAAGAGGCCGCGGTCGTCGTCTCACCCGGCTCGATGTACGGGCCCAGCGGCGAGGGCTTCTTCCGCATCTCGCTCACCGCCCCCGACGAGCGGATCGAAGAGGCCGTCGAGCGGATGCGCAAATACCTGGCCTAGCCTGCGTCCCGGGCGTCTCGTAGGCGACCCGGGCAGGCTGAGGCCGCCTCCGAGCCGCCCGGGTCGGGAGGTTTTGCGGGGGGAGGTGGCAGGGAGATACCGGGAACGCCACGGAGACGCCACACATCCACACCACGACCCGGGGACCGTCTGCATTTACCCCACGTATACGGGGGTAATTGCAGACACGACCCGGGGAACGGCCGCATCCGTGGGGATCCGCATGCATGGACGTGGAGTTCCGCGCGACTCGCGCACGTCACGGTGACGTTCCCGGCGTCTCCGTCATGAACCTCCCCCGCCCGCCGCCGCACGGCCGCGGCTGTGGAGCTTTACCGCCGCATAGGGACGGTAAGGCTCCACGGGCGACTTCAGCGGCTCCGCACCCTCCGCTGTCTCCTCATAACTCGGCCATTTCGGAGGCGGCCTCAGCCTGCCCGGGTCGCCTCCGAAGTGGCCGCGTCCCTTTCCCGTCCCTTCCCGTCCGCTCAGCCGTCCCCCGGGACAGGCCACGGACCGACCCCACTAAGGCGTCTCGCGCTCGGCTTTCTTGCGCCAGTAACGGTCGAGGCCGGACCACTGGTAGGCGGTCGGGACGGCCTGGAACATCTCCGCGGCGGTCTCCGGATCGAGCTGGGCGGCGATCCGTCGCTGGAGGTCGGCCTCGTAGGTCTCCTCGTCCATGCCACGGGCCAGCTCGGCCTCCTCGCGTAGGCGGTCCTTCGCCGTGGCCAGGTGCGCCGCCGGGTTGTCGATCGGGCCAAAGTGGGTGAGCGCGAGGGTCGTCGGCGACCAGGCCGTGACCGTGTCGATCGACTCTTCCCACAGCTCGACGTCGATGTCCGGGGGTGGGGTCGGTGGGATCACCACGTCTGTGCCGGGTAGGCGGCAGGCGGCGACGTCGCCGACGAAGGCGGTGCCAGTGTCCTCGTGCAGGTAGCAGACGTGATGGGAGGCGTGGCCGGGGGTGTAGGCGACGCGCATCCCGCGCACCACCTCGCCGCCGGTCAGCGTCGTCACGTTGGCCTCCGGGACCGGTTGGATCTTCCCCCAGAGGTACTCGAGTTTGTCGCCGTAGAGGCGCACCGCACTGGCCAGCAGGCGGGAGGGGTCGATGATGTGCGGGGCGCCGCGCTCGTGGACGTAGACCGGCAGGTCGGGCCAGCGGGCGACCATCGCGCCGGTCGCGGCGGCATGGTCGAGGTGGATGTGGGTGAGCAGGATCGCCTCGGGCCGCTCGCCACCGAGCTTCTCCAGCAACGTGCGCAGGGAGGACTCGGGGCCGGGATCGACCAGCATCCCGTCGACCTCCCAGCAGCCGATCACGTGGGGACGGCCAAGGTGCTCCACATCGATGACGCGCATCGTGGGGGAGCTTATGCAGCGGCGGTGCCGGCGGGCAGTTTGCCTTCCGCCTCCAGCGTCGCGCGGAGGCCCTCCTCTAGGCCGCGCGGCTGGTAGCCGAGCTCTTTCGTCGCCTTGTCGTGGTTGGCCCAGAAGGTCACCCCGTCGGCGGAGGCAATCAGCTCGCGCAGGTTGGGCGGCTGGCCCATCAATTTGCCGACCAGCGGGCCGATCGGCGTCAGTGCCTTCATCACCCCGGTCGGCAGGGCGTGTTTCGGCGCCTTCTTGCCGGTCTCCGCGGCGACGATGCCGATCGCCTCGCGCACCGTGGTCACCGGGCCGCTGATGACGTAGGTCTTGCCCGCGGCGCCTTTGTCGAGGGCCAGGATGATGCCGCCGGCGATGTCCTCGACGTGGGTCAGGCACATGCCCAGCTCGGGGAAGGGGATCAGCGGCATCTTGCCGTCGAGGAACTGGTTCAACATGACCCCGATCGAGGAGGTGTCGCCCGGTCCGTAGACGCCGCCCGGCTGCACGATCACGCAGGGGAGCCCTTCGCCGATCAGCCGCTTGGCGACCTGGTGGGCTTCCCACTTCGTCTTCTCGTACTCGGAGAGGAACTCGCCCTGGTGCTCGTAGCTCTCGTCGACGATCTGGCCGTTGGTGTTGCCGAAGATGCCGACGGTGGAGACGTAGACGACCTTGGCGATCTGCGCCTCGCGCGCCGCGCCCAGCACCCGTTCGGTGCCGCCGACGTTCGCTTCCCGCATCGGCTCGCGCGCCGAGGCCGGGATCCCGACCTCGTAGACGGCTGCCGCGTGGATCACCGCGTCGCAGCCCTCCATCCCGGCGCGGATCGCCCGTTCGTCGTTCAGATCGCCGCTGACCAGGGTGCAGCCGAGCTGCTCCAGCTGCGTCGCTTTCGCGGGGGTGCGCACGAGCGCCACGACATCGTCACCGCGGGCGCGCAACTGGCGCACCACGGCACCGCCGATGAAACCCGTCCCTCCCGTGACGAAGACCTTCACAAGGTCAACCCTAGACGGCCGGGGCGGCGCCGTACAATCCCTTCAGTGAGTGAATCGAGGACTGGCCGCGTCACCGAGACGCGGTACGCAGCGCAGAACGGGAACGGAGCGGGGGTCGTCAACAGGCGTGCGCGGCAGCGGGCGCTGGCGATCGGGATCGTCGACGGCCGCGAGCAGGGCGAGGACCTTGCCGAGCTGAAGGAGCTGCTGCGCACCGCCGGCGTCGCAACTGCGGGCGTCGCCACCCAGCAGCGCCCGAAACCGGACCCCGACCGCTACTTCGGCCGCGGCCGACTGGAGGAGCTGAAAGCCCAGATCGCCGCCGATGGCGCCAACCTGGTCGCCTGCGACGACGAACTGCTGCCCCGCCAGGAGCGCAACCTGGAGAAAGCGCTCGGCGTGCCGGTGATCGACCGCACCGCGGTGATCCTCGACATCTTCGCCGACCACGCCCACTCGGCCGAGGGCAAGCTGCAGGTCGAGCTGGCCCAGCTCGAGTACAACATGGCCCGCATGCGAGGGCTCTGGACCCACCTCGAGCGCCTCGGCGCGGGACGTATCGACGGCGGCATCGGCACCAGGGGCCCTGGCGAGAGTCAGATCGAGACCGACCGCCGGCTCGCCCGCGACCGGATCTCGGCGCTGCGCCGGCGCCTCCGACAGACCGAACGGAACCGCAACGTGATGCGCGCCGAGCGCGACCGCTCCTCGGTCCCGAGGGTCGCCCTCGCCGGCTACACCAACGCGGGCAAGTCGACGCTGCTGAACGCCTTGACCGGGGCCGAGGTCGGCGTCGCCAACCGCCTCTTCGAGACGCTTGACCCGACCACGCGGAACTTCGAGCTCTCCGGTCGCGACTACCTGCTGACCGACACGGTCGGGTTCATCGAGAAGCTTCCCCACCAGCTGGTCGAGGCGTTCAAGGCGACGCTCGAGGAGACGACGCTGGCCGACCTGATCGTCCACGTCGTCGACGCCTCCGAGACCGAAGAGCGCCGGATCGTGGACATGCACGCCGTCGACGAGGTGCTGGAGGAGATCGGCGCCGGGGAGAAGCCGCGCCTGCTCGTCCTCAACAAGGCCGACCTGCTGAGCGAGGACGAGCGCCACGAAGTCGCGTTGGCCCACCCGGAGGCGGTGCTGGTGTCGGCGCTGGCGGGGGAGGGGCTGGAGGAGCTGCGCGAGCAGATCGAGGCCGCCTTCGCCGAGACCCTGACCGAGGTCGAACTGCTCGTCCCCTACAACCAGGGCGGCCGCCTGCACGAGCTGCACGAAGTGGCGGGGGAGCTGGAGCGCACCGATCGCCCCGACGGCGTGCTGGTCCACGCCCGCGTGCCCTCGGCCGAGCTGCACCGCTTCACCGACCTGGCTATCGCCTGAGCCCCGCTCGCCGCCCGGTTCTCTAGGCTGCGCGCGATGGAGCTGCCGATCCTGAAACTGAGCGAGAACGCGGTCATCCCGACGCGGGGCCACCCAGGCGACGCCGGGCTCGACCTCTACTCGACCGAGCCTGCCCATCTGGGCCCGGGCGAGCGCTGGAGCGTCGGCACCGGGATCGCGGTCGAGATCCCCGCGGGGCACGCCGGGCTGGTCCTGCCGCGCTCCGGGCTCGCCCGCGAGCACGGGATCGCTCTGGTCAACAGCCCCGGGCTGATCGACGCCGGCTACCGCGGCGAAGTGCGGGTGCTGCTGCTGAACACCGATCCGGCGGAGACCGTGCGGATCGAGGCGGGGGCCCGGATCGCCCAGCTGGTCGTCACCCCGGTGACGATCGCCGATCCGGTCGAGGCGACCGCGCTCAGCGACTCGGCGCGCGGCGACGGCGGCTTCGGCTCGACCGGCCGCTAGGAGTCCCTCCTAGACGTCAGCGTCGGCGAGGCGGGAGAGGATCCCGATCGAGCGCTCGATCGTCTCGCGATCGGACTCGGGGAGCTCTTCCAGGGCTTTGACCAGCCAGCCCTCGCGGGCGGCGCGATCGGCTTCGATCCGCTCCCGGCCCGGGCCGGTGAGGCTGACCAGGGCACGCCGGCGGTCGTTGGGGTCGGGGTTGCGCTCGACCATCCCTTCGGCCTCGAGGTCGCCGACGGTCTGCGCCATCGACTGGGGCCGGACCCGCATCGCCTGGGCGAGATCGGAGACGCTGGCCGGGCCCTCGCGGTCGAGGCGGCCGAGCACCCAGGTCTGGGTGAGGGGAAAGAGGTTCTCGGCGCGCAGCCGACGAATCAGCTGGCCGACCGCGATCCGCAGGTCGGCGGCGAGGGGGGCGATGTCGGTCTGCGTCGGCACACAGAGAACCTTAGCGCAATTCGACAGGTGAACTGCACAGGTTACCTGTGTATTATGTAGACATGGTCTCAGCGGCAACCGCCAACGGCGCGGGGGCGTCCCCCGACGACAAGTACAAGTGGGTCGTCCTCTCGAACACGACCCTGGCGATCCTGCTGGCGACGCTCGACGCCTCGATCACGCTGATCGCGATGCCGGACATCTTCCGCGGCATCCGCCTCGACCCGCTGCTCCCCTCGAACAGCTTCTACCTGCTGTGGATGATCCTCGGCTACCTGGTCGTGACCAGCGTCCTGATCGTCAGCCTCGGCCGACTGGGGGACATGTACGGGCGGGTGAAGATCTACAACCTCGGCTTCGTCATCTACACGGTCGCCTCGCTGATGCTGGCGATCGACTGGATGACCGGCACCAACGGCGCCCTCTTCCTGGTCGGCTTCCGGCTCGTCCAAGGAGTCGGCGGCGCCTGTCTGCTCGCCAACTCGGCGGCGATCCTCACCGACGCCTTTCCTTCGAACCAGCGCGGCATGGCGCTGGGGATCAACAACATCGTCGGCGTCAGCGGGATGTTCGTCGGCCTCATCCTCGGCGGCCTCCTGGCGCCGATCGACTGGCGGCTGGTGTTTCTGATCTCGGTCCCGGTCGGCCTCTTCGGCACCGTCTGGGCCTACCTCAAACTGAAAGAGCTGAGCACCCCGCACCCCGGCAGGATCGACTGGTGGGGAAACGCGACCTTCGCGCTCGGGCTGATCCTCGCGATGGTCGCCGTCACCTATGGGATCCGTCCCTACGGCGGCGCGCCGACCGGCTGGGGGAGCCCTCTCTGCCTCGCTCTGCTGGCGGGCGCGGTCATCTCGTTGATCGCCTTCGTCTACATCGAGAAGCACACCGACGAACCGATGTTCCGGCTGCCGCTCTTCCGTATCCGCGCCTTCACCTTCGGCACGCTCTCGACCTTCCTCGCCGCCGTCGCCCGCGGGGGCCTGATGTTCATGCTGATCATCTGGCTGCAGGGCATCTGGCTGCCGTTGCACGGCTACGACTACACCGAAGCGCCGCTGCTGGCGGGGATCTACATGCTCCCACTGACGATCGGGATGCTGGTCGCCGGCCCGACCTCCGGCTACCTCTCCGACCGCTTCGGGGCGCGCGGATTCGCCACCGGCGGGATGGTCGCCGCCGCCGTCAGCTTCGCCGCCCTCACCTTCCTGCCGGTCGACTTCTCCTATCCCGTCTTCGCCGCGATCCTCGCCTTCAACGGGATCTCGATGGGGATGTTCGCCTCGCCCAACCGGGCGGCGGTGATGAACAGCCTGCCCCCGCGGGACCGCGGCGCCGGCGGCGGCATGAACCAGACCTTCCAGAACTCGGCCCAGGTGATCTCGATGGGGATCTTCTTCACCCTGCTGATCATCGGGCTCTCCGCGAGCCTGCCGCACACGCTGTCGAGCGGCCTCGAAGCACACGGCATCGCCGCCGCGAAAGCCCACGAAGTTGGGCAGACGCCGCCGATCTCGGTCCTCTTCGCCGCCTTCCTCGGCTACAACCCGATCGAACACCTCGTCGGCACGCAGGCCCTGCACGAACTGCCGCAGCACGCCCAGTCCGTGCTGACCGGGCACAGCTTCTTCCCCAACCTGATCTCGGGGCCGTTCAGCGCCGGGCTCGACACCGCCTTCGGCTTCGCGATCGTCGCCTGCCTGATCGCCGCCGCCGCGTCGCTGATGCGGGGCGGCCGGTACACCCACACCGAGCCGAGCGAGGCCACGCGTCCCGCCGCGGCCCCACCGATCCGCGAACTGGAGGAGTCACATGCGCGTTAGCTGGCACGGCCAGTCGGCGTTCACCCTGGACGGGGAGGACGCAACCGTCTTCATCGACCCCTGGGGAGACATGTCGGCGGCAGCCTCACGCGGGATCGAATGGAACTATCCGGAGATCGAGTCGGCGGCGGTCGACCTCCTGGTCGTCACCCACGAGCATTCCGACCACAACGGGGTGGAGAAGATCGACGGCGAGCCAGCCCTGATCCGCTCGCTGGCGGGAACGCACGAGTCGCCACTCGGGCAGGTGGTCGCGATCGCCTCCGAGCACGACGGCGTGGCGGGGACCGAGCGCGGCCCGAACACGATCGTCGTCTTCGAGCTCGACGGGATCCGGATTGCCCACTTCGGCGACTTCGGCCAGCCCGCCCTGCGCCCCGAACAGCGGGCCCACCTGGAAGGGATCGACCTGCTCTTCGTCCCGGTCGGCGGCGGCTTTACGATCAACGGCGCCACCGCGGCCGGGATCGCGATCGAGCTCGGCGCCCCCTGGGTGGTGCCGATGCACTACCGGACCACGAAGATCAACTTCCTTGACGACGAGACGGATTTCGTCGCGGCGATGCCCGCAGCGATCCGTCTCGAATCGCCGAGCTTCGACACCGCGGACCTCGCGAAGGGCGAGCCGACGGCGATCATCCCCGCCGCCCCCTAGATGTAGTTACTCACGAGGTTGTTCCAGCTCGGCGAGCCGAGCTGCGGGCGTCCTGTGGCCGAGGGAGCCGTGTCGTCTCCTGAAGTTGTAGTGGTCGAGCCAGCCGGGAAGCGCCGCGGCCCGCTCCGCCGAGGATCCATAGATCGCGCCGTATGCCCACCGGTTGGTGAGCGTCTGGATGAAGCGCTCGATTCTCCTATGTCAAGTCTGCATCGCCGGCGCCTGTTCGGCCCAGGCGTAAAGACGCCGATAGAGGACGTTGGCGAGGTGGCGCTTCAGCGCCCGCCTCGCCTCTCTTGGCGTCTTGCCCTCAGAGGCCTTGCGGGCGAGGTAGGCGCGGGCATCGGGGTGGTGTCTGGCCTGGACGATCGCGATCCGGTAGAGCGCCGCGTTCAGCTGGCGGTTGCCGCCCCGATGCAGGCGGTGCCGGCCTGAGGTCTGGCCCGAGCCGCAGGGGATCGGTGCGGCACCGCAGAAGCGGGCGAAGGCCCCGGCGTCTCGGAAGCGCCGCACGTCGCCGGCCTGGGCGATGATCGTTGCGGCGAGATTGGTGCCTGCGCCCTGCAGGTCGGCGAGCGGGTTGCCGTGCTCCTCGAGGACCTCCGCGATCTCGCCGTCGAGCGCCTTGATCCGTTTGTTGAGGTCCTCGATGTCGCGAGCGAGTTCGCGGATGCAGCGGGCCGCCGTGCGCTCGGCGAGGCCATCGCCGAGACGCAGCCGCTTCAGCCTCGCCAGCTCGCGTTGTCGGTCGCAGCGGATCACCCCGCTCTCGGAGACCGGGTCGAACTGGGTCCAGTCGGCCCGCAGACGCTGGATCGCCTGGGTGCGGTCGCGCACCAGGCGACGACGCTGCAGCTCGAGCATGCCCAGCACCCGGACCAGCTCGGGCTCCACGGCGGGGCCCAGGTCACGACGCTTGCGCAGGACCACCTGGGCGATCGAGATCGCGTCGCCGGGATCGGTTTTGCCCGGCCCCTGGCGATGGCGCTCGCGATGGGTGCGCCAGGCGGGCACCTGCAGGGTCTCGTAGCCGGCGGTGACGAGCGCGGTCACCAGGCAGCGCCCGTAGGCGCCGGGGCTCTCGAGCCCCACGACCGCCCCCTCGGCACCGTGGTCGACGAGCCAGCCCAGAAGGCACCGGTAGCCGTTCGGTGAATTGGCGAAGATGAGGGTGTCGATCTCCCCGCCGCGGTCGTCGAGCAGGGCCGCGGCGTGGCTTTGTTTGTGGACGTCGATGCCGACGATCAATCTGGCCTCCTGGGTCGTGATTAGAGTCGAGGCCGGGTCGACGAGCGACGCTTCTGTGTCGGTGCAGCCGCACTGGCGCGAATCTCCTATCAAGTCAGCTCCGCCGACCCGCCCGCAACCCACGGGCCGACGAATCGAGCGGAGGTCAGGGGTTGAACGAGAGGAGAGCCCCGATCGGGGCTCTCCTCTCACCCCGACATGCCTTTCGCCTGAGTCAGACCCGCAGGCGCGGGGAGCCTCGCCGCCCTGGCGGACGGCACCGCGAAGCTAAGACACAGGCCTTGCCGTTGGTCCGCGGCCGGTAGGGGCGGGTGCGAAGGTGCCGGAGTCCGAGCTCCTGGCAGGCCGCGGCGTGCACCCGTGAGAGGTAGCAGGCGCCGTTGTCGGAGAGGACCCGCTCGGCGGTGACGCCCATCGAGGCCAGCCACTCGACGGCGCGTCGCAGGAAGCCTGCGGCCGTCGCCCCTTTCTCGTCGGGCAGGACCTCGACGTAGGCGAGGCGGGTGGCGTCGTCGACGCAGACGTGGACGAACTCCCAGCCGGTGACCCGGCGCCATCTTCCTTCGCGGGAGGCCTTGACCTGGCCGCGACGACTCCCGGTGACGCGATGCCCGGCCCCCTGTGGGCCGATCCGCCCGAGCTTCTTCACGTCGACGTGGATCAGCTCACCCGGGCGCTTGCGCTCGTAGCGGTTCGGGGGCTCGGGCGGGGCCAGGGCCGAGCGGCGGCCGAGGCCGATCCGGCGCAGCCACCTCGAGACGGTGGAGAGCGCCATGCCGAGGACCTCGGCGATCTCCGCGGCGGTCATCCGCAGGCGACGGAGAGCCTCGATCGCCCGGAGCCGGTCGGCAGGCAGGCGGTTGGGACGTCTCCTCGGTGCCGAGGAGCGGTCGAGCAGCCCGACCTCACCTTCCGTACGCCAACGGGCGAGCCACTTCGCCGCGGTGCGCTCGCTGACGCCGGCGGCCTCGGCCGCCGACCTCAGCGACCAGCTCTCCTCGTCTACGCGCGTGACCAGCAGCCTGCGGCTGTTCGGGCAGGTGCGGGCGTTACGGATGAAAGTCAAGTCCCGTTGCGATCTTTTCTCCTTTTGCAAGAGTCTCTGGCGGCGCCGGTGACGACCGAGCTAAAGCGCAGGCTCTGGGGCTGAATCCTGCCGCGCTGCCTGCCCCGTAGAGGGCCCAGAAGATGCGCGCCCCGTTGTCGCACCGGCGCCCTTCGCACCGGTCGCCTTCCAGTCGGCGACGAGCCGTCGGTAGGCGGCCTCGGCACGCTCGACCAGCTCGCGCTCGGCCTCGCGCTCCTTGGCTGAGGCGCTGACGGCCTTGCCGCCGTGGCGCTTCGACCGCGGCGGCGCCCCGGCGTCGAGTTCGGCGCGACGGATCTTCGCCCGCAGCAGCGAGGGCCGGGCGTAGGCGTAGTCCTCTTCCTTGCTCAGCAGCTGCCAGCAGAGGCAGGCGATCTTGCGGGCCACCGCGACCGCGGCGACCTGGGAGCCCTTGCGGACGCGGACCCGTTCGCCGAAGGCGCGCAGCGGCCCCGGCGAGCGGACCGCGCTCCAGGCGGCCTCGACCAGCACCGCTCGTGCCTGGGCGTTGCCGCGCTTGGAGATCCGCCCGTGGCGGGCGGGCTCCTCGCCCGACTGACGGACCTTCGGGTCGAGGCCCAGGTAGGCGACCAGCCTGCGCGAGGAATCGAAGCGCGAGACGTCGCCGATCGCCGCCATCAGCGCCGCGGCGGCCGCGACGCCGACGCCGGGGATCGTCATCAGGCGACGGGCCTCGGTGGAGCCGACCGCCCACTCGCCGAGCCTGCGGTCGATCTTCGAGATCTCCACGTCGAGGAAGTCGATCTGGTGCAGGCAGCCGGCCACCGTCTCGACCTCCGTCTCCGGAAGCTTCTGCTCGGTCAGCCAACGACGCCCGCCGACCCCGAAGAGATCGGTGACGGGCGAGCGTCCGAGCAGGCAGCGGGAGAGCACCGCATGGACCTCGTTCTTGGCCCTGGTGCGCTGGCGCACCAGGGCGGCGCGGCGCGCCACCCGCCGCCGCAACGCCTGGGTGGCGGGGTCGGGGACCCAGACCGCGTCGAGCATGCCCGCGTGCAACAGGTGGGCCAGGGTGCGCGCGTCGAAGCGGTCCGACTTGACCCGGGCATGGGAGATCGCCCGCACCTCCTGGGCGTTGGCGACGACCACCCGGGCGACGTGGGGTTCGAGGATCCGGGCGATCTCCATCGCCGGGCCGGTCGCCTCCAGCACCACCTGGTCTTCGGCGCCGAGGCTCCGGGCGAAGAGCTCGAGCTCTTCGCGGTCGGTCTGGATCCGGCCGGCGGACCTCACCCCGCCGGCCTCGCAGATCGCCACCTCGCAGAAGCTCTGGTGGACGTCGAGTCCAATTGAGCGCATGCTGCCTCCTCTCGATCGACTTTCGGGCGCAGAGCGAGCGGGCAAACGACAACTACGGATTCGCGCTCGAAGCGCAACCGGGCCAATCGCAGGGGCGGCCAATTAGCGTCTCGGGCTCGCAGCCCATAACGCAAGCGCGGCCTGCCCGTCTCGTCTGCTTTCGGAAGCCCCCGTCCCGGTGAGGCGAACCTACGACCGGTCCCGGATGGCTCCCGGGGGCAGTTTCATGCCGGTAGCGTGGATCCTCATCCGGGTCCTCCTTGTCGGTGGGTGGGTCGCACCCCCAGCCTTCAAGGAGGACCGGATGAACAACGTGGTGAGGAACTACACCTAGACGCCGGCGGCTGCGCGGGCGCTCGCGTGGGCGGCGCGCTCGAGCTCGTCGGAGAGCGGCTCGAGCTGGGGATGCTCGCCGTAGCGGCGCTCCAGTGCCAGTTCGATCAGGTGATCGGCGAGCCAGGCGTTCTTCGGCAACAGCGGACCGTGCAGGTAGGTGCCGACCATGTTGTCGCGCCAGACGCCCTCGAGGCCATCGCTCCCGTTGTTCCCGTGCCCGGCGACGACCCGGCCGAGCGGCTGCGCCCCGGCGCCGAGGTAGGTGCGCCCGCCGTGGTTCTCGAAGCCCGCCAGCAGGCGCTTCTCACCGCCGAGCTCGGTCTCGATCGCGACGTTGCCGATCAGCCGCGGCCCCTCCTCGCGCACCGTGCGCAGGTCGGCGAGCCCGAGGCCGGGCAACGTCTCCTCGCCGAGCTGGTAGCTCTCGCCGAGCAGCTGGTAGCCACCGCAGACCGCCAGCAGCGCCGCGCCATCGTCGACCGCCTCATGCAGGGCGGTGCGCTTGGTCTCGACCATGTCGGCGGCGACGACCCGCTGGTCGCGATCCTGGCCGCCGCCGATGTAGAAGAGGTCATGCTCGGCCGGATCGATCGACTCGCCCGGCCCGGCACCGCGCCACTCGAACTCGATCTCTCGCCACTCGCAGCGACGCTGCAGGAAGAGGATGTTGCCGCGGTCAGCGTAGATGTTCATCTGCTCGGGATAGAGGCTGAGGACGCGGAGCTCCATCACTCCTCCTCACCGAGGACGACGACGGTCGAGCCGACGTGGTCGGCGGTCGCGTCGATCGCCAGCCGTTCGATCGGCACCAGGCCGACCTCGGCCGCCTCGGCCTCCAGCTGGTCGGCGGTCAGGGTGCAGATCGTCACCTCGTCGGGCGTATCGGTCAGCTCACCGGCCGGGGAGACCCGCTGGCGCAGGCGACGGACGTGGATGTGCTCGGGCCCGACCACGGCCTCCAGCGGCAGGCTCGAGTAGACCCAGCCGTCGACCTCGCGCACGTCGGGGAGGAGCGGCTCGCCCTCCTCCGGCTCCGGCATCCCCTCGACGATCGCGGCGGCGACGCGGCCGCCCGGGAGGAGCTGGCTTGCCATCGAGTCAAGGCAGGCGAGGCGCTCGGCCTGGTCGGCGAGCATCTGCAGGAGCTGCATCGGGGCGAGCGCGAGGGCGACCGGCTCGGGCAGCTCGAAGCCGCGCGCGTCGGCGAGCAGCGGCGTCCCTGGGAGGCCGGCGGCGCGCTCGCGCTGGGCGGCGATCAGTTCCTCGTCGTAGTCGAGCCCGATCACCCGGTGGCCGCGCCGGGCGAGGTGGATCGCCAGGCGGCCGGTGCCGGCGCCGAGCTCCAGCACCGGGTCGCCGCAGCGGTCGGCGAGCCGCTCCCAGACGCGCAGGTCGGCGGCGTAGGCGCCGCACTCGACGTCGTGCCAGATCGCCGCCTCGCTGGTCGAGGCCGAGCCGCCGGGCCCGAGCGGGCTCACTGCCAGAACTCCTTCGCCAGGCCGCGGTCGGCGAGGAGCTTGCGGAGTTCCATCAGCGCCGTGTAGGTGGGGAGGGCGAAGAGGCGGCCGGAAGAGGCGGCGACCGCCGCGTCGAGCGAGGCCTCGATGTCGGGCTCGACCGCGATCGACTCCTCCGGCCAGCCGGCGTACTTCAGCCGCAGCGCCATCTCCGGCGCGCGGGTCCCGGCGCAGGTGACCCGCCGCACGGCTCCCGACAGCATCTCGAAGTCGGCATCCCAGACCCAGGAGACGTCGCGCCCGTCGGCGATCCGGTCGTTCAGCGCGATCCATAGGTCGATCCCCTCGACGAGTTCGCAGTTATCCCCAATAGTTGTGGCTAACTGCGAACTCGACTCGAGCTTGAGGGTTCGGAGGACCTCGTTGGCGCCCGCCGGGTTCTTGATCAGGAGGATCGAGACGCGCCCCGCGCCGATCGGGATCGTCTCCACCCGGCCGAAGGCGGCGCGCATGCCGCGCAGCGCCACCGCGACCCGGTCCGGGTCGACCCCGAGCCGCAGTGCCGCGGCGATCGCCGCCAGGGCGTTGTAGACGTTGTAGAGGCCGGGGAGGGGAAGCTCGACCTCGATCTCGCCGCCGGGGACCCGCACCGTCGCCGCCGATCCCTCCATCCCGCGCAGCTCGATCCGCGTCGCCGCGACGTCGGGTCGCGGCCGCTGGGCGCCGCAGTTCGGGCACGAGTAGTGACCGAGGTGGCCGACGAAGGCGACCTCGTAGGCGTAGGGGCGCCCGCAGCGGCGGCAGTGCTTGGCGTCGAAGGCGTGCTGCAGCTCCGGCAGGGCCTGGGAGTGGTCCTCGATGCCGAAGTAGAGGACGCCGTCGCGGGGGCGCTCGGTGTCGGGGTCGCGGCCGAGGTCGGCGATCAGCGGGTCGTCGGCGTTCAGCGCCATCCCGGTCCCGGCGGGCGCCGCGGCCACCGCCTTCGCCCACTCCTCGGCCAGCGCCTCCATCTCGCCGTAGCGGTCGAGTTGGTCGCGGAAGAGGTTGCCCAAGACGATGAGGCGCGGATTCAGCTGCTCGGCCACCCGCGGCAGCCACGCCTCGTCGACCTCGAAGAGCCCCTCGGTGCCGCGCTGCTCGAGCAGCGCCGTGGCGACGCCCCAGGTCATGTTCGACCCGGCCCGGTTGTGGACCGGCGGCCGGCCCTCGGCGGCGAGGATCGCGGCGATCATCCCGGCAGTCGTCGTCTTGCCGTTGGTCGCCGAGACGATCGTCGCCCCGCCGGTCAGCCCGGCGCCGAGCCTCGCGATCGCTTCAGGCTCGAGCCGCAGCAGCACCCGTCCCGGCAGCGTCGTGCCACCGCCGCGCCCGCTGCGCCGGCTCGCCGCGCCGATCGCCCGCGCCAGCGCCCGCTTGGCGCCGAAGGCAGGGCCGCCGCGGCCCCCTCGGCCGGCCACCGTCGCGCTCAAGCGGCGGCCGGCGGGACCAGCACCCGCAGGGCGCTCGGGATCACCCGCAGGTCGGCCGGCAGGTCGGTGAGGTGCTCGCCGTCGGCGTAGACCGCGAACGGGCGGCTGGCGCTGACGCTGAGGCGGGCGGTGCGGGCGACGCTCACCTCGGCGTTGCGCACGTGGGTGCCCTTGAACACCTTCGGCAGGTTACCCAGGAAGCGGAGCTTTCCCACCCGGGCGATCGTCACCACGTCGAACTGGCCGTCGTCGAGCTCGGCGTCCGGGGCGACGAACATGCCGCCGCCGTAGGCCTGGTTGTTGGCGACGATCACGGAATAGCCTTCGACCCGGGTGCGCTGGTTCCCGATCGCGATCGTGAACCGGACGGGCTTCCAGCCGGCCAGCGCGCGCAGGGCCGCCCAGGCGTAGACGAGGTTGCCGCCCAGCCGGCTCTCGTTGGCGATCCGGTTGGCGTCGGAATCGAAGCCGACGCTGGCGATGCCGAGGAAGGGGCGGCCGTTGGCCTCGCCGATGTCGATCGTGCGGGTGTGGCCGGCGAGGATTACCGCGATCGCCTCCTCCGGATCGGTCGGGATGCCGAGCACCCGGGCGAGGTCGTTGCCGCGGCCGACCGGAACGACCCCGAGCGGCACCTCGCCGCCCGCCATCGCCCCGCCGACCGCCCCGACCAGGCCGTCGCCGCTGACCACCACCGGCAGCTCGCCCGTCGCGATCGCCCCGAGCGCCTTGTCGACGCCGTGCTCCAGGCTCTTGGTGCGGACGACCCGAAAGGGGACGCGGCGCGCGTCGAGTGCCGCCTCGACCCGCGGCAGCAGCTTCAGCGCCCGGCCGCTGCCGGAGGTCGGGTTGACGAGGAGGACGAGCGGCTGCCGTTCCTCGCCGCCGAAGTCGGGGGTCGGGATGTCCTGCGCGGCCTCCATCGATCAACCCTATGCGGCGGCCAGGCGCGCGACGGTGAAGGCGCCGGCGCCGGCGCGCTCGGTGGCGAGCGTCTCGAAGCCGTGCGAGCGCAGGCCGCGGGCCAGCCGCCAGGCGGCCAGGCCGCGGCCGAGGGGGGCGCCGTGGGTGGCGGCAAGGATCAGGTGGCCGCCGGGACGCAGGACACGGGCGAGCTCCGCCGCCTTCGGGATCGCATCGAGTGCCGCGACCAGGTCGAAGTGGTCGTCGGGGTAGGGGATCTTGCGCGGCCCACCGACCTTGAAGGCGACCCGGCCCTCCGGATCGAGCCCGACCCGCGCCATCGCCGCGTGGACCAGGGCGGCGTCGGCGTCGATCCCGCGCACCCGCGCGGTGGGGAACTCGCGGGCCAGGAAGAGCGCTCCGTCGCCGTCACCGCAAGCGACCTGGAGGACCCGCTCCGGGCGGCCGACATGGAGTGCCGCGGCGGCCAGTGGCGTCAGCGGGGGCGGGCTCGACATCGATTCGATCGTAATTGCTCTACGATTCCAGACCGTGCAGGGGGAACAGGACAGGCGCTGGATGATCCTGGCCGGATTCGCCGTACTGGCGGCGGTGATCGTCGGGATCATCTTGATCTCGCGCAGCGGCGGCAGCGACGACTCGGGGTCGAAGACGACCGCGAGCAAGGAAAGCAAAAAAGAAGGCAAGGAAGAAGCGGGCAAGGAAAAGTCCGCCGGCGCCTGCAAGGAAGTCGAACAGCCCGAACCGCGCGAAGAGAGCCTGCCGAAGCCGAAGATGACGACCAAGAAGGGCGAAAAGGTCACTGCGGTCGTCGAAACCAACTGCGGCACCTTCGACATCGAACTCGCCACCTCGGAAGCGCCGGTGATCGCCAACTCCTTCGCCTACCTGGCCGAAGAAGGCTTCTACGACGAACTGACCTTCCACCGGATCGTGCCGGAATTCGTCATCCAGGGCGGCGATCCGACCGGCACCGGCTCCGGCGGCCCCGGCTACGAAGTGGTCGAAGCGCCGCCTAAAAACCTCAAATACACGCTCGGCACGGTGGCGATGGCGAAGAGCGGCGAAGCACCGTCCGGCGCGTCCGGCAGCCAGTTCTACGTGGTCAGCGGCCCGCAGGGCGAAACGCTGCCGGCGGAATACGCGCTGGTCGGCCACGTGACCGAAGGTCTGAACGTGGTCGAAGCGATCGGCGAACTGGGCGGGCCGGAAGAAAAACCGACCCAGCCGGTCGTGATCGAAAAAATGTCGATCGAACGCGGCTAGCACCGCCTACGTAAGCTCTGGCAGTGGCCAAGGTCGACGTAGGGGACATGGCGCCGGAGTTCGAGCTTCCCGGGACGGGCGGGCTGACCTATCGGCTTTCCGACTACCGGGGGCGCAAGCTGGTGATCGCCTTCTATCCCGGTGACTTCACCGCGGTCTGCACCAAACAGTTCTGCTCCTACCGCGACGAAGGCGAGCGACTGGACCAGATCGGCGCCGACGTGATCGGGATCTCGCCGCAGGGGGTCGACTCGCACGAGCGCTTCACCGAGGAGAAGAAGCTGAACGTGCCGCTGCTCGCCGACGAGGACAAGGCCGTCGCCAAGGCCTACGGGGTCGTCGCCGGGCCGCTGGTGCGGCGGGCGGTCTTCGTCGTCGACGAGGAGGGCCGGATCGGCTACCGCAAGGTGACCCTGGCCGGGCTCACCTACGAGTCGGTCGCCGATCTCGAGCGCGCGGTCGCGGGAGTCGGCTGATGCCGGCCGCCGAGCCCGCCGAGTTCGCGGTCGGCCCGGCGCCGGTGCTGCGGGGGACCGCGGCGGGGGAGGGGACGCCGATCGTCCTCTGCCACGGGCTGACCGCGAGCCGCCGCTACGTCGTCCACGGCTCGCGGGCGCTGGAGCGGGCCGGGCACCGCGTCATCACCTACGACGCGCGCGGGCATGGCGAGTCCGACCCCGCCCCGGCGGAGCAGAGTTATGGATACCCGGAGCTGATCGGTGACCTCGAGCGGGTGATCGAGGCCGAGGTCGCAGCCGATCATTTCCTGCTCGCCGGGCACTCGATGGGCGCCCACACCGCGGTCGGGTACGCGCTCGCCCACCCGGAGCGGCTGAGCGGCCTGGTGATCATCGGGCCGACGTACACGGGAGCCAAGCTGGCCGCCGCCACGCTCGCCTACTGGGACGGCCTCGCGGCGGCCCTGGAAGGGGAGGGGATCGACGGCTTCGTCGAGTTCCTCACCCGGGAAGGCGAGACGACGGCGGACTGGCGCGAGTCGGTGGCCCGGATCAGCCGCGAACGGATGGAACTGCACCGTGACCCGCGCGAGCTGGCCCGGGCGCTGCGCGAGACGCCGGCCTCGCGGCCGTTCGGGTCGCTCGAGGACCTGGCCGGGCTCGATGTCCCGACCCTGGTCGTCGCCTCTGGCGACGAAGCTGACCCCGGGCACCCGTACGCGGTCGCCGCGGCCTACGCGGCGGCGTTGCCGCGGGCCCGCCTGATCAGCGAGGATGCGGGACAGTCGCCGCTGGCCTGGCAGGGCGGGCGCCTCTCGCGCGAGATCGCCTTATTCGCCCTTGAGCCAGACGTGGCACTATCCCCGTAAGGTCAATGGTATGAACTTCCCGAGCGAACGAATCCTTCGGATAGCGATCTGCGTCATCGCGGCGATCGGCATCGGCGTGGCGACGTACATCTTCATCGCCGACTCGACCGCCGGCGCGCCGACCTGCCTGGCGGGCGGCGGCGGCTGCGAGACGGTGGCGAAGAGCTCCTACTCGCACATCGCCGGGATCAACATCGCGATCTTCGGGATCATCGGCTGGATCCTGATCCTCGCCACGGTCTTCTTCGCCAACGACGCGGCGCGCCTGGGTGGGTTCCTGGTGGCGCTCGGCGGCTTCGGCTTCAGCATCTACCTGACCTACCTCGAGATCTGGAAGATCGAAGCGATCTGCCAGTGGTGCGTGGCCAACGCGGTCCTGATGACGATCGCGTTCATCCTCAACACGACGCGGCTCCTCGGCTACGTCGGCACCGACGAAGAGGGCACTCCAGGAGGAGCTACGTCGCCTCTTGCCGAAGACGGCTGAGCGGCAGGGCAACTACAGTCGCTGTCGCAGGGCAGCTTCGATTTCGCACGTAAACGACACGGAGGACCGATGAGCGGACAGAAAGACAGGGAGAAACGTCGAGAAGAGCGCGAAGCCGCGGAAGCAAAAGCGGCCGGCGGCGATCGGCGCACGCGCCTGCTCCAGCTGTCGGCCGGTGGGGTCTTCCTGGCGATCATCGTCGTGGTCGTCGTGATCATCGTCGCCGGCGGCAGCAGCAAGTCCGGCGGCGATTCCTCCAACGTCGAACACATCGCCGAAGTGAACAAAACTGTCAAGGGGATCCCCCAGGAAGCACTCACGCTCGGCAAGTCGACCGCGCCGACCACGCTCTACATGTACGGCGATCTTCAATGCCCGATCTGCAAAGAGTACATCGAAGAAATCCTGCCGGAAATCATCTCGACCGAAGTCAAGAGCGGCAAGGTGAAGCTGACCTATCGGGACTTCATCATCATCAGCGAAGAATCGATCCCGGCCGGCGAAGCCGCCTATGCCGCGGGCGAACAAGGCAAGGGCTGGAGCTTCATCGAGACCTTCTATCGCAACCAGGGCGAGGAGCGCTCGGGTTACGTAACCGAAGAATTCATCGAATCCATCGCCGAAGGCGCAGGCGTTCCCGACATGGCGAAATTCAACAAAGAACGCAAGAGCGGCAAGTTCAAGAAAGACGTCGAAAAGACGACCGAACAGGCCTCCAATACGTTCGGTTTCACCGGCACGCCATCCTTCGCCGTCGAAGGCCCGAATTCAAGTGGCATCGAACTCCTCGGCACGCCAGAATCGACCGAAGCGATCGTCGAACGGATCGAAAAGGCCGCCTGAGCTGCGGCGTCACCGCCCGGCGTTCGCAGTTCTCCGTGGATTGCGCGGCTAGCTGCGAACGCCGTGGCGAAGCCCCGGTGGAGAGAGCGGCGGCCCGAGCAGGGCATAGGTGCTCAGGCGCCGCTTCCGCACCAAGTTGACATAACGAAGATTATCGTGCGTTGGATCTGAGCGCGAGGGGCATTCGAAGGGTTTCCATTCGAGCCCAGACGCAGGCCACGAGTGTCACCGCTCCGTGCCGGGAGCTTCACCCGCCGCGAACGGGACGCGCCGGATCCTCGCGGTGCACTGGAGCTCCGTGGCCCAGGCCGGGCCGATCTTGTAACCGCTGCCGTCCGGGCGGACCAGCGCCTCGCCGAAGCCCTGGTCGAGATAGCCGCGGCGCAGTTCGGCCGCGGCGTGCCAGATGTTTTGGGACCAGCCCATTTTCACTTCGCGCTCCATCTGCAGGAGGAGCGGCCAATGGTGGGAGCTCACCATCGCTTCGACCGCGTCCTGCGCCGCGATGCCGTCGCCCGACGCCTGTGCCGCCAGCCAACTTTCGACCCAGCCGCAGGAGATCGCGTCGGCGACCCGCACACCCAGGTCGTAGCGGTTCAGGACAGCCGTTTCGTTCTCGATCTGGGAGGGATCGAAGCCGGGCGGATAGGGGATGCCGCGGAGCATCGCCGCGACCGTGTTGGCGCGCGCGTCCGGCGAGACCACGCTCGCCGGCATCGCCGCCAACCAGGTTTCGACGTCGACTGGGCGCAGGGAGTGCAGCACCTTCTCGTAGGCGGCGTGACCGCCGAGGCGGCCGCGCACCTCGACGAAGACCGCGCCGATCGGCGCGATGATCGTCGCGTATTCGCCATGGTGGCCGTACTCGACGGTGGTCGTGGTGCGGCCGAGCAGTCGTGAGCGCCGCGGCGGGCTGACCTGGGCGCGGTCGCGCAGGACCTGGCGGTAGAGGCGTGCCGGATACCAGTTGAGGGCAAGGGTCCGGCGGCCGTCGCCGAAGGTCGTTTCGCCGCTGTCGCGTTCGAACTCCCCCGCGTCGGTGACCCTCCAGCCCGGCGTCGTGACCAGCAGGCGTGGGTTCGCCTCGGCCACCTCGATCGCCGCCGCGGCATAGGTCGGGTGGGTGCCGCCCCCGGAGAAGGCACCGGCGACCAGGAACACGGCGGCGATCACGGCGGCGAGACCGGCGACCAACGCCGCCGATCGCAGGGAGAGACGCCGCGGCCGAGACTCGAGGCCGGCGGCGAACGCGTCGCCGGCGGGGACCGGGCCGCGTGGCGCGGCGGCCGCGCCGATCGCGGTCGCCATCGCCTTCTCGATCTCCTCCTTTCCGAGCTCGGCACGGAGCGCGGCGGCGTCGACCGGGTTCGCCTCGCGCATCGTCGCGAGCGGGTCTGCGGCTGGGCGTCGGCGCTTCATCTAATCTCCTCGATCGCTCCGATGTCGGTATCTCGAACGTCATCTGCTGAATGTCCGGCAGCGGCGAGTTGTTTCTCCAGCCTGCGCCGGGCGCGGTGGAGGCGGACGCGGAACGCGCCGTAGGAGCAGCCGAGGACAGCCGCCGCCTCGCGCAACTCGAGCCCCTCCCAGGCGATCAGCCGCAGAACCTCGCGATCGTCTTCGCTCAGGCGTCCGAGGACGCCGGCGAAGGCGCTCCGCCGCGCCAGGGCGTCGGTCGGATCGCTCCCATCGGCGGCGATGACCTGCTCCTGGGCCAGCCGGTCCTCCAGCCGCCGGCGCCGGAGGCCGGAGCGACGCTGGTTGGCGAGCACCCGCAGAGCGATCGCGTAGAGCCAGGGCAGTGGCCGCTCGGGGATCAGGCCCCGCCGTCGCCAGGCCACCGCGAAGGTCTCGGAAGTGGCGTCCTCGGCCGCCTGGCGGTCGGGCTGGCGGCGGATGGCGAAGGCGAGGATGTCCGCGTAGTGGTCGCGGAAGCAGGCTTCGAAGCACAGCCGATCATCGCCCTCGGCGCCCGGTTCGATCGAGGTCATCAGAGGCGGAGTGTCCGCCATTGCCGAGGTTGTTACAGCGTCCTGATCGAGGTCCACCCCATACGTGGCGGGAAAGGGTGGACCTGCCCGAGGAACCGGAACCGGCGGGCACCGCCCCGCCCCGCGAAGGTCCCCGGCTCAGCGGGCGCGGACGCTGGCCTTGCTGAGCTTGCAGGCCTTGGGGCGGGCGACGGCCGTCCATTTGCCGGGGTGCTTGAGGCGGGTCTTGATCCGGGCCTTGCCCTTGCGGCTGGTGTGGGTCTTGTGGCCGGCGAAATGGATGATCGCGGCTTCGCGACAGGAGATCGTGCCGCTGGTGAGGCTGAGGTGGAACAGCGTCAGGGTGCCCGCCTTCACCTTGCGCGGGGTGACCTTCAGGTGGGTCTTCGGTCCGCTGCCGCCGGCACCCGCACCTCCCCCACCACCGCCGCCCGTGGTGAGCCCGGTGGTGCAATCGGGGTTCGTGAAGACGTCGTTGCCGAAGGGACGCAGGCCTTCGGTGCTCGCGTCGGCCAGATGCGACAGACCCCAGTTGTCCTCCATCCAGCGCAGTGCCGAGAAGTGGTTGTAGGAGATCTGGGTGACCGTCCCCGGCTTGATGCAGGGCGACTCGACCACCGCGCCGGTCCTGCCGCCGCCGTTACCCGGCTGAGGGCCGCCGTTGTTGATCGTGTTCGGCCCCAGCGGCTCGTTGCAGCAGGATTCGGCGCCGGTCTCGGACTCGTCGAAGGTGACCATGATCGCCCCGTGATCCTTGTAGGCCGCAGAGGCCTTGATCTTCGGCACCCATTCTTCGAGGAAGGCGTTGATCCCGTCGAAGCCGCCTGGCGAGACTTCGTCGGCGCAGGTGGCGTCGTGACCATCCGCGCAGAGGTCCGGGGTGATGAAGGCGTATTCGGGTGAGGTCGAGAGGCTCTTCAGGTCCTGCGGCAGCCGGCTCAGGTCGACCACGTTGCGGTTGCAGGTTTCGTAGTCGGTGATCGAGTCGAAGTAGACGAACGGGTCGTGGCGGGCGGCGTACTGGTTCGTCTTGCTCGCCGACTGGGTCTGGTCGTAGGCGTTGATCGTCGGATGCCGGCAGGTGGTCGCTTCGCCGAGCGCGGCGCCGCCCGCCATATCCTGGTTGTAGCTGCGCCAGGTATGGCCGCTGTTTTCCAGCTGGTTGGCGATCGTCTGCACCGAGGTCGGATAGACGCAGCCCTGGCCGACCGCGACGCCGTTCGCTTCGGTCGTCACCGCGAGGAAGTTGGTGTAGATCAGGCAGTCCGACTGGGTGGCGAGGTTTGGCGGCTGGCCGCTGATCAGCGCCAGGTAGTTGTCGAGGCTCTGGTGGCCGATCCCGTAGTAGTTCGGCAGGAAGGCGCCTTCTTCGCGCATCGTGTTGCCGAGGTAGGGCGCCGGCGGCACCGCCGCGTAGGTGTCTTCGGCGTTCTCGTTCTCCAACACGACGATGAAGAGGTGGTTGATCTGCGGGACCCCGGCGGCGCGGGCCGAGGCCGAGAGCGCCCCGGCGGAGAACAGCGCCAGCGCCAGCAGCGTCGCCGCGCCGAGGATCCGCAGCGGGCGCACCGCGGCGCTCACGAGCAGACCCCGGCGACCTTGCGGGCGGCAGCCTTGCGCCGCTTCGCCGCCTTGCGCTTGTGCTGCTGCAGCTTGTGGAGCTTGCGGACCAAGGCCTTGCGGTGGGCGCCGTGCGCTTTCTTGACCTGCTTCTTCACCTTGTGGACGCGGTGTTCGAGCCACTTCAAGTTCTTCCTCGCCGCCTTCAGCTGCTTGGTCGCCGCGGTGCATTGCTTCACCGCGCCCGCCGATAGCACGGTGATTTCTTCTTCGGTGTCGGTGGCGAACTGACGTTCCGTGGCGTCCTCGAGAAAGGCGCAGACGACATCGACGCCGGGGCTCGCCGCCGTCGCCTTGCCGTTGACCAGTTGCTTGTAGGCGGCTCCGGTGACCGGGGCCGGGAGCGTCCTTTCGAGCGCCGCCGGGCCCGGGGTGCCGGCGAAGGAGCCACCGCACTCGGGGGCCAGTTTCACCCGCACCCGCAGCGGCTGGGCGGCGATGTCGAGCGTCCCTGCTTCGGCTTCGACGGCGACTTCGAGTTTGAACGGGGTCCCGGCGGTGATCAGCGGTTCCGGCGCGGTCGCCGTGATGGTGACCGGTTCGAGCAGCGCCGCCCCGGCCGTCGCGGCCACCACCAGGAGCGTCGCCAGGCCGCCGAGGGCGACCGCCGCGCTGCGCCTCAAGGCGTCAGCCCGAGTTTCGAGGGATGGCGGAAGGTGCGCGCCGGCGTCGCCGGCTTGTAGTCGAAGCCGAGCCGATCGAGGTAGCCGGAGGTCTTCAGCGCCGCCAGGTCGTGCTCCTTCGGCCGGTCCGCGCCCTCCAGGTTGATGATCCCGCCGAGTCCTTCGAGGATCCCGCCGGAGCCGCCGGTTTCGCTCCCGCCCGGTGCCGGTGAGGTCGTACAGGCGCTTTTGACCACCGTCGGCGGGTCGGGCAGGCTGGGGATTTCGAGGTTCGGTTTCGACTCGAAGTCGAAGGAGCGGGCGATGTTCTTCGCGTACTGGTCGCGGGTCGTCAGCGGCGCCAGGCCGTAGCGGTAGCGGATCAGCTTCAGGATCGACTCGAAGCCGTAGATGTTGTGGTCGACGTGGCCGCGTTTGGCGTAGGGCGAGACCAGCACCGCCGGGATCCGCATCCCCATCTGGCCGAAGTCTTCGGCGACGTTGGCGCTCGAGCGCACGTCCGGAACTTTCGGTGGCCGCACGTGGTCGAAGAACCCGCCCCACTCGTCGTAGACGATGAAGAGGGCGCCGCGCTTCCACTGCGGCCCTTCCATGAAGGCGTGGACGACGTCGGACATGAACGCCTGGCCGACGCGGACGTCACCGTGCGGATGTTCGTCGCCCGAGGTCCCCTGTTCCTCCCCGGCGAACGAGGGGTCGACGAAGGAGACGGCCGGCAGCGTGCCAGTGTGGCAGCGTTCGTAGTACTCCTGCACCTGGCCGGAGCGGGCGATCCCGGGCGCGCCCCAGAGCGCCGACACCGGGATGTCGGTGTAGAAGTAGCGGTTCGAGACGCCCGCCGCGGCGAGCGACGCGAAGATCGTCGTGTCGGGGAAGCCGGCGGCGAATTCGCTGGTCAGGAAGGGGAAGGTGTTGTCCTTCAGCCCGTAGGACTGGGCCGAGTGCATGTACTCGCGGTTGGGGTAGGTCGAGGCGAGCAGCGAGCAGAAGAAGCGGTCGAAGGTGGTGAACTCACGCGCCACCGCCGGGATGAACGGCAGGTCCTGTTCGGCGTAGTAGCCGATCGAGAACACGTCGTTTTCGCCTGAGCGCAGGAAGCCGTCCATGCGGCCGCCGTCGAGCTGGTCCCTCCCCCCGTCCCAGGAATGGTCGGGGTCGGGGTGGGCGCAGCCCTGCCAGTCGGGCGCCAGGCGGTGGGTTTCGAACTGCTGACCAGCGGCGTTGGTATAGGTGAGCCCCGCCTGGCGACCGTCGGCCCCCGGCAGCCAGCCGAGGTAGTGGTCGAAGGAGCGGTTCTCCATCATCAGCACGACGATCGTGTCGAGCGGCAGGTTCTTCGCGTCGGGGACGTCGACGCGGTCGCGGGCGGCGGCCTCGCCGAGAATCGCGTCGGGGCTGAGCACGCTTGCCATCGACATCGCCAGACCGCCGGTCAGGGCGGCGCGCTGGAGGAACTCGCGGCGACGCATGAAGCCGTCCGGATCGACCGCCTCGAGTCGCTCGGCGGCGGCCGGATCGCGCGGGTCGTTGGGGTCCCGCCAGTCGCCGCCCGAGGAGCTGCCGCCGCTCATATATGGCCCGATCCTAGGCCTGGGTGTGGCACAGATGTAAACGACCCGTTTCGCTGACGGAACGGGTTCATTTTCCAATCAGGACCGCGGTACCGCGGATCAGCGGCCGGACGATCGGCGCCGCCTTCGGCATCTTGCCGTGCTCGATCGTCTGCACTTGAAAGACGGACCCGCCCAGCATCGCCTCGGTGTCGCGGTTGCAGTAGCAGCCGTCGGCCATGAAGCGCCAGGGCTTTTCAAGGCGGTCCTGCCAGCGGGCGCGGGCCGGATCGTCGGAGCGGACGTGCTCGATGAAGAGGAGCCGGCCGCCGGGCTTCAGCACCCGGGCGAGCTCATCGATCGCGGCGACCGGATCCGGGATCGTGCAGAGGACCAGCGTCGCGACCGCGGTGTCGAAGGTGTCGTCGGCGAAGGGAAGCGATTCGGCAGGCGCTTCGATCAGGTGCTTCGCGGCGCCCCCTCCCCCCTCCGCCAGCCGCGTGCGCAGGCGCGCCGCCATGTGCGGGTCGGGCTCGACCAAGGTCAGATCCTCGATCTCGGCTCCGTAGAGGTTGACGTTCACCCCGGTCCCGGCGCCGACCTCGACCACCCGGCCGCGCGCCTCGGCGAGGAGCGCCGTCCGCATCGCCCCCAGCCCGTTCTCCTCGGTTGCCTTCAGCGCCCGGTCGTAGAAGCGGGCGAACGCGCGGCCCCAGGTCGCGTCATAGACCCGTCCGAGTGCCCCGGCGGCCATCAGTTGACGGCGCGGTCGCTCTCTTTGCTGTGCGCGGCGCGGTCCTCGTAGGCGGCCCGGGCGGCGTGATCGACCTCGGTCATCAGCTTGTCGGTACCCATCGCTCGGCCGATCCACTCGGCCGCCGCCCGCGGCAGCAGCGACGTGGAGCGGATCAGGGCACCGTTCGATTTCGGCACATAGACGTCGAAGCGCGGCACTTCGAGCGCCTCGGCGACCGCCTCGGCGACGTCGGTCGCCTCCACCGGTTTGACCCATTTCTGGCCGACGCCGGCGGTCAGCTCGGTGTTGACCACGGTCGGCATCACGCAGGAGACCTCGATCTCGCGACCGTGGAGCTCCGCCCGCACCGACTCGCTCAACCCGACCACGGCGTGCTTGGTCGCCGTGTAGGTGGCGATCCCGGGCGCCGAGATTTTGCCCGCCTGCGAGGCGATGTTGACGATGTGGCCGCTGTTGCGGGGCATCATCCGCGCCATCGCCAGCTGGGTGCCGTGGATGACGCCGATCAGGTTGATCTCGATCTGGCGCCGGAACGAGTCCTCCGGCTCCTCCACGAACGGGGTCACCGGCATGATCCCGGCGTTGTTGATCAGCACGTCGAGCGGCCCGAGCTGGCGCTCCGCCTCGTCGAGGAACCCTGCGAAGGACGCCCGGTCGGTGACGTCGAGGGCGAGCGCGACGCTGCCGCCGCCGAGCCCCGCCGCCGTCTGCTCGGCGAGCGCCAGGTCGACGTCGCCGATCGCCACCCGGGCGCCGCGCCGCACCAGCGCCTCCGCCGTCGCCTTGCCGATCCCCCGCGCACCTCCGGTGATCGCCACCACCCTGCCGTTCAAAGACCGCCGCTGCTTCGCCATCACTCCTCCTCCCCGGCCCCTCGGCCGGTGTTCCGGCTACCCGACCGGTTTATAGACGGTGACCACGGCCGCTCCGCCGAGGCCGATGTTGTGCTGGAGGGCGACCTGCGCCCCCTCCACCTGACGCTTACCCGCTTCCCCGCGCAGTTGCCAGGTCAGTTCGGAGCACTGGGCCAGCCCGGTCGCCCCGAGCGGGTGCCCCTTCGAGATCAGCCCGCCCGAGGGGTTGACCACCACCTGGCCGCCGAAGGTCGTCGCTTCCGCCTCGACCAGCTTGTGCGCCTCGCCCTCGTCGGCGAACCCGAGCGCTTCGTAGGTGATCAGCTCGTTGGCGCTGAAGCAGTCGTGGAGCTCGCAGACGTCGACCTCGTGGGCGGCCACTTCGGCCTCCTCGTAGGCGGCCCGCGCCGCCGTCCGCGACATCTCCGAGCCGACGATCGTCATGCAGTCGGCGTCGGCGTCGAAGGTCGAGGAGAGGTCGGTGACCATCGACTGGCCGACGATCTCGATCGCCTTGCCCCAGAGGTCGTGCGCGTCGACGTAGCGCTCCGAGGCGACGATCGCGCAGGCGGCCCCGTCGGAGGTCGGCGAGCACTGCAGCTTGGTCAGCGGGTCGTGGATCATCTTCGCCGCCTTGATGTCCTCGAGGCTGTACTCGTCCTGGAACTGGGCGTAGGGGTTGTTGACCGAGTGCTTGTGGTTCTTCCACCCGATCCAGGCGAAGTGGTCTGGGTTCGAGCCGTATTTCTCCATGTGGTCGCGGCCCGCGTTGCCGAACATCTGCGGCGCCGGCGGTGAGGCCTCCGGGTCGCGGATCTCGAACATCCGCATCGCGTGTTTGTCGAGCGCGTTGGTGCGGTCGGTGTACTTGACCCCGAGGCTGCCCGGCTCCATCTTCTCGAAGCCGACCGCGAGCGCGCAGTCGACGAGGCCGCCCTTGACCGCCTGGCGGGCGAGGAAGAGCGCGCTCGAGCCGGTCGAGCAGTTGTTGTTGACGTTGACCACCGGGATCCCGGTCAGGCCGAGCCCGTAGAGGGCGCGCTGGCCGTAGGTCGAGTCGCCGTAGCAGTAGCCCGCGTAGGCCTGCTCGACGTCCTCATAAGGGATGCCCGCGTCGGCGAGCGCCTTCTCCCCCGCCTCGACGGCCCAGTCCGGGTAGTCGCCATCCTTCGTCCCGGGCTTCTCGAACTTGGTCATCCCGACCCCGATCACGAACGTGCGGTTGCTCAAAGCTTCTCCTCCCAAGATTGGCCGGCCAGCCAGTAAGTTAGCGGAGCGCTTCCGCCTTGTCAGGGGCGGCGCGCCGCGTTTCCCCCGGTCCTGGGTAGAGCCGGAAGGCGAGCCAGGCGATCAGGATCCCGACCGCGGTGCCGATCATCCGTTGGCCGGCGGCGTCGAAGCGGGCCTCGCCGAGCGTGTCGGTGAGCAAGACCACATAAGTGGTGATCGCGGTGGTGAAGAGCGCGTACTGGACCGTGATCAGGCCGAAGGAGAGGGCCGCGCTGAGGCTGAGGACGATCACGATCGGGACCTCGGCGCCGTCGAAGGCGAACGCCATGCCGGTGGCGAGGGCGAGCCCGACGAAGGTCCCGACCGCGCGCAGGACGAGCCGGCGATCGGTCTCGTCGCGTTCGGGGCGCAGGACGAAAAGGATCGTCAGCGGGATCCAGTAGCCGTGCTCCCTCATCCCCGCGATCCGGTAGATGGCGACCCCGACCGCGAGGGCAATGCCGTAGCGCAGCGCGTGTCGGCCGACCTCCGATTCCAGCGTCCAGTTGGTGCGGAGGCGGGACTTGGTGCGGACCCGGTCCCAGCCGCTCTCGTTGTCGGCGTCGCGGTCGTAGACGAGCCAAACGATGGCCGCAAAGGCCGCCTGGATCAGCCCGCCGACGGTGCCGTAGAGAAGCGCCGGCAGGGTGTCGTGGACGGGCAGGAAGAGCCCCTGGGAGATCATCAGCGCGACCGCGGCCGAGAAGCCGACGAAGGCGAGCCGCAGCGTGTCGGCGAAGCAGTAGCCGGAGGCGGCGGCGATCAGGCCCATCGCCAGCGCCGCTGCCGGAGCGAACTGGCTGCTCAGCACGCCGAGCGCCGCCGCGATCCCGACCAACGGCGCCGCCCCCGCCTGCCAGAGGGCTCGCGGCCCGGCCGGGGCGTCCATCGCCGTGAACCCGCAGACGAGGGCGGCGGTGGCGATCGCCCCGCGAGAGGGCCAATCGAAGGCAAACTCGAAGATCAGGGCCAGCGCGACCGGCACCGCGACGAGGGCGCCGCGCCGCAGCGCCGGGCCCGGTTCGGCGGGACCGATGGCGAAGAGCGGCGAGGCCCGCAGCCGCTGCACCTCGCCGGAGGCGTCGTAGAGCCGGGACGTGCTCTGGGCAGGCATCGCGGAGAAGTATCGTGGGGGGTCGTGATCCTTGCCGACATCAGCGGCGACCCGGCGGCCGGGGTGGGAATCCTCGCAGCGCTCGCGGCGGGGATCGTCTCCTTCCTCTCCCCCTGCGTGCTGCCGCTGGTTCCCGGCTACCTCTCGGCGGTGACCGGCGTCTCCGCGGCGGAGCTCGACGACGCCGACTGGCGCCGCGTGCTGCCCCCGGCGCTGACCTTCGTCGCCAGCTTCTCGGCGATCTTCATCCTGCTCGGCCTCACCGCGACCGGGCTCGGCTCCTTCCTCTCCTCCAACAAGCCGCTGCTGACGCAGATCTCGGGCTGGCTGATCATCGCGATGGGCGTCCTCTTCGTCGGCTCGCTCTTCGTCACCGCGCTGAACAAAGAGTGGCACGTCGATGCTTTGCTCTCGCGCGCCGGGAAGGGCGGCCCGATCGTCGCCGGGGCGGCGTTCGCGATCGCCTGGAGCCCTTGCATCGGCCCGACCCTCGGGGCGATCCTCTCCGCTGCCGCAGCCTCCGGCTCGGCCGCACGCGGCGCGCTCCTGCTGGCCGTCTACTCGGCCGGGCTGGCGATCCCATTCCTGGTCACGGCGCTTGCCTTTTCCCGGATGGCGACCGCGTTCGCCGTGATCAAGCGCCACTACGCCGTGATCGTCGCGATCGGCGGCGTGATCCTGATCGTGATGGGGGTCCTGATCGTGACCGGGGAATTCAAACAGCTGAACATCGAAGCCCAGAACTGGGCCTCGAACCTCGGGCTAGAACAGTAAGTCTGCATTTACCCCCCTTCCAGGAGGGGTAAATGCGGACGCTCAGTTAGTTCTGCGTCACCGGGACCGTGGTCTCGAGCTCTTGACCCACGGCCTCGGTGATCTCCAGGCCGTCGTCTTCGAGGTCGCGGGAGCAGACGATGCGGAAGCGACCGGTGCCGATCTCACCGTCGGGGATCACCGGCAGGCCGCGGATGTGATCCCAGCCGAGGCGTTCGACCTCGAACGGGTTCATCCTCACCTCCGCCGCCGGGAAAGGGCAGTTGGCGTTGTGCTGGTCGATCGCCTTGGAGATCGCCTCGAGGTTCTTCGCCTCCGGAGAAGCCATCGTCACAGGATAGGGAGCCCGGCCCGGCGCAGGACCGTGGCGCGCCCCGCCGAAAACACCGGGGTGAGCACGAATCGCCTCGAGGCCTTCTCCGACGGCGTCTTCGCGATCGCGATCACGCTGCTGGTGCTCGAGCTTCACGTCCCCGAACCGGGATCCGGCGAACTCGGCCACGAGCTGCTGGCGCAGTGGCCCAGTTACGCGGCCTACGTCATCACCTTCATCACGATCGGGATCATCTGGATCAACCATCACGCCGCCTTCAGCCGCCTGCGCAGCGTCGACCACTCGATCCTGATGTTGAACCTGGTCCTTCTGCTCACCGTCAGCGTCCTGCCCTTCACCACCTCGTTGATGGCGGAATACCTCAAGGAGGGCAGCGGCGAGCGCTTGGCGGCGGGGGTCTATGGAGCGTCTTTCCTGGTGATGGGTGCCGTCTTCGCTCTCACCAACCGCCAGATCCTGCTCCGGCGGCCGCAGTTGCTGAAGGAACCGATCCCGCCCGAGACCGCACGGCGGCTGCTCCGTCTGGCGGCCCTCGGCCAGATTCCCTACCTGCTCGCGGTCGCCCTCGCCATCGTCTCCCCCTACGTGACCCTGGTGATCTGTGCGCTGACCGCCGTCTACTACTCGCTGCCGGTGGCCTCGCGGGGCGCCGGCGACCAGTCCGAGGCCAACATCGCATAGAGCGCCGCGTCCTCGTAGCGGCCGCGGACCAGCTTCGCGTCGCGCAGCACTCCCTCTTCGGTGAAGCCGAGTCGCTCCGGGATCGCCCGGCTGCGGGCGTTGTCGACCACCGCTTCGATCACCACGCGGTGCAGGGCCCAGGCGCCGAAGGCGTGGTCGAGCAGCGCCCGTACGGTCGCCGTCATCAGGCCACTGCCCTGGGCCTCGGCGGTGAGCCAGTATCCGATCGAGGTCGACTGGTTCAGCCGGTCGACCGCGTGGAAGCCGGCCCCGCCGACGATCTCCCCACCGACCACGACCGCTCCCTCGAACCCGTCCTCGGTCGCCAACTGAGCCCGCATCCGGGCGATGTAGTCGAGCGAGTCCTGGTGCCCGTGTGTCGCCGCCCAGGGCAGCCACGGGACGAGGTGCTCGCGGTTCGCCGCAACGACCCCGGTCAGCTCCGCTGCATCCGCCTCGGTGTAGGCCCGCAGCACCGCCCCGTCTCTGATCGCCAGTTCCACCCGGCCCATTCTGGCTCAGCCGGGGAAACGCGCGGCCAGCCAGGACTCGATGTCCTCGTTCGCCGCCGCCGCCATCGCGATCGGGAACGAGAGGAAGCCGTGAGGAGACTCCGGGTAGACGCGCAGGTCGCCCTCCCCGCCCGCTGCCGACAGTCGCCCCGCCATCGCCAGGCTGTCCTCGAGCAGGATGTCCTCGGTGCCGACGACGAGCAGGGCCGAGGGCAGGCCGCGGAGGTCGCCGAAAATCGGCGAGATGTCGGGGTCGGTTCGGTCCTCGACCTCGCCGACGTAGGCATCGATGAAGAACTCGTCCGCGTAGAGGCGGCCGCCCGGGGTCTGCCCGCTGAGGTCGAAGGCGCCGTAGTGGAGGACTGCGGCGACGAACGGCTCGACCAGGCCCTTGTCGCGGAGCCGCAGCAGGGTCGTCATCGCCAGGTTGGCACCCGCCGAGCCGCCTCCGATCGAGAGGCGCGAGGTGCCGAACCGCTCCTCGGCCTGCTCGAGCACCCAGAGAGCCGCCGTCTCGCAATCGTCCGGCGCGGCGGGCCAGGGGTGCTCCGGGGCGAGCCGATAGTCGACGCTGACCACCGCCACCTGCGCCGCGTCGGCGGTGCGACGGTTGCGATAGTCGCTGCGCGCCGCCCAGCTCATGTAGAAGCCGCCGCCGTGGATCTCGAGGTAGACGCCCCGCGGCTCCCCGCCCTGCGGCATCGTCACCCGCACCGGCACCTGCCGCCCTCCGGCCTCGGCGATCACCTCCACCGCCGGCGGTCCGTCCGGCGCGGGCCGCTTCGAGAGCCCGGTCCGATGGCTCTCCAGCCCCTCCGGCGTACGCGGGTCGGGCGCCGGTCGCCCCGCTTTCATCTTCGCCGCGTTGGCCTTGAACTCCCGCGCCTCCGCCACGAAGGCCTCCAGCCGCCCGTCGATCAGATTGTCGAGCCCCACTCGCACCGTTCGAGTTCTACCGGTCTCAACGGCGTCGTCAGGCCAAGTGTCATCAACCGGTAAAGAAACCTTTTAGAACTGCGGTGTCGGAACTAGAGTCGTACCCATTGCAAACCTGGGGAACGAGGTGGAATGACTTTCGTACGCCGTGACATCTGGACGCTGGATCCGAACGACCCGATCGTCGAGTGGTATCGCAAGGGCGTCGGGATCCTGAAAGAAAGGGAACCGGCCGAGGTGGTCAGCTGGGGATACCAAGCGGCGATCCACGGCATCCCGAGCGGCCAAGAGCCGCTCTGGAACGAATGTCAACACGCACAGTGGTACTTCTTGCCCTGGCACCGGATGTACCTCCTGCGCTTCGAGGCGATCGTCCGCGCCGCGATCGAAGCCGCCGGCGGCCCGGCGAACTGGGCGCTGCCCTACTGGAACTACGGGCTCAACGGCAACTTCGCGACCCTGCCGATCCCCTTCCGCGAACCGGAGGTGAATGGGGAACCGAACGCCCTCTACGTCCAACAACGGGGACAAGGGGTCAACGAGGGCTGGTTAAGGCTCCCGGAGACCGTCACCTCGGCGAAACTGGCGCTGGAACGCCCGGCCTTCGTCGGGGCGGCCGAATTCGGCGGCGGCGAGAGCCTGCCGCACCATGGTCAGGACGGGCCGAATATGGGCTTACTCGAGGACACCCCTCACGGCGTTGTGCACTCGAACCTCGGTGGCTGGATGGGAGACCCGAGATTCGCCGCCAAGGACCCGATCTTCTGGCTCCACCACGCCAACATCGACCGGCTCTGGCAGGAATGGAACGAAAACCCGGGGCGCGTCGATCCGGACAAGGAAAGCTGGACCAAGCGGTCCTTCGAGTTGTTCGACACCGACGGCAACCAGGTCCCGATGACCTGTGAAGCGGTGGAAAGCATCGGCAAGCTGGGTTACGAATACGACCACAAGAAGATCCACCCGATCCCCCCGCACGACCCGTTCCATAAATTCAGGCCAGGGGAGGAAGAAGAAATTCGGATCGAGAGGCCACACATGGTCGGGGCCACTGAACGGCCGATCACCCTGATCGGCGAGCCGGTCGAGGTGGCGATCCCGATCGACGCCAAGGAGGCAGGCGATCTCGCCCCGCGCCAGCATGTCTACATGAACACCGAGGACATCAAGGGCGAGCGCAACCCGAGCACGGTCTATGCGGTCTACGTCGAGCTGCCGCCGGACGCTTCGCCGGAGGTCGTCGCCGAGCACCATGTCGGCAACCTCTCCTTCTTCGGCATCGAGCGCTCGCAGGACCCCGCGGCCGACGAGCATCCCCATAGCTTCCGGCACGCGACCGAGATCACGCGATTCGCCCAGGAGCTGGCGGAGCGTGGCGAATGGGCCGGGCACGAGCTGCGGGTCTCGATCCGACCGGTGACCCTGGAGGCGAGCGCGCCCGAGCACGAGGAGCGGGTCCGCAGCCCGGCCCACCCGGAAGCGCCGATCACGGTCGGCCGGATCAGCGTCTTCTACGACGCCTGAGCGGACGATGTCCTGGCGGACGCGCCTGAGGCGAGCGCCGCGGTGGCTGGGGGTGTGGGACCACCCGCCCACCGCGGTCGTCGCGGTGATCGCGCTCGTCGTCCTCGCCTGGGTGGCCCTCGTCACCGGCTTCGTGCCGATGGCGATGGCGAGCGCGGCCACGCCGACCGCTGCCACCGGGCCGCTCTGGATCTGCGGCCTGCCCGGTGGGATGAGCATGGGCGGCGGCATCGCGGGCGGCGGTGGCGGGCCGGTGTCCGAGGCGCTGGCGGGGATGCCGATGTGGGCGCTGATGGCGCTGGCGATGATGCTGCCGGCGACGCTCCCAGCGACCTCATATGTCGCCGTCAACAGCCTCAGCCGGCGACGCGGCCGGGCGGTTTCCCAGTTCCTCCTGGCCTACCTGGCGCCGTGGCTGGCCTTCGGCGCGGTCGTCCTGCCGGCCCTGGCGCTGCTGCCGAGCGACCGGGCCATGGTCCCGCTCGCGGTGGCGCTCGGCCTGGCGACGGCCTGGGAGCTCTCGCCGGCGAAGCAGTGGGCGCTCAACCGCTGTCACCGCACCTCTCCCCTCCCGCCGCGCGGGTGGCGGGCGAGCGTCGGCGCTGCCCGATACGGGGCGCTCCACGGTGGCGCCTGCGTCGCCTCCTGCTGGCCCTTGATGCTGGTGATGGCTGTGGCACCCTCCGCTCGGCTCGCCTGGTGCGCCGGTCTCGGCGCGATCGGCCTGGCCGAGAAGGCAACCCTCAGACCGCGCCGCCAGGCGCGTCGCCTGGGCGCTGTGCTCGGCATCGCCTTCGTCCTCGCCGCGCTCGCGATCCCGCTCGGCGTGTAGCTCCTTCCGCCGTTAGGGTCGGCTCTCTGTCGCACGGCGAACATCTGTTCGCTCCGCCGCCCGTCCCGGTACCTTCCGGATGTGTCGATCGCGGGTTGGAAACGCACGGTTGCGCACCTGGACATGGACGCCTTCTATGCGTCCGTGGAGTTGCGCCGGCATCCGGAGCTGAAAGGGAAACCGGTGGTCGTCTGCGGCTCGGGGCCGCGGGCGGTGGTGACCACGGCCAGCTACGAGGCCCGCAAGCTGGCCGGGATCCACTCGGCGATGCCCGCCGCGGTGGCGCGGCGGCGGCTGCCCAACGCGGTCTACCTGCCGCCCGACTTCCCCGCCTACCGGGAGGCGTCGGCGGTGGTGATGGAAGTGCTGCGGTGGAATGCCGAGGTGGTCGAGGTGGTCGGGCTCGACGAGGCTTATCTCGACCTCACCGGGATCTTCTCGCCGAAGGCGACGATGCGGCGGATCAAGGCGGAGATCAGAGAGCTCACCGGGCTGACCTGCTCGGTGGGGATCTCGGAGAGCCGCCTGCTCGCCAAGATGACCTCCGAGCTGGGCAAGCCGAACGGGCTCGTCGTCGTCTCCCGTGAAGACGCGCTGGCGCGGTTCGGCGCCGGCCCGCCCGGGGTCGTCCCCGGGATCGGCCCGAAGACGGCCGAACGGCTGGAGCAGCTCGGCATCGCCACCCTCGCCGAGCTCGGCGAGTTTGACCGGGCCGACCTCGAAGGGCGCTTCGGCCCGCGCTCCGGCGCCTGGCTCCACGCCCGCGGCAACCTCCGCGACGAGACCCCGATCAGCGTCAGCCGGGAGACCAAATCGCAGTCGGTGGAGACCACCTTCGACGTCGACGTGGGTGAGCTCGCGGCGCTCGAGCTCACGCTCCACGAGCAGACCGAGGAGCTCTGCCGACGACTGCGCAAGAAGGAGCTGGAGGGGCGCTCGATCGGGATCAAGGTCCGCCTCGACGACTGGACCAACGTGACCCGGTCGCAGTCGGTGGAGGCGCCGACCAACGATCCCGAGGTCGTCTGGCCGATCGCCCTCGACCTGCTGCGGGCCTACGACCCGCCGCGCCCGGTCCGCCTGCTCGGCGTCCGCCTCGCCTCCTTCGAGGGCGAGGCCGACGTCGCCGCCGAGGAGGACGAGCCACAACTTCGACTCACCCTCCCCGGCTGACGCGCGGGGCTAGTGGTTGGACATCACGTAGCCGACGCCCGGGAAGCCGAGCGCGTCCTTGGTCGCTTCGGTCAGGTCGTAGTCCCGACCGGCGACGTAGGGACCGCGGTCGATCACCGGCACGGTGATCTGGCGGCCGTGGTAGCGCAGCTTCACCTTGGTTCCACAGGGCAGCGTCTTGTTGGCGACGCCGAGCGTCCCCGGCTCCAGGGTGCCGCCACAGGCGACTCCGTTGCCGTAGAGGCCGGGCCCGTAATAGGAGGCCCCGGCGAGACGGTAGGACGTCAGATGGCGGGCGGGGCTGTGGGAGCCGCGCACCCGTGCCTGGTGCACGTTGTATGCCGTGACGTCGTAGTTGCCGATCGCGCCCGCGTCCCACTGCACCCGGAAGGTGCCGTTGGACTTGGTGCGCACGGCGAGGGTCCGCTGGTCGGGGCCGCTGAAGACGACCTTGACCCGGTGGGCGCCGCTTGGGCGCACCTTGCCTCGCAGGGTCACGTCGCCACCCGCCAGGACGGAGTGCCCCGAGAGGTGCAGCGCGACGTGTGACTTGACCCGCTTGGGCGTCTGGTGGTGATGCCGGTGGTGCTTCTGCTGGTGCTGCTGGGCGACCGCCGGCGTCGCGCCGATCGACAACGCCATGGCGGCGCCGATCACGGGCAGGATGAATCGCATCGTGGTTCTCACTCGCTTTCTGCCTGCCTACGGGGTTAGCTGACGGACTCACGGACGCGGCGCTTTGCCGGCTGTCCGTTACGGGCGGTGATCGCCCGATTCGCCCCAGATGCCGCGGCCAGGTTGGTACCGCGGCGATTGGTTCCCCCGCTCCCCGTCGCCCGGGAGGCGAGGGGATTCGGCAGGTGGGTTCTTTCCTTTGTGAGTGGAACACCCTAGGGAGGGGCGTGTAGCGGCCGTGTGACCAGGCGCACACGCGTGACGAATCGCACGAAACTGTGCAAGGGCGCGCAAATGGCGCTGCAAAGCCGAAGAAATGCCGTCACACGGGCTGAACGCCGTATGCGAAGATGACCTTGTGGGCAATGCCGACCGGCTATCCGGGCTCGATGCGTCGTTCCTGCATATGGAGCGGGAGGGCGCCCACATGCACGTCGCCTCGACGATCATCTTCGAAGGCCCGCCCCTCACGCACGAGGGATTTCGCGACCACATCGCCTCGCGCCTCCACCTGGTGCCGCGCTTCCGCCAGAAGCTGCGCGACGTGCCGTTCGGGCAGGGGCGGCCGGTCTGGGTCGACGACCCGCACCTGAACCTCGATTACCACGTCCGCCAGACCGCGCTCCCGGCGCCCGGCTCCGACGAGCAGCTGCGCAACCTGGCGGCGCGGATCTTCTCCCAGCAGCTCGACCGCTCGAAGCCGCTCTGGGAGCTGTGGCTGGTCGAGGGAATGGCCGACGGCCGTTTCGCGGTGATCGGCAAGAGCCACCACGCGCTGGTCGACGGGGTCTCCGGCGTCGACATCACCACCGTCCTCTACGACCTCGACCGCGAGCCGAAGGGGCCGCCCTCCACCCCGCCGCCGTGGCTCGCCCGCCCCGAGCCGACCGACACCAAGCTGCTCGGCGACGCGCTGAAGGAGCGGTTGACCAGCCCGAAGGAGATCGTCCGCGGTTTCCGCGCGGCCCTGCGCGGGCCGCGCCAGGTGGTCCGCGGCGCCGCCGCGACGACGAAGATGGCCGCCGCCGGGCTGCGCGCCCCCTCCACCCCCTTCAACGTCGAGATCGGCCCGCACCGCCGCTTCCAGATGACCCAGGCCGAACTGGCGGATCTGAAGCGGGTCAAGGACGCCCACGGGGGGACGGTCAACGACGTCATCCTCGCGATCGTCTCCGGGGCGATCGGCCGCTACCTACGCGCCCGCGGCCATGACATCGAGGGGATGGAGCTGCGGGCGATGGTGCCGGTCTCGATCCGCGAGGCGGAGGAGCACGGGGCGCTCGGCAACCGGGTCTCGGCGATGATGGCGCCGCTGCCGGTCTGGTGCGAGGACCCGGTCGAGCGCCTCCACGTGGTCACCGCCGAGATGGGTGACCTGAAGTCCTCCGGGCAGGCGGTCGGCGCCGAAATCCTCACCCGGCTGACCGACTTCGCGCCGACCACGATCGTCTCCCAGGCGGCCCGCCTGCAGCCCGCCCAGCGCTTCTTCAACCTCGTCGTCACCAACGTGCCGGGGCCGCAGTTCCCGCTCTACGTGTTGGGACGACAGATGGAGTCGATCTTCCCGATGGTCCCGCTGGCCCAGAAACAGGCGCTCTGCATCGGGATCATGTCCTACAACGGGCAGGTCAACTTCGGCCTGATCGGCGACTACGACGCGATGGCCGACCTCGACAGCTTCGCCCTCGATCTCGAGGCGGCGACCGAAGAGGCGATCGCCACCGCGCCGCCGGTCGCCAAGCCGCCGAAACTGAAGGCAGCGACGTCGAGCAACGGCTCCGCGACGTCTAGCGCACGATCCGGCCGCTGATCCGGAACGGCGTTTCTTCGGTCAGGTAGCGCCAGTCGAGGTGACGGGCGCTGTAGCCGGCGGCGCTCGCGTCGGCGTTGACGACAACCGCGGTGATCCGCTGGAAGCGGCCCGGGTCGGAGAGCTTCACGCTCAGCTTGCCGCCACCGGGCGCGTAGTCGACGGTTTTCACCGTGCGCCCGTGCCGTTCGGAGCCGATCCGTCCGACCAGCGCCAGCCCCCCGTCCACCCCTTCCGGCGCTTCCACCGTCACTTCCACCGCGCTCCCGGAGTGGGCGCGGACGCGGATCAGGCTGAAGGTGGTGTGGTTGAGGTGGCGGGTCGCCGGCGGCGCGCCGAGCACCAGGGTCCCCTGCCGCGGCATGTCCGGGTAGAGGTAGCTCTCGCGAAAGCCGATCCCGGTGCGCCACTCGGCCACGTCGGCGGCGAAACGGGTGAGGTCGTGGCCGAAGCTCGAGGGCCCGTCGGCGTGGATTGCCTTTTCGTAGGCGGCGACGGCGAACCCGTCAGGCTGGGTGGAGGCGGACCCGGCCCAGGCTTCACGGATGATCGCGCGGCCGTAGTGGCGGGCCAGCCACTGGTTCCAGACCGCGGTGCCGTACTCCTTGATCGTGTTCGCGGTCAGCGGCGTTTCCCACAGCTTCACCCACTTGCGGACGTAGCGCAGGTAGTCGTCGATGCCGTTGTAGACCTGGTCCTCCATCCAGACCGCGGTCGACTCGGCGAACCAGGGGTCCTCGTAGGCGTCGTAGCCGAACTGGAGGATGTGGTTGTACTCGTGGGCGAGGGTGACCTTGAGGTCGTGGCCTGGTTCGGTGTGGGGGAACTCGAAGGCGCTGTAGTCGTTGTCGAGGACGAGGTAGCCGTGCAGGTGGCGGGGCTGGCGGCCGTTCACGGCCTGATCGCGGTCCGGCGCGGCGTAGCCGAAGAGCTCGCCGCCGATCTCCGAGAGGTAGATGTCGGTCTTGCCGTGGCCGCCGCCGAGGGTGCCGTCGCTGATCGGCTCCTGCCAGTCGAGCTTGCCGTTCTCGACGTAGTGGACGTGTTCGGCGACGGCGAGGACCCGTTCGACGTAGTCGGGGATCCCGTCGCCATTCGTGTCCTTGAGGTTCGGCGCATCGAGCCCCTGGTCGACCCAGTGGACGCAGAAGTTGGAGTCGCAGGCGGGCGAATCAGGCGCCTCCGGAACGTTGTAGGCGTTACGGCTCGGGACGATCCCTTCCCCGGGCCGTTCGAGCGCTTCGGTCGGGCGCGGGCGGGGCTTGACGAACGGTTGAGGCGACGCGAGGACGCCGGCCGGGACCGCGAGCCCCAGCGCCGCGACACCGGCCGCGGCGAGGATGGCAAGGCGGCCGCGCATCCCAAGGACCCTAGCGGCGCCGTTGCGTGGTTCGAAATGGTCGCCATGCGCCGATAAGGAACCACGCAGGGGGCGTGCCCGCGATACTTCAACGTCCCGATGCGCGTGGCCCTCGCCCAGATCAACCCCACCGTCGGCGACGTCGATGGCAACACGGCGAAGATCGCCGCCTGGACCCGGGAGGCGCGGGCGGGCGGCGCCGAGCTGGTGATCTTCCCCGAGCTCTGCATTCCCGGCTACCCGGCCGAGGACCTCTACCTGAAGCCGCATTTCCTCGCCGCCAATCTGCGGGCGGTGGAGCGGCTCGCCGCCGACCTGCCCCCCGGGATCACGGTTCTCGTCGGCTTCGCCGAGCCCGCCGAGGGCGGCGGTGACTACCGCCATGCCCACAACTCGCTCGCTGTCCTCGCCGACGGCGCCGTGCGGGCCATCTACCGCAAGAACCGGCTCCCCAACTACTCCGTCTTTGACGAGCAGCGCTATTTCATCCCCGGCACCGACGGCGAAGCAGTTCGCGTCGGCGGGGCCGGCGTCGGTTTGACCATCTGCGAGGACACCTGGGCGCCGGGGCCGCCCGGCCAGGCCGAGGCCGACGCGGGCGCCTCGCTGATCGCCAACCCCTCCGGCTCGCCCTACCACCGCGGCAAGGGGCACGAGCGGGAAGAGATGTTCGGCGAACGGGCGCGGGAGTACGGCGCCTACACCGCCTTCGTCAACCTGGTCGGCGGCCAGGACGAACTGGTCTTCGACGGGCAGAGCCTGCTGGTCGGGCCCGACGGGTCGGTGCTGGCGCGGGCGCGGCAGTTCGAAGAGGAGCTCCTCTTCGTCGAGGTTCCCGGGGCGGGTGACCCGAAGCTGCCCGCCGACCCGCTCCCCGATCTCGACGAGGTCTACGAAGCGCTCGTCCTCGGGCTCCGCGACTACGTCGAGAAGAACGGCTTCGGCCACGTCGGGCTGGGGATCTCGGGCGGCATCGATTCCGCCCTCGTGGCGATGCTCGCGGTCGACGCGCTCGGCCCCGAGCGGGTCACCCTGGTCGTCATGCCGTCGCCGCATTCCAGTGCTGAAACCCAGGAGGACGCCCGTCAGATCGCTCGCAACCTGGGGACCGAGCTGGTCGAGATCGCGATCGAGCCGATGATGGAGGGGTACCGCGACGCGCTCGACGTCCACCTGCGTCCCGCCGCCGAGGACGCCGGGGCCTCCCCGACCGACCCGACCCGACCCTCGGAGCCCGACCTGGCCGCCGAGAACATCCAGGCGCGGATCCGCGGCAACCTGATGATGGCGCTGTCCAATCGGCACGGCTGGCTGGTGCTGACGACCGGCAACAAGAGCGAGATGTCGGTTGGCTACGCGACCCTCTACGGCGACATGGCGGGCGGCTTCGCGGTGATCAAGGACGTGCCGAAGACGCTCGTCTACGAGCTGGTCGAACGGCGCAACGAACGAGCCGGGAGCGAGCTGGTGCCCGCCTCGGTGATCGAGCGGCCGCCCTCGGCCGAGCTGCGACCGGACCAGCTCGACAGCGACTCGCTGCCTGATTACGACCTGCTCGACCGGATCCTCGAGGCCTACGTCGAGGGTGACAAGGGTCGCGACGAGATGGTCGCGTCCGGTCTCCCCGGCGACGTCGTCGATGAGGTGATCCGCCTGGTCGACCGCTCCGAGTACAAGCGCCGCCAGGCCGCCCCCGGCATCCGCATCACCCCCAAGGCCTTCGGCCGCGACCGCCGCCTCCCGATCACCAACCGCTTCGGCGGCTAGATGTTGACGGGCCTAAAACCCGTCACATAGTCAGGTTTTCGGCCCATCAACCTTGAGGGGCTGGCCTGACGGCCATCGTCATCTTGGCGACGGCGCAGAGCTTGCCGTCGTCGTCGAGGATCTCGACCTGCCAGACCCAGGTGGTCTTGCCGCGGTGGCGGGCGACGGCGCGCGCTTCGGCATGGCCATTGGTGACCGGGCGCAGGAAGCTGACCTCGATCGCCTGGCCCATCGCGATGTTGCCGTCCTCCCAGACCGCTGCCGCGGTGGCGTAGGAGCAAAGGCTCTCGATCAGGCTCGAGTAGACGCCGCCATGGAGGATCCCGTAGGGCTGGCGCAGCTCGTCGCGCATCTCGACCCGGGCGCGGGCGTCATCGGGATCGAGCTTGATCCACTCGGTGCCGATATGGGTGTCGAAATTGCTCTGGCCGGCCTCGCTGACATCGGCGTCTACGCCGCCGTCGGTGCCCTTAATCGAATCCTCGCTGTTCATCGCCGCGCACCCTAATAGGGTTCCCCCGCGTGGCGCTGAGCGACGAGCAAAATGCGATGCTGCGCCTGCTGGCCTCCGGCGAGCAGGGCTACGGGGATCTCGCCGCCCTTCTGGGGCTGAGCGAGGACGAGGTGCGGGCGAAGGTCGTCGGCGCGCTCGCCCAGTTGCAGGCAGAAGGGAAGCCGGCCCCCGACATCCCGCCGCCGATCGCGGGAGGCGCGAAGCCGGCCGCGGAAGCCGCGCCACCGGAGCCCGAGCCACTCGCGCCGAGCGAGGAGCCAGAAGCAGAGCCGATCCAGGCCGAGCCGACCGCACCCAAAGCCGCCGCGTCTCCGGCGCCCGCCAAACCGGTCGCCCCCGCACCCGCCGCTCCTGCCTCACCTCCGCCTTCTGGACCCTCCGCCGGCGGCCGGACGATCACGCTTCCCACCGGCCGCAAAGCCTGGCTCCTCGGCGGCGGGATCCTTGCCGCGATCGCGGTGATCGTCGTCGTGATCCTCCTCGCCTCGGGCGGCAGCGGAGGCTCTTCGTCCACCGCATCCACCGCAGGCGGCTCGACCACCGCGGCCGACAACGGCAGCGGCGAAAAAACCTCCGCTGCCAAAGAAGCTACGCAGGCCGAACTGACCGCGGTCGACGGCTCGGAAGCGGTCGGCCTCGCCACCTTCGGCCGGCTGAAAAACAAGCTCGCGCTGCAGATCGAAGCGAAAGGCCTCGAACCGACCACCGAAGGCACCAACGCCTACACGATCTGGCTGGCCCAGTCGCCGCAGAGGATGCTGCCGCTTGCCTCAACCGGGGTCAAAAGCAGCGGCAAAGGGGCCGAAGAGATTGCCGCCCAGTTCGAAGTGCCGGTCGAAATCCTCGCCTACCTGGCGAAAGGGACCTTCGACCAGATCGCGATCACGCGGACCCAGACCAAACGGATCGATGCGGCGATCGAAGTCGCGACGAAAAACAAGACGACGCCGAAATACACCGGCGAACCGGTCCTGCGCGGGACGATCACCGGCCCGATCATCGGCCTCGCCAAGCGCGAAGAAGAAGAACAAGAACAAAAAGGCGAATAACGGCGCCCCCACACGGTGAGTTCGCAGTTTGCCGCGTTATGCGCGGCTAAGTGCGAACTCCCTCAGGGCAGGAGCTTGCCCGGGTTCATGATCCCGGCCGGGTCGAGCCGCTCCTTCACCGCCCGCAGGACCTCGAGGCCGGTCTCCCCCACCTCGGCCTCCATGTACGGGACGTGGTCGCGGCCGACCGCGTGATGGTGGGTGATCGTGGCGCCGTTGGCGACGATCGCCTCGCTCGCGGCCTTTTTCACCGCCGCCCACTGCTCGACCTCCGCCCCGCGCCGCGACCTTGAGATGAAGGTGAAGTAGAGCGAGGCGCCGTCCGCATAGGCGTGCGAGAGGTGGCAGAAGACGAGGCCGGGAGTGCCCTGGCCCTCGAGCGCCCCCGTGATCGCCGCGCTGACCGCCCGGTGCAACTCGCCAAGGCGGGTCCAGGAGTGGGAGGTCTCGAGCGTCTCCGCCATCGCCCCCATCCCCATCAGCAGATCGCGCTGGTAAGGGCCGCCGTAACGGCCGTGCTCCCACGAGCGCCCGCCGGCGCGGCCGAGGTAGACCGCGCTGCCGCCGCGCAGCGCCCGCACCGCGAGCGCCCGCTTCCGGGTCACCGTCTCCTCGTCGCCCTCGAAGCCGACGATCATCAGCGCCCCGCCCTCGCGTCGCCGCGCCTTCAGGTAACCGCCGAACGCTTTCCCGGCCATCCCGCGCGGCCCCGAGAGGGCCAGCGACCCCAGCGTCTCCTCCTCGTCGGAGACGCGGATCACGGTCGGCAGGCCGGGGCCCTGGGCAAGGTCGCGGACGATCTCCGTCCCCGCCTCGAAACTCTCCGCCATCCAGGCCTCGTAGCGACGCTGCAGCGGCGCCGGGCGCACCCGCACGGTCACGTCGGGGATCACGCCAAAAACGCCCTCCGAGCCGATCACCAGCTCGCGCAGGGCCGGCCCGGCGGCGGTGTGCGGAGTTTCCAGCGTGCTCAGGTTGCCGGCAGGCGCCAGCAGGCGCACCGAGCTGACCAGCGAATCGAAGCGGCCATAGCCGCTGGAAGCCTGGCCGGCGGAGCGGGTCGCGGCGAAGCCGCCGATCGTCGCGTACTCGAAGGACTGCGGGAAGTGGCCGAGGGTGAGGCCCTGGGCACCGAGCGCCGCCTCCGCCTCCGGGCCGCGGAGGCCCGCCCCGAGGCGCGCGGTCAGCGAGGTGTGGTCGATGGCGACTTCGCGCAGCGCGGTGAGGTCGAGGCTGATCAGAGCTGCGTGCGAGCCGCGCAGCGGCTCCACCCCGCCGACCACACTGGTGCCGCCGCCGAACGGCACCACGGCGACGCCGTGCGTGGCGCAGGCGTCGATCAGCCGGCCCACGGCGGCGGCGTCGGCCGGGACGAGCACCGCATCAGGAGCATCGTCGAGCCTGCCCGAGCGCAGCCGCGCCAGGTCGACATAACCGCGCCCGACCGCGTGCCGCAAGCGATCCTCCTTGCCGTCGAAGACCGCCTCGGCGCCCACCGCGTCGACTACCGCGCTCGGCAGCGGCCTGGCCGCGGGCAGGTCGAAGTCCTCGGGTCCCGCCGTCAGCGGCCATGGCTCCAGCTCACCGATCCGCTCGCGCAGGACCCCGAGCGCGGTCGCGTCGAGCCCCGTCCGCCGCATCGGATCCCCCCAACCCCACCAGTTGCTGTCGCGCCGCGGCTCGGTCATCCGAGCGCCTCCTCGATCCCGTCGAGTGCCGAGTCGAGGATGTCGCGCTGCCCTTTGCGCATCATCCAGCCGCCCAGCCGCGACATCCCCCGCATCGTCTGCAGCGAGGTCATCACCACCCGCGTCTCCCCCGCGCCGCCCGCGTGCAGCTCGATCTCCACCCGCGACTCCTTCAGGTGCTTGGCGAACGGCGAGTTCTCCAGCTGCTGCTCCCAGACGTAGCGTTCCGGCTCGGCCGAGGACACGCAGCGGTAATCGGCCCGCACGCCGCGCCCGTGCTGGGTCTCCAGCACCTTGGTCCACTGGCTGCGGCGCCCGGCCTGGCGGGCCTCGACGTCCTCCACGCGTGACACCCGCGGCCACCAGCGCGGCAGCGCGTAGGGGTCGGAGACCAGCTTCCAGACCTCCGGGACGGGCGCCTCGACCGTCCGCCTGCGGGTCACCCGCGGCACGGCCGGCCTAGTGGTCGCCGGCGAGGCGGCGCAGATCGCGGACCAGCAGCAGGTGCTTGAGGTGGCTGACGGTCGCGGCGAGGCTCTCGAGGCTCTGCAGCGCCTCTTTGCGCCGCTCCGGGTTGCGCGAGCGCAGCGAAGGTCCCAGCAGCGCTTCCAGCAGTTGCGCCTCGCGGTCGGCCGAGGAGCGGAAGACGCGCAGGTTGCGGGCGCCGACACCGACCCGTGACAGTTCGTTGGCGGCGCGGATGATCTCGCGGTCGGTCTCGTCGTAGACGGTCCGCCCCTCGCGTTTTTCCGGCTGCACGATGCCGAAGTTCTCCAGCTCGGAGACAAGCTCCTCGCGCGCCCCGGTCTCCTCGACGATCTCCTCGAGGCTCAGGTAGGTGCGCGAGGTGTCGACCAGGATCGCCCGCCGCACCGCGCCCGAGGCCGGCTTGCGGTCGCCGCCATCGCTGAGCACCATGTCGTTGCCGGAGGCGAGCTCCTGGCGGATCACCCGCAAGGGCAGGAACTCGTCGCGCTGCAGGCGCAGGATCGTCCGCAACCGCTCGACGTCGGACTGGCTGTAGAGCCGGTAGCCGCCGCTGGTGCGCCGCGGGCTGAGCAGCTTCTGGTCCTCGAGGTAGCGGATCTTGGAGATCGAGACGTCGTCGAACTCGCCCTGCAGGATCTTGCAGACGGCGCCGATCGTCAGCGCCTTGCGGGGACGGGAGGCGGACTCCGGCGTGCGCCGGGCGGGTTCGGAGACCGATGCCATCAGCGCTCCAGGTAACTCAGCTTGTACTTGCCGATCTGGATCTCGTCGCCGTCGGCAAGCCGGTGCGACTCGATCCGCCGGCGATTCACGTAGGTGCCGTTCAGCGAGCCGAGGTCGTCGATGTAGAGGCCGTCGCGGCGGCGCACCAACAGCGCGTGGTTGCGCGACACGGTGACGTCGTCGAGGAAGACGCCGGCGTCGGGACTGCGGCCGATCGAGGTGCGGTCCTCGTCGATCGAGAAGCTCTCACCGGCGCGACCGCCACCGGCGCGGATCACCAGCGCCGCGCCCGACTCCTCGACCACGTCCTCGATGTCGACCGGCTGCATGTCGCCGGTCTCGTCGACCCGGTAGGTCATCGTCGTCGGGTCCTCGCCGCTCTCCGCCGGGCCGCCCAGGTAGGCGCCACATTTCTGGCAGTAGTTCGCGCCCTCAGGGTTGGCGAACCCGCACTCGGGGCAGTGGACGGCGGACATCCGGGCTCCTCCCGCTGAGGGCCTTTTAGGCGGCCGGGTCCTCGCCCTGGGCCTTGCCCGCGAGGATGTTGGTCAGCTGCTCGACATCGTCGCCGGAGATGAGCGAATCGCCCCGCTCGCGTTTCTGGCGCAGCCGGTTGACGAGCTCCGCACGAAGGATGTCGATCTTCCCGTGCAGGACGCGCCGTTTGTAGGAGATCTCGTTCTCCTCCGCCGTCAGGTTGTCGATCAGATCCTTCAGCTCCTTGTCGGTGAGGGAACCGAGATCCGGAAAGGTGTCCTCCATCGTGCTCCTTAAGTGAGTTGCCAAGCCCGCCGGCCTGCCCTTCCGTCGGCGAGAGCGCAGTATAGATCGGCCGAGCAAAAGGTTCAACCGCAGGTTGAAGGTTCCCAAGCGGTAGTTGCGCGGATTTCGCGTAGCGCCAGGGCGCAACCCTCAGGCGTCGGCTCAGGCTGCCCGCTTCGCCGCCCGGGCCGCGCGGACGCCCTCGCGCGCGTAGAGGGCGGTCGCGATCAGGGCCATGAAAAGGCCGAAGAGGAGGAACGCGGTCGGCACCCAACCGGCGAAGACCATCGCGAAGAAGATGCCCGCCATGACCCAGAAGACGGCGATCCGACCCGGCCAGTTGATCGCCAGGTCGACGCCTTGGCGCAGCCCGTACTCGGCGAGCCCGAGCATCACCAGTTCGCGCGCCGCCAGCACGAGCAGCGCCCAGCGCGGCAGCAGCTCGAAGCTCCAGCAGACGACGGCGCCCGAGATCACCGTGAGCCGATCGATGAACGGGTCCATCAGGGCCCCCATGCGGCTGTACTGGCCGGTGGCGCGGGCGAGGAAGCCGTCGAGGTAGTCGCCCGCCGCGATCAGCCAGAAGATCGTCGCGGCGGCGGCCGAGCGCCCGTCGTCGGAGGAGTAGGCGAGGATAAGGAAGACCGGGATCCCGGCCAGCCGCAGGTAGCCGACCGCGTTCGGGATCGTCCAGGGGTTGAGCGGCTCCCCCTTGCGCGTCTGGCGCGGTTTGGGGCCGCTGCGGTCGAGCCCGAAGAGGCGGCGTACGCGGCCACGCCCGAACGGATCGACGTCAGTCATGCGAGGAATCTATAAGCCCCCTGAGGGCCGAGGACGCCGAAAGGCGGCGGTGATCGGCCTCAGGCCCTGGTGAACCGACGCCCGGCCGTCGGGCTGGCGTCCTCGGAGAGCAGCACTTTGTCCGACTCGCCCTTTTCGACCGCTTCCTTCTCCATCGCGGCGATCTTCTCCGGGGTCAGTTCGCCGGCGTTCTCCTCCTCGATCTTCGCCAGCCAGGCGGCGCCCTCGCGCGCCTCGCTCTCGTCGACCTCGACCGTGCCGCGGTCGAGCGACTTGTCGATCTCTTCGAAGAGGGTGTCGACGAGTTTCGCCTGGGGGACCTTGCGCAGCGGTTTGCCGCCGGCGAAGATCAGGCCCTCGTTCTTCGCCCCGGCGATGCCGAAGTCGGCGTGGCTCGCCTCGCCGATCCCGTTCACCGCGCAGCCGAGGACGGCGACCTCGACCGCCTCCTCGTAGCCTTCCAGCCGTTGCTCGATTTCCGCCACCACCGAGTCCATGTCGAACTGCAGGCGGCCGCAGGTCGGGCAGGCGATCAGGACCGGGCCGCGCTCGCGCAGGCCGAGCGCCTTGAGGATCTCCCAGGCGACCTTGACCTCCTCCTCGGCGTGGAAGGTCGAGAGGCTGACCCGGATCGTGTCCCCCACCCCGTCGGCCAGGAGCGTCCCCAGGCCGACCGCCGATTTCAGCGCGCCCGACCATTTCGTCCCCGCCTCGGTGATCCCGAGGTGGAGCGGATAGGGGATCTTCTCCGACAGTTGGCGGTTGGCGGCGATCGTGTACGGCACGTTGGTCGACTTGATCGAGACCTTGAAGTTGGTGAAGTCGAGCCCCTCCATCAGTTCGACGAACTCGATCGCGGCGGCGACCAGCGCCTCGACCGGGGCCTCGCGCTCGAGCGCGTGCAGATGTTTGGGCAGCGAGCCGGAGTTGACCCCGATCCGCATCGGCACCTTTTTCAGGTTGGCCAGCTCGGCGACCTCGGCCACTTTGTCGCGTCCGCCGATGTTCCCCGGGTTCAACCGGATGCAGTGCGCCCCCGCTTCGATCGCTTTCAGCGCCAACGTGTGGTTGAAGTGGATGTCGGCGATCACCGGGATCGGCGACTCGGCGACGATCGTCCGCAGCGCCTCGGCGTCCTGCTCGCGCGGCACCGCGCAACGCACCACGTCGGCCCCCGCGTCGGCGACCTTGCGGATCTGATCCATCGTCGCGGTCAGGTTCGCCGTCTCGGTCTTGGTCATCGTCTGCACCACAACCGGGGCGCCGCCACCGATCGGCACGCTGCCGACGAAGATCTGCCGCTTGGAGGCCATCTCTGAAGGTTATCCGTGTCGGTCCCCGGGCCTTGTCGCCGTCCTGCGACGCACGCTGGCCTCCTCGATTTGAGACGGCCGGTTCCGACCGTCTTGGGAAATATGCTCAGCGATGCTTCCGGTGCTCCAAAGACTCAGACAGATCCTGTCTCGGCGTGATCCGCTTACGATCGCCGTCGGCGCTGCCGTTGGGATCGCGACGTATTACCTCGTGTCCGCGGTCGTCGGATCGCTGATTGCGCCGCTGATCGCCGCCTTCGTTGGAGACCAACACTTCGAACTCAACTCGTTCTCCGTCAATGGCAGCGAATTCAGATACGGGATCGCGATCGAGTACGCCCTGACGTTCGCACTCGTCGGAGCCCTCGCTCTTTTGAGCATGAGCGTGTGCCGACGAGGGGACGCCGAGCGCGGCGGTTCCGGCGTGGACGAAGTACGGAGTTGCCCGGAATGCACGAGAGCCATCCCCCTTGCCGCGAAACGTTGTCCCTATTGCACGGCAAGCCTTTCGACTGCGGAGAGTGGCTGACCCTATTTGGAGACGTTGAACCCTTCGCCGGTGATCCGGCCGATGTCGTTGGAGACGCCGACCACCATAAGCATCAGGACCAAGGCGAATCCGATAATCGTCGCCCGCTCCATCACCTGGATCGAGACCGGCTTCCCGCGGCGCAATTTCTCCACGATCGCCCAGAAGATGTGCCCCCCGTCGAGTGGCAGGATCGGCACCAGGTTGATCAGCCCGAGCGAGAGGCTGACCAGGGCGAGCAGGATAAAGGCTTTGCGCCACCCGTCATTCACCGCTTCGTGCCCGACGTCGCTGATCCCGACCACACTTGAGATTTCCTTGCGCTTTTCGGCTTCGAAGATGTGCGAGAAGACCGAGCCGGTGCGGCTGATCACTTCGCCCATGAGGCCGGTCGAGCGATCGAAGGCTTCCGAGGTGCCGATCGAAGCCCAATGACCATTCGGGCTCCAGCCGAGTCCCAGCAGCATTTTGCCTTCACCCTTGTCGTAGTGGGGCGTGATCTCGACGGTCTTTATTTTCTCGTCCCGCCGCACCGTCACTTCGACCGGGGTGGTCGCCACGCACTTGTCCGTGACTTTCCCGGCACATTTGTGTTCCTGGACGACTTCGCCGAACTTTTTGATCCGCTGATCTTCGGCCAGGTTCGCGTAGGTGTGTCCGTCGAGCGCGATGACCTGATCGCCGTGTTCCAGAACAGTGGCAGCACCGGACCCCTTGATCGTGTCAGCGACCGTGGTCTTGTTTTCCTGCAGTCCGCCGATCTTGAACACCGCGAACAGGATCACGAAGGCGAGCACGATGTTCACCGCCGGGCCGGCCGCGGCGACGACGATTCGCTTCCACACCTTCTGCCGGTGGTAGGCGCGGTGCTCTTCCCCCGGAGGCATCTCTTCCTCCGGGTTCATCCCGTTGATTTTCACGTAGCCCCCGAGCGGGATCGATTTGATCCCGTACTCGGTGTCGCCGCGTTTGAACGACCAGAGAGTCGGCCCGAAGAAGAGGAAGAAGCCTTCGACCCGCATCCCGGTCGCCTTGGCGGCGACGAAGTGGCCCGCCTCGTGCAGCAGGATCAGGGCGCAGAAGCCGAGGAAGACGTAGACCCAGCTCATGCGGGGGTCAGCTCCCGGGCGGCCGCGGCGGCGCGGTCGCGCGCCTCGGCGTCGGTGGCGAAGAGGTCGTCGAAGTGGGTGACCGGCGCGGCGGGCATCTCCTCGAGGCAGCGCTCGACCACGGCGGCGATCCCGGTGAAGGGAATCCGGCCGTCGAGGAAGGCGGCGACGGCGACCTCGTCGGCGGCGTTCAGCACCGTCGGCGCGGTGCCGCCGGTCTGCCCTGCCTCGAGCGCCAGGCGCAGACAGGCGAAAGTGTCGGGATCGGGCGCCTCGAAGGTCATCTGGCCGACCGCGGCGAGGTCGAGGCGCGGCACGTCGACCGGCGCCCGTTCGGGGAAGTTCAGCGCGTAGGAGATCGGCACCCGCATGTCGGGATAGCCGATGTGGGCGAGGGTCGAGCCGTCGACCAGCGAGACCAGCGAGTGGATCAGCGACTGCGGGTGGACGACGACCTCGATCCGTTCGTAGGGGATGCCGAAGAGATGGTGCGCCTCGATCACCTCGAAGCCCTTGTTCATCAGCGTCGCGCAGTCGATCGTGATCCGGCCCCCCATCTTCCAGGTCGGGTGGTCGAGCGCGTCGGTGACGCTGACGTCGCTGAGATCGTCGCGGCCACGGAAGGGGCCGCCGGAGGCGGTGATGACGAGGCGCTCGACCGTGCCGGGCGCCTCGCGATTGATCAGCTGGTGGAGCGCCGAGTGCTCGGAATCGACCGGCAGCAACCGGGCGCCCGTCGCCTCGGCGAGCGCCATCACCAGCTCGCCGCCGAGCACGAGGCTCTCCTTGTTGGCGAGCGCGACGTCGATCCCCGCGGCGAGCGCCGCCACGGTCGAGCCGAGGCCCGCGGCGCCGACGATCCCGTTGAGGACCAGATCCGGCTCGGTCGCCGCGATCAGCTCGCGCACGCCCTCCTCGCCGACCAGCACCCGCCCATCCCACGCTGCAGCCGCCTGCGCGGCGGCATCAGGGTCGGCGAGCGCGATCGTGCCGACGCCGTGCTCACGGGCCTGGGCGACCGTCGTCTCCCAGCCATGCCCGGCGGCCAGGCCGACGGCACGGAGTTCGCTCGAGGTGCCGATCACCTCCAGCGCCTGCGTCCCGATCGACCCCGTCGAGCCGAGTATCAGCACCTTCCTCATCTATCCAGAGGATACGGAGCACACCTTCCGACTCCCTAAACGCGCTGGCCGGGCTCTTTCGGCGGCAGAATTCCTTCAGCCCGCCACCGATCGAAGACCACCTGATTCTGGCTCAGCAGCCCACGCGCCTCCTCTATCAACTGCCTGATCCGTTCTTCCCGCGCTCTCCTGTCGCCTTTGCCGGCTGCGTCGACCGGGCTATTTCTCGTTTCGATGGTCACGCAGACCCTCCAATTCATCGACCACCTCCAGTAGGACATTCAAGGCTCCCTCCTGGGCCATCAGCGTCTCCGGCAGATCCGAGAGGCTCTGAGCTCTGACTCCGTCGCTGCCAATTTCGGTGAACGCCCGGTTTTGGAGAGCGAGGACAAACGCCATCGTGACGACGTAGAGGCCGACGAAGATCGCACCGCCAACCTCGAGCCGATAGACGGCCGGCGCCTGGAGAGCTACCGCGGGCACATCGGAGGGAACCGCGACCGTCACACCGGCGAACAGGCTGGCGACGATCGCAGCGCCGACCATCGCGGCAAAGCCCCATCTCGCGAGCCAGTGCAAAACCCTGTTCCCGTCTATGTCGCGGTGGAGCCTCACGGCGGGCGACGTTACGCCGGGCTGCGGGGCCGGTCAAGAAATGTGACAGGACTCAGTAAACGAGGGCGACGGCCAGGTAATAGCCGACGACGACGGTGAAGAACACGGCGTCGAGGCGGTCGAGGATGCCGCCGTGGGGGCCGAAGATGGTGCCGGTGTCCTTCTTGCCCAGGTCGCGCTTCAGCATCGACTCGAAGAGGTCGCCGATCGGGGCGATCGCGGCGACGGCGGCGCCGATGATCAGGGCGTCCGTCCCGCTCAGCCAGTTCTGGTACAGCCCGGCGAACCAGAAGCCCATCGTGCCGATCACGAAGCCGCCGATCAGGCCCTCGATCGACTTGTTCGGCGAGAGGCTCGGGGCGAGCTTGTGGCTACCGAACATGCGGCCGGTCGCGTAGGCGGCGGTGTCGGTGACGAAGGTGCCGACCAGGACGTCGATCAGGAGCGCGGCGCCGTGGCTCGGCAGGTCGCGGAGGAAGACCGCGTGGGCAAGCGGGATGCCGACCCAGACGATCCCCAGCAGGGTCACCGCGATCGACATCGTGACCCCGTCTCGATGTTTGTCATTCGCCCCGAAGGCGAAAAGCAACGGGAACGACGCGGCGAAGACCATCAGCACGCTGTAGGAGGTGCCGACGTGGGCGGCGACGACCATCGCCGCGACCGCCGCGTAGGCGGGGATCGCCAGCGGTCGCGCCGTCGAGGTCAGTTCGAGGTACTCGCGCAGACAGAGGATCCCGATCGCGATCATCGCCAGGGCGAAGACCCAGTCGCCGGCGATGGTGATCGCGATCGCGAAGATGATCGCCGGCACCGCGACGAGGATCCGGCGGGTCGTCTCGCCGCCGCCTCGCGGTCGCCGCGCTTTTTTCGGTTTCTTGGCTTTTTTCGGTTTCCGGCGCCGCCGCCGCGGCGGCTCCTCGACGACCTCGGGCTCCGACTCGGCCCGCTCTTCGAACATCTCTTCTTCGAAGAAGTCGCTCATCAGCGCCCCCCGAAACGGCGCCGGCGCTCGGTGTACTGGCCGAGCGCCCGCTCGAACGCCGTCCGGTCAAAGTCCGGCCATAGCTCCTCGGCGAAGACCAGCTCCGAGTAGGCGCACTGCCACAGCAGGTAGTTGGAGATCCGCTGCTCGCCGCTGGTTCTGATCAGGAGGTCAGGGTCGTGCATGTCGGGCGCGTACAGGTGGCTTCGGAACTCCTCCTCGGAGTCCCCCTGGAAGTTTCGCGCCGCATCGACGATCTCCGCCCTGCCGCCGTAGTTGAAGGCGATGAAGAGGGTGATCCGGGAGTTCTCGGCGGTCTTCTGTTCCGCCCACTCCATCCGCTCGACCAGGGCCGCGTCGACCTCCTCGCGCCGGCCGATGAAGCGCATCCGCACGCCCTCCTGGTCGAGCTCCGGCGTCTCGCCGAGGATCCGCTCGCCGAACATCGCCATCAGCCCGCTGACCTCCTCCTCGGAGCGCGACCAGTTCTCGGTCGAGAAGGAGAACACGGTCAGCTCCTCGATCCCCAACTCGACCGCGTCGCGCAGCCGCGCCTTGACCACGTCGGCGCCCGCCCGATGGCCTTCGATCACCGGCGCCCCACGCCGCTGCGCCCAGCGGCCGTTGCCGTCGGTGATGATCGCTACGTATCTCGCGGCGCTCAAACCGTGCGCCGCCCTCAGACCTCGAGGATTTCCGCTTCCTTGCCCTTCAGGAGCGTGTCGATCTCGGCGATCGCCTCGTCGGTCTGTTTCTGCAGCGTGGTCTCGGCGCGGCGCTCGTCGTCCTCGCCCACTTCGCCCTCGTTCTTCAGCTCACGCAGGTCGCTCATCACGTCGCGCCGCACATTGCGGATCGCGACCCGGCCGTCCTCGGCGACGCCGTTGACGACCTTGACCATCTCGCGCCGCCGCTCCTCGGTCATTTCCGGGATCGCCAGGCGGATCACGTTGCCGTCGTTGGACGGGGTGAGGCCGACGTCGGACTCGAGGATCGATTTCTCGATCGCCCCGATCGCGCTCTTGTCGAAGGGCTGGACCGTGAGCAGGCGCGCGTCGCTCGCGGCCACGTTGGCAAGCTGCTTCAGCGGCGTCTGGGCACCGTAGTAGTCGACGCTGATGCGGTCGAGCAGATGCGGGGAGGCGCGGCCGGTGCGCACCGTGGCGAGCTCACCGCGGCTCGATTCCACCGATTTGGCCATCCGCTCTTTCGCGTCGGCGAGCAGTTCGTCGGTAATTGCCACGATCAATCCTCTCTAGGCGTCGGTGCGGTTGGACACCAACGTGCCGACCGTCTCGCCGCTGACGATCCTATCTATGTTCAGCTCGTCCGCCATGTTGAAGACGTAGATGGGCAGGTCGTTGTCCATGCAGAGGCTGAGCGCGGTCGAGTCCATCACTTTGAGGCCCCGCTCGATCGCTTCCCGGTGCGTGATCGTGGGGATGAACTTGGCGTCCGGGTTGGTCGCAGGGTCGGAGTCGAAGACCCCCTCCACCCCGTTCTTCGCCATCAGGATCGCCTCCGCGTGGATCTCCAGCGCCCGTAGCGCGGCCGCCGTGTCGGTGGTGAAAAACGGGTTGCCGGTGCCGGCGGCGAAGATCACGATCCGGCCCTTCTCCAGGTGGCGCATCGCGCGCCGGCGGATGTAGGGCTCGGCGACCTCCTTGACGTCGATCGCCGACATCACCCGGGTGTGCTGGCCTTTCCGCTCGAGCGCGTCCTGCAGCGTCAGCGCGTTGAGCACCGTCGCCAGCATCCCCATGTAGTCGCCGGTCGCCCGGTCCATCCCCGCCGCGGCCCCGGCGAGGCCGCGGTAGATGTTCCCGGCCCCGACGACGATCGCCACCTCCACCCCACGCTCGCGGACGGCGGCGACCTGGGCTGCGATCCGGTCGACCTCGACACCGTCGGTGCCGTACTCCTGACTGCCCATCAGGGCCTCCCCTGAGAGCTTCAGGAGGATGCGACCGAACCGATCCCCGGCCATCTGGGCTTACTCGCCGCCGACGCGGAAGTAGGAGAAGCGGGCGATGCGGATGTTCTCGCCGGTTTTCGCCGCCAGCTCCTGGCGCAGTTCCTCGATCGTTTTCGAGCCGTGTTTCTCGGCGTTGACGTGCTGCTGATCGAGCAGCGCGACTTCCGAGGCCCATTTGTTGAGCTGGCCCGCGACGATTTTCTCGACGATGTTGTCCGGTTTGCCTTCTTCGCGCGCCTTCTCCTCGAAGACCCGCTTTTCGGCCTCGCGGGCCTCCGGGTCGATTTCGTCGGTGGAGACGTACTGGGGCGCGGTCGCCGCGACGTGCAGGGCCACCTGGTAGGCGAAGACCTGGAAGTCCTCGTTGCGGGAGACGAAGTCGGTCTCGCACTGCACCTCGACCATCGCGCCGACGCTGTTGTTGGCGTGGATGTAGGAGGAGACGACGCCCTCTTCGGTGCCGCGGCCTTCGCGCTTGGCGGCGGAGGCCTGGCCCTTCACCCGCAGCAGCTCGATCGCGCGGTCGACGTCCCCGTCGGCCTCGACCAGCGCCGCTTTGCTGTCCATCATCGCGGCCCCGGTGCGTTCCCGGAGCGCTTTCACATCGGCGGCGGTGATCGACGCCATCACGAATCCCCTTTCTGGGTGTCGGCAGTGGTCTCGGCCGGAGCCTCGGCTTTCGGAGCCTCGGGAGCGGCCGGGGCGTCGGCCTCAGCTTTCTCGGCGGCCGGAGCAGGCGCCTCGGCTTTCGGAGCCTCTGCCTTAGGCGCCTCGGGGGCAGCGGCAGCCTGCCCCTGTCCGGCGGGTGACGCCGGTGGCGCGGTCTCGCTCGCAGCCTGCGAGGACGAGGCCGTGTCACCGGGGGCAGGACCCGTCGGCTGCTGCGCTTTGGGCGCCGCCGGAGCGGCTTTGGCGGCAGCAGCCGCGGCAGCTGCCTGTTTCTCGGCCTCGGCTTTCGCCGCAGCCTGTTTGGCCGCTTCCTCCTCGGCTTCTTTGGCCTGCTGCGCCTCGAGCCGGGCTTTCTCTTCTTCCTCCCGTTTGCGGCGCTCTTCCTCGTCGCGTTTGCGCCGTTCCATCTCCTCGGCGATCCGTTTCTCCTCCTGCACGCGCCAGCCCGAAGCGCCCTCCTCGACCGCGCTGCCGATCGTGCCGATGATCAGCTGACAGGAGCGGATCGCGTCGTCGTTGCCGGGGATCACGTAGTCGACCGGGGTCGGGTCGCAGTTGGTATCGACCAGGCCGATGATCGGGATCCGCAGGCGAGCCGCCTCGTGGACCGCGATCTCCTCGGTTTTCAGGTCGGTGACGAAGACCGCGTCGGGCAGGCGGTCCATGTCGCGGACGCCGCCGAGGTTGAACTCGAGCTTCGCGAGTTCGGCCTCCATCCCCATCCGCTCCTTGGTCGGCAGGAGGTCGAGTTTGCCCTCCTCTTTCCACCCGTTGAGCTCGTGGAGGCGGGCGATCCGGCCCGACATCGTCTGGAAGTTGGTCAGCAGGCCGCCGAGCCAACGCTTGTTGACGTAGGGCATCTTGCAGCGTTCGGCCCATTCCTGGACCACGTCGCGCGCCTGCTTCTTGGTGCCGACGAAGAGGACGGTGCCGCCTCCGGACGCCAGCTCACCGGCAAAGCGACGGGCGTTCTCCAGCAGCGCCTCGGTCTGCAGAAGGTCGATGATGTGGATCCCGTCGAGCTCGCCGTGGATGAAACGGCGCATGTTCGGGTTCCAGCGGCGCGTCTGGTGGCCGAAGTGGACTCCGGCCTCGAGCAGTTCTTTCAGGCCTGCCTCAGGCATGCAGTTCTCCTTGGATTCGGTTGCGGTACGCCCGCCCCGCTCGCCGGGACCCAGGTTCTTGGCACCTGGGCAGGATCCGGTCGGCTACTGGACGGGGATAGAAGTGACTTGGTTGATGCCGATTGTAGAGCCGCGCGCTACTCGGCGTGGGCCGCCTCGAGCGCCGCCTCGAGGTCGGCCGGGAGCGGTGAGCTGAAGTCGAGCGGCGCGCCCGTGCGCGGGTGGCGGAAGGCGAGCCGGTGGGCGTGCAGGAACTGGCGCCGCAGGCCGTAGCGGGCGGCGCCGCCGTAGGTCGGGTCGCCGGTGAGCGGGTGGCCGATGGCGGCGAAATGAGCGCGGATCTGGTGGGTGCGGCCGGTCTCCAGGCGGGCCTCGACGTAGCTCTCCAGCGGCAGCAGCTCCAGCACTTCGAAGTGGGTGCGCGCCTCACGCGAGGCGGCGCCGGCGACCGCCATCCGGGTGCGGCGCTTGGCCGCGCGCCCGATCGGCGCGTCGATCGTCCCGGTCCGGGAGGCCAGGCGCCCGCCGGCCAGGGCCAGATAACGGCGCTCCACGTGGCGCTCCCGCACCGCCTCCTGCAACGCCGCCAGCGCCTCCGGATTGCGCGCCACCACCATCAGCCCGCTGGTGTCCTTGTCGAGGCGGTGGACGATCCCCGGCCGCTCCGGGTCGCCGCCGCCGAGCAGGTCGCCGAGCTCGGAGACCAGGGTCGGACCGCTGTGCGAGGGGGCCGGGTGGACGACCAGCCCGGCCGGCTTGTCGATCACCGCGAGATCGTCGTCGAGGTGAACGATGCGTAGCTCAGGAGCCACGCTCGGCCCGCTCCGCTTCGCGCACGTAGATCACCAGCAGGATGATCACCCCACAGGTGATCCCGCAGTCGGCGAGGTTGAACGGCGGCCAGTGCGGCAGTTCGATGAAGTCGGTGACGTGGCCGTGGCGAACCCTGTCGATCAGGTTGCCGAAGGCGCCGCCGGCGAGCAGCCCGGTCGCCACCCACATCCCCGGCCGCACCGGGTCGCGGGCGAAGAGGAAGAGCACCACGCCGAGCGCGATCAGGGTGATCGCGACCAGCAGCACCCCGCCCCCGTCGGCGAGCCCGAAGGCGACCCCTTCGTTGTGCGAGAGGGTCAGCTTCAGCGGCCCCAGCACGTCGACCTGTTCGCCGAGCACGATGTGGTGTTCGACGATGCTCTTTGCGATCTGGTCGAGGACGACCACGACCACCGCCAGTGCTGCCGCGAGCCCCCAGGCCCGCCCGACGCGGTCGCTCACCGCAGGGCGCCGACCACGATCCCCTCGGCGATGCCGAGGACGATCAAGGCGAGGATCGGGCTGAGGTCGAAGGCGAATCCGCCGCCGCCGATCGGCCGCATGATGCCGCGGAAGATGTTCAGGTAGGGGTCGGTCGACTCGGTGATGAAGTCGAGCACCGCCCGCAGCCAAGGCGAGTACGGCATCCGCGGCACGAACGAGATCAGGATGTTCAGCAGGATCAGGATCGTGTAGACGACGAACAGTGCGCTGATGTAGGTGGCGAAGTCGTTCTTGGTCAGCGCCAGGGGAAGGGATGCGAGGGCGACGGTCATCCGCGCATCCTCTCCAACGAGGCGACGACGGCAGCGGTGAAGGCGGCGCGGGCGCCCTCGCGGTCGAGCGCTTCGAGGCCCGCCTCGGTGCTGCCGCCCGGCGAGGCGACGGCGCGGCGGACGTCGGCCGGGTGGCGCAGGCGCAGCAGCTCGGCGGTGCCGGCCGTGGTCTCGACGATCAGCTCGCGGGCGAGCTCCGGGTCGAGGCCGTCCGCCACCCCCGCGTCGCCGATCGCTTCCACCGCGAGCGCCAGGTAGGCGGGCGCGCAGCCCATCACCGCGGTGGCCCCGTCGAAGTCGTCCTCGTCGATCTCGACCACGTGGGCGATGTGCTCGAGCGCGGCGCCGACCCAGGGTGAGAGCGCGTCGCCGCAGATGCAGATGACGCCCTGACGGACCTCGACGCCGACGTTCGGCATCGTCCGCAGGACCAGCGCGTCGGGGAAGGCCTCGCGCAGCCGCGACAGCGGCGTCGCGGCGAGGACGGAGACGATTTCGTCGGCGTCCTGAAGTTCAGCGGCGACCGCGGCGAGCGCGGCGGGCTTGACCGCGAGGACGATCGCGTCGGCGCGGTCGGCGACCTCCTCCGCGGATAGGGCCGCGCCGCCGAGCTCCGCGGCGAGCGCCGCCGCCCGGCCCGAGCCGGAGTCGGCGAAGAGCATCGTCTCGACCTCGCCCGCGAGCCCACGGGCGATCGCCGCCGCCATGCTGCCCGAACCGATGAAGCCGAGGGTCACGCTGTCCAGATTACGGCGCTCAGGCGACCGGCGGCGGGGTTCCCTCGGCGCTGGCGGCCAGGTCGGCGTCCCAGCCGCAGGTCGTGCAGGCGTGGAGGAAGGCCTGGCGGGCGAAGGAGACGGCGAGGCCGTGCGGGTCCGCGGCGGCGACCACGTCCTCCCACGCGAGCACGTACTCGCCCAGATCGGCGTCCCAACGGGCTCCATCGACCTGGAGATCGGCCTCGGCAAAGCCCGGCTGGGCCGGGTGGGCGTAGGCATAGAAGGCGGCGCCGCCGTGTTTGGGGTCCCCCGGCCACCAGCCGACCGCGACCTCCTGAGAGTCCATCGCGTTGCGCATGATGAAGTCGTCGGAGGGCGGCGTCGCCGGATCGCCGGAGAAGAGGCTGACCGCGAGATCGAAGGAGCCCCACCAGGCGTTGACCGGGGTCGAGCGGCCGCGGAACGGCGCCCGCAAGGCGGTCAGCACCTGGGCGGCGCGGGTCGCCATGCCGAAGTAATCGGCCACCGCCTGACGGTCGTAGGTCGCGTGCTCGGTGTCGGTGTCCAGCGGCGTGGTCCAGGCGACCTCCTGCGGTTCGGGGTCGATCTTCACCTCGCCGGCAACCTGGGCGACCGCCGCGAGCAGATCGCGGGTCACCTCGCCTACCGGGCGGTCCGGGACCAGCGGGACGGCGTCGATCTTGCCGTCGCTCGTCTCCACCAGCGCCTCATGGCGGTGCAGATCGAGGGCGACGACGAAAGAGGAACCAGAGCCGTCAGGTGCGGGCAGCGGCAACGTCTCCCAGCCACGCGCGGTGAGCCGCAGGGCGGCGTGCTGGAGCTGCGGCTCGGGCGGCGCCAGTTCGGCCGCCAGCTTGCCCAGCACCTGCGTGTGGGCGTGCAGCGTGTCGCAGGTGGCGCTCCACTCCGGATAGGAGATGGATGGCCAGGTCATCAAGACTGGTTGAAGAAGCCTTTGTCGATCAACCGCGCTTTTTCCTCCGCTGAGACCTCGACGTTGCGCGGCGTCAACAGGAACATCTTCTCGGCGATCCGCTGCATGCCGCCGTCGAGTGCGTAGGTCAGGCCGGAGCAGAAGTCGATCATCCGCTTCGAGAGCTCGTGGTCGGCGGTCTGCAGGTTGAGGATCACTGGCACCGACCGTTTGAACTGGTCGGCGACCTGCTGGGCGTCGTTGAAGTTGCGCGGGATGACCAGGTGGACCTGGAGGTCGCCGCCGCCGTTGTCGACCGGGCGCAGCGTGCGCGTGCGGCTCGCGGCGATCGGCTCGTCGTCGGCGAAGATGTCGTCGATCTCGTCGCGGCGGGCGCGACGCGAGGTCGGCAGCCGGCGGACCGAGCCCGAATCGCGCTCGCGGCGCGGCGGGTCGCCGTAGGCGTCTTCGGTACCGGTTTCCGGTTCGAAGTCTTCCTCGTATTCCGGACCGTAGTCGTGATCCTCGGCGAGGCCGAAGTAGACAAGAGCTCTATGCCAAGTATCCCTAAGGGCCATGCAGGCTGTTTCGGCTTCGCGGGGCCGACTCCTTTAGCTGATTTTCGATGACGCGGGACTGCTGCGACCTACCGGCCCAGATTAGCGCCGATTCACACAAATAGCGCCGATCCAAGGCGGATGATCGTCGCTCCCTCATCGAGCGCGACGTGCCAGTCCTGCGAAGTACCCATCGAGAGGCGTTCGACACCGTTGGCGGCGGCCAGCTCGGCCAGACGGGCGAAGTGCGGCCGCGAGGCCTCCGGGTCCGCGGCGAACGGCGGCATCGTCATCAGCCCGGAGACACGGACCGGGCAGCGGGCGATGAAGTCGGCGAGGTCGGCGGGCGCGACGCCTCCCTTCCCCTCCTCGTCGGCGATGTTGACCTCGACCAGCACCTCGGTCTCGGCGGTCCCGTGGCGGCCCAACTGCCCCAGCACCGAGTCGGTGGCGACCGAGTGGATCAGCCGCACCAGCGGCAGGATCTGCTTGACCTTGCGGCTCTGCAGGTTGCCGATGAAGTCCCAGGTGAAGTCCTCGGCGTAGCGCTCGTGCTTGGCGGCGAGCTCCTGCTGGCGGTTCTCGCCGACCAGGGTGACCCCGGCGGCGACCAACTTGTCCATTTCCGCAAGCGGCACGTACTTGCAGGCGACGAGGACCTCGGCGCGTCCCGCAGCGGCCTCGGCGACCTCCTCGAGGCGGGCGCGGAGTCGGGCCGGGTCGATGTCGTGGAAGAGCGTGCGGGGCATCACGTGCTTGCCTGGTCCGGGGACTCGATCCAGGCGAGGTTGCCCATCCTGCCGGTGACGCCCTGGTCACGGCGGTGGGAGAAGAAGAGCTCGGCCTCGCAGAAGGTGCAGAGGTCGGCGGACTCGACCCGCTCCACCCCGGCGCGGGCGAGCGTGCGGCGGGCGACCTCGGGAAGGTCGAGCATGCGGCCGTCGGCGACCCCCTCGCCGAGGTCGACGAAGGCGTCCAGGACCTCGGCGCCGACCTCGTAACAGCAGGGCCCGATCCCAGGGCCGGTCGCAGCGGCGGTGGCTTCGACCAGGGCGGTGCCACGGGCGACGATCCCGGCCGCCAGCCCGCGCCAGCCGCAGTGGAGCATCGCCACGCCGCCGGGCCCGGCGAGCGCGACCGGCAGGCAGTCGGCGGTGAGGACGAGCGGCGCCAGCCCCGGTCGGCGGACGACGTGACCGTCGACCTCTTCCAGGGTGGTGCCCGGTTCGGCGAACGGGCTCGGGTCCTGCGGAGCCTCGTGGACGGCGATGTCGGCCTTGTGGACCTGGAGTCCGATCGGGACGCGGGTTGGCTCGATCCCGACCGCGGCGGCGAGCCGCCTGCGGTTCTCGACCACCGCCTCGTCGAAGTCATCGGTGAGCACCCCGATGTTCAAGGTGTCGTAAGGCGCCGCCGACACTCCCCCGACCCGCGAGCCGAAGCCGACGCGCCCGGCGCCGTGCCCCGCCGGCCCAAGGTCCGCCGCGAGCCACCGAACTCCGTCTTTCTCCTGCCACTCCATGCCCCCAGCCAAGCAAATCACGTGTTGATGGGCCGAAAACCCGCCATATAGTCCGGTTTTCGGCCCATCAACGGGGTTGTTCGAGGGCGATGCGGAGCTCGTCGGCGCGGGTGGGAGCTTCGCCGTCGAGCTTGGCGGCCAGGGCGGCATCGAGAGCGATGCCGATCGCGGGGCCGGAGAGGCCCGCCGCGGTCAGGTCGGCGCCGCTGATCTCGAGCGTCACCTCGCGCCACTCGAGCCAGTCGTCGAGCCAGGCGGCGCCTTTCGCCCGGGCGAGGGCGAGCACGAGCGGGTCGACACCGCGGGCCAGCGCTGCACCCTCGGAGGGGCGGGTGGGGTGCGCGGCGGCGAGCTCGGCTGCACGAGCGACCGGATCCTCGGCGCCGCGACCACCCGGCGCGCCGTCCGGCGAATCCAACACCCCCGCCGCGGCGAGGATCGCGTCGGGGCGGTCGACCTCGCCGACCCAGGCCGGGGCAGCCAGCAGGCGGTCGACGTCGCGAGCGAGGGCGAAGGACTCACCGCCGGGTCGCGGCTCGACCAGGCCCCATCCCGCCAGCAGTTCGAGGCCCCTCACGCCCCGCTCTTCGCGCGCGAGCCGGCGCAGCTCCTCGGCGCGGCGCTCCGGCGTCACGGTCGTCAGATCGGTGGCCTGCAGCAGCTCCCGGGTGTGGGGCTCGATCCCGAACCCGAACCTCGCCGCGTAGCGCGCCACACGGATCGCCCTGGTCGGGTCGTCGACGAAGGACCGGTCGTGGATCACCCGTAGGAGTCCGATGCGCAGGTCTTGCCGGCCGTCGTAGGGGTCGAGAAGGTCCTCCGGATCGGCCAGCGGGATCGCCATCGCGTTGACGGTGAAGTCGCGGCGCGCGAGGTCGGTGCGGATCGGCGCGCCGAGCTCGACCGACGGCAGCGCCCCCGGTCGGGCGTAGCGCTCCCGGCGCGCGGCGGCGAGGTCGATCTCCTCGCCGTTCCAGTCGACCTTCATCGTCCCGAAGCGCGAGTGGGAGACGATCGGCTCCGCCCCGAGCGCCGCCGCCAGCTTCGCCGGGTCGCCCTCGACCACGAGGTCGATATCGGCCCTCCCGCGGCCGAGGATCAGGTCCCGCACCGCGCCGCCGACCAGGTACACCGGATCCGGCGCCGCGCCGGCGACCTCGGCCAGCTCCGGGTAGGCGGCGGCGAGGGCCTCGGAGAGGCCTCGGCTGGTGGTCATCGCTCCGCGCTCCTCATCGGTTCCCCCCTACGATGATCGGGGACGCGGATGCCGAGTGACTGGGAAGACGAGGACGGCCTGCCGGAAGACGAATGGTCGCCGGGCGAGAAGGACCTGCCGGAGGATGACCTCGGCCTGCCGGAGATGCGCCCCGACCACGAGCCGCCGGGCTCGGCGCCGACCCGCTCGCAGATCATCCGCCGCCGGCTGACCGCGGTCGCGGCGATCGTCGTGATGGCGGTCGCGGTGGTCGTCGTGCTCGCCTCTGCCGGCGGGTCCGATGACAAGAACTCCGCCACGGCCGCCGGCACGACGAAGAAGGCGACGGAAAAGCCGAAGGCGGAAAGCCATGAGGTCACCAACGCGACCCCGCAGGCCGACTGGAAGCCCTACACCGGCCCGGTGCCGATCCTCGATTACCGCGCGCTCGGCTCTCCGCCCGAAGGCGCCCCCGATCCCGAAATGTACGTCGGCCGCACCGACTTCGAAAAGCAGATGGACTGGCTGGAAGAACATAAGTACGAGGCGGTGACGCTCGAACAGGTGCAGGAAGCCTGGTACCACAACGGCAAACTGCCGCCGAAACCGGTCGTCATCTCCTTCGACGACGGCTACCGCCCCCAATACACCTTCGCTCTGCCGACCCTGCGCAAACACGGCTGGGCGGGCCTGCTGAACCTGAGGGCGGAAGGCTCGGAGCTGTACGAGTCGAACGTCGAGGCGATGATCGCGGCGGGCTGGGAGCTCGCCGCCCACACGATCCAGCACCTCGACCTGACCGGACTCGGCCCGGAAGAACTGGAAGAAGAAGTCGCGGGCTCGCGTGAAATCCTGCAGAAAGAATTCAAGGTCCCGGTCAACAACTTCTGCTATCCGGACGGGCAGTTCGACGAAACGGTGGTCGAGGCCGTCGAAGCGGCGGGCTACACCGGGGCGACTACCGAAATCTCCGGCATCGCCGAAAAGGACGCGCCCTACGAACTGCCGCGGCTGGAGATCCTGCGCGAAACGCACGTCGCCGGCCTCGCTGAAGACCTGAAGAGCAGCTAGCGGCGGACGGGGATGCCGTCGGCGGCGAGGCGCTCCTTGGCCTCCGCCACCGTGTGCTGCCCGTAGTGGAAGATCGAGGCGCAGAGGACGGCATCGGCGCCGCCCTCGGAGATCGCCGCCGAGAGGTGCCCCAGCTCCCCCGCCCCGCCCGAGGCGATCACCGGCACCGGCACCGCGTCGGCGACCGCCCGGGTCAGCTCGAGGTCGTAACCGTCATTGGTCCCGTCGCGGTCCATGCTCGTCAGCAGGACCTCGCCGGCGCCGCGCTCGACCGCCTCGCGCGCCCAGGAGACCGCGTCGCGGCCCTCGACCCGCTCGCGCCCGCCCTTCACGTAGACGCCCCAGGTGCCCTCCCCCTCGCGCTTGGCGTCGATCGCGATCACCACGCACTGCGCCCCGAAGTGGTCGGCGAGCTCGGTCAGGAGCTCCGGCCGGGCCAGCGCCGCCGAGTTGACCGAGACCTTGTCGGCGCCCGCGTCGAGCACCGCCTGGGCGTCCTCGACCGAGCGGATCCCGCCGCCGATCGTGAACGGGATGAAGACGTTGTCGGCCGTGCGGCGGGCGAGGTCGACGATCGTCTCGCGCCGTTCGTGCGAGGCAGTGATGTCGAGGAAGACGAGCTCGTCGGCGCCGGCGGCGTCGTAGCGCTCGGCCAACTCGACCGGGTCGCCCGCGTCACGCAGGCCGACGAAGTTGGTGCCCTTGACGACGCGACCGGCGTCGACGTCGAGGCAGGGGATGACTCGCTTCAGTGCCACCCCTTCAGGCTAGGGCAGTGGTTAGTTCGCACTTATCCCCGATATATGTGGATAAGTGCGAACGCACCGTCAGGCGAGGGCGGCGATCGCCTCGTCGACCGTGAAGCGCTGCTCGTAGAGGGCGCGGCCGACGATCACGCCCTCGACGTTCGGCGCCCCCTCGGCCCGCAGCCGCCCCAGGTCGGCGAGCGTCCCCACGCCGCCTGAGTAGATCACCGAGGCGGGCGTGGCCGCCGCCATCTTGGCGAGCTGATCGAAGCCCGGCCCGGCGAGCGTCCCGTCGACCTCGATCGGGGTGAAGAGGAAGCGGTCGACCCCGCGCGCGCTGAGGTCGGCGACCGCGTCGGCGGCGTCGACATCGCTGGTCTCGGTCCACCCGGCCAGCGACACCTTGCCATCGCGGGCATCGACCGAGACGACGATCCGCTCGCCGTGCTCCACCAGCATCGCGTCGAGGAACTCCGGATCGCGCATGGCCGCGGTCCCGATCACCACGCGTTCGGCCCCGACCCGCAGCACGTCGGCGACGGAGTCGGCGTTTCGCAGCCCACCGCCGACCTGGATCGGGAACGGCACCGCGTCGGCGATCCGGCGGATCGCCTCGAGGTTCACCGGTTCGCCCGCCTTCGCCCCGTCGAGGTCGACCACGTGGAGGATGTGCACGCCCGCTTCGGCGAAGCGCACCGCCGCGTCGAGCGGGTCGGCGTCGTAGACCGTCTCCCGGTCGTAGTCGCCCTCGACCAGCCGCACCGCGTGGCCGTCGCGGATATCGATCGCCGGGTAGAGGATCACGCCGCCGCGGGCGCCTTCGCACAGATCCCGGCGAAGTTGGCGAGCAGCCGCAGGCCGGCGGCGCTCGACTTCTCGGGGTGGAACTGGACGCCGAAGACGTTGTCGCGCTCGGCCGCGCAGACGAAGCGCTCGCCGTACCCGGCGCTGCCGAGCGTGTCCTCGCCGGCCGGGCGCGGAGCAAAGGAGTGGACGAAGTAGAAGGGCGTCTCGGAGTCGATCCCGGCGGCGAGGCGCGAGTCGCGCTCCCAGCGGACCGGCGACCAGCCGATGTGCGGGACCTTCAGGCCGGGCGCGTCGAGCGCGGTGACCGCGCCCGGCAGCAGCCCGAGGCCATCCGCTCCGCCGAGCTCCGCGGAGCGCTCGAAGAGCAACTGCAGGCCGAGGCAGATGCCGAGGATCGGCGTCCGCGCCGCGGCCCGATCGGCGATCAGCTGGTCGAGCCCGGTCGCCCGGATCCGCTCCATCGCCCGCGGGAAGGCCCCGACGCCAGGCAGGATCAGACCGTCGGCGGCCCGCACCTGGTCGGGGTCGGCGCCGATCGCGGCGCGCGCGCCGACGTGCTCGAGCGCCTTCTCGACCGACCTGAGATTGCCCATGCCGTAATCAAGGACAAGGACTCGCGCGGCAGCGTCACTCATTCAGGGTTCCCTTGGTCGAGGGAACTCCCATCTCCTCGGGGTCGATCGAGACGGCGACGCGAAGCGCCCGCGCGAACGCCTTGAAGGCGGCCTCGATCATGTGGTGGACGTTGGTTCCGTAACGGACCGAGACGTGCAGGGTCAGCTTCGCCGAGTTGGCGACGGCGTTGAAGAACTCCTCCGCGAGCTCGGTTTCGAAGCCCGCGATCGAGGCCTTCGGCAGGTCGGCGCGGAAGACGCAGTGCGGTCGCCCGGAGATGTCGATCGCGCACTCCGCCAGCGCCTCGTCCATCGGCACCAGAGCCGAGCCGTAGCGGCGGATCCCGGCGCGGTCGCCGAGCGCCTCGTCGAGCGCCTGGCCGAGCACGATGCCGACGTCCTCCACGGTGTGGTGGGCGCCGGTCTCGGTGTCCCCTTCGGCGGTCACCGTCAGCCCGAAGCGGCCGTGGCGGGCGAAGAGGTCGAGCATGTGGTCGAAGAACCCGACCCCGGTCGCGTTCTCGTACTCGCTGATCCCGTCGAGGATCAGTTCGAGGGTGATGTCGGTCTCCCCCGTCTTCCGGCTCTTGGTCGCCTTGCGCTTGCTCATCGCCGGATCATGGCCGATTCGGCGTGGACAGGGAAGCCCTCGGCGCGGGCGATCTGATCGACGCTCGGGGCGAGAGCCGCGGCGGCGGCCTTGTCGATCTCCACCGTGGAGATGCGGCGGCGGAACGCGCCCGGCCCGAGCGGCCCGGTGAAGCGACCCGCGCCGCCGGTCGGCAGAACGTGATTCGAGCCCGCCGCATAATCGCCGAAGGCGGTCGCGCCCCAGCGCCCGGCAAAGACGCAGCCCGCGGTGGTGATCCGCTCGGCGAGCAGCGAGGCGTCCTCCTCGAAGATCTCGACGTGCTCGGGGGCGAAGGCGTTGCAGAGGTCGGCCGCGTCGGTCGAGTCGGGGACGTGGACGAGCGCCAGCGGCGCCGTCGCGGAGACGCCGGGACGGAGCGCGGTGAGGCGGTCGGTCGCCTCGGCGACCGCGTCGAGGACGTGCAGCTCGACCGCGGCGACCAGCAGCGCGCCGTCGCCGTGCTCGGCCTGGGCACAGAGGTCGAAGGCGACCCACTCGGGCTCGGTGTCGTGGCCGGCGATCACCATCAGCTCCGACGGCCCGGCGAGCGAGTCGATCCCGACCGTCCCGTACACCGCCCGCTTCGCCTCTTGGACCCAAGCGTTGCCGGGGCCGGCGATCACGTCGACCGGCTCGATCGTCTCGGTCCCGAAGGCGAGCGCGAAGATCGCCTGGGCGCCGCCGACCGCGTAGATCTCCTCGATCCCGCAGAGCGCCGCGGCAGCCAGCGTCACCGGTTGCACGCGGCCGTCGGGTCCGGGCGGCGTCGCCAGGGCGATCCGCCCCACCCCGGCGGCCTGCGCCGGCAGCGCCGTCATCAAGACGCTCGAGGGGTAAGCAGCGTTGCCGCCCGGCGCGTAGAGCCCGGCTGCCGCGACCGGCACTTCACGCAGGCGCACCGAGTGGCCCTGGGGCAGCTCGACCGTGCGCTCCTCGTCCAGCTGCGCCTCGGCGACGGTGCGAATGTTGGCGGCGGCGGTCTCCAGCGCCTCCCGCAGCGGCGGCTCCATCGCGGCCAGGGCCACTTGCGCGTCGGCCGGGTCGACCCGGATCGCCTCGATCTCGCCGTCGGTGACGTCGTAGCGACGGGTCAGCGCCAGGAGCGCCGCGTCGCCACCCTCGCGCACCAGCCCGCCGATCGAGTCGACCTCGACCGGCGGCGCCGCCTCGGCGCTCCAGCTCCGCACGACGGCCGCAGTCGCCGCCGCCCCAGCCCACTCGAAGCGCTGGACCTTCATCGCTCGCCCCTCACGCCTGGCTGGCCACGCGGAGGCGCGCGGTCAGGTCGTCGACTTCGGCGGCGCGCAGCTTGTGGGCGACCCGGTTGGCGACGAATCTCGCGGTGCAGTCGACGATCTCCTCGCGCACCTCGAGGTCGTTCTCGGCCAGCGTCCGGCCGGTGGCGACCAGGTCGACGATCCCGTCGCCGAGCCCGATCAGCGGCGCCAGCTCGACCGACCCCTTGACCTCGATCAGTTCGATCTGGCGCCCCGTGTCCTCGAAGTAGCGCTCGGCGATCCGCGGGTACTTGGTCGCGATCCGCATCATCCCGAGGCGGCGTTGGCTTTCCCCGAGGCGCTCGTCGCCGCGCCGCCCGGCCAGCACCATCCGGCACCTGCCGAAGCCGAGGTCGAGAAGCTCGTAGACGATTCGGTCGGATTGCTCGAGCAGCACGTCCTTGCCGGTGACGCCGACATCGGCGGCGCCCGCCTCGACGTAGGTAGGGACATCGGAGGGCCGCATCGTGACCAGGGTCATCTCGTCGGTCTCGAAGATCAAGGAGCGAGAATCCCCGCGCAACGGGGACGTGTCGACGCCCGCCGCGTCGAGCAGGTCGAGCGTTTCGGTGAAGAGCGCGCCGCGCGGGACCGCCAGCGTCAGCGGGCCGTCGGAGCGGGTCGGGCCGCCGACCCCGGCGATGCCCGCCATCAGCCCACCGCCCTCTCGCGGCGCCGGGACTCCTCCTCCATCTGGGCGACGTGGACGCGCTCCAGGTAGAGGGAGAAGCCCGCCGCGGGCAGATCGAGGCCGAAGCCCTTGAGGAAGCCGTCGTAGCGGCCGCCGCCGCCGAGCACGTGGCCGAGGGCCGGGTCGTAGACCTCGAAGATCGCCCCGTCGTAGTAGCTGAGATCACGCAGCAGGCCGAGGTCGACCTGGACCCGCTCGGCGGTGCCCCGCTCGACCAAGGACTCGTAGGTCCCCTTGAGCCGGGTGATCGTGCGCTCGACCGCCTCGCCGCCGACCCCGAGCGCCTGGTCGAGGACCTCGGCGCCGCCGCGTAGCTGCGAGAGCGTGACGCAGGTCTCGATCGCCGTCGCGCCGATCCCGGCGTCGGCAAGTGCCGCCTCGAGCCCGACCAGGTCGTGGGTGGCGAGCCGGCCAAGGGCGGCGTCGCGCGCCTCCCCCTCGACCCCGAACTCGGCCAGCAGGCTGCGGTAGAGGTCGGCGTCGCCGAGCCCGATCACGGCCCGGTCGAGCCCGGCGGCGTCGAGGGCCGCCTCGAGCACGCCGATCACCTCGGCGGTGCCCTCGGCGCCCGGGGAGCCGATGAGCTCGATCCCGGCCTGGACGAATTCGCGCATCTCGCCCCGCTGCGGCAGCACCGCGCGGTAGGCGGAGGCGAGGTAACAGAGGCGCAGCGGCAGCGGCGCCTCGGCGAAACGGGTGGCGACCAGGCGGGCGATCGGCACCGTCATGTCGCTGCGCAGCGCCAGCAGGTCGCCGTTCTCGTCGAAGAAGCGGTAGGGCGATGCCGACGACGGGCGATCGCCGCGCGCCAGCACCTCGTCGTATTCGATCGCCGGCGTCGCCACCTCGCCGTAGCCGGAGTCTTCGAAGACCTCGATCAGGCGGCGGTTGAGACGGCGCAGCTCGCGCATCTCGTCGGGGAGCACGTCGCGCGTGCCGGGTGGGATCGGGTGGATCATGCGGCGGACCTTAGTGGCAAACCCGCCACCTCAGCGCACGGGCACCGGAGGCGGGAAAGCGGCCCCGGGAGCGGGCTAGGCCGGAACCTCGGCGGAGACGCGCTCGATCTGGGCGCCGAGGCCGCGCAGGCGCTCGTCGATCTGCTCGTAGCCGCGGTCGATCTGGCGGATGTTGCCGATCTCCGAGGTCCCCTCGGCGGCGCAGGCGGCGATGAGCATCGCCATCCCGGCGCGGATGTCGGGGCTCTCCACGCGCTCACCATGAAGCCGGCTCGGACCGCTGACGATCGCCCGGTGGGGGTCGCACAGCGTGATCCGAGCGCCCATCGCGACCAGCTTGTCGACGAAGAACAGACGGTTCTCGAACATCTTCTCGAAGATCAGGATCTCCCCATCCGCCTGGGTGGCGAGGGCGAGGGCGATCGAGGTCATGTCGGCCGGGAACGCCGGCCAGGGTCCGTCCTCGATCTTCGGGATCGCCCCGCCGAGATCCGGTTCGATCTCCAGGTGCTGACCGGCGGGGACGATCACGTCCTCGCCCTCGACCTCGGAATTGAGCCCGAGGCGACGGAACTGGCGGCGCACGTTGCGCAGGTCTTTCGGTCCCGCGTCGCGGATCCGCAGCGCCCCCCCGGTTGCCGCGGCCAGCGCCATGAAGCTGCCGACTTCGATGTGGTCGGGGCAGATCGTGAACTCGGCGCCGCCGAGCGAGGACTTGCCGTTGACCACCATCACGTTGGAACCGACGCCTTCGACCTCGGCCCCCATTGCGGTCAGGAGGCGGGCCAGGTCCTGCACATGGGGCTCGGAGGCGGCGTTGGAGATCTGCGTCTGTCCGGGAGTCAGGGCGGCCGCCATCAGGGCGTTCTCGGTGCCCATCACCGACGGCTCGTCCATGAAGATCTCGCAGGCGCAGAGCCCGGTCGGCGCGCTCAGCTCGATCCAGCGGGCGCCGTCGACGCGGGCGCCGAGGTCCTTGAAGGCGTCCAGATGCGCGTCGAGGCGGCGCCGGCCGATGAAATCGCCGCCCGGGGGCGGCATCTTGGCGGCGCCGAAGCGGGCCAGCAGCGGCCCGGCGAGCAGGAACGAGGCGCGGATCTGCGAGGAGAGCTCCTCGTCCACGACCGGCGCGGTGACGCCCGCCGCGCAGAGCCGGACGCTGTTGTCGCCGACCCAGGCACACTCGACCCCGAGCTGCTCCAGCAAGGCGATCTGGGCCTCGGTGTCGCGGATCCGCGGCACCCGGTGCAGCAGCACCTCCTCCTCGGTGAGCAGGCAGGCGGCGAGGATCGGCAGGGCGGCGTTCTTGTTGCCGGCGACGGTGACCTCGCCGGACAGCGGCATGCCCCCTTGGATGACGAACTTCTCCATTGGGACGGAGGGTAACGACCGGCCCCGCGGAGCCCGCAAGGCGCCCCCTCTTGACGAATTTTGCGGATCGCCTTGCAAAGTGACGGCCGTCACTCTACGATCCATCGCGCAAGACGATTGAGGGACGTGGCCTCGGCCACAGCGAAGTCCCGGAAAGGCGTCTTGCAGCGCTTCTGGGGGTTCGCGGCGCTGCCACAGTCAAGGCGGCGACCGCGACGTGCTCGCAACCCATGTCTGCAGCTACTAACAACGCAAAGACCGGGAACGTCTGTTCGCTCGCTCCGCCTAAAACCCGCGCTTTGCGGGTACTTTTTGGCTCCACTGCAAGCCTCGTTGCAGAATCACCTAGTCGTCCGAAGACCCCCCTATCGTACGAACCCATGTTCGATTGCAAGCAAACACTAACGGCACGGCTGACCGACGCCGTCGACCTGATGATCGACTTCGCCACGCTCGGCGAGTACGGGCTGGAGCCCGTTGGGAGCACTCCGCCGAGCTGCGAGACGCGCACCCGTCGCCCGGCCCCGACTCCTTGCTCGGGGCCGCGGCGGCGAGGTGGCGATCGTCTTTTCGACCGGATGTCGGACCACTACAGCTTCTAGGCGCGAATCCGGAGACGCGGCCGCTGCGCGACCGCCGTTCAGGTTTCGTTGACCGAGAACGGGTGGAGACCTCCTTCAACTTTGGATGTGAATTCTTCCATGGTCACGGTCACCGGTTTCCCTGCCAGGGTCAGCGCGCCGCCTGCCGCCGAGTTGATTGCCCCGGAGAACCTCATCCTCTGAGACGTTTCCGAGACTTTTGTCGCGTTGACCATTTCCCCGAACAAGGTCCCTTTCACCGCGTATGAGCCGGCAACCGGACATCCAGTTCCGCTGATCCCAATTTTCGCGAAGGTCCCGCCTTCTGCCGCCGGAGCGAACCGCACCAGGGCCTTCGACCCTTCCATCCAGACCTGGAAGGCCAATTCCGCGGATTCGATCGTGCCGCCTTCCACTTTGCAACCGGAAGGTTCCGCCACCGTCACGCCGCTGAGCTGCACAAAACCTTTCCCCTTCGCCTTCGAAGACTGATTGAAGATCACCGATTTCGGGCACGAAAACCCGGTCGCGGTGAGTTTCACCGCTTTACCTTCAATGGTCGTGAGGACGATCGGGCCAGGTTCGGGTAGCGGCGCGGGTAGGTCGCACACGACTGGGGGTTCCGTCCCTGGTTCGATCTGCGCCGATTCGATGTACCAGAAGCCATTGCTTTCGACCGCTTTGGCCATGGCGCTGCTGGCAACAATCGAGCAGACGGCCGCAATGACAACCAGAGCGATGCCAAATCCCTTGAGCCTCATCTGAGCTCCCCTTTTTGAGTGTGTTCTACGTGAATTTCAGCGCAGAACTTACGCGCCGAGCTTCACTTCTGACCGAACACACGGAGGTACTCAAGGCTGAGGCCCCGTCGTTTTCTAATACGCGCTCAGAATGACGAAGAGCCGCCCGGAGGCGGCTCGACTTCGTCAAAAAGAACCGGCGGCGACCTACTCTCCCAGGGGGTTGCCCCCCAAGTACCATCGGCGCTGAAAGGCTTAACTGCTCTGTTCGGAATGGGAAGAGGTGTCTCCCTTTCGCTATGCACCACCGGAATTTTGCGAGACGCTCGGTGGAGCTTGAAAACTGCACATGCCAAGTACGGGTAATGAGGATAAAAATATCCGTCAAGCCCTCGAACCATTAGTACCGGTCAGCTGCGCCCATTACTGGACTTACACCGCCGGCCTATCAACCTGGTGGTCTACCAGGGGTCTTACTCCCTTAAAGGGATGGGAGAGTTCATCTCGAGGACGGCTTCCCGCTTAGATGCTTTCAGCGGTTATCCGTTCCGTGCGTAGCTAAGCTGCGATGCCCTTGGCAGGACAACAGCTACACCAGAGGCACGTTCATCCCGGTCCTCTCGTACTAGGGATGACTCCTCTCAACTCTCCAACGCCCACAGCAGATAGGGACCGAACTGTCTCACGACGTTCTGAACCCAGCTCGCGTACCGCTTTAATGGGCGAACAGCCCAACCCTTGGGACCTACTCCAGCCCCAGGATGCGACGAGCCGACATCGAGGTGCCAAACCGGTTCGTCGATGTGGACTCTTGGAACCGATAAGCCTGTTATCCCCGGAGTACCTTTTATCCGTTGAGCGACGGCGCTTCCACTTGCTACCGCCGGATCACTAAGCCCAACTTTCGTTCCTGCTCGACCCGTCGGTCTCGCAGTCAAGCTCCCTTGTTGCCTTTACACTCTACGCACGATTTCCAACCGTGCTGAGGGAACCTTTGGGCGCCTCCGTTACACTTTAGGAGGCGACCGCCCCAGTCAAACTGCCCACCTGACACTGTTCACCGCCCGGATCACGGCGCGGTGTTAGAAGCCCAGAGCACCAAGGGTGGTATCTCAAGGGTGACTCCCCAGCAGCCAAGGCCGCTGGTTCAAAGTCTCCCACCTATCCTGAGCGAGATACCCCAGACTCCAATATCAAGTTGCAGTAAAGGTTCACGGGGTCTTTCCGTCTAGCTGCGGGTACTCGGCATCTTCACCGAGACTTTAATTTCACCGAGCCTCTCGTTGAGACAGCGTCCAACTCGTTACGCCATTCGTGCAGGTCGGAACTTACCCGACAAGGAATTTCGCTACCTTAGGACCGTTATAGTTACGGCCGCCGTTTACCGGGGCTTAGCTTCGCTGCTTCGCTCCGAAGAGCTAACAAGTCCGCGTAACCTTCCGGCACCGGGCAGGCGTCAGGCCCTATACGTCGTCTTGCGACTTAGCAGAGCCCTGTGTTTTTGGTAAACAGTCGGTTGGACCAATTCACTGCGGCCCCCTCGAGCTCCCTCCGTGTGGAGTTCACTCTAACGGGGCGTCCCTTCTCCCGAAGTTACGGGACGATTTTGCCGAGTTCCTTAACGAGAGTTAGCTCGCTCACCTTAGTATTTTCTACTTGTCCACCTGTGTCGGTTATCGGTACGGGCACGCGAATCCTGCCTAGAGGCTTTTCTTGGAGGCATGGAATCGGGGACTGGCCGGCATACGCCAGCTGGCATCGCACCTCGCGTCAAAACGCCACCGCGGATTTTCCTACGGCGACTGGCTACGTACTTGCCCCAGGTCAACCATCGCCTGGGTTCCCTTATCCTTCCCCGTCCCCCCATCGGTCATAACGGAGACAACGTGGTACAGGAATATCAACCTGTTGGCCATCGGCTACGCCTTTCGGCCTCGCCTTAGGTCCCGACTAACCCTGAGCAGACGAACTTTACTCAGGAAACCTTGGACTATCGGTGGTGGAGATTCTCACTCCACTTTCGTTACTCATGCCGGCATTCTCACTTCCAATCAGTCCACGGAGCCTTACGACGCCGCTTCACCCAATTGGAACGCTCTCCTACCGCGTGCAGAGCCCGCAGGCCTGCACACCCATAGCTTCGGAGGCTAGCTTGAGCCCCGTTGAATTATCCGCGCCCGAACACTTGACCAGTGAGCTGTTACGCACTCTTTTAAGGGTGGCTGCTTCTAAGCCAACCTCTTGGTTGTCTCTGCATTCGGACATCGTTTGCCACTTAGCTAGCACTTAGGGTCCTTAGCTGATGGTCTGGGTTGTTTCCCTCTCGCGTACGAAGTTTATCCCCCGCACACTGACTGCCGATCTAACCGTAACGGTCTTCGGAGTTTGCCTGAAGTCGGTAACCTGGTAGGGCCCCTAATCCAAACAGTGCTCTACGGCCGAAACGCAATCAATCGACGCTATACCTAAATATATTTCGGAGAGAACCAGATATCTCTGAGCTTGATTAGCCTTTCACTCCGATCCACAGGTCATCCGCCCAGTTTTCAACCTAGGTCGGTTCGGCCCTCCACGAGGTCTTACCCCCGCTTCAGCCTGCCCATGGATAGCTCGCTCAGTTTCGGGTCTACCGCCAGTGACTAAATCGCCCTATTCAGACTCGCTTTCGCTGCGGCTCCGCTCATCGCTTAACCTTGCCACTGACGAGTAACTCGCCGGCTCGTGATGCAAAAAGCACGCCGTCACACCTCAAGGATGCTCCGACCACTTGTAAGTCTACGGTTTCAGGTACTATTTCACTCCCCTTCTGGGGTGCTTTTCACCTTTCCCTCACGGTACTAGTTCACTATCGGTCACCAGGTAGTACTTAGCCTTGGAGGGTGGTCCCCCCGGATTCAGACCACGTTTCACGGGTGTGGTCTTACTCAGGAACGTCAATCGACAGATCACAGCGCTTTCACCTACGGGACGATTGCCCTCTATGGTGCGAGGTTCCACTCGCTTCGGTTAACACGTGATTTTGTAACTGCCGCCAGACCGGCACGGTCTGGACATGACGCCCTACAACCCCCAACGGACAACGTGTGCCACTTACATCCGCCGGGTTTGGGCTGATCCCTTTTCGCTCGCCACTACTCAGGGAGTCTCGGTTGATTTCTATTCCTCGGGCTACTTAGATGTTTCAGTTCGCCCGGTTCACCTCTGCCGCCTATGTATTCAGCGACAGATGACGACGCATTACCGTCGTCGGGTTTTCCCATTCGGAGATCCGCGGGTCAAAGGCTGTTCAGCGCCTCACCGCGGCTTATCGCAGCCGTCCACGTCCTTCATCGACTCCTGGTGCCAAGGCATCCACCGTAAACTCTTACTATCTTGACGGTGAGCGACTCACTCCTTCTAGAGGTGTGAATCGTTTTAAAATCAATTACCCACACCACCCCCGAAACCATATGGCTGCGTGAGTGGTGTTACTTGGCATTGTGCAGTTTTCAAGGTCCACCGAGGCGCACCCCCGGGTTCTCCGGGGGTGGTCTCTCAAAACTGAGCAGCGTTGCGGTCTACCGAAGTAGGCCGACCAGCCCGGTCGACGTTCTAGAGAAATCTCCCTAGAAAGGAGGTGATCCAGCCGCAGCTTCCGCTACGGCTACCTTGTTACGACTTCACCCCAATCACGGGCCCCACCTTCGACGGCTCCCTCCTTGCGGTTAGGCCACCGGCTTCGGGTGTTGCTCGCTTTCGTGGTGTGACGGGCGGTGTGTACAAGGCCCGGGAACGTATTCACCGCAGCATTGCTGATCTGCGATTACTAGCAACTCCACCTTCATGGAGGCGAGTTTCAGCCTCCAATCCGAACCGAGGCGCACTTTATGGGATTTGCTCCACCTCACGGTATTGCTGCCCTTTGTATGCGCCAATGTAGCACGTGTGTAGCCCTGGACATAAGGGGCATGATGACTTGACGTCATCCCCACCTTCCTCCGGTTTGTCACCGGCAGTCTCCTATGAGTCCCCAACTTAATGATGGCAACATAGGACGGGGGTTGCGCTCGTTGCGGGACTTAACCCAACATCTCACGACACGAGCTGACGACAGCCATGCACCACCTGTGATGGTGTCCCGAAGGAAAGCCGTGTTTCCACGGCGGTCACCAACATGTCAAGCCCAGGTAAGGTTCTTCGCGTTGCGTCGAATTAAACCACATGCTCCGCTGCTTGTGCGGGCCCCCGTCAATTCCTTTGAGTTTTAGCCTTGCGGCCGTACTCCCCAGGCGGGGTACTTAGTGCGTTAGCGACGGCACGGGAGGAGTCGACACCTCCCACACCTAGTACCCATCGTTTACGGCGTGGACTACCAGGGTATCTAATCCTGTTCGCTCCCCACGCTTTCGCGCCTTAGTGTCAGTAACGTCCCAGCGAGCTGCCTTCGCTATTGGTGTTCCTCCTGATATCTGCGCATTCCACCGCTACACCAGGAATTCCACTCGCCTCTTCCGTACTCTAGCTTCGCAGTATCCATCGGCATTCAAAGGTTGAGCCTTTGACTTTCACAACGGACTTACGAAGCCACCTACGCGCGCTTTACGCCCAATGATTCCGGACAACGCTTGCACCCTACGTATTACCGCGGCTGCTGGCACGTAGTTAGCCGGTGCTTCTTGTGGAGGTACCGTCAATCCACACGGCTATTCACCGGTGAACCTTCGTCCCTCCTGAAAGGGGTTTACAACCCGAAGGCCGTCTTCCCCCACGCGGCGTTGCTGCGTCACGCTTTCGCGCATTGCGCAAGATTCCCCACTGCTGCCTCCCGTAGGAGTCTGGGCCGTGTCTCAGTCCCAGTGTGGCTGATCGTCCTCTCAGACCAGCTACCCATCGTTGCCTTGGTAGGCCATTACCCCACCAACAAGCTAATGGGCCGCGGGCTCCTCCCAATGCGGAGGCCGAAGCTTCCTTTAGAGACAAGGCTTACGCCAAGGCTCATCATCCGGTATTAGCCCGAGTTTCCTCGGGTTGTCCCGGTCATCGGGGCAGATTACCCACGTGTTACTCACCCGTTCGCGGCTTTGCCCCAGGGCAAGCCCTGGTTCGTCGCACCACTTGCATGTGTTAAGCACGCCGCCAGCGTTCGTCCTGAGCCAGGATCAAACTCTCCGTGAAATTTACTCACTGAGAGCCTGTCAATGACTACTTCGTGGCCGCCGAGTACACAAGTACGGCGACCGTCATGACGAGGTACTTCAACTTCAATCATTTGACCATCCGGCACGCTGGCGCACCGAATGGGTCGGGCTGAACATTCCGCAGGTCGATTGGATTGACCCACGGAGATGCACGCTGCTCAGTTTTCAAAGACCGTTGCGCCTCCGAGGCGGGACTCGCCTCTCTCAGACGCCGGGGCTCCACACGGGAGCCCCAGAGGGCGACGGAATATAGCGCTTCCGCCTGCGCTTGTCTACCCCGAGGCGTGAAGTTTCGCGAAACGCCGCTTCCCGACCTGGAGCACCCGCCCGGCGAGGGCGGCCGACTCGGTGGATATTAGCGTCGGAGCGACGGGCTCGCCGTCAAGCTTGACCCCGCCCTGCTGGATCAGCCGCCGGCCCTCGCTGGCGCTGAGGTCGAAGGCGGCGGCGATCAGGCCCGGCAGGTAGACGTTGTCCCCCGACTCTTCGATGAAGGGCGCCAGATCGACCTCGGGGATGTCGTCGGGCACCGCGTGCCGGACGAAGACCTGATCGAAGGCCGCCTCGGCCTCCACCCCCTTGCCCGCGCCGTGGAAGCGGTCGACGATTCGCCGGCCGAGCTCCCGCTTCGCCTGATTGGGCGGCCCGTCCGGCCGCCCGGCCTCGCCGAGCAGCAGCCGGAAGTACTCGTCCATCGCCTCGTCGGGGATGCTCATCAGCTTGCCGAACATCTCCGCCGGCGGGTCCGTCACCCCGACGTAATTGCCAAGGCTCTTGCTCATCTTCTGCACCCCGTCGGTGCCGACCAGGATCGGCAGGGTGAGGATCGACTGCTGCGGCCTGCCGTAGGCGCTCTGCACGTCGCGGCCGAAGAGGAGGTTGAATTTCTGGTCGGTGCCGCCGAGCTCGACGTCGGCGTCGATCGCCACCGAGTCGTAGCCCTGGAGCAGCGGGTAGAGCAGCTCGTGGGCGGCGATCGGGGCGTTCGCCGCCATCCGCTTCTGGAAGTCGTCGCGCTCCAACAGCCGCGCCACCGTCGTCGTCCCCATCAGCTTCAGCAGCGCGGGCAGGTTCATTTCGAGCCACTCGGAGTTGCGCCGCACCTCGGTCCGCTCGGGGTCGAGGATCTTGTAGGCCTGCTCCTGGTAGGTCGTCGCGTTGGCCTCGATCTCCGCGGGCGTCGGCACCGGCCGCGAGGCCGAGCGCCCGCTCGGGTCGCCGACCCGGGCGGTGAAGTCGCCGACGATCAGGACGACCGTGTGCCCCGCCGCCTGGAATTCGGCCAGCTTGCCGAGCACGACCGTGTGGCCGAGGTGAATGTCGGCGGTGGTCGGGTCGATGCCCAGCTTCACCCGCAGGGGGCGATCGAGCGCCAACTGCTCGGCGAGCCGCCCAGCGGGCAGCACGTCGACCGCGTTGCGGGTCAAGTCCGGCACAGGGCCAATGCTAGACTCCGCGGTCCGCTCGACGGGTCCTGAGGCCTGCTCGGGCTGTTTTTTTGATCCTGGTTGTCCCCGCCCGATGGCCGTCTCCTTACTCAAGCGTCGACGCAGCGACGGCGGCGAAGATCCGCCGGTACCCCCGGCGACGCCACTCGCCCCCGGAGCGCCCGGCCCACCGAAACGGACCAAACCGCGCCTGAAGAAGCTGCGGTTCCTCTTCGTGCTGCTCGGGCTCGGGATCCTGTCGGTGATCTCGATGATCTTCGGGATGATGGCCGCGGTCTCCCAGGACCTGCCGGCGATCTACAACTTCGCCCAATACAAGGCCTCGAAGAACAGCGTCGTGGTCGACTCGAGCGGCCAGACGATCGGCACCCTGAGCTCCGACCAGAACAAGATCCTGCTCACCTCGGGCGAGATCAGCCCCAACATCAAGAACGCGGTGGTCTCGATCGAGGACGCCCGTTTCTACGAACACGCGGGCGTCGACTTCCGCGGCATCGGCCGCGCCCTGATCGAGGACGTGCTCAGCCAGAGCGCCCAGCAGGGCGCCTCGACGATCACCGAGCAGTTCGTCAAGAACGCGCTCGAAGCCGAAGGCAGCCGCACCGTGCTGGAGAAGTTCCGCGAGGCGGCGCTCGCCTACAAACTCGAGAAGCACTGGTCGAAGGAGAAAATCCTCACCGAGTACCTGAACACGATCTACTTCGGCGAGGGCGCCTACGGGATCGAGGCCGCCGCCCAGACCTACTTCGGCGCCGCCCACCCCGGCTGCGGGACCGAAGCGGAACCCTGTGCCGCGGTGCTCGAGCCCTGGGAGGCGGCGATGCTGGCCGGGATCATCGCCTCGCCGTCGGCCTTCGATCCCAAGATCTACCCGGAAAACGCGCTCGGCCGGCGCAACCTGGTGCTGGAAAAAATGTACGAACAGGGCTACATAACGCACGAACAGTACGTCGAAAGCATCCACAAGGCGCTCCCCGCCCCGGCCGACGTCAAGCCACCGACGCTGGAATCGAAGGCCCCCTACTTCACCGCCTTCCTGCGCCAGCAGCTGGTCGAACGCTACGGGCCCGAGAAGGCCTATTTCGGCGGCCTGACCGTCAAATCGACGCTCGACCTGCAGCTCCAGGAAGCCGCCGAAGAAGCGGTCAACTCCTACCTCGGCTACTCCCCCGCGACCGCCTCGGTCGTCGTCCTCGACGACCACACCGGCGGGATCAAGGCGATGGTCGGCGGCCCCGACTTCGAAACGGCGCCGTTCAACCTGGCCACCCAGGGGCGGCGCCAGCCGGGCTCCTCGATCAAGCCCTTCACCCTCCTGACCGCGCTCGAAGAGGGGATCTCACCGGAAACCGAATTCCCCTCCGAACAGCGGACCTTCTACTTCGGCAAGAAGGGCAAGGAAGCCTTCACCGTCCACAACGACGAAGAAGGCTATCTCGGGTCCTGCTCGATCAGCTGCGGCCTCACCTACTCCGACAACTCGATCTACGCCGCGCTCGGGCTGGAAGGGCTGGAAGGAAAGACGATCCAGGATCGGACCCGCTCGATCGCGGCGACGATCCACAAGGCCGGCTACACCGACGGCATCTCGACCAACCCGGCGATGGTGCTCGGCGGCCTCCAGGAAGGGGTCTCCCCGCTCGGCTGGGCCTATGCCTACTCGACGATCGGCAACGACGGCGACCGCATCTCCGGCACCCTCTCGCCGCGCCCCGGCGACAGCCCGCTGGCCTACGAATCGGTGACCAAGAACGGCAAGCCGATCAAGGGCGGCGAAAACCAACCGATCCACCATCAGGTCTTCGACGAAGAAACCGTCAAGGAGCAGAAGGGGATCATGGAAACGGTGATCTCCGACGGGGACCGGGACGGCGGCGCAGACCGGCGCGACCGAAGAGTGGGGCAAGACGGGGACGACCGAGGAAGAGGGCGACGCCTGGTTCTGCGGCGGCATCGCCGCCGAAGTGACCGCCTGCGTCTGGGTCGGCTACCCGGACACGACGACGCCGATGCTGACCCTCTACAACGGCGGCCCGGTGATGGGCGGCACCTTCCCGGCGTTGATCTGGAACAGCGTGATGACGGCCTGGGAAACGATCAAGGAAGAACACCTGGCCGAAAAGAAAGCGAAGGAAAAGGCCAAGGAAGAAAAGGAAAACGAAGGCAAGTCCGTCTTCCGAAGCCGAAGAAGAAATCGAAGCCGGCGAATACGAAGAATCGGAATACGATCGCCCCGGAAGAAACCTATGAAGGCGAAGAATTCGTGCCGGAAGAAGAAGTCGAAGGCGGCGGGACCGGCGGCGCCGGGCGGGGCGAAACCGGAGAACCGGTCGAAGAAGCGCCGGAAGAAGAAGCTGTGCCGGAAGAAGGGGCGGCCGAAGG
>CAWCJB010000009.1:0-150895 GCA_963795675.1 uncultured Solirubrobacterales bacterium
GTGCGCCCGCGGATCGCCAGCAGGTCGGCCGGGTAGAGCGAGCCCTCGTTGAGCTGCTGGCCGACCTCGACTTTTTCGCCGTCGGCGACGTGGAGGCGGGTCCGCAGCGGGAACGAGTAGCTGGTCTCCTCGCCGCTCGACTCGGTGACGATCACTTTCAGGGCTTTGTCGGTTTCGTCGATCGACACTTTGCCCGCGGCCTCGGCCATCTGGGCGAGACCCTTCGGTTTACGAGCCTCGAAGAGCTCGACGATCCGCGGCAGACCCTGCGTGATGTCCTGGCCAGCGACACCGCCGGTGTGGAACGTCCGCATGGTCAGCTGGGTCCCGGGCTCACCGATCGACTGGGCGGCGATGATGCCGACCGCGTCGCCGATGTCGACGAGCTTCCCCGTTGCCGGCGCCACCCCGTAGCAGGAGCGGCACACGCCGGATTCGGCCTCGCACTTGAGCGCCGAACGCACCGGGATCTTGACGTCCTCGTCACCGAAGGCCTCGGCGATCTCGTCGACGTCGGCCTTGGTGATCCACTGGTTGCGCTTCAGCAGCTCGCGACCGCGACTGGTCTCAAACTTTTTCGCCGCCAGACGCCCGTACAGGTTGTCGTTGATCGAGCCATCGACCTTGCGCAGGTCCATCTCGATGTGTTCTTTGGTTTTGCAGTCCTCTTCGCGCACGATGACGTCCTGGGCGACGTCGACCAGGCGGCGGGTGAGGTAACCGGAGTCGGCCGTCCTCAGCGCCGTGTCGGCGAGGCCCTTTCGGGCACCGTGGGTGGAGATGAAGTACTCGAGGACCGAGAGCCCCTCCATGAAGTTGGCCTTGATCGGCCGCTCGATGATCTCCCCTTTCGGGTTGGCCATCAGACCGCGCATCCCGGCCAGCTGACGGATCTGTTTGAACGATCCGCGCGCTCCCGAGTCGGCCATCATGAAGATGGGGTTCAGCTCGTCGAGGTTGTCTTCCATCGCTTTGGCGACCTCGTCGGTCGCCCGGTTCCAGTGGGCGGTGACGGCCTCGTGGCGCTCCTCCGCCGTGATGTACCCGTCGTCGTACTGACCCACGATGGCTTCGGTCTCCTTCTCGTACCGGTCGAGAATTTCCTGCTTCTCGGGCGGTGAGACGACGTTGTTCTTGGAGACGGTGATGCCCGCCTTCGAGGCGTATTTGAAACCGAGGTCCTTGAAGGCATCGAGCACCTGCGAGACGACCGGCGCGCCGTAGTTGACGACGAGCTCGGAGACCATCGCGTTGATGTCCTTCTTCTTCAGCGAGGCGTTGTTGAACTGGAACGAGTTCGGGTCGAAATCGCCTTCCAGCGCTTCGGCCAGGGACCGTTCGATCGTCTCGTTGAAGATGATCCGCCCGACCGTGGTCAGGAAGTGACCGCGCCCGGCACCCCGGTACTCGGCCTCGTCCTGCAGTTTGCAGCCGCCGTTCTCGTAGACGAGTTCGGCCTCCTGCGAGGAACGGAACACCTGGACCGGGCGCGAGCCGTTGCGGCCCTTGCCCGACTGCAGGTCCTCTTCTTTGGCTTTCAGCGTCGCCTCGTCCGGCCCGTAGGTCAGGTAGTAGATGCCGAGCACCATGTCCTGGGACGGGGTCGCCAGCGGCGCCCCGTGGGCCGGGGAGAGGATGTTGTTGGCGGAGAGCATGAGGATCCGCGCCTCGGCCTGGGCCTCGGCCGACAGCGGCACGTGGACCGCCATCTGGTCGCCGTCGAAGTCGGCGTTGAACGCCGAGCAGACGAGCGGGTGGACCTGGATCGCCTTGCCCTCGACCAGGATCGGTTCGAAGGCCTGGATGCCCAGACGGTGCAGGGTCGGCGCGCGGTTCAGCAGCACCGGGTGTTCATGGATGACTTCCTCCAGAACGTCCCAGACCTCGGGGATCATCGACTCGACCATCTTCTTCGCGGCCTTGATGTTCTGGACCGCCTTGCGCTCGACCAACTGGGCCATGATGAATGGCTTGAACAGCTCGAGCGCCATCAGCTTCGGCAGGCCGCACTGCTGCAGGCGCAGACTCGGGCCCGAGACGATCACCGAACGACCGGAGTAGTCGACGCGCTTGCCGAGCAGGTTCTGACGGAAGCGGCCCTGCTTGCCCTTGAGCATGTCGGACAGCGACTTCAGCGGCCGGTTGCCGGGGCCCGTGACCGGGCGTCCGCGACGGCCGTTGTCGAACAGCGCGTCGACCGCCTCCTGCAGCATGCGCTTCTCGTTGTTGACGATGATCTCGGGGGCGCCGAGGTCGAGCAGCCTTTTCAGCCGGTTGTTGCGGTTGATCACCCGGCGGTAGAGGTCGTTGAGGTCGGAGGTGGCGAAGCGGCCACCGTCCAGCTGCACCATCGGGCGCAGCTCCGGCGGGATCACCGGCACCGCGTCGAGGACCATCCAGCCCGGCTGGTTGTCGGAGTGGAGGAAGGCCGAGGCGACTTTCAGCCGCTTCACGGCACGCGCCTGTTTCTGGCCTTTCGAGGTGTTGATGATCTGCTCGAGTTCCTCGCAGTCGGCGGCGAGATCGACCTGTTCGAGCAGGTCGCGCACCGCTTCGGCACCCATGCCGCCGCGGAAGTACTCACCCCAGCCGAACGGCGAGCCGAACCGATCTTTGAGCTCGCGGAAGACCGTCTCGTCGTTGATGACGTCCTTCGGCTTCATCTCGGTGAAGATCTTCCAGACCTCTTGCATCCGCTCCGCGGCCTCTTCGAGGTAGGCCTCGGTGTCGGAGATCTCCGCGTCGAACTGTTTGCGCAGTTCTTTGAGCATTTTGCTGCGCTCGTCGTCTTTGAGTTTGCGCAGCTGCGTCGCCGTCAGTTTCAGCGAGTCGGCCCAGATGTGGTCTTCGTCGTCGAATTTGGCCTGGTCGCCGTCCTCGAGGTACTTCACGCGCCGCTCCAGCGACTCGCTCAGCTCCTGGGTCCGTTTCTGTCGTTCGACCTCGTAGGAGTCGACGACTTTTTTGACCTCTTTCTCGAGTTTCCCGACGTCCTTGTCGCGGGCCTCGTCGTCGACCCAGGTGACCATCGAGGCGGCGAAGTAGAGAACCTTCTCCAGCTCTTTGGGCGCCATGTCGATCAGGTAGCCGATCCGGCTCGGCACACCCTTGAAGAACCAGATGTGAGAGACCGGCGAGGCCAGGTCGACGTGCCCCATCCGCTCACGGCGGACCTTGGAGCGGGTCACCTCGACGCCGCAGCGCTCGCAGACGATCCCCTTGTAGCGGACGCGCTTGTACTTGCCGCAGTAGCACTCCCAGTCCTTGGTCGGACCGAAGATGCGCTCGCAGAAGAGCCCGTCTTTCTCCGGCTTCAGCGTCCGGTAGTTGATCGTCTCGGGCTTCGTGACCTCGCCCCAACTCCAGGAGCGGATCTTTTTCGAAGACGCGAGACCGATCTCGATCGCGTCGAAATTGTTGATGTCGATCATCAGTCCTCCACCTCGGCCGGCGCGGCCTCTTCGGCTGCTCCGGCGCCATCATCAGTACCGCCCTCGCCCTCGGCGACGACCTGCTCCTCTTGCTCGTCGGCCGCTTCCGGCGTGCTCAGTCCGTTGCCGTCCGGCCCGCTGTCGGCGCGGACCCCGGTGAGGTCCATGCCCAGCTCCTCGGCCGCTTTGAGGAGGTCGTCCTCCTCGTCCGAGATTTCGACATCGGAACCCTCCGACACGACGTTGGCGTCGAGAGAGAGGCTCTGGATCTCCTTCAAAAGCACTTTGAAGGACTCCGGGATCGACGGCTCGGGGATGTTCTCCCCCTTGACGATCGCCTCGTATGCCTTGACGCGCCCGACCGTGTCGTCGGACTTGACGGTGAGCATCTCCTGCAGCGTGTAGGCGGCGCCGTAGGCCTCCAGGGCCCAGACCTCCATCTCGCCGAAGCGCTGGCCACCGAACTGCGCCTTGCCGCCCAGCGGCTGCTGGGTGACGAGCGAGTACGGGCCGGTGCTGCGGGCGTGGATCTTGTCGTCCACCAGGTGCAGGAGCTTCAGGATGTACATGTAGCCGACCGTGACTTTGCCCTCGTAGGGCTCGCCGGTACGGCCGTTGTAGAGCTGCGCGGTGCCTGAGGCCTTCGCGCCCTCGCGGCCGTTCGGGTCGACACCGATGTCGACGCCGCGGTCTTCGTTCTCCTTCTGCCACTGGACCAGGGCCTCGTCGACGTCCTCGACGGTCGCGCCGTCGAAGACCTGGGTGGCGACGTAGACGCGGCCGTCACCCTCGTCGGAGTGGGCCTGCTTGTAGGCCTCGGAGCCGTCGTCGTACCAGCCGTTCGCCGCGACCCACCCGAGGTGGGTCTCGAGGATCTGACCGATGTTCATCCGGCTCGGCACGCCGAGCGGGTTGAGGATGACGTCGACGGGGGTCCCGTCGGCCAGGTGCGGCATGTCCTCCTCGGGCACGATCTTCGAGATCACACCCTTGTTCCCGTGACGGCCGGCGAGCTTGTCGCCCTCCGAGATCTTGCGCTTGGTGGCGACGAACACGCGGACCAGGTCGTTGACGCCCGGGGGCAGGTCATCGCCCTCGTCGCGGCTGAAGGTGAGGACGTCGATGACGACCCCGCCCTCGCCGTGCGGGACCTTCAGCGAGGTGTCGCGGACCTCGCGCGCCTTCTCCTTGAAGATCGCGCGGATCAGCTTCTCCTCGGCGGTCAGCTCGGTCTCGCCCTTCGGCGTGACCTTGCCGACCAGCAGGTCACCTGACACGACGTCGGCGCCGACGCGGACGATGCCGCGCTCGTCGAGGTTGCGCAGGCTCTCCTCTGAGCGGTTCGGGATGTCGCGGGTGATCTCCTCGTCGCCGAGCTTGGTCGTGCGGGCGTCGATCTCGTACTCCTCGATGTGGATCGAGGTGAGTTCGTCTTCCTTGACCAGGCGCTCCGAGAGGATGATCGCGTCCTCGAAGTTGTACCCCTCCCAGGACATGAAGGCGACCAGGCAGTTCTTGCCCAGCGCGATCTCGCCACCGCCGGAGGCGGAGCCGTCGGCAAGCACGTCACCTTTGTGCACCTTCTGCCCGCTCTTCACGATCGCGCGCTGGTGGATGATCGTGCCTTGGTTCGACCGCATGAACTTGTTCAGCGGGTGCTCGTCCTTGCCTTCCTTGTGCGTGACCTCGATCCGGGTCGCGTCGACGAAGGAGATCTCGCCGTCGTGCAGGGCGAGGACGACGTCGCCGGAGTCGATCGCGGCGCGACGCTCCATCCCGGTGCCGATCAGCGGCGGGTCCGGTTTGAGCAGCGGCACCGCCTGACGCTGCATGTTCGAGCCCATCAGGGCGCGGTTCGCGTCGTCGTGCTCGAGGAACGGGATCAGCGAGGTGGCCACCGACCAGATCTGGGACGGCGAGACGTCCATCAGGTCGACTTCCTTAGGCGACGCGGTCGCGTACTCCTGCTCGCCGGCGCGGACCAGCACCTGCGGGCCCTTGAGTTTGCCGGTCGCCTTGTCGAACTCGGAGTTCGCCTGGGCGATGATCTTGTCCTCCTCCTGGGTCGCGTCGTAGTGGACGATCTCGTCGCTGACGATGCCGTCTTTCACGAGGCGATAGGGGGTGGTGACGAAACCATGCTCGGAGATCTCCGCGTAGGAGGCGAGCGAGCCGATCAGGCCGATGTTCGGTCCCTCCGGGGTCTCGATCGGGCACATCCGGCCGTAGTGGGTCGGGTGCACGTCGCGAACCTCGATCGGGGCCCGCTCACGGGTCAGACCGCCGGCACCGAGCGCCGACAGGCGGCGGCGGTGGGTCAGCCCCGAGAGGCTGTTGGTCTGGTCCATGAACTGGGACAGCTGCGAGGAGCCGAAGAACTCTTTCATCGCCGCGACGACCGGGCGGATGTTGATGATCGTCTGCGGGGTGATCGCGTCGGAGTCTTCCGTCGTCAGTCGCTCGCGGACGACCCGCTCCATCCGGTAGAGGCCGATGCGGAAGGCCTCCTGGATCAGCTCGCCGACCGTGCGCAGGCGCCGGTTGCCGAAGTGCTCGTACTCGTCGAGGTGGTCGTAGACCGCCTCGCGCGGGTAGGTGAGCGCTTCCGCGGCATAGTCTTTGATCGGGTTGTCCTCGTCGACCTCCTCGGGGATCCCGAGCAGTTTCGGCAGCGAGGTGAGCTCCTTGACCAAGGCGATGATGTCGTCGTGGGTGAGCACCCGCGTCTCGAGATCGATGTCGAGATCGAGGCGGGCGTTCAGCTTGTAGCGACCGACCCGGGTCAGGTCGTAGCGCTTCGGGTCGAAGAACAGCTGCTCGAGGAGACCGCGGGCGGCATCGACACTGGGCGGCTCGCCCGGGCGCTGTTTTTTGAACAGCTCGATCAGGGCGCCCTCTTCGGTCCGGGTCGCCTCGCTGTCCGCCTCGATCGTGGTGCGGATGTAGAGCGAGTTGTCGAACAGGTCGAGTAGTTTCTGGTCCTCGACGTAGCCCATCGCGCGCAGCAGCACGGTGACCGGCAGTTTCCGCTTGCGGTCGATCCGCACGAAAACTTTGCCTTTTTTGTCGACTTCGAGCTCCAGCCAGGAGCCGCGAGCCGGCATCAGGTTGGCGATGAAAACCTGCTTTTCGGGGTCCTTCGGGGCCATCACGTAGGCGCCCGGCGAACGGACGAGCTGCGTCACGACGACGCGCTCGGTGCCGTTGATGATGAAGGTGCCGCGCTCGGTCATCCACGGGAAATCACCCATGAAGACGGCCTGCTCGCGGATCTCTCCGGTCTCCTTGTTCTGGAAGGCGACGGTCGCGGTCAACGGCCGCGAGTACGTCATGTCCTTCTCGCGGCACTCCTCAATAGAGTGCGGCGGCTCCTCGAATTTGAACTCGCCGAAGACGATCTGAAGGTTCCCCGTGTAGTCCTCGATCGGGGAGATGTCGTTGATCGTCTCTCGAAGTCCACCATGCTCAGGGTCGGTCAGTTCCTCAAAGGAACGACGCTGAATGTCGATGAGATGGGGGACCTCGAGGGGGTTCTCTAGTCGGGAAAAGCTCCTGCGGGTTACGGGGGCAGCGTTGGAACGTGCCAAGTCGGCGACTCCTCGGACGGTCAGAGGGACGGTAAAAAGGCCCGGGCGATGGGCAGGCGAACTCAGAAAAGCGCGCGACCGGGGAAAATAGCACGCGCTATTCCCCGGCCGCAAATTTGGCTCTGCGACTGACTTGCCAGCCGCGAGCGCGCAACTTGGCGGCTATTTCAGCTCGACGGTCGCGCCAGCCTCCTCGAGTTCCGCTTTCAGTTTCTCGCCCTCGTCGCGCTCGACGCCCTCTTTGACCGGGCCCGGAGCGGCGTCGACGACGGCCTTCGCCTCTTTCAGGCCGAGGCCCGTGGCGTTGCGGACGACTTTGATGACCGGGACTTTCTGACCCCCGACCTCGGTGATCACGACGTCGACGGTCGAGGACTCTTCGGCCCCACCGTCGGCCTCGCCACCGCCGCCGGCGGCTGCGGCGGGCGCAGCGGCCGCGACCGCGGTCGCGGAGACGCCGAACTCCTCCTCGAGCGCTTTGATCCGCTCGGAGAGCTCGAGCACCGAGATGCCTTTCAGCTCCTCGATCCAGTCAGCAGTTGAAGTTGCCACTTTGTCCTACCCCTCTTCCTCGTTTGAATCTTCTGAAGTCGTGTCCTCCGCCGGCGCCTCGTCGGCGGGAGCCTCGCCCGCCTCGGCGGTGGGCTCCTCGGTCGAAGTCTCCTCGGCGGCGGGCGCCTCCTCGGCCGGGGCCTCAGCCTCGGCGGGAGCGGGCTCCTCGGCGGGCGCGGCAGTCTCCTCGGCGGTTGCGGCAGTCTCCTCGGCGGCCGGCGTGGCCTCTTCGGCCGGAGCCTCGGGAGCAGCGGCCGGAGCCTCGCCGGTGACCAGGCCTTGCTCGGCGATCTGGCCGAGCTGCGTGGCGAGCCCCTGGATCAGCGCGTTGAGGCCGCGGACGATGCCGGTCAGCGGACTGGCGACGACGCCGGCGAACTGGCCGATCAGGACTTCGCGCGTCGGCAGTTTGGCGATCGACTGGAAGCCTGCCTCGTCGAGCGCGGTTTCGCCCATGTAGCCGCCCTTGTAAGTGAGGACGTCATGGGTTTTGTTGAAGGTGGTGATCGCTTTCGCCGCGGCGGCGGTGTCGCCGCGGACGAAGGTCAACGCGGTCGGGCCGGTGAGCAGCTCGGCGAGCCGCTCCTCCCCCACCTGCGTGGCGGCGAGTTTGGTGAGTCGGTTCTTGACGATCCGGAAGCTGGAGTCCGTCTCGCGCAGAGCGCCGCGCAACTCGGCGGCCTGGGGAACGCTGATGCCGCGGTAGTCGACGGCGAAGATCGCTTCGGCGCCCTCGATCTGGGCGGCGATCTCCTGGATGGTTGCTGACTTTTCCTCGCGGTTCATCGTCTCTCCTACACCGGGCTTAAAGGCATGGCCTCGCCGGTGGTCTCAGGTGGGCGGCAGCGCAGTGTAGAGGAAACGCGGAACGAGCGCGTACTACGCGGCGACGCCCGCTGCTTCTTGGGTCCGCCGGTACGCCGTCTCCGGTGCGATATCGACTTCGCCCGGCCATTCGATGGTCCAGGCACCATCGCCGACCGTCACCTGACGGAAGAAGTCCGGGTCGCGCAGGGGCAGGAAGACGCCATCGAAGTCGAGGAGGTAGGAAAAGTCGACCTCGGCGGCGAGACCGTCCTCCCAGCGCAGCCAAATGCGGCACTCCTCGGTCGGCTTCGCTTCCAGCAGGTCGGGCGTGATCTCCATAGGCATCAGCGTAGACAATTCATTGCAGAGGATCAATCTGATTCGGCGGCTGCGATGCACGCACCAACTCCCGCATATCGAGCATGGAAATGGGGCCGTCCCGGATGATGTTGATCCTCGTTGGGGAACATCGAGATCACGATGCCGCGGAACGCGCTCACGCGCGGCACTCGAACCCATTCCTCATGGGTCCTCAAGGTGCCGAGGGTCAAAGGTTCGCCCCCTTCGGGCGACGGGAACTGCGCGAGGAGCGGGGTGCTACTCGGCGTCGGCGGTGGCGCCGACCAGCTCACGATCGACCGCTTTCGCGGTGTCGACGCGGACGCCGGGGTCCATCGTGGTCGCCAGGGTGGCGGAGCGTCGCTGTAGTTGTCGAGAAGGAACGAGCGCGTCTAAGAGGTTGTCTCAAAACCCGCGTGTGCGGCTGGCGAGTTCGGGGCCGAGCGGGGGTAGGAACTCGGATCGTTGTCCTCGCACCCCGCCTGCGGCGCGGGGTTTCGAGACAACCTCTAAGCGGCGACGCCCGCGGCTTCTTGGGCCTGCGCGTACACGGTCTCCGGCGCAAAGTCGACTTCGCCCGGCCATTCGACGGTGCAGGCACACTCGTGGACTCTCACCTGACGAAAGAAGTCCGGGTCGCGAAGGGGCAGGAAGACCCCCTCGTAATCAAGGAGGTAGGAGAAATCGACCTCAGCAGCGACACCATCCTCGTAGCGCAGCCAGATGCGGCACCCCTCGGTGACCTTCGCTTCCAAAAGTCGCGGCGTGACTCGCATCGCCTCAGACTAAAGCTTTCATGGCAGGGGATCAATCGGGGCCAAGGGTTGACCGGCACGAGCTCGTTGCCAGTTCGCGCGGAGCTCTGACCGGTGCATTTCGGCCCACCTTCCGACCAGGCGCATTGCCCGTCTGGGCAATCGTCCGGCGATCGTCTCGAGGCTCTCGATATCGAAGCTCGCTTCGTGCTCCGCGTATCCCGCGTGGAAGTGCGGCCGGCCACCGTGGTGACCCTCCCCGGGGTACATCGTGATCACGATGCCGTAGAACGCGCTCACGCGCGGCACTTGGACCCATTCCTCATGGGTCCCCAAGGCGCGGAGGGTCAGGAGTTCGCCCCCTTCGGGCGACGGGAACTGCGCGAGGAGCGGGGTGCTACTCGGCGTCGGCGGCGGCGCCGACCAGCTCGCGATCGACCGCTTTCGCGGTGTCGACGCGGACGCCGGGGCCCATCGTGGTCGCCAGGGTGGCGGAGCGGATGTATTTGCCCTTCGCCCCCGACGGCTTGGCGCGGATGATCTCGTCGATCACGGCGCCGTAGTTGTCGAGAAGTTTGTCGTCGTCGAAGCTGGCCTTGCCGATCGCCATGTGGACGATCGCCTGGCGGTCGGTGCGGTATTCGACTTTGCCCGACTTCGATTCCTGCACGGCTTTCTCGACGTCTTCGGTGACGGTGCCGACTTTCGGGTTCGGCATCTTGCCCTGCGGCCCGAGGATGCGGCCGAGCTGGCCGACCACCGGCATCATGTCCGGGGTCGCGATCGCCACATCGAAGTCGGTCCAGCCCTCCTGGATTTTCTCCGCCAGGTCCTGGGCGCCGACGAAGTCGGCACCGGCCGCCTCGGCGTCGCGGGCCTTGGCGCCCTGGGCGAAGACGGCGACGGTGACGTCTTTGCCGAGCCCGTGCGGGAGGGCCAGCGTGCCGCGCAGCTGTTCGTCGGCGTGGCGGACGTTGACGCCGAGCAGCACGTGCAACTCGACCGTCTCGTCGAATTTCGCGCTCGCCGTCTCTTTGATCAGGGCAATCGCCTCGGCCGGCGCGTAGAGGCTGTCGCGCTGGACCTTCTGGTACTGCATGCGGAAGCGTTTGCCGTGGGCCATCGCGAATCTCCTATTTGACGTCGACGCCCATCGAGCGGGCGGTGCCGGCGATGATCTTCGAGGCGGCGTCGAGGTCGTTGGCGTTGAGGTCGGGCATCTTGCGTTCGGCGATCGCGCGGATCTGGTCCGGGGTGATCGTCCCGACTTTGTTGACGTGGGGCTCGCCGGAGCCCTTCGGGATCCGGATCGCCTCCTTGATCAGCACCGCGGCCGGCGGCGTCTTGGTGATGAAGGTGAAGGAGCGGTCCTCGTAGACCGTGATTTCGACCGGGATGATCGTCCCGCCTTCGCCCTGCGTCTGGGCGTTGAAGGCTTTGCAGAAATCCATGATGTTGACGCCGTGCTGGCCCAGCGCGGGGCCGACCGGCGGCGCCGGGTTGGCGTTGCCTGCCTGGATCTGCAGCTTGATGACGGTGAGGACTTTTTTGGCCATGAGCGGCGAGGGAGTGTAGCGGGCGCGAGAACCAAGCGATTCCAGGACTCAGGGCCTCTGGGAAGCGGGCGCTAGAACCAAGCAATCCAAGGACGCAGCGAGCGCCGTGTGCTCTGCACACAAGCGAGCGAGGACGCCGGAGTGCGCCGGTTATAGCGCGCGCTTAGATCTTCTTGACTTGGTCGTAGCCCACCTCGACGGGGGTCTCTCGACCGAAGATCGAGACCAGGACTTTGAGTTTCGCGCCGTCCTCGTTGATCTCGGCGATCTCGCCGGAGAAGTCGGAGAGCGGGCCGGAGATGACTTTGACCGATTCGCCGATCGAGAACTGGGCCTGGGTGCGGGGCCGCTCGGCGGTCTCGCGGTGGAGCAGGCGGTCGACCTCCGGTTTCGACAGCGGCACCGGCTTGTTGCGCTCGGCGCCGACGAAGCCGGTCACCCCGGGGGTGTTTTTCACCAGACTCCAGGCGTCGTCGGTCATCTCCATGTTGACCAGGACGTAGCCAGGCATCGTGCGTTTCTCCTGCGTCACTTTCTGACCGTCTTTGACCTCCGAGACCTGCTCGGTGGGGACGACGACCTGCCGCACGTTGCGGTTCTGGCTCATCGTCTGCACACGGTGCTCAAGGTTGTGTTTGACCTTGTTCTCGTGCCCGGAATAGGTGTTGATCACGTACCAGCGAAACATCGGTAAGAGGAAGCCTTCTTCTCGTGGGGGTTTAGAGGATCTGCTTGACGAGCCATTGGAACAGCGCGTCAAGGGCGCCGAGGTAGGCGGCGGCCACGGCGACGAAGACGACCGTCACGGCGGTGGCCTGGACCAGCGTCTCACGATCGGGCCACTGGACTTTCTTCAGCTCGGCCCAACAGGAAAGCAGGAAGCCGATGACGCCGCCACGGGCGCCGGTCTGCCGCTCTGCCGTGGCTTTTTTCTGCTGCCGCGCCAGCTGCTCCCGCTCGCGACGTTTCTGCTCGTCGCGTTTCTGACGGTCTAACTGTTTGGAAGCTTTCGCCTCGGCGCGCCGCTCCGACCTTGAAGGTCCTCGCGGCGCGTCGGGGGTTTCCAGATCGGCCTCGTCGGCCCCCGCTCCGATCCCGGCCTCGATGGCCTCGATCTCGGCGACGTCACCGGAGACGCCGGTCTGGGTGTCGTGCTGCGCCCGCGACTCAGCGCGGCGCTCGGAGCCGGAGCGTTTCTGCTGCTCCGCTTCGCGAGCGCGGCGTTCGGCCTTGCGCTGTGCGCGGGTTTTCGCCATGGACCTCTACCGGGTCTCTTTGTGCGGCGTGTGGTGCCCGCACCAGCGACAGAACTTGCGCAGCTCGACCCGGTCGGGCGAATTACGCCGCGACTTGTTGGTCTGATAATTGCGCCGCTTGCAATCTTCGCAAGCCAGCGTCACCGCAATGCGGACATCTCCGCGAGCCATCTGTCCCCTCAACAAGTTCCGTGCCCGAAGGCACTCGTTACAAAGGAAAACCCCGGGCCGAGGCCTGAGGCTCAGAACAGAATAGCGAGGTCGGGGCGCTTGGGTGGGAAGGCTCTGAGCGGCGGTGGCGAGTCGGCGACACCGTCGGTCAGCTGGGCGGAGGGAAGAGCTCCTCGACTGCGGCACGAAACGAACCTGGGTCGATCGCCGGAAATCGATGGAGCAGCGGCTCGATCTCCTCGAACTGTGCTCTGACACCGTCCACCGTCACAAGACCGGAGGCTAGAAGGTCGGCGATGTCCTGCCGATCCTGGACGTGTCCACGCTCCGCCTTGGAAAGCGCTTGCGCGGTCGGATCGAAGTGACGGAAAGTCAGCCGACCCGTCCGTCGAACCAACGGGCTCCGGTCCTCCCAGCCGGCGGGCACCGGAATGAAGTCCGAGGGTGAAGCCAACTCGATGTTGAGTTCCAATCCCTCTTTAAGCCGCGGAATGTCGCGCAGCAGCTCGTCGCGATCAGGAACCAGCTTCACGTCGACGTCGAGCGTCGAATCACGCCAGCCTTCGAGCACTGCAGTGGCACCGCCGGTGAGATAGATCGTTCCGTCGACCGTTGCGGCGCGACCCCACTCCTCCATCAGTCGCTCGATCCGACTCGAATCGGCTAACGCGCGCACTCGGCTGCACGCTCGAAGCTGACGAGACGCCGGATCAATGCGTTGTAGGCAGAGTGCGCACCGAGTCCCTTTTCATCGGCAAGCCGCATGTATAGGCGATGCTCCGGCGAGGGGATGGGGTCGACGACCTCGAGCCCGAGATTCCGAAGCCGCGGCGAGCCAATCGAGACAATCAAGGCGTCCACCGACTCGCGGCCGTCGTGCAGGTCGTCGAGACCACGTTCGACAATGTCGCCGCCCGGGAACGCCTTCATGGCACTTCGGTCCATCATGTTCCAACGAGGTTAACGCGCACTTCGACCACGACCCTAGGACGATTGCCGGCCCTGGAACGCGAGAGCGACGGCTCCGTCCGACAGGGGGGACCCTCAGCCCGCGACCCGCGCTGCCGATTTGACCTGCGTGGCGATCATGTTCGCGTAGGTGGCTTTGACGCCCGCCGGACCCGTGCAGCTGAGTTGCACCGCAGTCGCGGCGCCGAAGGAAGTGACGATCGAGGCAGAGAGCGTCGCCGACCCGCCGGCGCCGACGATGGCTTTCATTTCGCCGCTGCCGGCCAGCGTGCAGATGACTTCGGCGGCGGCGACCGTTTCGTTGGTGACTGACACGTCGGCGCTCAGCACATAGGAGCCGGCGCCGAGCGTCTGCGCCACGATCGGGCCCGGGATGGCCTTGTTGGTGCCGAAGACTTCGAACGCCGGGCCAGTCCCGTCGGCCCCCGTCGCGCCTTTCGTCCCTTGAGCTCCGGTCGCCCCTTTGGCCCCGGTCGCGCCTTTCGCACCCGTCTTGCCGGTCTTGCCGGTCGCGCCCTGGGGACCCTGCGGGCCGCGGCCGCCTCGCAGCTGGTTGCGGGTCTTCTTCGCGATCTTGCCCGCGGTCACCGCTTCCGGCTTCAACTGGCCGGTGCCGACCGAGTTGCGGGGCAGCTGGGTCGCCGCGAAGGCGGCGCCGCCGAGCGCCAGGAAGAGCGCCAGCGAGGCCACCACGTTGGCGTAGGTGAGGTGGTGGCGGACGAAGCCCATCGCCGTCAACCCTACCCACGCCCCCGGTCGCGACCCCCTCAGTTGAGGTCGCGAGTGGTGACCCGCCAGATCCCGATCGCCAGCGGCAGCGCCATCCACAGCGCCAGCGTCACCAGCACCTGGGCCCATTCGTGGCCGCTAAGCAGATTCTGGGTGAGCCATTCGAGCGAGCCGCTGCCGAACCATTCGACCGTCCCGGAGATCGAGTGGATCGAACCCAGCGCGCCGAGCGCCGTGGGTAGCGCGAAGTAGAGGACGATCGCCGGCGCCGAGGCCTGCAGGGCGGCGCCGAAGGCCACCCCGATCGCCATCGCCGACACCGCATAGAGGACGTCTTGGCCGACCAGGCCGACCGGGAAGGTCCAGACGTGGGCGATGTCGGGCGAGGCGACCGCGGTGCCGAGCGCCGCGACGAGAGCGGCAAAGGCGAAGGCGATCATCCCGAGCACCACCCCGGCCAGCAGCTTGGCGGCGATCAGCCGTATCCGTTCCGGCACCAGCGCGAAGCTGACCAGCGCCGTCCGCTGCGACCACTCGGAGGTGACCAGGAGGATGCCGGCGACCGGCAACAGGATCCCGGCGGGCACCAGCGCGTTGCCGAGGATGTTGCGGAAGGTCCAATCGTCTTCGTGACCGGCGATCAGGGTGATCACGACGACCAGCACGGTCAGGGCCAGGACCGTCAGCTGCAGCCAGAAGCCGCTGCGGGTGTCGACCATCTTGCGCAGCTCGACCCGGGTCAGTCGGCCCAGTCCGGGACGATCGTCGCGCCCCACAGGCACTGCCTTCAGATCGATTGCGTGGGCGCTCATCGCTCCCCCTCCTCTTTCTCAGCGCTGGTCAGGTCAAAGAACAACTGCTCGAGGCCGGCGTCGCCGGCGGGCGCCAGATGCACCAAGGCAACCCCTCCGCCCTGCGCCGCGGCACCGACCGCGCGTGGCTCGGCGGCGACCACGAAGCCGCCGTTTTCGTCGGAGCGCCCCTCGAGGCCGGCCGCTGTGAGGGCGCGGTCGAGCGCCGCCGCGTCGTCGGCGCGGACCAGGGTGCCGGTGTGGGAGAGCAGTTCGTCGCGGCTCCCCTCGGCGACGATCTTGCCGCTGCCGATGATCACCAGGCGGTCGGCGATCACGTCGACCTCGTGGAGGAGGTGGGAGGAGAGCAGCACGGTGCCGCCGCGCTCGGCGAAGTCCTTGAGCAGGCCGCGCATCCAGCGCATCCCCTCCGGGTCGAGCCCGTTGGCGGGCTCGTCGAGGATCAGCACCTCGGGTTCGCCGATCAGGGCGTTGGCGATCCCCAGCCGCTGGCGCATCCCGAGCGAGTACTGGCGCACCCGCTTCTTGGCCGCGGACTTGTCGAGCCCGACCAGCCCGAGCAGATCGTCGACGCGGGCCTCGTCGACCCCCATCGTCTGGGCGGAGATCGCCAGCGCCTCGCGGCCGCGGCGACCGCCGTGCTGGGCGGAGGCGTCGAGCAGCACCCCGACCCGCCGTCCCGGGTTGGGCAGCCGGCGGTAGGAGCCGCCCAGCACCGAGGAGCTGCCGGAGTCCGGTCTGGCGAACCCGCAGATCATCCTCATCGTCGTCGTCTTCCCCGCCCCATTGGGGCCGAGGAAACCGGTCACGGTTCCTGGCTCACAGCGGAAGGAGACGTCGTCGACGACCGCCCTCCCGGCGAACCTCTTGGTCAACTTCTCGGCTTCGATCATGTCCCCAGCCTTCCCGTTCGGCGCCGCGTCCACATCGGCCCCTGGTCGCCTTCTTGTCCCGTCCTCGGTCGGTGGTCGACCCCTACTTTGGTAGCGGCTCCGGACCGCCCGTCGTCCCTACCCTGTGAACGTGGCCACGGCACACGTGAAGGACGGGATCGAGCCGGCCCGCTGGCAGCGCTCGCTGCTGCCCGGCTCGATGGTCGACGGGCCGGGGGCGAACCGCAGCCTCCGCGACTGGGCCGTCGACGCGCTGGTCACCGTCGTCGCGATCGGGATCGGGGTGCTCGCCATGCACGACACCTGGGCCGAGCACGGCACCGCCGCCCGCGTCCTCGACATCGTCCTCGGGGTCACCTCGCTGGGCGCGCTTTGGGACCGTCGCCGCCACCCGGTGGGCGTCGCCGCCTTCGTCCTCCCGGCCTCCGCGGTCTCCGCCCTGGCCGGCGGTGCCGGGCTCGTCGTCCTCTTCAACGCGGCGATCCGCTGCGACCGCCGCCAACTCGCCTGGATCGTCGGCGCCTCGATCGCCTCCGCGATCATCTACGGCCTCCTCTACGCGAGCAGCGGGCCCGATTTCCGCGACAACCTCCTGGTCGGCATCCTGCTGTTCGGCTTCACGGTCGGCTGGGGGCTCTTCATCAGGGTCCGTCGCGATCTTGTCGACCAACTGCACGAGCGGGCGGCGCGACTCGAGGAGGAGGGCCGGTTGCGAGCCGACCAGGCCCGGGCGGCGGAGCGCGAGCGGATCGCCCGCGAGATGCACGACGTCCTCGCCCACCGGATCTCGCTGCTCAGCCTCCACGCGGGGGCGCTCGAATACCGGCCCGACGCGCCACCCGCCGAGATCGAAGCGACCGCGGGCGTGGTGCGCGAGTCGGCGGCGGCGGCGCTGGAGGAGCTGCGCGACGTGATCGGGGTGCTGCGCGAGGGGACCGAGAGCGAGGCGCGCCCGCCGCAGCCGACGCTGGCCGACCTCCCGGCGCTGATCGAGGAGTCGCGGGCGGCGGGGATGCGGATCGAGGACGAGCTGCAGCTGCCCGGCGCGGAGGACAAGCCCTCCCCGATCGCGCGGACCGCCTACCGGATCGTCCAGGAGGGCCTCACCAACGCTCGCAAGCACGCACCCGGGACGCTGGTCGGCGTCCGGGTCGCGGCGGGCGATGAGGCGATCACGATCGAGGTCCGCAACCGAGCACCGCTCAGCCCGGTCCCGAAGCCGGCGTTGCCGGGCGCGGGCAGCGGCCTGATCGGACTCGGCGAGCGGGTCGAGCTCGCGGGCGGCGAACTGCGTCACGAGGTCACCGCCGACGGCGATTTCGTCCTCGCCGCGACCCTGCCCTGGGAGCGGCCCCGATGATCCGGGTGATGCTGGTCGACGACGACCCGCTGGTCCGCTCGGGCCTGCGGATGCTGCTCGGCGGGGCGCCCGAGATCGAGGTCGTCGCCGAGGCCGAGGACGGCGACCAGGTGCTCGCCGCGGTCGACCGCCACCGTCCCGACGTCGTCCTGATGGACATCCGCATGCCGCGCCTCGACGGCGTCTCCGCCGCCGCCCTCCTCGCCCGCCAACCGGCGCCGCCGAAGGTCCTGATGCTGACCACCTTCGACGCCGACGACCTCGTCCTCCGGGCGCTCCGCGCCAGCGCCGCCGGATTCCTGCTGAAGGACACGCCGCCCGCCGAGATCGTCCGCGCGATCGAGCTGGTCGACGCCGGCGACTCGATGCTCTCCCCCGCCGTCACCCGCCGGCTGATCGACCACGTCGCCGCCACCGGCGAGACCGGCACACCGCGCGGCGACGCCGACCGGCTGCTGGCGGCGCTCAGCCCGCGCGAGCTCGAGGTCGCCCGCGCCGTCGGCCGTGGCCTCGCCAACGCCGAGATCTCGGCCGAGCTCCACCTCAGCGTCGCCACCGTGAAGGCCCACGTCTCCAAGGTGATGGAGAAGCTCGGCGTCGACAACCGCGTCCAGGTGGCGCTCTTGATCCGCGACGGCTCCCCCGCCGGCGCCGCTCCGCTCGGCTAGTTCGAGCCGCGGCGGCTGAGCACCACCGGCACCGTGCGGACGAGCAGTTTGACGTCGCCCCAGAAGGTCCAACTGGTGACGTAAGCGTAGTCGATCTCGACCATCTCGCGGAAGGGGATGTTGTTGCGGCCGAGGACCTGCCACCAGCCGGTCACCCCGGGGACGAAGTCAAGGCGATGGCGGCCCCAACCGCGAACCGCCTCGTCGTCGCGAATCGGCAGCGGCCGCGGGCCGACCAGGCTCATGTCGCCGCGGACGACGTTCCACAGCTGTGGCAGCTCGTCGAGGCTGGAGCGGCGCAGGAAGCGGCCGACCCGGGTGACCCGCGGGTCGTTCTTCATCACCAGCCAGTCGGGGTCGAGGCTCTGCTCCATCAGCTCGGCGACCAGCGCGTCGGCATCCGGCACCATCGTGCGGAACTTGAGCAGCTGGAAGCGCTCGCCATCCTTGCCGACGCGCGTCTGGCTGAAGAGGACATCGCCCCCGTCGCCCAGCCTGATCGCCAAGGCGATGATCGCCATCGGGATCGCGAAGAGGATCAGCAGCGGGATCGCGATCGCCAGATCCATCGCCCGCTTGATGATCCGCGAGCTGCGCGACAGCACCGGCGGGTGGTAGGAGAGGAAGCCGGTTCCCTCGACGTGGTTCACCTGCACGTTCGGCGGCAACAGGCTTTTCTCCCGTGGGAAGGTGCCGAAGCGGATCCGCGCCCGATGACAGGTCCGCATCAGTTCGGCGATTTCCTCCTGCGAGATCAGCTCCTGGTTCAGCTGCACCATCACGTGGTCGACCTCGCTCGCCCGCAGCATGTGGCCGACGTCGTCGAAGTCCTGGCAGATCCTCAGCTCCAGGCCTTCGTGCCCTTCGCCCGTCGCCGTCATCGCGCTGACGACCTCCATCTCGTACTCCGGGTGGTCGCCGAACTTGCGCTGGAGGATCTTCACGTCGGCGAGCGGCGCGATCACCATCACCCGTTCGGGGCCGCGCATCCGCAGGCCGATGATCCGGACGGCGGCGCGGAACGAGATCGTGAAGAGGAACGCGAACACCCCGAAGGCGATCACCTCCTTCAGGTCGAGCCGCTGGACCGGCATGAACCGGAACCACACCCAGAGTCCCAGCGTGCCGATCACCAACGCGTGGAACACCGAGGAGAGGTCGTCGAGATGGGTCGGCTCGAACCTCCGCAGCGGGCGCTCGTAGAGCCCGTAGGCGCGGAAGAGCAGGAACCAGATCGGGATCGTGGGGACGATCCACAGCGCTTCGAGCAGGGGCTCGTCGCGGCGACCGACGATGACGAACGTCAGGGCAAGGGAAAGCAGTAGCGACAGCGAGTCCGCGGCGAAGAGAATGCGCCGCAGTCCGTAGTCGCGATCCCGGTGACGCGTCCCGACCAAGCGGTCGACGTGCGCAGGCGTCTGCAGCGCGTCCCCGATTCCCCCACTGATCGCACCCGACTCCATCAGGTGCACTCCCGATCCCGAAACTTCGAGCACTTCAAAAAAAGATGCCTTTCTATGCCGATTTAAGGCAGTCTTTAGCGAAGATCGGACGGTTAGACAAGATCCCCGGCGCCAAAAATTCCCTGCTCTGATGGGAAGCGGGGCCTCGTCTCTCAGGAACCTCACTTTCGGGTAGCCGGATGATCGTTTGGAAGACCCAAGGATTTTCGGAAACGCCCGTTCGTGGCCTCCCCATCCCCGCTCCTCTTGGTAAAAGACTCGCAAGTGATGTGCGAACTCTCATGGCATCCCCTCTCGAAGGCTCCGTCGATGTGTCGGCGATGCAACCAGGGCAAGATGACGCCCCGGATCTTTCCCGACCTGCCTTCTACTTGACGGTGAATCTGCGAAAGCACTTACGAGAGGTCCGCGAGGCGCCAGGTATCGCTTGGATCCTGCGAAGGGCTTTTGCAGGAGACAACGTGATTTGCCCCTGCTGCGGTTCTCACTTTCGCCGTTTCCGTGCCTTCAACGGTCCGGATCGCGTGTGCTGGGTCTGCGGTGCGATGGAGCGCCACCGAGTGGCTTGGATCTATTTCGACCAGAACCCACAACTCTTCTGGCCGGGAATGAGCATCGTCCATGTGGCTCCCGAGCGAGTTCTTCGCAATCGGTTCCGGTCTATCCCCGAGGTGACGTACCACGCGGGAGACTTGACAGCGGAGTTCGGTCCCGAGCGGATCGACGTGACGCAGCTTCCATATGAGGACGCCAGCATCGACGCGGTCGTCTGCAATCACGTGCTTGAGCACGTTCCCGACGACCGCAAGGCGATGAGCGAGATTAGGCGCGTGCTGCGACCCTCAGGCTGGGCGCTGCTGCAGGTCCCGGGCTTGGAGCGCAAGGAGTTCGAAGAGACCGACGAAGACCCTTCGGTGACCGATCCCCATGAGCGGCTGGCCCGGTTCGGCCAACGCGATCACGTGCGCCGCTATGGACGCGACTACGCCGACCGCCTTGAAAGCGCCGGACTCGCGGTCCAGATCCTTTACGTGGACAAGACACTGCCGCAGGCGGAGGTCGATCGCTATCGACTGGCCAGACAAGGTCGCGTCGAGCCCATCGTCCTCGGCACGGCGCAATCGGGAGGCCGATGAAGCCCGACCTCGACTTCCTGATCATCGGAGCCCAGAAGGCCGGGACCACCTCGCTCTTCGAGTACCTGCGTCAACACCCTCAGGTCTACCTTCCGCCAGGCAAGGAGACCCCATATTTCAGCGACGACAAGATCGTCGCGCGCGGTTGGGACGTCTTCATCGCCCAAACCTTTGCCTACGCCGATCGCGATCTGATTTGGGGTACCGCGACGCCGCAATACATGGCCGGGACGGTCCTCGGTGCTGATGCGCCGCGGGAAGAGGCCAGCGAGTCGACCGTGCCCGAAAGGATCCACTCGCAGCTGCCGCAAGTACGACTGATCGCGATCCTCCGCGATCCGACCGACCGGGCGCTCTCGCATTTCCGGATGATGAAGATGCGAGGCGAGGAGCACCGCACTTTCGACGAGGCGATCCACGATCTCCTGCTACCCGAAAACCTGCGTGAGGCGCGACGGGCGCCCACTTCGACCTCGGCCTACGTCGTGTGGGGCGAGTACGGACGAATCCTTGCCGGTTACTGGAATCTCTTTGGTCCCCAGCAGCTGAAGATCGTCTTCACGGCCGACCTGGAGGCACGACCCGCCGAGGTACTGACCGGCCTCCATGAATATCTCGGGGTGAGGAACGATTTCCTGCCCGAGAATCTCGAGCGCCGTTACAGGGTCGGCGCGGGCAAACAGCGAGTCGGGCGATTCTCACCCGAAGCCGCGCGTAGCTGGGCGCGGCGAAATCGTCGACTGAGGGCAGGCTGGAACGGGCTTCCGGAGTGTGCTCGTCACACGATCTACACCGGCTTCGAACGAGTGACCTATCGCTTCGATCTGTGGAACCGCAAGGCAGCTGACGACGACGCTTCTGCTCCTTCGACGGAGACCATCCAACGGCTCCGTGAGCACTTCGAAGATGACTCACCGGGCCTCCGCGCGCTGCTCGACACGGCGCCACCTTGGCTGGCGGACGGGTACGGGGAGCCCGATACGACCGCGGACTAGTTGTAGCTACTCACGAGGTTGTTCCAACTCGGCGAGGCGAGTTGCGGGCGTCCTGTGGTCGAGGGAGCCGTGTCGTCGCCGGTAGTTGTAGCGCTCCACCCATCCCGAGAGGGCCGCGGCCCTCTCGGGTGACGAGCCGTAGACGGCGGCGTAGGCCCACTCCCGCAGCATCGTGCGGATGAAGCGCTCGATTCTCCTATGTCAAGTCTGCATCGCCGGCGCCTGTTCGGCCCAGGCGTAAAGACGCCGATAGAGGACGTTGGCGAGGTGGCGCTTCAGCGCCCGCCTCGCCTCTCTTGGCGTCTTGCCCTCAGAGGCCTTGCGGGCGAGGTAGGCGCGGGCATCGGGGTGGTGTCTGGCCTGGACGATCGCGATCCGGTAGAGCGCCGCGTTCAGCTGGCGGTTGCCGCCCCGATGCAGGCGGTGCCGGCCTGAGGTCTGGCCCGAGCCGCAGGGGATCGGTGCGGCACCGCAGAAGCGGGCGAAGGCCCCGGCGTCTCGGAAGCGCCGCACGTCGCCGGCCTGGGCGATGATCGTTGCGGCGAGATTGGTGCCTGCGCCCTGCAGGTCGGCGAGCGGGTTGCCGTGCTCCTCGAGGACCTCCGCGATCTCGCCGTCGAGCGCCTTGATCCGTTTGTTGAGGTCCTCGATGTCGCGAGCGAGTTCGCGGATGCAGCGGGCCGCCGTGCGCTCGGCGAGGCCATCGCCGAGACGCAGCCGCTTCAGCCTCGCCAGCTCGCGTTGTCGGTCGCAGCGGATCACCCCGCTCTCGGAGACCGGGTCGAACTGGGTCCAGTCGGCCCGCAGACGCTGGATCGCCTGGGTGCGGTCGCGCACCAGGCGACGACGCTGCAGCTCGAGCATGCCCAGCACCCGGACCAGCTCGGGCTCCACGGCGGGGCCCAGGTCACGACGCTTGCGCAGGACCACCTGGGCGATCGAGATCGCGTCGCCGGGATCGGTTTTGCCCGGCCCCTGGCGATGGCGCTCGCGATGGGTGCGCCAGGCGGGCACCTGCAGGGTCTCGTAGCCGGCGGTGACGAGCGCGGTCACCAGGCAGCGCCCGTAGGCGCCGGGGCTCTCGAGCCCCACGACCGCCCCCTCGGCACCGTGGTCGACGAGCCAGCCCAGAAGGCACCGGTAGCCGTTCGGTGAATTGGCGAAGATGAGGGTGTCGATCTCCCCGCCGCGGTCGTCGAGCAGGGCCGCGGCGTGGCTTTGTTTGTGGACGTCGATGCCGACGATCAATCTGGCCTCCTGGGTCGTGATTAGAGTCGAGGCCGGGTCGACGAGCGACGCTTCTGTGTCGGTGCAGCCGCACTGGCGCGAATCTCCTATCAAGTCAGCTCCGCCGACCCGCCCGCAACCCACGGGCCGACGAATCGAGCGGAGGTCAGGGGTTGAACGAGAGGAGAGCCCCGATCGGGGCTCTCCTCTCACCCCGACATGCCTTTCGCCTGAGTCAGACCCGCAGGCGCGGGGAGCCTCGCCGCCCTGGCGGACGGCACCGCGAAGCTAAGACACAGGCCTTCCCGTTGGTCTGCGGGCGGCGGGGACGGGTGCGGATGTGGCGGATGCCGAGCTCCTGGCAGGCGGCCGCATGGACGCGCGAGAGGTAGCAGGCACCGTTGTCGGAGAGGACCCGTTCGACCGTGATCCCCATGCCCTGGAACCAGGCCACGGCCCGACGCAGGAAAGCGGCGGCGGTCGCGCCCTTCTCGTCGGGCAGCACCTCGACGTAGGCGAGGCGGGTGGCGTCGTCGACGCAGACGTGGACGAACTCCCAGCCGGTGACCCGGCGGTGGCCCCCTTCGATCGTGGCCTTCATCTGCCCACGGCGATCACCCGTGACGCGATGCCCCGCACCTCTGGCGCCGATCCGTCCGAGCTTCTTCACATCGACGTGGATCAGCTCCCCGGGGCGCTCGCGCTCGTAGCGGTTGGGTGGCTCCGGTGGGCTCAGGGCACCTCGTCTACCGAGGCCGATCTTCTTCAACCATCGCGAGACCGTCGAGAGCGCCATGCCGAGCACCTCGGCGATCTCGGCGGCGGTCATCCGCAGCCGCCGTAGGGCCTCGATCGCCTCGAGTCGATCGGCGGGGACCCGCGTCGGGCGCCTCGTCGGCGCCGAGCTGCGGTCGAGCAGTCCCGACTCGCCTTCGGCCCGCCAACGGGCGAGCCACTTGCGGGCCGAGCGCTCGCTGACGCCGGCGGCCTCGGCCGCCGCCCCCAGCGACCAGTTCTCCTCTTCTATCCGCCCGACCGGCAGCTTGCGGCTGTTCGGGCAGGTGCGGGCGTTACGGATGAAAGTCAAGTCCCGTTGCGATCTTTTCTCCTTTTGCAAGAGTCTCTGGCGGCGCCGGTGACGACCGAGCTAAAGCGCAGGCTCTGGGGCTGAATCCTGCCGCGCTGCCTGCCCCGTAGAGGGCCCAGAAGATGCGCGCCCCGTTGTCGCACCGGCGCCCTTCGCACCGGTCGCCTTCCAGTCGGCGACGAGCCGTCGGTAGGCGGCCTCGGCACGCTCGACCAGCTCGCGCTCGGCCTCGCGCTCCTTGGCTGAGGCGCTGACGGCCTTGCCGCCGTGGCGCTTCGACCGCGGCGGCGCCCCGGCGTCGAGTTCGGCGCGACGGATCTTCGCCCGCAGCAGCGAGGGCCGGGCGTAGGCGTAGTCCTCTTCCTTGCTCAGCAGCTGCCAGCAGAGGCAGGCGATCTTGCGGGCCACCGCGACCGCGGCGACCTGGGAGCCCTTGCGGACGCGGACCCGTTCGCCGAAGGCGCGCAGCGGCCCCGGCGAGCGGACCGCGCTCCAGGCGGCCTCGACCAGCACCGCTCGTGCCTGGGCGTTGCCGCGCTTGGAGATCCGCCCGTGGCGGGCGGGCTCCTCGCCCGACTGACGGACCTTCGGGTCGAGGCCCAGGTAGGCGACCAGCCTGCGCGAGGAATCGAAGCGCGAGACGTCGCCGATCGCCGCCATCAGCGCCGCGGCGGCCGCGACGCCGACGCCGGGGATCGTCATCAGGCGACGGGCCTCGGTGGAGCCGACCGCCCACTCGCCGAGCCTGCGGTCGATCTTCGAGATCTCCACGTCGAGGAAGTCGATCTGGTGCAGGCAGCCGGCCACCGTCTCGACCTCCGTCTCCGGAAGCTTCTGCTCGGTCAGCCAACGACGCCCGCCGACCCCGAAGAGATCGGTGACGGGCGAGCGTCCGAGCAGGCAGCGGGAGAGCACCGCATGGACCTCGTTCTTGGCCCTGGTGCGCTGGCGCACCAGGGCGGCGCGGCGCGCCACCCGCCGCCGCAACGCCTGGGTGGCGGGGTCGGGGACCCAGACCGCGTCGAGCATGCCCGCGTGCAACAGGTGGGCCAGGGTGCGCGCGTCGAAGCGGTCCGACTTGACCCGGGCATGGGAGATCGCCCGCACCTCCTGGGCGTTGGCGACGACCACCCGGGCGACGTGGGGTTCGAGGATCCGGGCGATCTCCATCGCCGGGCCGGTCGCCTCCAGCACCACCTGGTCTTCGGCGCCGAGGCTCCGGGCGAAGAGCTCGAGCTCTTCGCGGTCGGTCTGGATCCGGCCGGCGGACCTCACCCCGCCGGCCTCGCAGATCGCCACCTCGCAGAAGCTCTGGTGGACGTCGAGTCCAATTGAGCGCATGCTGCCTCCTCTCGATCGACTTTCGGGCGCAGAGCGAGCGGGCAAACGACAACTACGGATTCGCGCTCGAAGCGCAACCGGGCCAATCGCAGGGGCGGCCAATTAGCGTCTCGGGCTCGCAGCCCATAACGCAAGCGCGGCCTGCCCGTCTCGTCTGCTTTCGGAAGCCCCCGTCCCGGTGAGGCGAACCTACGACCGGTCCCGGATGGCTCCCGGGGGCAGTTTCATGCCGGTAGCGTGGATCCTCATCCGGTGTTGTCCTCCTTGATCTGGGTGGGTCGCACCCCCAGCCTTCAAGGAGGCCCGGATGAACAACGTGGTGAGGAACTACACCTAGTGGCCGGCCTTCGAAACTTGCATCGCGCAAGCACCCTCGACAAGGTGGCGATGGTGGTCCGCCCACTTCGAGGTGTCCGTTAGGCGGGGCCCCCTCCCGGCGGGGCCGCTGACGACCTTGAGAACACGGATGCGTGGATGTCGAGACGCTTCACGACGAGCACGTACAGCCAGATGTTCCAGACGGCGAAGCTGAACGCGGTCGCGATCGCCGCCCCGATCGCACCGAACAGGAGGATGCCGATGATGTTCAACGCGATATGGGCGACCGCGACCCAGCCATACACCCAAGCGGCTTCGCGTTGGTGGCCGGTGAGGATCATCAGGAACCCGACCGAGCCGGCAGCAGCATTGACCAATTGCCCGGCCAGAAGCACAACGAGCTCCCACCGGGCGGCATCGAATTCACTCCCGAACAGCTCGAGGACCGGCTTTGACAGGACCGCAAGGAATAGGCAGATGGCCAGTGACGGAAAGAATATCCATCGCGCCGCGCGTGACACCAGGTTTTGCATCTCGACGTGTTCGTCGTTGACATGCTGCGCCGAGATCATCGGCGCAGCGATCGCGTTGACCGCGATCAGGACGAAAGCGACCAGGCTTGCCGTTTTCGAGGCGGCCGCATAGAGGCCCGCTTCCCGCGAGCCGACCAACGCGCCGACCATGACGATGTCGGTTTCCGAGAGGATGATGAGGAAGCTCGCGATCAGCAGAAGTGGGAGCGCCACCCGGATCCACATCCGGGTTTCGAAGACCGGCCGGACCGACGCCACCTCCTCCCTAACAAACGCGACGAAACGGACCGACTGTCCGGCGACGACAAGAGTCAGACCACCGAGGGCGATCAGCAAGGCCGCGACGGCGTTCAGGTGATGACCGAGGCCCACGAAGATGGCAGTCCCGGCGATCGCGGCAACTGGTCTCCAGAAGAGAGACGGCCCATAAGCGAGGGCCATCAGGCGAAAGGCGCGGATCGCTTCCTGTTGCAGCCGCATTATCGAGAGCACAGGGACCATCCAGAGACCGACCAGAACCGCGAAGCTCACCTCGACACCGTCAAGCAGGAAGGCCGCGAAGACAAACGTCCCAGCCGCCGCCACCGCGAGGCTCACGACGGCGGCAAGCGCGAAGCTCATGCGCAGGACGCCGCGGAGACGGGCATCATCACCATTGGCTCGGTAGGCGGCAACGAACCTCAACAGCATGGTGGGGAGCCCGAGGCAGCAGCCGACGGCCGCAAGGCCTGCCCAAGAGATGGTGACTACATACGTCCCGTAGCCGCTCGGACCCATCCATCGACCGAGCAGCACCTGAAGAACGAACGAGGTTCCTGCCCCGAGCACCTGGATGACGAAGGCGACGCTCGCCCCCCACAGCATGCCCCTCGCGGCTCCCTCGATCGGGACGCGACCCCCTACACGCTGGGCCAAGGCGGCAATTCGGTTCGGGCGCGCCGTGGTCTCCAAGTGCGGGGAAGGCTAACGGCGGAAAGTTCGGATTTTCCGCCCGGTCCTTTCGCCGTGACCCGTTATCGAGTCGCGGCGATGGCCAGCGGACGAACGTCCGATCTTGTCGACCGAATTTTCAGCGCCTCTCAGACCGCTACGATGCTGCCCCTCATCCGAACCGATCCTGACATCCAGGCCCAAACCGTCTCAGCCGTTCCGAGATAGCCTGTCCACAGCCTCTCCGACGAAACGTGCCGAAACAGGATCAGAGTAAATCGCGCAGTGACCTCGAGCGAGTCCTGCATGTCCTGCGCAGGCATGTCCGCCTGATACTCCTCTGTCTGGTAATCGCTGCAGCGGCGGCCACCGGCTTCTCGCTCCTTCAGACGAAGGAATACACCGCGTCGGCATCACTGCTCTTCCGAAACCCGGGATTCGCCGAAGATGTCTTCGGAACCGGCGCTTCGGCGCAACCCTCTGACGCGACCCGGGAAGCAGCGACCAACCAGCAGCTGGTCGGCATGAGAGTGGTGGCGGCCCGCACGGCGAAGGAGCTCGGCAGCGGCTTCACGGAAGAACAAATCCACAACGTCGTGGATGTCTCGAGTAACGGCCAGTCCGAAATCGTGACCATCACCGCCACCAGCAGCGATCCGGAAACCGCGAAGATGATCGCCAATACGTTCGCGCACCAGTTCATCTCCTTCCGCGCCGACGCCGACAAGTCGAAGCTGCTGCAGGCCAAACGCCTCGCCGAAAGTAACTTCAACGCGCTCGACAAGGGAGAAAAGAACGGCGCGAGGGGTCAGTCGTTGAGTCGAGCGGCCGAGCGACTTGGAGTGCTCGCCTCTCTCCAGACCGGCAACGCGGAGTTGGTCCAGCCTGCAACTGAACCGTCGTCGCCCTCCTCGCCGAAGCCGGTCCGCAACGGGCTGCTCGGGGCAATCTTCGGTCTCTTCCTCGGCATCGGACTCGCCTTCCTGTTCGACCGACTCGCCAGCCAGTTCCGCGAACCGGAGGAAATCCGCGACACCTTCGAGCTCCCCGTCCTGTCGGTGGTGCCCGAGAGCACGCGCCTCTCGATCGCTGCGGAAGAGGGCTCGGATGGGGCGCTGCCGTTTGCCGAGAACGAGTCCTTCCGCACCCTGCGCGCCTCACTGCGCTACTTCAACGTCGACAAGGACGTGCGATCAGTGCTGGTTGTGTCCCATGAGGCCCAGGCTGGCAAGAGCACCATTGCCTGGAATCTCGCCCGCGCCGCGGCGGCATCTTCGCGCTGCATCATTGTCGAGAGTGATTTACGCGCACCCTGCCTTGCGCAGCGGCACAACCTGCGGCCACGCCCGGGCCTCGCCGAGGTCTTGACCGGGCAGGCGTCGATGGCCGACGCGATTCAATCGTTCGAACTGCCCCTCGCCAACTCCTCAAACGATTCCGGCATATCCCTCGACGTGATGCCGGCGGGAGCTTCGCCCCCGAACCCTTCGGAGCTCCTCGAAAGCCACGTGATGGCACAGACTCTTACCGACCTCTCGGCGAATTACGACTTCATCGTCGTCGACACTGCGCCGCTCGGCGTCGTGTCGGATGCCTACCCCTTGGTCCGTAAAGTTGATGGCGTGATCGTCGTCTCGAGGATCCGCTCCAGCCGGCGCGACGCAGCCGAACGACTCCGCGAGCGCCTCGAGAGGTTGCACGCGCCCCTGCTCGGCGTCGTGGTGAATGGTGCTCGACAGAAGAAGGGTCGCGACGGCTACGGGCAGGGCTACTACGGCAATCCGGCCGAGGCGACCGACGTTCGCACGCCGGCAGTCGTCGACTAGCTCCTGGAGGAAGGTCTTCTGAGACCCGACCTCGCCCTTCCCTCCTCTCCGGTCGATCGCGGCGGGGCGAGGATCGCCCTGGCGGCAGCGTTTTCGATCCTGGTCGGGGTGGTAGCCGCGGTCGCCCCCGTGATCCCACTCGCCGCGCTCGGCGCGGTGCTGGCCGGCGCGGTAGTCATCTGGCTCAGCCCGCGGATCGGATGGGCGATGGCGATCATGCTCCCGGCGGCGCTGGCCGGGCTGCTGGTGCCTCGGTCTGCCTCGCTCGTGGTCCAGGCCGCCATCTTTCTCTATGCAGCGTTCCTGGTCCTCGCAGCCCTGCACCAACGGTCGCGCTCCGCGCCGGCTGCACTTGCGGCCCTTGCGGTGATCGTCGTCTGGCTCGTCCTCGCCCTCAACCCCAACACTCCTTCGCTGTCCGTCGCGCTAGACGGCGCGCGCAAGGTGGGCTTCGTCTATTTGGCCCTCGCGATCGGACTGCTCTGGGGTTATGGCAAAACCGCGTCGGTCGAGCGCACGATCACTCGGATGCTCCTGGTCGCCGGATCTGCCGCCCTAGTCGTCCACATCGCCGCCCCAGGGCTGGAATCCAGCTTCGCCCGGTCGGCAAGCGAATTCACTGAAGAGTTCGCCGGCAAGGCGCGGATGTCGGGGTTCTACGGTGGCCCGTTCCACATCTCGCTGCTAGGCGCCTTCCTCATGCTTTGGGGATGGCACAGTTTCCTGAGCAAGACCGAGAACCCACGCCTTTCAATTCTCTTCGGGGTAGTCGGCGCCGCGTTGCTCTATTTCGCCGAGGTTCGCACCGGATTTCTTGCGGTGATCTTCGGCGTCTTGCTGACCCTACTGTTCCGCCCCAGCGCGAGCCGGACCCGCGGTCAGTCGGTCGCCTTGACGGTGCTGGTGGCGATCGTCGTCGCCGTCCTGATCGGGTCGGGGACGATCGGCTCCGAAGCCATCTCGTCACTCGGCCACCTCGGCAGTGACCATCGCGTTGAAAGTCGACTCGAAACGTATACCGCCGGCTTCGCTCTGATCCAACACTCGCCCCTCTTCGGCTGGGGGCCGGGTTCGGCAGGGTCTGGAGTGTCCGAATACTTCTTCCTGCGTCAGCACGTCACCTCACACAACATGGTGCTCGGAGCCTTGGTTGAGGGCGGCGTCATCGGACTCGTCGTCGCGGCGCTCCCCTTCGTCCTCTTCTCGCGAGTGGCCCGTGGGCTACGGTCGCTGTCCCACCCGGCCGCGGCGGCGGCGCTGGCGGTGATCGCGTTTGCGTTCTCCACTGACGTCTTCGAAGCGCTTCCGATCAGCTTCGCCCTCATGCTTCTCATCGGCCTGCGCGGTCGTCAAGACCCGTCGCCGGTCCCGACCTAACAGTGGCACCGGCGGCAGAATCTCAACTCCTCGCACTTCCACTCCATGGAGAGGCGAAGCTGCGGGCCGAGGGGATGCGCACCCGCGACGCCCACCTCCTCGAATGGATGGCGAAGTTACGCCCGCACCTGACCATTGAGCTGTACAGCCGGCCAGAGCCGTGGCCGCGCGTGTCCCTGGCACGTCGGCGCGGTGGAGAGCTACCTTCCCAGTTCGACTGCGTTTCGCCACAACCTCTCGTCGTGCCACCGTTGCGCGATCGCAAGCAGTGGTGGGGCCGAAGCCGCCGATACGCACGGCCCTATCCCGGCGACCGCAGCACCGCCGCAATCTCCTGGAACCCGTTTGCGGCCCTGCCGCCGCAGGGCCCGTCCCGGCCCCTCCTGTTCGACCTGCTTGATGACATGTTGCTGCACCCGGAATTCCATTCGATCCATCACGAGGTCGACGCGTCCTATCGACGCTGGTTCGGTTCAGCCTCCCTGGTCACGGCTAACAGCGAGGCCACGTTGGAGCTGGCGATGCGTTTCGGCCGCGATGACGCGGTCCTGATCCTCAACGGCTGTGACCCTGAACGCTTCACAACGGAGCACCGACCTGGGACGGTCTTCACGGTCGGGTACGGCGGCAAGATCAGCGAGCGTCTCGACATCGAACTGATCCGCGAATGCGCAGCGGCCCTCCCGAATGTCAGGTTCGAATTCGTCGGACAGGTCCTGTCGCGCCGAGTCAAATGTGCCGTCGACGATCTCCCGAATGTCGAATTCATCGGCGATGTCGCCTACCCCGATTACCCCACGACCTTCAACCGCTGGGACGTTGCATGGGTTCCCCATATCGTCGGCAAGGGAGAGACTGGCGGCGACCTGATCAAGCTCTACGAGTACCGAGCCGCGGGTCTTCTGACTATCTCGACCAGGGTCGGCGGCTGGGAGCGAGCTTCAGAGGGGGTGGAGGTGCTCGACCGTTCCCAGATCGCCCCGGCGCTCTTCGAGCTGGCCGGCGGAGGCCCAGGATCGGTCGCGCGACTCCCGCATCAAATTCCGGCGGAGCAGACCTGGTCCTTCAAGGCCGCGCAGATGCTCGAGATGCTCGGGGTCTAGGGCGAACGTGGGCTCGATAGTCGTTCTGTCTCCGTCTCTGCGAGAAAACGCGCTTGGCCGAGCCCTCTCCGTTGCGACCCTTGCCTCGCTCACCGAACATGAGGTCCGGGTCTTCGCGCCGGACGACGGTCCCTCGTGGATCGGGGCCGAGCAATATGGAGTCAAGGCCCGCTCGGTGCGTAGCGGCGCTGAGCTGGTGGACGCGGTCAAGGGTCTGCCGGCTCCGATCATGGCCTGGGCCGTAAAGCCACTGCCGTCCTCGGTCCGACTAGGCCGTCTCCTGCGACGCTCCGTCGGCGCCCTGATGGTCCTCGATGTCGACGACGACGACGCGGCCCTTTCGGCGGACTTCGCGGCCGCATCCATCGTCAATCGGATCCGACTGCTGCGGAAGCCGAACCTGAGGTCCGGCCGAATCAGAACGGAGCTGGCGGGCGCGCTAGTCGACGGCACGCCGATGACGTACAGCTCGGCCGCCCTCGCCGAGGCTTTGCGCTTACCGGGGGCCCCCAGCGGGCTGAGAGTGCCGCATCCGCGACTCTCGACCCTTCCTGCCGACACCCGGTCACAGAGAGGTGGTCCAGGGGATGACAAAGTGCATATCGGGTTTCTCGGCACGCCCCGCCTGCACAAGGGAATGATTGTATTGAGGGAGTTGCTGGAAGCGGAACCACGCTACGTCCTGCACCTCTTCTCCGGACCATTCGCCGACGAGTTCGGGCTCGACGATCCTCAGGTGCGACGTCACGAGGGAACCGCCCCCCTCGTCGAGCTCTACGCCGAGCTTGACCTCGTCCTACTTCCGCAAGGCGAGACCCCCGGCGCCCGATTGCAGCTGCCCGCGAAGCTGCTTGACGCAATGCAGAACGGTGTGCCGACTCTCGCCACTCCCACCCCACCGATCATCGAGATCGGCGGTTCGACGGTCACGCCAGTGACCGATTGGACGAATCAGACCGCCGTGCGTGAATCCGTCGAAAAGGCGACGGCCTCCGATCTGGGGCGGGCGGCGAAGCAACGGTTCGAGAAGACACTCTCTGCCGAGGCCCAGCTTGCCAGCTTCTCGAACTTCGTCGCTTGGCTCATCGACGACGGGCCAGGGCTTCCAACTCGTTCAGGTAGCTAGCGCAGACGGCAGACCAGGCGTACCGCTCGGTGACGATGCGTCTGCCATCGGCAATCAGCTCGAGACGACGATCCGGGGCCTCCAGCAGCTCGGTGACCCTGGCGATCAGCGACTCGGCCGAACATTGGTACAGGCGACTCGGATCTTCGAGGACCTCGAGATTGAACGGGGTATCCAAGGCCACGACCGGCGCCCCGGTCCCGAGCGCCTGGAGCAGCGATGGATTGGTGCCCCCGACCGAGTGGCCGTGGACGTAGGCCGTGCAGTTCGCCCATAGCTGGACCAGCAGCTCCTGGTCACGCACATGGCCAAGCCAGAGGGCATGCTCCGAACTGGCCATCGACCGCAATCGATCTTCGAGCGGACTCTGCCCAACACCGCTCCCGACCACGACCGTGCGCAGGCCTCTGTCGCGGAACGTCGCTGCCGCATCCAGAAGGAGGTCGACGTTGTTCTCAGGCACCAGTCGAGCGACCGAGAGGACATAGGGGGTAGAGTCGAGGCCGACCTCGGGCAGCCGGTCGGCGCGGGGCGCGTCGAGGACCGACGCTCCATATGGGATGAAGGTCGAACTGCGCCCGAATTCGGACTCCCAGATCCCGGCGATCACCTCAGAATCGGCGACCAGCCCGTCTGCGTGTAACGCAGTCAGCTTGGCGCCGGCCCTGAACATCCGTTTCGCCGTCGGGCTCCACTTCCCGCGGAGCCACTCAAGACCGTCCGTATTGACCAAGGTGGGCACACCGGTGCGCTTCAGCAGCGGCAGCCAGAAGCCGTTGGCAATGTTTACGACAAGCGCGACATCGAGCCGGCGGATCGCCGCATCGATCGCCCCAGTCAGGCCGTAGCTGAGCGTGGACAGTGACTTCGTGTCGATTCCAGGAGTCGATACGCACCTGATCCCGTCGACGACCCGCGCCTTTGGCAGGAGACCTCGCTCGTAGACGAAAACGTCATGACCCGCCGCCGTGATGTATGGGGCCAGCTCACGGACAAGCGTCTCGTAGCCGGAATAGGTGCTCTGGTAGCCGCGGCTTCCCAGTACGCCTATCCTCATGGAGGGAATCCGCTGGCCGAGGGTGCGATGCGGGCTATTCTACGCAGCATTGGACAGGACCAGCTTGGTAATAGGACCGAGGGCGGGGTACCGTCGCTCCTCGACCGATGAGGAACCAAGCGAGCGAAAACGAGGGCCTTTCGCAAGCCCTCGAATCGTCCTCCGACGTCCTTGTCGTGACCTTCGGGGTCTCTCATCGAGTGTGGGCGAAATCCCCCTTCGAGTTCGGGCGGGTGCTCGATAGGGCCGGCCCGTCCAAGAAGCGTCTTCCTCCGCGACGACGATCAAGCCTGGTACCACCGCTGCATCCGAGGCCTCGCTCCGGATATCGATGGAGTCGCAACGGCGCTGGGTCGGTCATCGACGAAGTCCAGCCGACCAAGACCGTCTTCCTAGGCTCGTCTGCCAGCGGCTACGCGGCGTTGTTGTTCGGCTCCCTGCTCGGCGCGAAGACGATCCACGTCTTCGGTGCGCAGAGCTTCGTATCGCCCACCCTTCGCTTGGTCCATCGCGACCTTCGCTGGCGATGGCCATGGTTACGGCTGATGCGTTCGGGTCGATACGAGCGCCGTTACGGAGATCTCCGTCGGACGGTCAGAAAGGACCCTGCCGAAGCAGGCTCTTGCGTCGTCCACTAGCGCTCGGCCGACCGTCTCGACCGGGAGCAGGCGGAGCGCCTCGCGAGGGCACAGGCGACGGCCTTTGCGCGCCTATGCGGAGGGCGGCCATAACGTCGTCAAGCACCTGCGCGACACGGGCCGACTCGAGCCGTTGCTCGCCGAATTGCTTTCTCCCCTACCGGCCTAAGCGGCGAAGGGGCCGACGGCGACCGTGCCGAGCGCGGCGACGACGATCAGCGCGCCACCAAGGCAAGCACAGGAGAGGGCCAGGATCCGGGCGCGTGCACCGGCACCCTGCTGAGTTCGTCGCGAGACCAGACTTCCTTTCAGACGCGACCGGAAGCCAGCCGCCGGAAGGGGCCGGTCGCGCTCGAGCAGGTCGGCGACGGCGATTAACGCAAGGCGCTCCTCGCGGTCGGTCGCATCAATGATGTCGTCGTATTCGCTCATGACTCCTTGAAAAGTAGTGAATGAGGATTGAGTTCCTTGGCATGCCGATAAGAGGCGAGAGCCGCCGTCGCCCGACCTCGCTCCGCCTGCAAACGCGAAAGCACCACCCAGGAGCGCCAGTCGCGCGGTTCACGACGCGTAGCGGTGATGGCCTTCGCTTCCGCTTGCGAAAGTCGGCCGAGCCGCTCGAGCACAAGGGCTTCCTGAAGCGGAAAGGCCGCCGCGAAGGGCTCGACCCGCTGGGCGTCCCGGGCCTCCTGCAAGGCAATCGCGTAGTCACCGCTGCGTGCAGCGGCCTGGCTCTTCTGCAGCGAGGATGCGGCCGAGAGCGGAATGGCAATCGCGACCATCGCTGCGATCGCGACCGGAACGACTCCCACCCGGATGCTCCTTGGCAAACCACTCGTCCGCCGCCGCTCTCCAGCGCTGACCAGCACCGACGCGAGGAGGAGGAAAGCAATCGGGATGAGGGCAATTTCCCAGACCCAGTCGAACGCCACAGCAATACAAAAGGCGAGGCACCCGGCGATCACCGCAGCAAGCTGGTCGCGACGTGCCGGTACGGCTGATCGGTATCTCGACACGCCACTCGCGAAGACCCAACCGAGGAAACCTACGATCAGGAGGAGACCGATGATCCCAAGCTCTCCCAGCGTCTCGAAGAAGAGCGAGTGGGCGTCCTTCACATAGCCGCCCTCGCCGTGTTCGGCCCACCATTGTTCGAAGCTGCCCGAGCCGGTCCCGGTCAAGCGTGCCGAGGCATCCTCCTTGAGGGTCTCCTTCCAGAGGGGCCAGCGCCCATTGCTGCTGAAGCTGCCAAAACGACCGGAGCCGCCGGCGAGCGACTTCGCTTCGGTGAATTCGTGCATGGCATGTGACGCCTTGCTGGGCGCACCAGCCACCAAGCCGACAAGAACGAGCGCGCCGATCAGGCTGACGACGAGGGTCGCGGATCGACGGCGCGAGAACCGGGTCCAGGCAGGTCGGGTGCCGAACTGGGGATAGAGCGCCAGGGCCGCCTGCAGGAGGCCGACCCCGGCGCAGACAATCAGCGTCATCGCGAGGATCTCATCGCCCTGCTTGTGTGCCAACGAGGTACCCAGACCAGCGTCGAGCGCGTCGCGCTGATGAGCACCGATGATCAAGATCGCCGCGCCGACGGCGGCAAGGAAGATAGTGGCGAGCTTCGGCATCCGATCACGCGAAAGCGCAAAGAAGACGAGGACCCCGATCGCCGCAGCGAGCGTCCCCCCTCGAGAGAAGGTGAAGTAGATCGTCAGAGCAAGGGCCGGCAGTGACGCGGCGGCCAACGCCCTGGCGGCAACGGTCCGAGCCGAGCAGGCGATGTAGAGGATCAGAGGTAGGCCGATCGCGACCAGCGCGGCAACGGCGTTCCAATAGCCGAGTGGGTAGGAGAGGCGACTGCGGTCACCTTTCAGTGATTCGACCGTCTGGTCGACATCGGAGAACCAGGCGGGGTGGAGGCGCGAGAGCAGTGCGACGACTGCGACGACTGCGATCCCGGAACCGAGCGCGACGACCATCCGACGAGCCCCTTTCGAGCTGCGAATCGAAATCGCAAGGACGAAGATGCCGAGGTAGGTGACAACCCGACCGAGGTCTTCGAAGGTCGCTGCCGAGGTTCTCGTCCAGATCAGGCTCAATGCCACCCAACCCACATACGCGCCGAGCAGGCCGACGGCAAGCCATGAACCGCGACGCAGGCGATTCAGCGGAAGCGCGCCGACGGCGACACCGAGCATCACGCCCCACCAAATTGCGATTCCTAGCTGGTTGCGGACGATCGGGTCGTAGCCCCCGCCTTCGAGGGCGAGATAGACGACGAGGCCGAAGCCGAGGACCCAGACCGCGACGGCCTGGAAGTCGATTCCGTCCAGCAGCGCTCGCAGTCGCGAAAAGCTGATCGGCAAGCTTGCTTCCATCGCAGATACGTACGCGCGTGGGCACGACATCCTGACGCTGTCAGCGTGCAACGATCTCCCGCGTATCTATGAACATGCCCCGAATCGTCGGAATTGCCCTGGCAACTGCCTGCCTGCTCGCTTCAGTCTTGCCCGCATCGTCTCTGGCGGCAGATGGCGCGGTCCCACCCGGCGTCGCCGGTGCCAATCAGTACACCGAATCGGTGCCCAGCGCGGATGGCAACGAATCGACCAAATCGATGGTGCACGTCGGCAAGAGCGGCGGCGCGGGCGAAGACACTTCCTCTCCTTCCGCGACGCTCGGCTCCGCTTCGGCTGAAAAGCTTGAAGATCTGGGTCCAGAAGGTCGCGCTGCGGCGAACCTCGCCGCAGCGGGCGCATCGGGCGGCAAGGGCGGCGGCGGGCCGATCGGAATGACCGGTGGGGGTGCCAACCAGCCCGATCGGGCGTCCTCGGGAAGCTCCAGCTTCGACCAGGTGGTGGGCCAGCTCTCCGGTTCAGACAGTTCCGGGGGCATCGGTTTGTTGCTGCCCCTGCTGATCGTGATGGCCGTGGTTGCGGCGGCCGGATACCTGGTCGGACGTCGCCGGACACTGACGCAAGATTCGCCCTGAGCGAAGCGTGTCGCGCCGCGTCGCACCTTGCTCCGCGCTCCTACTGTGGCTGGTCCTGTCGGTCCTTGGCGTATTCGCCCTGATCGGCACCGCCAGCGCCAGCGGTGCAATGCCGCGGTTCACGCTCGGATACGCCGACTCGCTCTTTCGTTCGACCGAAGCGGAATCCCGCGAAGAATGGTTCGGCAAGGCCCGCGAAACGGGTGGCCGAATCGCCCGGATCGACGTGCTCTGGTCGCAGATCGCACCGAAAACTCCCCCGGCCGGCTTCGAAGCGTCCGATCCTGCCTCCCCCGGCTACGACTGGGGCGCGCTCGACGAATCGATCCGCGGCGCTGCCGCGAACCATCTAAGGATCCTGCTCACGGTCTATTCGGCACCGCGCTGGGCCGAAGGATCGGGCCGCCCCTCGACGCTGCCTAGCGGGACCTGGAAGCCGAACGCCGGAGCGTACGGCGAATTTGCAAACGCGCTCGCTCGGCGTTACGACGGCTCCTTTCCGGACCCCCTGCAGGGTGGTGCTGACCTGCCGCAAGTCACCGATTTCGAGGCGTGGAACGAGCCCAACCTGAACACGTATCTGAACCCGCAATGGGAAGGTGAAAGCCCAGCCGCGGCGACGATGTACCGCGAACTCGTCAACGACTTCTACGGGGGCGTAAAGCGCGCGCAACCCAAGGCGCTGGTGGTGGCTGGGAGCCTTGCCCCATTCGGCGAAGAACCAGGTGGGCAGCGGATCCGGCCGGTTATCTTCCTGCGCAGCTTCCTCTGCCTGCAGGGCGGCCACCTGACCGTGGAGAGCTGCCCACGCCCGGCACACTTCGACGTTCTGTCGGACCACCCGATCGCGACCGGGCCGCCTGAGCAGTCGGCCCTCAGCCCCCTCGACGTGACCACGCCAAACCTCGATCGGTTGACCAAGGTGCTGCAGCGTGCCGAAGCCACCAAGCGGGCGCTCCCGGCCGGGAAGAAGCCGCTCTGGGTGACCGAGTTCTGGTACGACAGCAGCCCGCCCGATCCAAGCGGGGTTCCGATCGCGCAGCAGGCCCGGTGGTACGAGCAGGACCTCTACCTGTTCTGGCGCCAGGGGGCGAGCGTCGCGATCTGCCTTCAGGTCCGGGACGCTCCGCCAAGCAAGAGCTATGCGAGCTCACTGCAGGCAGGCACTTATTTCCTCGACGGCTCGGCAAAGCCCTCGGCAACGGCGTTTCGCTTTCCGCTTGTCGCCCACCGCACCGGGCCCTTCAAGGTCGTCGTCTGGGGCATCGCCCCTCAAGCGGGAAGGGTCAAGATCCAGGCCTTCCGCGACGGCAGCTGGAAGACGCTGGCGTCGATGACGGCGAGAGGTCCCCAACGGCCGTTCACGGGGGAAATTCAACTGCTGCACTTCGCCAAATTGCGCGGCGTGATCGGCGGCGACGCGAGCCTCCCTTGGTCGCAGCGCTAAACGAATAACCCATCGGGTGTCAGCAATGAGGGAGCGATGGCGTACTCCTTTCGTGAAGCTTTAGAAAGGAGCCTCAACCCATGAAGAAGTGGTCGATCATTTCCAGTCTCGTCGTCGTCGCCGCCATCGCGGTGATGGCGATTGCATCGGTAGGCACGGCCTCGGCGGGCAACTACTGCCCCACGGGCGAAGAAGGCACGCCCCCTTACTGCCATAAACCGACCGGTGGCGGTGGCGGCGGTGGTGGTGGCGGCGGAACCGGTGGTGGCGGTGGCGGAACCACCGAACCGCCGAAGACCTGCGCCTCCGGACAGGTGGGGACCTACCCCAACTGCGTCACGCCGACCATCGACGTCAAAGAAATCAAGACGACGCCGAACAGCTCGACCGTCTCCTTCGTCGTCAACGCTCCGGGCAAGGTGAAAGTCAGCGGCAAGGGGATCCTGAGCACGACCGTCTCCGTCTCCGCGGGCAAGGTGAAGATCAAGGTCAAACTCACCCCCAAAGAGAAGGAAAAGCTCAAGGAAAAGGGCAAGCTGAAGCTGAAGGTCACCGTGACCTACACGCCGACCGGCGGCACCCCCGTGACCAAGACGGTCACCATCTCCCTCAAGTCTCCTTCCGCAGGTAAAGGGCATAAGGGCCACAAATAGGCCTCGCCCACAGATCGACCATTTCGAGCGGCCCGCCATGTGCGGGCCGCTTTTTCGTCCGCATGCCGTGATGCCGGCCGTTTGGACAAATAACCTGCCTCGATGCCTGAGGACGACTTCGCCAGCGTCTACGACGACGAGGTCTGGAGTGTTTACGGCTTCTTCGCCTACCGGCTGCCCTCGGTGGCCGACGCCGAGGATCTGACCCAGCGGACCTTCGAGCGGGCGCTGCGGGCCTGGCGGCGCTTCGACCCCGAGCGGGCGCCCGCGCGCGTGTGGCTGCTGACGATCGCCCGCAACCTGCTGATCGACCATTACCGGGCTGATGTCTGGGGGCGTCAGCAGGCGATCGAGGAGGTGCCGGAGGGGGAGCTGGGGAGCGAGTTGGCCGAGCCCGACCTGGGGATCGAGCCAGAGCTGGCCGAGGCACTGGCCGAGCTGGTGCCGCGCGACCGCGAAGTCCTGGCGCTGCGCTTCGGCGGCGACCTCAACGGGCCGGAGATCGCGGCGATGACCGGGCTCTCGCTGGCCAACGTGCAGCAGATCCTCTCCCGCTCGCTGCGCAAGCTGCGGGCGCGGCTCGAGGGCGGCGAGCTCGACCGCTCTAAGGCTTCGTCGGTTCGAGCCCGATCACGGTGAAGTAGCCGACAAAGAACAGCCGCCCAGGCGCACGATCGAATAGACGGCCAGAGGCACCCTGCGCTGAAGTAGAAGCGTGCATCGTAATCAGCACCTGAAGGACCCGTGAAGGGATGGATGTCTGACGGAGGAGCCCCACCCGTGCCGGAATACGCAACTAAAGAAGAACTCGAATCCAAGGCCGACCTCGATGAAGACGGCAAGCTCGACCCGGAACAAGTGCCGCTCGCGGTGGTCAGCGTAATTGGCGCCGAACCGACCGACCAGGCCATCCGCACCGAAGAAGGATGGGCTGGTCTCGCACCGACGACCATCAATCCCTGCGACCCGGCCTTCGGTGCCTCTGGCAGCGGCATCGCTCCCGACACCGCCGGGCTCAAGGCTGCTCTGGCAGCCGCGGTGAGCAGCGGAGGCGGGGCCGTCCAACTCGGGCCTGGCGTCTACCCGATCGACGAATACATCGACGTCCCCGCCAACGTCAACCTGCTCGGGATCGGCTCGGGCGCCGTCGTGATCAAGTGCCTGAACTCCGGATCGGGCCTGCGCTTCGGCAACGGCAACACCTCCGAACCGAGCAAAATGACCCGCGGCGGCCTGTCGGGCGGCTTCACCCTCTCCGGTAACGAAGTCGCCACCCGCGGCGTGCAGATCCGGTCGGTGCAGCGCGCCTTCGCCGACATGTACATCGAAAAGGTCAACGGCGACGGCCTGCTCGTCGAGGCGTCGCAGAACTGCCTCTTCCACAGCATCACGATCGAACGCTGCGCGGCTAACGGCGTCGTCTGGGACTACGGCTGCGCATCGAATATCTTCCTGCGGCTGGAGATCTACGGGTGCAGCAAATGGGCGCTCGTCTCGCGGGCCACCAACGAAGAAGCGTTCGCCGCCCCGGAGCCGCGCCACAACGAAGTCCTCTCCGGCGTCTTCGAGCACCCCGGCACGACGGTCGGCGGTGGCGTTATCGGCGAAGGCGAAGGGCTGGTCAACTTCGAAGCTGGCGTCAACAACGTCCTGACCGTCACTCTCTCGGCGGTGGCGTCGACGATCGCGATGCCGCTGGTCAAGACGAGCAAGGCGAAATCCTTCGCCCAGTCGGCGAAAAACCGCCTCCAGAACTGCGCGTTGCAGGGCATCGTCACCCTCACCAGCGGCATCCGCATTGGCAAAGAATCGACGCTCCAGATCGGTGGCCGCCTCGTCCTCAACGCGATCAAAGTGGGCTGGGAAATCTCCGACAACGGCAAAGTCGAAGTCGAAAGCAGCCCGGAATACAGCGAAGTCACGACCGAATTTGCCAACTACGAAGGCGGGTCGAGCACCTTCAACTCGCTCGTCTTCCAAATCCTGACGAACATGCGCGTCCGCAACACCGCCCCGGCGGCCAACGCGAACCCGCTCTATGAGGTCTTGGTCAGCGGCGACACCCGCGGCCGGTTCACGATCAATTCTTCGGGCAACCTTCAGTTCGGCTCCGGTGCGCTGCCGCCCGATATCACCGTGCGCCGTGCCGCGGGCGTGTTGCTCGTCGAAGGCAAGTTCGCCGTCACCGAAGGGTTGCAGGCCGTGGCCGCCGCCGAAACGCTCACGCCCTCGAATTACTGCCGCCTCCTGACCGTCTCGGGCAACACCGAAATCAAAAAAATCACGGCCGGTCTTGCGGGCCAGCAGATCGTCCTGAAGTTCGCTGGGACCCCGACCGTCAAAGACGGCGAAAACCTCAAACTGGCCGGGGACTTCGTCGCCACCGCCGACGATACGCTCGGGCTGATCTGCGACGGCACCAACTGGTATGAGACGGGCCGGTCGGTGAACTAGTGATCGCGACTTTCACTATTCGTGAAAAGCGGCAGCCGTAACCCTCGTCAGAGACTGCGATTCCGGCCCCTGCGATGCCGGTTCTGACCTCCGACTGATCCCCGCCGGTGATAGCGGCGACCTTTCTTCCGGTGCAACCGTCTCAGTCAGGAACCCATCCAGAGCTCGACCGCGGCGCCTGGCGTGAGACCCGTGGGCACTCCCGCCAGGCGGCCCAGAAACGGGACTAAGGCTTCGTCGGTTCGAGCCCGATCACGGTGAAGTAGCCGACCGCGATCAACCGGCGGCCGTCGGAGATCACCGGCGTGTAGCCCGCCTGGTCGAGCGTGTAGTCGACCTTGTGGGTGCGGACGTCGAGGCCGACCGTTTTTTTGGTGTCGAAGCTGGAGACGTAGACGGTGTGGCCGATCACGGTCGCCGTCCCCGGCACCGCGCCGCCGACGCCGTAGGTCCAGCGGACCTTGCCGGTGCGCGCGTCGAGGGCGTAGAACTTGCCGTTTTCGGAGCCGATGTAGACCGTCGGCGGCGTGCCCGGGACCTGGGCGACGGCGGGCGAGCCGTAGACGGCGCCGCCGGTCTGGAAGGACCACTTGAGCTTGCCGGTCGCCTCGTCGAAGGCGTAGACGGTGCCGTCGTCACGGGCGGCGTAGACGTTGCCGAAGGCGATCGCGGGCGAGGAGAAGAAGCCGCCCTTGCCGCCCGGCCCGACCCTGCTGGTGTTGGTGCGCCAGACCGGCTTGCCGGTGTCGGCGTCGAGGGCGAACATGGTGCTCTCGTAGTCGCCGACGAAGACGTTCCCGGCGTCGTAGCTGGGGCTCGCTTTGACCGCGCCGGGGGTCTTGAAGGTCCAGACGGTGTGGCCGTCACCGGCGTCGAGGGCGAGGACCTGGTGGCTGTTGGTGCCGATGTAGATGTTGCCATCGACCGGCAGCGGCGAGGATTCGAGGTGGGCGTGGAGGTTGCGCACCCAGGCCTCCTTGCCCGTCTTCACTTCCCCCGCCGCGATGTAGCCGTCGAGGAAGGCGCCGTAGACCTTGCCGCGGTAGAAGGCCGGCGCGGTCACGGTTTTCTTGCCGCCGTGGTTCTTCGGGTCGAGCTGCAGTTCCCAGAGGATCTTGCGGGTGTCGAGATCGATCGCTTTGCCGTTGCCGAACTTGTTGATCGTGTAGGCGACGCCGTCGGCGATCGCCGGTGGGAACTCGATCAGACCGTGGGTGTTGACCGACCAGGCCTGCTTCAGCGGCGGGTCGAGGGGGCGGTCGACGGCGCCGAGCGTGGTCGGCAGGTAGTGGGTGCGCTGGGGGACGCGGCCGAAGAAGGGCCAGTTGATGAAGCCGGGTTCGAGCGCGATCGCGGGGGACGTTTCGGAGCCGTTGCCGGTCGTTTCGGAGCTCGACGCAGAGGTCGACGATCCACCCCCACCGCAAGCGGTCAGGAGCGCGGCGAGCGCGAGTAGGACTGCGATGAATTTCGCCTTGGGCACGGGAAAGAGAGGGGAAGCGAAAACTGCCGGGATGGGGAGCGCCGAGTATCTCGCCAACCACGCTCCGAGCGCCTTCCGACATCGACTCTTCGTCCACCCCAGGCATGACCTTAGGAACGCACAGGCAATCTGAATCAAATGCATTGCACGCGGTTGGCTCCGGAACCGAACCTGATCGCGACCCGACTCGGCCGGGAGAGGATGATCGCTGCCCTGCGCCGGCTCTACCAGGTGGTCGACATCCCCGAGCCGCCGCACATCGAGGACTACTGGATCGTGATCCCGGCCGAACCGGCGCTGGTCTACCCCGGGCTACAGCGGGCGGTGCCGGACTGGTTCGAACTCTTCGTCGTGCCTAGGGAAGAGGCCCGGTGGAGACACTGATCCTGCCGTAGGCGCGCCCGACTACGGTCACTGCGCATCATGATGCCTCTTTACAAGGCACTATGATGTCTCTATGCGCACCACGCTGACCCTGGATCCCGACGTCGCCGCAAAGTTGAAAGAAGAGGCTCGCCGCCAGGGAGTCCCCTTCAAAGAGGTGGTGAACACGAATCTCAGACGGGGGCTTGCTGGTGCCCGCCAGAACGCCGCGCCCTACCGGGTCGAGCCGCGCCCGATGCGGGCCAAGCGAGGCCTTGACCTCGACCAGGCGCGCCACCTCGCCGATCGCCTCGAGGACGAAGAGGTCATCCGCAAGATGTCCCTGCGGAAGTGAAGCTGCCCGATCTGAACCTGTTGCTCTACGCCGTCGACGGGGAGGCCGAAGCCCATGTTCCGGCTCGCGCCTGGCTGGAGGCGACGCTCTCGGGGACGGAATCCGTGGGCTTCGCCTGGACAGTCCTGCTCGGCTTCACCCGGATCAGCACCAACCCGGCCGTCTACGAGCAACCGCTGAGGGTCGAGGAGGCGCTCGCCTTCGTCGACGCCTGGCTGGCCCAACCGGTCGCGACGATCGTCGAGCCGACGGAGCGCCATGCCGCGATCCTGCGCGATCTCCTCGAGCCGCTCGGCACCGGCGGAAACCTGGTCAGCGACGCCCACCTCGCGGCGCTCGCGATCGAGCACGGCGGCGAGCTGTGTTCTCGCGACAACGACTTCGCCCGCTTCGCAGGCGTCCGCTGGGTCGATCCGCTCGCCTGAAAATCGACAAGGCCGGGCGCCGATCGGTGGCGCGCCTTCGTGCCGCTACATACCCGTTCCGGCGGGCGTCGATTCTGGATCGACCCCAAGGGCGATCTTCGCCATGTCGCCGGCGCCGACGCTGCCGGAGAGCTTCGGCATCGAGCGCCGGCCGCCCTGCTGCGAGTGGACCCGGTCCTGCAAATTGGGGACGCGGGCAACCGTGCTGGCGTTGTAGGGAGAGGTCGCGTAGACGGCATCGTTGACGCTTTCGTCGAAGAGCATCTGCCCGGCGTGACACACGTGCCCTCCCTTGTAGGTCTTCTTCGTGCGCTTGCCACCGATGTGGACCTTGACGTGGATGTGGGTCGCGCGGCCCTCGTAGTGGCCGGGGTAGATCGTCTTCAGCTCGGCCCAGCCTTCGGAGTCGATGAACTGGATGCCGCGCAGGAAGGTCTGGCCGACGGTGTTCTCCGAGAACTCGTCGCTCTAGACGCCGTCGGCGTTGCACTGCCAGATATCGACCGCGGCGTTGGTGACGGGCAGGCAGCGCTTGTGGTCGATCACCCGCACGCGCAGATCGAGCGGCACTCCTTCCTCTCCTTCGACGATGTTGGCGCGCACCTTGCCGAGATCGACGTAGAACGGGCCTTCCTCCTGCTCGGACATCAGCCGCAGGCAGGTCTTTGCCGCTTCGGCCGCCGTCGCCTCGTCGCCGCCGCCGCCGACCCCGCCGATACGTGGAGGACCGACGTTAGGTCCGCGACTTGAGCGAAACCTGGGGATCTCCTAGGAGAATTTCTGCGGTTCGAGCTTGCAGTAGTGGAATTCGAACGGCAGCACCTGGTTGTTCGCCTTGTTCGCGTTCGGGGTCAATTTGGCGAAGACGTGCTCGGCCCCGGGCTTGTCCCCGGCCTTCAGCTTGCGGCCCGCCGCTTCGAACAGTTCGGCCTCGATCTTCAGGTAGCCGAGCCACTTGCCCAGCCGCGCTTCGTCGGCGGCGGGCTGCGGCAGCACTTCCAGCTTCTTCAGCGTCTGCGTCTGCTCCTTCGAGGCCTTGGCGAACTTCGCCGCCGGCACCTTCAGCTTCCCCTGTTTCACTTCCTTGCTCACGCCGGCGAGGATCCGTTCGTTCGCCTTCGCGCTCGTCTTGCAGATCGGTTCCGCCGCTTCCTTGTATTCGTCGCGACTGACTTCGGCCGCGAACGCCCCTGCCGCCAGCATCAAGGCGACGATCAACATTCCGGTCCCGATGGCAATGGTCCGCTTCAACTTAAGTCCCCCTCCTGGTGGCACCCTCTCCGCACCGAAACTAACACCCGAAAGCGGTCAAGAATGCGGCGCGCAAGGGAAGAAATGGTTAACCGAGAGGAGGTCCTACGATCCGGCCCCGTGGCCGACCCCTTCGCCGACGACCCGCGCACCAACCAGGAACGGATGCCGGCGGGCGACTTCTACCTCGCCGACGACCCGGAGCTCGCCGCGCGGATGGGACGGGCGGCGCGGCTCTCGCGCGAGTTCGAGGACCTGTTCGCGGTGGACCGGGCGCGCGCCCGGGAGGTGCTGGTCACGCTGCTTGCCTCGCTCGGTGAGTCGACCGTGGTGCGCCCGCCGTCACCACGCGAGGCGAAGGCCTCGAGCTTCGTCGCCATCAGGTAGACGGGCGGCACCACCTTGATCGCGCGCCCCGAGGGCAGCTCGCGCGAGACGGCGCGGGGAAAGGACTCCCGCAGCCACCGCCCCTCAAAGCCGAGGATCGAAGCCTCCATGGGCATCACGTCGAGGAGCAGCGCCGAGGCCGGGTGCCGAAATCGACAGACGACCCCGTCTTCCTGGTGATTCTCGAAGCCGAGCTTCCGCAGCCGCTCTTCGAGCCGGTAATAGGCGGTCCGGGTGGTGATCTCGACAATCACGTCGACGTCTTTCGTCGGCCGGAATTCCGGCGAGGCCTCGTCGGTGACCCACAGCTCGACGGTGGTGCCGCCGACGAAGGCCACCTCTCCGGCGAGCTCCTCGAGGACCTCGGCGGCCGACTCGAGCATCGCGATGTTGGCGTCGTTCACGAAGTCGGTCCGGCGGCCAGGAGTTTGCCCAGCCATTTCACCGCCAGGCTCCGTTCCCGCGCGCCACCGATGCGGATCGCGTCGACCACGGCGAGCAGGCGGTAGAGGGATTCGTCCCTGCGCGCGGCAACGGGAACGCTCGGGTGGAGCGGCTCCAGAGCGATCCCGCGAGCTTTCCCGCGGGCATCTGGCCAGACCGGAGCGTTGCGGCCGGAGGACGCGAGTTCCTTGGCCAGTGGTTTCGCGCCCCAGGCGGTCGGCATTCCCCGCGCTTCGCCTCGGTTCACCGGCGGAAACGCATATCGGACTCCATGCACGAGGAACTCTTTCAGCGCCGGAATCCTGACGTTGCGGCGGCCAGAGTCGTAGAGACCTGAAGCCTCGGCTCGATCGAGGCTGCGATGGACAGCCGACGCGCTCATGCCAAGTTCGCCGGCAAGCTTTGCGAAGGTCCAACCATGTCTCGCGACGGCCACCTTGAGCAGCACCACGATGTCTTGGGCTTTCAGCATGGCTCGATCGTAGACCGGAGGTATTCCATATTCCAGAATTTGGAATATGGAATGAGAGCTTGCAACACGGCGTGGACCAAGAGGCGATCTCACGGAATCGGCGGGCCGGGCGTTAGCTCGGCATGAAACGGATCGATACGGAGTTCGAGGTCGGGGGCGAGCTTTGCGCTGCCTGGGTCTATGAGCCGGAGGGCGGCGCCGGGTGGGCGCGGCCGGTGGTGGTGATGGCGCACGGGCTGTCGGGGACGCGGCGGGATCGGCTCGGGGCGTTCGCCGGGCGGTTCGCGGCACATGGTTGCCTCGCGCTCGTCTTCGACCACCGCGGCTTCGGCGACAGCGGGGGCACGCCGGACCTCTTCCACCCTGGGCGCCAGCTGGAGGACTGGGCGGCGGCGATCGGGGCGGCGCGGGGATGGCCGGGCGCCGATCCCGACCGGGTCGTCACCTTCGGTTCCTCGATGGGCGGTGGGAACGCGCTGGCGGCGGCGGCCGGTGACCGGCGGGTCGCGGCGGCGATCAGCCAGGTCCCCTTCCTCGACCTCCGCCGCCAGGCCCACCGCACCTCGAACCGGGTGCGGGCACGGATGCTGCTGGCGGCCCTCCGCGGCGGGCACCTACCGGCCGTCGGGCAGCCCGACGAGGCGGCCTTCATCAACGCTCCCAACGCCGAGGCGGGCTGGCGCGCGGTGGTCGCGGGCGGCGAGGACTCGCGCTGGCGCGACCGGGTGTCGGCCCGCTGGCTGCTCGGGCCGCCGTTCAACCCCGGCCGCCACGCCGCCGACCTCCACTGTCCCTGGCTGCTCTGCGTCGGCGGCGCCGATCAGGTCGCGCGGCCCTCGGTGGCGATCGCGGCATCCCGGCGCGCGCCGCGGGCCGAGCTGTGCGTCTACCCCGGCGTCGACCACTTCGACATCTACGACGGCCCCGAGCACGAGGCGGTCGTCGCCGATCAGCTCGCCTTCCTCGACCGCCACGTCCTCGACTGAGGATCAACGGCGCCGGCCGGCCGGGCCATAGGATCGTCAGGTGCCCTTCACGCACAAGAACCTGCGGGCGGATCTGGAGGATCTCGGGTCCAACTTCGACGGCGCGCCGGGCCTGGAGTTCCGCGCCGCGACCAAAGCGCTCGAGCTCGAGCAGTCGGGCCTGACCTACCAGCGGGTCCCGCCCGACTACCGCTTCCCCTACGGCCACACGCACGCGACCCAGGAGGAGGTCTACGTGGTCGTCGGCGGCAGCGGGCGGATGGCGGTCGACGACGAGGTCGTCGAGCTGGCGCAATGGGACGCGGTGCGCGTCCCGCCCGGTTCGTGGCGCAGTTACGAGGCCGGGCCGGAGGGCCTCGAGCTGCTCGTCATCGGCGCCCCCAACCTCGGCGACAATCCGCGCGACGACGTCGAAGGCACGCGCGACTGGTGGGCCAAGTAGGCAGGCCGGCCGGGAGGTTGCGGTCAGGGCTCTTTGTAGGGTGCGGTTGGTGAGCGACCGGCCCGCCATCCTCGACGGCACCTCCGTGCGGGCCGGGAAGTCCTGGCCCAGCTGGCCGCAGTGGGATGAGAGCGAGCGCGAGGGGCTCGACGGGGTGCTGACCTCGGGTGCCTGGTCGAACTCCCGCGGCGAGCAGGCGCAGCTCTTCGCCGCCGAATTCGCCGCCCTTCAGGGCGCCCGCCACGGCCTGCCGCTGACCAACGGCACCCAGACGCTGGAAGCGGCGCTGATCGCCTGCGGGATCGGCGAGGGCGACGAGGTGATCGTCCCGGCGCTGACCTTCATCTCGACCGCGACGGCGGTGCTGGCGGTCAACGCGACGCCAGTCCTGGTCGAGGTCGAGGCCGACTCGCTCTGCATCGATGTCGTCGCCGCCGAGGCGGCGATCGGCGCGCGCACGCGGGCGGTCATGGCCGTCCACATCGGCGGGCGCTGCTGTGACATGGACGCCCTGATCGACCTCTGCGCGAAGCACGACCTCGTCCTGATCGAGGACTGCGCCCACGCCCACGGCAGCCGCTGGCGCGGTCGCGGCGCGGGCACGTTCGGCAGCTTCGGCAGCTTCTCCTTCGAGGCGAGCAAGCTGATCCCCGCGGGCGAGGGCGGCGCCCTGATCACCAGCGACGACTCGCTGCGTGCTCGCGCCTGGGAATACGCCGACTGCGGCCGGGTCCCGGACCTGCCCGGCTACCACCACGCGAGCGCCGGCTCAAACCTGCGGATGACCGAGTGGCAGGGGGCCCTGCTGCGGGCGCAGATGCAGCGCTTTCCGCAGCAGCACCGCCGGCGCGAGGAGAGCGCGAAGCTGCTCGACCGGGCGCTGGAGGAGATCCCCGGCCTGCGCCCCCAGAGCGCCGACCCGCGGATCGACAGCCGCGCCTTCTACGTCTACATCCTCCATTACGACGCCGCCGAGTTCGCCGGCCTGCCGCTCGACGGCTTCGAAGCGGCGCTCGCCGCGGAGGGGATCGTGCTCGGCAGCTGCTACCCGAGCCTCAATCGCCTCGAGGTCTTCCACGAGGCCCGCTTCTCCCCGCGCCATCGCGCCGGCGCCCCGGCGATCGACTACGCCGCCCAGCGACTCCCCCATGCCGAAGCGGCGATGACGAACACGATCTGGCTCTATCACCCGATGCTGCTGGCCGAGCCGGAGGACGTGCTCGATATCGCGACGGCGATGGCGCGGATCCAGCAGCACGCGGGCGCAGTGGCCAAGCGGGTCGGTCAGAAGTCGATCAGGGCGTGGGTCGGGGCGCTGAGGCGCTGGCGGCCGGCGAGGGCGGACAGCTCGATCAGGAAGCCGTAGGCGACGACCTCACCGCCGAGCCTGCCGACGATCTCGCCGAGCGCGGCGGCGGTGCCGCCGGTGGCGATCAGGTCGTCGTGGACGATGACGCGGGCGCCGGGGGCGATCGCGTCGGTGTGGACGTGCAGCTCGGCGGCGCCGTACTCGAGCTCGTAGGCGGCCCGCTCGGTCGCGGCGGGCAGTTTGCCCTGGCGGCGGGCGGGGACGAAACCGGCCCCGAGCCGCATCGCCAGTGCCGGGCCGAGGATGAAGCCGCGCGCCTCGGCGCCGAAGACGACGTCGACCGGCCCCTCTCCCGCCAGCCGCTCGGCGAGCAGATCGACCGCGCCGCGGATCGCCGCCGGGTCGGCGAAGAGCGGCGTCGCGTCGCGGAAGACGACCCCCGGCCGGGGGAAATCCGACACCGAGCGGATCAGCTCGCGCAGCGCCGCGATCTCGGTGTCCCGGGCGGAGGTCATCAGGAGGGCGCCAGGGCCTCGTCGGAAGAGGCCCGGGCGAGGGCGGCGAGCAGGTCGGCCTGGGCGACGAGGCCGCGGATCGCCCCGGTGTCGGCGTCGACCACCATCGCCGCGTGGCGCCGGCCATCGCTGAGCGGGCCGACCAGGAGCATCGCCGGCTCCGCCGGGGTCACCGTGAGCGGCGCGGTCATCACCTCTTCGACCGTGGCGCCGGGCCGGGCCAGCTCGCGCAGACCGACGCCGCCGACCGGGCGCTCGGCGTCGTCGAGCACCGGCAGCAGGCGGACGCCGCTGTCGAGGAGGAGCTTGCGGGCGACCGCGGGGTCGGCGCCGCGGGGCACGGAGATCACGTCGCGGGACATGATCTCGCCGCAGGTCAGGTCCGGGTTGCGGCGGGAGAGGACCTGCAGCTCGAGCTGGGAGAGCAGCAGGCGGAGGTCCTCGCGGTCGACGTCGAAGGTCTCGCCGACGCGGGCGAGGACGGCGTCGAGGTCCTCGTCGCGGACGCCGACCCGGACCGTCGGCAGCGGGTCCTGGGTCGCCTGCTCCGGTGCCTTCGGGTGCGGGTAGGGATGGCCGGAGAAGCGATGGAAGGCCCAGCCGACCGCCACCAGCACGACCGCGTCGAGGGCGACGGGGGCGAGCGGGAACCACCAGCTGGCGTCGCTGACCAGCGCGCTGCCGAGCACCCCGGTGAGCGCCGCCGCGCCGCCGGGCGGGTGCAGCGAGCGGGTCACCGACATCACCCCGATCGCCAGGCCGACGCCGATCCCACAGGCGATCGCCCCGTGCCCGAGCGCCTCGCCGACCGCGAAGCCGACCAGGGCCGAGAGCGCGTTGCCGCCGATGATCGGCCAGGGCTGGGCCATCGGGCTGGCGGGCACGGCGAAGAGCAGCACCGCCGAGGCCCCCATCGGCGCGACGATCCACGGCAGCGCCTCGCCGTCACCGTGGAGGAGCGCCCCGATCAGCCCGGTGAGGATGATCCCGACGGCCGCCCCGACGCAGGCGACGATGCGGCCCCGGCCGGTCGCGCCGGGGAGGATCGGCCTGAAGACACGCATAGGCGAGACCCTAGAGTTCGGGCGCCTCCAGCTACTCGTACATCCGTGGGGACTGGAAGCCGAGCAGGCCGACGCTCATCGGCACCTGCCGGCCTCCCCGCTCCTCCGTCTCGCGCTCGATCTCGTCGAGGCGGTGGAAGACCTGGGCCAGCAGCCCGACGACCTCGTCCCAGCCCTCTTGGTCGACGGCGATCGTGGACACGCTCAGATGACGATTGTCGCGCGAGTCGAAGCTGCCGGTCTGCAGTGCGTCTGAAGCGCGGCTCGCCAAGACGCCGAACATGGTGGCGCTGATGCCGGCTTTCGTCGTCGGGCTGAGGCTCGACCAGGCAGCGTCGTGAAGAAGGGCGCGGGCGGTCGCGCGGTAGGTGGTCTTGACGCTGCCCCGGATTCGCTCGCGCCCGATCTCCTCGATCAGGCCGCCCTTCGCCAGGACCCGGAAGTGGTAGCTGAGGTTGCTGAGCTCGGCCCGCAGCCGGTGTGAGACTTCGACCGGGGCCATCGGCCCATTCGCATTCAGGCACTCGAGGATGGCGACGCGCCGGGGATGCCCGAGAGCTTTCGCGAGAAGGACTTCCTCCTCTTCGCGCTCTTCGCGAGCGAGACGCTCACCCCGGTCCGCTGCTTTCGCCTTCATCTGCCCTCCACCATAGCGTCATTTTGTCTGAACACTGAACGCTAGTCATGCGCTCAAGTGAAGGCAAGGAAACTGCGCTGTAGGAAGCGCAAACCTTCCCAATGCGGCAACCGCTTCCAGTAAATCTCCGCAGCGCACGGGCGGGGATGTGGCAATCCCCTGCCGCCAACACGAGTGACCTGGGGGGAGGTGACGAGAGTGAAGATCGCCCACGCCGATCAGCAGCTTCCCGCTGTCCAGATCTCCAAGGCGGGTTAGTCGCCTGTGGGTCAGCGCGGTTGCTAGCGCCGCGCGTCCCTCATCCAGACCCCGGACCCCGCCTTTTGCTGAAGGACTTTGCAGTCAAAGCGGTTTACGTTCTCTGACTGCGAGAATGACGCGTTCCAAAGACAGACGCTCGGGTTCGGAGGGCTGATTTGCGCAGCCCGAAGGACAACGCGACCGTCGCCGAGGCGGTCCGGCACCCGATCCGGGTGCGCATCCTCGAAGTCCTGAACGAGCAGGACATGTCGCCCACCGACTTCGTCAACCAGGGCTACGCGGACTTCTTCTTCGGCCACCGGCCGGGCGTCTCCCACGTCGCCTACCACTTCCGCGAGCTGGCCCAGTTCGGCTGCCTCGAGCCGGTCGCCTGGCGGCGCTCCCGGGGGGCCGTCGGGACGATCTACCGGGGCGTCGCCCGCGACGAATTCATCGGCGAGGATTGGACCGGGCTCTCGGTGGCGGAGCAGCGCGCCATCTCCCGCGCCGTTGCCCAGGGCCTGATCGCCCGCATCGACGGCGCGATGACGGCGGAGACCTTCAACTCCCGCGACGACCGCCACCTGTCCTGGTTCGCGATGGAGCTCGACGAGCGCGGCTGGGGCGAAGCGGGGACGGTGCTGGCCGACGCCTTCGGCTCGATCGGCCGGATCCAGCGGGAGGCGGAAGCGCGGCTACGGGAGTCCGCCGAGCCGGGAGTGACCGCCACCGCGGGCCTGCTGTTCTTCGAGTCGCCTCCGATGCCGCCGCGGGGCGAGGGCGGCTGAGCAGCCGCCCGCCGCTCACATCCGGTAGACAGGCGCCGCCGGATCGGCCAGCGGGGCGTTCGCGCAGGCGCCGAGGGCGAGGCCGAGCACGGTGCGGGTGTCGAGCGGGTCGATCACCCCGTCGTCCCAGAGCCGCGCGGTCGAGTAGTAGGGGCTGCCCTGGCGTTCGTACTGCTCGCGCAACTCGGCGCCGAGCTCGGGCTGGCCGACCTCAGTCATCACCATCCCCGCCTGCTCCCCGCCCATCACCGAGATCCGCGCGTTCGGCCACATCCAGAGGAAGCGCGGCGAGTAGGCCCGCCCGCACATCCCGTAGTTGCCGGCGCCGAAGGAGCCGCCGACGATCACGGTCAGCTTCGGCACCCGCGCCGTGGCCACCGCGGCGACCATCTTCGCCCCGTCCTTGGCGATCCCGCCCGCCTCGTACTCGGGGCCGACCATGAAGCCGCTGATGTTCTGGAGGAAGAGCAGCGGGATGCCGCGCTGGTCGCAGAGCTCGATGAAGTGCGCCGCCTTCAGGGCGCTCTCGCTGAACAGGATGCCCTGGTTGGCGAGGATGCCGACCGGGTGGCCGTGGATGTGGGCGAAGCCGGTGACGATCGTGGTCGCGTACTCGGCCTTGAACTCGTGGAAGCGACTGCCGTCGACGACGCGGGCGATCACCTCGCGCGGGTCATACGGGGTCCGGCTGTCCGGCGGGACGGCTCCGTAGAGGGAGGCAGGGTCGACGGCGGGCGTGGCGACCGGGGCACGCTCCCAGGCGCGGCCGGAGGGCGGCAGGGTGGCGACGATCGAGCGCAGGATCCGCAGCGCGTCTGAATCGTCGGCGGCAAGGTGGTCGACGACGCCGGAGGTGCGAGCGTGGAGCGCCCCGCCGCCCAGCTCCTCGGCGGTCACCTCCTGGCCGGTCGCGGCCTTCACCAGCGGCGGGCCGCCGAGGAAGATCGTCCCCTGGTCGCGGACGATGATCGTCTCGTCGCTCATCGCCGGCACGTAGGCGCCACCCGCCGTGCAGGAGCCCATCACCGCGGCGATCTGCGGGATCCCCTGCGCCGACATCGTCGCCTGGTTGAAGAAGATGCGGCCGAAGTGCTCGCGGTCGGGGAAGACTTCGTCCTGCATCGGCAGGTAAGCGCCGCCGGAGTCGACCAGGTAGACGCAGGGCAGCCGATTCTGCAAGGCCACCTCCTGCGCCCGCAGGTGCTTCTTCACCGTCATCGGGTAATAGGTGCCGCCTTTGACGGTCGCGTCGTTGGCGGCGACGACCACCTCGCGCCCCTCGATCCGGCCGACGCCGGCGATGATCCCGCCACCCGGGGCGGCGCCGTCGTAGAGGTCCTCGGCGGCGAGCGGGGCGAGCTCCAGGAACGGGCTGCCGGGGTCGAGCAGCCGGTCGACCCGTTCGCGCGGCAGCAGCTTGCCGCGCTCGACGTGCCGGGCGCGGGCCGTCTCGCCGCCGCCCAGCGCGGCGCGCCCGAGGCGCTCGTGGAGCTCGGCGGAGAGTCGCCGGTGCTCGGCCTCATTCGCCTGGAACTCGGCGCTCGTCAGGTCCGCGTGGCTCTCCAGCACTCGACTCACGCCCGCTCCCCCTCTCCTGTGACACTTCCATGCGGGGGTCCCTGACCTTTGTCGCCCTGTGGGCGACAAAGGTCAGGGGGCTCCTCCTCGGCAAGCTCGATCAGGGTGGCGCCGCGGTCGACCTGGTCGCCGACGGCGACCAGGACCGTCTCGACGACGCCATCGCGGGAACTCTGGATCGAGATCTCCATCTTCATCGACTCCATGACGACCAAGGTCTCGCCCGTGGTGACGGTCGCCCCGGCCTCGACCCGCAGTTGGACCACGGTGCCCGGCATCGGGGCCTCGAGCGAGGCCTCTCCCCTGGCGGCCGAGTCGGCGTCCCCCACCGCGGGCGCAAAGCGAACGGGGCCGACGTCCGGATCGACGACCCAGACCCCGTCCCCATGAGCGAACACCGAGACCCGCCGTTGATGGGCCGAAAACTCAACCACGTCTGGAGTTTTCGGCCCATCAACACCGAGGAGCGCGTCGTCGTAAGTGAGCGTGCCGCTGTGCTCGCCGACCTCCCATTCCCAGGCACCGGCCGGAGCGGTGGATGCGCCTCGTCCCGAGCCTCCCTCGATCGCGGACCTAACTGCAATTGCGTCCGCGATCGAGGGAGGCTCGGACTCCAGCGTCCGCCGAATCCAGCTCGGCCCTTGCATCCGCCAGCCGTCGCGGCCCGACCAGACGTCGTCGTCCTCGGGCTCGCCGAGCATCGCCACCAGGGCCAGCGCCGCCAACTCGGGCGGGGCGGCGGGCGCAGCGACCTCGTCGCCTAGCCGCTCGATCAATCCCGTGTCGAACTCGCCGCTCCGCACCTCGGGGCGCGCCAGGAGGGCGCGCAGGTAGGCGACGTTCGTGGTCGGCCCGGCGACCACCGTGGCGCCGAGCGCGCGCCGCAGCCGCTCCAACGCCTCGTCCCGGTCGTCCCCGCGCGCGACCACCTTCGCCAGCATCGGGTCGTAGTCGGTGCCGACGACCGTCCCCTCCTCGATGCCGCTGTCCACCCGCACCCCGGCGGGCTCGCGGTACGCCACCACCTCGCCGCTCGAAGGCAGGAAGCCGGCCGCCGGATTCTCGGCGTAGACGCGCGCCTCGATCGCCCAGCCGCTCCGCCTCACCTCCTCCTGGGACAGCGGCAACGCCTCGCCGGCGGCGACGCGCAGCTGCAGCTCGACCAGGTCGAGGCCGGTCACTTCCTCGGTCACCGGGTGCTCGACCTGGAGCCGGGTGTTGACCTCGAGGAAGTAGAAGCGGCTCGGGTCGTCGCGCTCGGCGATCAGCTCGACCGTGCCCGCGTTGACGTAGCCGGCCTGCTTGGCCAGCGCCACCGCCGCCGCCCCCAGCATCTCGCGCAGCTCCTCGGTCACCACCGGCGAAGGCGACTCCTCGATCACCTTCTGATGGCGCCGCTGGAGGCTGCACTCACGCTCGCCGAGGTGGATCGCGTTGCCGTGGGCGTCGGCGATCACCTGCACCTCCAGGTGCCGCGAGGGCTCGACGTAGCGTTCGATCAGGAGGCGCTCGTCGCCGAAGGCCGAGGCCGCCTCGCGGCGCGCCGCGTCGAGTGCCTCGATCAGATCCTCGCGCCGCTCGACCAGCCGCATGCCCTTGCCACCGCCGCCCGCGGCCGCCTTGACCAGCAGCGGCAGGTCGCCCTCCCCCACCCGCTCGACGATCTCGGCGTCGCTCAGCTCGTCGCCGCTCCAGCCCGGCAGCGTCGGCACCCCGGCGGCGTCGGCGACGGCGCGCGCCCGGCCCTTGTCGCCGAGCATCGCCATCGCCTCCGGCCCGGGCCCGACGAAGACCAGGCCCGCGTCGGCGCAGGCGTCGGCGAAGTCGGGGCGCTCGGAGAGGAAGCCATATCCCGGGTGGACCGCCGAGGCGCCGCTGCGCTGGGCGGCGTCGAGGATCCGCTCGACCGAAAGGTAAGAGTCGCGGGCGGGGGTCGGCCCGATGTGGACGGAGAGGTCGGCGCCCCGAACGTGCGGGGCCTCCGCGTCAGCGTCGCTGAAGACGGCCACCGACTCGACCCCGAGCCGGGCGAGGGTGCGCTCGATGCGGACCGCGATCTCGCCCCGGTTGGCGATCAGGACGCGGTCGAACACGGCGGTCTAGCCTCCGGGATGGTGGTCGATCGGCCCGGCGACGAGGGTGTGCGAGCCGAGCGGTCGGCCGAGCACCGCCTGCGCCTCACGGGCGGCGAGCAGAAGCTTCTCGAGGTCGATGCCGGTCTCGATCCCCATCTCGTGCAGCATCGACACCAGGTCCTCGCTGGCGATGTTGCCGGTCGCCCCCGGAGGCACCGGGCAGCCACCGAGCTCGCCGAAGCTCGACTCGAAGGAGGCGACGCCCGCCTCCAGCGCCATCAGCACGTTGGCCAGACCCTGGCCGCGGGTGTTGTGGAAGTGCGCGGTCAGTTCGACCCCGGACAGCACGATTGCGGCGCGGTCGAAGAAGCCGCGGACCTGGGCCGGGTTCGCCATCCCGGTGGTGTCGCCGAAGCCGATCTCCTCCGCCCCGGCGGCGACCAGCCGGCCGGCGATGTCGAAAACCCGTGCCGGGTCGACGTCGCCCTCGTAGGGGCAGCCGAAGCTGGTCGAGATCACGCCCTCGCAGCGCAGGCCCTCGCAGCGCGCCCGCCCGAGCACCTTCTCCACCCCGGCGAGCGACTCCTCGACCGAGCGGTTCACGTTATGGCGGTTGTGGGTCTCGGAGGCGGAGAGGAAGACGTTCACCTCGTCGATCCGGTCGCGGTGCTCCAGCGCCGCGTCGAGCCCGCGCTCGTTCGGGATCAGCACCGAGACCGAGACCTCGTCCGGGATCGTCGCCCGCTCCAGCACCTCGCCCGCGTCGGCGAGCTGCGGGATCACGTCGGCGCGGACGAAGCTCGTCACCTCGAGCCGGCGCAGCCCGGTCGCGGCCAGCATCTCGATCAGCCGCACCTTATCCGCGGTGGCGATCACCTCGGGCTCGTTCTGGAATCCGTCACGCGGGCCCACCTCGCGGATCTTCACCGCGGTGGGCGTCATCTCAGGCCCCGAGGGCGCGGGCGATGACCATCTGCTGGACCTCGTCGGTGCCCTCGCCGATCGTGAGGATCTTGGCGTCGCGGTAGAAGCGGCAGACCGGGTACTCCTCGATGTAGCCGTAGCCGCCGTGGATCTGCACCGCCTCCTCGGTCGCCCGGACCGCGAGCCGGCCGCTCTTCAGCTTCGCCTGCGCCGCGGTGAGGCTGAAGTTGCGCCCTTCGTCCTTCAACACCGCCGATTTGAGGACCAGCAGCCGGGCCGCCTCGATCTCGGTCGAGATGTCGGCGAGCTTCGCCTGAATCGCCTGGAACTTGGAGATCGGCTTGCCGAACGCGCGCCGCTCCTTGGCGTAGGCGAGCGCCTCGTCAAGCGCCCCCTGGGCAAGGCCGACGCCCATCGCGGCGACCCCGATGCGGCCGATGTCGAGTACCTGGAGGAACTGGCGGAAGCCCATGCCGCGTGGCCCGAGCAGGTTCTCGGCCGGGACCCGACAGCCGTCGAAGGTGAGCGGCCGCGTGTCGGAGGCGTTCCAGCCCATCTTCCGGTACGGCTCGCCCTGCTCGTAGCCGGCGGTGCCGTTCTCGACGATCAGGTTGGAGATCTCGTCCTCGCCGGTGCGGGCGGTGATCGCGACGTGGGCGGAGATCTCGGTGCCCGCGTTGGTGATGAACTGCTTGGCCCCGTCGATCACCCATTCGTCGCCGTCGAGGGCGGCGCGAGTGCGGACGTTGCCGGCGTCGGAGCCCGCCTCCGGCTCGGTCAGCCCGAAGGCGCCGAGCTTGCGACCGGCGCAGAGGTCGGGCATCAGCCGCTCTTTCTGCTCGTCGTTGCCGAACAGGTAGATCGGCTGGGTGCCGAGCGAGGTGTGGGCGCAGAGGGTGATCGCCACCGAGGAGTCGATCCGGGTCAGCTCCTCGACCGCCACCGCGTACTGCAGCGAGGTGCCGCCGGCGCCGCCGACCGACTCTGGGAAGGGGATCCCCATCCAGCCCAGCTCGCCCATCTTGGCGACCAGCTCGTAGGGGAACTGCTTGGTGCGGTCAAGCTCCTCCGCGACCGGCGCGACCTCCTCGGCCGCGAATTCGCGGACCGTGCGCTGGAGCAGTTTCGTGTCGTCGTCGAGATCGAAGTACATCCCGGCAGCATACCGAAAGATCGTTCAAAGTTTGAATGATCTTTCGAGCAATTTGGGATCTGCCTCTCTACCATCCTCCGATGGCCCGACCGGAGACCCCGACCACGCGAGCCCGCTGGGACGCCCGCCGCGCCGACGTGATCGAACGGGCCGCTCATGTCTTCGCCCGGCGCGGCTATGACCAGACCTCGGTGCCGGAACTGGCGGAGGCGCTGGAAGGGGCGACCGGCGGGATCTACCACTACTTCAGCGGCAAGGAGCAGCTCTTGATCGCGATCTGCGACCAGCTGATGGAACCGCTGCTGGCCGAAGCCGAAGAGCTCGTGAAGTCCGACGCGCCGGCGAGCGAGCAGCTGCACGGTCTGGTCCGTCGTTGGGTCGCCAACGTGGTCGACCACCAGGACCACATGCTGGTCTTCCAGCAGGAGCGCCACCTGATCGACCACGGGTCCCAGTGGCGCGAGGTGCGCGAGAGCCGCAAGCGCTTCGAGCGGCTGGTCGAGGACGTGCTCGCCCGGGCACAGGCCGAAAGCGACGGGCCGACGGTCGACCCACGCCTGCAGCTCGCCGCCCTGCTGGGGATGGTCAACCACACCGCCCAGTGGTACCGCCCCCGCGGCCGTCTCGCTCCCGAGGAGATCGCCGACGGCTACGTCGCGCTGGTCCTGGGCTCGTGTTGATGGGCCGAAAACTCAAGTCCTGCTTGAGTTTTCGGCCCATCAACACCGTCCCGGCTAGCGGCCCTCGAAGGTCGCGTGGCCCGGGCCCTCTTTGAGGAAGGTCTGGACCGCGTTCTGCAGGTCCTCGGTGGCGAACAACGAGCCGGAGACCTGCGGCATCATGATGTCGGCGCCGGCGACCCCGCGCTCCTGCTGCGCCGCGACCATGCGCTTCGTCGCCGCGTGGGCCAGGGTCGGGCCTTCGGCGAGCCGGCGGGCCAGCTCCAGCGCCCGCTCCTCCAGCTCCTCGTCCGGCCAGACCTTGTTGATGACGCCCCACGAGTAGAGCGTCTCGGCGTCGTATTTGTCGCCGGTCATCACGAACTCGCGGGCGCGGGCGGCGCCGGCGCGGGCGGCGAGCCGCTGCGTGCCGCCCATCCCCGGGGTCAGCCCGATCACGTTCTCGACCAGCCCGAAGGTGGCGCTCTGCCCGGCGACGATCAGGTCGCAGCCGAGCGAGAGCTCGAACGCCGCCGTGAGCGTCAGCGAGTGGGCGCTGAAGATCGTCGGACAGGGCAGCGCTTCGAACGCGCGGACGCACCCGACCAGGCGCATCCAGAGCTGGCCCGCGGTGGTCGGGGTTAGCTGCTCGAACTCGGCCACGTCGACCCCGGCCGAGACGACCCGGCCGACCGCGCGCACCAGCACCCCGCGCGGCGGGTCCGCCGCCAGCTCGCCGACGCAGGCTTCGAGCGAGTCGAAGGTCGCCGCGTCGAACAGGTTCAGCGGCGGGTGCTCGAGGATCAGGTGGGTCAGCGACCCTTCCGACTCGAGCCGGAAGGGCGCCGCTCCTCCCCCCTCGCTCACGCCTTCTCCTCGACGAAGATGTCGATCTGCAGCTCGGCGTCGGGCGAGGCCTTGTACTGCTCCAGGTCGACCCCGTCGAGGATCTCGTCGTCGATGCAGAAGTTGCCCGTGAACTCGCGGCTGTCGCGGGTGAGGATCTCGTAGGCGGCGTCGGCCATGATCGCCGGGGTGCGCGAGCGCTTCATCGCCTCCTCGCCGCCGACGATGAATTCGACCGCCGCCGTCGCGATCAGCGTCCGCGGCCAGAGCGAGTTGAAGGCGATGCCGTCGTCCTTGTAGCCCTCGGCCATCCCCAAGGTGACCATGCTCATCCCGTACTTCGACATCGTGTATGCGAGGTGCTGGGAGAACCACTTCGGGTCCATCGTCAGCGGCGGGCTCAGCGTCAGCACGTGGGGGTTGGCGCCTTTGCGCAGGTGCGGAACGGCGGTGCGGCTGAGCAGGAACGTGCCCCGCGCGTTGATGTTCTGCATCAGGTCGTACTTCTTCATCGCCAGCGTCTCGGGGTCCGAGAGGTCGATCGCCGAGGCGTTGTTGACGACGATGTCGATGCCGCCGAACTTCTCCACCGTCTGCGCCACCGCGGCCTCGACCGAGGCCTCGTCGCGGACGTCGCCGACGATCGGCAGCGCCTTGCCACCGGCTGCCTCGATCGCCTCGGCGGCGGTGTAGAGCGTCCCCGCCAGCTTCGGGTGCGGCTCGGCGGTCTTCGCCAGCAGCGCCACGTTGGCGCCGTCGGCGGCGGCCTTGACCGCGATCGCCTCGCCGATCCCGCGGCTGCCGCCGGAGATCAGCAGCGTCTTGCCTCCCAGGTCTGCCATCTGCTCAGACCCTCTGGATCAGGGTGCCGGTGCCGAGGCCCCCGCCGCAGCACATCGTCACCAGACCCATCTCCTTGTCGGAGCGCTCCATCTCGTGGAGCAGGGTGGTGATCAGCCGGGCGCCGGTCGAGCCGAGCGGGTGACCGATCGCGATCGCCCCGCCGTTGACGTTGACGCGGTCCATGTCCGGCTCCAGCTCCCGCTGCCAGGCGGCGACGACCGAGGCGAAGGCCTCGTTGATCTCGACCAGGTCGATGTCGTTCATCGTCATCCCGTTGCGCTCGAGCAGCTTCCGGGTCGCCGGGATCGGGCCGGTCAGCATGATCACCGGGTCGACCCCGACCGTGGTGATGTCGTAGATCCGGGCGCGCGGGGTGAGGCCGAGGGCGTCGGCCTTCTCGCGGCTCATCAGCAGCACCGCGGCGGCGCCGTCGGAGACCTGGGAGGAGTTGCCGGCGGTGATCTTGCCGTCCTCCTTGAAGGCCGGTTTCAGCGCGGCGAGGCCCTCGAGCGTCGTCTCGCGCAAGCCCTGGTCGGTGACATAGGTGTCGCCGTTGACCTGCATCGGGATCATCTCGCGCTCGAAGCGGCCCTCGTCGGTCGCCTGTCGCGCCAGCTGCTGGGAGCGCAGGCCGAACTCGTCGAGCTCGGAGCGGGGGATCTCCCATTTGTCGGCGATCATCTCGGCCGAGAGGCCCTGGGGGATCAGGTCGTAGCGCTCCATCAGCTCCTTGGAGAAAGGGTTGCCCCACTCGCCCATCACCTGGGCGGCGGCGGCGAAGGAGTTTTTGCCCATGTGCTCCACGCCGCCGCCGACCGCGACGTCGTGGACGCCGGCGGCGATCAGGGTGGCGGCGAAGTTGACCGCCTGCTGGGCGGAGCCGCACTGGCGGTCGACCGTGGTCGCCGGGACCTCCTCCGGGAGGCCCGCCTCGAGCCAGGCGTTGCGGCCGATGTTGATCGCCTGCTCGCCCCACTGCTGGACGCAGCCGGCGATCACGTCGCCGACCTCGGCCGGATCGATGCCGGAGCGGTCGATCAGCTCGGAATAGGTCTTGGCGAGGAGGTTCGAGGGGTGAAGGTCCTTGTAGTAACCCTTCTCCGGATGGCCGCGCCCGACCGGCGTGCGCGCTGCCTCGACGATGACGACCTCGCGGCCGCCCAGCCTGCCGTTCCCGTTCTCCATGCTCTCCTCCGTCTCCTCGTCAGTTTCAGCCCAGCGAGGTTATTTGACCGGCCCCTGAAGCCAGATCATGGCAGGGTCCGGCTTTGGCGAGTCCGACAGAGTGACCCTGCTTGTCCGCTCCTTGTCGATAATCCGGGCATGCCCACCGTGCTCCTCGTCCGCCACGGCCAGGCGTCCTTCGGCGCCGCCGACTACGACGTCCTCTCCGAGCTCGGCCGCAACCAGGCCGAGATCGTCGCCGCCTCGCTGGCCGAGCGCGGCTACCGCCCCGTCCGCCTCCTCAGCGGCACCCTGCGCCGCCAGCAGGAAACGGCGGCGGCCTTCAGCGCCCTCGGCGCGCCGGACCTCGAGATCGAGCCGCGCTGGGACGAGTTCGACACCGACGACGTCCTCGCCCACCACTCGGACTCGTCGCTGCGGATCCAGGGAGACGGAGCGGGCGAGACGCTGACCAGCCGGGGCTTCCAGGCGGCGCTCGAACCGGCACTGGCCGAGTGGATCGCCCATGCCGAGCGCAGCCCGACCTCCCAGACCTGGCCCCGATTCAGCGGTACCGGGTCGGCGGCCCTGGGCGACCTGGCGACCGAGCTCGGCGCCGGCGAGACCGCCGTCATCATCACCTCCGGCGGGGCGATCGCCGCCGTCATCGGCGCCCTGCTCGGCGCCCCGGCGGAGGTCTTCGCCGGCCTCAACCGCACCCTCGTCAACGCCGGCGTCACCAAGATCGCGATCGGCTCCACCGGCACCAACGTCCTCTCGGTCAACGACCACTCCCATCTGGAGCTGGTCGGCCGAGAGCTGATCACCTACCGCTGAGCGCCTGGCTCAGCCGGCGGTGAGGACGAGCGGGGCGCCCTCGGTGATGACCATGGTGTGCTCGGCGTGGGCCGAGAGCGACCCATCGCTGGTGCGCATGGTCCAGCCATCGCCGGCGTCGCGGACGGCCCCGTTGCCGGCAGCGATGATCGGCTCGATCGTCAGCACCAGGCCCTCGGTCAGCGGTTGCGACATCCACGGGACGTAGACGGCAGGGACGTTCGGCGGTTCGTGGATCTTGCGGCCGATCCCGTGGCCGAGCAGTTCCGCGCAGACCGAAGCGCCATCGCCGCGGACGGTCCCTTCGACCGCTTTCCCGATCGCGTTCAGCGGCGCCCCTGCCCGCGCGGCCATCATGCCGTCGGCGAGCGCCGCCTGCGCCGTCTTCACCAGCCGCCTCGCCTCGGGCCGCGCGCGACCGACCGGCAGCGAGACGCAGGCGTCGGCGTAGAACCCGTCCAGCTCCGCGGTCACGTCGAGCTTCACCAGGTCGCCGTCGAGGAGGACCCGCTTCCGCGGTCGTGACTCCGGCCGGACCCTCTCCCGCATCGCGCGCATTGCCCGCGCGACAACCTGCCCGACGGCCCGCAGGCGTTCCAACTCTTCGGCGGTCTCGATCGACATCAGAAGTCGATGGTGTCAGTAGGGCCCGGGCGTTCCGCAGCGGCCCGGGACCAGATTCACGCTGCGTGCTTTGACCACACCAATGGCGTGGTCAAAGTGCCGTCACGAGTTTGGAACGTCTGAAGATCCGTGACGTTGCGCCCGTCTTCGGCGCCGGCCCACGCCGGCCGGGTCCCACCCCACCCTCCGAGCAACCTCTTGCGCAGCGCAGCGACGTCGTCCTCGCCCAGCCCGGCATCCCGCAACGTCGCCTCGACGTCGAAGTCGGCGAGCAGCTCGACGATCAGCTCGGTCGCCGTCGTTCCCTGCTCGCGCAGGAAGGCGGCGATCCTCGGCGCCTCGTCCGCTGCGCCGCGCGAGAGGTAGAGCGGCCGCAACCGCTCGTCGCTGAGCGCGTAATCGGCGGCGATCGCATCCGGCCCGACCCCGACGAGGGCCAGTAACAGCATCGCGATCTGACCCGCCCGGTCGCGCCCGCCCTGGCAGTGGAAGGCGACCCCACCAGGCGGCGCCGTGGCGATCGCCCGCACCACCTCGGCGCTCCGCCCCGGGAACCGTTCGAGGTGCGGCCGGTAGTAGAGCGGCGTCGCGAACTGCGGCCCGTTTTCCCAGACGTCCCAGAACTCCCGGTCCTCGGTCACGTCGAGCGCGATGTTCACGGTCTCGATCGCTTCCGGCCGCGGCGCCACGTCCGTCCCGATTTCACCCTCGTTGCGCAGGTCGATGACGGTCCGGATCCCGTGCGCCTCGACTTCCTCCCACCCCCGCGCCTCGAGCCCCTGCAGCGAGTCCGAGCGGACGATCGCGCCGGGGCGCGTGAAGCCGCCCGCGGCGGTCGTGAGACCGCCCAGGTCGCGCGAGTTGTAGGTCCCCTTCCAGCCGAGGTGACGGTCGGCCATCACCCTCAAACCTTAGGACGCGGAAGCGGTGCCCGCGGAAACGACCTACGGCGTCTCTACCGTCCCTGGGCGAAAGTCCGCAACGGAGCGGAGCACCGAAGGTTCGGAGGGATGATCCATGGCACTCGTAGGCAAGGATGAGTTGGTCCGCGACGTCGCCGAGAGAAGCGGGCTCGGCGTCGCCGAGGCGAAGCGCGCACTCGAGGCGACGCTGAAGGCGATCGAGGAGCAGATGGGCGCAGGGAACGAGGTGAGGCTGACCGGCTTCGGCAAATTCTCGGTCTCCCACCGCGAGGCCCGCGTCGGCCGCAACCCCCAGACCGGCGAGTCGATGCAGATCGCCGCGAAGACGGTGCCGAGGTTCAGCGCGGGCGCCGAGCTGAAGAAGGCGGTCGGCTAGGTCGCGTCGGCCGGGCCGCCAGACGCGGCCCGGCCGGACGATCCTCTGGGACGCCTGAAGCGGCGCTAGGCCGCCAGGGCGCCGCGCAGGTAGGTCAGGAGTGCGTCGGTGACCGCCGCCGAATCGGCGGTGGCCGCGGTGCCGAGACGGCGCAGGCCGAGACCGACGATCAGGGCGACGACGGCTCCGGCATGGCGGGCGGGGTCGGGGACCCCGAGCGAGGCGAGGGCGTCGGCGGCGAAGGCGTCATAGGCGGCGAAGCAGCGCCGCGAGGCCTCCTGCAGCTCGGGGTCACGGGCAGCCTGAAGGTGGAGCTCGAGCTCGGCCAACGGGCCAGGGCCGCCGGTCGGCCGGGCGATCAGTGCCTCGACCTCGGCCGCCACTTCCGCCGGACCAGGATCACGGGCGCGGAGTGCGGCGGCGACCGCCTCCAGCCGCTCGACCTCCTCGTTGACGTAAAGGAGGAGGCTCTCGCGCAGCAGGACCGCCTGGCTAGGGAAGTGGTAGGTCAGCGAGCCGAGGGCGACGCCTGCCTCGGCCGCGATCCGGCGGTTCGAGAGCGCGCCGGTCCCCTCCTCGGCGAGGAGGGTGAGGGTGGCCCGGAGGATCGCCTCGCGGGTGGCGGGGGCGCGGCGGCGGTCGACGGGTGCCGCCGCCTCCTGGGTCGAAGTGGCCACGCGGAGATCCTATCGTGAATATTCGTTCGTTCGAACGATCTAGTATCTTCGGTCGCGATGGAGACGGCGGGAGCGCCACAGGCGGCGAGGAGAGCGGAGGCGAGCGAGTGGCCCGGCGCGGCAGGCGCCCCCGAGCTCGCCTTCGCCGGCCTCGCCGAGCAGGCGGCCCTGCTGCGCTCGCGCGAAGTCTCCGCCCGTGAGCTGGTCGAGCTGTCGCTGGCGCGGATCGAGGCGAGCCAACCGACGCTCAACGCCTTCCGCGTCATCTGCGCCGAGACGGCGCTGACGGCGGCCGACCAGGCCGATGCACGCCTGCGGGGCGGCGACGGCGCGGCGAACGCCCCGCTGCTCGGCGTCCCGGTCGCGATCAAGGACGACGTCGACCTTGCCGGTCACACCACCCCCTTCGGCTGTGGCGGCGAGGTCGAGGCGTGCCGCACGGACGCGGAGCTGGTGCGGCGACTGAACCGGGCCGGGGCGATCGTGGTCGGCAAGACGCAGGCACCCGAGGTCGGCCAGTGGCACTTCACCGAGACCCCCGCCTTCGGCGTCACCCGCAATCCTTGGCACGAAGACCACACCCCCGGCGGATCCAGCGGTGGCGCCGCGGCGGCGGTCGCAGCCGGGCTGGTGGCCGGGGCGATCGGCTCCGATGGCGCCGGCTCGGTCCGCATCCCGGCCGCCTGGTGCGGCCTGGTCGGGTTGAAGCCGCAGCGCGGACGGATCTCGACCTGGCCCGACCGCGAGGCCTTCCATGGCCTGACCTGCTTCGGCCCGCTGGCGCGCAGCGCCGCCGACGCGGCGCTGCTCCTCGACGCCGTCCAGGGTGCCGTGCCCGCCGATGCCCATCAGCCCGCGCCGCCGATCGAACCCTACGCCGCGGCCGCCGAACGGCCGCCGGGTCGGCTGCGGATCGCGGTCAGCCTCGGCGTCCCCTTCGGCATCCACGACCGCCTCTGCGCCGAGCATCGCGATGCGACGCTCGACTTCGCCCGGCGCCTCGAAGCGCTCGGCCACGAAGTCTCGATGACCGAGCTCGAATACGGCCTGGTCGCCCCGGCGCTGGTGCCGCGCGGCATGGTCGGGGTGCGCGATTGGATCCGCGACCACGAGATCGACGCCGCCGCCCTCGAGCCCCGCACCCGCGTCCAGGCCCGACTTGGCGCCACCCTCTCCGGCCTGCCCCTGCGCGCCTCCCGCGCGGCCGAGCCGCGACTGCGCCGCCGTCTCGGCCGGGTCTTCGATGCTCACGACCTGGTCCTGACCCCGACCACGGCGAAGCCGCCGCCCCGGATCGGCGCGCACGACGGCCGCGGCTACTGGGTGACCGGCTCGGCGGCCAGCGAGACCTGCCCCTACGCGTTCCCCTGGAACGTCACCGGCTGGCCCGCGATCAGCCTCCCCGCCGGCCTCACCCCCGGGGGTCTACCGATCGGCGCCCAACTGCTCGCCCACGAAGGGCAGGAGGGTCTGTTGCTGGCGGTCGCGGCGCAGCTGGAAGCGGCTGCGGCGTAAGCGGCCGACCGTTTCTGGAACGTCTGAACGTCCCCCGCCCGCCCGACCGCGTCACCACTTCAGCTCGATCTCGAGCTCACTCTCCTCCTCGCCCACCTCGAACTCCACCTTCCACTCGACCTTGTCGGGGATGGCGACCTTGAACTGCATCTCCCCGCGGTCGAAGTTGACCTCCTCGCCGGACCCCGACAGCAGGTTCGCGATCCGACGCAGGCGGGTGGCCGCTTCATCGCGGGTGAGGGTCTCGCGTCGCTCGACCTCGAAGTTGCCCATCCGGACTCTCCTCTCGTTGCTTAGGAGACCTTATCCGGAGGCCGGCCGGCCGGCAATCGAACAAGACCGACGCCCTGCCGAAGGTCCGCCTCGGCATACGCTGAGCGCGTGACCGCCGAGCCGCTGTCTCGCCGCCTGATCCGGATCGCCCTCTGGGTGGGCGGTTCGGCGCTCGCCGTCTTCGTCCTCGACCTGCTCGGCATCCCGGTCGACGACTGGATCACCGAACTCTTCCGCAAGCTGGGAGAGATCCCGCCCTGGGCGATCGTCGTCGGCGTCGTCCTGCAGACCGCGAACACGACGCTGGCAGCGACGGCCTGGTTCGGCATCCTGCGGGCGACGGCGCTCGGCGGCGTCAGCTTCCGGATCGTCCTCGCCGCCTACGCGACCTCGGTCGCGCTCAACAGCTTCCTGCCAGCGAACATCGGCACCTGGGTGATGCTGTTGATGTTCACCGCGCTCTTCGCCGGCGCCACCTTCCCGATGATGGTCTCCGGGATCGTCGTGCAGAAGATCCCCTTCACCGTCTTCAACCTCGCGCTCTACCTCTACCTGTTCCTCTCGGTCGCCGGCTCGTTCTCGGTCAAGCTCGGCTTCCTCTCCGACCACACCGGCCTCGTCGTCGTCATCCTGGTCGGCGGCGTCGTCCTCCTCGTCCTGCTGGCCCGGGTCTTCCGCAAACGGCTCGCCGGGCTACGCGAACAGGTGATGGAAGGTGGCGCCGTGCTGCGAACTCCGCGCCGCTTCCTGATCGACGTGGTCGCCCCGTCGCTCGGCAGCTACCTGGCGCGGCTGGCGATCGTCGGCGTCTTTCTTGCCGCCTACTCGATTCCCGCCACCTTCCACAACGTCGCCACGGTCACCGCCTCGAACTCGATCTCCAACACGGTCTCGGCGACCCCCGGCGGCGTCGGCGTCACCCAGGCGATGAACTCGGTCGCGCTGGCGGGCTCGACCGATGCGGCGACCGCCACCGCCTACTCGATCAGCCAGCAGCTGGTCACCTCGGCCTGGAACGTGATCTTCGCCGTCGTCATGGTCTCCTGGGTCTTCGGCTGGAGCGGCGGCAAAACGCTGGTCCGCTCCTCCTACGACGACGCCAAGGTGAAAAGCCGCGAGATGAAAGAACGGCACAAGCGCAAGCGGAGCGGCGATCAGGAGACGCCCTCGGGCTCGGCGGCGGAGGAGACCGGCCCGTAGCCGGAGTGACCGAGCGCGGCGAGCCAGCCGCGCAGGATGCGATGGATCGCTTCCGCCCCGACGACCTCGTCCTCCGGCCAGGGGAGATCGCCGGGATGGAGGACCAACGGGTAGCACTGGGTGCCGCCGAGGCCCCCGTGTGAACCGACCAGCTCCTCGAACGCCGCCACCTCGTCGAACTGAGGCCAGTAGGCGCTGTTGACCATCAGGTCGGCGCAGTGCGGGAACGCATCGGTGCGACGCAGGTGACGGGCGGCGTTCGGCCCGAACGGCGCCAGCGGGTCCTCCCCCTCGACCCGTTCCCCGTCGAGGTGGTTGACGCCGGCAGGGCCGATCGCCAAGGCGCCGTGGGCCTCGGAGCGGACGAGGACGAAGCCGATCCCCGGGTGACCGCGCAGCGTCGGGATCAGCGCCGGGTAGAGCGTCTCGATCCGCTCCAGCGAGACGCGGCCGGGGAGCCGCGGGAAGCTGACCAGGCCGAGGCAGCCGGACGCCATCACCGAGAGCTCCGGCAGCTCGCCGTCCTCGGTCCGGTCCGCCTCGCGCCGGCCCTGCTGGTCGAGCATCACGGCGCCGTCCGCCACCTGGCCGCGGGTCGCCGCGCGCACCGTGCGGCCCGCCATCGTGTCGTCGCGGGCGACCTCGGTGAGGCCGGCGCCGATGTAGGAGAGCGCGTTGTCGTCGCCACCGATCGCGGCGAACACGCGGTCGGCGTCGCAGCCCCCGCGCACCAGGTCCTCGAGCGACTGGCCGAAGCGGTCGCGGAAGGTTTCCCCCTGGGACTGCCCGTGGTCGGAGAGGACGACCAGGCGGTAAGGGCGCGGCGCCTCCGCGCAGGCGGCGCCGATGCGGGCGATCTGGCGGTCGAGGTCATGGAGGACGGCGAGCGCGTCGGGCCGTTCGATCCCCGAGTGGTGGGCGACCTCGTCGTAGGCAAGGAAGGTCGTGTAGATGCAGGGTCGGCCGGAGAGGACGTCGCCGATCACCGTCGCCACCTGCAGATCGCGCTGCACCACCGTCGCCCAGGCGCGCAGCAGCGCGTAGGAGCGACCGCGGGCGATGCGCGGTCGCACGTCGTCGCGGACCTGGGCGCGGGCGGCACGGCGCTCCCGGCCGATGTCGGCGATGGTCAGGACGATCGTGCGGGCGACCGCGTAGGGGCGGGCGAAGTAGGCGCTGTAGTCGCGGCCGAGCGGCCGACGGCGGGTGAGCGCGGTGCTCATCGTCAGCATCGTGTGGGGAGCGTCGCCGGAAAGGATGTTGGCGCGGCTGGCCCCGTCTTCGTGGAGCAGCCCGCGACCGTCGGAGTGGCGCCGCTCGAGCTCCTCGGCGTCGCGCGGATGGTTGGTGACGATCGGCCGGCCGCGGTCCTTCTCCCACCAGCGGAAGGCCGGCATGTCGTCGTTCGAACCGTGCAGGATCCCCGCCTGACAGGCACCGGTCTGCGAGGACCAGTCCGTCTCCCAGCGCCGCAGCCGGTGGCTGCCGGAGCGCAGCCAGCGCGCCATCGTCGGCGCGCTGCCGTCACGGATCGCCCGCAGGAGGACGTCATGGGCGAGGCCGTCGATCTCGAGCAGGAGGAGGCCGGGGACATCGCTCTCGGTGACGTCGCCGCGGCGGCGCGCCTGCCGTCGGACCACCTGCCGGTACCACCATTCGTCGTCGTCGATCGCCAGGGCGTAGTTGACGACCGCGGTGGTGGCCGCGAGCACCAGCGTGATCAGGACCGGATCGAGGAGCCCGCGGATCTCCGCGCCGGGCAGGAGGTTGATCACCAGGCCGACCAGCAGGGCGTTCAGGACCAGGCCGCCGATGCCGAGGGTGAGCACGTTGAGCGGCAGGGTGAGGCGGGCCAGCGCCGGCCAGATCAAGGCGTTGAGGATCCCGACCAGGACCGCGGCGAGGAGCGCGCTCCCCGGCCCTTCGAGCACGAAGGAGTCGAGGAGCCACGACAACGCCAGCAGCACCAGCGCGTCGAGGACGGTGACGAAGATGACCCGGCGGACCCGCATGGTCAGGACCTTCTCAGGTCGAGGCTCGATCCAGGCATGAGGATCTCGGCCTCGACCGCCGGGGCGAGGTCCCGCAGGCGGGCGGCGAACTCGCGTGGCGGCCCGGTCAGCGGGCGAGGGCGCAGCCGCGCCAGGCCGGCCGGATAGAACGTCCCCCAGTGGATCGGCACGGCTACGCGCGGGGCGAGCAGCGCCGCGGCGCGGGCCGCCCGCTCGGGGTTCATGTGCCCGGGTCCGAGGTTCGGCCCCCACCCCCAGACCGGCAGCAGGGCGAGGTCGAGATCCTCGCCGAGGGCGGCCATCCCATCGAAGACGTCGGTGTCACCGGCGAAGTAGGCACTCCGCGTGCCCTCGATCAGGTAGCCGACCGGATCGGCCTCGATCCCGCGGCGACCGATGTCGTGCTCGGCCGCCGTCGCGGTGACGGTCACCGCGCCGACCCGATGGGACTCCTGCGGCGCGAGCTCGATCACCGCGCCGATCCCGCGGCGTTCGAAGAAGGCCCGCGTCCCGGCCGGGACGATGATCGGCACACCGGGTGCGACCCGACGCAGCGAACGCAGATCGACGTGGTCGCGGTGAAGGTGCGAGATCAGGATCCCGTCAAGGCGCTCGGTCACCTCGGCGGCCGGCGCCGAGCCACGGCGACGGAGGAACCCGAGCCATGGCCCCAGCACCGGATCGGTGAGCAGCCGCACCCCGTCGAGCTCGATCAGGACCGTGGCATGGCCGACATAGACGATCCGCCCGGACGGCATCCACCCAAGGTACGCTGCGAACGTCCTAGGCGAAGGAGAGAGCGGATGGCACCATCGATTTCGGGTGGGCCGGGAAAGCCCGCCCTGCCGGAGGAGACGATCGGCGCCTGCCTGCGACGTATCGCGGGTGAGTTCGGCGAGCGCGAAGCCCTGGTCAGCTACGAGCAAGGGGTCCGCCTCGACTACGCGGAGCTCGACGCGGCGGTCGACCGGATCGCCCGTGGCCTGCTGGCCGCCGGGCTCGGGCGCGGCGATCGGGTCGGGATCTGGAGCCCGAACTGCGCCGAGTGGACGCTGGTCCAGTACGCCACCGCACGGGTCGGGGTGATCCTCGTCAACCTCAACCCCGCCTACCGGACCAGCGAGCTCGCCTACGCCCTGCGTCAGTCCGGCTGCCGGATGCTGATCTCGGCCCGGCAGACGAAGAACTCCGACTACGCGGCGATGGTCGCCGAGGTGCGCGGCGACCTGCCCGCGCTGGAGCGGGTCGTCTGGCTCGACGATCCGACCTGGGAGGAGCTGCAGGCGCAGGGTGAGCAGGTCGACGGGGCCGCGCTCGCGGGGCGCGAGGCCGAGCTGTCCCCTGAGCAGCCGATCAACATCCAGTACACGAGCGGCACCACCGGGCTGCCTAAAGGCGCCACGCTGAGCCACCGCAACATCCTCGGCAACGGCTATCTGGTCGGCGAGGGCTGCCGCTACGACGAGCGCGACCGGATCTGCATCCCGGTTCCCTTCTACCACTGCTTCGGCATGGTGATGGGCAACCTCGCGGCGCTGAGCCACGGCTCCTGCACGGTGATCCCGGCGCCGGCCTTCGACCCGCGGGCGAGCCTGGCGGCGGTCGCCGCCGAGCGCTGCACCTCGCTGTATGGGGTGCCGACGATGTTCATCGCCGAGCTCGACCACCCCGAGTTCGGCGACTTCGACCTTGCCAGTCTGCGCACCGGGATCATGGCCGGGTCGCCATGCCCGATCGAGGTGATGCGCCGGGTGATCGCCGAGATGCACATGGACGAGGTGACGATCTGTTACGGGATGACCGAGACCTCACCCGTCTCCACCCAGACCGCCGCCGACGATCCCCTCGAGAAGCGGGTCGGCACGGTCGGGCGCGTCCATCCCCACGTCGAGGTCAAGGTCGCCGACCCGGAGGGCGGCGCCACCGTGGAACGCGGCGAGACCGGTGAGCTCTGCACCCGCGGCTACTCGGTGATGCTCGGCTACTGGGAAGACGAGGAGCGGACCGCCGAGGCGATCGACGCGGACGGCTGGATGCACACCGGCGACCTTGCGACGATGGACGAGGAGGGCTATCTCTCGATCGTCGGCCGCTCCAAGGACATGGTCATCCGCGGCGGCGAGAACATCTACCCGCGCGAGGTCGAGGAGTTCCTCTACACCCATCCCCAGATCGCCGACGTCCAGGTGATCGGCGTCCCCGACCGGCGCTACGGCGAGGAGCTGATGGCCTGGGTGATGCCCAGCCCGGGCGCCACCCTGGACCCCGACGAGATCCGCGACTTCTGCCGCGGCCGGATCGCCCATTTCAAGGTTCCGCGCTACGTCAAGCTGGTCGACGCTTTCCCGATGACCGTCACCGGCAAGGTGCAGAAGTTCAAGATGCGCGAAGAGTCGATCGCCGAGCTCGGCCTCAACTGACCTACCACCTGGTTGCCGCGGCCACTACCCGGCCTACGCCGAAGCCAAGGCGGCCCGCTTCGGCGATCTCGCCCCCGCCTCGACCTGCGTGGTCGTCGAGGCCCTGCTCGTAGAGAGCTTTCTGACGGAGATCGAGGCCCTGGCGATCGTCCCCTCCTGAGCCCGGGCGAATCGACGACCTCCCCACCGACTCCAGACACAGGAAACCTCCGACTAGCGGAATCCGAGCGGCGAAATAACCGGGACTGAATCGCCAAGGAATAGCGGGGGAGGGATATGAACCTGCGATCTTCGGATTGTCGGATCGAGGCTGGCCGACGCCCGACAACTCCAAGTTCGTGATAGTCCGAGCGACCGTTCAGGTTGGGGAGTGAGTTCGGCGATCCAGCCAGTCGTGGATCTTCTCGAAGTCTGCCTCGCCCGCGGCGATTCGCTCGACCATGGGAACGTCGACATCGGGAACGGCGCCCTCGATCGGCCGACCATTGACCGCCAGGAATCGCTCGACGGCGAGGAAGGCGCAGCGCTTGTTGCCGTCGGCAGCGGGTGATTTCGCGCAAGGTGCTCGATGAGGACGGCGGCCTTATCGAGCAGCGTCAGGTACGCGTCCTGATCACCGAAGCCGGACCTTGGGACGGCGAGCGCGGAGTCGGCAAGGCCGATGCGAGGCAGCCGCGCGATCTCGTCCGGAGTCGTTCCCAGGACTTCGGCGGCGATGAGGCAATAGTCGCCAAGCTCGAGGTAGAGGACCTCTGCCAACGTCGGCGGTCCAGGCCTACTGTGCGAGACGGCGAAGCGTCTCGGCGTGCTTCTTCATCGCGGCGCGGAGCTCGCGCCGCTGCTCCTCCGGGGTTCCCGGCAGGCCGGACTTGAGCTTCGGCTTGGTGCCGTGCTGCGTCGCCGGAGTCGTGGAGGATCGCGTAGCCATCGCTCGGACATTGTTGCAGGGCGTGCAACGGCGCCTATCACGAGCAATCGTTTTCGAAATGCTTCCAAGAGGAGCGCCGCGGACGCTCCTATCGGATCGCTAATTCGATGGGTGCCAGACGCGCTCGCCGCCGACGAACGTTTCGCGGACCAGCGGGACGCCGGGTCGGTAGACGAAGTCGGTCGGGGAGGCGGCGTCGAGGGTGATCGCATCGGCACGGCAGCCCGGTGCGAGCCTGCCGATGTCGCTTCTCCGCAGGCTCTCGGCGCCGCCCAGGGTGGCCGCCCGGACCGCCTCGGCGACGGTCATCCCCATGTCGCGGACGGCCAGCGCGATGCAGAAAGCCATCGAGGTCGTGTTGCTCGAGCCGGGGTTGGTGTTGGTCGCGAGGGCGACCGTGGCGCCCGCGTCGATGACCCGGCGCGCGTCCGGGTAGGGCTTGCGGGTCGAGAAGTCGGTCGCCGGGAGGAAGGTCGCGACGGTGCGCGAGCCGGCCAACGCCTCGACGTCCGCGGCGGCGAGGTAGGTGCAGTGGTCGACCGAGGCGGCCTCCAACTCGACCGCCAGCCGCACCCCCTCCCCCGGGCCGAGCTGGTTGCCGTGCAGGCGCAGTCCGAGCCCGGCGGCCCGGCCCGCCTCGAGCACCGCGCGGCACTGCTCGGCGGTGAAGGCGCCGACCTCGCAGAAGGCGTCGATCCAGCGGCAGAACGGCGCGCAGGCGTCGAGCATCTCGCCGCAGACCAGCGCGACGTAGGCGTCGGGGTCGGACTCGAACTCGGCGGGCACGACGTGGGCGCCGAGGAAGGTGACGTCGTCGGTGAGCTCCGCCGCGACCGCGCAGGACTTGGCTTCCGCCGCGACCTCGAGGCCGTAGCCCGACTTGATCTCGACGTGGGTGATCCCGGCGCCGAGGCCCTCGAGCCGGCGCGCCCGGGCGAGGCGCTCGAGCTCGGCCGCGGCGGCGGCGCGCGTCGCCTCCGCGGTGACGCGGATGCCGCCCGCCTCGTAGGCCTGTCCGGCCATCCGCGCGGCGAACTCGGCGGCGCGATCGCCGGCGAAGACGAGGTGGGTGTGGCTGTCGACGAAGCCGGGCATGACGCAGCGGCCGCCGACATCGACCCGCTCGTCGGCGGCGACGCCGGCGCGCTCGACCGCGACCACGCGTCCGTCTTCGAAGACGATGGCGGCGTCCCGCCGCTCGCCCAGGGGACCGTCACCGAGGCTCGGATCGTTGGTGATCAGCAGGCCGATGTTGTCGATCGCGAACGAGCTCATCCGTCTCCGAGACCTCCGATCGCGTGCCGCAGCTCCTCCTCGACATCGAACATCGCGTGCCTGCCGTCCCGGACCACGAAGTCACCGCCGACGACGACGTTCGAGACATCCGCGGCCGTCGCGGCAAAGACGATCGTGCTGAGGGCGGACTCCGGAGTGATGCCGGCGAGGCGGACGCCACCGCCGTCGAGGTTGACCAGATCGGCGAGCATCCCGGGCGCGATCGCGCCCGCCTCCGCCCATCCGATCGCCCGCTGCCCGTCCGCCGTGGCGGCGCGGAGCAAGCCCACCGCGTCCTGGTTCCCGCGCTCGAGCTTGGCGAGGCGCTCGTCGAGCTCGATCGCCCGGCACTCCTCGAACAGATCGATAACGGCCTGCGAGTCGCTGCCGACGGCGAGGCCGGCGCCGGCCTCGCGCAGGAGCGCGGCGGACCCGATGCCGTCGGCCAGGTCGCGCTCGGTCGTCGGGCAGAAGCAGCAGCAGGCACCCGCCTCGCCGAGGAGCGCCCGGTCGCGCTCGCTCGGGTGGGTGACGTGGATCGCGGTGAAGCGATCGGAGAGGGCGCCGGCCTCGGCGAGTACCTCGGTCGGACTGCGGCCATAGGCGGCGCGGCACGCCTCGTTCTCGGCAGGCTGCTCGGAGACGTGGGCATGGAGCGGCAGCGCGCGACCCCGCGCCCACTCGACCACCAGCGCCGCCTCCTCCGGCGCGACCGCCCGGACGCTGTGGATCGCCGCGCCGAGCCTCACCCCCGGCCCGAGGCGGATCGCCTCGACCCGCCGCGCCCACTCCTCCGCGGTGCCATCGGAGAAGCGCCGCTGGACCTCGTTCAGCTCCTCGCCGATCCCGCCGTGCAGGTAGCAGGCGTCGATCAGCGTGATCCGGATCCCCGCCTCGCGAGCGGCCGCGATCACCGCCGCGCCCATCGCGTTCGGGTCGGCGTAGCGGGTCCCGCCCTCAGCGTGGTGGACGTAGTGGAACTCGCCGACGCTCGTCACCCCGGCAAGGGCCATCTCGCCGAAGGTCGCGCGGGCGAGGGCGAGGTAGGAGTCCGGGTCGAGCCGGGACGCCGCCCGGTACATCTGCTCGCGCCAGGTCCAGAAGGTCCCCCGGCCGACCTCGGTCTTGCCGCGGAAGGCGCGCTGGAAGGCGTGGGAGTGGGCGTTGGCGAGGCCGGGCAGCGTGTAGCCGGAGAGGACCACGGCGCCCTCCGGCGCCTCCGCCACGTCGGTGCGCACGGTGACGATCCGCTCCCCCTCGACGCCGATCACGACGCCCGCGCTCACCTCCTCACCGCCGAGCCAGGCGTACTCGCACCAGAGCTCCACCGTCAACCCTCCGCCGTGGGAAGGAACCTCACGAGCCGACCCGCGCGACCAGGGCCTCGATCCGCTCGACGAACTCGTCTTTGCCATGGCGCTCGAACTCCGCCCAGGTCGAGAGGCTCGACATGTCGGTCATCCGGTCGACGAAGAGGATGCCGTCGAGGTGGTCGACCTCGTGCTGGAAGGTCCCGGCGGTGAGGCCGCTCCTGATCTCCTCGTGGGGCCGGCCGTCGCGGTCGAGGTAGCGCACGCCGACGTTCTCGAAGCGCTTCAGATCGCCGCGCAGGTTCGGCATCGAGAGGCACCCCTCGTTGGTGGCGAAGGTCGCCGGGTCGAGCGGGGTCAGCTCCGGGTTGACGATCACGGTAAGCGGGATCGGCGGCTTGTAGGGGTAGCGCGGGTTCCCCTCGCGGACCTCGATCGCGGCGATCCGCAACGAGGTGCCGACCTGGGGCGCGGCGAGGCCGGCACCATCGGCGGCCCGCATCGTCTCGATCAGGTCGTCGATCAGCCGCTGGGTCTCCTCGCTGGCGAGCTCCTCGGTGCCCACCGGCCGGGCCGGCAGGCGCAGCACCGGGTCCCCCAGCTCGCGGATCTCGAGGACCGCCACTAGCCCTCCTCGCGCATCGGCACCCGCACGCCGCGCTCCTCGGCGACGTCGATCGCACGCTCGTACCCCGCGTCGGCGTGGCGGATCACGCCCATGCCGGGGTCGGTCTGCAGCACGCGGTCGAGCTTTTCGCCGGCGAGGTCGGTGCCGTCGGCGACGCAGACCATGCCCGCGTGCAGCGAGCGGCCGATCCCCACCCCGCCGCCATCGTGGATGCTCACCCAGGAGGCGCCCGCGGAGGTATTGACGAGGGCGTTCAGCAACGGCCAGTCGGCGATCGCATCGGAGCCGTCGGCCATCGCCTCGGTCTCGCGATAGGGGGAGGCGACCGAGCCCGAGTCGAGGTGATCGCGGCCGATCACGATCGGGCCCTGCAGCTCGCCGCTGCGGACCATCTCGTTGAAGCGCAGGCCGAGGCGGTGGCGCTCGCCGAAGCCCGCCCAGCAGATCCGCGCCGGCAGCCCCTGGAAGGCGACGCGCTCGCCGGCCAGGCGGATCCAGCGCTCGAGCGCCTCGTCGCCCGCCAGCTCGTCGAGCACCGCGGCGTCGGTGGCGGCGATGTCGGCCGGGTCGCCGGAGAGCGCGACCCAGCGGAACGGCCCCTTGCCCTCGCAGAAGAGCGGCCGCACGTAGGCGGGCACGAAGCCGGGGTAGTCGAAGGCGCGCTCGAAGCCGCCGAGCCGCGCCTCGGCGCGGAGGCTGTTGCCGTAGTCGAAGACCTCGGCGCCGCGGTCGAGGAATTCGACCATCGCCGCGCAGTGGGCGGCGATCGCCGCGCGGGAGCGCCGCACGTACTCGTCGGGGTCCGCAACACGGAGCCGCTCGGCCTCCTCCGGGCTGATCAGGTTCGGGACGTAACCGTTCAGCGGATCGTGGGCGCTGGTCTGGTCGGTGACGATGTCGGCCTCGAAGTCGCGCGCGAGCAGGGCGGGCAGGACGTCGACGGCGTTGGCGCGGAGGCCGACGCTGAGCGCCCGCCCCTCCCGCTTCGCGGCGAGGCAGCGGCGGACGGCGTCCTCGAGGTCGTCGGCCTCCTCGTCGAGGTAGCGGGTGTCGAGCCGGCGGGCGATCCGCTCGCCGTCGACCTCGACGCAGAGCGCCACCCCACCGTTCATCGTCACCGCGAGCGGCTGGGCGCCGCCCATGCCGCCGAGCCCGGCGGTGACGGTGATCGTCCCGGCCAGCGAGCCGCCGAAGCGGCGCCGGCCGATCTCGGCGAAGCACTCGTAAGTCCCCTGCAGGATGCCCTGGCTGCCGATGTAGATCCAGGAGCCGGCGGTCATCTGCCCGTACATCGTCAGCCCCTCGGCTTCGAGGCGGCGGAACTCGTCCCAGTTGTCCCATTCCCCGACCAGGTTCGAGTTGGCGATCAGGACGCGCGGCGCCCACTCATGGGTGCGGAAGGCGCCGACCGGCTTGCCCGACTGGACGAGCAGGGTCTCGTCGCCCTCCAGCGTCCGCAGCGAGCGGACGATCGCGTCGAAGGCCTCCCAGGAGCGGGCGGCGCGGCCGGTGCCGCCGTAGACGACGAGGTCCTCGGGCCGCTCGGCCACCGCCGGGTCGAGGTTGTTCATCAGCATCCGCATCGCGGCCTCCTGCGGCCAGCCTTTGCAGGACAGCTCCGTCCCGTGCGGCGCGTGGATCTCTCGACTCATTCCCGACCCCCGTTCATTCGAGCTCCCCGATCTTCTCCTCGACGGCATCCACCAGCGTCCCGGATCCGACCAGCTCCTCGGTGGCGCCGAGCTCCGGCGAGAGCCAGCGGTCGGGGCCGAAGCCGGGGACCGTGCCGCGCAGGCAGTCCCGGGCGGCGGCGGTGCCGGGCGCGGGCTCGAGCGGCGCCCGCAGCTCCAGCCCGCGCACCGCGCAGGTGATCTCCACCGCGAGGATCCGCCGCAGGTTCGCCAACGAGACGCGGAGCTTGCGGGCCGCGCCCCAGGCCATCGAGACGTGGTCCTCCTGCGAGGCGCTGGTCGAGAGCGTGTCGGTGCCGGCGGGGACGGCGAGGCGACGGTTCTCGGCGACCATCGCCGCCTGCGTGTACTGGGCGATCATCAGCCCCGAGTTGACCCCGGCGTCGTCGGCCAGGAACGGCGGCAGGTTCATCGAGCGGACCGGGTCGAGGAGGCGGTCGGTGCGACGCTCGGCGATCGCGCCGACGTCGGCCGCGGCGATCGCGAGCAGGTCGCAGGCAAGGCCCAGCGGGGCGCCGTGGAAGTTGCCGCAGGACTCGACCCGGCCGTCGGGCAGCACCATCGGGTTGTCGATCGCCGAGACCAGCTCCGCGTCGGCGGTCTCGCAGGCGTGGCGGAGCGCGTCGCGGGCGGCGCCGTTCACCTGCGGCGCGCAGCGGAGCGAGTAGGGGTCCTGCACCCGCGGGTCGCCGTGGCGATGGCTGGCGACCACCTCCGAGTCGGCGAGCAGGCGACGCAGGTTGGCGGCGCTCGCCTGCTGGCCCGGCTGCGGACGCAGGGCGACGAGATCGGCGGCGAAGGCGCGGTCGGTGCCGAGCAGCGCCTCGACGCTGAGCGCGGCGGAGATGTCGGCGGCCTTCAGCAGCAGGCCGAGGTCCCGCAGCGCCAGCACCAGCATGCCGAGGATCCCGTCGGTCCCGTTGATCAGGGCCAGCCCCTCCTTCGCCCGCAGCTCGAGCGGCTCGAGGCCCGCCGCGGCCAGCGCCTCATCGGCGGCGCGGACCTCGCCGGAGGCGTCCCTGACCGTGCCCTCGCCGAGCAGTGCCAGGGCCGCGTGCGCGAGCGGGGCGAGATCGCCGCTCGCCCCGAGCGACCCGTACTCCGGCACGACCGGGGTCAGCGAGGCGTTCAGCAGCGCCACGATCCCCTCGGCGACGACGGGCCGCACGCCGCTGAATCCCATCGAGAGGCTGCGCGCCCGCAGCAGCATCATCGCCCGCACGACCTCCGTCTCCACCTCGGGCCCCATCCCCGCCGCGTGCGAACGGATCAGGGACTTCTGCAGCAGGGCCCGTTTCTCCGCCGGGATCGGCGTCGTCGCCAACGCCCCGAACCCGGTCGAGACCCCGTAGACCGGCTCGTCGGAGGCGACCAGCTCGGCGACCACGGCAGCCCCGCGCTCCATCGCCGCGACCGCCTCCGCGCCGACCCGAACCTCCGCCCCGCGCCGGGCGACCGCGACGACCGCCTCGCGCGAGAGCCCTTTGTCGGTCAGCTCGACCGTCACCGCTGCACCCCGATCCGGCTCGCTTGGCTCACGACCCACTTATATAGAGCGGATGCCCTCGGCGATAGAGCGGATGCCCTCAGCGCCTGCTCGGGACGATGTTGTGGTTGAGGTGGAAGACGTTGTCGGGGTCGTAGCTGTCCTTGAGTGAGGTCAGCCGGGCGAGCTTGGCGGGGGAGTAGGCGCGCTTGACACCGTCGGCGCCCTCGTCGCTGAGCGCGTTGACGTAGGCACCGGAGGCAAACCGCTCGATCCGGCCGGCGGCGCGCCGGAGCCCCTCGATCCGGGCCTCGTCCTCCGCGGCGTCGGCCCAGCCCCCGGCCGCCACGTACTCGAACCGGGCCTCGCGGTGGCTGAAGGCGCTGTCGGCGTCGGCGGTGTCGGCGATCGCCCCGCCGTAGGTCTGGAGGCTGACGTCGGGGCTCGATTCGCCGCGGTCGGCCAGCAGAGCGACGATCGCCTCCTCCGGCAGGGCCGGCAGGTAGTGGCCCTTCCAGTAGCGACGGATCGCGTGGCACTGGACGCTGTCGTCGCGACTCTGCAGGGCCAGGTAGGACAGCTCCTCGACCCGCTCCTCGGTCGGTCGGCCGAGCTTGCGCAGCGCGCTCAAGGGCCGCGTCGCGTGCCGCATGTCGCCGACCCAGACGTAGCCGAGATCGACCCGCTCCCCGGAGAGCTCCGCGGTGAACGTCGCCTCGCGGGGCGCCGCGAGGGCCAATTCGCGCCATCCCGCCAGCGCCTCGGCGGCTTCCGCCGCGGCGAAGGAGAGCTCGACCGAGAGCGCTCGGGTCCCGACCGGGTGCAGGCGGAACTCGAACTCGGTGACGATGCCGAAATTGCCGCCGCCTCCGCGCAGGCCCCAGAAGAGATCCGCATGCTCCTCGGCGCTGACCCGGAGCACCTCCCCCTCGGCGGTGACAAGGGTGTAGGAGACGACGTTGTCGCAGGTCAACCCGTGCTTGCGGGCGAGCCAGCCCATCCCACCGCCGAGGGCGAGGCCGCCGACCCCGGTATGCGAGACGTTGCCGGCGGTGGTCGCGAGGCCGTGCGCCTGAGCGGCGCGATCGAGGGCGCCGAGCAGCGCTCCCCCCTGCACCCAGGCGCGCCGCCGGGCAGGATCGATCCGGACCGAGCACATCGGCCGCAGGTCGATCATCAGACCGCCGTCGGGAACCGACAGCCCGACCATGTTGTGGCCGCCGCAGCGCACGCCGATCTCCAGGTCGGATTCGCGGGCGAGGCCGACGGCCGCACGGACGCCGTCGACGTCGGCGCAGGGAAAGACCGCCGCGGGGCGGTGGTCGACCATCGAGTTCCAGACGGTTCGGGCCTCGTCGTACCCGCCGTCGCCGGGAAGCAGGAGGCGACGGTCGACGCGGCGGTGGACAGGGGCTGGGATTTCGGTGACGGTGTTCATGGTCGCGAGGCTCGCAGCAATCGGTCCGGTAGTTAAGATCCAATTGGGTGCCCTCTTCGAGTACCAATTCTCCGATCGCCTCGAAACTGCTGGTCGACCTGGAGCGCGGCGGCGGGATCGCCCTGCACCGTCAGGTCGAGTTGGCGCTGCGCGACGGGATCCGCTCCGGTCGGCTCGCCACGGGGACGGCCCTCCCCCCGACCCGAACCCTCGCCGCCGAGCTCGGAGTCTCCCGCGGGGTCGTGGTCGAGGCCTACTCCCAGCTCGTCGCCGAGGGCTACCTGACGAGCCGCAGCGGCGGCTACACCCACGTCGCCGCCCTCGGCGACACGTCGGTCGAGCCCGAGGCTCCCCCGCGCCGGCCGGCGTCGAGGTCGCCGGCGGTCGACTTCGGCTACGGCCGCGCCAACGTCGCCGCCTTCCCTCGCCGGGCCTGGCTGCGCTCGGTTCGCCGCGTGCTGTCCGAAGCGCCGGACGAGCGCCTGAGCTACCCGGACGGACATGGTGCGGCGGAGCTGCGGGAGGCGCTCGCCGACTACCTCAACCGCGTCCGCGGCACCGTCGCGGCGCCCGAGAACCTCCTGGTCACCAACGGCTATGCGCAGGGGATCGCGCTGCTGCTCGGAGTCCTCGCCGAGCGGGGCGCCCGCCGCCTTGCCGTCGAGGACCCCTCCGCCAACGACGACGCGCGCCTGATCGCGGCCCGGCTCGGGATCGAGGTCGTCGGCGTGCCGGTCGACGACGGCGGGATCCGCATCGACGCGCTCGCCCGGTTGCAGGCCGACGCCCTGATCCTCACCCCGTCGCACCAGTGGCCGACCGGCGCCGTCCTCTCGGCGAATGCCCGCGCCGCGATCGTCGCCTGGGCGCAGCGCACCGGCGCGCTGATCGTCGAGGACGACTACGACGCCGAGTACCGCTACGACCGCGCCCCGATCGGGGCGATCCAGGGATTGGTCCCGGATCAGGTCGCCTACGCGGGAACGGCGAGCAAGACGCTAGCGCCCGGGTTCAGGCTCGGCTGGTTCGTCCTGCCGCGGGAGCTGGTCGCCCCCTTCGGCGCGGCCAAGATCCTCGCCGACCGTGGCTCGCCGGTGATCGACCAGCTGACCTTCGCCGACTTCCTGCGGCGCGGCGAGTTCGACCGCCACCTGCGGCGGATGCGACCGATCTATCGCGAGCGTCGCGACGCCCTCGTCGAAGAGCTCGCCGCGCGACTGCCGCGGCTGCGACCCAGCGGCATCGCCGCCGGCCTGCACCTCGTCGCCTGGCTCCCTGACGATCTCGCCGAGGCGGCCGTGGTCGACGCCGCGGCGGCACGTGGCCTGGCGATCGCGGGCGTCTCCCCCTATCGCCTGACCCCGGCGCCTCAGGGCGGCCTGATCTTCGGCTACTCGAACCTGAGCACGAGCGCGATCCGGCGCGGCGTCGGGCTGCTCGAGCAAGCGGTCGAGGATGTCTCCGGATCTACCATGCCGAAGCGCCCCGCGTGACGGCGAGGCGGTCGGCGGCGGCCCGCCGGTGCAGCTCGAGATTTAGAGGTCCAATTTGCCCGCCCTCCGCCGGGCGGTCACCTTTCCGAGCCCGGATACGTCTTCTCGGTGAACCCATTTCCGTCCGGCCTGGGACGGAGACGACCAACGAGGAGCAAATCATGCGCATTGTGATCTTCGGCGCCAACGGCCCGACCGGCCGCCTCCTGACCGAGCGGAGCCTCGGCGCCGGCCACGACGCGGCCGCCGTTACCCGACACCCGGATGCCTTCCCGTTGAATGAGGGCCGTTTGCGCGTCGTCGGAGCCGACGTTCTCGACCCCCGGGCAGTCGACGCCGCCGTCCAAGGCAGCGACGCGGTGCTCTCGGCCTTGGGAGTGCCGTTCGGCAAGGAGCCGGTCGAGGTCTACTCGCGCGGCGCCGAGAACATGCTCGCGGCGATGAGGCGCTCGGGCGTGCGGCGGCTGATCGTCGTCAGCTCGGGTGCGGTGACCGAAGAGGACGAGCCGACCGGGGGGGTCGTCTTCAACCGTGTCCTGCAGCCGTACGTGATGAAGAAGCTCGGCAAGACGGTGTACGACGACATGCGGCGTATGGAGGGGCTCGTCGCGGCCAGCAACCTCGACTGGACGATCCTCCGGCCCTCCGGGTTCTACGAGCTGCCGCAGGTGAGCGACTACTCGTTGACCGAGGGGCGTGGGCCTGGCAGGTTCACCGCCCGCATCGACCTCGCCGACGCGATGCTGAGACAGATCGGCGAGGATCGGTTCGTGCGCAAGATCGGCCACGTCATCACCACGGAATCGAACCCAAGCCTGCTTTCGATGATGATGCGCGAGGCGTTCAAGAAATAGCGGAACCGCGTCGATCGTCGGCAATCCAGGCCAATCGCCATCTGTAGAGCCCGGAACGAGACTCGAACTCGTGACCCCTTCCTTACCATCGCAGGATCGGGCGGGATGATGGCCGGCGTTGTCCAAGGCGAGTTTGGCCACTGGCCCAGTTGCCAAGCCGAATCCGGCCGCCTCAGGCGCGGTCGCCGGCCGGCGCCGTTGGACAGGGTTTTACGCCCTGGTGTACGTCGTTAGTACGCCGATCAGGACGCGGCGGCGTCAACCTGTGCGATTCGCAGTTCTTTTTCGCGCTCCCCTGTCGGTTTATTTGTATGGGGAAGTAAAAACGTTCCCGTCCACTCCCCCGAGCATCATCAATCGGGCGGGGCACGTAACCGAAAAGGAAGTCAATGGGCTACATCATCAAGGCGGTGCTGGACGAATCGATCCAGACCGCAGAGCAGGAAACCGAACGGGTCGAAAAGGCCGCGACCGCCAAAGGGCTGGCGGTGCGGCGACTGTCTCCCACGTCGCTGGAAGTCGGCAACGGCGGGCGCAAGGTCACGGAAGCGTTGATCGACAATCCCGAGAACTGGGAACACGGCGCCGTCTACATGGAAGCCGACGACCCGGCACTCGGCAACCTTCCGGCCGAGGGTTAGCGGATAGCGAGGTATTCTGATCGAGCAATGGGACTTTTCTCGTCCAATGAGGCGGTGCGCTCGCAGGTTTGGTTCTCAGGAATCTCCGCGTACGCAGCATCAGGGAGTGACGACGCGGCCATCGCAGCCCAGGTGGAGATAACCCCACCGGACGGTGAAGCCGGCCCCGCTGGACTCCCTCTACTTGTCAGCCAGGGCGCCAGTCGCTTGCTCTCTCTCTTGCGTCGGGAGCCTCGGTTGGTCGAGCCTTTCATGGACCTCGTGGCCGAAGTAGCGGCCGGGTTGGAGGAGGCAGACGACCTTTCGACTTTCCGGGTGAGGGACCAGCCGCCGGACGCTGAGGTACTCGCCCAGTTGGAGTACGGCAGTGGAACCTTCATCGCAAAGGCCGAGATAGTCGGCGCGCTGCCGGTGTTGGCCTTTCAGTTGCCGGGAGCGAGTGAGGCCATGATTTCACTAAGGCTGCGATCGCTCGACAAGGGGGGCGTCGATTACAGGTTCCACTCGGGACCGTCGAACCCAGTGATGACTATCGCCGCGTGGGCGGCCACCGTTGACGAGTGCGCCCGCACGGTTTCGGGCGCCGCAGACTTCGTCTTGCCGACCGTCAACGGCCTGACAGCAATGGTCAAAGTTTGGGAGGGGTTGGGGATGCCTCCGGGAGTCGGAGTCCGCGACGGCATCGGCGTAGATCAGATCGTCGCCCAGGCCGTAGCGGCGAAGATCACCGCCGCCTGACGCACACCGCCGCCGCCAGACGGTCAGTCCTTCGCCGTCCGAGGAACCTCAAACCAACTCTGGAAGCTGACCGCCTTCATCGGCTTCTCTTCGGACTCCACCATCCGCTCCGCGGCTTCCTCCTGAATCTTGAAGATGCGCGCCTCTAATTCTCCGTGTGCCGCCGCCGCGTCCTCCCAACCTTGCTCATCGACGTTGAACGCGAAGCGGGTCAGGTAGTGGTCGTTGCGACGTAGGTAGGTGCCCGTCTCCAACGAATAGGCGGCGTTCGCCGTCGCGATACTCCAGATCGTTTCTGCGTAGACCCGCCGGTCGACCAGCTTGCGTTCGCCTTCCTGCTCGCTACTCACGTAGGGAAGCACCGCCGCTCGATAGAAATGCTCGACCGCCCCACGGACCTGGCGGGTCCGGGTTAGTTCGATGAGGTTCGCATCGACCAGCGACGTGACGTGGTAACCGACCTTCGCCACATCCATATTCAACTCACGCGCGATTTCGGATGGGCTCGCCTCCCGCTCCGCGAGGATCACCAGCGCACGACTGCGGATCGGATGCGCCACCGCCGCCGCAAGCGTCGTATCCAGTCGTTTCCGCCTTTTCGCAGCCGCCGCCATTTGGTCCTCCCGGAGTCGTTTACTAGAACGTCCTAGACCATACTGAACTTTCCGACCGAGGCAGCGAGTTTTTGGTCAGTTTTGGCCCAGCTTTCGGTTTCCACACAGCGCAAAATTCGATACCTCCCTTTCGAACACTCAAGTTTGCAAGGGGAGGGGGTGAGCTAATGAAGCTGTCTGCGACGACTGTTGCGATTCCCGCTGCTGCGGTGTCGAAGGGCCAGTAGATGAAGCGGCGCGCCGGTCCCGTCCGAGAACGGGACCGGCGCGCTCAACGTCTCCGCCGGGGCCTTTTATTTGGGGGTTGTTTCCTTGCTCTAGGTAAGGCGGCCCTTATGGTGAAACGTGGCGCTGGAAGTGGGCCGGCGGCGATAGTGGGATTTGGCTAGGTGTGGGTTACTGTGTTGTGGGGCGTCGATCAGGGGAAATAAAGTGAACTGTCTGTCAATGTCAAGGGATGACCTTTGATCTAGACGCAGCGCTGAAGCGCAAGAAGATGACGGGCCGGGATCTCGCCCGGTCCATCAACGCCGAGGAGGCAACGGTAAGTAGGTACCGTCATGGCCTCCATATCGCAGACCATCACGTACGCCCGATCCAAGAGGCACTGGGTATGGTGCCGCCGGACGGCGCCCGCGAGGCAGTAACGGTGCAGGTGTCGGCCGATGCCTGATAAAGCCACCGACGAGATCCGCGAGCAAATGCGGGCGCTCCGGTTAGACGACCAGTCGCTAGGTGAACTGCTGAGCATCCCACCCGGCAGGGTCAAGAGCATCATCGAGAAGGGCGACGCCAGCGCCGACGAGCTGGTGAAGCTGCGCATCCTGAAGGGCAACGTCCGGGCACACCTGGACCGCCTCCGCAGTAAGCGCGTGATGTCGTGGCAGGGCGAGCGCCATGACGGCGTGTACGTGCCCTATGGCGGCTCAGGGAGCATCCAGGACGGGACGTCACCCCAATGAGCGTCGTGAGGGTCATTCCAGAGGCATCCATCAAGGATGGGCAGCCGACCGGCGTCAAGGGGACCGTCCGGGCCGCAGACGTCGAAAAGGTTCTTCGCCCGACCGCGCCACAGCAGCACACGCGCCCGCTCTCACCCGCCGAGCAAAGGAAGGTGGACCAGAACGAATGGCTGCCCGACGAGCCCAACGGCGCGGACCGCCTGTACACCAGCGACACGGTGACGATTCGCTCAGACCGCGAGTTGTTCGAGGAGCAGTACGAGAAATCAGAGCAGGAGCGCTCGGCAGCGGAGAGCCAGCACAGCGCGGAGCGCGAGTCGGCGAACCGGCAGAAACTCGCAAACGACTTCAGGACGCATACCGCCCACTTGCAGAAGATGGCGACGGAGGCAAAAGGCAACACCGCGTCCGAACGTCGGGTAGCCGAGCAGGTACGTCAGTCGGCCGCTCTGGGCGATGAGTTGAAACGTCGGGGGATTCTCTGATGGAACTCTCCACCGGATTGGCGAAGCTGGACAAACTGACCGCGCCGTTCGAGGTAAAGGCGCTCGGCGACGGAACCACGCTCGAACTCCGCGGCTGGGCCACCACGTATGACACCGTGGACTTTCAGGGGGACACCTTCGACCGCGCCACCACGGAGTCAGCTTTTCGGAAGTACATGGAAACCAACCCGCAGGTGGTGCTTAACCATTCGCTCGCCGCGCCGCTCGGCAGGATCACGGAAGCGATCTATTCGAGCAAAGGCATTGAAGTGGTTGCGCTTATCCCGATGCCCGCGCCTTCCGCTCCGGCGGTACTCCGGCAAACGTGGGCCGCGCTCCGCTCCGGCTTGCTCAACGCCTTCTCGATCGGGGGCCGGTGGAGCAAGCTTGCCGCCGCCGGGAGCCAGAAGCTATTTCCTGAACAGATCATCGAGACGAGCGTGGCGATCATCGGTGGGGTAAATCCAGATGCGACCTTCGCCGTCGTCGGCACCAAGGCGGTCACGCTGGACGCCGAACTGCAACGGCTCTCCAGCCTGTCCACGGGAACGCTCGATAGGGCACTCGCGAAGTTGGCTTCGTTGTGACCCACACGGAAGAGATCGAGGAGTTGCTCGACGCGCTGAAGCGTCTTAGCGTTGGGTTCGTGTGGGACAACGAAGCGCCGGCGCCACCGCGGCCGGGCCAGGATCGGCCGAGCGCACCCGAGGGAGACGGCGGCGATGTTGGGTGAGCAGACGCCGGCCGGGTTTTGGAACGAACTCTTCGCGGGGCCGTGGTCGGCTCCCGAGATTGAAGCCCACGAGGGTTACGCCCGCGACCACTTCAAGCTCCTTCTGGCCCGCGACACCCCGCCGCCCGCCATCCCCGGCAACGTCTGGCGCGCTCTGGAAATCACGGTGTGGTGGTTCTACCGCGCCCACGTACTGATGCTGAAGCAACGGGAGCGGCTGGCCGAGGAGAACACCAATTCTACCGCCGCCGTCAAGGTTGACGGAAGCGCGAAAATTGATACGCCTGAGTTCACCAACCCGGGGCCGCTAGGAACGGCCCCCTAACGCAGTGCGGGCGCCCCGCAAAAGGCGCCCGCTGAAAGGACTACATCACTACAACCACTACTGATATTACCACCACCGACCAGGACACTCGACCGGAAGCGGATACCACTACGCCGCCGTCGATCCCCGAGATCGAAAAGAAGCGGCTCCGCCTGAAGGCCGCGCAACAGTTCGAAATGGCCGCCGATATGGCCGCGGCCTGCGACACCGTCGTCGCCTCCCTTGAGAGGGACTTGAAGGTCCGCGTCTCGGTGACCCCGGAGATGGCGCGGGAACTGATTCTCGACGGGCTGGCCGAACGCGACCGCAAAGCTGCGTGGTTGCGCTGGGGCGTCTTCCAAGAGATAGATACCGGCCGCAAGGACAAAGACGACGAGGCTGTGACCCGCCGCCAGTTCTTCCCCACGCGCCTGGCCGCGCTGATCGAAGATGAGACTCCCCTCGCCGCGGCTCCCGATGGTTCGCTCTACTTCTACCGCGACGGCGTCTACCTGCCGGGCGCGGAAGCCAAGATCAGGGCGCGGATACAGACCGCGCTCGGCGACGACGATTGGACGGGCCGCCGCGAATCGGAAGTGATGACGTTCGTGGCCACATCGCAGGGTCTGATCCCGCACCCGCCAAAGAACCGGATCAACTGCATCAATGGCGTCTTCGATCTCGAGAGCGGCAAGCTCGAACCGCACTCCCCCGACGACCTGACCCCCGTACAGATAGGCGCCGAATACGTTCCGGCCGCCACCTGCCCGAACATCGAACGGTTCCTGGCGGAGGTACTGCCGGACCCCGCAGACCGGCAACTGATCCTTGAGATCGCCGGCTATCTGCTGGTCCCCGACAACCGCTACCGGAAGGCATTCATGCTGACCGGCATCGGGCGCAACGGGAAGACCACGGTGCTGAAAGTGCTGGAGCGGCTGATGGGTTCAGGGAACGTCTCCCACCTGTCGCTGCACAAGCTGGTGGAGGATCGCTTCGCCGCCGCCGAGTTGTACGGGCGGTCGGCGAACATCTGCGGGGACATCGACCGGCGGGCGCTGGCGAGTGCATCGCTGTTCAAGGAGATTGCGGGCGGCGACCCGATCACCGTCGAACGCAAGCATCGCGATCCGTTTTCGTTCGAGCCGTACGCGCGCCTGCTGTTCTCGGCCAATGAGTTGCCGCCGACCCCGGACGGCTCGCCCGCGTTCTACGATCGCTGGATAGTCATCCCGTTCCCGCGGCGCTTCAGCGATGAGGAGGCCGACGAGACTCTGTTCGACCGGCTGACGACGCCGGCGGAGTTGTCCGGCCTGCTGAACCTCGCCATCGCGGCACTGGGCGAGCTACGCGAGCGCGGTCACTTCCGCGAGACGACCAGCACCACGGACGCGGCGAGCCGCTTCAAGGTCGAGACGGACAGCGTCGCCGGGTTCCTGGAGGAGCAGGCCACCTTCGGCGCCGACCAGTGGGTATCGAAGGCGGACCTGTTCGCCAAGTACAAACGGTGGTGCGAGGACAACAATCGGGGCTCGCTCGGCAAGCAGAAGTTCAACGCCCGCCTACAGGCCGACCACCCCGGCATCGTTGACAGGCAGGGGAACAAGGCCGAGGGCAACAACGGCTTGAGGGGTTGGGGCGGCGTAGGTCTGTCGGGTGGTGGGATCGAATGCTGATAGCGGCCGGGAGCCCCTCCAGCGGCCTCAAGAGGGCCGAAGGCGATCAAGGGGAAGCAGTTTCGGCCGGGGAAGCAGTTTCAACCTATTGCAGCGCATTGTGGCTTTTAGGTCTTTTGAAATGTGGGGTGCAATGGTTTGAAACTGCTTCCTGGGGCAAAACTGCTTCCCGCCGCCGGGAGTTGGGGATGGTCCCGTGACCGAGCCGCTACTTGATCGTCTGGACCGGGACCCCGGCGGCGCCCGCCGGTTCGTCGCCGACCTACTGGGACAGGGCGCCAGCAACGCCCAGGTGGCCGACGCGCTGGGAGCTCGTTTCGGCGAGACCGTCACGCCGCGTAGCGTTTCGACTTGGCGCAACAACGACCCCGAACTCGTCGCCATGCTTGAGGAGATCGCCCGCATCCGGCGCAACCTCGCCCCGGACGACAAGACGAACCCGGCCGACCTTCTGAAACCGGCGGTCAATCTGGCGGCCGTCGATCGGGATCTCTTCGACATGTGCGAAGCGCACCCGGCCTGGGCCGCGCTGTTGCGCCGCGACGGCGCCGGCGGTAGCGACGCTGAGTCTGCGCCCGAGCTGGACTATTACGGCCGCCCGATCGACCCCGTTCCGGCCGACGACGACGAGGACGCGGCCGAGGATCAACCCGACGATGCCCTCGCCGTCCTCCAAGCTGGCCACGCCACGCTGGAGTTTGAAGCGGACGCCATCTCCCGTCTCACCGACGCCGAGCGCGACGAAATCGCGCACCTTCTGACGCCCGCCTGAGCGACAGGCTTGGAGGACCCGGCTAGAGAAGGTTGACTGGTGCGCTACCGGAGGCTAAGTAGAGACTTGAACCGGCGTAGGTGGCAGTCACATTCCACTGGAGATTTCCGGTCACACTGGCAACGAGACTGGGCCGAGATTCGCCGAATGGACCAATTGTTACCTGGACGATCGAGGTGGAATGCAGTTCTTTGAGATTTTCGTTCTGGGCGTAGATCGCGACTTCACCATTCGCCGGAATTTCCCATTTTTGGCCCGGTGCACCTTCATTGGCGAAGACCAGCATGGCGCTCGGCACCGTCGGGATTACAGGTGCGCCAGCAGCCGAGACGGAAGCAGCAAGTGCGTATGGGCAACGGTAAAGAATCCCTGAATCCAGCGTTTCGCACGGTTTTGCTCTCACCGAAAGAGTCGTGGCAGTTGCCACAGCAGCCGGGGCCGGCGGTGGTGCCGGATTTGGTATCTCTGAGTTAGGCGGGGAAGCTGGCGACGGGTTGACCACCTCGTTGACCCGGTACACGCATACGGTCTTCTTCGTTCGGACGAGCTTCCCGTGCCTGTGGGTCACCGATCGCTTGACCTTTCGAACATAGTTCGCTTTGCAGGTCTGCTTCGCTGGATCCCTGAGGACGTATTCGTGAGGTGTTGCGGCCGAGGCGGCGCAGTTGGACGCGAAGATTCCCAGCAGCAGTGAAAGCGTGAAAATAAATACGGCTGAGTTTCGATATCGGATGGGGCCATTTTCCAAGAGGCGCGCCAACCTATCAGCGATCTCCTGGCCGAACAACTACGGCCCCTGAATTGTGAGGTTGCTGCCCAGTCCAGCCCAGTAGCGCGCGATTTCCACAGTTCTACGTAGAAGTCCCGCAACTTTTTGTCTCAGAATGTCAGAAGTGAAGCCAATACTTCGCTTTCGGCGCACTTCCACCCCACAACCCGACCACGAAGTCCGACCGCAACCAACGTCCCCGTAATCGGGCCGAATCGGGCCTCTCCTAGCCCGCTGGAGGCCATGCGCCTGTATCCCGCAGGTCTGGAGCCTCAGAGCATGAAAAGGGCTCCTACGGGAGCCCTGGTGACGTGGTTTGCGCCGGCGTCGATCCGGCCAGGCCGGCGCTGGTCGAGCGGGCGCTAGCGGTAGCGGTTCCGGGTGGCGGCGAATGCTTCAGCGCGAGCCAGGTCGGAGAACTTCAGCCGGACGCCGGGCGCCATCCGCGGGTCGATGACGACGAAGGCGTGTGGGTCGGTGGGGTGCGGCGCGACCGTGCAGATCATCGGCTCAGCACCGATCGCACCGTCGAGGCGTGCCAGCGCTCGCCGCCGTGGGCGGTCGGTACGCCCTTCGCGTTGAGGTACTTGGCGATGGCGCCGTACGAACGCTTGGGATCGTCGGGGTTGCCGCGCAGGAGCTTGATCCGGGCGACGGTCGCACCCGGCAGCGCCGGCGGCCTACCGAGCCTCACCCCTTCGCGCTTGCGCTGCCGCAGGCCGTCCGCCGTGCGCTCTGAGATCCGGCGGCGCTCGAAGTTCGCGTAGTTCGCCATGTTGTTGGCGACCATTTCGCCCTCTGCCGTGGTCGTGTCGATGTTCACGTCGAGCAGCACCATTGCCCAGTGCTGATCGTGCGAGAGGTCGAGCAGCTTCGTGAAGTCGCCCATCCGGCGCGTGAGTCGGTCGAGCTTCGAGCAGACGATGGCCTGACCCTGCCCCGCGGCCACCTTCGCCAGCGTCGCCTGCAACCCGATCCGGTTCAACGTCTTGCCGGTATGCGTGTCGCTGATGATCGACTCGACCTCCCAACCTCGCCGCTCTGCCTCGTCGCGGATGGCCCGCTCTTGCGCGGCCAGTCCGGCGCCGCGCTCGCCTTGCTCGTCGGTCGATACGCGGACGTAGCCGATGCAGCGGGTGACGTTGGGGTTGTTCATGGGCGCGTCCTTTCGTTGGGCAGTCGCTGCAACGATCGTACACAAATGACAGGAATCGGTCAATTGCTGTCTTTCGTGTATGCCTAGCCGTCACTTTTCGAAAACGTCAGGGTCGTGGGTATGTGGAGCGGTGGCTTGGAAACATGCCATTTCCAGGGGGAAAGCAAAGAACTCGAAAACTATGCGTTCGTAAAGAAACGTGGCGGTAGTGCTGACTGATGCAGCTTCGTGGTTGGAAGGGGTACGCCCGGAAACCTCCGCGCCAGCGACCCACGCGGCGGGGGCTCTGATCTGCGCGACTTCCAAGCGGAAACTATTCGCGTTCGGCCGATGCAGGGCCGGGGCCGCGCAATATCAGATTTCGTGGGTGGAACTCAAACCCACGTCCCTTCGTCCCGGACGGCGCCGGCGGCGCTGGTTGGTGGGGTTGAAGTGCGCCGGCGCGATCCCGGCCAGGCCGAGCTTGACGCTGCGCATAAGCTGAATCTGAGGGTGACCCCTTCCCGGCCGCCGTCCAATGTGCAATCCTGCCGCGCCACCATGACCCCACAGACCTTCAAAGCCAAATTGCCCGCCGTCGCCGACGTTGCCGACGATCCCCGTTGGACGCCTTATCTCGCCGAACTCGCGCAGGTCGAGCAGGTCCGGCGGCTGACCGGCCAGGGCGACCAGGACGAGCCGCTGACGCTGAGTGAGGCCGCCAGGATCGTAGGCGTCTCCTCCAAGACGATGTACCGCCGCGTTGGCGAAGACGGCTCGCCCTTCTACAAGCTGACGCCGAAAGGTCGCTGGCTGGTCGGGCGGTCCGCGCTCGCGCAGTGGATCGAAGCGAAGGCCGCCGCCGCCGTCCCCTCCCCCGCGCCGCGGCGCCGCAGGCGCAAAGGCAAGGGCGGCGGCCTCCGCAAGTTGGACGACGAATGAGTTCTTCGACCGCGCGGAACACCAAGCGCGCCAAGCACCAGGTCAGATGGCGCGAGGGCTCGAAACATCGCGCCCGGAGCTTCGACACCAGGAAGGCGGCCGACGACTTCCGGGCGACCGTGCGGCTGCGTCGGCAGCGCGGCGAGGAAGTCATCCATCCCAACGAGACGGCCACCCTGGATGACTTCGCCAACGGCTGGCAGCGGCGCCGTAAAGAGGGCGGTACATCCCTCGGGACGCGCAAGGCCAACCGCTCCATCTACAACGCCCACATCTCCCCGTACCTGGGCCATCGGCGTGTGGGGGAACTCAAGGTGAGCGTCCTGGACGACTGGCAGGCGGACCTACGCGCCGCGGGCGCCAGCATCCATACGCAGCGGCGGGCGACGAGCCTACTGGCGATGATCCTGGATGACGTGGTGCGCCGGGAAGACGGCCTGACCGGCAACCCCGCTCGTGCCCTTCCTGCGATCCGCGACCCCGAAGGCCGCGAACGTCCCAAGGGGCAGGCGATCAGTCCCGAGCAGGTGGAGGCGATCCGCGCCTACTTCATCGCCGCCGAGCGCCCGGCGGATGCCGCGCTGATATCGGTCCTCGCCTACGTCGGTCTACGTCCGGAGGAGGCGCTGGCCGTCGAGCCCGGCAACGTCACCGCCAAGACCGCGGCATTCGACCTACGCGCCGACCAGACGAAGGACAAGACTCCCGCCCGCGAGGCCGCCATCCCCAAACCGATCCGCGGCGAGGTCGCCGCCCACGTCCGAAGTCTTCCGCGAGATCCCGCGCGCCTTTTCCTCACCGTCTCTGACCGGCCCTGGACGGACGCCGACTACCGGAACTGGCGAAAGCGCCACTTCAAGCCCGCGGTCGAGGCCGCCGGGTTGCCTGACGACTTCCGTCCCTACGACCTTCGGCATACCTGCGCCTCGCTGATGCTCCGCGCGGGCATCCCGCACACCGACGTTGCCGAGCATCTGGGCCATTCGCCGGAAACCCTGCTGACCACCTACGCCCACTCCATCAGGGCGATGAAAGGCCAACGCGCGGTGCCGGTGGACAAGGCCATCCGTGATGCGCGTGTACGTCAGGAGTACGTAAGCAAAAAGAAAGCCAGTCCTTCAAAGAAAAGGAAACCGGCTAAAAAGCGCTGATTTGCGGCTATTTTGTGGGAAGCCCGGAACGAGACTCGAACTCGTGACCCCTTCCTTACCATGGAAGTGCTCTACCAACTGAGCTATCCGGGCGTGAATACGGCGCTCCCGCGAGGGCCGCAGGGGTCGATCTTAGAGGGTCTCCGGGGAACTGGCCGGCCCGAGTTCAGCGGTGGAGGGAGCGGGCGATGGCGAGGGCGGTCGCTTTGTCGAACTTGGCCTCCAGGCGGACCATCACGTCGCCGTGCTGGACCAGGAGGGCGTTGGCGGCGAGGCGGGAGCGGTCCATGTGGAAGGTGAAGTCGGCGTGCGGCTTATAGACGAAGGCGTGGAGGCCTTCGATCCAGACCGCGAACTGGCCGTCGAGGCGGAAGCGTTCGATCCGGGCGCCGGGAGGCACCATCTTGCCGTAGAAGCCCGGCGCGGCCTGGCCTTCCAGCTCGTCGACCAGGAGGCCGACGCCGGTCAGCCGCGAGCGGGGCAGGCCGGCCTGCGGTGGGTAGGTGAGGTTGAGCGCGCCGCCGAGGATCGACGGGTCGAGGAAGACGCCGTTCGGGCCCGCGACCCCGCTCGGCAGGAGCGGCTCGAAGACGAGGCCGTGACGGGCGGCGGAGAGGGTGGTCGGGCGGCCGAGCTTCCAGCCCGGCTTCGCCCGCACGTTCTCCGGCAGCTTCGGCACCCGCTCGATCGTCTCGCCGCGCAGGCCGAGGAATTCGAGCACCGCGTGGCGCGCCGACGGCACCGCCGCGACAGCGCCGGCGGCGAGGAGCAGGGCGGTGAGTACGACGAGCGCGACCAGGCGCAGGCGAGGCATCAACCTCCAAGTCGGAGTCGAACGCTCCACGCGCTCGACTCCGGGGCGAGAAACTGTCGTATAGCGACGGTTTCTCGCCCCACCGGTGCGGAGCTCGATGCCAACCCGCTCAGCGAGCTCCGGGGTGGCCGGCAGGTCGAGGTGGGCGCCCAGCTCGACGAGGCGCTTCTCCAGCTCAGCCATCGGCCTCGATCTCCTTTCGCAATCGCTCGAGCGCCCGGCTGAGGCGCGACTTGACGGTGCCCTTGCGCACGCCGAGCGCCGCCGCCGTCTCGGCCTCGTTCAACTCGAGGAAGAAACGGGCGCCGATCACCAGCCGGTCGCGCTCCGGCAACCGGGCGACGGCGGCGAGGAGCTCCTCCCTCTCCCCCGCCGCCAGCGCCTCCGCCTCGGCGGCGCGGGCGACCGCGTCCGGCCGCTCCTCCCCGACCCGCAGCGCCAGCTGCTCCCGCCGCCCCGCCGCGACCCGACGGTTGCGCGCCTCGTTGCCGACGATCGCCAGCAGCCATGGCCGGAACGGCGCCCCCTGGCGAAAGCGGCCCAGGTTCCGGTAGGCCTTGACGAACCCGTCCTGGGCCGCCTCCTCCGCATCCGGAGTCGACCGGGTGACCAGCCAGGCGACCCGGAACGCCACCGCCTGATGGCGCTCGACCAGCTCTTCGTAGGCCCGCACGTCCCCCTCCCGCGCCCGCGCGAGCAGCGACTCCTCGGCGATCCGCTCCGCCTCCACTCGTCCCTTCTACAACTCTCGCCACGGTTCGGTTCCGGTTTGCGCGGGAACCGTCCGGCGGCGAGAGTTGTAGGAGAGGCATGACCATCGCGAACCGACACCTCCCCACCGCCCTGCTCATCGCGCTGCTCGCGCTCGTAGCGACGCCGCTCGCCCTCATCGCCGCCCCGGCCCGCGCGGCCGTCGGGGTCGAAAAGGTAAGCACCCATCACGGCGCGCCCGGAGCGACCATCGACCTCACCCTAGGCTGCGGCTTCTGCTTCCCGCCCTGCGTCGGGCCGAAAGGCGAACGGCATCCGAAAGGCTTCGTCCACGGCCCCTGCATGCTGGGCATCAAGGACGACCCGCCCGCCTCCTTCGGCGTGTCCCTGGTCCGCAGCAAGGAAGCCCCGCAACGGCGGACCTGCGGCGACGTCCCGATCTGCACGCCGACCCCACTCGGCCCGCCGCACAAAGCGCCGTTCACCTTTCTCGGCCGGGCGGTCCCGCCACCGGGCGGCAACAATCCGGAAGGCGGCGACCCACCCCGCTACCTGCTCCGCTTCACCGTCCCCGACCTCACCCCCGGCACCTATACCTACGAGATCTGGTGCGGGGTCTGCGCCGACGGCAGGCGCGGCGCCCTGATCGGCGCCCCGTCCTCACGGCTGTGGCGGCTGGTGATCCGGCCGCCGGCAGCCCAAGGCTGACCGGGTTATGGTCGCGGGGGGAACACTTCTAAGGAGGCGACCGTGCCGGAGAACTCGATCAAGCACCGCGACGAATTCGAGAGGATGGCCGGGTCGGGCGGCTGCACCTGGATGCTCGCCCGCAAGGCGCTCGGCACCTCGGCCTTCGGCTTCAACCTGGTCGAGATCGAGCCCGGCGGCGCCCTGCCCGAGCACGACGAGGCGGGCAGCGGCCAGGTCGAGCTCTACATCGTGCTGGAGGGGGAGGCGACGATCTCGGTCGACGGCCAGGAGCTGCCTGCCCCCGCCGGGACCTTCGCCTCGCTCGACGCGGAGAGCACGCGGACGCTGATGAACCGCTCCGAGGAGCCCGTCACCGCGCTGCTGGTCGGCGTCCTCCCCAACGACGCCTACCAGCCGCCGGGCTGGGCCTGAGCCCTACGCCGGCGGGCTCTGTTCCGTCGGCAGCGGGAACTGCGGCTGCGGGTAGCGCTGGGCGGCGAGGATTCCGAGGGCTTCCTGCCAGTGCTTTGAGGGGATCGGTACCGCCGGCAACGCCTCCGCCGCGTCCCTTTGGTGTGTCTGCTTGGTCGGCGGGCGTTCTTGCGGTGTCAGACGATGACCGTGCTTTTGACAAGCACGGCCTCGGTAACGACACCAATAACGGCAACGTCGACGATCGCGGTGGACGCGCCAGGAACGAGGTGCTGCACGTTCTGTCCGGCCGGGATCGTCATTGCGTGGCAGCATAGCGCCCCGGGTAGGGACGCGCGTAGATTTGTGTCAGCGTCGCCCCGACAAGCGGTGCCCCCGAGGAGAGGAATGTCATGGACCTGAAAGGCCTGTTCAACAAAGGCAAGAAAATCGCCGACGATCGCGGCGGGGTCGACTCGCTGAAAGAGGACGCCCAGGAAGTCGCCGACATCGCCAAAGGCAAAGGCAGCCTGACCGACAAAGCCAAAGAGGCGGCCGCGGCGATCAAAGATCCGGGGTCGAATGAGCCGGAGCCGCAGGAGCGGCATCCGAACCGGCACGCTACCGAGGAGCGGCGGGCCGATGCAGATCGACAGGAGTCGAAGGAGCGGCGCCATCCTTGAGCAGCGTCGCCAGGTAGATCACGACCGGTGAGTTGCCGCGGTTGGCGGCCTGGTGGATGTCGCTGGGCTGCTCGACCAGCCACTGACCTGCACGGATCTTCGCCGTCTTGCCGGCAGTGATGTCACGGATCAGGCGCGGTTCTTCGGATTCGCCTTCGAAAAGTTCGGCCTTGCCTTCGCGCACCGTGTAGGTGAGCGTCCCCGCGACTACCCGCGAGATCTGGGTCCCCAGGTGGTGATGGACGGCGATCTGGGCGCCCGGCGGCAACGTCACCTTGCTGAGGACCATGGTGCGGCCGGGAGCGCCTTGGACCCCTTCGGTCTGGGCGAGCGCTTCGCGGACCGGGGTGGGCGCCGGGGCCGAGGCGCCGAACGCGGTCGGCAGGATGATCGCCATCGCGATCACGACGACGACGCCGAGGGCGCTGAGCGGGAAGCGGAGGGACAGTCGATTCACGACCCTCCGGTTCTTCCCCCACGCGCCGACTCCTTCTGGCGGGTGCGCGCTCTCAGGCCGGCGCGCCTGGCGTGAGCGCCCGCTCTGGCCGGGCGCCCCTCCTCGCCTCGCTCAGACCTCCACGCCGTTGGCGGTCAGCCTCACGTCGATATTCCCGCGCGTCGCGTTCGAGTACGGGCACACTTTGTGCGCAGCGCGGACCAGCTCGACGGCGGCGTCGCCCTCGACCGACGGCAGCGTCACGGCAAGCTCGACCGAGAGGATGAAGGTGCGTTCGTCGCCCGGGTGCAGCGACACCTTGGAGTCGATCTCGACGTCCGCCGTCTCCAGTTTCTGGCGCCGCGCGACGGCCCCGATCGCGCCCTCGAAGCAGGCCGCGTAGCCGACCGCGAAGAGCTGCTCCGGATTCGTCCCGCCGCCTTCGCCGCCCATCTCGACGGGCAGGCGCAGATCGACCTCGAGCGTTCCGTCGCTGGTCTTCCCATGCCCCTCGGCGCGACCCCCGGTGACGTGGGCCTCGGCGGTGTAGATCGCTTTACTCATCGACTCTCCAATCGGAAGTTGGCTGTGGGACCGAGCCTAGTGAGGTGGGTGTGCCGGCCGATGAGTTCGCAGTTATCCACGCTATGCGTGGCAAAGTGCGAACTCATCGGTGGCGGGCGACGACGCGGACCCTCGCCAGCGCCGGGGTCTTGTCGCGGTTCCCGGCCGCATCGATCGCGAACACCTTGAAGGTGTGGCGGCCGATCGCCAGGTGGGCGCGGAGCGGTGAGCGGCAGCGCCGGAAGGGCTTCGCGTCGAGCTTGCACTCGAAGCGGGAGCTCTCGCTCGCGCCGAAGCGGAGGAGGACAGTCGCCCGGTGGCGCGGCGCGACCCGCACCAGCGCCGGCGGCCGGCGCAGCAGCTTCGTCCGCGGCGGAGTGCGATCGGGCTTCGGCTTGGTCGGGGCCGGGGGCGTCGGCGCGAGCGTCACCGGCGGGGTCACCGGGGCCGGCAGCGGCTGTTCGATTTCGAGCTGGAATTCGTTCGCCGCCCCTTCGCGCACCCGCTCGCAGCCGATCGGGGCCGGATCGCCGACCGCTGCCAGGTCGACCACCGCGCTGTCGTTCCCTTCGCCGCAGTCGATCACCCGATCGCGGGTCCCCGAGTTGGCGAAGATCGCGTCGTCGCCGCCGAGCGCCCGGTAGGTGTCTTCGCCCTTGTGGCCGAGCAGCTGGTTGACGCCTTCGTCGCCGATCAGGACGTCGCTCCCTTCCGAGCCCTCGAGGTCCTCGATCCCTTCCATATGATCGGGGGTGCCGCTCGTGCAGACCGGCGTTTCGCCGCCGCCGACGCGGCCGACCTGGCCGGTGAGCAGGTCCGCCGCCACCCCGCCGTTGCCGAGGCGCGCCCAGGAGGCGTTGTCGCGATCGCTCCCGGCCGAGGCCCCACCGGCGATCGTCGCCCCTTCGCAGACCTCGACCGAGAGGAAGAGATCGGAGCCGGGTCCGCCGTCCAGCGTGTCGGGGCCGCCGCTGTGAAGGAGCGCGTCGTCGCCCGCTTCGCCGTCGAGGGTGTCGGCGCTGGTGTCGGTGGTCGTGCCGTCGGTGGCCGGCGGCGGCCCGTCGACAAGCACGTCTTCGCTCAGCCCGCCGGTCAACGTGTCGGCGCCGGCGCCGCCCAGCAGGGTCACCCCGATGCCGTCGGGGGAGTCCGGCGCGCTGATGATGTCTTCGCCGGCCATCCCGGCGATCGTCAGCGCGTCAAGCGCCGGCACGTTCGGCGTCGCGGGCGTGCCGAGCGGGCAGGTGGCGTGGGTCGCGGTCACCGTGCAACCGGCCGCGTCTTCTTTGGCGGTGTCGAAGCTTCCGGCGGTGAGGCTGAATTCGACCGCCGTCCCGGCGTAGTGCGCGTTGACGTGGTCGGCGCCGCCGCTGCCGACCAGGTAGACGTCGGTCGAGCCGGACCCGGCGTCGGTCTCGCCGACGCTCACTTTGCCGGTCGCCCGGGTCCGCACCGCCGCGATGGTCGCTTCGCAGCCGATCTCGGTCCCGCCCCCGGTGCAGAAGTCGACGATTGGTTCGCCGGCTTCGTTGGTGCTTTCGCCGAACATCTGGGACCCCGGGCCGTCTTCGAGGTAGTCGCCGTCGGCACCGCCCCGCAGCACGTCCGCCCCGCCGCCGCCCTTGATCACGTCAGCGCCCCCGCCGCCGAGGATTTCTTCGGCCGCGACGGTGCCGACGATGTAGTCGGAGAATGGCGTGCCGACGATCCGCTCGAAGGCGCCGGGCTGCACCACGTCGACCCCGCCACCGGAGGCGGCGACCCCATTGCTGGCGTCTTCGCCGCCGTCGCCGAGGTGGAGATAGACGCCGCGCTCCCCTTCTTTGGTGCCGGGGAAGCCGCTCACCCCCGTTTCGATCCCGGCGCCGAATCCCGGCGTCACCCCGGAGGCGAAGCTGAGCGTGTCGGTGCCGGCGAGGCCGGTGTCGAAGATGTGGTCGATCGTGCCATCCCCGCGCACGTAGTCGCTGCCTTCCTGGCCGTCGATCGTGTCGGCGCCGAAGCCGCCCGAGAGCCAGTCATTGCCCGCCCCGCCTTCGAGCCGGTCGTCACCGATCCCGCCGTAGAGGCGGTCGTCGCCTTCGTTGCCGCGCAGGATGTCGTTGCCGCGGTCGCCGTAGACGATGTCGTCGCCGGGGCCGCCTTCGAAGGTCTGGCTGCCGACTTCGAGATGGCAGCCGGTTTCGCAGGAGCCCGAGGCGGCGGTGGTGAGGCTGCCGACGATCGTGTCGTTCCCCGGCCCGCCGTCCACGTAGGTGACGGTCGGCGGCACGACGATGTGGTCGGCGCAGTTGGTCCCGACGATGACTTCGCCCGCGTGCACCGGACCTTCGGCGCAGGAGGGCGTCGGGATCGCCGCGGCCTGCGCGGCGAGGTTCGGCGTGGCGGGTTCGGCGGCCACGGCGTCAGGCGCCCACACCAGCGCGAGCGCCAGCATCGTCACGACTCTGACGAGGAGTCGACCCATGCCTATGAGATACCCGCGCGACCGCGATCGACGCGGTCGCCCCTACTCCGGCGCCGACTCGCCTTTCCAGTACTCGACCTGGGAATCGAGGTCGAAGAAGGTGTGGAGGCCGCCGCCCTCGGGCAGCCGCTCCGCGGCGCAGATCTTGTTCGAGTCCGGGTAGACGACGACATCCGCCGCGCCGTTGGTGGACACGGCGAGGAAGCGGACCTCCTCCTCGGTCGTGTTCAGCACCTGGTGGGCGCCCTCCTCGCCGAGCGGAAAGTGGACCGCCTCGCCCGGCTCGAGCTCCCGCGTCCCCGCCGGCGTCCGCAGCGTCGGCCTACCGCTCAAGACGAACAGAAGCTCCTCGTCGGAGTAATGGAAGTGGTACGGGTAGGCCGCCTCGCCGGGCGGCAGTTTCCAGACGCTGGCCCCGAGCCGCTCGCTGCCCAGCTCGTAGCCGACCCGCGCCCGGAAGGCCCGGAACCCGGAGGGCGCCCCCTCACGTGGCTGGAAGTCGGGATCCTCGATGTTCGGCACGCGCCCAGCTTAAGGGGCGCCCCGACTCGCCGGCGGCCGGCTTTAGCGAGCCCTTGTAGCTTTCCGGCGATGCCCTGTCGCCACCCGGCCCGCCGCCTCGCCGTCCTCATCGCGCTCGCCGCCCTCGGCGCGGCGCTGATCGCCGGCTGCGGCGGCAGCGACGTCGAAACCCGCCCCGCCCCGCCGTCGAAGGACTTCCCCGCGGCCCAGGGGAAGACGATCTCCCAGCTCCTGCACAGCTCCGGCGCGACCCCCTCGAAGCTGGTCATCGCGCCCGCCTCGGAGGTCTTCGACACCGGCACCGAACGCTATCCCTTCGGCGTCTTCACGACCGGCCAGGAACAGGTGGAAGACGTCGAAGTCGCCCTCTACTTCGCCAAGGACGGCAAGTCAAAGGTCCTCGGCCCGCTGCCGGCGAAGCTGGAAACGCTGCAGACGAAGCCCGCCTACCGCTCCCAGAACGGCTCCGGCCCGGGCGAGGCGAAGTCCGTCTACGTGGTGCCGAAGGTCGACTTCGACCAGGATGGCTCCTGGCTCGCGATCGCGATGATCAAAACGCCGGACGGCAAGCTGGAAGCGAGCCGCGTCCCCAGTCCCACGATCGGCGCCTACCCGAAGGTGCCGAAAGTCGGCGAACGCCCGCCCAAGATCCAGACGCTGACGGCCGCCGACGTCGGCAACGACCTGGAAAAGATCGACACCCGGGTCCCGCCCGACCAGATGCACAAGGTCAACTTCGCCGAAGTCCTCGGCAAGAAGCCGATCGTCCTCATCTTCGCCACCCCCGCGCTCTGCCAGAGCCGCGTCTGTGGCCCGGTCGTCGACGTCGCCCAGCAGGTCGCCGACGAGTACGAACCGCAAGCCGACTTCATCCACCAGGAGGTCTACGTCGACAACGAAATCAGCAAGGGGATCCGCCCCCAGCTGAAGGCGTTCGGCCTGCCGACCGAGCCGTGGACGTATCTGATCGGCAAGGAAGGCGTGATCAAGGACCGCCTCTCGGGCGCCTACGGGGTGGCCGAATTGGAAGAAGCAATGCAGACGATCGTGCCGGGCTGACCGATAATTTGCGCCGGCTAGCCAGCCGAAGTTGGTTCAGGTTTCGATACAGTCCGCCCAGCGCGACGCCGCGCATGAGGGATGCGCGGCGCGGCCCCGGCTTGGAGGAGCGGGGGCCCTCCAACCCGACGCTGCGAAGGAGATATATGAAGCACCGCCTGCCTGTTCTTGCACTCGTCCCCGTGCTCGCTGCCCTGGTCGGCCTCGGGGCTCTGGCCGGCCCGACGCTCGCCGCCAAGCCGGCGAAGAAGCAGAAGACGATGGTCTTCGAAGCCTGCCGCCACGGCTGTCACTACCGGACGATCCAGAAGGCGGTCGACGCCGCGGGCAGCTACGCCTTCAAGAACAAGAAGGCGAAGGTGAAGGTCGCGATCCGGCCGGGCAAGTACGTCGAAGGCGTGGTCGTCGACGGCACCGAACGGAAGAAGCGCTTCGACGGGATGACGATCGAAGGCACCAAGAAGGACCGCAAGCGGACGATCCTCGAAGGCAAGAACGCGAAAGGCGAACTCGGCGCCGCCCAGAACGGGATCGAGGCGATCAGCGTCGACGGCCTCGTGCTGAAGAACATGTGGGCGCGCAACTACGAGTCGAACGGCTTCTTCATCCATGCCTCGAGTGAAGAAGGCCAGCACTGCGACGGGTACACGATGGACAACCTGCTCGCCTCCGGCAACCGCTCCTACGGACTCTTCGCGAAGAACTGTTACGGCGGCAAGATGATCAACTCGGCCGGCTACCGCCAGGGCGACTCCGCCTTCTACGTCGGCGAAACGCCGTGCGACAACAAGAAGTGGAACGTCTACAGCGGCGAAGCGTGCCAGAAGAAGCCGCAGTGGACGCTGCTGAAGAACAACGAAAGCTACGAAAACGTGCTCGGCTACTCCGGCACCAACTCGAAGTACGTGCGGATCATCGAAAACGCGTTCTTCAACAACGGCGCCGGGATCGTCCCCAACACGCTCGACAGCGAGGGGTACGAGCCGAACGGCTGGAACGTGATCGAACGCAACGACGTGTTCTGGAACAACTACAACTACTTCCTCGCCGGGTCGGCGTTCCACACCGTCTCCGAGGGGCTCGGTGAACTGAGCGGCCAGACGGTCAACTACCCGACGGGCGTGGGGATCATCCTCTACGGCTCCGACCACAACGTCGTCCGCGGCAACCACGTGTTCGGCAACTACAAGTGGGGGATCGCCTCGTTCTCCGGCCCCGGCGAAACGTTCGTCGCCAACGAAGGCAACGAAGCGAAGAACGTCAACAACGAAATCGTCGAAAACGTGATGGGCCGCGAAGGCGCCGACCCGAACGGCGAATACGACATCTGGAACGACTACACCGGCGGCGGCAACTGCTGGGGCGCCAACAGCTCCAACTCGACCTTCGCCCCCGGCAACGGCAAAGTGCCGCTGAGCCAGGTCTACCCGGTCTGCCCGCAGGCGGAAATCGCCTACGCGGCGGCCAAATCGATCGACCTCTCCGCGGGCCTGCAGATCGCCAGCCTCGCCGAAACCGGCAACCCGGCGACGATCCTCGGCTACACCGGGTCGAACCCGCCGCAGAACCAGCAGTGCACCTGGGTCAAACGGGTCGCCTCGCACCCGGCGTTCCAGAAGTTCAAGCCGGTGGAAATCGCTTCGCAGCCGGGCGAACTGACGTGCTGAGCCGGTCGGGTAGGCGCGCGCCTCGCGGGGCGAAGCTGATCGCGGTGGCGATGGTGGCGGCGCTCGCCCTCTCGGGGGCGGGCGCCACCGCCGCGCAAGCACCGCCGAAGAAGCCGAAATCGAAGCCGAAGGAAGTCTCGGTCGCCGACTTCTACTTCGGCCCGGAAAAGTTGACCCTGAAAGAGGGCCAGTCGGTGAACTGGGTGTGGGCGGAAGCGAACACCTACCCCCACGACGTGCACCTGAAGAGCGGGCCGAAGAGCCTCAAGCAGAAGAAGACCTACTCGACCAAGACGACCGCCGTCACCAACGCCGAATTCGAAAAGACGTTCACGACGCCGGGGACCTACAAGTTCATCTGCACGATCCACCCGACGCAGATGCACATGACGATCGTCGTCAAGAAGTAGGGACGCGATGAGCTGGGACGAGATGGACCGGCGCGGCTTCCTGGCGCTGGGCGGCGGCACGCTCTTCTGCACGCTCGCCGGGCACAAGATCAGCGGCGACGAAGGGCAGATCGACGTCGACGGGCTGGCGAAGAGCGTCGAGGTGCCGCCGAAGGTGGCGGCCGCCGACGCGGGTGGGGCCGCTGCGACGGCGAGCGCCGCGGGCACCACCGAGTTCGCCGCCTTCACCGTCAACGGTCCGGCGCGCGAATACTGGATCACCGCCGAGCCGGTCGAGTGGAACATCGTCCCCACCGGCCGCGACCAGATGATGAACATGCCGATCAAGGGCAAGACCAAGTTCACCGCCTGGGCCTACCGCGCCTGGACCCCCAACTTCAAAGAACCGCTCGGCCCGGCGAAGGTGCCGGGGCCGCTGCTCGAAGTGGGCGTCGGCGAAACGCTCGTCGTCCACTTCCGTAACAAGCTGCAGACGCCGGTGACGATGCACCCGCACGGGATCTTCTACTCGAACGAGATGGACGGCGGCTACAAAGGCAAGTTCACCGACCCCGGCGGCTTCGTGCAGAAGAACCGCACCTTCACCTACGTCTGGGAAGCGAAACCGGGCACCGAAGGCACCTGGCTCTACCACGACCACGGGCCGATGGACCCGCTGCCGGTCTTCAAAGGCCTCTTCGGGCCGCTGGTCGTCCGCGCCCCCGGCGAGCAGGCCCCGGAAGCGGAGTTCTTCCTCGGCTTCCACTCCTGGGAACCGCCGATCACCGGCCTGAAGGAAAACTTCTCCTGCATCAACGGCCGCGCCTACGCCGGCAACACGCCGGACCTGCACGCGAAAGTCGGTCAGCGGGTCGGCTTCCACGTCTACGGCCTCGACAACTTCTTCCACACCTTCCACCTGCACGGCCACCGCTGGACCGACCCGGACGGGACGATCATCGACACCAAGACCTTCGGCCCGGCGGACTCGTTCCGGCTCGAATTCGTCGAGGACAACCCGGGCCGCTGGTTCTACCACTGCCACGTCTTCACTCATTTCCACATGGGGATGAACGGGTGGTACATCGTCGACTAGCGGTAGCCCTCGCCTGCGCCGTCCTCCTCGCGCTCCCGGCGCGGGCGGCCGCGGACAACACCCGGGTCTCGATCTTCAACTACGAATGGTCGAACAAAGAAGTCCACATCAACCTCGGTGAGAAAGTCACCTGGGATTGGCTCGGGCCCGACCTGCAGCACTCGGTGACCGGGATCTCGCCGAACGATCTGCAGTGGGACTCGGACCCGGGGACCGACGTGCCCGAGCACCGGGCGGGCGACGAATACACGCTCCAATTCAACGAACCGGGCACCTACCTCTTCCAGTGCAAGCTGCACTCCTGGGTCCACGGCGAGGTCGTCGTCTCCCCCACCCCCGGCAACCCGTTCTCGAACCCGGGGCCACAGCCGCCGCTGAACATCGACCTGACTCCGCCGACGCTCGGCAACGTGAAGCTGAAGAAGACCAAGCTGCGCGGCCACAAGGGCACGCCGATGAGGGCCTCGATCTCAGAGGGCGGCAACCTCGACGCCGAGTACTACCGGCTCGACTCGAAGGGGCACCGCGTCTACAACGGCTACCACGAATGGAGCACCTTCCTCGGCATCAACACCTTCGTCCTGGCGGCCCGGTGGAAGCACTTCAAGGCGCGCCCCGGCCGCTACGTCGCGGTCCTGCGGGCGACCGACGAATCGAACAACACCTCGAAGCCGGTGACCAAGGGCTTCACGATCCTCGGCGCGGCGCCGGCGAAGACGCGGCAGCCCGGGCCGAAGCCCTAGCGAGGCGCGCGCCCAGGGACGGGAAGGACGTGGGCGGTCCGACGGGACGCTGAAGGGACGCGGCCACTTCGGAGGCGACCCGGGCAGGCTGAGGCCGCCTCCGAAATGGCCGAGTTACGGGGAGACAGGTGAGGGTGCGAGACCGCTGAGATTGCCTGTGGAGCCTTACCGTCCCTATGCGGCGGTAAAGCTCCACAGCCGCGACCGGGCGGCGGCGGGCGCGGGAGCTTCGTGACGGAGACGCCGGGAACGTCACCGCGACGTGCGCGAGTCGCGCGGAACTCCACGTTCATCCATGCGGACCCCCACGGATGCGGCCGTTCCCCGGGTCGTGTCTGCATTTACCCCCGTATACGTGGGGTAAATGCAGACGGTCCCCAGGTCGTGGTGTGGATGTGTGGCGTCTCCGTGGCGTTCCCGGTGTCTCCCTGCCACCTCCCCCCGCAGGGACACCGTCCCTGCGCCAGTTCCCCCCGCAAAACCTCCCGACCCGGGCGTCTCGGAGGCGGCCTCAGCCTGCCCGGGTCGCCTCCGAGACGCCCGGACGCCCGAACCCCCGCCGCACCAGCCGGGACCTCACCCGTCCCCCACCGCAACGGCCCGGACCCTCACCCGTCCCCGCGCCGCCCGACCTAACGGCGTTTGCGGCCGCGGCCGCGCCGCTGCGGTTTGCCCGCGTTGCGGAGGGTCTGCTCGGCGGCCTTTTCGGTCTCCTCGCTCATCGTGATCTGGAACATCGCGAGCAGGGCGTCGGAGGCGAGCGGCCGCAGCGCCTCGAGCGCCTCGAGCACCGTGTGCCAGTCCTCGTCAGGGCGGCCCGCTTTGTCGAAGGGCTCCCAGACCTGTTCGGTGAAGAGGTCGACGTAGGCGCGGGCGACGGCGTCGGCGTGCTCGTGCAGCTTGCCCGCCACCGCGACCGCCGCCGTAGGGCTGATCCCGAACTCGATCATCCGCGCGGCGGCGCGGTGCAGACGCGGGCTGATCACCTCGACCTGACCGTCGGGCAGCGCCCTCAGCACCCCGAGCTTCTCCGCTTTCTTCAGCAGCCGATCGTCCACCGCCTTCACCTTCCACGCCTCGGCGAAGTCGGCGGCGCTGAAGATTTCCGGCGTCTCGTCCTCGAACGGGGCGCGCACGGCGCGGGCGAAGTCGACCATCTCCTTGGAGGAGCCGCCGGTGCTCTCCAGCACCCTGCGGATCGCCTCCAGGTTCAGCCCCTCGGCCTGCATTTCGCGGGTCAGTTCGATCCGCGCGACGTGCTCCTCGTTGTAGTAACCGGTACGGCCCTGTACTTCCGGCGGCGGCAGCAGGCCGCGCGTCTGGTGGGCGCGGATGTTGCGGATCGTCATCCCGGTGCGCCGGGCCAGCTCACCGATGGTCATCTTGCCGTCGGTCTCCGCCGCGGCCTTCTTATCTGCTGCCATCAGGGCATCGTAAGGGCCAGGCGCGTGCCGTTCATCTCCGCCGCGCCGTCCGAGCAGAGCCAGGCGATCGCGTCGGCGACGTGCTCGGCCGGGGTGAAGGTCGGAAACTCCTTGCCGGGATTTTCCTCGCGCATCCGCGGCGTCAGGATCGCGTCGACGACGACGATGTTGGCGGTCGCCCCGCCCGGCCCGAAGCCGTCGGCGTACGCCAGCGTCCAGGCCTCGGCGGCCGCCTTCGCCGCCGCGTAGGCGGCGTTGCCGTTGCTCGGCCGCTGGGCCTGCTTGGCGGAGACGAGGACGAAGCGCCCGTGCGCGCTTGCCGCCAGCTGGTCATGGAAGGCGCGCGTGGTCAGCTGCACGGTGCGGATCAGGAGCGCGTGGAGCAGGTCCCAGTCGGCGAGCGGCTCTTCGTGCAGCGGCTGCCCGCCGCGCCAGCCACCGACCAGATGGACGAGCCCGTCGACCCGGCCGAAGCGCTCGACCAGCCCGTCGCGCCAGGCCGCGACCGCGTCCTCGTCGGTGAGATCCACCGCGCGGCCGTCCCAGCGCTCACCGAGCCCGAGCTCGGCGCCGACCGCGTCGACCTCCTCCTGACCCCGATTGGCCCCGGCGACGGTCGCCCCGGCGGCGCCGAGCCGCATCGCCACCGCCGGCCCGAGCCCGCCGCCGACCCCGGCGATCGCGATCACCCGGCCGTCGAGGCTGCGCAGCTCATCCATGCCCGCATCCTCCCCTATGTGTCGGAATTACGACTTCGAGGGAGAGCGATCGCTCCGGCTCAGCTCGGCGCGGCGTCGTCGGCGCCGCCGAAGAACTTCGCCCAGAGGGATTTCAATCCGTGAAAAATCTTGTTGCCGAGCCAGAACACGGGCCGGAACCTTAGCCTAATTTTCAGTAACCGCACTACGAGATACGTCCGCTGGGTCAATGGCTGGACCCGACCTGATCGCGGGCTATGTGACCGAACTGCGACTTCTGAGCCAGCGTTTTTCCGTCTGCCCGGGAGAGCAGCTTTGGTCCGGTGCTCGAACTTCGCCAGGCCAACCCACGCCGCCAGGGCGACATCGGCGAGGCGGCGGCGATCGCCTGGCTCACTCGCGCGGGCTTCGGTGTGTGGGTGCCCCTCGGGCACAGCCCGGACGCCGACCTGATCGCGCAATGCGACGACCGCCTGCTCCGCGTCCAGGTCAAGACCTCGACCCTGCTGCGCAACGACCGCTATGAAGTCACGCTGGCGACCAAGGGTGGCAACCGAAGCCGGTCGGGACGCGTCAAGACGATCGACTCGAGCCGCTACGAGTACCTGTTCGTACTGGTCGCCGACGGTCGGCAGTGGTTCATCCCCGCCGCCGCGATCGCGGTGAAGACGGTGCTGCTGCTCGGCGGTCCGAAATACGCGAGGTTCGAGGTCGACGCCGCGACCGCCGCACCTATGGGGGAGGCAGGATTCGAACCTGCGTAGGCAGAGCCAATGGGTTTACAGCCCATCTCCTTTAACCACTCGGACACTCCCCCGGGTGGATCGGCGGCGGATTCTAGACAGGCCGCGTCAGGCGGGCGGCGCGGCGCCCAGCCGGGCGACCATCTGCTCGTTGAAGGCCTGCACGGCCTTCTGCGGACGGAGGAAGACGGTGAGGTCGGTCACCCGCCCCTCGGCGTCGAGCGTGAGGTAGTCGATCCCCTCGATCTCGAACTTGCCGTCGACCTTCGCCGCGAAGCGCAGGACCACGGTCCCGTCGCCGTGCACCTCGTCGAGGTAGCGGAAGTCTTCGAAGACCTCGATCACGTTGGCGAGCACGACCAGGGACATCTCGCGCCCCTCGAACCCCTTGAAGAGGATCGGGCTGTGGAGGACGACATCCTCGGTCAGCGTCTCGCGCAGGAGGTCGAGATCCTTGGTTTCGGCAGCGCGGCGAAAGGGATGCGGCTCGGGCATTGCGGCCAGCCTATCCCTCCGAGATACTTCCGGCGATGCCGAGCGATCGCTTCTACGCGAAGTTCTCGAACACGGTGGGCGCGCGGGGACTGCGCTGGATCGGCAAGCTGAACGCGCCCGCCTACAGGCTGAGCGGCGGCCGGATCGGCGCCAAGGTCGGCGACGCCCCCGTCCTCCTGCTGACCACCACCGGCCGCAAGAGCGGCGAGCCGCGCACCGCGCCGATCGTCTACCTCGAGCGCGGCGACGCGATGATCCTGATCGACACCAACGCCGGCAACGAAAAGCTGCCCGGCTGGTCGCACAACCTGAAGGCGAAGCCGCTGGCCGAGGTCCAGGTCGGCCGGCGCAAGGTGCCGGTCACCGCGCGGGTCGCCCGCGGCGGCGAGCGCGAGGAGCTGTGGCGCGCCTGCAATGAGCAGTACGGCGGCTTCGACGAATACATCGGCTGGATGAAACGGATCCCGTCGGTGTGGGTGCTGGAGCCGGTCGGGGCGGCGCGGGCGAAGGCCGAAGAAGACGGCGACGTCGGCACGACCAGGGAATCGGCCGCAACTCAGGGCGACATCGGCCCCCTCGACATCATTTGAGCGAGGCCGCCGGGACCGGGATCTCGCGCCGGCGGTTGCTCACCGGCGCCGCGGGGCTCGGGGCGGCGGCGCTGCTCGACCGCTCGACCCTCACCGAGGCGCTGGCGCGGCGCGCGGCACCCTCCTCCCCGCCCCGGGTCGCGATCGTCGGCGCCGGGCTCGCGGGCCTCACCTGCGCCTACCGCCTGCACCAGCGCGGCATCCCGAGCACCCTCTTCGAGGCCCATCCGCACCGGGTCGGCGGCCGCTGCTGGACCGCCCGCGAGTTCGCCGCCTCGCAGACCGCCGAGCACGGCGGCGAGTTCATCGACACCACCCAGCACCGGATCCGCGCCCTCGCCGCCGAGCTCGAGCTGACCCTCGACGATGTCGAAGCGCCTCAGCGGAAGCGGCCCGGCCTCCACCCGCGCCTCGTCCTCGGCGGCAAGGTTCGCCGCTTCGCCGAGGTCTACCGCGACCAACATCTGATCGGCGCCCGCGCCCGGGCCGACTCGCGTCGCGTCCGCGACTTCACCTGGGACCGGGCGACGCGCGCCGCCCGCAAGCTCGATGAGATGAGCGCCGCCGACTGGCTCGACGATGCCCTGCCCGGTCCCTCCCACCGCCTGCTCCGCGCCGCCACCGAACAGTTGATGGCCGAGGAGTACGGACTCGACGTCGGCCGGCTCAGCGCGATCTCGATGCTGATCCAGTTCGGCGCCTTCGGGGTCGAATCCGACGAACGCTTCCACGTCCACGGCGGCAACGACCAGATCGCCTGGGGCCTCGCCGAACGCCTCCCGCCCGGGACCCTCCAACTCGACGCGCCGCTGACCGCGCTGCGCCGGCGCGGCTCCGCCTTCGCCCTCTCCTTCGCCGGCACCCCTGGCGAGACGCTCGCCGACGTCGTCGTCCTCTGCCTCCCCTTCACCGCCCTGCGCCGGGTCGACCTCGACGCCGCAGGTCTCCGCCCGCGCAAGCGCCGCTGCATCGAGGAGCTGGGGATGGGCACCAACGCGAAGCTGCTGCTCCAGTTCCGCCGCCACCTCTCCCACTACGACCGCTTCAACGGCGAATTTTACGACGAGGACGTCGACACCTGGGACAGCTCGATCGACGAGCCGGGCCGTCCCGGCATCCTCACCGTCTTCTCCGGCGGCAGCTACGGGGCGGCCCAGCGCGGCAACGGCCCGCACGGGCCGGCGCCCCGGTCCCGGGTGACGCCAGCGCTGACCAAGCTGAACCGCGCCGTCCCCGGCCTCGCCGCCGGCTTCGACGGCGACGCCTGGCTCGACCACTGGGCCTCGGACCCCTGGACGCACGGCTCCTACGCCGCCTTCGAACCGGGCCAGTTCACCCGCTACTGGGGCTTCGTCGGCCGCCCCGAAGGGCGCATCCTGTTCGGCGGCGAGCACACCGCGCTCGCCGCCCAGGGCTTCCTCGACGGCGCGGTGGCAAGCGGAGAGCGCTGCGCCACCGAAGTGGCGCGGCTCACCCGCTAGCGCTGTTCCTTATGCGCCTATGAGGCCGATAAGGAACAGCTAACTGGCGTCGCGGAGCATTTGCGCCTCCGGCAGACGCTTCAGCTTTTTCAGCGTGTTGTTCTCGATCTGGCGGATGCGCTCGCGCGTCACCCCGAAGGTGCGGCCGACTTCCTCCAGCGTCAGCGGTTCGGCGCCGCCGAGGCCGTAGCGAAGTTCGATCACCTGCCGCTCGCGCTCCGGCAGCGCGTCCAGCGCCCGCCGCACGCCCTCCTTCTGCAGGTGCTCGCTCGCTTCCTCGAACGGCTCGAGGACCGCATCGTCGGCGACGAAATCGCCGAGCTCCGATTCGTCCTCGTCGCCCACCGGTTTCTCCAGCGAGACCGGCAGCTGGGCCACCCGCAGGATGTCGCGCACGTCGGCCACCGGCCAACGCAGCTCCTCGGCGATCTCGACCGCCTCCGGCTCGCGCCCCAGCCGCTGCACCAACTGCCGTTCCACGTGCGCCACCCGGTTCAGCTTCTCCACCATGTGGACGGGGATGCGGATCGTCCGCGCCTTGTCGGCGATCGCCCGCGTCACCGCCTGGCGGATCCACCAGGTCGCGTAGGTCGAGAACTTGTAACCGCGCCGGTAGTCGAACTTCTCCACCGCGCGGATCAGCCCGAGGCTGCCCTCCTGGATCAGGTCCAGGAACGAGAGCCCGCGCCCCAGGTAGCCTTTCGCGATCGAGACGACGAGGCGCAGGTTGGCCTCGACCATCTGCCGCTTCGCCAGCATGTCGCCGCGCTCGATCCGTTTCGCCAGTTCGACCTCCTGCGCCGCCGTCAGCAGGTCGACCCGCCCGATCGACCGCAGATAGAGCCGCAGCGAGTCGAGGCTCGGTTCGACCGTCAGGTCAAGTTCCTCTTTCTTCGGCGCGCCGCTCGCGTCGGCGCCGCCACCGCGCTGCTCCTTCCAGGCGCTGACGCCGTCCTCGCCGATCACGTCGACGCCGTGCTCGACCAGGTTGGCGTGAAGCTGCGACACCTGCTCCTTGGTGATCTCCACCTCCTCGAGCGTCTGTGAGATCTGCTCGTAGGTGAGGTATCCGCGCTCGCGCCCCAGAGCGATCAGCCCGGCAAGCTCCTCGATCTCGGGCGCGCTGGTCGCGGCCTCGCGGTCAACGACTTCCACCGTCTCCATCGGTTCGATGATCGGTGCCTCCTGAAACTATCTCTCCCCCGGGCTCCCCCCGGCAGCCGGCCCCAAAGCTCCGGCAGGCAGCGAATTATAGGCAGGGTCGTACTGCATAGGTGACCGATGGACGGGTGTGTCTAGGCTTTGACCATGGCGAACGAAACCAGCAGCACCCTGCGCACCGTCCCCGACGTCCAGTCCGGCCTGCCGGCGACCCAGGTCAGCCTCTCGCGGGTCGGCGTGACCGGCGTCGAGAAGGTGATCCGGGTGAGCGACGCAGATCGCGAGAACCTCTTCTACGCGGAGATGGAGTGCTTCGTCGATCTCGAACCGAAACAGGCCGGGGTCCACATGTCGCGCTTCGAGGAGATCGTCGCCGAGGCGATCGACGAGGTCGTGCTCGGCGAGGCGTTCAAGGCCGAGGTGCTGGCCGCCCACGTCGCCGAGAAGGTCCGCGAGCGCCAGCACGGCCGGCGTGCCGAGGTCTCGCTGACCGCGCGCTACCCGGAGATCGTCACCACCCCGGAGAGCGGGATCGACACGCAGGAGATCTACGTCCTGTTCGGGACCGCGGTCGCCGCCGAGGCGGGGACGCGGACGCTGACCGGCGTCCAGGCCCAGGGGATGACCGCCTGCCCGTGCGCGCAGGAGATGGTCACCGGGCTCTCGCGCGAACGGCTCGCCGAGCAGGGCTTCGACGAGGAGCAGATCGAGCGGATCGTCGCCGCCGTGCCGATTGCCACCCACAACCAACGCGGCATCGGCACGCTCCACATCGGCTGCCCCGAGGGCGGTCCGTCCTGGATCGACGCGCCCGACCTGCTGCGGATCGTCGAGAGCTCGATGAGCTCGGAGATCTACGAGCTGATGAAGCGCCCCGACGAGATGTCGGTGGTGGTGAAGGCGCACGAAACGCCGCGCTTCGTCGAGGACTGCGTGCGGGAGATGATCCGCCAGGTGGTCGAGGGCTACCCCGACCTGCCCGCGGACGCCTTCGTGATGGCGCGCCAGGAGAACCTGGAGACGATCCACCGCCACAACGTGGTGGCCGAGCGTTACGGGACGCTGGGCGAGCTGCGCAAGGAGCTGGAGAGCGGCGAGCACACCGCCCACCACCTCTCGACGCGCGAGTGGCTCGAGGCGCCGCCCTCGTAGCGGACCGACGGTGTTGGTGGGCCGAAAACCCGCCTATATGTCCTGTTTTCGGCCCGTCAACCGCGAACTGCCGCGGCGCGCTCGCGCTGCTGCTGCTCGATCCGGCTGCGGAGGCCGAAGAAGTAGTCGGCGCCGCTGACCACGGTCACGGCGACGGCGACGTAGACGAGGACGTCGACCCAGATCGGGGCCGGATCGGCGGCGATCAGGGCGAAGACCGCCGCGGTCTGCAGAACCGTCTTCGCCTTGCCGAGCCAGGAGGCGGCGATCACCAGACCGCGCTCGGCGGCGATCGTGCGAAGGATCGTCACCGCGACCTCGCGGGCGATGATCACCATCGCCACCCAGGCCGCCAGCCGGCCGAGCGAGACCAGCGAGACCAGGGCGCCGACGATCAGGAGCTTGTCGGCGAGCGGGTCCATCAGCTTGCCGAAGGTGGTGATCGAGTTGCGCGAGCGGGCGATGTAGCCGTCGAGGCCGTCGGTCAGCGAGGCGAGGGCGAAGACAATCGCCGCGATCACGTCGCCGTCGGGCGTCGCCCCCAGCAGCGCGACGACGACCACGGGCACCGCGAGGATGCGCAGCATCGTCAGCGCGTTGGGCAGATTGAGCGGGAACACCGCCCCTCAGTCTGACGCAGCGCCGCTCGGCACAGGGGCCGCGGCAGCAGCTGCAGCGGCATCACGGGCCTTGAAGTACTCGCTGCCCTCGATGCTGATCTTGGGCACCACGCGCTCGAGCCAACTCGGCATCCACCAGGCCCACTTGCCCATCAGCTCCATCACCGCCGGCACCAGCAGGCAGCGGACGACGGTCGAGTCGATCGCGATCGCGACCGCCAGCCCGACCCCGAACTCCTTCACCACCGGATCGCCGCTGAGGATGAAGCTGGCGAAGACGCAGACCATGATCCCGGCCGCCGAGGTGATCACGCGGCCGGTGTTGGCTAGCCCTTCGACCACGGCGCGGCGCTCGTCGCCGTACTCGACATAGTGCTCTTTCATCTGCGTCATCAGGAAGACCTCGTAGTCCATCGAGAGGCCGAAGAGGATCGCGAACATCAGCAGCGGTACGAAGCTGACGATCGGTATGGGGTGGTCGAGCCCGATCAGCGATGACCCCCAACCGAGCTGGAAGACCGCGGTGACCACGCCGTAGGAGGCGGCGACCGAGATCAGGTTCATCGCTGCTGCCTTGATCGGCACCAGAACCGAGCGGAAGGCCATCAAGAGGACGAGGAAGCTGAGCCCGACGACCACGGCGATCATCAGCGGCAGCTTTTCGGCGATCTTGTCGGCGAGGTCGATATAGCCGGCGGTCTGGCCGCCGACGTAGGAGGTCGCCTTGGTCCCCTTGAGCGCGCCGGGGATCACTTCTTCGCGCAGGTTTTCCACCAGGGTGACGGTCTCGTCCGCCCATGGCTCCGACTTCGAGATCACCGTGAAGACAGCGACCTTTTTGTCTTCCGAGAGGGTCGGTTCGGTAACCGCGGCGACGTCTTCGGCGCCGCCGATCCCTTTCTGCAGGTTCGGCAGCACTTTCTGCGCTTCTTCGGGCGTGGTGAATTCGGAGGCGATCAGGAGCGGCCCGTTGACGCCCGGGCCGAAGCCGGAGTTCAACCCGTCGTAGGCCTGGCGCGAGGTCGTTTCCTTGGGCAGCGCGCTGATGTCGTTCTGGCCCAGCTGCAGCTTGAAGATCGGCAGCGCCAGGACGGCGAGGATGATCAGCGCCAGGATCGTCGCGCGCCATGGCATCCTCACGATCCGTTCGGCCCAGCTGCGCCAGCCGTGCGGCTCCTTGTCATCCGGGTGGGTCTTGCCGATGTGGAAGCGGAGGCTGTTGATGTGGGGCCCGAGGGCGCCCAGCATCGCCGGCAGCAGCGTCGCCGCCGCGACGACCGCGACGACTACCGCGATCGCGGCGGTGAAGCCGAGGGTCGAGACCAGCGGGATGCCGGCGACGGCGAGCGAGCAGAGCGCGATCACCACGGTGAAGCCGGCGAAGACGACGGCGCCACCCGCGGTCGCGGTCGCCCGCGCGATCGACTCGCGCAGGTCCATCCCTTCCTTCAGCTGCAGTTTGTGGCGGGTGACAATGAAGAGCGCGTAGTCGATGCCGACGCCGAGGCCGATCATCGTCGCCAGCGTCGCCGCCACGCCGGGCACCTCGAGCACGTGCTCGAGCAGGCGGATGATCGAGAGCGCGCAGGCCAGCCCGATCAGCGCCGAGACGATCGGCAGCATCATCGCCGTCGCCGTGCCGAAGGCGAAGAGCAGGATGATCACCGCCGCGACCAGTCCGATCACCTCGGACTTCTCGGTCGACGGTTTGGAGAGCTGGTTGCCGACGTAGCCGCCGATCGAGGCGTTGCCGCCGGCCGCTTCGAACGGCTTGGCCGCGTCGAGGATCGTCTGCGACTGGTCTTCGGCGATTTCACCGGGGCCGACGCCGAGGACGACCGGGATGTAGCCGATGTTCGGGTCTTTCTGGCTCAGCGTCTGCGAGCCGGGGGCGAGCGGGCTCATCGCCGAGTTGACGTCGGGCAGCGCTTCCAGCTTCTTCGAGGTTTCTTCGACCGCCGTGGCGTACTTCGGTTCGGAGAGCTTCGTGCCCGCGGGCGCTTCCAGCACCAGGGGATTGGAGCCGTAGGCCTGCTCGGGCAGGTTTTCTTCCAGCAGTTCGGTGGCGAGGGTCGAGCCGGTGCCGGGGAGCGTCAGGTTTTCGCTCGTCTTCGAGCCGGAGGCCTGGCCGATCACGACCAGCGCGATCGCGAGCGCGATCCAGGCGCCGATAACGGGCCAGTGGTGGCGGGAGCAGAAGCCGCCGATCCGGTAGAGGGGCCCGGTCACTGCGGGCAGTATTCCTTATCCAACCGGCGGTGGAAAGGTCCCGTTTTCGAACGGGACCGGAACCGAGGCCAGCGGACCGGCCCCGAGCGCCTGCCGCAGCAGGGTCAGATGCTGGGCCTGATCGGCCACGGTCGAGGAGAGCAGCGAGCGCGGCCAGCTCGATTCCAGGCCGGCGATCGCGCTGAGCTCCTCGTCGATCGTCGCGCTTTCGACTTCGTAGAGGAATTCGAGCCGTTCACGGTCGCTCTTGCGGTCGCCCACTTCGATCTCTTCTTCGCTCGGTTCGGCGGAGCTCTTCAGCCCCCGCATCGCCTTCAGCACCGCGTCGACGTGTTCCTGTTCCTGGGCACGGAAGTAGGCCGCCATGTGGGCGGGGCGCGGGGCCAGCTTCCGGATCACCTGCCCGTAGGCGGCGATCGCCGCCTCCTGGCGGCCGAGCACGTGGTTGAGGAGCTCGGCGTCGGCAGACTCCTCCGCCGAGGGCATCGGCTTGCCGTCGGTGACCGAGGCGGCCGAGGTCTGCGCGCTGTTGCTCGCGCTCTCGCTGCCGCCGCCGCAACCGGCGAGCAGACTGATCAGGAGGAGGGCGGCAAGCACCGCGCCGCCCCGCGTGATTCGGTTCGATGCCATGGATCGGTGGTCAACCTTATGAACTCGGGCCGCGCGAGGGAGCTCGAGGCGCTCGCCGCCGAGGTCCACGCCTGCCGGCGCTGCCCGCGGCTGGTCACCTGGCGCGAGGCCGAGGCGGCCGACCCACCGCGCCGTTACCGCGGTGAGGACTACTGGGCCCGCCCGGTCAGCGGCTTCGGCGACCCGGCCGCGCGCATCCTCCTCGTCGGCCTCGCCCCCGCCGCCCACGGCGCCAACCGGACCGGCCGGATGTTCACCGGCGACCGCTCCGGCGACTGGCTCTACGCGGCGCTCCACCGGGCCGGGCTCGCCAACCAGCCGACCTCGGTACGGCGCGACGACGGCCTCGCGCTGATCGACACCTACATCACGGCGACCGTCCGCTGCGCGCCACCCGCCAACAAGTCGACCCCGGCGGAGCGCGACAACTGCCTCCCCTATCTGGAGCGGGAGCTCGACCTGCTCGACCGCGCCCGCGTCGTCGTCGCGCTCGGCTCGTTCGGCTGGGACGGGTTCCTGCGCGCGGCGCGGGCGATCGGCGTCCCCACCCCGCGCCCGAAGCCGCGCTTCGGCCATGGCGCCGAGGCGCAACTGGGGGGCCGCTGGACCCTGCTCGGCAGCTTCCACCCGAGCCAGCAGAACACCTTCACCGGCAAGCTCACCGAGCCGATGACCGACGCCGTCCTCGCCCGCGCGAAGGAGCTCGCGGCCGCGGTCGATTAGCGCCCGCGCGCCGTCTCATTAGGCGTTCTCCCCACTATTCGAAAAACCCGCGCGTTTAGGGGAACGCTTTCCACCTATATGGGAGTCTCACCCAAAGCCACGCCGGTGGGCGGCAGGGCGGACAAATTGGAGGTGAGGGGATGGCGATGCGGCGACCGCGGATCAAGCGGACGACGGAGTCGTTTCGTTCCCCGGAAGGGGACGTCTACCTGCGTCGACCGAGCGCCAACCGCGATGTGCGGATCGAGCGGCCCGACGAGGACGATCAGCGCCTGCTCGAGGCGCTCGACGGCGAGCACACCCTGGAGGAGCTGCACGCCGAGTTCGGCGCCGAGGCGGTCGACGACACGATCTCCCAGATGCAGGAGCTCGATGTGGTCGAGGACGCGGCCGACGACGACCTGATCGCGCCGGCCGAGCGCACACGCTTCGATCGCCAGCTGCGCTACTTCTCCGACATCGGCGGTGGCGAGCTGCCGCTGCCGTCGGAGTGCCAGCGGCGGCTGCGCGAGGCGAAGGTCGCGGTGCTCGGCGTCGGCGGGCTCGGCGGCTGGGCCGCCTGGGCGCTCGCCACCTGCGGGATCGGCGAGATGTGGCTGGTCGACGGCGACCGGGTCGAGATCTCCAACCTCAACCGGCAGATCCTCTACACGCCCGCCGACCTCGGCCTGCTGAAGGTCGAGGTGGCGGCGGCGCGGCTGCGCGCCTTCAACCCGGAGGCGCGGATCACCGCGACCTCGCGCCGGCTCGGCAGCGTCGCCGAGATCGCCGACTTCATCGACGGCGCCGACATCGTCATCGACGCGATCGACTGGCCCGCCTTCGACGTCGAGCTGTGGTGCAACCAGGCCTGCTTCGAGGCCGGCATCCCCTACATCACGATGAGCCACTTCCCGCCGATCGCCCGGGTCGGGCCGCTCTACGTCCCCGGGGTCACCGGCTGCTACGTCTGCCAAGGGATCGCCTGGCGGCGCGATTACCCACTGATGGATGCGGCGATCGACGCGCAGCGGGCGAAACCGAGCCCCTCGGCGAACATCGGGCCTGCCTGCGGGCTGATCGGTGGCCAGATCGGGATGGAGGTCCTCCACCTGCTGACCGGGCTGGCGACGCCGTCGACGCAAGGGGTCGAACACATCTACGACCTGCGGACGATGGAGGTCGACCGCAAACCGGTGGTGCCGGAGCCCGACTGCCCGATCTGCGGGCAGCTTCCCCACGCGGGCCGGCCGGCGGTGAAGGAGGCGGCGGACGGGTAGCTTCGGCGGAGATGAAGCGCTCCGCCCTGGCAGCCCTCGCCATCCTCGCCGCCGCCCTGCTCGTCGGCGGGTGCGGTGGCGGGTCGAACGGCGGTTCGAACTCGACCGCTCCAAAGAAGAAGGCGACGGCCCCGAACGCTCCGGCGGGGTCGAAGGTGGCTTCGTGCGGTGGGGACGCCCAACTCCGCGCCACCGCAGTTGACTGCGCCACCGCCCGCACCACCATGGAGGACTGGGAAAGCAGCCACGCCTGCGCGATCGGCGAGGGCGGTTCGCGTAGCTCCTGCTCGCTCGACGGCTTCCGCTGTCAGGCGGTGAAGGTGGACCAGGGCATCTCGGTCAGCTGCGTCGGACCGGAAGGCGACATCGCCTTCATCGCTAAGTCGGCCGGCTGAGCCGTTCGATCACGTGGCCGCGCCCCTCGAAGAAGAGGGCCAGCCACATATAAGGGGCGATGCTGGCGTCGAAGAAGGCGACGACGATCGAAAGCAGGAAGACGGCGGCGATGAAGAACCCGCGGACCAGGTTTTCGCGCGCCGTCTCCGCGTCGATGGTGGTGAGCCCGGCTCTCCGCGCGTCCCAGCTCATCCACTGCCCGACCAGGACGACCGCGGTGAGGTTTGCGGAGTACAGCACCACCGCCGGCAACTGCCCGCCGTACTCACCGAGCACCTGGCTGGAGAACGGGATCAGGACGAGAAAGCCGAGATACAGCATGTTGAGTCCGATCAGTTTCGAGTCGAACGCCTTGACTTCGCTGAAGAAGGCGTGGTGGACGACCCAGAAGCGGGCGATCACGGCGAAGCTGATCGCGTAGGCCAGCAGGGCTTCGTGTTTTTCCCAGAGTTCGTGGGCGAGCTTGTCCTTGGGGATCCCGGGATCGATCGTCAGGCCAAGCACCAGCAGCGTGATCGCGATCGAGAACACCCCGTCGCTGAAGGCCACGATGCGCGAGAACTCGACCTCGTGGCCCTCGCGTTGTTTCGTTTTCCGCTCGCGCGCCACCGGGCGATCATTCCGGTCGCCCTCGACGGAACCGCGGCTACGGGTTGAGCTTCGACTGCCAGTCCGGCGGCACCGCGCCGCGCGGCCCCGGCACGCCCTGCTCGAGTGGGTGGCTGTCGGGCGGGGACAGCTCCGGCCCTTCGAAGAACTTTTCCGAGCGGTAGTCGTAGAACCAGGCCTCGCCCGGCTCGAAGCTCTGGATCACCTGGTGGCCGGTCGCCTCCTGATGGCGGGTGGCGTGCTGGGAGGGCGAGTTGTCGCAGCAGCCGATGTGCCCGCAGCCGGCGCAGCGGCGCAGGTGCAGCCACCAGCCCTCGGTGGCCATGCACTCCTCACAGCCCGCGCCGCTCGGCGGGACCTTCTCGTCGATATCGCCCGGCTCGATCGTTGCCATCTCGTCTCCTCGGTTCGGTGCCCGATCCGAGCCTAACGCCCCTGACAAGCGACTAGGATCGGCCGGTGACTACAGGGGACCGGGGTTATAGGCGCATCCTCTCGGTAGTCCTGATCACGGCGCTGATCTTCGTCCTCTGGCTGGTGATCACCAACGCCGCCCACGGTGGCATCGCATTCTTCTACGCGGCTCCGGTCGGGTTGGCGACCTGGTGGTTCGGCTGGAAGGCCGGCCTCCTCACCACGATCCTCACGCTCGGCCTCTACTCCATCGGGATCGCGTTCCAGCCGGTCGATGAATTCTGGTTCACCCTGCTCACCCGCGCGGTGGCCTTCGGCCTCGTCGTCGTGATGGTCGCCTCGGTGCGCGAACGTCAGGTCCAGCTGGAGCAGTCGGTCGAGGAGTTGGAGGTGATCACCGCGGCGCTGACCCCGGCTGCCCTCCCGCACACCGCGGGGCTCGACGTGGCGACCGCCTTCGTCCCCTCCCACCATGGCGTGTCGGGCGACTTCTACCTGGTTGCCAGCTCCCCCGGCGGCGCTGTGGTCGTGCTCGGCGACGTGGTCGGCCACGGTCCGGTCGCGGCGCGCCTGGCGACCTTCATCCGCGCCCGCCTCGCCACCTTCGCGGCGAACATCAGCGACCCGGTGGCGATCCTCCAGCTCGCCAACGACGCGCTGATCGAGCGCTCCGGGATGAGTCAGGAACTGGTCAGCGCGGTCTGCATGGAGTTCGACCAGCGGGGCGGTGAACTGCGCTGCGCGGTCGCCGGCCATCCGCCGCCGCTGCGCCTGCCCGACCTGGTGCCGCTGGTGCCGGTCGGCCCGACCTCGCTGCTCGGCGTGCGGCGCCCGCTGTCGGTCTCCACCGTGACCGTGGGCCTGTCCGAGCCGGGCGGGGTGCTCGCCTTCACCGACGGGGCGACGGACCTGCGGCGCGACGGCGCCCTGCTCGGCCTCGACGGGCTGACCGCGGCCCTCGCCCCCCACTCCGACCTGCCCGCGAAGGCGCTCGCGACGGAAGCGAAAGCCTCGCTGCTGGAGATCGGCGACGGCCCGATCCCCGACGACCTGTGCCTCGTGGTGATGCGTCCGACCTTCGGCGAGGTCGCCGGCGCAGTCGACCTCCCGGCGCCGACGACGACCCTGCGCCGTCCGGCCAGGCCCGACGCGGTCACCGAGCTCCGCTGGGCGGCCCACGACTTCGCGCTCGAGAACGGTGCCGACGAAGGCCTCGCCGGCGACATCATGCTCGCCGTCTCCGAGGCGGTCACCAACGCGGTCAAACACGCCTATCCGGGGGCCGAGGGCGAGGTCGAGCTGGTCGCCTCCCTCGCCGAGGGCCGGAGGCTGGTGGTCGTCGTCCGCGACAGCGGCGGCGGCTTCGGCCCCAATTCCTCCGAGGGCCTCGGCGCCGGCCTGATGCTGATGCGGGAGTGCGCCGATGAACTCGGCATCGATCAGGGACCGGACGGGGTGACCGTGCGGATGGTGTTCGCGCTCTAGCTGTCCTGCCCACGGACGTTGTGAACGCGGCTGATCGGCGGCCGGTCTCCGAGAGAGCTGTGGGGCCTGCGCCGGTTGTAGTAGCGGAGGAATGATGTCATCGCCCTGGATCGCTCGGCCGAGTTCGGCCAGGGGTGGGCATATGCCCACTCCTGCTTCAGGGTCTGGATGAACCTCTCGATTCTCCTATGTCAAGTCTGCATCGCCGGCGCCTGTTCGGCCCAGGCGTAAAGACGCCGATAGAGGACGTTGGCGAGATGGCGCTTCAGCGCCCGCCTCGCCTCTCTTGGCGTCTTGCCCTCAGAGGCCTTGCGGGCGAGGTAGGCGCGGGCATCGGGGTGGTGTCTGGCCTGGACGATCGCGATCCGGTAGAGCGCCGCGTTCAGCTGGCGGTTGCCGCCCCGATGCAGGCGGTGCCGGCCTGAGGTCTGGCCCGAGCCGCAGGGGATCGGTGCGGCACCGCAGAAGCGGGCGAAGGCCCCGGCGTCTCGGAAGCGCCGCACGTCGCCGGCCTGGGCGATGATCGTTGCGGCGAGATTGGTGCCTGCGCCCTGCAGGTCGGCGAGCGGGTTGCCGTGCTCCTCGAGGACCTCCGCGATCTCGCCGTCGAGCGCCTTGATCCGTTTGTTGAGGTCCTCGATGTCGCGAGCGAGTTCGCGGATGCAGCGGGCCGCCGTGCGCTCGGCGAGGCCATCGCCGAGACGCAGCCGCTTCAGCCTCGCCAGCTCGCGTTGTCGGTCGCAGCGGATCACCCCGCTCTCGGAGACCGGGTCGAACTGGGTCCAGTCGGCCCGCAGACGCTGGATCGCCTGGGTGCGGTCGCGCACCAGGCGACGACGCTGCAGCTCGAGCATGCCCAGCACCCGGACCAGCTCGGGCTCCACGGCGGGGCCCAGGTCACGACGCTTGCGCAGGACCACCTGGGCGATCGAGATCGCGTCGCCGGGATCGGTTTTGCCCGGCCCCTGGCGATGGCGCTCGCGATGGGTGCGCCAGGCGGGCACCTGCAGGGTCTCGTAGCCGGCGGTGACGAGCGCGGTCACCAGGCAGCGCCCGTAGGCGCCGGGGCTCTCGAGCCCCACGACCGCCCCCTCGGCACCGTGGTCGACGAGCCAGCCCAGAAGGCACCGGTAGCCGTTCGGTGAATTGGCGAAGATGAGGGTGTCGATCTCCCCGCCGCGGTCGTCGAGCAGGGCCGCGGCGTGGCTTTGTTTGTGGACGTCGATGCCGACGATCAATCTGGCCTCCTGGGTCGTGATTAGAGTCGAGGTCGGGTCGACGAGCGACGCTTCTGTGTCGGTGCAGCCGCACTGGCGCGAATCTCCTATCAAGTCAGCTCCGCCGACCCGCCCGCAACCCACGGGCCGACGAATCGAGCGGAGGTCAGGGGTTGAACGAGAGGAGAGCCCCGATCGGGGCTCTCCTCTCACCCCGACATGCCTTTCGCCTGAGTCAGACCCGCAGGCGCGGGGAGCCTCGCCGCCCTGGCGGACGGCACCGCGAAGCTAAGACACACACCTTGCCGTTCCAGCGGGGCGTGTAGGGCGGCGTGAGGATATGGCGGGCGCCATGGCTCCCGAGGGCCTCGCGGAAGGCGCGGCTCTTGCGGTAGGCGAAGGCGTTGTCGCTCATCACCGCCTCGGGCGGGGCCAGGCCGAGCTCACCCAGGTGGGCGATCGCCCGTTCCAGCACCGCCGCCGCCGTGTCGCCGCCCTGGTCTGGGTGCTGCTCGACGTAGGCGTGGCGGCTGTGATCGTCGGTCACGCAGTGCAGGTAGACGTAGCCGACCCCGGCGCGCTTCTCGGCGCCGGTCTTGTCCCGGATCCCGGTGACGGCATGGCCCGGCCGCTCGAAGCGCGCCAGACGGGCGACGTCGACGTGTAGCAGGGCGCCGGGCCGGGACCACTCGTAGCGGCGGTAGGTCTCGTGGGCCGAGCCTCCCCGGCGGGAGAGCCCGTGACGATGCAGCACCTTCCAGATCGTCGAGCGGGCGCGGCCGCAGATCCCGGCCAGACGGCCGGGGCCGAGGTTCGTCTGTCGACGGGCCCGCAGGATCGGCTCCTCCTCGTCCACGGTGAGTCGTCGTGGCTGGCGCCGGGGACGCGATGAACGGTCGAGCACCCAGCTCCGTGAGCGCCGCCCCTCCTCGTCCGCGGCCTTCCACCGGTGCCACCAGCGGTGGGCTGTCGCCGGCGCGACGCAGAAGGCGGCGGCCGCCGCCTTCTGCGTCATCCCCGACTCGATCGCCTCGACCAGCGCGAGCCTCCCCGCCGGTCCGAGAGCGGCGTTACGGATGAAAGTCAAGTCCCGTTGCGATCTTTTCTCCTTTTGCAAGAGTCTCTGGCGGCGCCGGTGACGACCGAGCTAAAGCGCAGGCTCTGGGGCTGAATCCTGCCGCGCTGCCTGCCCCGTAGAGGGCCCAGAAGATGCGCGCCCCGTTGTCGCACCGGCGCCCTTCGCACCGGTCGCCTTCCAGTCGGCGACGAGCCGTCGGTAGGCGGCCTCGGCACGCTCGACCAGCTCGCGCTCGGCCTCGCGCTCCTTGGCTGAGGCGCTGACGGCCTTGCCGCCGTGGCGCTTCGACCGCGGCGGCGCCCCGGCGTCGAGTTCGGCGCGACGGATCTTCGCCCGCAGCAGCGAGGGCCGGGCGTAGGCGTAGTCCTCTTCCTTGCTCAGCAGCTGCCAGCAGAGGCAGGCGATCTTGCGGGCCACCGCGACCGCGGCGACCTGGGAGCCCTTGCGGACGCGGACCCGTTCGCCGAAGGCGCGCAGCGGCCCCGGCGAGCGGACCGCGCTCCAGGCGGCCTCGACCAGCACCGCTCGTGCCTGGGCGTTGCCGCGCTTGGAGATCCGCCCGTGGCGGGCGGGCTCCTCGCCCGACTGACGGACCTTCGGGTCGAGGCCCAGGTAGGCGACCAGCCTGCGCGAGGAATCGAAGCGCGAGACGTCGCCGATCGCCGCCATCAGCGCCGCGGCGGCCGCGACGCCGACGCCGGGGATCGTCATCAGGCGACGGGCCTCGGTGGAGCCGACCGCCCACTCGCCGAGCCTGCGGTCGATCTTCGAGATCTCCACGTCGAGGAAGTCGATCTGGTGCAGGCAGCCGGCCACCGTCTCGACCTCCGTCTCCGGAAGCTTCTGCTCGGTCAGCCAACGACGCCCGCCGACCCCGAAGAGATCGGTGACGGGCGAGCGTCCGAGCAGGCAGCGGGAGAGCACCGCATGGACCTCGTTCTTGGCCCTGGTGCGCTGGCGCACCAGGGCGGCGCGGCGCGCCACCCGCCGCCGCAACGCCTGGGTGGCGGGGTCGGGGACCCAGACCGCGTCGAGCATGCCCGCGTGCAACAGGTGGGCCAGGGTGCGCGCGTCGAAGCGGTCCGACTTGACCCGGGCATGGGAGATCGCCCGCACCTCCTGGGCGTTGGCGACGACCACCCGGGCGACGTGGGGTTCGAGGATCCGGGCGATCTCCATCGCCGGGCCGGTCGCCTCCAGCACCACCTGGTCTTCGGCGCCGAGGCTCCGGGCGAAGAGCTCGAGCTCTTCGCGGTCGGTCTGGATCCGGCCGGCGGACCTCACCCCGCCGGCCTCGCAGATCGCCACCTCGCAGAAGCTCTGGTGGACGTCGAGTCCAATTGAGCGCATGCTGCCTCCTCTCGATCGACTTTCGGGCGCAGAGCGAGCGGGCAAACGACAACTACGGATTCGCGCTCGAAGCGCAACCGGGCCAATCGCAGGGGCGGCCAATTAGCGTCTCGGGCTCGCAGCCCATAACGCAAGCGCGGCCTGCCCGTCTCGTCTGCTTTCGGAAGCCCCCGTCCCGGTGAGGCGAACCTACGACCGGTCCCGGATGGCTCCCGGGGGCAGTTTCATGCCGGTAGCGTGAACCTTCATCCGGGTCCTCCTTGCTCAGGGCGTCAAGAACCTCGAGCTTCTTGGAGGGCCCGGATGGCCTTTCAGGCGTTCACAACGTGTGTGGGCTTCTCATCTAGCGGCCCCAGGCGTAGTCCGGGCCAAGGCGGGCGCGCCGACTTCGCGGCGGTCGCCCCGGCTCTACAATCCCTCGCTGCGCGCCGGCGTAGCTCAGTTGGTAGAGCACTTCATTCGTAATGAAGGGGTCCCCGGTTCAAGTCCGGGCGTCGGCTCTCAAAAGCCCAGTAAATTGCCACTTTTTGCATTGGGCGCCCACCTGAGACACAGAAATATGTCCCCAATATGCGGGCGGGGTCGAAGGAGGACACCCCTCGGGCTACGTCGTCGACGGCACCTGGCCGGCTCCCGAAATCGAAGCGACGGCCGAACTCCCGATCCACGTCTGGAGCCACCTGGCCCTCACCTTCGACGGAGCTCGTATCCGCCTGTACGTGAACGGCGAACTCGTCGCCTCCGGCGCGGCCGAAGAACTCGTGGAAAGCCACGGGTCGCTGCGGATCGGCTGCGGCGACAACAACGGCTACTGGGACTGGTTCGACGGACGGATCGACGAGCCTCGTGTCTACGACCGTGTTCTCTCGCCCGGCGAGATCGCTGGCGACATGCAGTCCCCGCTCGGGACGCCGAAACAGGGTCCGGTCGCCGATTACTCGCTCGACTCGGTGACCGAAGGAACGGTCGAAGACTTCGCTGGCAATAACGACGGCACGGTCGAAGGGGCCAAACTGACCGAACCCGGACAAGGGCGCTACGGCTCAGCGCTCGAATTCGATGGCGAAGAAGGCTGCGTGACGATCCCCGACGGCCCCCAGTTCCAGATGGGCGAAGAATTCACCCTGGAGGCCTGGGTCCGGCCCGAAGGACCCCACGAATTCTCCCCCGTCTTCTACAAGCAGGACGGCGAAGGCGGCTACGGCTACGCGCTCTGGGCCGACACCGTGGGAGGCGAACCCGAAGGGGAAGTCAACGACGGCACCTATCCCGTGCCCCGGGTCGAAGGCAAAGCCGAACTGCCGGCCGATACCTGGAGCCACCTCGCCTTCACCTACGACGGCGCCAAGATGCGCCTCTACGTCGACGGCGAACTCGTCGACAGCGGTGCAGCGGAAGCGCCGATCGAAAGCGAAGGTCCGCTGAAGATCGGCTGCGCCGACGACTATGGCTACGACCATTACTTCGAAGGCCGGATCGACGAGCCTCGGGTCTACGAACGCGCACTCTCGGCCGGCGAATTGGCCGCCGACATGGAAAACCCGATCGAGACCCCCAAATCAGGTCCGGTCGCCGCCTATTCCTTCGACGAAGGAGAAGCCGGCGACGAAACGGTCGAAGACGTCAGCGGCAACAAACACACGGCGACGATCGAAGGCGAAGCAGAATGGACCAAAGGCCGCTACGGCGGCGCCCTCGGGTTCCTCAAAGAAGGCGACTGCGCCTCGGTCGCCGACTCCCCCGAACTGCGGCTGACCGAAGAATTCACGATCGAGGCCTGGGTGCGCCCGGACGGCGGAATCTACGAAGACCCGGTGGTGGTGAGGGAATCGGGTGGCGAAGACCTCTTCGGACTCGGGATCGGCTCGACCGAAGAAGGCCACGCCGAAGCCTTCATCGGTGAAGGCCCAGGGTCGAAGACGGCGGTCGGCGGCAAAGAGATCCGCGAGTACGAATGGGTCCACCTCGCGGCCACCTGGGACGGCTCGAAGATCCGCCTCTACGTGGACGGCGAACTTGCCGCGACGAAAGCGACCTCCACGCCGCCCGGGACCGGCGAAGGCGACCTGAAGATCGGCTGCGACGCGCCCGAAGGGCCGTTCGGCGGCAGGATCGACGAGGTGCGCGTCTACCGGCGGACGCTCAACGGTGCCGAAGTCGCTGCCGACATGGAAACCCCGCTGCAGACGCCTAAGGCCACGCCGGTGGCGAAATATTCCTTCGACGAAGAAAATGAAGAATCCGCGCAGGATCTGACCGGCGACGGTCACACCGCGACGGTCGAAGGTCCGAAATGGACCGAACACGGTCGCTACGGCGGAGCCTACGAATTCGACGCCGAAGAAGGTGACATCCTGAAGATCCCGGCCTCGCCGGAATTGAACTTCGAGGAAGAATTCACGCTTGAGGCCTGGGTGCGCCCGAGCGGTGCCGAAAACAAAGCAGCCCCCCTGATCGACAAGCAGGAAGGTTCGGGCCTCGGCTACTTCCTCTACGAGGGAGGGATCGTCTCCGACCGACCCGTCGGCGCCGTCGATGAAGAACAGGAACACGTCCATGCCGACGATCCGCTACCGGCCCACGCCTGGAGCCACATCGCGCTCACCTTCACGGGAAACCGGACCTACATATACGTCGACGGGGAACTGATCGACAACGGGGCCGCCGAACCGGTGGTGACCCCCGAAGGCGAACTTCAGATCGGGGGCTCGACCGACACCGGTGAGTACTTCGACGGCCGGATCGACGAGGTCCGCGTCTACAACCGCGGACTCGATCAGGCCGAAGTCGACGCAGATATGGAAGCGCCGATTCAGACGCCGAAGCGGGAACCAGTGGCGGCATATTCCTTTGACGAAAACAAAGGCTCGACCGTCGAAGACCTGACCGGCGATGGCCACACGGCGACGATCCACGGCGCCGAATGGACGACGCGCGGGAAATACGGGGGGGCGATGGAATTCTTCTCCAGCAAAGAAAGCTATCTCTCGATTCCGGACTCACCGAGCCTCGACCTCAACGAACAATTCACCCTCGAGGCAGAGGTGCGGCCAACCACGGAAGCGGGTGAATTCGAACCGCTTGTCACCAGGCAAGCGACGGGAAGCTCCGTACAGCCTTGGTTCCTCTATGCAAGCTCGGACGAAGCGGGAGTTCCCTATGGGGGGACGCAGGCCAGTGCTGAAGAAAAGGGCTCCGTACGGGGAGAAGCGCCCCTCCCCGCAGGCGTGTGGTCATACCTGGCACTCACCTACGACGGAGCGCACATCAGGATCTACGTGGACGGAGAACTCGTCGACGAATGCTTGAGCCCTTCCCCGATCTCGGCAGCAGGAGATCTTGAGCTCGGCGGCGCCACTGAAGTCGCCAGATTCTTCAGCGGTCGAATCGACGACGTGCAGATCTATGACCGGGCGCTTAACACCTCAGAAGTCATTAGTGACATGGGTCCGCATGATCTGATGGCTGTGTCGACCGCAGAATCCGAAGGCACCCTCACTCGGGCCGTCGCGTTGCTTACCTACTCGACCGCGGGAGATCAGCAGCAGCGCAGCGTCCCGCACGTTTCTCTTGCTGTCTCGCAGCTGGGGCCGGTACCAGGCGACGGTCTGGATGCGGCGCCTCTTTCGAGCGGGGTGAGAGAAGTGGAAGGTCGACCGTACATTTACAAGTACTGCCCCTACTTCGAAGGAGGAACCGAAGGTTCGCACAACACCGGCGGACATGGACCAGGGACCGGGAAAGAGCTGAAGTTATTTGTTGAAAACGTAGCCAACGAAGGCAAAATAAAGCGCGGGTGTCCACTGGAAGGTGCTCTTGGTGGCGAAGTCAAGTACACCATCGAAGAGCTCGGGACGATCAAATACGACCGGGGGAAAATTGTCGAACCCGACGAAGGACCGCTCTGCGCCGAGCGTGGTAACCCTAGTCTCGAAAAAAAAGAAGAAAAAGTAAGAGGTGAAATCGAAGAAAAACCGACGAAAGCGAAGGAAGAAGAACTCTTGGAATTGGAATTGGAGAATCTCAAGCCGGATCTCGCGAAAGAAGGCTGCTTCGTGAAGCCGGCGGCCGGTGGAACGAAAAGTACGAACGGCCTTGACGTGATCGGACGCTGGCACTGGAATCCGGCCGAGGACTGTGGCTGTCTGGGCGAGGTCTTCCAAGCGCCCCAGAATGATCCGCAGTCTAGTCCGCAGGCGTGCGGCGAACTGGACGGCCACATCCCTATCTATCCACCTGCATTTTCCAAAGAAGAAACGATTACGGGAAGAAGTACGGGGGAGCACCTCTACGTGTTCGAAAGTCATCTGACGGCTAAAAGAGTCCAGGGGTGTTTCTGGAACGACAAGACCAATCAGCGGGGTTATCGAGAGTTGGAGTTCGGATAGACGTGGCTGCAACGAAGGCCGTCGAACGAGATAACCTATGTGAAATAATCAAGGCGGGTATCCATTGATCCGTCGCTCGACACCTCAGATTTCCAAACCAGGTCCTAGGACATTCCTGGCCGGGCTGGTATTTATCGCTCTGATATCCATCTCGCTCCTTTGTCTGATGCTGGCCCAGATGGGCGCAGGCGCACAACCGCCGCGCGGACCGGAGACCAGGTTTCCCGCTCGGTCTGAACGCCTGCACGCTGAGAGTCCCCTTACTTCGAGATGTCTAGCCTCAGGTCTTAAGCCGATTTCCGCGAGGTTGGTATTGCTCCTTGCAGGAGATTCGGCGGTCCACATTCCCACGCTCAGGGTTATTTGGAGCGCCAAACCGCTTCCGGAGAAATGCAAAATGCATGTGGTTGTGGCGGTGCGAGCGCGGGTCCCATTCCCGAAGACCGGCCATACGTTGGACTTCGGCTCTGATGAGCGAAGCCGCTGGGCAGTCTTTTGGCTGGGGCGGACTCACGTTCATAATGCCGAAGCGAAATACTATGGACCCGCCGTCACCTTCAATCCCGGATGTGTGGACAACCCGCAGGCCTGGATGCGATATGAAGTGAAGAGACGTGGCGGCCGAACCCTAGGCCGCCTTGTGAGGCCGGTCCATGTCTCCAGCAGGATCTGTCAGAGGTAAGCTGCTACCTCGCTACGAGGTGGGTCTGTCACCGGGGATGAGAGCCTCTATGCCCAATGCGCCCTAAAACCTACTTGAATGCAGCAGTAGTGTTCTTAGTGGCGCTTGCGGTGGCCGCATTGACGACTCGCTCTTCGGCTGCCGGGGTGTACAAGCGGAAGGTCTACCCACCGGTGAAAGAAGCCCTTCCTTCGACAGAGGGCGGTTGTAGGGCCGGTACGACGAAGAACGGCGTCACCACGATTCCGATCAAGGTCAACAAAGTGCGCGATCTGGTCGAACCCGTCGTAAACATGTGCTTTGAAGGTGCAGGCCCGTATCCGATGTTGATCGATACCGGGGCGGAATTCTCGGTCATTTCCACCGAACTGGCAAAGGAAATCGGCCTTGTCGTGGCGGGCTCTCCTAGGCCGATCAGGGGCGCGGGCTGCAGAACCACTGCGCAGAACTACGACTTGCGGAATTGGTCGCTCGGCGGTATCGAACTGGCCGCCGGCGAAATTTCCACTATCGCGAACCCCAGAAAAGACAAGGGACACATTCGGGGCTCCCTCGGTGCCGATGTGTTGAGCCGTTTCGGCTCGGCGCGGATCGACTTCAAGAACGAAACGCTCGTCCTCAGCAGTGAAGAGCGAGGGAAGTTTGCCGGGACCAGCAAGTCCGCGGCGATCCCGAATGGACTAATTAGGGGCAAGCCGAGGCTGGCGGTCCCGATGGACGTAAGCTCCGGGCCCGGCGGGGTCTCACAGACGGTGCAGATGAGCGTCGGATCGGAGAAGGCGGAGCCGTGGCTGGTCGACACCGGGGCCAGCTATACGTTTGTTGACCCAAGTCTTGTCAAGATGGCTGGATGGAGGGCCACTGGCACCGCTCAAAAAGGAAACACCTACTGTTCGGTCATCACGGTCCCCGAATACACGGCGACCTCACTGACCCTAGCGAGCAACAACCTCGAGACTCAGACGATTGCATCGTTCGACGGAAATGCTCCGGGTTCGGGCGGCACGGTGGGTGCTTTCACGCTCTGGCAGTACGGCTCGGTCGTCTTTGACTGGGCCGGCGGGAGGCTTCTGCTGGGAGCGGATTAAAAGGCGTTTTCCTTCTACCTTGGCTGAGGGTGACCCGTCCGACATACCGGGGACCTGAGTTCCCTTCGGCCCTCGGGTCTTCCTGATCCTGCTTTGCGAAAGTACGGCGAAGGGTCACCCAAGGCCACGGCATAGCGGCAGGGTGATCGTGAACGCGGCTTCCTGCTCGCCGTACATGCGTTGGAGCTCCAATCGGGCGAGCTGGCCAGCGAGCACGCTGGCCAGCGGCGTGATCGAGCTGGCCAGCGTGCTCGATCACGCCGCTGGCGCGCTCAAGCTCGTCGCCGACACTTCGCGCCGAGACGGTGACGAAGCCCACGTAGCGCACCCCGCGAAGCCGTCCGTCAACTTCTCTCCGCGGCGCCGTCACCGCCTGCGCGCGGCGACAATCCGAGGCGGTGGGTCATGAAGCCTTGGCGTCGCCGCTCCATCTTCCCTCCAGCTCCGACGTCTGGGCGGTCTCGGCCTGGCGCATCGCCTGGGCGAAGGGAGAGGCTCGGTCGTCACCGCCACCGTGCGAACAGTGGCTCTGCATCAGGAGCGGCGCCAGGCGCTTCCCCGATCTCGGAGTGCGGCCATCAGACGATCCAGTTAGCCAGAGGTGTTTTCCCCGACCCAGCGGGCGAGATCCGAACGGGTGAACCGCATCCCGCGACTGCCGATCCTCACGCACGGCAGACCCCGCGAGCGGACCAGCTCATACAGCGTGCTCCGCGGGACGTGCAGCAGTCGCGCTGCCTCCGCGGCGGTCATCAGCGGCTCCGCAAGAAGGCCGCCCTCCTCGGGAGTCGGTCGCCCGAAGGCGGCCAGCCCGCGATCCCTAGTTGCGCTCATAGCTCGATCTCCATGCCTCGCGTCCTCTCGATCCTTCGTACTTGCTCCAACTCAAGTCGTCGTTGTGCCCGTCTGATCGACTCGGCTGCACGCTCCCGCGCCAGCCGCGCCGCCCGATCGCCCGGCTCCGCCCCGAGCGCCGTGTCTCTGTCCCGGATGCCGTGCTGTTGTCGGTAGCCCTCGATCCCCCGCACCGCCACGTCCCAGGTCGCCCGCCTCGCCGCCTCGCCCGGCCGCTCGCCCAAGTCCTGGACGATGTAGTCGGGCGGGGAGATCCGCGCCGCCGCCAGGGCGGTGCGCTCGCGCTCGGCAAGCAGGTGGTCGATCACCGCCAGTTCAGCTCGCGCCTGGTGATCGACCGGCGGCGAGGCTCCGAGTTCGGCCCGCATCCTCTCGGCCGCCTCCCGCGACATCGAGGCGGTCGCGTTGAGCCGCCTGCTCTCTTCGTCGTGAGCCTGGCGCTGATCCCGTCGCTGCCATCCGACGGGCGGCTCGCCGAGGTCGTGGCGATCGGCCTCGATCCGCCCCAGGCGAGCCTCCGTCTCTGCGAGGCGTTCGGCGAGATGCCGACGTGCCTGCTGGTTCGCCTCCTCGGCTCCCACCTCGGCCCGTAGCCCGTCGTGCCGCCGTGCCAGCTCCTCGCCCGACAGCTTCCCGAGCGCCGAACGCATCGCCTGGTCGTGGGCCGAGACCTGGGCGCCGTTCCGTTCGGCCGCCTCGGCGATGTGCTCAAGGCCCTCACGCAGGTGGGGCGAGCGGGGCGCGTACTCCTCGCGCTCGACCTGGATCTCAGGGGTGGCGTAGAACCACGTCTCCTCGAGGCTCCTCGATGCCGCGACGTAGAACTCCTGGCGATCCATCGAGGGATCTGCCGTCACGTAGGCGCGGTCCACCGTGGCCCCCTGCGCCTGGTAGGTGGTGGCGGCGTAGGCATGTTGGAGCGCCGGCGCCCCGTCGTTCGGATTCACCGCCCCCAGGTAGACGGAATCGACACACACCCGCCTACGGGTGTCGATTCCGTCCAACACCACGGTCTGTCCTGCGACGTCGACCTCCGCCACCCTCCAGCGCTCGCGGTTGTAGATCCCGGCGCGGTTGTCGTTGACGCGGGTGATGACCTGATCGCCGGCGGCGAAGCGGGCTTCCCCCACCTCGATCTCGGCTTCCCCGAGCCGACCTTCGGCCTTCATCACCTCACGGGCCAGCGCGTTCAGCCTCTCGACCTCGGCGTTCCGCTTCGCGACCATCAAGGCGTCCTCGCCGGCGCCGTAGCTCCGCCACCAGTCGGCGACCATCGCCTCGCGACGTGCGTCGGGCGTCTCGGCGACCACCACCCGCTCCTCGGCGCGATAGAGCGAGAGCGCCTCTCCCCCGCGGCCTTCGCGGATCCGTCGCGCCCCCTCGCGGTCGAGCTCGTGGCTGTGGCGGATCACTTCGTCGAGGACGATCGGCTCGGAGCGATCGACGAGCGAGGCGAAGAGGCCACCCGCCTCGATCTCGCCGAGCTGGGCCGGATCGCCGACGAGCACCAGCTTCGCCTCGGCCGCCTGGGCGTGGTCGAGCAGGCGCGCCAGCGTCGCCGAGTCGACCATCCCCGCCTCGTCGATCAGGAGGACCGAGCCGGACGCCAGCGCCGGCCTTCCAGCGGCGACCGTCCGGTCAAGCTCGCCGAGCAGGCGGGCGATGCTGGTGCTCATCGGCAGCCCCTCGGAGCGCAGGATGTTCGCGGCCCGCCAGGTCGGCGCCGCCACCCTAAGCTCGATCTCGGCCGCCGACCAACCTTCGGCGGCGGCAAGGACCGCGTAGGTCTTGCCGGTTCCCGCCTCACCGACGACGATCGCGAGGCCCTCGCCGCAGGTGAGCAGTCGCTCGATCATCGCCCGCTGGTCGGCCTTCAGCGAGCCGCGCCTGGCGATCACCCTGGCGGCGATCAGCTCGCCGGCCACGGCGCGGTCGTCGGCCGCCGCCATCACCGCGGCGCCGGCCAGTGCCCGCCGCTCAAGCTCCCAGATCCGGGTCGTGGTGAAGACGGCTCCCTTGGCGCTCTCGCCGATCGCGATCACGCTCTCGCTGGCGAGGTACGCGTCGGCCAGCTCCTCGACCTCGGCGGCCGGGGCGCCCGCGGGCAGGTTCTGGGCGACGGCCTGGATCGCGTCGCGGCGGTCGAAGTGGGAGGCATGGGCGGTGACCGTCGCCTCGACCGCCGTGATCGAGACGATGCCGTCCGGCGCCTGGCGCCCACGGCCGAAGGTCGCGCCGATCGCCTCGCGATCGAGGCCGATCTCCTCCGCCCTGGAGCGCCAGCGCTCGCGCAGGTTCCCGTCGGACAGGTCGTGCTCCTTGGCCCTGCGCGTCTCCAGGTTGGCGACCTGGCGCGCGCGGGCCGAGGCGTCCGGGCCGGCCGCCTCGAGGATCTCCTGACGGCGCGTCGGGAAGGCGCGCAGGTGCTCGGGATCGAAGCCGTCGATCTCGGCGATGCCGTTCCTCACCTCCTGCCAGCGGACCCCCAGCCGCTCGGTCAGCTCATGGCGCAGGTTCGCCCCGTAGATGTAGCCGGCAGTCTTGGCGTGGTCGTAGATCGCCGGGTGGTAGAGCCGCGTCCAGCGACCGTCCGGCCCCTGGGTCGCGTTCGCGACGAGGACGTGGGTGTGAAGCTGGGGGTCGCCGGCCCGGCTGGAGCAGTGGACGTAGGCGGCGGCGAGGAACCCGCGGCCGGGGACGAACTCGATCTCGGCGCCGCGGCGGGTCCAGCAGGCGGCGCGCTGCATGTAGTCGAGCGCGGCGGCGACCGAGGCCCGCTGGGCCTCGGCGACCTCGACCGCCGCCGCCGGGCCGCCGATCGCCCAGGTCAGGGATACCGACTTCGGCACCGAGAAGGTCAGGTCGAAGCCGGGGATCGGCCCACGACCGCCGACCGCCCGCAGGCCGAGCGGCCGACCGTCGGCCGGGTTCAGCCCGGTCAGCATCGCCGTCAACTGCTCACCTTCGACCTTGCCCTCCAGGCCGAGGTCGCAGGCGGCGTCGCCGAGCCAGTAGCCCTCCGCCTCGCCATCGCCGGAGTAGTAGTCCTCGGCGCCTTCGGCGACCTTCTCCAGGTAGTAGGACTCCTGGCCCGTGCCGAGCTTGCCCGATCGAGAGCATCAGCGAGAATGTCCGCGCGGCCCGCGGAATCCGTCATCGGTTTTCGCCATGCCCCCGTTGACCCGCGAGGAGGGCGCGTGCACCGGGTGGGCCTCGGCCGCCATGTCCCGATTGGCCGACCGGAGCGGCAGTTGCACCGGGTGGCATCGAGAGTCCATGCCCCCGTTGTCAACGGAAGGCGCGATTTGCATCCGGTCGATTCAGCGAGCTGGACCCGCGATGGCCAATAGGGACACCGCCTGATGTACAGTGACACCATGAGTCGGACCCAGATCTATCTCGGCGAGGAGGAGCTGACGCTCCTCGACCGTGCCGTCCGCGAAACCGGCGCATCGCGATCCGAGTTGATCCGCCGCGCCGTCCGCGCCACTTTCGGCGGCCAGGCGGCGGAGGAGAGGCTGCGGGCGCTACGGGCGAGCGCCGGCTCCTGGCGCGACCGATCCGGCGACGGCGCCGCATACGTCGAGGAGATCCGCTCGGGCGACGTGAACGAGCGGCTCGCCCGCCTCGGCGTGCGGTGAAGCTGCTCGACACCAGCGTCGCCGTCGACCACCTGCGCGGATCGGAGCCGGCGGTCGACCTGCTGACGGGTTTGGCCGAGGACGGCGAGCCGCTCCTGGCGAGCGAGGTCGTCCGCTTCGAGCTGCTGGCGGGAGTCCGCCCGCGGGAGGTCGAGGCGCTGGAGGCGTTCTTCTCCACCCTCTCCTGGGTGCCGGTCGGGGAGGAGGTCGCGCGGGCCGCCGGCGAGCTCGCCCGCCGTCACCGCCGATCCCACTCCGGCATCGACGACGCCGACTACCTGATCGCGGCGACGGCGGTTCTTCTGGAGGCGGAGCTGCTGACCACGAACGTGCGTCACTTCCCTATGCTCGCCGGGCTTCGGCCCGCCTATTGAGCGGTGGTCGGGGCGAGTGGTGAGATCAGTTCGCCGGAGGCGAACTGATAGTGCGTGAGGGGTTCTGCTGTTGGGTTGTTGCTGGCTCGGCTGGTTGATCCTTGATGCGTCTTCTCGGTGGCCCTGATGCCTTTGGCCTCGGGGTTCTTCAGGTGATCTCTGACTGCTCGATTCTTGGGATCGATATCTGCCTTCTTGCATCTCTGAATGGCCTTGAATTGAAGGTGATGATTCCTTCAGCTTCGGGCGCGGGGACCCAGACGATTCCGTCGAGCAGCTCCTCCGGGCCGACCGCCATCGCCCCGGCCAACCGGAGGAGCGTGTCGATCCGACAGGTCCGGCCGGAGCGTTCAAGCAGCCCGATCCTTGGGAGGACCAGCCGCCAGCCGCATAGGAGGCGAGGGCTCCCGTCTCTCGTATCAAGCGGTATCTGTTAGATCTTAGGCGTACCGATTAGTACCATCTGATTCTTTGATACTATCCGCGGACCAAACCAATCGAGGAGGGCCATATGGCGCAGCAAGACCACATCCGACTCCAGGACCGCGATGTACCTTTCGAGCGGACGCGACTGCCAATTGATCAGCTCACGCTGGATCCGCAGAACCCCCGGATCCAGTATTTGATCGGTAGGCACGCCGAACCCGTTGAGCAGGATGACCTTGACGAACTTCTCTGGGCAAAAGACCAGGTCAAGGCACTGGGGCAGGCGATCAAACAAAACGGTGGCGTCTACGACCCGCTCATAGTGCAGAAGCTCGACGGTCGGTATGTCGTCCGGGAGGGCAACAGCCGCACCGTGGCCGTCAGACATGTCGCCGAACAGCACCCCGACGACGACCGATACGCAACCGTCCCGGCAATGGTTTTCGACGAAGCGCTCACTGAGGACGACCTCGCGGTGCTGCTGGCCGACATGCACGTCACCGGCAAGATCCGCTGGGACGCTTACGAGCAGGCCAAGCATGTCTCGACGCTCTACAACGTCCATGGCAAGACCTACGACTGGCTCGCCACTCACTTGCGCCTGAGTAAGTCGAAGATCACCCAGCAGCTAAAGGCATACGGGTGGACCACCGACTACCTCAGCGAGAACGATGATCCCCGGAACATCGAGAAATTTGCGTTCTTTTACGAGCTTGCACGCAAAAAAGACCTCGCCTCTCATTACACGGACGACCTCGCCTTCCAACAGCAGTTCAAGCGGTGGCTGACCGAAGGAAAGCTCAACGACTCGAAGCAGGTTCGTCAATTGACGACGATCCTCGAGAACGATCAGGCAACCAAGGTTCTCGACGAAGAAGGGTGGGCGCCAGCGGCTTCCGTGCTGGTCCGCGAAGACCCCGCGCTGGGCAGCGATCTTTACGACGCCGTCAAGCGCGCCACGGAGAAACTCTCCAAAGCTCCGTTCGATGAGATCCGCGACCTCACCAAGAACAAGCAAAAGCTCCTTATGCTGCGCAACCTGCACAGGGCCGTGGAGGATCTCGCAACGCAGGCCGACGTGACGCTGTGAGCGCGCCATTCACCAACCTGAGCCGGCCAGTCCGCCTCAGGTCGCGCCCGTCCAGCGGGAGACCGCGACTGAAGCAGGCTGCGACGAACGACTCATCCCCGGTCAGCGTCGACACGCGGCTCTTTGTTTGGCAACGGGACGGCGGCAGGTGCCGTAGCTGCGGCTCCGGCGACGACCTCCACTTTGACCACGTGATTCCGCGGTCTTGGGGAGGATCCAGCACCGCCGAAAATGTGCAGGTGCTCTGTCGACGCTGCAACCTCCGGAAGGGAGCAAGCCTCGTTGAGCATTAGCTCTAAGGGACCGGCTGAGTACGCGGCCCGCCGGGACTGAAACGTGTCCCGAAATATGTCCCCGACCCTGCAATTCTGACCCGAAACCAGCCTGTCGACCCAGACAGAATCGTGCCTAGACGGCCCAGATTTGGCTCTAGAAAGACCTTCGTAATGAAGGGGTCATCGGTTCAAGTCCGATCGTCGGCTTCCGCGTAGCCTTCTCCGCATCACCGTCGAGGAGACCATCCGCAAGGCGATCGAAGATCGCGCTCCCCTGTCGCTGCTCTACGAGACGACCGGCGCGGCGCGGCGGACCCTGCATCCCCATGTCCTTTTCCGGGCCGCCAACGGGACGCTCTGCGTCGATGGATACCAGGTCGCCGGGGCGACCTGGTCGGGAGAGCGACTACCCGACTGGCGACAGATGGACCTGACCAAGATCTCCGCGACCGAGCTTCTGGACGGCACCTTCGAGACGGCGCCCGGCTTCCATCTCGACGCTGATAAATACGCGACCGGCCTGATCGCTCATGTCTGACGCCACCCTGCTCAGGGCCGGTCACGTCGATGACATCGACGCGGTGCCGGCGCTGTGGCGCCGCGCTGAAACCGGGCCCTCGAGCACTGAATCGGCCGAGGACGTGCGTTGGCTCCTGGAGCGCGACCCGGACGCGCTGTTGCTCGCCGTTGCCGAGGGCGCGATCGTCGGCTCGCTGATCGCGGGCTGGGACGGCTGGCGCGGGACCTTCTACCGGCTCGCGGTCGATCCGGCCTACCGACGGCGCGGGCTCGCCACCCAGATGGTCCGGGCGGGCGAGGAGCGACTGCGAGCGCTCGGCGCGAAGCGCCTCAACGCGATCGTCGAATCGGAAGAGGCCGACGCGATGGCCTTCTGGGCCTCCGCCGGCTACGAGCTGCAGACGGCGCGCAGCCGCTTCGTCAAGAACCTGCCCTGAGCGGCGGGCGGCGCTCAGACCTGGCAGCGCTCGCACCACCAGGTGGTGCGGTTGGCGTCGCCCTGGCCTTGGTGGCGGACAGGTCCGCGGCAGCGCCCGCAGGGGCCGCGGTGTTTGTAGACGGCGAAGCGATGGCGGCCGCCGGTCCGCACCGCATCGAGCATCTGGGCGCGGGCGGCCTCGAGGACGGTGCGGAGCTCCGCGTCCGAGGCCTGCGCCAGCGGACGCCAGGGATCGACCTTGGCGGCGAAGCAGGCCTCGCTCTTGAAGATGTTGCCGATGCCCCCGGTGAGGCGCTGGTCGAGCAGGGCGTCACCGAGGGTGCGCGACTGGTCTGCGGCGCGGAAGATGACGACGAGCGCGTCGAGGTCGAGGTCCGGGGCGAGGATGTCGGGACCGAGGCGGGCCAGCTGCGGGTCGATCGCGACCCGGCTCGCGGGCAGGACGCGCAGAGTCGGACCGCCGAACTGGACCGCGTCCTGGCGCTCGCCACCGAACACCACCCAGGCCGAGGAGCGCGGCCGACGCCAGCGCGCCCCACGCGGATAGACGTGCCAGCCGCCGCTCATCCCCAGGTGGCTATGGAGGACGAGGTCGCCGAAGTCGAAGAGCAGGTGCTTGCCGTGGGCATCGATGCCCTTGAGGGTGCGGCCGTCGAGTCGCTCGACCCCGGCCGCACGGCCGCGCGGGTTGGGCGTCGCCACCGCGATCGACTGGCCGACGAGGGCGTCGGCGAGCCGGTGCTTCGCGCGCAGGATCGTGTCGCCCTCTGCCATCCCCCCATCATTACCCGGCACGAACGGTGACTTGCGCTTAGGCTCGTGCGGTGATCGCTCGTCGCCGCAGGCCCGACCCACTCGCCCGCACCGCCGTACTCGGCGTCGCCGCCGGCAGGATCGCGATCGGGGTCGGTGCGGCGCTCGCCACCCGGCCGGCGCTGAAGGTCCTCGGCTTTGACGCCTCCGACACCTCGGCCCGGACCCTCGCCCGGATCGCCGGCGGCCGCGACATCGCCCTCGGCCTGCTCACCTTCGCCGTCCGCGACGACCGCGTCGCCCTGCGCGAGGCGACCGCCGTCGCCGCCGCGGTCGACCTCGGCGACGCGATCGCCTTCGGCATTGCCGGCCGCGACCCCGCCGCCGGCCGCGCCGCCGTTCAGGGCATCCTCACCGGTGGCGCCGCCGCGATCATCGGCGCCTGGGCCCTCCGCCGCTTCTCCTAGCCGCGCGCCGGCACAAAGCCGTAACGGGGCTTCTGACCTTTGTCGCCCTGTGGGCGACAAAGGTCAGGGGGTTGGCTCAGGCCAGGTCGAGCTCCAGCTGCGGTCGCGCCCGTTGGCGCTCGATCGCCTCGGCATATGCGCCGTGCAGGGTGCTCCGGGTGGGGACGCCGCTCACCCCGTAGGCCTCCTCCATCGCCCGCGCCAGGGTCGCCTTGAAGGTCTGCCCATGCCAGGCGTGGGCCTCGTGCGCCCGCCCCACGTGCAGGTGGACCAGCTCGTGGAGCAGCGTCTCCAGCACATCCCCGGGCCGGACCCCGGGATAGGCCGTGACCTGTAGTCGGTGTTCGGTCGGGACGGCGAAGCCGACCCGATTCGGACGCGTCGTCGCCCGCCGCACCTTCAGCTCCGGTCGCCGCTCCAAGGGGCCGCCGACGAACACCGGCAGCCCGCGCAGGCGGTCCATCTCCTGGTCGAGGCGGATCCCGGCGACCGCGTAATACGCCGGGGGACGCCGCCGCGGACCCTCGGGCGCCGCGGCGGGCGCGGCCTTCGGCGCCGCGCGCCGCCTCGACCCGAACCGCACCTCAGGCGCTGGCGGCCTCGCCGCCCCCGTCGCTGCTGCCGTTGCCGTTGCCGTCCCCGGGGCGGAACCCGGTCGGGTTCGGTTTGAAGTCGTGGGACTCGATCACCCGGTCGATCAGCCCGTACTCGCGCGCCTCTTCCGGCTTGAAGAATTTGTCGCGTTCCATGTCGAGGTTGATCTTCTCGATCGGCTGGCCGGTGTGATCGACGTAGATGTGGTTCAGCCGGTCGCGCAGCTCGAGCACCTCTTTGGCGTGGATCTCGATGTCGGAGGCCTGGCCTTCGAAGCCGCTCGACGGCTGGTGGATGAGGATGCGGCTGTTCGGCAGCGCCATCCGTTTGCCTTTCGCCCCGCCGGTGAGGATCAGCGATCCGGCCGACATCGCGATCCCATAACAGATGGTCTGCACGTCGGGCTTGATGAACTGCATCGTGTCGTAGATCGCCAGCCCCGCGTAGGCGGAGCCGCCGGGCGAGTTGATGTAGAGGCTCACGTCCTTGTCGGGATCGTCGGCCTCGAGGTGCAGCAGCTGGGCGATGATCAGGTTGGCGAGTTCCTCGCTGACCGGCTCGCCGAGGAAGACGATGCGCTGCGAGAGCAGGCGGCTGTAGATGTCGAAGGAGCGCTCGCCGCGAGCGGTCTGCTCGACGACCATCGGGACCAGTGGCATTTCAGTCTCTCTTTCTCTCGTTCCGCAAAAGCTTGTGTGCTTGCGCAACCATCGGGTTGCGCTTTTCCTCAGCCTAGCAGGTGTGCAACCATGGAGTTGCGCATCCGTACCGAGGACGAGAGGAGCAGACCCATGACACTAGCTTGGAGCGATGGCGGACCGACGAACGCCGAGCAGGTGACCCGCAGCGTCGACCTCGACCAGGCACCGGCCGAGGTCTGGGACGCGCTCACCGAGGAGGCCCTGTTGGGCGAGTGGCTCGCCGACGAGGTCGAGCTGGAGGCCGAGCCGGGCGGTGAGATCGTCTGCCGCTACGCCGACGGCGAGGAGCGCCGCGGCGAGGTCGAACTGGTCGAGGAGGCCGAACGGCTGGCCTGGAGCTGGTGGCGCGAGGATGGCGAGGGCCCGAGCCGGGTCGAACTCGTCCTCGACGCCGTCGCCGACGGGACCCGCCTGACGGTGATCGAGACCGCCCCGCTGCGCGCCTCCGGCCCGCTGCTCGTCGCCGGGGCCTGGGGACCGCCCCTGGCCCGCCTGCGCGCCGCCGTCCGCCTCGTTCTGGCCTAGGGACCGGCGGTGCCCCAGCCTCAACCCCAGCCGCTCGGCGACGCCGAGGCGGGTGCGGTCTTCGCCGCCCTCGCCGACCCGACCCGCCGGCATCTGGTCGCGGCCCTCGCCGAGCAGGGCGGGGCGACCGCGACCGGGCTCGCCGCCGAGCTGCCGATCAGCCGCCAGGCGGTCGCCAAGCACCTGGCGACGCTGGGACGCGCCGGGCTCGTCTCGGAGAGCCGCCGCGGTCGCGAGCACCGCTTCGAGCTCGACCCGCGCCCGCTCGCCGACGCCGCCGCCTGGCTGACCACCGTCGGCGGCGAGTGGGACGCCCGCCTCGGCGACCTGAAGAAATTCCTCAACCCCTCATCCTGAGGCGGCCTGGGCCAGCCTCGCAAGGACGCAGGGCGCGAGACGAGGGGAGCGCACTCAAGTGCGTGTGACCCGAAGGCGAGCAACCGAGGACGCCGCGAGGCGCCCCCAGGCCGCCTCAGGATCAGTCCTCGTCGCCGCTGAACTTGTAACCCACGCCGCGCACCGTCACCACCAGCTCCGGCTTCTGCGGGTCGCGCTCGACCTTCTGGCGCAGATTCGAGATGTGGACGTCGCAGGCGCGCTCGTCGCCGTCGAACTCGGTCTGCCACAGCTCCTCCATGATCTGCGACCGGGCAAAGACCTCCCCCGGCCGCCCGACCAGCAGCCGCAGCAGCTGGAACTCCGAGCGAGTGAGGTTGACCGGCACGCCGCGCACCGTCGCCACGTGCCGCACCAGGTCGATCGACACCGGGCCCGACTCGATCTTCACCTGTTGGGCCATCGGCGAGCGGTCGAGCTCACGGCGGCGCAGCTGCGCCCGCACCCGCCCGAGCAGCTCGCGCACCGAGAACGGCTTGGTCACGTAGTCGTCGGCCCCGACCTCGAGCCCGACGACCTTGTCGACCTCGGCATCCTTCGCGGTCAGGACGATGATCGGCACGGCGCTCCGCGCCCGCACGTCGCGGCAGATGTCGAGGCCGCTCGGCCCCGGCATCATGATGTCGAGGATCAGCAGGTCGAAGGGGATGCCCTCCCCCAGCAGGATGCTTGCCTCGTCGCCGTCGGCCGCCGGGGTGACTTCGAACCCCTCCTGGGCCAGGGCGTAGCCGACCGAGTCGCGAACCGAGGGCTCGTCGTCGGCGATCAGGATCCGGCCGCTGCTCATCGCAGCGTCCTACCCGGGGAAATCTTGCTCATGCTCATACGTTGCTTAATCTTTCCAAACATCTGAGTTGGGGTTATACGCCCTGATCCTGAGAGCCGGGTCAAGCAACCGGCGTCGGGCTCGGCTGTGCAAGGGGAAGCCGCACCCAGAAGGTGCTCCCCTCACCCAACACGCTTTCCGCTCCGATCGTCCCGCCCATCACGTCGACCATCCGCCGCGCGATCGCCAGTCCCAGCCCGAAGCCCTCCTGCTTGCGCGACTCGCTGCGCCGGTAGAAGCGCTCGAAGACCCGCTCGATCTCCGGTCCTGGGATGCCGGTGCCGGTGTCGATCACCTCCAGCACCACCTCACCGACCCCTTCGTGGCGGCCGCGCAGGGTCACCGTGCCCGGCGGCGGCGTGTTCTTGAAGGCGTTGGTGAGGAGGCCGATCATCACCTGCCGCAGCAAGGTCGGATCGCCGGTCGCGGCGAGGTCCTGCTCGACGTCGACGACCAGGTCGATGCGCGGCGGCGGGTCCACCGCGGCGACCACGTCACGGACCGCGATCGCCACGTCGACGACCTCGTTCTCGGGGGCGCCGCGGCTCTCCACCCGGGCGAGCGTGAGCAGCGACTGGGTCAGCGCTTTCATCCGCTCGGCGTCCTCGGCCAGCCGGTTGAGGAAGTGATCGCGGTCGAGCGGGTTGTTTTTCGCCCCGCTCTGCAGCACCTCGATCGCCCCCGAGATCCCGGCCAGCGGATTGCGCAGCTCATGCGCCGCGTTGGAGATGAAGTCGGCTTCGGCGAGCTCGCGGCGGAGCTCGTCGGTGCGGTCGCGGAGCACCGCGAGCACGGCGCGCTCGTCGGGCAGGGCTCGCACGGTCATCGCGTAGGCGCGATCGCCGATCCGCAGCGCCGGGTGGGCGGCGAAGCCGACCTCGGCGGCGCGGCGCAGCTGCGGCTCGATCACGTCCGGCGGCTCACCCGCTGCCCCGAGCAGCCGCCCGGCGGCGCTGTTGGAGAAGCGGACGGGGCCCTCGTAGTCGGTCACGATCACCGCGTCGGTGAGCCCGTCGAAGATCGCCGCGAGCTTGTTGCGATCGGCGGTCAGCACGCCGAAGCTGACCTGCAGCGAGGCGCGCATCGCGTCCAGCGAGCGGGCCAGGTCACCGATCTCGTCGAGGCCGGAGGTGGTCAGCGGCGCGTCGAAGGAGCCTTTCGCCATCTCCCCCGCGGCCCGCGCCAGCCCGACGACCCGGTGGGAGATCGCCACCGCGATCAGGAACCCGGCCAGCACGCCGATCAGCACCGCGGCGAACAGCGCCTGCTGGTTGTCGCCGAAGACATAGACGGTCGCGGCCGTGATCAAGCTGACCGCCGCAAACGCGCCGGTCAGCCATAGCCGCATACCGATCCGAGGAGAGTCGGGCTGCGGCTTTGAAATCTCGTCGCCGCTTGCCATGAGGAGTAACTAACACAATCCTGTCAGACCAGGTACCGAATCCGTTCGAATTGGGGCCACCATGGAACAATCGGCTGCCCTTGCGGACTCTCGTCTTCATCCCTGCCTGGAACGAGGAAGCGTCGATCGACGGCGTGATCGCCGACGTGCGCGCCCACATCCCGGGCGCCGACATCCTCGTGATCGACGACGGCTCGGCCGACTCGACCACCGAGCGGGCGCGCGCCGCAGGCGTCCTCGTCGCCACGATGCCCTTCAACCAGGGCCTCGGCGCCGCCCTGCAGACCGGCTACCTGTGGGCGCTGCGGGAGGGCTATGACTGCTGCGCCCACCTCGACGCCGACGGCCAGCACCCGGCCTCCGAGGTCGCCCGGCTGCTGGCCGAGGTGCAGGCCGACCGCGCCGACCTGGTGATCGGCTCGCGCTACGCGAAGCAGACCGAGCCGCTGCCGGGGGTCGTGCCCGAGGGCGAGGACTACCGGGCGACCTGGACCCGCCGGATCGGCATCAACGTCTTCCGCTTCTTCCTCACCCTGGCCACCCGCCAGCGCTTCACCGACACGACCAGCGGCATGCGCGCCGCCAACCGCCGGGTGATGAGCCTGTTCAGCGAGAACTACTCGCCCGACTTCGCCGAGATCGAGTCGCTGCAGATGGCGGTGCGCGAGGGCCTGCGGGTCGAGGAGGTCCCGGTGCGGATGTTGGAGCGGACCGGCGGCACCTCGTTCCTCACCCCGCTGCGCTCGGCCTTCTTCATCTTCAAGGGCCTGGTCGTGATCCTGGTCGGCCAGTTCAAGCCGCGCCACGCCGGGGCGGAGCGATGAGCCTCGCGGTCTTCGCCGCGCAGGCCGACCGGGTCAGCCTCACCTCGCAGACCCGGGTCATCGCCGCGGCGCTGGCGATCCTCTTCATGCTGCTGATCCTCGATCTGATCCGCCGTGACCGGCTGCAGGAGCGCTACAGCGTGATCTGGTTCGTCGCCGGCCTGGCGATGCTGGCCGGGGCGGCGTTCCCGGGCCTGCTCGGGTCGGTCGCCGATCTGATGGGCGTCCGCGACACCAACGTGGCGCTGTTCTCGATCGTGCTCCTGCTGCTGCTCGGCCTGGCGCTGAACTTCAGCGTGATCATGTCCCGCCAGGCCGCCCAGATCACCCGACTGGCCCAGGAGCGGGCGATCGAGCGGGCCAAAGAGCAGGGCGCCCGGGAGGCGCTCGAAGGGCGGCTGAACGGCCGGCGCGAGGGCGAGGACGCGCCCGACGCGGCCCGGCGTGAGCGCGACGCCTAAGCCGTACGGGCGAGGCGGTAGAAGAGCGCTTCCAGGGCCAGCTCCTCGCTGACGTTCAGGTCGAGCCCGCGGCGGGTGTCCTGGACCGCGGCGGCACCGGCACGCGCCCAGCCCGGGTCGACGGTCGCCGCCTGCGCGCGCAGCAGGTCGAGCCGGTCGCGGTCGAAGACGACCTCCTCGGCCCCCGCGGCGAGCGCCGCCAGGTCGCGCAGCCAGAGCGCGGTCAGCTCGAGGCCGAGGTCGAGGATCTCGGTCCGCCGGCGCCGCCCCGCCCGTTTGGACCCGTCGGCGATTTCTTTCGCGGTCCGTTTGATCCCTGCCTGGGACTCCTCCTCGAGCGCCTCCCGGGCCGCTCCTTCGGCCTCCTCCCCGGCCGCCGTGGCGCGGTCGAGGAGGCGCCGCCACGGCGCCCCGGAAAGCTCGTCGGCGAGCACCGCGGCCAGGCACGCCTCGACCTCGGCGCGCAGCTCGCGACCGGTCGCCGAGAGCAGCAGGCGGGCCCGCTCGAGGTCGCCCGCGGCCAGCCGCGCCGCCGCCGCGATCTCCTCCGGCGTCGCCCCCGCCGCCTCCGGCGTCTCCCCCATCTGAGCTTCCAGCACCGCGGCGGGCAGCGGCACGAAATCGACCGGCTGGCAGCGAGAGGCGATCGTCTCCAGCAGGCCTTCCGGCTCGGAGCTGAGCAGGATCAGGTGGACGAAGGCGGGCGGCTCCTCCAGGGTCTTCAGCAGCGCGTTCTGGCTCTCATCGCGCATCGCCTCGGCGGCCTCGACCACGAAGACCCGGTGCTCGCCTTCGAAGGGCCGGTAGGCGGAGGCGCGGATCACCCGCTCGCGCACCTCGTCGACCATGTGCTGGGCGCCGCGCGGGGCGAGCCAGACGAGGTCGGGGTGTGGAGAGGGGTCGAGCAGGGCACGCCGGCGGGCGTCGTCGGGGTCGGCGGCCCCGGCGGCGACGATCTCGGCGGCGAAGGCGCGCGCCGCCGCCCGCTTGCCCGCCCCGCGCGGGCCACGGAAGAGGTAGGCGTGGGACGGCCCGGCCGCGAGCGCCGCGGTCAGCGCCACCCGCGCCCGTCCCTGGTGCTCGGTGGCCTCCTCAAGCGCCGCGGAACTCACCGGCCCCCCTTCCGTGCGTTCGCAGTTAGCCACAACATGTGTGGGTAAGTGCGAACGCACTCAGTCACGGTGGGCCTTGACCGCGGCGACGATCTGCTCGTGAACCTCCTCGACCGTCCCGGTGGCGTCGATGACGGTGACCCGGTCGGCGGCGATCATCGCGATCTCGTCGTAGGCGGCGGCGACTTCACGCTGCAGGTCGAGCCCCTCGGCCTCGAAGCGGTCTTCGCCGTCGGCCCGCCCGAGGCCGATCTCCGGGTCGATCTTCAGCAGCAGCGTCAGGTCGGGCCAGAGCCCGTCGGTGGCGGTGTCGCAGAGGTTGATCACCTCGCCGACGCCGAGCCCGCGCGCCGCCCCCTGGTAGGCGACGCTGGAATCGGAGAAGCGGTCGGAGACGACGTCACGGCCGTCCTCCAAGGCCGGGCGGATCACCCTTTCGGTGAGGTCGGCGCGGGCGGCGAGGAAGAGCAGCAGCTCGGCCAGCGGGTCGAGCTCCACCGTCGGATCGGCGAGCAGCGTGCGGATCCGCTCGGCGGCATCGGTGCCACCAGGCTCGCGGATCGCGACCGTGCCCTCGCCCAGCGCCTCGACCAGCAGGCGCGCCTGGGTGCTCTTGCCGGAGCCGTCCACCCCCTCCAGGGTGATGAACATCGGTCAGCCTTTGGTGCCGGCTTTGGCTTTGGCGCGTTTGACCCCGCGCGTGGCGGTGTCGGCTTTCGAAGCTTTGGCTTTCGCTTTTTTGCGTTTCGGCGGCGCCACGGCGTCCTCGTCGCCTTTCGGCGCCGCCTTGGCGTCCATCTCTTCTTTGGCTTTTTTAGCCGCTTCGCGCTCCGCCCGCCGTTTCTTCATCTCCTGCATCGACTCGCAGTCGTCGTTCAGGCAGAGGTTCCAGGGGCGGCCGCGGAAGGGCTGGACTTTCAGCCGCGGGGTCTTGTCGCAGATCGAGCAACGCTCCTCGAGCCGGAAGACGTCGCCGCGCTGGGGCAGCGGGAAGGTCTGGTCGCACGATTTCGGATCGTCCGGCTCGGATTCGGCTTTCCAGCCGCTGCAGCCGACGAACCGTTTGCCCGATTTTTTCGCCCGGATGATCCGCAGCATGTTCGGCGAGCCGTCCTCCTTGGTCCGCCCCGCTTCTTCACAGACCTTGCAGGGGCCAAGGATGCGGTCTTCGTCCATCCCTTTCCAGACGACTTTGGCGAGGTCTTCTTTCTTCTCGTCGATCTCCGTCCAGGTTTTGTGGAGGAGTGCGCGCGAGTCGCTGACCACTTTCGACTTGGTCATCTCGCCCTGGGCGATCTGGTCCATCTCGGCCTCGATGTCGGCGGTCATCTCCGGCGAGGCCATCCGCGGCACGTACTTCTGGAACGCCTCGAAGAGGGCGATCCCGGTCTCGGTCGGGATCGGCGGGTTGCCGTAGACGTAGCCGCGGTCGAAGAGCTTCTGGATGATGTCGGCGCGGGTGGCTTTGGTGCCGAGGCCGCGCTCCTCCATCAACTCGATCAGTTTGCCCTGCGAGATCCGTGACGGCGGCTGGGTCTCCTTGCCGACGATCCACGGATTCGCGTCCGGCTCGCCCTCGGCGCGGAACTCGGGCACCGCCGCCAGCTCCAGCGACTGACCCTCCTGCAGCGCCGGGATCTCCTCGTCGGCGGAGCGGGCGTAGGTGTAGATCGCGGCGAAGCCGGGGTCGACGACGACCGAGCCGCGGACGAAGTACGTCTCCGGGCCCGCCTCGATGTCGGCGCGCGTCGACTCGGTGATCAACGGCGGGCTGAAGGTGGCGAGGAAGCGACGGACGACGAGTTCGTAGACCCGTTTCTTCGGCCCCTCGAGGGCACCCGGCTGGACCGCCTGAACCGGGTAGATCGGCGGGTGGGCGGCGTCTTCTTTTTTGCCCCGCGTCGGCGTCAGCGTCGGCAGGTCGTTCAGCCCGGAAGCGGCGGAGAACTCTTTGACTTTGGTCAGCGAGCGGATCAGCTCACGCACCGGCAGCGAGCTCGGGTAGACCGTGTTGTCGGTACGCGGGTAGGAGATGAACCCGTCCATGTAGAGGTCCTCGGCGATCCGCATCGCGCTCGCCGGGGTGATCCCGAGGCGCGAGGAGGCGTCGGTCGTGAAGGCGGTGGTGTTCAGCGGAGTCGGCGGTTTGCGGGTGTTTTTCCGCGCCGTGACCGCTTTGAC
>CAWCJB010000010.1:0-145514 GCA_963795675.1 uncultured Solirubrobacterales bacterium
AAGAGCTCGGGCGGCAAGTCCTAGCCCCTGCAGCCGAGGAAAGGGCCGCGCCCCTGACCGGGGGCGGCCCTTTCCGGGTGTTCGTGAGGAAGGGCGGGATGACCCCCGAACGAACCTCCATGCTGTTCGTGAGAGAGGGGGTTATCCCGCCCTTCCCCGGGGCGGGACCCTTTGAGGGACCCCCGGTCAGCGGCCGGGGCGAGGGAGGTTCTCGCCGAGCACGAGGCGGGCGCGGTGGAAGATCGCGTCGTCGACGTTGCCTTGCGAGTCGTCTCGATTCGCGGAGCGGGTGGTCCGGTTCTGCCCGGTTCCCGCCGGAGCTTCGTCGCGGATCAACCCTGCGATCCGACCCCGAGAGGTGAAGGTGGTTCGTGAGACCTTCTTTGCCATCTCTTGCTGCGCTCCTTTCCGTAGTTTCTTGAGCAACTAGATCAAGATAACACGGCGAAGGAATTTCGACCGATGGTCTTTGTTATCACCGGGCCTGCGGCGGGGCGCGGAAAACGAGCGCGGCGCCGCCGGATCGGCCAGAATGGGGCTACAGCGGCGGATCGGGCGGGGCGCCACCCGGCAAAGCGCACCCCGCCCGTCGCCTCTTCAAGCGGCTGCGGAAACCTCCGCATCGCCTCCGTCCGTGGGCTCTTGGGGAGTCGAGGCCCCAGGAGTGTTGGACGGGGACGAACCGTTGAAGCTTTTTGCGTGTACCGGGCGCAGGTAGGCGATCTGCCCCTCGCGGAGCTCGAGCCGCTGAGCTTCGCCGCGGGTGAGCTGCGCCCACACCTCGGTGCCGTCGCCAAGGACGAACTCGACCCGGATCTCGAATCCGAGCGCGACGATCCGCTGGACCATCGCCTCCTCGGTCTTCTCGTCGGGGTCGCGCACGACCTCGATGTCGTGGGGGCGCACGTAAGCGTCGCCGAGCTTGTTGACCTCGCCGACGAAACTCATCACGAACTCGTTGGCGGGCTTGTCGTAGAGGTCGTCGGCGCTCCCCGACTGCTCGACCCGTCCCTGGTTCATCACCACCAGCTGGCCGGCGACGTCCATCGCCTCCTCCTGGTCGTGGGTGACGAAGATCGTCGTCACGTTCATCTCCTCGTGGAGATTGCGCAGCCAGGTCCGCAGGTCCTTGCGCACCTTCGCGTCGAGGGCGCCGAACGGCTCGTCGAGCAGCAGCACCTGCGGCTGGACCGCCAGCGCCCGGGCGAGCGCCATCCGTTGCCGCTGCCCGCCGGACAGCTGCGACGGATACCGGTCGGCGAGGCCGGGCAGCTGCACCAGGTTCAGCAGCTCGTCGACCCGCTCGCGGATCTTGTCCTTCTTCCACTTGCGGATCTTCAGCCCGAAGCCGACGTTCTCGTACACGGTCATGTGCTTGAAGGCGGCGTAGTGCTGGAAGACGAAGCCGACTTCGCGCTTCTGGGTCGGCTTGGTCGACACGTCCTCGCCGTCGATCACCACCCGGCCGGTGTCGAGCTCCTCGAGCCCGGCGATCGCCCGCAGGAGCGTCGACTTGCCGCTGCCGGAGGGCCCGAGCAGCGCAGTCAACGACCCGTCCGGGACCTCGATCGATACGTCGCCAAGCGCCTGAAAGTCCCCGAAGCTCTTATTGGCTCCCTCGACTGAGATTCCCATCAGGCGGCCTCCTTTCGTTTGAGCAGGTTCATCGCCATCAGCACCACCAAGGCAAGGAGGGCCAACAGCACGGCGGCGCCGAAGGCGCCGGGGAGGTTGAAGTTCTCGTAGTTCTTCTCGACGAAGAGCGGCAGCGTCTGGGTTTCGCCGGAGATATTTCCGGAGACCACCGAGACCGCACCGAACTCGCCCAGGACCCGCGCGGTGCAGAGCACGACGCCGTAGGCGACGCCCCAGCGGATCGCCGGCAGGGTCACCCGCCAGAAGGTCTGCCAGGCGTTGGCGCCGAGCGTCTCTGCCGCCTGCTCCTGTTCGGTGCCGATCTCCTGCAGCACCGGCACCGTCTCGCGGACGACGAAGGGAACCGAGACGAAGACGCAGGCGAGGACGATGCCGGGGGTCGAGAAGAGGACCTTGATCCCGGCTTCCGCCAGGCCGGGTTCGAGCCAGCCGTTCTTGCCGTAGAGGAGGAAGAGGGCGAGGCCGATGACGACCGGGCTGATCGCGAACGGGAGGTTGATCGCCGCGTCGATCAGCCAGTTGCCCTTCCACTTGTGGCGGACCAGGAGGAGCGAGCAGAGCACTCCGAAGACGGTGTTGATCGGCACCGCGATAACCACGGTCAGCAGGGTCAGCTTCAGCGCGTGCAGGCCGTCGGCGGAGGTGATCGCTTCGAACGGCGCCGCGAGCCCGTCTTCGAAGGTCTTGTAGAAGAGCAGGATCAGCGGCGCGATCAGGAGCACGGCGATGTAGCCGAGCCCGGCGACGCGCAGGCCCCAGCGGCTGGATTTCGATCCGTTGCGGGAGCTATTCACGGTTGTCGTCCTCCTCACGCCGCGGGGGCGGTTGGGTGCCGGGGGCGCCGGTGTCGAGATCGTCGGCACCGGGGTCGAGGGTCTCCATGCCGCCGTCGGCGACGGACATCGTCAGGCCGACGCCCGCCCCGGCGCCCTGGGCACGTTCGTGGCGCGAGCCCCAGCGCTGGATCAAGGTGATGACCAGCAGGCAGACGAGCGCCATCACCAGCAGCACGATCGAGATCGCGGCGGCGCCGGTTTCGTTGCCGGTTTCGATCTGCTGGCCGATCAGGATCGAGGCGACCGTGGTGTCGTGGCGGCCGCCGGCGAAGAGCAGCACCGAGCCGTACTCACCGAGTGCCCGGGCGAAGGCGAGGGCGACGCCGGCGGCGAGGCCGGGGAGAAGGTTGGGGAAGATGATGCGGCGGAAGATCGTCATCCCGCCGGCGCCGAGCGAGGCGGCCGCCTCCTCCATGTCGCGGTCCATCTCGATCAGCAGCGGTTGCACCGCGCGGACGACGAAGGGGAGGGTGACGAAGCAGAGGGCGACGACGATCGCCGTGCGGGTCAGCGCGATGTCGACCCCGACCGGGGAGTTCTTGCCCCAGAGCTCGATCAGGATCAGGCTGGCGACGATCGTCGGCAGCGCGAAGGGAAGGTCGATGATCGCGTTGATGATCGACTTGCCGGGGAAGTTGTCACGGACGAGGAGCCAGGCGACGATCGTGCCGAAGACGGCGTTGATCGCGACCACGATCAGCGAGCAGACCAGGATCAGCTCCAGCGATTCCAGCGCTGCCGGGGCGGTGACCTGGTCCCAGAAGTGACCGAGACCCTGGCTCAGCGATTGGTCGAGCAGGGCCGCCAGCGGCAGCAGCACGATCACGCTCAGCCAGAGGACGACCAGGCCTCGACCGAGGCCCGCGCCCACCCCGGGCAGGCGCAATGGCCTGCTCCGGGGCGCGGCGGGACTGTTTGCGGCGTGAGCCTCCATCGATCAGCCGGAGGTGGAGACGCCGAGTTCTTCCTCGATCTTGGCGACCGAGCCTTCTTCTTCGTCGAAGAACTCGTCCTTGACTTTGGCCCAGCCACCGAATTTCGCGATCTGGAACAGACCTTTTTCGGGTTCCGGGAACTGCTTGGCGTCGACCAGTTTCTTGCTGACCGGGCGGTAGCCGTTTTCGGCCCACAGTTCCTGGCCTTCGTCCGACCACATCCATTTGAGGAATTCTTCGGCCGCGGGCTCAGGTGCTTCTTTGGTGACCGCGATCGGGGTTTCGATCTCGATCGTGTAGGGCGGGATGACGTATTCGACGTCTTCGCCTTCGGCTTCCGCCTTGATCGCTTCGTTCTCGTAGGTGAGGAGCACGTTGCCCTCGCCCTGGGAGAAGGCGGAGAAGGCGTCGCGACCGCTGCCCGGCTGGGCGGTGGTCTTTTCGAGCACCGTCTTCACCGCTTCCAGCGCTTCTTCTTCGGAGGCGCCTTCTTCGATCGCCGAGCCGTAGATGGCCATGATGTTCCAGCGGGCCGAGCCGGAGCTGAACGGGTTCGGCGTGATCACTTCGGCGTCTTCGTTTTCCTCCAGGTCCTTGAAGGATTTGATGCCGAGCGGGTTGCCTTTTTCGACCAGGATCACGACCACCGAGGTCGTGGCGATCCCTTCGTATTCGCCTTTGTTCCAGTCTTTGGCGACGATTTCGCCTTCTTCGACGAGTCGTTCCATGTCGCTGCCGGTGGAGAAGTGGACCACCGACGCCGGCTGGCCCGCCGCAACCGCGCGGCTCTGGTCACCGGAGGCGCCGAACGAGTTGCTGAAGCTGACGCCTTCCCCCTGCGGGGTTTTCTCGAAGGCCGGCTCGAGGGTTTCGGCGTAGACCGATTCCGGGGTCGAGTAGCCGACCACACTGAGCTTGGCGCCTCCCGAGGAGCCTCCGCTCGATTCTTCGCCGGTGGTGCCGGAGCTGCTGCTTCCTCCGCCACCGCAACCGGTGACGATCAGAGCGACCAGCAGGGTGAGGGCGGCCAGTAGGCCGACCGTCACGCCGCGCCGCCGGGTGGTGGGAGCGTTCCGCATCTAGGTTGTTCCTTCCTTTTTCGACTAACTAACTAGTAAATGGAAGGGCAGGACCGTAGCACAAAGTCGAGTGACAAAGTAGGGAATCGTGATCAGGTGAGAGGGTTTCCCTTTCACAAAGCGGTTTGGGGGCGCGGGCGGTCACCGGACGTGGAAGGGACGGGGGGACGGGGAAGGGGCGCGGCCATTTCGGAGGCGACCCGGGTAGGCTGAGGCCGCCTCCGAAATGGCCGGGTCTCGGGGAGACGGCGAGGGTGCGGACGAGCGGCGGGTTTCGCTGAGGGTTCGCGGGGAAGGCGCCGGGCGCGGCGGATGTCACAGAGATGGCGGGAACCTCAACGGTCAGGAATCTGCGTGGTTCTTTATGCGCGTATATGGCGGTTTTGGAACCACGCAATTTTCTGACCGTTCGGATCTGTCGCCAAATCGCAACGATCCCGTCCCGGGCGTCTCGGAGGCGGCCTCAGCCTGCCCGGGTCGCGTCCGAGACGCCCGGGCCCGCCGTCCCCGGCCGCCCGGGCCCCGAACTCTTCCGTCCCCAGCCGCATCGCTTCGAACTTTCCCCGGGAGCTAGCCGGCGGGGCCTGCGGCGGTTAGGGTCTTCCGCATGGAGGCGGGGGTCTCACGGACGCCGGACGAGCGCACCCTCGGGCTGCCCGATTTCCCCTTCGAGTCGCGCTACGAGGAGGTCGACGGGCTGCGGCTCGCCTATCTCGACGAGGGCGAGGGCCCGCCGGTCGTCTTCTTCCACGGCGAGCCGACCTGGTCGTTCCTCTGGCGCAAGGTGATCCCGCCGGTCCGCGACGGGGGCTTCCGCTGCATCGCTCCCGACTACGCCGGCTTCGGCCGCTCCGACAAGCCGACCGACGTCGGCTTCTACACCTACGACCGTCACATCGAGCTGATGGCGGAGCTGCTCGGGCGGCTCGAGCTGAGCGGCGCGACCGCGGTGGTCCATGACTGGGGCGGGCCGATCGGGCTGCGGCTGGCGGTCGAGCACCCGGAGTGGTTCGAGCGCCTCGTGATCATGGAGACCGGCCCGTTCACCGGCCATCAGAAGATGAGCGACGCCTGGCTGGCGTTCCGGGACTTCGTCCGCAATGCCGAGGAGGTCCCGGTCGGGATGCTGATCCGGGGTGGCTGTAAGCACGACCCGGGCGACGAGGTGATCGCTGCCTACGAGGCCCCTTATGTGGACGCGGCGACGAAGGCGGGGGCGCGGGCGTTCCCGCTGATCCTGCCGACCGAGCCCGACGCGCCGGGCGCAGCCGCGGGCAAACGGGTCGCCGACGCGCTGCGCGAGGACGAGCGGCCGACCCTGGTGCTGTGGGCCGAGGACGATCCGGTGCTGCCCTTCTCGGTCGGCGAACGGGTGGCGACCCAGCTGAACTTCCCGGCGCCCCGCCCGATCGCCGACGCCTCGCACTTCCTGCAGGAGGACGCGGGCCCGGAGATCGGCGGAATCATCGCCGACTGGCTGCGGACCTGATGTTGATGGGCCGAAAACCCGTCAGATAGTCCGGTTTTCGGCCCATCAACTGACGGAGGTCTCGATCCCGCGGGCGCGGGCGGCGAGGGCGACCATGTCGTGGTGCTCGCGGTCCTGGAGCAGTTCAACCCGGCGCGGTGGCCCGGAGTCCTCGACCCAGGTGACGGTCCCCGGCCAGTAGGCGTTCGGCGGCGTGCCGGGGCGGTGGAGGGGGGTCGAGAAGACCCAGTTGCCGGTGTTGTGGAGCTCGCCGCCGCCGGGTAGGCGCCAGGGGCCTTCCTCGGGGCGAGGGCCGCCGCGGTGGGTGTGGCCGGTGATCACGTGGGCGTTGTCGACGCCGAGCCGGAGCGCCATCTCGGTGGCGGCCTCGAGCCCGCTGCGGAAGATCGCCTCGCCGCTGATGTCGCTGTCGAAGTCGGCACGGAGCAGGCGGTTGACGCCGGCGACCACGGCGGGGAAGGCGGCGCGGGCGGCGCGCGCTTTCAGTCGGCGGCCGCGGGTGCGACCCGAGCGGTCGCCGGCGAGCAGTTCCCAGGCCGCTTCGGAGGGACCGAGGTCGCGCCGGCGCGGACGGCGGGGCAGCGACTGGGCGGCGCCGAAGGCGAGCCCATATATGGGGCGGAGGATCCGCTCGTAGTCGCGCGGGGTCGCCGGGTCGGGGAGCGGGCGGCCGCCCATCCGGCGCAACGCGGCGGCGGCGACGCACTCGACCCGCGGCAGGCTCAGGTGCAGGTCCAGGTAGTGGCCGTGGGTGGCGTAGACGTCGTCGCGCAGCCAGATCCCCGGGTAGGCGATCCGCAGGCGGGCGGGGGCGAGGGCGGCGGCGATCTCGGCGGTCGGGCCGGGGGCCGGGTCGGCGGTCGCGTCCAGCGGCAGCGGCGCATCGTCGATCGAGAGGCGGTCGAGCAGCGGCTCGGCGAGGCGGGCGTCGTGGTTGCCGGGCACGAGGACGACCTCGATGTCGCCGACCGAGGCGGCGAGGTCTTCGAGCACCGGGCGGGCCTGCGCGAGGGCCGCGCCTAGCGGGCGCTCGCGCAGCTCGAGCGCATCGCCGAGCAGCACCAGGCGGTCGGCGCCGCGCAGCTCGGCGGCGAGCACGGCGCGGATCTCGGGGTCGCGCAGCACGTCGCCGCCGCTGACGACGCCGAGGTGCAGATCGGAGACGATCGCCGTCCTCATGTGTGACCTTCTACCGGACGAGCCTCTTGGCCGGCCGGCCAGACCCCGATAAGATGCCGAGATGTATTCGTTTGGTGAAGAGCTGATGGCCCCCGCCAACGGCATCGAACTCTGTTACCAGGAGATGGGCGAGCCCGACGGGCAGCCGCTGGTGATGGTGATGGGCCTGGCGACCCAGATGATCGCCTGGCAGGACGGGCTCTGTCGCCTGCTCGCCGATCGCGGCTTCCGGGTCATCCGCTTCGACAACCGTGACATCGGCAGGTCGACCGAGATCGACCGGGCCGGGGTGCCGAGCAGACTCGACCTGCTGACCGGCCGCCGCGCGAGCGCGCCGTACCGGCTGCGCGACATGGCCGCCGACACGGTCGGCCTGCTCGACTTCCTCGAGATCGACACCGCCCACGTGGTCGGGGCGTCGATGGGCGGGATGATCGTCCAGCAGATGGCGATCGACCAACCCCACCGCCTTCGCTCGATGGTCTCGATCATGTCGACCACCGGCAACCGTCGCAGCGGCCAGCCGGCCCTCAAGACTTATGGCGTCCTGCTCGGCAATCCGCCGAAGACCCGCGACCAGGTGATCGCCCGCGCGGTCAAGACCTTCAAGGTCATCGGCTCGCCCGGCTTCCCCTTCGAAGAAGACATGGTGCGCGAGATGGCGGCCCGCTCCTACGACCGTGGCCACTCCGCCGCCGGCGTCATGCGCCAGCTGCACGCGATCATCGCCTCCGGCGACCGCACCGAGGCCCTCCACCAGGTCCAGGTCCCGACCGCGGTCATCCACGGCACCCGCGACCCGCTGGTCAAACCCTCGGGCGGCAAGGCGACCGCCAGGGCGATCCCGGGCGCGCGCCTGATGATGATCGACGGCATGGGCCACGACCTACCGCGCGACCTCTGGCCGACCTTCGCCAACGCGATCGACACCAACGCCGGCCGCACCGAGCGCGGTGCCCGCGCCGCCGCCGTTACCCCGCGTGCGACCCGCGAGCGCCGCCCCGCCGGCGCGCCCGCGACCGCCGAACACCCGCGCCCCGCCTAGGGCAGCCCCGTCTCGGAGGACCCCAGGCGCCCCGGCCCGGAAGGGGCCAGGGGGCCGGAGGCCCATATGCGGCTGAAAGGAGTCGAACCTTCACGGGCGCTAGCCCACACGGACCTGAACCGTGCGCGTCTACCAGTTCCGCCACAGCCGCGCGGGATAGGCCAATCTACCGGTCCGAGCAGGATCGGCGCACCGTGAGAGCCCCGTCCCATTGCGTGACCGACGCCACGTCCCTCCCTCGCCGTCCTCGCTAAACTGCTGCTCCCTCGCCGCTATCGTCTAGGGGACTAGGACGCCGGATTCTCAGTCCGGAAACCGGGGTTCGAATCCCCGTAGCGGTACTTCAGATGTAGAGCGAAACGGCCGCCCACGAGGCGGTCTTTTTCGTTCTCGGGTCAAGGCTCAGGTCAAGGGGATGCAGATCCGGTGTGCGTCGAGCCTGTACCCCGCTGGGGCCGTGCTCCAGGTAGGCCAAATTCTGGCTCGACCTGGGAGTCACGACCAGCTTCGGGGAACCGTCCAGAGCATTTGCGAGGCTATTGCAACGATGCCGTGGGGCTTTGATGCGGAGTATTCATAAGCTCTCCGAGAGCGAGTCTTAGGACCGGAGTTCACGGCGAGAGGACGATCAGAAGCGGCTCACCATTCTTGCGCCCTTTGCTCTTGACGGCGTCGGGGACGCATTGCGTAGATCGTGGCGACGTCCATCGCCAAGGTCCCTTACGGAATATCCAAAGAACTCGCTTGTCCCGGCGATACCCGCATGGGTTATGTCTCGATTCTCGTGCCTCAGTCCCCCAGGGTGACTCATCAAGTAAATCGTCCGCGACGACGAACGCCCGCAAAAAGGGGAAGCCGGCCACTCGGCGAGGCGGAGGTCGCCCGGCTTGATCAGCGTCCCTCTCCGAGCCCGAATACGAGATGCCGTTCACATGCCAACAGCGGGCGCCTATCTGTCCGGCTTGGTCCTTGGCACCTGGCCGTCTCTTCTTCCCCCCTCCCCCCAGCTTACGGATACCGCATCAATCCAAGCTTACGGTCGCCCTTCCGGTCGGAACTCTGCGGGAACGATGGCGCCTCCATCTCGGGTCCACATAGTCCGCAGAATCCAAGTCGATGAGCTAGAGGTTCTCAGCAAAGGGCAATAGCTTGCCAGCCGCCGTGAGGTATCCGCCTACGGCGTTGCAAACTTCCACGGCAGTACATGAGATGGCGTTGAACGAACTGGATTTTGCTCCAGTGGGATTGGGGGTGGTCTGTACTTCCCATTTTTTGCTCTTCCACAAGTAAGTGAGCGACTTTTCAACGCCTTCGCTCGTCACGTAGCTACCGACCGCCTCGCATTCTTCGGCCGAGATACAGGAAACCCCCCGAAAGGCGCTTTCTTTCGTCACACCGACTCCGCCAGACGAAAGGATTAGGGTCCATTTCGTGCCGTTCCAGATGTCGGCCATGGCTCGGTAAGGGCCACTGCTGACAGATTCACTCCATCTGCCTACGGCCATGCAGAAGGTCGTGCTGGTGCAGGAAAGGCCGTAAAACACACCGAATTTTGCGGTTGCTGGCTCTTCTGCTTCGACCGCTTCCCATTTGGCCGCTTCCCTGTTGTAGCTCTCGGAGCCAGCCTGACTGAACTGGACCCCGCCCACTTCCCGTCCCCATGAACCGGCTGACATGCACACCCCTTCACTCGTGCAGGAGGTTCCCCACAGCTGGCCATTCTTCCGGTTACCTGGGTTTTCTATTGGAGACAATCGCAGCCATTCTTCCGAGTCCCATTCGGAGGCAAAGGTGGCCCCGGCTTCGCCGCCACCGAAGGTGCTGAGATACTCTCCAGTCGAAAGACAGAAGCCGCTCGTCGGGCAAGATATGCCCATGAATTCTGCGTTCTTCCCGTCTCCGGGGAGAATCCCGCTTCCTGGATTGGGCGAGGCTATCGCGGTGAATTTTCCTTCTTTGAGTCGCTCGATCAACGACTTTCCTTCCCCTGCCGAATTGCCGTACGCACCAGCTGCTCGGCAGACGGTCGTAGAGACACAAGAGACAGCTCGTAGGTCGCCGTTCTTTTCTCCCGGATTCGCTTCGACGGACTCTTCGGTCCAGGTACTTCCATTCCATTTATTGCCCGACGCGCCCCACTTTTTGCCCACAGCGTCGAAGTACTGACCAACCGCGATGCAGAACGTCGCTGACGTACATGAAATGCCGCGCAGAGTTCCTTCGTCGCCTTCCGGGGACGTGATCGATTTGAGTTCCCACGTTGCCGCCTGTGCCTCGGCGGGTATCGATCCGACAAGTACCAGCACAAGGACAAACAAGATCAGCATTGCTCGTCTCACAGGACACACCCCTACCGACGAAGAAAAGGAGTCAAACACCGAAAAGAATTTCAACTGCGAGCATGGATATCACGGCAGTAGGCGGAACGCAACACTGACCTCAAGATGTTTCATCTCATCTGGTGGCTCTTCGCAAGTTCGGTGTTGTTGATCGACCAAGTATGTGTCTGATTGTCGATGCTCGATTTCGACACTGCGCGAAAACCCTTGGATTGGGACTGCCTTCAGGAGCAGGAGTTGGAGGTTGGCTGGTATGTATAAACAAACAGGTATGGCGACGTTCTGAAGCAGGCTTGGAGCAAGGCTAATAGTTGGTTCGACCCTGTCTCTCTGCGCAGAGCCGTAGACGTCCTACGATGACTCGAGCTGGCCCGGTCTTAGGCCAAGTGCGCAACACCGTAAGCTCAGCGGACGAGCTCGCGGCGGAGAGGGGCGTTGCCGCGCTCGAGCTCGTCAATGGTGGCGCCTCCGGGTCCGCTCCATCTCCGGGTGTCGCGGTTGATGCGAGCCTGGATCTCGCGGTGGAACTTGCTTGTGCAGCGGGCGACATCGCCGACCAGGCGTGCGCGGGAGTCTCGGTCCGGAACCGGGGTTCGAATCCCCTAGCGGTATTGCTTCGTGGAGAGTTCTCAGCAACCTCGAGTCCTGCATCTTTGGTGAGCCGGGTGCGAAGTACCGCGTGGTGCGAGCGGGTCGAGGCGAAGCAAGAGGAGATGAACTTCTCCCCTGATCGACTCGCTGAGGCCGAGGACAATCCATTCGTATTTCGTTGGGCGGGTTTGCAGCCTCGTGGAGGAGGTCCCCAAAGCCTTCCCTCGCATCCGCCCCGACTACTTCATGGACGCGGAAACGCTGAAGAGAGAGGGGTTGGCCGTCGAGGACATCGAGGAAAGTCTGGGCCTACGAAGGGGCTGGACCTTCATCGAGGGGTGTACCGATCAGGAGCGCTTGGACGCCCTGCGAGCAGCTATCTGAGGAATTCAGCGGGGGTTGGGAGGCGAAGGGACGTGGAGCTGTCGACAGATTGAGCGGACGAGCCCTGGGCCGATCTGACTGTGTCGGGGAAGCGCCGAGACCTGATCGTCAGGGCCGCGCCACTTGGCGTGCTTTGAGCCGCCGATCTCGCGGCAGCCATGGTCGCGGAGGTGGCGTTCGAGGTCCCTGTGCTTCACGCAGCGGCGGTAAAGCGAAGGTGCTCGTGGTCCGACTCGGGCGTTTCGCCAGCAAGCTCCTCGTCGGGGGTGAGAACCGTCTGAAGTGCGTCGAGGACGTTCTCGCGCGCCTCCTCACGGGTGTGGCCCTGGCTCATCGCACCGGGGACCTCGAGAACCCGCGCAACGATCCAGCCCTCCTCGTCGGGGCTGTCGAAGGAAATCGTGAAATCAAGTGACGCAGCCATGCAGAAACGGTATCGCGTGAACCTGTCGGCTGGCTACTTCTGGAGTTCGTCGATCCGTTCCGAGGCTTCGGCCTTGGTCAGCCGGTCCAGATCCTCCTCGGATATCGGCTCACCAGATTTCGCGGCCAAGGCCGACGGATGACGACAGAGTCGACCGGCACGAGGATCCTCCGCTAAGAACGTTGAGGCGGTACGTCACCGGTGGAAACCCGAACCTGTCGGTCAGGCGAGGATCCAGCGGATCTTGCGGACCTCCAGCTCGCCCGCGACCGCGACCGCGTCTTCGAGCTCGACTTCCGCCGATCTCAGTTGCTCGGCGGCCAGATCGTCGGGGGATTGCTTATAGGCGGTGCGCAGATCCGCGACCTTCTTGTAGGCGGCGAGAAACCGGTCCCAGGCTGCGCGCTCGGCGGATTGGCCGGTGACTGCGGAGTCGTCCGGCTCGCGCTCGGGGTCTCGTCGTCCTCGGGCCGCGCCGATCTCCTCCGGGATGCCGCGGACGTTCCGCGGGAGGTGGCGCGCCGTCTCGAGCAGCCGCTCAACCGCGCCGTCGAGCGCTGTCCGGGCCGCTGCCACGGCAAGTTCCTTCGCCTGCAGCCCGTCGACCTCGGACGGCATCAACAGCGCCTCGAAATCGGCGACTGGTTCGACCAATGCCGGGCCGGGAAAGCCTGACGCGTCTTCGATCAGCAGGTGGTCGGGAGTTCGTCGCGGCTTCTGTCTCCCGCGTCGGTGGATCTGGAGGATCAGCGAGCCTGCGAGGTCGAGGGTGAGCCGGTTGGCTCTGCGGATCGCGGGGTCGAGCAAGCCCATCCTCCGACTCTTGCGCAAGCCGACGGTGTGCGCCAGAGCCTCCTGCCCGAGAGTTGGCGGCGAACATCCCGAGACTAGGAGTCGGGATTCCCCTACCCGCGGAGTACGCTCGTTGTATGGGGAGACTGTTCGCACAGCTGAGCGTTCGACTCCTCGCCGCCAGTGGTGTGTTGGCGGTCGTCATCAGCGCCACCTTCGCGCTCCTCGTCGTGGCGATCGAGGATCTGCGCAACACGGGCCGCCTCGCCGACCGGTCGCGAACGGCGCTGACCGCCTCGGACGGGCTCGGGGAGCTCGTGCTCGATCTCGAGACCGGCTCGCGCGGCTTCGTGATCACGCGGGAGGAGCAGTTCCTCGACCCGTGGAAAGGCGCTCTCGCCAAGTTTCCACAGCAGGCCAGGTCTCTCGAACGGCTGGCCGACAGTCCTGAACAGGTGAGCCGCGTGCGCCGGATCGTCGGCGAAGGAAGGTCCTACATCCGCGACTACTCGATCCCGCTGGTGCGCGCGGTCCCGCGGCATCCGGCCTATGCCGGCAGCGTGGTGGCGACTGCCGAGGGCGAGCAGCGGGTCGGTGCCATCCGCGCCGGCCTGGACCGCTTTGCGGGAGTCGAACGCGACCTGCTGACGTCGCGCCAGGACCGGACCGACGCCGACGCGCAAAGGGCGATCGTGCTCGGCATCCTCGGCCTGGTCGGGTCCTTTGCGCTGATCGCCTCGTTCGCGATCTACCTGCTGCGTTCGGTGGCTCGCCCGGTCCAGCGTGCGGCCGGGATGGCAGGTCGGCTGGCCGATGGTGATCTCACCGTGCGGATGCCGGAGACGGGCGTCGGCGAGATCGGTGACCTCGAGCGCTCGTTCAACGTGATGGCGAGCTCGCTAGAGCGCAGCCGCGACGAGCTGATCGCCTCGCGGGCGCGGATCGTCGCCGCGCCGACGAGGCCAGACGGCGAATTCGGCGCGACCTGCACGATGGGGGTCAACAGCGCCTCGTCCATGCCTTGATCACGCTGAAGCTCGCGCGCCGGTCACTCGAGGAGGAGGGTGCTGACACCGAGGCGCTCGTCGACGAGGCACTGGCCCACACCGAAGGCGCCGTCTCCGCCCTGCGGGAGCTTTCGCACGGGATCCTTCCCTCTGTCCTCACCCGCGGTGGGCTGCGGGCGGGGATCGAATCGCTGGTGTCGAGGATGTCGCTGCCGGTCGGCGTCGACGTGAGCGAGGAGCGATTCCCCGCCGGGGTCGAGGCGACCGCCTACTTCGTCGTCAGCGAGGCGCTGACGAACGCGGTCAAGTACTCGGGCGCGACGCGGGCGGAGGTCCGTGTCCACGCGAGCGAGGGCGCGCTGCGGGTCGAGATCCGAGATGACGGCAAAGGCGGTGCGACCCCCGACCGCGGGACCGGTCTGGTCGGGCTCCGAGACCGGGTGGCGGCGCTGGCGGGAAGCTTGGAGATCGAGAGCCCGCTCGGCGGCGGCACCCGAATCGTGATGACGCTGCCCCTGTCGGGCTCCTAGTCCCTCCCTAGCGCCGCGACTCGCTCAGGTACGTCAAGACCGCGAGAACCCGGCGGTGCTCGGTCGGTGCCGGGGCGAGGCCGAGCTTCTGAAAGATGCTGGTCACGTGCTTCTCCACCGCCGCCTGGGCTCACGCGGGCTGAGCTGGTCGAGGGGGTCCTCGGCGCGACGCCGGCCCAGCATCCGGGCGACGACCTCGGGGTCGAGCGCGCTGCCTCCCGAGGCGACGCGATTGACCGCGTCGATGAACACCTCGACGTCTCCCACCCGCTCCTTGAGCAGGTAGCCGACTCCCTCCGGACGGTCTCCGATCAGGTCCACCATGTAGTGCTCCTCGAAATACTGGGAGAGGACGAGGACGCCGGTGTCAGGTCGCTGCCGGCGCAGCTCCTGCGCGGCCCGCAGCCCGTCGTCCTCGTTGCCGGGAGGCATCTGGATGTCGACGACCACGACGTCGGGGTGGTTCCCGAGGGCGCGGCGCAGGAACTCGTCGGCGTCGCCGGTCTGCGCCAGCACCTGGAAGCCGGCCTCGGCAAGAAGTCGGCTGACGCCCTCGCGGAGGAGGACGTCGTCCTCGCCGATCACGACACGTATGGTGTCCGACACCGCACCACCGTACCCCCGGCGTCCGCGGGTGGCACGGTCTAGTCGTCGTTCAGCAGGTGCAGCAAGGTGCCTCCCGCCAGCTTGTCCTTGCTCAGGAACGCGAGGGCACCGCTGCGACGGACCTCGTCCGGCGCGGCGGCGTCGGGATCGACGGAGGTCAAGACGACCTGGGGTTGCCAGGGCAGGGCGGTGAGCGTCCCGGCGAGCGTGATGCCGTCCCCGTCGGGCAGCTCGACATCGACCAGGATCGCGTCGGGTCTGGTCTCTTCGGCGACCAGGATCGCCTGGGCGGCGGTGTCGGCCTCGGCGGTGACCGTGATGCCGGCGGCGGCCAGAAACCGGCCCGCCAGCTCGCGGAAAGCGGGGTCGTCATCGACCACGAGAATCGAACGATCCATGGCTCGATGATTCCACCACCCGGTGTCAGTGTCGGTAGGGAAAACCCCCCAGAGGAGGATGGGTAGGGCTTTCCCGACCACGGCCCTCGGGTAGTCGGAACAGCGATCTCGGGCCAGTGCCCATTCCGCTTCGGCCATCGCCGCGCGAGAGTTCGTTCGTGTCCGTGACGAGGATCTTGCGACGGTCGACCGTGTGTGGTTCGCCCGTCACCCTCCGCCCAAGCGCTCGACGGCAGCGGCTGAGGTGCCATGTCGGCCCCGCTTGGGCGACGATGAGACGACCGGTGTCGGGTGCGGCATCCGCGCTTTTTCCGCCGCACCCGCCCGGGTCGTTCAAAGCCTGACCGGACCGTGTCGACCGACGCCCTCGAGATGTCGCCGGACGCCTGAGGCGGCTCGCACGAAGAGGCGGTCACGTTGGTCGCCGCGTCGGAGACGCTCAGCGAGGAAGGCGTCGTCTACGAAGCCTGGCCGGCGGATGAGCCCAGCTGCATCCTCAGGGTGACCCTGGTGCCACCCAGGCCGCGGCACCACATCGCTTGAGTCGGTCACTCCCGGTCAGCGCACGCCGGTCTCGCGGTGCAGGTCCGCATCGGGGCTGCCGACTCCAGGGCCGGTGTCATGGCCGGGACGGGCGAGAGCCGACGGCCACCAGAACCTGTCGCCGAGGCTGAGGGCGATCGCCGGCACGAGGACGCTGCGGACGAGGAAGGTGTCGAGGAGGACCCCGAAGGCGACGACGAAGCCGAGCTCGGTGAGGAAGGTGAGGGGGAGGACGGCGAGCACCGAGAAGGTGCCGGCGAGGACGATCCCGGCGCTGCTGATCACCCCGCCGGTCACGGCCAGCGCCCGGAGGAACCCCTGTTCGGAGCCGTACTTCTCCGTTTCCTCGCGAGCCCGGGCGACCAGGAAGATGTTGTAGTCGACCCCGAGCGCGACCAGGAAGACAAAGGCGAACAAGGGCAGCGACGGGTCCGAGCCGGGGAAGTCGAAGATCACGTCGAAGACGAAATAGCCGACGCCAAGAGCGGCGAGGAAGCTCAGGATCACGGTCCCGATCAAGACCAGCGGGGCGACCACCGCCCGCAGCAGTCCCATCAGGATCAGGAAGACGACGAGGAGGATCAGCGGCGGGATCACGGTCGAATCCCAGCCGGCGGCGTCGCGGACGTCGAATTCGACCGCCGTCGGTCCGCCGACCAGGGTCGACGGGGCCACCCCGTGCGCCGCTTCGCGCATCGGTTCGACCAGGTCGAACGCCTCGGTCGAATAGGGGTTGGGTTCGAGGGTCGCCTGGATCAGCGTGCCGGGCGGGCCGGTTGCGACCGGCGGTGAGACGGCCTCGACGCCGGCGACACCTTCGACCGCGTTTTTCACGCCTTCGACGTCACCGGAGCTTTCGACGACGATGTCGGTCGGCGCCGTCGTCCCGGATGGGAAGCTCTTGTTGAGCAGGTGCTGGCCTTCGACCGATTCGACTTCGTTGCGGTAGGTGTCTTCGCTGGTCAGGTCGGTCGAGAAGAAGGCGAAGCCACAGACGAAGATCAGCAGCACGCCGATCGTGCCGAACATGACCCGGCGCGGCGAGATGGCGATCCGGTCGCCGATCCGTTTCCAGAACCCATGGGTGGCGTCGCTGGCGTGCTCGAGCCGGTGTCGGCGCATCTCGTAGGGCGTGAAGACGGCGCGGTCGAGGGGCCCGACGATCAGCGAGGGGATGCGCCTGCCGCTGAGCATCCGCAGGATCCAGTTGAGCAGGACCAGCGGGAGCAGGACCAGGACCAGGAGGCAGGCGACCACGACGCGAGCGAGCGCCCCGGCCCCGGAGCCGTCGACGATGTGGCGGCGCGCCCGGTCGGAGATCCGAGTCGCGGTCGGCGCCGTCTCCGGCGTGTGCGGGACGAAGGGCCAGAAGGCGCGGCGGCCGAAGATCGTCAGCAGCGCCGGCAGCAGGGTCAGCATCGAGAGCGCCGCGCAGGCGATGCCGATCGCTGCGATCGGGCCGAGGCCGGAGGTGCCGTTGACCTTGGCGATCATCAGGCATAGCAGCGCCGCGATCACCGTCGCCGCGGAGGCGAAGATCGCCGGGCCGGCGGATTCGAGCGCGGTGCGCATCGCCTGGTACTTGTCGGCGGTGTGGTGGAGCTCCTCGCGATATCGGGCCACCAGCAGTAGCGCGTAGTCGGTCCCGGCGCCGAGGACGAGCACCGACATGATCGAGCTCGACTGGCCGTTGATGGTGACCCCCAGCTGGGAGACGCCGTAGCCGATCGAGCGCGAGAGGATCTCCGCGAAGACCACCGCGATCAGCGGGATGAAGAGGAACATCGGCGAGCGGTAGATCACGATCAGCAGGAAGATCACCAGCGCCAGCGCTGCCAGCAACAGCGTGCCGTTGATCCCTTCGAAGACTTCGATCGCATCGGCCGAGAAGCCGGCGCCGCCGGTGATCTTGACCTCGAGGCCGCCGCCCTGGTCGGTGATTTCGTCGCGCCAGAACTTGACCGGATCGACGATCCGTTCGCCCTCGCCTTCCGCCTTGATGTAGGAGGTGACGATCGCCGCCTTGCCGTCTTCGGAACAGACGGGACCGACGAAGGGGGCGTAATCGCCAGGCTGCCCGGGGACCGCGGTGGTCGGCCCGCCGCAACCGGGCGGCCCGCCGGCTTCGGCGTTCTTTTCGCCGTTCGGCTTGCCGCCCGCGGCGGCGGTTTCGCCGTCGGGGATCACCCCCGGGTACCGCTTCGAGGTCATCTTGCCGACGTCCGCTTCGATCGTCTTGAAGTCGGGGGAGGTGAGGCCCGACTCGCGCCGGAAGACGATCACTGCCGGGGCGATTTCGCCGTTCTGGAGTTCCTCGGTGGCGTGCAGCGCCTTGGTCGATTCGGCCGAGCCGGGCAGGTAGGAGGTCGCCTCGTTGCTTTCGGCGTCTTCGAACTTGCCGGGCAGATTGGCCGGCCCGGCGGCGACGAAGATCGCCACGAACCAGACGACGAAGACGATCCACTTTGCGCGACGACCAGCCGCGAGCGTGAAGAGCGAGCGGCGCATGGCCGCGCATACTTACATACGCGGCTAAAGTTTTAGGTCAGCTTCAGAAATGTTCGCTAGTGGCGTCTGGCAAGCGCGCTGGCCGAAGTTTATTGAAGTTTCCTGACTACTCGACAAAACTCGGGTGGCGGGATAGCGTGTCCCATCTGGCCGGGCAGGGGCCTGGCCGACTCTGTGGGAGGAGAGGCACATGAAGTTGGGACGTATTGCGGTAGTGCTTTGCGTGGTTGCGGTCTGTCTGGCCTTCGCCGCGCAGGCGATGGCGACGAAGTACGTGGCGCTGGGGGACTCGTATTCGTCGGGGACGGGGACGCGGACGTTCTATGAACCGACGTGCCAGCGGTCGGTCTATGCGTACCCGTATCTGCTGCATGAAGCGCACACGAGTTGGACGTTCGTCGATGCGGCGTGCTCGGGGGCGACGACCTCGACGCTGCTGAGCTCGCAGGTGTCGAGCGTCACCTCGGATACCAACTGGGTCACCTATACGATCGGCGGCAACGACGCCGGGTTCTCGCACGTGATCACCGAATGCGCGCTGCCCTCGTGGGCATCGAACTGCACCGGGGCGATCAACGAAGCGCAGAGCATCATCAAAAACACGTTGCCGGGTCGGCTCGACACGGTCAACAACGAAATCAAGGCGAGGGCGCCGAGCGCGAAAGTGATCGTGCTCGACTACCCGAAGCTGTTCAACGGTGAAGACTGCAACGCGTTCACCTTCTTCAGCTCGAGCGAGGAGTCGCGGCTGAACGAAACGGCCGAACTGATGCGGACCGTGATCAGCGCGGCAGCGACGCGGGCGGGGTCGAACTTCGTCTTCCGCGACGTGATCCCGGGCTTCATCGGTCACGCCGTGTGTGACGGCGGAGGCGGCTCGTCGACGGAGTGGATCAATGGCCTCTCCAACCCGACGGGCGAAAGCTACCACCCGAAGGTCGCCGGTCACGCGAACGTCTACTACCCCGCGGTCCACGGGGTGACCGGCTAGCCGGAGGTGTGGAATTCACCCTTCGCGTCGACGCTGACGCCGATGCAGTGACCGGTCTTTTCGACGGTCCGGCGCAGTAGTTGACGCATGGTGACGTCGGTCCCTTCGGGGCCGAACGTCGCCTGGGGGTGGATCGCGGTGATTTCCGCCAGGCCGGTGTAGGCCTTGACGCCGGCCTGGCGGCTCATCTTGCTCGGCTTCGAACAGGCGTGGGCCATCGCTTCGACGTCTTCGACGATGTGGATCGCGGCGGGCGTACCGGCGAGCGATTCGAGCGTCGTCCCGCTGCTCCCGCAGCCGCTGAGGAGAAGGGTGAACGCCGCGATCGCCGCGACGACGGGAAGGAGGGCGCGCACGGGGTCAGCCTACGGCGGCGAGGAACTCGATCCGGTTGCCCCACGGATCCTCTGAGTAGAAGCGCCGCTCGCCGGGGAGCGCGTCGTCCCAGGTGACCGGCGCGCCCGCGCCCGCGAGCCGCTCCGCCAGCCCGTCGAGCTCCGCCGCCCCGACCCGCAGCGTCACATGCGCCTTGCGCGCCGGCCTGAACTCCGGCTCGACGCCGACGTGCAGCTGCTGCTCACCGAGCTTGAACCAGGCCCCGCCGCGCTCCCGCAGCGGCGGCGGCTTCTCGATCTCCTCGAGCCCCAGCAGCCCGCCGAAGAAGTCCCGCGCCGCCTCCTCACAGCCCTCCGGCGCGGCGATCTGCAGATGGTCGAGCTCGACCCCGGTCACGCCCCAAAGCTACTTGCGGAGCGACGAACGGGGGGTCGTGGCCGAGGCGGAAGGTTCCTAAGCGACGCGACTAACTAAGGTTCGCGGCCCCCTCCGGACGCGTGATCCCCGCCGTCCTCCTCCCGGAAGCGCCATTGAACGAGCCAGTCCAAGAGAGCCAGCTACTCGCCTTCATCGAGATCCCCAAGGGGAGTCGCAACAAGTACGAGTACGACGAGGGGCTCGACCGCGTCGTCTTCGACCGCTTCCTCTCCGGCTCCACGGTCTACCCGACCGACTACGGCTTCCTGCCCGGCCACCTCGGCGAGGACGGCGATCCGCTCGACTGCCTCGTGGTCGGCTCGGAGCCGACCTTCCCCGGCTGCGTCACCCCGGTCAAGCCGGTCGCCCTGTTCAAGATGCGCGACGAGAAAGGCGCCGACGACAAGGTGATCTGCGTGCCGGTCCGCGACCCGCGCTGGTCCCACATCGAGAGCCTCGACGACGTGCCCGGGCAGCTGCAGGAAGAAATCGAGCACTTCTTCAACGTCTACAAGAACCTCGAAAACAAGCCGGTCGAGACCGATGGGTGGCACCCGCTCGCCGACGCCGAACGGGCGATCGAAGAGGCGCGCCGGCGCGAGCTCGAGGCGAAGTCCGAGTAGCCCTCGGCCCCTCCGCGGCCCCGCCGCGACGAAGTTCACAACCCTTCCGCACCTTTTCGAACGCTCTCGGGTTCTTGGGGCATCTGACGGTGCCGCGACGTAGGCGGCGCGAAAAACCAACCCATACAGGGAGGGAATAAGCATGTCTGCAACCGGACGCAGAGGTGTACGTAAACGCATGGGCCGAAGCGCCCGCATCGGGATCCTGGCGATGGCACTGGCCACCGCCTGGGCGCTGGTCATGGCAGTGGCGGCAGGGGCGACGACGGTGACGGTGGGCAGCGTGTTGCCGCCGACCTTCACCTCGACCCCGTTCGAAGGTGTGCGGTCCCAGTTCAACACGACGCTGCCGGAGACCGGCGCGAGCGTCGCCTCGCCGGTCAACGGCGAGATCGTGCGATGGAAGGTGGTCGGCGCGGTCGGCGGCCCGTTCACCCTGCGGGTGCTGCATCCGAACGGTGCCGGCGCCTATACCGCGACCGGCACCAGCCAGCCGGCGAAACCGAACGGGCCCGGGATCGAAACGTTCCCGACCACGCTGTCGATCCGCAGTGGCGACCTGATCTCCGTCGACTCCACCAACCCGACCGACGAAATCGGCGTCGCGACGGTGGCCGGGGCCGGCTACGGGATCTTCTCCTCGCCGCCCTTCGAAGGGGCGACCAACGCTCCGGCGCTGGCGAAAACGGGTCAGGAGATCGAGCTCGCCGCTGAAGTCCAGCCTGCCCCGGCGATCACCAAGGTGACCCCGAACGGTGGCTCCGTCCTCGGCGGTCAGAAAGTCACCATCACCGGTACCAACCTGGCCGGCGCCAGCGCGGTGATGTTCGGTGACGTGGCGGCCTCGACGTTCACCGTCGAGGGTGAAGAAAAGATCACCGCGGTCGCACCGCCGCAGACCACGGTGGGCCGGGTCGACGTCACCACCTCCACGCTGGCCGGTGAAAGCCCGACGGTGCGTGCCGACTCGTTCTACTACGCGGGTTGCACGGTGCCGAACGTGGTCGGTAAGAAGCTCGGGACCGCGAAGGCGACCCTGCGCGTCGCCGGCTGTGGGATCGGCAAGGTGACCAAGGTGAAGGCCCCGCGCAAGAAGGACGGCAAGGTGGTGAAGCAGGGTGCTCGACCCGGTGCGCTGCTCGCGCCGGGGGCGAAGATTCCGGTCAAGGTCGTGGCGCTGAAGACCGCCGCCCAGAAGTAGGACCGGCAGCAAGGCCAAGAGGCAGACCGGAGCCAGGCGAAGGGCCTGGCTCCGGTCTGCACCGCCAGGTCTTCTTCCTGACCGCTTAGCGTCGACCCCTGCGGGTAGCGGAAGGCCCACACAACGGGAGCTCGCCGCCGTGCGCGGCGACGACGAAAGGAGCGGCATGAGCGACAGCGACAACGTCTACTCGGTGAGCGAGATCGTCGGCACGTCGAAGGAGGGGATCGAGCCGGCGGTCGAGAACGCGCTCGGTCGTGCCCGACAGACCCTCCGCAACTTGGACTGGTTCGAGGTGACGGAGATTCGCGGCCACCTCGACGACGACGGAACGGTGGCGCACTACCAGGTGGCCGTGAAGCTCGGTTTCCGCATGGAGTGAGGCGGGCTCACCATGGGACGGTGCCCTCGCGGTCGAGGTGGGCGCCGGTCGGGCCGTCGGGGCCGAACTGGGCCGCGCGGATGATGATCTCGGCGCCTTCCTCTACCGACTGCGGACCGGAATGCGCGTTGAAGTCGGTCGCGGTGTAGCCGGGGTCGACGGCGTTGATCCGCATCTGTGGGTACGCCTTCGCGTACTGGCTGGTCAGCATGTTGAGCGCCGACTTCGAGCTCGGGTACGGAAGGCCGACGATCGTCGATTCGATCCGCCCCGGATCGGTGGTGCGGGCGAGGCTGCCCATCCCGGAGGAGACGTTGACGAGGACCGGCGCGTCGCCCGCGGCGGCGACCGTGTCGCGCGCGGCGGCGACCGAGGCGTCCTCGGTGACGTCGATCTGGACGAAGCGGCCGTCGAGGTCGGCCGCCGCCGCCTCACCGCGCTCCGGGTCGCGGGCGCCGATCCAGACGGTGTGGCCCGCCTCGATCAGCCTCCGGGCCGCCTCGCGGCCGAGGCTGCGGTTGGCTCCGGTGATCAGGATGCGGCGGGGGGCGCGGGAAGAGACCGGGGAAGTGGGGGTGCTGCTCTGTTCGCTCATGCGACGATCGTGGGCCGCGCCGCGCGCGGGCACAAGGGGACGGCCGATCCCTGGGATCCGCAGTGCCACCTTCGCCGCCGGGTGACGCCGCGGTCTCGCAATAATCTGTGGCGTGCAAAGCGACGAGCTCGGCCACTGCATCAGGGCCTGGCGCGACCGGCTCGACCCGGTGCCGGGATGACGATTGACGCCGCCCCGGTGATCGAGACCGAGCGCCTGCGCCTCGAGCGCTGGGACGACCGCCACACGCCGCTGCTCGTCCGGCTCGCCTCGATGCCGGAGGTGATGCGCTTCATCGGCACCGGAGACCCCTGGCCGCCGCTGCTCGCCGAGGACGTCGCCAGGGCCGAGCGCCGCCACTGGCAGGAGCACGGCTTCGGCTGGCGGGCAGCGATCGACAAAGCCGACGGCCGCGGGATCGGGCTCGTCTCGCTCAACTACGCGGGCGAGGGGACGGCCGGTCTCGACCCCGAAGAGCGCGAGATCGGTTGGTGGCTGGAGCCCGACGCGTGGGGGACGGGGCTCGGCAGCGAGGGCGCCGCGGCGCTCCGCGACGAGGCCTTCGAGGTGCTGCGGATGCCCAGCATCATCGCCCGGATCCAGCCGCGTAACGACGCCTCGCTTGGGGTCGCGCGGACACTGGGGATGGAGTTCGACTTCGCCACCACCGGCCGCAGCGGCGAGCGGATCGTGGTCTACCGGATGGAGAGGCCCTAGAGGCCGAACTCAATCGCGGGGGCGGCGGTCAAAGGCCTTCGCGGACGCCGCCCATCGCGGTGAAGACCCTCGCCGCGCCGTCGTCCGGGTTCTGCTCGTCGGCGATCACGTGGGAGACCGCGTTGATCAGCGCCAGGTGGGTGAAAGCCTGGGGGAAGTTGCCGAGGTGGCGGCCCGACTTCGCCTCCAGCTCCTCGGCGTAGAGGTCGAGCCAGCCCGCCATCCCCAGCAGCCGCTCGCAGAGCTCCCGGGCCCGCTCGCGCTCGCCGATCTCCGAGAGCGCCGAGACCAGCCAGAACGAGCAGATCATGAAGGTGCCCTCCTTGCCCGAGAGCCCGTCGTCGGTCTCGTCGACCTTGTAACGGAGGACGAGCCCGTCCTCGGTCAGGTCGCGGGCGATCGCCTCTACGGTCGCCACGATCCGCGGGTCGTCGGCGGGCAGGAAGCGGTAGAGCGGCATCAGCAGCAGCGAGGCGTCGAGCGCGTCGGTGTCGTAGTGCTGGCGGAAGACCCCGTCGCGGCAGCCCTTCTCGCAGATCTCCGCCTTGAAGGCGTCGGCCTTGGCGCCGTACTCGGTGGCGAGCTCGTCCCGGCCGATCTCCCGAGCCAGCCGCGCGCCGCGATCGGCCGCCACCCACATGCTCACCTTCGAGGAGACGTAGTGCTGGGGGTCGCCGCGCGACTCCCAGATCCCCTGGTCCGGTTCCGGGAAGGATTCGATCGCCTTCTCGACCTGGTGGCGGATCAGCGCGCGGTCGGCTTTCGTCCCCGTCCTACGCAACGCTTTTTCATGCAGGTAGACGGAGTCGAGCAGCGCGCCCCAGACGTCGTTCTGGCGTTGGTCGAAGGCCCCGTTGCCGATCCGCACCGGCCGCGCGCCGCCGTAGCCGGAGAGGTGGTCGAGCGTCGACTCGGTCAGCTGACGCTCGCCGCCGATCCCGTACATGATCTGCAGTTCGGGATGGTCCCGGCACACGTCGAGGATGAAGCGCATGAAATCGCGCGCCTCCTGGTCGAAACCGAGCGTGTGCAGCGCCCAGAGGCTGAAGGTCGAGTCGCGGATCCAGGTGTAGCGGTAGTCCCAGTTGCGCTCGCCGCCCGGCGTCTCGGGCAGCGAGGTGGTGGGGGCGGCGACGATCGCCCCGCTCGGCGTGTAGGTGAGGCCCTTGAGGACGAGCGCCGAGCGCTGCAGATGGATGCGCCAGGGGTGGTCGGGGAATTCGCCGTGGCGCAGCCAGAGCCGCCAGAATTCCTCGGTCAGCTCGCGCCGGCGGCGTGCCTCCTGCGCGTCGGCCGGGCCGCTCAGGCCCGCCTCTCCCCAGCTCAGCGAGACGAAGGCGCGCTCGCCCTCGCGCAGGTGGAGGCGGCCGCGGACCTCCTCGCCGTCGGTCTCCAGCTCGAAGTCGGTGCGCAGCTCCAGTTCGGTGCCGTCCTCGCCGCGGGCGATCATTTCGCTCACCCCGGCGCCCTCACCGGCGGCGTCGCCGTCGCTCCAGGCGGGCGCGCCGCGCCCGTAGTCGAATCGCGGCACGCACTCCATCTCCAGCTCGACCTCGCCGTCGATGCATTTGATCGTCCGCACCAGCGACTGGTCGGGGTCGTGGGAGACGATCGGGCCGCCCTCGTCGGGGGACCAGGAGGCGATCGAGAGCGCGTCGTGGACGACCACCCAGCCGGTGTCGGTGACCCAGGTGGTCTCGATCACCAGCGTCCCCGGGATGTAGCGGCGGCTGATCGGGACGATGACTCCGCGCGGCCGCAGCGTCAGCCGCCCGGCACCCCGGTCGAGCAGCGCGGCGAAGACGCTCGGCGAGTCGAAGCGGGGGAGGCAGAGCCACTCGATCGCGCCGTCGAAGGAGACCAGGGCGGAGGTGTGGCAGTCGGAGAGGAAGCCGTAGCCGCCGATCAGGGGGAAGTCGTCGGGCGTCCGCATCGCGGCAAGCTAACACCGCGAGCGTCCCTCGGGCGCCACGAGGGCGTCGTTACGCTGGGAAAAGATGAACCTCCCGGTCGCCCATCTGGCCGGCATCTTCGCTCCCCTCGAGCTCGTCCCGATGCTGATCGCCGCGGCGCTATACGCGCGACGGGCGACGACCCTGGCCGCGCGCGGCCGCGCCGTGCCGCTCTGGCGCCAGGTCTGCTTCGCCGCCGGCCTCCTCTGCATCGCCGCCGCCCTGATCACGCCGCTCTCGGACCTCGCCGACGAACTGGTGATCGCCCACATGATCGAGCACCTGCTGATCGGCGACATCGCCAGCCTGCTGATCGTCCTCGGGCTGACCGGGCCGCTCCTGCAGCCGATCCTCGCGATCCCGATCTTCGACCGCCTCCGCATCCTCTGCCACCCCGTCGTGGCGATGTCGATCTGGGCGATCACGCTCTTCGCCTGGCACGCGCCGCCGCTCTATGACGCCGCCTACGGCAACTCGGCGGCCCACTTCCTCGAGCACGCGATGTTCATCACCGTCGGCGTCCTGCTCTGGATGCCGGTCTTCGGCCCACTGCCGAACCCACCCTGGTTCACCGCCGGTTGGAAGGTCGTCTACGTGATCGTGATGCGGCTGATCGCGACCGTGCTCGGCAACATCCTGATGTGGGATGGGCAGGTGCTCTACGACGTCTATGCCAAGGGGGAGGCGAAGCACCACATCGAAGCGCTCACCGACCAGTCGATCGCGGGCGTGGTGATGATGGTCGAGGGGGTCTTCCTAGGCCTCGGCGTGCTCGCCTGGTTCTTCTTCCAGGCGGCGACCGAGGGGATCGAAAAGCAGCGGCTGCTGGACCTCGCCTACGCGAACGGGGTGGAGCTCGATCCGGCGCGGGCGCAGCGCGCGTGTGCGGCGGGGCGGAGCGCCCGGGAGCGGCTCGAGGCCCAGATCCTCGCCGACGCCGAGCGCGCCAAGGCGGCGGTCTCGTGACGGTGGCTGATCGCTTCCTCGCCTGGCTTGTCACCGGCGCCCCCGGCCGCGGCTTCGCCTTCACGCTCGACTTCGCCGCCGCCGCGCGGATGATGTGGAAGGCGCGCCGTCGTACGACCTAGCCGCGAAAATCCGCTTGCTGCGGCGTCTCGCTAGGGTCAGCCGACGATGCAGACGACTCTCAAAGAGCTTCCTGATTCACGTGTAGAAGTCCAGGCGGAGGTCACGCCCGAGGACGTCCAGCGCGCCGCCAACCGCACCGCCCGGGCGATGGCCCGCGAACTGCGGCTGCCCGGCTTCCGCAAAGGCAAAGCGCCGCCCTCGCTGGTGATCCAGCGGATGGGCTTCGGCGCGGTGATCGCGGAAGCGATCCGCGAGGCGCTGCCGGAGTGGTACGAAAGCGCGCTGCTCGACGCCGGCGTGACCCCGATCGGCGACCCCGACATCGACATGGTCTCGACCCCCGAGGCCGAAGGCGAGCCGCTCAGCTTCAAGTTCGAGGTCGGCGTGCGCCCGGTCGCCAAGCTCGGCGAGTACAAAGGACTCGAGGTCGGCAAGGAGGAGAAAGAGGTCGAGGAGGAGATCATCGACACCGAGGTAGAGCGGATCCGCGAGGGGTTCGCGCGGCTGGAGCCGGTCGATCGCGCCGCCAAAGAGGGCGACTCGGTGCTGATCGACTTCGAGGGCTTCGTCGACGGAGAACCATTCCAGGGCGGGGTGGCCGACGACTACCTGCTGGCGCTCGGCTCGAATTCCCTGATCGACGACTTCGAGGACCAGTTGACCGGGGCCAAACCGGGTGACGAGGCGGAGGTCGAGGTGACCTTCCCGGACGAGTACCAGGAACCGAAACTGGCAGGCCAAGATGCGGTCTTCAAGGTGAAGGTCAAAGAGGTGCGGGACAAAATCCTCCCCGAGCTCGATGACGACTTCGCCTCCGACGCCTCCGAGTTCGAGACGCTCGAGGAGCTGCGCGCCGACATCCGTGAGAAAGTCGGCACCGCGCTGAACAGCCGCGCCGAGGAAGACTTCCGCATCGCCGCCGTCGATGCCGCGGTCGACGCGGCCACGGTCGAGATCCCCGACGAGATCGTCACCGGTCGCGCCGGCGAACGCTGGGAGCGGATGGAACGGCAGCTCGCCCAGCAGGGGATGGACCCCAACGTCTTCCTCCAGATGCAGGGGAAAACGCGCGACGAGCTGATCGAGGAAACGAAGCCCGACGCCGAACGGGAGCTGAAGCGCGAGGCCGTGGTGACGGCGATCGCCGCCGCCGAGGGCCTCGAGGCCTCCGAGGAGGAGATGGTCGAGGCGCTCGCCCACTCCGCCGAACACGAACGGACGACGCCGGAGAAGCTGCTGGCGCGGCTGCGTGAGAACGGCCGCGACAAGGTGATCGCCGAAGACCTGGTGGCGCAGAAAGCGATCGAGCTGGTCGCCGACGCGGCCAAGCCGATACCCAAAGTAGAGGCCGACGGTCGGGCGGAGAAAGCCGACGCCGCCGAGAAAATCCTCGCCCCGGAGGGTGAGGAGAAACCGGCCGGGAAACTCTGGACCCCGGGCGACGAGTGAGTGGTCGTCGCCACGGCGAGTCCGCCGAACGCCTTCTATAGAGTCTCCGCACGATGAGTCCTCTGATCCCGATGGTGGTCGAGCAGACCTCGCGCGGCGAGCGTGCGTTCGACATCTACTCGCGGCTGCTCGGTGAGCGGATCGTCTTCCTCGGCACGCCGGTGAACGACGACATCGCCAACCTGATCGTCGCCCAGCTGCTGCACCTGGAGTCGGAGGACCCCGACAAGGACATCAGCCTCTACATCAACTCGCCGGGCGGGTCGGTGTACGCGGGGCTGGCGATCTACGACACGATGCAGTTCATCAAACCCGACGTGCAGACCATCTGCGTCGGGATCGCGATGAGCATGGGCGCCTTGCTGCTGGCCGGCGGCGCGGCCGGCAAGCGGATGTCGCTGCCCAACTCGAAGATCCTGATCCACCAGGTCTCGGCCGGATTCCAGGGCCAGGCGACCGACATCGAGATCCACGCCAAAGAGATCATCGACGTGCGCCGGCGCCTCGACGAGATCATCGCCCTCCACACCGGGCAGACCTTCGAGAAGGTCACGCACGACACCGAACGTGACTACTTCATGAGCGCGGAGGAGGCGAAGGAGTACAACATCGTCGACCGCGTCATCGCGCACCATTAAGCGACTTCTCTGCGCTGTAGCTATCGGGTTGCTGGCGGTTCCGGGAGGGGCGGTCGGATCCGTGCCGCTGGGGAAGAAGGACGGCGGGATCGAATTCTTCCAGCACGTCTTCCCGGTGCGCGGGCCCCATGGCGAACGCGGCCCGGTCGGTGAATTCGGCGCTCCCAGGGACGGCGGGCGGATCCACGAAGGCTTCGACATCCTCGCCGCCTGTGGGACCGAACTGGTCTCGGCGGTGACCGGCACGGTGCGGGAAGTCGGCTACGACCCGATCCTCTACGGCAACTACCTGCTGATCCACGGGCAGGGAGAACATCGGACCTACATGTACGCGCACATGAAGAAGCCGCCGCGCGTCCACGAGGGCGAGCGGGTCTGGGCGGGGGAGAGGGTCGGCGAGGTCGGCAAGACCGGCAACGCGCGGACGGTCGGCTGCCAGCTCCACATCGAGATCCACGTGAATGGTGTCCCGATCGATCCGAAGCCCGAACTGACCCGCTGGGATCACCAGACCTGAACGGTCAGAAATCTGCGTGGTTCGAAATGCTCGCTATACGTGCATTTCGAACCACGCAAGCGCGCCCACGGCTAGGCTGAGCGCGTGTCCGACCCTTATGAAGTCGACGACCAGGGAAATCCCGTCGTCGAAGCAGAGTCCGCCGCCGGAAGCGATCCGGCCGCGGAAGAGGCGCTGCGCCGCCAGGTCGACGCGACGCTGCGCTTCATGGCGCTCTCGACGATCGTCGGCCTGGTGATCATCGCGATCCTCGCCGCCGTCCTGTCAGACATCCGTGGCGTGATGATCCTGGTCGGGATCGTCTACCTCGTCACCTCGGCCGCCGCCTACTGGTACCTGCGCCGCACCTTCAGCGCCCGCCTCGAGCGCGGCGTCCCGGCGGCGGAAACCGCCCCGCGGGCGGACGACGCGCCGCCCGCGGCCTCCTAATCAAAGGCGGCGTTCGTACCAGCGATCGGCATGCGGGCTCTGGTTGTAGTCCGCGACTCGTTCGTATCCCGCCGACTCATAGAGGGCGACGGCGGGCACGAGCTTCGCCAGCGTGTCGAGCCGGGCCGCCTCGCAGCCGCGTGAGGTCGCGATCTCCTCGAGGCGGGCAAGGAGGTGCCTGCCGATGCCCCGACCGCGGGCGACCGGAGCGACGTACATCGACTTGATCTCGGCCGCTTGGCCGTCGAGGTCACGGACGCCGCCGATCACCACCGGCTCGCCGTCGAGCGTCACCAGCAACAGCGCCCCGTCGGGCGGGGAGAGGGTCGACGAGACCGTCGTCGGCTCCGGATCGGGAAGTCCGAGCGCCGCCGCGCCCGCCCGCGTGTGGGCGCGGAAGAGCTCGACCGGGCGGGGATCGTCCGGCGCGACCTCCGCGAAGACCTCACGCGGGACCGCCATGACGGCCCCGCCTAGACCTCGAGCTCGTACTCGAGCCAGGTCGATTTCTCGTCGGTGAGCGAGTCGTAGAGCCGCTGGGCGGTGTGGTTGTCTGGGGCGGTCGACCACTCGACCCAGGCGGCCCCGCGCTCGCGCGCCACCTCGGCGGTCGCCTCGATCAGGGCTCGACCGACCCCGCGGCCACGCGCCTCGGGGGCGACGAAGAGGTCGTTCATCAGCACCGTCTCCAGTGCCTGCAGCGAGGAAAAGTGCCAGTAGAGGCAGGCGTAGCCGAGGATCACGCCGCCCTCGTCGCGGGCCGCCAGGAGCAGCCCATCCTCGCTCGGGGCGAGGAAGCGGTGGAAGAAGGAGCGGTTGCGATCGACATCGACGTCGTCAACTTTGTAGAAGCGCTGATAGGCGGAAATAAGGAGGAGGAGGGTCTCGAACTCCTCCTCGCGCACGGCGCTGATTTCGACTCCCTGGGCCATCTGGACAACCTACCTTGCTGCAAGGCGTCGGTCACGCGCAGGGGTCGTCGGGTGGGCGCCGTATTTGACCCCCTGTAACCGGCAGCAGGGCCCGTCTAAGCTTTGGGACCGCGCCGAAGCTCCGATCGATCGCCCCGTCAGGAGGGGATTCCACTGGCACGACCAACCGACTCCAACGAGCAGCTCCTCTGCAGCTTCTGCGGCAAGTCGCAGCGTCAGGTCAAAAAGCTGATCGCAGGCCCCGGCGTCTACATCTGCGACGAGTGCATCGACCTCTGCAACGAGATCATCGATGAGGAGCTGACCGCTCCGCCGACCTTCGAGCTGGAGAACCTGCCGAAACCGCGCGAGATCTACGACGTGCTGCAGGAGTACGTGGTCGGCCAGGATGCCGCCAAGCGCTCGCTCTCGGTCGCCGTCTACAACCATTACAAGCGGGTGCAGATCGGCCAGACCGACGAGTCGGAGGTCGAGCTCGGCAAGTCGAACATCATGATGCTGGGGCCGACCGGCTGCGGCAAGACGCTGCTCGCCCAGACCTTGGCGCGGATCCTCAACGTGCCCTTCGCGATCGCCGACGCGACGGCGCTGACCGAGGCCGGCTACGTCGGCGAGGACGTCGAGAACATCCTCCTCAAGCTGATCCAGGCCGCCGACTTCGACGTCAAGAAGGCGGAGACCGGGATCATCTACATCGATGAGATCGACAAGATCGCGCGCAAAGCCGACAACCCGTCGATCACCCGTGACGTCTCCGGTGAAGGCGTCCAGCAGGCGCTGCTGAAGATCCTCGAGGGAACGACCGCCTCGGTGCCGCCGCAGGGCGGGCGCAAGCACCCGCACCAGGAGTTCCTGACGATCGACACCACCAACATCCTCTTCATCTGCGGCGGCTCCTTCGCCGAGCTCGACAAGATCATCGAGCGGCGGGTGGGCGACCGAGGGGTCGGCTTCGGCGCGGCGATCACCTCGCGCACGCAGAAAGACACCGGCGAGTGGTTCGAGCAGGTGCTTCCCGAGGACCTGATCGAATACGGCCTGATCCCTGAGTTCATCGGTCGCCTGCCGGTCATCAGCGCGATCCACCAGCTCAGTCGTGACGATCTCACCACGATCCTGACCGAGCCGAAACATGCCCTCACCCGCCAGTTCCAGCGCTTCTTCGAGTTCGACGACATCGAGCTGGTCTTCTCCGAGGACAGCCTCGAGGCGATCGCCGACAAAGCGATCGAGCGCGAGACCGGCGCCCGCGGGCTGCGCTCGATCCTCGAGGAGACGCTGCTCGACGTCCAGTTCGAGCTGCCCTCGCGGGTCGACGTGACCAAGTGCGTGGTGACCAAGGAGACGATCCTCCAGGGACGCCGGCCGACCCTCGTCACCGAGGCCGCCCAGCAGGACATCGGCCCCGCCGAGGACCGGCTGGGCGAGGAAACCGCCTAGTTGTCCTGCCTCAGGACGTCCCGAACGCGGGTGATCGGAGGGCGGTCGCCGATCGAGCTGTGGTGTCGGGAGTGGTTGTAGTGGTCGAGCCAGTGTGGCAAGGCCCGGGCCCGGTGTTCCGATGAGAGGTAGCGCTGCCCGAGGCCCCACTCCCGTTTGAGGGTCTGCTGGTAGCGCTCCACCTTGCCGTTTCGCTTCGGCATGCGGGGCGGGATGGTGCGATGGGAGATGCCCTCACGGGCGAGAAGGTCGGCCAGGTCACGGTTCTTCGTGTAGGTCCAGGCGTTGTCGGTCTGCAGCCTCCTCGGCTCGACCCCGTGGCTCCGGAAGAAGGCGATCGCCCGCTCCACGAAGCCGACCACGGTCGCCGCCCGCTCGTCCGGGTGCAGCTCGGTGTAGGCGAGGCGGGAGTGGTCGTCGATCATCGAGTGGGCGAGCTCGTGGCCGACCCTCTGGCGCCTCTCGGCCCCTGAGCGGGACCGATCCCCGGTCACTGCGTGACCGGGCCTGGTGAAGCGGGCGAAGCGCTTGGTGTCCATCTGCAGCAGGTCGCCCGGGCAGGGCCACTCGAAGCGGCGGACGGCCTCCTTCGGCGCCGACGGCCGGCGGGAAAGGCCGCGGCGGGCGAGGCAGCGCGAGACCGTCGCGTGCGGGACGCCGGTCTCGGAGGCGATCAGCCGTGGGCCCCAGCCGGTCCGACGGCGCGCCTCGCAGACCCGGTCGTGCACCTCCTCACTCATCAGGGACGGCCGTCGGCGTGGGGCCGAGGAGCGATCCTCGAGGCAGGCCAGGGACCGGCGCTCGTCCTCGCCTGCCCGGCGCCAACGCCAGACCCAGGCATGGGCCGTCGAACTCGACACGTTCGAGGCGGCCGCGGCCGCCTCGAACGTGAGGCCGTGGTCTTCGACGAGCGCCACCAGGCGACGGCGGCCGAGAGGGGTGAGCGGGGCGTTACGGTGCTGCATCCGGGTCCTCCTTGAGGTCGGGGGCTTCGACACCCACAGCCTCTCGGCGGGCCCGGATCTACTTCATGGCGTTCGGAACGTGGTGAGGCAGGTCACCTAGTCGGCGGCGCTCGCTTCGACCAGATCCGAGTAGCTGACGGCCAGGAGGTCGGCGTCCTCGATGCCGAGATGGCGTCGGAGGTCGGCGAGTAGGGGCTCGAAGGCGTCGGAGTTGTGTTCGGCGGTGGCGACGCCCTCGAACTCGATGAAGCTCCCGAGTCCGTCGACCTCGTCAAGGTGGATGCGGACGCCCCGCCAGAGGTAGAGGCTCCGCTCTTTCCGCACCTCGACGCGGATGCCGAGCGTGGCGGCGAGCGCCGCCTTCATCTCGGCCGCGTCGGCCACCGGGACGATGCGGTAGCTGCTCTCCTTGGTGCCGCGGTCGTCGGCACGCTCGTACGCGATCAGCTGCGCGCCGGGGCCCGGAGACTGCTCCCGCAGCTTCAGCCGCCCGCACGGCACCTCGAAGTAGGTGTCGAGCTGCGACAGCGTGCCCTCGTCCGTCGCCCCGATTTCCTCGCAGGCCCGCCGCGATCGCGCCGGGTCCCGATCCCGAGCCTTCAACTCCAAGTTCGCCCCCAGCACCATCGCGCCGACGATAGCCGCGGCGTGGAGACTTCCCGCCGCATAGCGACGGTTTCGCTCCAACCACGCCCTCACCTCGGCCCGAAGCCCTCGCCTGCGGGCATCAACCATCTAGGAGAACTGTTTCAGTGCTTCCTCGTTCAACGCACGGCCCCCGAACTTGAGCAATCCGACCAGCGCCGCGTCGCCGTGGAGGGGCCGCAGCGGTTCCGGAAGGTCATCTGGAGTCTCGCCGTCGTCAGCGTAAAGCTCGGCGATCAGGTGCGGCTTTTTCTCCAGGCAATCGGCGAGTTCGGGCCAGCGCATTCGCAGAATCGTCCAGAGCGCCAGAAGTTCGGGGTCGGGCAACCGGCCGGCGATTAATTCGGTCGACAGTGCGACGCTATAGGCGTTGACGAAGCGCTTCATCGAGCGTGGGTTGGCCTCCAGCAGCGCCGCGAATTTCTGCAACTCGTGCTGGGTCGCGCGTTCGATCACCTCGTCATTCAGTTGCTCCACTGCCATGCCCTCGATCCGTTGACGCACCTCCGGCCGCGCTTCCCCGACCACCCGAAGGATCTCGTCCTGGTTGCGGCTTCCCCGGATCCTCTCCGTGGCTGCGGCCTCGGCCTCCACCCGTCCGGACTCCTCGGCAGCGTCAGGAGGCGAAAGCTTCAGTAGTTGGTCGAGATAGCGGGCCCGTTGCCGGTCCCCAATCTCCGGCACGCGTACCGTCAGTTGGAAGATCTTGTCGAGGAATAGGTAACCAAGTTCGCGGCCCGGCTCCTGCACCGCGACCCGGAAGGTCTCGTATGCCTGCTCGTAGCTTCGGCGGATCCACTGACCGTCGGCGGCGATGACGAAAAACGGTGGACGGCCGCCATCTCGCGAACTTTCCCCTGCCCGCCCTGGGGCGTCCCTTACCAGGGTCTGAATCGACTCGAGCAGGTCGACCACGTAAGCCTGGTCGCAGCGGTCCAGATCATCGATGAAAAAGATCACCCGCTTATCGCCTGCCCGCGCGAGCAGCCAAGCGAACTGGTCGGCGAGACCTCGCATCGGGTCCTGGTCGGCCTGCTCATACAGCCGCGCCCCACTGGCCGACTCCCACATGAGGGTTCGCGCCGCCCCGCGTGCAATTAGCCAGATCGTGGTCGCGACCGCGATCACGGCAGAGAAGGTCTGGGCGAGGCTGGCGAGGTCGCTCTTGGCGGGCCCGAGGATGAGGAACAGGACAACGGCGGCAGCAGCCACGAGCACGCTCAGGAGGGAAGACAGCAGGTAGGCACGGAGGAGTCTTGAGAGTTCGCGCGCACGGAGCCACCACCGTCCGGCCACGTTGCGGTTCTGTCCCAGTGCCTCCCTGAGGGTGGTCATCAAGGCCCACCACGGCGGCCCGACTCTGGACTGCCGCCAGGCATCAAACCGGACCACCAGCCAGTCCTCACTTTTGCGGCCCTCCGGTTCGAGTTCTTCCTCAAGGAAGGTCAGCAGCGAGCTCTTTCCCGCTCCCCAGGGACCGTCGAGGTGCAAAAGGAAGGAGCTACTGTCAGCCTCCAACCCCACCCGCTCCAGCCGCCGTGCAAGCGCCGACGCCAGTTGCCTGCGACCGAGACGATCGTCGCGAGTTGGCCTGTCGGCCAGCCACTCAGCGCCTCCCTCGGGACGCTGGGTGTCGCCAAGCTCCCAGATCTTGATCTCGCCCGCATTGCCGCCGCTCGCCACCGTTCTGCCATCGGCGGAAACTGCAAGTGCTCGCACCGATCCGGCGTGCCCCAGGATCCGCCACCCCCACTCGCCTTCTGCCGGCCCGATCCGCACGTTGCCCTCCTCATCGGCGATCACGAGGTGGGATCCGCCAGGGGTGAAGGCGGCGGCCGTCAGTCGGGACAGATGGTCTGCCACCAGCTCCAAGCCATCGTCGCGCCTCAGGTCCCATCGCCAGGTGCGCCCGTCGGCACCCTGTAGGAGGATCAAGTCTTCGGACCTATAGAGAAGCGCCAGAGTCGGGACTGCGGGACTGACCTGCTCTTCGGCCAACTCCTCCATCGTCCGCGGGATCCAGATCGTGATCCGGCCGTTGGCCGAGCTCACAAGGCGTTCGCCACCGGGCGCAAATGACTATGCCTCGACGTCCCATTGCGAGGACCCATGATCAAAGCTGCTGCTCGACAGCTGCCGATCGGGCGACCAAATACTTATGCGGCCGGAGCGCTCACCGATCGCCAGCGTTCCATCCCAAGAGACTGCTGCCGCTCTGACCTCTTCCTCGATGCCCCTCACCCGCTGATGACCCTTCGCTTTATCGCCGAGGGCCAACACAGTTACCGAACCGTCTGCGTATCCCCCGACCAAATGCGTCCCATCGCGGGAATGGACGAGCGCAGATACCGGGGTCGGCTCCTCCTTTTGGATGACCAGTGGCGCACGACCGCCAGTCAAGTCCCACACCCGGACGACCCCGTCTGCCCCGCCGCTCGCGAGGGACTCGCCGTCTGGAGCGAAGGAGAGAGCGATGACCGGACCAAGGTGACCCGAAAGCTCCTCACGGATGGATCCTTGCCCCGACGGCTCGAGGCCGGAATCGGTGCTCATCGATCTGTCAACAGGGAAGAGCTCCTTCAACCGAGCACTGAACCGGGCGCTATCTCCTTCTTCAAGCTGCCGGAAATAGAGGTGGCGCACGGACTCGATCTCGACCTTGTCTTTCAAGATCAAAGCGAGCGCCTGATACGCGGTGCAGCTGGCGTTGTCCAGGATTGCTGCGAAGAAGTGTCGATTGTCTACCGGCGCCTTGCTCTCTAGGCGATCCCGCAGCCCGGTGGCAACTTCTCGAACAAGCGCCGCGTTGGGGCTAAGGATCGGAAAGCGATCGAGGTCTACCGGCTCACCGATCCTGGGCCGGATTCGTGGCATGGGCGCCATGTCCTGAAGCAGCGTGCAGAGCTCCTCGAGGGAGCAGTCGAATGCGTCCAGGAGTTCTCGCGGTGGGCTGCTGCGTCCTTCGGTCCGGATCATTCCGAGGAGGAGGGTCCGGGTTCCGACTTCTGAAACCTCCTCCATCGCGGCGGCCCATTCCATCGCCTTGCGGGCCTTCTCGTCCAGCTGTCGCCAGTGGATGTCGTCGACGTTTCCCCCCGAGCTGCTCATCAGCGCCGAGAAACTAGACGCATTCTCTATTGATCAGCGGCTTCCATTCAAAAATTAGGACGACCAAGATTTGGTTCGGTACTGGGACAGAGCCGATTGACGAGGCCTGCAACGACTGGTCCGAGCGCCGCCCCCCCTGGCGGGCGAGCGCGGGGTCGCGCTGGCGAAGCGCCACTTTGACCTCGACTGGGTCCGTCGCACGGAGCGACGTCGCGCGGTGCGGGTGACGAAAGTGGGACAGCGGGAGCTGAGCGCGCGCCTCGATATCTAGACTCGGCCGCATGGACGCGGCCAAGCGCACCCAGCTCGAAGAGCACACCCGCTACGGACCAGGGGAGATCGAGGCGCGCGTCTTCGCCGAATGGATGGAGGGCGGCTACTTCCACCCCGAGGCGACCGGCTCGCCGGAGGAGAACTTCTCGGTAGCGATCCCGCCGCCCAACGTCACCGGCGCCCTCCACATGGGTCACGCACTGAACGGCTCGATGCAGGACGCGCTCGTCCGCATGAACCGCATGCGGGGGAAGAACACGCTCTGGATCCTCGGCACCGACCACGCCGGGATCGCCACCCAGGCGGTGGTCGAGAAAGAGCTGCGCGCCGAAGGCAGGACCCGCCAGGAACTCGGCCGCGAGAAGTTCGTCGAGCGGGTCTGGGAATGGAAAGAGGAGTACGGCTCGCGGATCGTCGAGCAGTACAAGCGCCTCGGCGCCTCCTGCGACTACGAGCGGGAGCGCTTCACCCTCGACGCCGGCTACCTCAAGGCCGTCTACAAGGTCTTCAAGCAGCTTTACGACAAGGGCTACATCTACCGCGACAACTACATGGTCAACTGGGACCCAGGGACGCGCTCGGCGATCTCCGACCTCGAGGTGGAGAACCGCGAGGTGACCGACTCGCTCTTCTCGATCGACTATCCGGTGCAGGGGTCCGACCGGGTGCTGACGGTCGCCACGGTGCGCCCGGAGACGATGCTCGCCGACACCGCCGTCGCCGTGAACCCCGAGGACGAGCGCTACGCCGACCTGGTCGGCAAGTTCGCCGTGCTGCCGCTGGTCGGGCGCAAGCTGCCGATCATCGCCGACGCCTACGTCGACCCCGAGTTCGGCACCGGGGTCCTGAAGATCACCCCCGGCCACGACATGAACGACTTCGAGATCGGCCGTCGCCACGGGCTCGACGAGATCACCGTGATCGGCCCCGACGGCCTCCTCAACGGCGAGGCGGGGGAGTTCGAGGGCCTCTCGGTATCCGAGGCCCAGCGCGCGATCGCCGCCCGCCTGCGCGACAAGGGCGTGCTCCGCGACGAGCAGCCCTACACCCATGCCGTCCCCTTCAGCCACCGCTCCGGCGAGCGGATCGAGCCGCTCATCTCGCTCCAATGGTTCTGTCGCATGGACGAGCTGGCGGCACCGGCGATCGAGGTCGTGCAGCGCGACGAGGTCCGCATCCAGCCCGAGCAGTGGAAGCGCGTCTACCGCAACTGGATGGAAGAGATCCGGCCCTGGTGCGTCTCGCGCCAGCTGTGGTGGGGGCACCAGATCCCGGTCTGGTACTGCGGGGACTGTGATGAGACGATCGTCGCCGAGGTCGCGCCGGAGAAGTGCCCCGCCTGCGACGGCACCACGCTGGTGCAGGACGAAGATGTCCTCGACACCTGGTTCAGCTCCGCGCTCTGGCCGTTCGCCACGCTCGGCTGGCCCGACGACACTCCGGAGCTGCGCGCCTTCTACCCGACCAGCTTCCTCACCACGGCGCGCGAGATCCTCTTCCTTTGGGTCGCCCGCATGGTGATGATGGGGCTCGAGTTCCCCGGCGACATCCCCTTCCGCGACGTCTACGTCCACTCGGTGATCCAGGCCCGCGACGGCCGGCGGATGTCGAAGAGCCTGGGGACCGGGATCGACCCGCTGGAGGAGATCGACGAGCGCGGTGCCGACGCGCTCCGCTTCGGCCTCCTGGCGATGTCCTCGACCCAGGACGTGCGCTACTCCGACGCCAAGGTCGAGCAGGGGAGTGACCTTGCGAACAAGCTCTACAACGCGGCCCGCCTGATCCTCCTGAACGCCGCCGAGGTCGAGCCCGCGCCGCGCACCGCCCGGCTCGAGGACCGTTGGCTGCTCTCCCGCCTGGAGCGGACGATCGCCTCGGTGACCGAGAAACTCGAGTCCTTCGACTTCGCCCATGCCGTGCAGGAGGCCTACGCCTTCATCTATGGCGACCTCTGCGACTGGTACCTGGAGATCGTCAAGCCGCGCCTCTACGAGGGCGAGGAGGACGTCTCGGCGACGCTCCTCTACGCGCTCGAGCGCGTGTTGGCGCTGCTCCATCCGACGATGCCGTTCGTCACGGAGGAGCTCTGGTCCTTTCACCCGGCCCGCGACGGCCACCTCGTCGTGCACGCCTTCCCGACCGCCGATGCCGGCCTCTTCGACGAGGGCGCCGAGGAGGAAATCGCCGAAGCGATCGCCCTCACCCGCAGCCTGCGCGCCTGGCGTGATCTGGTCGGCGTCCCCGCCAAAGCGGTGCTGCCGGCGGTGATCGACGGGATGGCGCCGTCGGAGTTCGTTGGCCGGCTCTCCCGCTTCGCCTTCGACGGGGTCGGCTCGGAGCCGGTCGCCTCGATCGGCCCGGTGCGCGTGCTCGCCTCCGACGAGCTCGATGCCGACGCGGTCGACGCCCGCCTCGGCAGGCGCCGTGAGGAGCTCAGCGCCGAGATCGAGCGCGCCGAGCGCAAACTCTCGAACGAGGGCTTCACCTCGAAGGCGCCCGGCGCCGTGGTCGAGGAAGAGCGCGGCAAGCTGGAGCGCTACCGGACGGAACTCGCCGAGCTGGGTTAAGCGTTGAAGGTGCGGTCAGACAGCAGCGGACGCGAAGCGGAGCAGCTGTCGCCTGATCTGGGCCAGCCGGACGCATATCTCGACTCCCTGGAACCGGTCGGGTGGCGGCTCGGGCTCGACCGGATGTGGAAGCTGACCACGGCGCTCGGGCTGCCACAGCGCCGTTTCGCCTCCGTCCACGTGGTCGGCACCAACGGCAAGTCCTCGGTGACGCGGATGATCGCGGCGCTGCTCGAAGCGCACGGGGTGACCTCCGGCGCCTGCCTCTCCCCGCACACCTCGCGCTGGACCGAGCGCACCCTGGTCGGCGGCGAGGAGATCGCGCCGCAGGCCTGGGCCGAAGCCGTCGCCCAGGTGGCGGCGGCCGCCGAGGGCGTCAACCGCACGCTCGACGACGACGACGCGGTGACCGAGTTCGAGGCCGCCACCGCGGCCACCTTCGTCGCGCTCGCTCGCGCCCGGGTGAAGGCGGCGGCGATCGAGGCGGGGCTGGGCGGCCGCCTCGACGCCACCAACACGATCCCCTCGCGGGTCACCGTCCTGACCTCGGTCGGCCTCGACCACACCGAGTGGCTGGGGGAGACCCAGCTCGAGATCGCCGCCGAGAAGCTCGCCGTCCTGCGGGATCAGTCGACGCTGGTGCTGGGGCGGGTCTCGGCGGAGGTCCGGGAGTTGGCCGAGCGGGTGGCGGGGGAACGCTCCGCCCGTCTGATCGTCGCCCCGGAGGACCCCGGCCCGGGGATCGAGATGGCCGCCACAGGTCCCTTCCAGCGCCGCAACTTCGCCCTCGCGGCGACCGCCGCCGAGGCCTTCCTCGGTGCCGTCGACCCGGAGCGGGTCGCCACCGTCGCCGCGGGCCTCGTCGTCCCTGGTCGGCTCGAGCTGATCGCCGCGAGCCCGCCGACCTACGTCGACGCCGCCCATAACCCGGACGGGGCGGCGGCGCTCGCCGAGGCGCTGCCGGCGCTGGCCGAGGGGCGGCCGGTGGTCGCCTGCCTGGCGATGCTCGCCGACAAGGACGCGCCGGCGATGATCGCGGCGCTCGCCCCGGTGCTCCAGGCCGTCGTCTGCACCGAGATCCCGCCGCAGGCGCTGGCAGGGCATGGTCGCCCCGGAGCGCGCTCGCGTCCCCCCCAGGAGCTCGCCGATCTCTGCCAGGCGCACGGGCTGGAAGCGATCGCCGAGTCGAACCTCGTGCCCGCCCTGCGGCGCGCCACCGAACTCGCCTGCGGCACCTTCGCCGGCGTCCTCGTGGTCACCGGATCGCACTACCTGATCGGCCCCGCACGGGCGGTCCAGGGGGCCATGACGGGGGGGACCAACTGACTGTGCGAGGATTCCTGCATGGATCGCAGCGCGGGCTCCGAACTGCTGTCGATGATGGCCCTGGTCGCCGCCGTGGTGGCGATCGTGATCCTCGTGTTTTTCGGCGTCGGGTACCTCTTCGGGAGACTTTTCCTCTAGTCGGGTAGCCCGGCGGAGGACCCGAACAGGATCAGGCGTCCGCGCGGCGAATACACTGCGCGATCCCCATTCCGCGGAAGGGGCACTTCCCATGGCACTAGCGATCTTCGGCATCACCAACTCCGGCCTCAACCTGGCCGCGACCCTCGTTCTGCTCCTGCTGATCGTCCTTTGGCTGGCGCTGATCGTCTACACCTACCTCGACGCGCGCCGCCGCATCGCCGACCCGTTCCTGATCGCCTGCGCCACGATCGCCTCGTTCTTCCCCTACATCGGCACCGCCGTCTACACGATCGTCCGCCCGCCGGAGTTCCTCGAGGACGCTCACGAGCGCGAGCTGGAGATCAAAGCGGCCGAGCTGCGGGTGCGCCAGCTGCGCGAGCAGAGTTGTCCGAACTGCGAATACCCGGTGGAGAAAAACTACCTCCGCTGCCCCAACTGCCAGCGCCGGCTGAAGGACCCGTGCCCGACCTGCGGCGAACCGGTCGACCCGCGCTGGGGCCTCTGCCCGTACTGCGAGACCTCGCTCTCCGGCGAGCGCTCGCGCCAGCCGCGCCGCCGCCCCTCGGGCGAGCGGGAGCGCGAACGCGAACGCGAGCTGGCCGAAACGGAAGTCGAGCCGAAACGCCGGCCGCGGAGCCCGGATAAAAAACGGCGACCGCGGGCGACCGCCGCCGCGGATGACGAGGGCGAGCGCCCGGCCGAGCCGCGCGGCGAACGCAAACCAAAAACTTCGGGGACCCGCAAAGGCGCCACCCGCAGCGCTTCCAAAGAGGCGCCGACCACCGAACAAGACCAAAGGAGCCCCCGCCGTGAGCCGGACCCTGATCCTCGTCAAGCCTGACGCCTTCGAGCGCGCCCTGACCGGTGAGGTGATCGCCCGCTTCGAGCGCAAGGGGCTGCGGATCGCCGCCGTCAAGTCGCTGACCGCGACCGAGGCGATCGCCAACGAGCACTACGCCGAGCACTCGGAGAAGCCCTTCTTCGGCGAGTTGGTCAGCTTCATCACCGGCGGCCCACTGGTGGCGCTCGTCTTCGAGGGCGTCGAAGCGGTAAAGGCGGCGCGCCAGCTGATCGGCGCCACCAACCCGGTCGAGGCCGCTCCCGGCTCGATCCGCGGCGACTTCGCGCTCGAGGTGACCTTCAACATGGTCCACGGCTCCGACTCCGACGAGTCGGCCGAGCGCGAGATCGGCATCTGGTTCCCCGAGTTCAGTTAGGGCGGTTGCCCGTACCAGTTGTACTTGCTTCTGGTTCCCCTCAGCGGCGCGAGATCCTCGCCAAGCTGGGGCTGGAGTTCGAGGTCGTGGTGCCTGGCGTCGAGGAGCTCGACGCCGGCGATCCAGAATTCCTGGTGATCGAGAACGCCCGGCGCAAGGCGCGCGCGGTCGAGCGCCCGCCCGGCGCGTTGGTGATCGCCTGCGACACCGACGTCGTCCTCGACGGCGAGGTGCTGGGCAAGCCCGCCGACGCGGCCGACTCGCGCCGCTACCTCGATCGCATGTCAGGCCGGGGGCACACGGTGATGAGTGGTCTGGTGGTGCTCGACGAGGCGGGGGAGGAGCGATCCGGGCTGGAGCGCTCCGAGGTCGTCTTCAAACGGCTTTCGGAGGCGGAGAAGCAGCGTTATGTCAACTTCGGCGAGTGGGAAGGCCGCTCCGGCGGCTACGCGATCCAGACCCTCGGCTCGACCCTGGTCGAGCGCCTGGAGGGGAGCGTCTCCAACGTCGTCGGCCTTCCTGTGGGGCTGCTCGCCGAGCTCGCGCCGGGCCTATTTACGCGTGCCTGAAACGTGCGCAATGACGCGCTCTTCTTAGCACCGCATGAGCAGGCCGTAAGCCGGAATTAATCCTGCAAGCGACGGATTTTCTGCGCTGCGTGGGTCGGCGGCGTTCCAGCTTCCCACGCTTGCAATCATGGTCCGTTCTGCCCGGCGCTTGGACCGAAATATGAGCTGGTTGAGCCGCATCTTCCGCCTTGGCGGGCGCGACATGGCGGTCGACCTCGGCACCGCGAACACGCTCGTCTACGTGCGTGGGCGCGGGATCGTGCTTTCTGAGCCTTCTGTCGTCGCGATCGACACCCAGACCGGCCAGGTCCACGCGGTCGGCGTCGAGGCGAAGCGGATGATCGGCCGCACCCCCGGCAACATCACCGCGATCCGGCCGCTGAAGGACGGCGTGATCGCCGACTTCGAGGTGACCGAACAGATGCTCCGGCACTTCATCCAGTCGGTCCACTCGAACCGCTTCGCCCATCCGCGGGTGGTCGTCTGCGTGCCCTCCGGCGTCACCGGGGTGGAGAAGCGCGCGGTCGAGGAGGCCTGCCTCTCGGCGGGCGCCCGCCAGGCCTACCTGATCGAGGAGCCGATGGCGGCGGCGATCGGCGCCGGCCTGCCGGTCGGCGAGCCGACCGGGTCGATGATCGTCGACATCGGCGGCGGCACCACCGAGGTGGCGGTGATCAGCCTCGGCGGGATCGTCGTCTCGCAATCGATCCGGGTCGGCGGCGACGAGCTCGACGAAGCGATCGTCGCCCACTGCAAGAACACCTACAAACTCGCGATCGGCGCCCAGACCGCCGAGGAGGTCAAGCTCGAGGCCGGCTCGGCGGCGCCGCTGGCGACCGAGATCCGCACCGAGATCCGTGGCCGCGACCTGGTCAGCGGCCTGCCGAAAACGATCGAGCTGAGTTCCGAGGAGGTCCGCCAGGCGCTCGAGGAACCGGTCGGCCACATCGTCGCCGCGGTCAAGGAGACGCTCGACCAGACGCCGCCGGAGCTCGCCGGTGACATCATGGACCGCGGCATCACGCTGGCGGGCGGCGGCGCGCTCCTGCAAGGACTTGAGCAGCGGCTTCACGACGAGTGCCAGATGCCCTGCCAACTGGCAGAGTCGCCGCTGACCTGCGTCGCCGTCGGCTCGGGCATCTCGCTGGAGGAGTTCGAGACGATTCATCGCAGCGGCAGGAACGGCACCGGGGCGCGCCAGCGTGTCTGACGCGGCGCTCATCCCGGCCTTAACCACGACACCCAACCTAGGTTTCCCACGTGTATCGCAAGCAAGTACGCCGCCGTAGAGCGGTGCTCACCCTTCTGATCGTCGGCTCCTTCGCGTTGCTGACGCTTACCTACGGGCAGGGCTCGAACGGCCTCCAGCGCGGGGTCACGGCGGTCTTCGCCCCGGTCTCCACGGTCCTCGACCGGGCGCTGAAGCCTGCTCGCGACCTGATCAACTGGGTCGACGAAACCTTCGACGCGCGGGGCAAGAACGACAAGCTCGAAGCAGAACTCGAAGTTGCCCGCAGGCAGGGAGTGGGTGCGCAGGCGGCGTTGGCCGAAAACCGCGAATACCGCGAATTGCTGGGCCTCGATAAATCAGGGGCGATCCCCGAAGGCTACGAACCGGTGACCGGGCACGTGATCGAGCTTTCGCCGACGGTCTGGTACAGCGACGTGATGATCGATGTCGGTTCGGGCGACGGGGTGAAGCAGGGCGACCCGGTGATCAACGGCCAAGGGCTGGTCGGAAAGGTCACCGCGGTGACCGGTGGCGCCTCGAAGGTGACGCTGATCTCCGACCACTCGAGCGTGGTCTCGGTCAAAGTCGTGCCTGCCGGGGTTCTGGGGATCATCAAGCCGACGGTCGGCGAACCGAACACCCTCGTCCTCAGCTTCCTCAACTCCGATAAGAACATCCACAAGGGCCAGGCGGTGGTCACCGCCGGGTGGAGCTCGGAAGAATTCGAATCCCGCTTCCCGCCCAACATCCCGGTCGGCGAAATCACCAAAGCGTCGGTGATCGTGCAGGAGGCGCAGGAAAAGGTGAACGTGCGTCCTTACGCCGACCTCCGCAACCTCGGCACGGTCCAGGTGCTCACTGGGGGAAGCCGCAAGTGATCCTGACCCCGAAAATCGCCGCCCGCCTGATCGTCGTCGGGATCTTCGGCGTGCTGCTGCAGCTGACCTTCTTCTCCCAGGTCGAGCTGTTCCACGTCAGCCCCGACGTGCTGCCCGCGCTGGTGGTCTGCCTCGGCCTGCTCGGCGGGACGATGACCGGGGCGGTCTCCGGCTTCGCGATCGGCTTCCTGCTCGACTGCCTGCTGATCCAGCCGCTCGGCGGCGCCTCGTTGGTGCTGATCGCGGTCGGCTACGCGGCGGGGATGTTCCGCGAGCGCTTCGAGATCCACAGTCGCCTCGTCGTGCCGCTGCTCTGCGCGCTACTCACCTTCGCCGCCGAGCTCGGCTTCGGCGCGGTCGAGGCGATGTTCGGCATCGACACCGACGTCAGCATCCTGGTGCTGCGCGACATGCTGATCCAGAGCGCCTTCGCCTTCTTCCTCGGCTGGGCGATCTACGTCGGGCTGCGCCGCCTCGTGCGCCCGGCGCTGGTCGACGAGGCAACGGTGCGGCGGACGCGACGACCGACGGTGCTGGGAGCGTAGGGCCGGTGTACCTGCGGCCAGAGGATCGGGCGCGGCCGAGCCGCATGGCTCTGCGGATCGCGGTCGTCGGCGGCTTCGCCGTGGCGCTCTTCGCAATCCTCTTCTTCCGGCTCTGGACGCTGCAGGTCATCGACGGCTCCTCGAACCTCGCCGAGGCGAAGAACAACCGCACGCGCTCGACCAAAATCATCGCCCCGCGGGGCAAAATCCTCGCCCGCAACGGCGACGTGCTGGTCGACAATCGGACCAGCCTGGCGCTCCAGGTCGACCCCTCGAAACTGCCGGAAGACCCGGCGGAAGAAGCCGCCGAGCTGAAGGAAATCGCCGAACTCGTGCACATGCAACTGCCCCAGGTGCGCAAGCGGATCGCCGAAGAAGAGAAGATCGTCGCGGCGGGGGCGCCGATCACTGTGCGGCGCGACGTCGGCTACGACCTCATCTACTACATCGAAGAACACAAGGGGAAGTTCCCCGGCGTCACGGTGGAAAAGGTCTTCGTCCGCAACTATCCGGAAGAAGACCGCGCCGCGCAGGTGCTCGGGCACGTCACCGAGGTCAGCGAAGAACAGCTCGAAGAAGGTCCCTACAAAGGGATCGAACCAGGCGAAATAGTCGGCCAGGAAGGGCTCGAGTACAGCTACGACAAGTACCTGCGCGGCACGCCGGGGACGACGCGCTACCAGGTCAACGCACTCGGCGAGCCGACCCCGGGCGGCCAGCTCACCTCGACCCCGCCGATCCCTGGCGACAACCTGAAGCTGACGATCAACCAGACGGTGCAGGAAGCGGGCGAAGCGGCGCTGGCCGAACGCGGCTTGCCGGGGGCGTTCGTCTCGATGAACATCCACACCGGCGAAATCCTCGGCATGGGTTCGTACCCGACCTACGACCCGTCGGTCTGGACCAATCTGAGCCAGAAGAAGTACGAAGAACTCTCCTCCGAAGAAAACGGCGACGCGCTCTTCAACCGGGCGACCTCCTCGGCGTACCCGACGGGCTCGACCTACAAGATCATCACCGCGCTGGCGGGGCTCGAAAACGGCGTCTTCACGCCCGACACCGTCGTCGACGACACCGGCAAAATCGAAGTCGGAGGTGAGCCATTCGAAAACTCCGAAGGCGCGGTGAACGGGCCGATCAGCCTCGTGCACGCGATCGAAGTGTCCTCGGACGTCTTCTTCTACACGCAGGGCTACAAGATGTGGAAGACCAACTACCTGCAGGAATGGTCGGCGAAGATGGGAATCGGACGGCCGACCGGGATCGACCTGTTGCTGGGGGAAGGCGCCGAAGGGCTGGTGCCGAGCAAGAAATGGGACGAAGAAGAAATCGCCAACGGCAACGAATACATCGAACCCTGGGGGCCGGGCCAGAACATCCAGCTGGCGGTCGGCCAGGGATACCTGCAGACCGATCCGCTGGAGATGGCGATCGCCTACGCGGCGCTCGGCAACGACGGCACGATCGTCACCCCGCACCTCGGCAAGGAAGTGATGGACGCGGCCGGGCGGGTGCTGAAGGAAATCGAACCGGGGCCGCGCCGACACGTGAAGATCAAGCCGGAATCGCGGCAGCTGATCATGGAAGGGCTGCACGACGCGACCTCCGGGCCGGGCGGCACCGCGACCCCGGTCTTCGCCGAATTCCCAATCCCGATCGCGGGCAAGACCGGGACCGCGGAACGCGCAGGCCACGGGAACCAGTCCTGGTTCATCTCGCTGGCCCCGTACCCGAACCCGAACATCGTCACCGTGGTGACGATCGAGGAAGGTGGGTTCGGCGCCGAATCGGCGGCCCCCGCCAACAAGCAGATCCTCGAAGCGTATTTCGCCGGCCAGCTCAAAAAGGAATCGGAAAAGGAAACGAGAGAAGCGGGCGGCGAAGTAGCCGGCGAAGTGACCGAAACCGAAACCGGCGAAGCCGAACTCGGCGAATACGAAGCCAACGAACCCGAATACATCGAAGAAGAAGCCCCGGTCGAAGGCGAAGAAGCGACGGGGGGCGTCGGATGATGTACGCGACGCGGGCCCGCCAGGCGCGGCCCGAGTTCTTCGACGAACGGCCGACGATCGGCGAGCGGCTTGGCCTCGCCCACATGGACTGGGTGCTGACCTCCGCCGCGATCGGGCTGATCGCCTTCAGCGTCTTCACCCTCGGCCAGGCGACCCTGCGCGACATCCCCGGCAACCCGAACTACTACGTCGAGCGCCAGGCGATCTACGGGATCGCGGGGATCGTCGGCATGTTGATCCTCGCCCGCATCGATTACTCGCGCTTCCGCGAGCTCCGCGTCGGGATCTACACGTTCTTGTGCGTCTCGATCGCCCTGGTGTTCGTCTTCGGCTTCGCCGCGCGCGGTTCGCGACGCGCTTTCGAACTCCCGTTCTTCGCCTTCCAGCCCTCCGAGCTGGGCAAGCTCCTGCTCGTCTTGGCCCTCGCGGGCTTCGTCATCGACGGTGCAAGACGCGGCTCACCGATCCGCAGAACCATCCGCTATCTGGCTCTGGGACTGGCTCCGGCCCTACTCGTCTTCCTGCAGCCTGACCTCGGTACCTGCCTCGTGCTGACGGTCGGGACGCTCGCCGTGATGTACTTCGGGGGTGTCCCATGGACCCATTTCGCTGTAATCAGCGGCGGGATCGCCGCATTAATAGCCTTAGTCCTTGTGGTGGCGCCTGCCGTCGGCCACCCCGTGCTGAAGGAATATCAGGAGCAGAGGCTGACCTCTTTCCTGCATCCGAGCGCGGAACCAGGCGGTGCGGGCTACCAGCAGGACCAATCGATGGTCGCCATCGGCGCCGGTCAGAAGACCGGGCGCGGCGACCAAGCCACCCAGACGCGGCTCGACTTCGTGCCCGAGCGCTCGACCGACTTCATCTTTGCGGTGATCGGCGAGCGCTACGGGTTCTTGGGCGCCGCGTTCGTCCTATCCCTGTATGCCCTTCTCATCTGGCGGGCGCTGCGGATCGTGACGCTCTCAAAGAACTCCTACGGGATCTTGGTAGCAGGCGGCATCGCCGTCGAGCTGTTGTTCCAGGTGTTCGTCAACGTCGGAATGTGTCTCGGCATCATGCCCATCACGGGCATCCCCTTGCCGATGATGAGTTACGGAGGGTCCTCCGTGCTCGCTACCTTCCTGGCGATTGGAGTTCTCCAGAGCATCAACATCCAGGCGCGTCTCAGCCGGCAGGGAAGGTTCGCGTGGTGACCCCTCTGTAGAGGACCGCGCATGCGTACCTATCCGAAACTGAGCTGAACAAATGAAAAAAACGATTTTGGTGTCCGCCGAGCGTGGCGAGACGCGCGTTGCCGTACTCGAGGCGAAAGCGAAAGGCTCCCAGGCCAGCGTCGCCGAGCTGTACATCGAGCGCCGCGGTCGTCGCTCGATCGTCGGCAACATCTACAAGGGCAAGGTCGACAACGTCCTGCCCGGCATGGAGGCCGCCTTCGTCGACATCGGCCTCGAGCGCAACGGCTTCCTCCACGTCGACGAGATCGTCCTCCCCGACGGTTCGCAGGCGCCGCGTCGCGGCCGCGGCTCCGGCAAAGGCGCGCGGATCAACGAACTGATCAAGCCGGGCCAGGAGATCCTCGTCCAGGTGGTCAAGGACCCGCTGAAGACGAAGGGCGCGCGGCTCTCGATGAACGTCTCGATCGCCGGCCGTTACCTCGTCTACGCGCCGCACGGCTCCGGCGTCGGCGTCAGTCGGCGCCTCGCCGACAAAGAGCGCGACCGGCTGCGCAAAATGGTCGACAAAACCTACAAAGGGCCGGGCGGGCTGATCGTCCGCACCGCTGCCCACGGGGCCAAAAAAACCGACTTCGTACGAGAGATCTCCTACCTGCAGAAGCTGAACGAGGTGTTGGAGCGGCGGTCGGAGTCGACCAAGGCCCCGGCGATGGTCTTCCAGGAGGCCGACCTCTCGGTTCGCGTCCTGCGTGACGTTTTCCTCAACGAGTTCGAGACGGCGATCATCGACTCGGAGAAGCAGTTGGAGCGGGTCACCAGCTTCTTCCAGCGCACCGCGCCGGAGCTGGTCGGCGGGGTCGAAATCTACAAAGGCCAGAAAAAATCCCTGTTCGAAAAATATGGGATCGACAAGGAGATCGAGTCGACCCTGAACCGGCGGGTCGACCTGCCCTCTGGCGGCTACCTGATCATCGACTACACCGAGGCGCTGACGGTGATCGACGTCAACAGCGGCAGCTTCACCGGCCGCGGCAAAGGCGGGCTCGAGGAGACGATCACCAAAGTCAACACCGAGGCCGCCGACGAGGCCGTGCGGCAGCTGCGGCTGCGCGACATCGGCGGGATCATCGTCATCGACTTCATCGACATGGCGCGCGCGTCGAACCGGGACAAAGTCCTGAAGACGATGCGTAAAGCGCTCGACGCCGACAAGTCGAAGAGCTACGTGGTCGAGGTGTCGCCGCTCGGCCTGGTCGAGATGACGCGGCAGAACGTCACCGACGGGGTGCGCGAGATCCTCACCGAGCTGTGCCCGACCTGTCACGGCGAGGGCGTGGTGCTCTCGGCCGAGACGGTCGCCCTGGACGGTTTGCGAAAAATGCGCGAAATCGCCGCCGAAAAAGGCGACGAAGCGTTCCTCGTCCGGGTCAACCCGAAAGTCGCGGCGGCGCTCACCGATCCCGACAGCGGGCTGACCGAGCTGGAGGACGAGACGCATAAGCGCTTCCACTTCGAGGGCGGCGACGCCAACGCGATCGAGACCTTCGAAGTGGTCGAGTCCGGGACCCGGGCGGAGATCGAGGAGCGGGCGCTGCCGTTCAAAGTCGGCGAGGAGGTGCTGGTCAAGATCGACGAGCCCCACATGTACAACGCCGACGACGCGGTCGCCCGGATCGACTCCTACATCGTCAGCGTCACCGGCGGCGGTCCTTACGTCGGCGAGCGCAAGCTGGTGCGGATCGACGAGGTCGAGCGGGCGGCGGCGATCGCCTCGCTGCTGGGCGGCGAGAGCGCCAACGGGCATGCGGAGGCGAGCTCGAACGGCGCCGCGAACGGTGACGGGCTAGAATCCGACGCTCCTTCGCGCAAACGCAGTCGCGGCCGTCGAGGCGGCCGGGGGCGTTCGCGCGCCAAACAAGGCAGTTCGGACGAGTAGTCGGAAGAGAAACGAGCAAGCATGTACGCGGTCGTTGAAAGTGGTGGAAAGCAGTACAAGGTCGAGGAGGGCACGTCCCTGTTCGTCGACCGGCTCGACGTCAAGGAGGGCGACAAAGTCACTCTGCGGCCGGTGCTCTTCCGTGACGGTGACGTGATCGTCGGGGCGAAAGACCTGGCGAAAGTCAAAGTCGAGGCGAAAGTTGCCGGGCACCTGCGTGGCAAGAAGGTCAAAGTCTTCAAATACAAGGCGAAGAAGGGCTACCGCAAACGCGCGGGCCATCGCTCCGAGCTGACCAGGCTCGAGGTGACCAGCCTCAAAGGCGGGTCCAAAGGCGGCTCCAAAAAAGCCGACGCCGAGAAAGCCCCCGCCAAAGCTGAGAAAGAGGAGGCCTAGGACATGGCCCATAAGAAAGGTCTCGGTTCCTCCCGCAACGGCCGCGAATCGAACCCCAACATGCTCGGCGTCAAGGTCTTCGCCGGTCAGCAGGTGTACGGCGGCGAGATCATCGTCCGCCAGCGCGGCACCAAGTTCTGGCCTGGCGAGGGCGTCGGCCTCGGTCGCGACCACACGATCTTCGCGACCCGCGAGGGGAAGGTCTCCTTCCACTCGGCGCGTAAGGGCCGCACGATCAGCGTCCTCGCTGACGAGTAGCTAGCCCGCCGTGGACGACACGGCAAAAATCTGGGTCGAGGGCGGTCGTGGGGGCGATGGGTGTATCTCGTTCCGGCGCGAAGCTCACGTGCCGCGCGGCGGGCCCGATGGCGGCGACGGTGGCAACGGCGGCGACGTCGTCCTCGTCTGCGACCCGTCGCGGCGCGACCTCGGGGCGCTTCGAGGGAGCAAACACTTCAGGGCCCAGAAGGGGCGACACGGCGAAGGGTCGAATCGGCACGGGGCGCGCGGCGAGACCAGCGAGATCCCGGTGCCGCCTGGCACCCAGGCGGTGACGGTCGAGGGCGACCCGGTCGACCTGGTCGAGCCGGGCCAGCAGGCGGTGGTCGCCCAGGGCGGCCGTGGCGGCCACGGCAATCGCCGCTTCACGACCTCGGTGCGGCAGGCCCCGCGCTTCGCCGAGAAAGGGACGAAGGGCGAGGCCGACTGGATCCAGCTGCGGCTGAAACTGCTCGCCGACGTCGGCCTCGTCGGGCTGCCCAACGCGGGCAAGAGCTCGCTGCTCAGTCGACTGACCAAGGCGACGCCGAAGGTCGCCGACTACCCCTTCACGACCCTGTCGCCGGCACTGGGGACGATCGAGGGGGAGGACCGCCAGGCGGTGCTCGCCGACATCCCCGGGCTGATCGAAGGGGCGGCGGCGGGGCTCGGGCTGGGGCACGAGTTCCTCGCCCACGTGGAGCGCTGCTCGATGCTCGTGCACCTGGTCGAGTTGACGCCGCTCGAAGGCGAGCCGATCCCGAACTACGAACTGATCGGGGCGGAGCTCGCGGCCTATGGCGCGGGCCTGGAGCGCCTATCGGAGCTGGTCGTCCTCTCGAAGCGCGACCTGCTCGAACCTGCTGCCGTCGAGGAGGCGGTGGCGGAGTGGGCGGAGCGCCTCGGCGATTCGGTCCTCGGCGTCGTCTCGGTCTCCTCGGCGACCGGCGAGGGCCTCGAAGACCTGCGCCGCCGGATCCTCGCCGAGTTGGCGACCGTCCAGCCGCTCGATGCGGTGCCGACGGGCGCCCCCGCGGCTGACTTCGAGACCGAGCACCGCGTCTACCGGCCCGCCGGCGAGGGCGGCTACTGGGTCGAGCAGGAGGATGACGGCGCCTTCCGCATCGGCGGCCGCGGGGTCGAGCTCCTCTTCGAACGCCACGACACGGCCAACGAGGAAGCGCTCGCCTACCTGGAGCAGCGGCTCACCGAGATCGGCGTGATCGCCGCCCTCCGCAAGGCGGGCTTCGAGGCCGGCGACGACGTCCGCGTCGGCGACCACGAGTTCGAGCTGCACGTCTAGCGTCAGCTCAGGAGGAAGGGGGCGAGCTTCTTGCGGACCTCGGCGGGAATCGGGGCCTTCTCCCAGGTCTCGGTGTCGACGAAGACGTAGCGGATGTCGGCGTCGCAGAGGAGCTCTTCGCCGCGGCGGAACCAGAGCTTCAGCGTCGTGCTCGTCGTCCCCAGACCGTCGAAGCCGGCCTCGATCGTGAGGACATCGTCGAAGCGACCGGGCGCGCGGAAACGCATGTTGGCCTCGCCGACCACGGTGTCGACGCCGGTCGCCAGCAGCACGTCGTAGGAGCCCATCGATTCGCGCCAGATCTCGGTGAGCACGACGTCGACGTAGGCGAGGAAGTTCGCGTTGAAGACGATGCCCTGCGCGTCGCACTCCCCGTACCGGACCCGCAGCTCGTAGCTGAACGGGGCGCCCTCGCTCTTAGACTGGCCGACCATGACGCTGGTAGTAAAGCTGGGCTCCTCGATCGTTGCCGCCGACGACGGTTCGCTGCGCGCCGACGTGCTCGACTCGGTATGCGCGCAGGTGAGCGCGCTGGAGCGCGGCGGCGAGCGGGTCGTGATGGTGACCTCGGGGGCGATCGCGCGCGGGATGCGGCTGCTCGACCTGAGCGAGAGGCCGCGGGCGATGGACGCGCTGCAGGCCTGTTCGGCGGTCGGACAGGGCGACCTCTTCCGCGCGTACGAGTCGCGGCTGGCGGCGGGGGGGACGCGCGCGGCCCAGGTGCTGCTGACGCTCTCCGACATCGCCGAGCGCAGCCACTACCTCAACGTGCGTCACACGTTGGATCGCTTGCTCGACTGGGAGGTCGTGCCGGTGATCAACGAGAACGACACGACCGCCACCGACGAGATCACCTTCGGCGACAACGATTTCCTCGCCGCCCTGGTCGCGGCCCAGCTGAAAGCGCGGCTGTTGGTTCTACTGACCAACACCGACGGTGTGTACTCCGCCGATCCGCGCACCGACCCCGACGCGCATCTGATCCCCCGGGTCGACGACGTGAAGATGCTCGCCGAGGTGCAGATCGGCCGATCCTCCCGGTTCGGGCGCGGCGGGATGGAGAGCAAGATCGCCTCCGCCCGGATCGCCAGTGAGTCCGGTGTCTCGGTGGTCATCTGCAACGGCACGACGGGCGAGGAGCTCGCCGCCGCGGCGGCGGGCGACGAGGTCGGCACGCTCTTCCCGGCACAGGTCGACGAGCGCCTCACCCCGTACAAGCTCTGGCTCAAATACGCGAAGCCGCCGCGCGGCGAGGTGGTCGTCGATGACGGCGCGGCGCGGGTGCTGCGCGAGCAGGGCTCGAGCCTGCTGCCGGTCGGGATCGCCTCGGTGCGCGGGGCCTTCGAGCCCGGCGACGCGGTCGCCGTCGTCCTCGACGGCGAGACGATCGGCAAAGGCATCAGCGACTACTCGGCGCGCGAGCTCGAGCGGGTCGCGGGGATGCAGAGCGCCGCGGTGCGGGAGCTGCTCCCGCACGCCGCCGAGGAGGTCATCCACCGCGACCGGTTCGTGCTCCTTTAGGGCTGCCTTTGTAAAGGTTCCGTGCCGAGGGGCGGGGAGCGCGGCGCGGCCGGTTACCCTTCTCGGATGGCCGTAGCGACCAGGACCATCGCCGAGAGCTGCATCGCCGCGAAGCGCGCCACGCGCACGCTGGCGAGCGCGCCGACCGCCGTCAAGGATGCGGCGCTGGCGGCGACCGCGCGACTGCTCGACGAGCGGGCCGAGGCGATCCTCGAGGCGAACGCGGCCGACCTCGCCGATGAGCGCGCCGCCCGACTCACCGACGCGCTGCGCGATCGACTGACTTTGACCCCGGCGCGGGTCGCGGCGATGGCCGAGGGCGTGCGGGTGGTGGCGGCGCTCGACGACCCGGTCGGCGAGGAGCTCGACCACCGGACGATGTCGAGCGGCATCGATCTGCGCAAGATCCGGGTGCCGCTGGGGGTGGTCGGGGTGATCTACGAGGCGCGGCCGAATGTGACCATCGACTGCGCCGCGCTGACGATCAAGAGCGGCAACGCGATCGTCCTGCGCGGCTCCAGCTACGCCCAGGGCTCGAACGCGGCGCTGGCGGCGATCGTCCGCGAGGCGCTCGCCGAGGCGGGGCTGCCGGAGGACTCGGTGCTGCTGCTCGACGCCGGCGACCGCGACGGGCTGGCCGAGCTGGCGACCCAGGAGGGCGTCGTCGATCTGCTGATCCCGCGCGGCGGCGAGGGCCTGAAGGAGGCGATCAAGGCGGTAGCGACGGTGCCGGTGATGTACGCGGCGGCGGGCAACTGCCACGTCTACGTCCATGCCGGGGCCGACCTGGAGATGGCGAAGGCGATCGTCGTCAACGCCAAGGTGCAGCGCCCCGGGGTCTGCAACGCGGCCGAGAAGCTGCTGCTCGACGCGGCGATCGCGGCAGAGTTCGGTCCCGAGATCTTCACCGCGCTGGCCGCCGAAGGGGTCGAGTTGCTCGGCGACGAGCGCGCCCGTGCCGTGGCCGGCGACGCCGCCGTCGGCGCCGCCACCGAGGAGGACTGGGACACCGAGTACCTGGCGCTGAAGATGGCGGTTGCCGTCGTCGACTCGGTCGAGGATGCGATCGAGCACATCAACGTGCACGGGACCGGCCACTCGGAGGCGATCGTCACCGAAGACGGGCAGGCTGCCGACGCCTTCGTCGCGGGAGTCGACGCGGCCGCCGTCTATGTCAACGCTTCGACGCGGTTCACCGACGGATTCGAGTACGGGATGGGTGCCGAGATCGGCAACTCGACCCAGAAGCTGCACGCGCGTGGCCCGATCGGCATGCGCGAGTTGACCACGACGAAGTACGTCGGTCGCGGCAGCGGCCAAGTGCGTGGCTGACGAGCGTCCGGGCACCGGCATCGGGGTCCTCGGGTCGGCTTTCAACCCGCCGCACCTCGGTCACCTGGCGCTCGCCCAGGAGGCGCTCTGGCAGCTCAATCTGGCCGAGGTCGTCCTCGTCCCGACCGGGGTCGCCCCGCACAAGCGGATCGCCGACGACCCGGGGAAGGAGCTGCGGGTGACGATGACCCGGCTGGCCGCCGCCGACGACTCGCGCTTCTCCGTCTCGGCGTTGGAGACCGAGCGGGAGGGGCCGTCCTACACGTATGAGACCTTGGAGTTGCTTGCTGAGGAAAGAGGCGAAAGTGATCTCGTTTTCGTGATGGGGGCCGACGCCGCCGTCGGACTCGAGAGTTGGCGTGAGCCCGAGCGGGTGGTCGGGTTGGCGCGGTTGGCGGTGGCCCGCAGGTCCGGCATCTCCGACGCCGAGGTGGCGGCGGTGATGCGCAGTCTGGGCGCCGAGGGGCGGGCGACGATGCTCGAGATGTCCCAATTCGGTGTCTCTTCCTCAGCTGTTCGCGAGCGCGCCGCAGCCGGCCGGCCGCTCCGTTACCTGGTGCCCGAGCCGGTCGCGCGATTCATCGAGGAGAAGGGGATCTACGCTTGAATCCGATGCAGTCTGAGAACCTGGCACGGCGGCTCGCCGAGCTCGCCGATTCGAAAAAAGCAGAGGACATCGTCGTGCTCGACATGCGCGGCCTGGTCGCCTACACCGATTTCCTGGCGATCTGCACCGCGCGCAACGAGCGGCAGGCGAAGGCAGTCGTCGACGAGGTGCGGGTGCGGGTGAAGCGCGATTCCGGGATCCTGCCCAGCGGGACGGACGGTGGCGGCGAAGCGGGGTGGACGATCATCGACTACCTCGACGTGGTCCTTCACGTCTTCACGCCGGAGGCGCGCGACCGCTACCAACTCGACGATCTCTGGCACGAGGCTCCCCGCCTCGAGATCGACTTGGAGGCGCCCGAAGCGCCTTCCGCTGCGGCCGGCGCCTAGGTCGTTTTCCGCGGTCGCCGGCCGGGTCCTGCGGTGCAGGTGGCGCGGCTTCGCCGCGCCGCGTCCCGAGGTGACGTCCGAAGGCCCCTCTACGGTCGCGCTCATGACCAGCTTCAGGTTGGCGCTGTTCGGCTATCGGCGCGTAGAAGTGGACGCGGCGGTGAACGCCCGGGACTCACACATCGTGGGGCTCGAACAGCACTCCGCGGCCGTGATCGAGCAGAACCAGGCGCTGGAAGCGCAGAGTCTGATCCAGGCGCGGGCGATCGCCTCGCACGAGGCAGATGTGACCTCCCTCTCGGGGATGGTGATCGAGCGCGAGCGGACGATCCGCGATCTGACCGAACGGTTGGAGGAGGCGAACGCCTGCCATGACCGCAGCATCGCTTCGCTTGACGCCGTCTCGGCGCGACTGGAGGACCTGCAGGCCCAGGCACGCGGCCAGGCCACCCGGATCCGGATGAAAGCGCTGCGCGAGGCGGTCGAGCTGAGCAGCCGGGCGCAGGCGCTGACGGAGGTCGAGGCGGAGGATGCTCCGGCCATGGCGGAGCCCGCGGTCGAGGCCGCCCGGCCGGAGCCGGAGATCGCCGCCGAAGTCGCCGAGATCGAGGAGGCTGCGCCGCAGCCGACCGCCAACGGCTCGGCCAACGGACACACCAACGGCAACGGTCACGCGGTCGATCCCGGCACCTCCTGGGAGCCCGGCCTCTACTCGGGCAGGATCCGCCTCGAGATCGGCCCGCTGGGCGACTTCTCCCAGCTGGTCGGGGTCGAGGACGCGGTCGGCCGGCTCGGCGCCACGGACATCTCGGTCGAACGCTTCTCCGAGGGCCGCGCGACCTTCTCGATGCGGCTCGAGCAGCCGGTCGATCTGCTGCGCGAACTGGAGGCGCTGGCCGCCCTTGACTTCAAGGTCCGTCACACCGCGCCCGACAACCTGATCCTCGACCTCGAGGACGACGGCCCCAAGCGCCACGCCGCCTAGCTGTAGTTACTCACGAGGTTGTTCCAGCTCGGCGAGCCGAGCTGCGGGCGTCCTGTGGCCGAGGGAGCCGTGTCGTCTCCTGAAGTTGTAGTGGTCGAGCCAGCCGGGAAGCGCCGCGGCCCGCTCCGCCGAGGATCCATAGATCGCGCCGTATGCCCACCGGTTGGTGAGCGTCTGGATGAAGCGCTCGGCCTTGCCGTTGGTCCGCGGCCGGTAGGGGCGGGTGCGAAGGTGCCGGAGTCCGAGCTCCTGGCAGGCCGCGGCGTGCACCCGTGAGAGGTAGCAGGCGCCGTTGTCGGAGAGGACCCGCTCGGCGGTGACGCCCATCGAGGCCAGCCACTCGACGGCGCGTCGCAGGAAGCCTGCGGCCGTCGCCCCTTTCTCGTCGGGCAGGACCTCGACGTAGGCGAGGCGGGTGGCGTCGTCGACGCAGACGTGGACGAACTCCCAGCCGGTGACCCGGCGCCATCTTCCTTCGCGGGAGGCCTTGACCTGGCCGCGACGACTCCCGGTGACGCGATGCCCGGCCCCCTGTGGGCCGATCCGCCCGAGCTTCTTCACGTCGACGTGGATCAGCTCACCCGGGCGCTTGCGCTCGTAGCGGTTCGGGGGCTCGGGCGGGGCCAGGGCCGAGCGGCGGCCGAGGCCGATCCGGCGCAGCCACCTCGAGACGGTGGAGAGCGCCATGCCGAGGACCTCGGCGATCTCCGCGGCGGTCATCCGCAGGCGACGGAGAGCCTCGATCGCCCGGAGCCGGTCGGCAGGCAGGCGGTTGGGACGTCTCCTCGGTGCCGAGGAGCGGTCGAGCAGCCCGACCTCACCTTCCGTACGCCAACGGGCGAGCCACTTCGCCGCGGTGCGCTCGCTGACGCCGGCGGCCTCGGCCGCCGACCTCAGCGACCAGCTCTCCTCGTCTACGCGCGTGACCAGCAGCCTGCGGCTGTTCGGGCAGGTGCGGGCGTTACGGATGAAAGTCAAGTCCCGTTGCGATCTTTTCTCCTTTTGCAAGAGTCTCTGGCGGCGCCGGTGACGACCGAGCTAAAGCGCAGGCTCTGGGGCTGAATCCTGCCGCGCTGCCTGCCCCGTAGAGGGCCCAGAAGATGCGCGCCCCGTTGTCGCACCGGCGCCCTTCGCACCGGTCGCCTTCCAGTCGGCGACGAGCCGTCGGTAGGCGGCCTCGGCACGCTCGACCAGCTCGCGCTCGGCCTCGCGCTCCTTGGCTGAGGCGCTGACGGCCTTGCCGCCGTGGCGCTTCGACCGCGGCGGCGCCCCGGCGTCGAGTTCGGCGCGACGGATCTTCGCCCGCAGCAGCGAGGGCCGGGCGTAGGCGTAGTCCTCTTCCTTGCTCAGCAGCTGCCAGCAGAGGCAGGCGATCTTGCGGGCCACCGCGACCGCGGCGACCTGGGAGCCCTTGCGGACGCGGACCCGTTCGCCGAAGGCGCGCAGCGGCCCCGGCGAGCGGACCGCGCTCCAGGCGGCCTCGACCAGCACCGCTCGTGCCTGGGCGTTGCCGCGCTTGGAGATCCGCCCGTGGCGGGCGGGCTCCTCGCCCGACTGACGGACCTTCGGGTCGAGGCCCAGGTAGGCGACCAGCCTGCGCGAGGAATCGAAGCGCGAGACGTCGCCGATCGCCGCCATCAGCGCCGCGGCGGCCGCGACGCCGACGCCGGGGATCGTCATCAGGCGACGGGCCTCGGTGGAGCCGACCGCCCACTCGCCGAGCCTGCGGTCGATCTTCGAGATCTCCACGTCGAGGAAGTCGATCTGGTGCAGGCAGCCGGCCACCGTCTCGACCTCCGTCTCCGGAAGCTTCTGCTCGGTCAGCCAACGACGCCCGCCGACCCCGAAGAGATCGGTGACGGGCGAGCGTCCGAGCAGGCAGCGGGAGAGCACCGCATGGACCTCGTTCTTGGCCCTGGTGCGCTGGCGCACCAGGGCGGCGCGGCGCGCCACCCGCCGCCGCAACGCCTGGGTGGCGGGGTCGGGGACCCAGACCGCGTCGAGCATGCCCGCGTGCAACAGGTGGGCCAGGGTGCGCGCGTCGAAGCGGTCCGACTTGACCCGGGCATGGGAGATCGCCCGCACCTCCTGGGCGTTGGCGACGACCACCCGGGCGACGTGGGGTTCGAGGATCCGGGCGATCTCCATCGCCGGGCCGGTCGCCTCCAGCACCACCTGGTCTTCGGCGCCGAGGCTCCGGGCGAAGAGCTCGAGCTCTTCGCGGTCGGTCTGGATCCGGCCGGCGGACCTCACCCCGCCGGCCTCGCAGATCGCCACCTCGCAGAAGCTCTGGTGGACGTCGAGTCCAATTGAGCGCATGCTGCCTCCTCTCGATCGACTTTCGGGCGCAGAGCGAGCGGGCAAACGACAACTACGGATTCGCGCTCGAAGCGCAACCGGGCCAATCGCAGGGGCGGCCAATTAGCGTCTCGGGCTCGCAGCCCATAACGCAAGCGCGGCCTGCCCGTCTCGTCTGCTTTCGGAAGCCCCCGTCCCGGTGAGGCGAACCTACGACCGGTCCCGGATGGCTCCCGGGGGCAGTTTCATGCCGGTAGCGTGGATCCTCATCCGGGTCCTCCTTGTCGGTGGGTGGGTCGCACCCCCAGCCTTCAAGGAGGACCGGATGAACAACGTGGTGAGGAACTACACCTAGCGGCGGCCCTTCTCAGCCAAAGATTTTCTCTTTCGGCACAGAATCCTTAGGTTCGGCCGTTGACAAGCTCCTCGGGACGATCGAACATGTGTTCGCATGGAGAATCCCAACCACAAGGGAAATGTCGCCGAGCTGGCGATAGCGGCCGAAGCCGCTCGACTCGGACTCTCGGTGCTCAAACCGTTGACCGAGCACGAGCGCTACGACCTGGTCTTGGGCATCGCCGGACAGCTCCTCCGTGTTCAGTGCAAGTGGGCCTCGAGGCGCGATGAGGTGATCCAGGTCCGATTGAGCTCGTCGTATCACTCGCCGACGCGCGGCTATGTCAAGACGACCTATGGCATGGACGAGGTCGATGTGATCGCTGCCTACTGCGATGACCTTGGCAAGGCCTACTTGCTGCCGATCGACGACTTCGCTGGACAGAGCATGGTCTACCTGCGGCTTGCACCAGCGCGTAACAATCAGCGTGCGGCGCTAAACTTGGCGACCGCTTACGAGTTTCCTGGGGCTGTAGCTCAGCTGGCAGAGCGCCGCCATGGCATGGCGGAGGCCAGGGGTTCGAATCCCCTCAGCTCCACTGCCGATAAGTCCGCGTCGCCGACCGAGGTGTCGGTCGGCGCCCATGAGTTCCGCAATCGCTTCGGTTACTACCTTGAGAGTGCCGCCGGCGGCACTGAGATTGCCATCAGTCGTCACGGCCGACCGTACGCGCGCCTCGGCCCGGCCGCTCTCAAAGCTGACAGCGCTTTCCATCACGACTCGCTGAACGCGCTGATGCTCGAATAGGGCGCCGCCGCCGGGTGCGCCGCCCTCATAAGATCGGCCGCTCATGAGCGGATACGAGCCGAGGGCGATCGAGCAGAAGTGGCAGGCGGTGTGGGCCGGGGAGCGCACCTGGGAGGTGCCGAATCCCGGGCAGCCCGGTTTCGACGAGGAGAAGCCGAAGGCCTACGTCTGCGAGATGCTTCCGTACCCGTCGGGCGAGCCCCACGTCGGGCACCTCAAGTGCTACGCGGTCGGTGACGCGATCGCCCACTTCCGCCGCCGACAGGGCTTCCAGGTCGTGCACCCGATGGGCTACGACGCCTTCGGCCTGCCGGCCGAGAACAACGCGATCAAAACGGGCGAACCGCCGCGGGTGGCGACCGAGCGCTCGATCGAGTCGTTCCGCCGCCAGTTTCAGGAGTGGGGGATCTCGATCGACTGGTCGCGCGAGATCGCCACCCACAAGCCCGACTACTACCGCTGGACCCAGTGGATTTTCCTGCAGCTATTCGAGCGCGGGCTCGCCTACCGGACCGAGGCGGCGGTCCAGTGGTGTCCGAAAGACGCGACGGTGCTCGCCAACGAGCAGGTCGTCGACGGTCGCTGCGAGCGCTGCGGCACCGAGGTGATCCAGAAAAAACTGGAGCAGTGGTTCTTCAAGATCACCGACTACGCCGATCGGCTGCTGGAGGACTTCGATCGGCTCGAGTCCTGGCCCGAGCACGTGATCACGATGCAGCGGAACTGGATCGGTCGCTCCGAGGGCGCCGAAGTGGTCTTCTGCAACGGCGAAGTCGATCTCGAGTTCCCGGTCTTCACCACCCGTCCCGACACGCTCTTCGGCGCGACCTTCTTCGTCCTCGCTCCGGAGCACCCGCAGCTGGAGAAGCTGGTCGCGGGGACGGCGGCGGAGGCGGCGGTGCGCGAGTACGTCGACCGGGTCGGCCGCGAGTCGGCGGAGGAACGCGGGGCCGAGGATCGGGAGAAGACCGGCGTACCGCTCGGGCGGACCGTCGTCAATCCGGTCAACGGCGAGGAGATTCCGATGTTCGTTGCCGATTACGTGTTGATGGAGTACGGAACCGGCGCGATCATGGCGGTGCCCGGTCACGATTCCCGCGACTACGACTTCGCCCAGGCGTTCGGCCTGCCGGTGAAGCGGGTGATCGACGGGACCGACCCGGAGGCGCCCGACGATGCCGACGGCCTGCCGTACGCCGGCGACGGCCCGATGGTCAACTCGGGCCACTTCGACGGGCAGGGGAACCGTGACGCATACGCGGCGATGGTCGCGTGGCTGGGCGAGGAAGGGCGGGGCAAGACCGCGGTCAACTACCGGCTGCGCGACTGGCTGCTCTCGCGGCAGCGCTACTGGGGGGCGCCGATCCCGATCGTCTACTGCGACGACTGCGGGATGGTCCCGGTCCCGGACGACCAGCTGCCGGTCGAACTACCGGAGATCGAGGACTACGCGCCGCACGGGCAGAGCCCGCTCGCCGCGGCGACCGACTGGGTGCAGACCACCTGCCCGAAGTGCGGCGGCGCGGCGCGGCGCGAGACCGACACGATGGACACCTTCGTCGACTCCTCCTGGTACTACATCCGCTACCTCGATCCGCGCAACGAGGAGGCCGCCTGGGACCCCGCCGCGGCCGCCCACTGGATGCCGGTCGACCAGTACATCGGTGGGGTCGAGCACGCGATCCTCCACCTGATGTACGCGCGGTTTGTGACCAAGGCGCTCGCCGACCTTGGGCACCTGGAGGTGCAGGAGCCGTTCGCCAACCTCTTCGCCCAGGGGATGATCACCCGCGACGGCGCGAAGATGTCGAAGTCCCGCGGGAACACCGTGAGCCCGGCGGAGTACGTCGAGCGCTACGGCGCCGACACCGCCCGCACCTACGTCTGCTTCATGGGACCGCCGGAGCGCGGGGGCGACTGGACCGACGAGGGTGTGGAGGGTGTCAACCGCTTCCTCTCGCGTCTGTGGCGGCTCTGTGACGAGGTGGCGGAGCGGACGCAGGCCGGCGGCGATCCGGGGGCGAGCGAGGGCGAGGCGCGGGCGCTGGTCGCCAAGGCCCACTGGTCGATCGACAAGGCGACCAAGGACTTCGAGCGCGGCTTCCAGTTCAACACTGTGATCTCGGCGGTGATGGAGCTGGTCAACGACGCCTACCGGCTGAAGGACGGCCTCTACGGCGATCCGGCCGGGGGCGCGGCGCTGCGCTTCGCCACCGCGACGGCGGCCTCGCTGATCTTCCCCTTCGCGCCGCACCTCGGCAGTGAGGTCTACGAGCGGATCACCGGCGACCGCGTCTGGGAGCAGGGCTGGCCGGTCGCCGACGAGGCGATGCTGGCGTCAGACACCGTGACCGTCGTCGTCCAGGTCAACGGAAAGGTGCGCGCGCGGGTCGAGGCGCCCGCCGAGGCCGCGCAGGAGGAGCTCCTCGGGCTCGCAAAAGCGAACGAGAACGTGGCGAAATACCTCGACGGCGCGCAGATTGTCAAAGAGATCGTCGTGCCTGGCAAGCTCGTCAACCTGGTCGTCAAGTAGACGCAAGTCCGAGCCGGCGGGCGTGCGTACCCTCGGTCGTGCACGTTTCGAGGGCCAGCTTTTGGTAGAAACGCCACGTGCTCGTCAGGCGTCTCTCGGAAGCTCCGGTCGAGGAGTGGCATCGCCTTCGCACCCACGTCCTCATGGATGCGGGCGAACTCGGCGCGCGTCATCTCTCGGTGACCTGGATAGTTCTGCCCGCCGGAGCCGAGCAGGAACTGCGTTCGCACGAAGAAGCCGAGCAGGCCTACGTGGTGGTGCGCGGCAGCGGCACGATGTCCGTCGCGGGGGACACGCAGTCCGTGTCGGAGGGCGATCTGATCCTCGTCCCACCGGCGACGGAGCACTCGGTCCGCAACGACGGCAGCGACGATTTCGCCTGCCTCTCGATCCAGTCGCCCCCGGTGGCGGCGGAAGAGCTCTACAGCGATCAGCTCGCCGAGGTCGCGGGCTACGACGACGAGGACGACTACTAGCCGCAGTCGGGCGGAAGCCCTGACGCTTCCGTGAGCGAGATTTTCCAAGGTGCGCACCACGTGTGCGCATCACCCCGCCAGCGTTGCGGGCATGCCGGAACTGAGCAGAACCCAGGTCGCCGTCTACGGAGCGATCGCTGTCGCCTTGCTGTTCGTCGGCGCGCGAGCGGTGCGGGGTGAGGGCGGGGGAGAAAGCTCCGGCTACACGAGCTCGTACGAGTACGGGTCGGAAGACGAAGGCAGCAGCGAGGGTGGCGGCGGTGAAGGCGAAGAAGCCTTTGCGGTCGAGGGCGGGGGCGGCGATGTCGTGGTCGACGTCACCGGCGCGGTGCGCAACCCGGGCGTCTATCGCCTGCCGGCCGGGAGCCGCGTCGATGACGCGGTGAAAAGGGCGGGCGCGCAGGGGAAGGCGGAGCTGGACTCGGTGAACCTCGCCGCCCGGCTCGCCGATGGCCAACAGGTGGTCGTGCCGGAGCGAGTCCCGGGCGGGGTGGCGATCGCCGCCGCCGGAACGGGCGTGGAAGAAGACGGCCCGATCAGCCTCGGCACGGCCACGTCCTCCGATCTGGACACGATCGACGGGATCGGCCCGGTGACCGCCGAAGACATCGTCCAGTTTCGCGAAGAACACGGCGGCCTCTCCTCGGTCGACCAGCTCGACCAGATCTCCGGGATCGGCCCGGCGACGATGGAGGCCCTGCGCGAACGGCTGCAGCCGTGAGGTGCGGTGATGACGCCGCGTCTCTCCTTGCCGGTGCTGATCGGGATCGCCGTTCTCGTCGCGCTCGGGATCGCCCGCACTGGGGACTTGCGGGAACGCGCCGAGGCCGGTCTGGGGGAGGGCATGCCGGCGCGGGAGGCGGCGCTCGCCCGCGGCTTCGTTCTCGGCGACGACGACGGGGTGGACGAGGCGACGAAGGAAGACTTCATCCGCGCCGGTCTGAGTCACTTGCTCGCGGTAAGTGGCGAGAATGTGACGCTCCTCGCCCTGCTGGCGATGCCCGTCCTCGCCGCTCTCGGCATTCCCCTGAGGGAGCGTCTGGTCTGGACGATCGCCCTGATCGCCGTCTACGTCCCCCTGGCCGGTTCGGGCCCCTCGATCCAGCGGGCGGGCGTGATGGGCGCAGCGGGCCTCCTGGCGACGCTGGCGGGACGCCGTGCCTCGCGTCTCTATGCCTTGGGCCTGGCCGCGGCCGTGACCCTGGCGATCGACCCGAGCGTGGCGAGCAACGTCGGCTGGCAGTTGAGCTTTGCCGCCGTCCTCGGCATCCTCCTCCTCGCATCCCCGATCCGCGAGTGGCTCCTCGTCCGCCTCGGCCGAGGCAACTGGCGCAGGGCGTTGGCGGAGGGCATCGCGGTCACCGTCGCCGCGACCCTGGCGACCGCGCCGTTGATCGCTCACGTCTTCGAAGAAATCTCGGTGACCAGCCTCGTCGCCAACGTCCTCGCCCTGCCCGCGGTGGCCCCCGCGATGTGGCTGGGGATGGTCTCGGCGGCGCTCGCCCAGGTCCCCGGCATCCCCTTGGCGCCCCTGAACAGCCTCGATGCCCTCCTGCTCGCCTACATCGCCCAGATCGCTGCCTGGTGTGGCCGCCCATCCTGGGCCGTCATCCACGTCCACATCGGCGTCTGGGCGATGCTGGCGAGCTATGCGGCGATGGCGGCCACGATCGTCGCCGGCGCCTGGCTGACCCGCGCCCGTCGCCTCACCGCCGCCCGAGCGAACTCCGCCACCTCCGCTGCGGTCGACCTACCGCTGACCAAAGGACGACCGCGGCTTCGCGGCTCGTACCGGGTCGTGGCCCTCGCCGGGTTAGCGGCGCTCGCCGTGGTGGCGTTACTGCACTGGCCTCACGGATTGGGTGGGCCGACCGGAACGTCGCCAGGCCTCCAAATCGAGGTGCTCGACATCGGCCAGGGCGACGCGATCCTCCTGCAGCCTCGCGGGGCGCCCGCGATCCTCGTGGACGGCGGGCCGCCGGGCGACGAACTGGTGGCGAAGCTCCACGCCGAGGGCGTGGAGGGGCTCGGGGCGGCCATCGTCACCCACGACCAGTCCGACCATGCGGCCGGGATCGCGGAAGCGCTCGGGCGGGTGCCGATCGGCCGCCTCGTCTACGGACGCCTCGACCGGCCCTTCCTCGCCGCCGTCCGGGCTGACGGCACCCGCCCGGAACCCGTCGCCGCCGGCACGACCCTGCGCTCCGGCTCCCTTCGCCTCGAAGTCCTCTGGCCGCCGCCCGAGCTGCTTGCCGAAGATCCTCCCGACACCGACCCGAACCTGCTCGCGCTCGTCATCCGCGCCCGCTGGCACGGCTTCACGATGCTGCTGACCGCCGACGCCGAGGCGGAATCGACGCCGCTCGACCCGGGCCCGGTCGACGTGCTCAAGGTCGCCCACCACGGATCGGACGACGCCGGGCTGGGCCCGCTCCTCGACCGCATCAGGCCGCGCCTCGCGGTGATCTCCGTCGGCGCCGGCAACCCCTACGGCCACCCGACCCCGGGCACGCTCGCGACCCTCGCCGCGCACCAGGTGCCGACCCTGCGCACCGACCTCGACGGCACGATCGAGATCGACGTGGGCCGTCGATCCTTCTCCGTAAACTAGTGCCGTGTCCGGCAACGTTCGCCCTCTCTGGCTGGGCCTCGCCGCGCCCGGCGGCGTCCTCGACCGCTCGACGTGGCTCTGCCACGCCTTCGGGTCTGCGTCCTTGCCGGTCACGCCGATGCCTACGCCAGAACCGGCCAAACGTCACCGGACACGGCACTCGAACTGATGCCCGACGAGATGCGCCCGCTCTACCTGATCTCCGGCACCGACGGGGCGAAAATCGAGGCGACCCGGTCACGGCTGCGCTCCCGCGCCGAACGGGAGGGAGGAGACGGGGCGCTCGAGGTCTTCGAGCCTGGCGAGGGCCGCGGGGCGCCCGACCACGAAGCGCTGCTGGCGGCGATCCCGGCGATGTCGCTGATGGGAACCCGCCGCTACCTGCTCGCCGACGGGGTGGAGAAATGGCGCGACAAACAGCAGGCCGCGGTCGCCGAGGCGATCGGCGGGGAACTGCCGCCCGACCTCACCCTGGTCCTGATCGCCCGCGCCAAAGCGCCGGCCAAACTGCTGAAAGCGGTCAAAGCGGCGAAAGGCGAGGTCCACGCCTTCGAGGCCCCGAAAGCCCGCGACATGCCGCGCGTCCTCGTCGACGACGCGCGGCGCCTCGGCTTCAAACTCGACCCGCCCGCCGCCCGCCTCCTGGTCGAACGGATGGGCGCCGAGCCGCTACGACTCCGCAACGAGCTGGAGCGCCTCGCCATCTGGGCCGGCGAGGCCGGCCAGGTGACCGCAGCCGACCTCGAGGAGATGATCGCCGACACCTCCGAAGCGGCCGTCTGGACCCTCTCCGACGCCCTGGTCGAGGGCGACGCCCGCACCGCCCTCCAGGTCGGCGAGCAGCTGATCGAACAGGGGGAGAACGTCACCGGCCTGATCTACGGCCTCGCCTCGCGCCTGCGCTCCGCCTGCGCCGCCGCCGCGATGCTGGAGGAGGGGATGGCCCCGCGCGAGGTCGAAAGCTCGCTGAAAATGCACCCCTACGCGGCCAAGCAGCTGGTTGCCCGCCTCCGCAATACCGACGTCAACGACCTGCGTCTCGCGACCGAGGCCCTCGCCCAGCTGGAGCGCTGGTGCCGAGGAGATGCCGACTACGGCGACGAGCTCGCGCTCACCCTGACCTTACGCAGGGCAACGGGCGCAACCGCGTAGCTCGGGATCGAAGAGGAGGGGCTGCCGCTACGCGGCGGCGACCGAGTTTGCGATGCGGGCGGCTTTGGCCTTCTTCCGCGCGCCGGTGTTGCGATGCAAGGCGCCTTTCTGGACGGCCTTGTCGATCTTCGAGGTCAGCTCGCGCTGCTCTTTCGCGATCGCGTCGGAGTCGCCAGACTCGACCGCGCTCTCAAGCCGCCGGAAGTAGGTCTTCACGGTGCTGGTGAGCAGCCGATTCTCGGTTCTCTCGCGCTCGCTGCGCAGTATCCGCTTTTTCTGTGAGGCTATGTTGGCCATGTCGATGTGCCCGCCGACCGAGCTCTTGCCGAGCGCGGGCGGCCGCCGACTATAGCGACTTGGACGAAGCTTGGAGAGCCCCGAGGCACACGACACCCCTGAGCATGGCCTGGAGGCCATCAACGCCGATGTAGCCATCGGCGAGGCGGAGGCGTTCTACCCGAGCGAGGAATTTGCGCTGCCGACGCCGCGGGTCGGCCAGGGCGGCCGCATCGCGCGCTCGACCGCGTTCTTCTCCGCCGCCACCGCGCTCTCGCGGATCGCCGGCCTGGCCCGCGAAGTCGTCGCCGCCGGCTACTACGGGGTCGCCGGCCCGATCTCGGCGTTCACGATCGCCTTCCAGGTCCCCAACCTGGTCCGCGCCCTGTTCGCCGACGCCGCCTTGCAGCCGGCCTTCGTCCCCGTCTTCACCGACCTCGTCGGCCGGCGCCAGTTCAAAGAGGCCTTCCGGCTCGCCTCGACCCTGCTGCTGCTGATCACGATGGTGATGGGGGCGCTCACCGCGATCTTCATCCTCGCCGCGCCGGTGATCGTCCCGCTCTTCGCGCCCGGCTACGAAGGACACATCCTCGACCTCACGGTCAGCCTCTCGCAGATCCTCTTCCCGATCCTGATCCTGCTCGGGGCGAGTGGCATCGTCGTCGGGATCCTCAACAGCTACGACCGCTTCGGCGCCTTCGCGATCTCGCCGTTCTTCTGGAACGTGGCGATCATCCTGGCCCTGGTCGTGCTGAAGCCGCTGTTCTCGAAGCCCGACCAGATCTACGCCTACGCGATCGCGATCCTGATCGGCACCGCGGTGCAGCTGGCGATCCCGGCCTGGGACCTGCGCAACACGCCGTTCCACTTCACCTGGAGCTTCGATTGGCGCAACCCGGGAGTGCGGCGGGTGCTGCTGCTGATGTTGCCGGTGACGATCAGTCTCGGCCTGATCAATTTCAACGCGTTGATCAACAGCACCTTCGGCAGCCTCGTCTCCACGGAAGCGCCGGCCGCGATCGACAAAGCCTTCCGCCTCTACCAGCTGCCCCAGGGGATCTTCTCGGTGGCGATCGCGACGGTCCTCTTCCCGACCCTCGCCCGCTTCGCCAACAAAAAAGAATTCGTCAACCTGCGGGCGACGCTGGCGAACGGGATGCGGCAGATCCTTTTCGTGCTGCTGCCGGCGACGGCGGCGATCCTCGCCCTCTCGCACCCGATCATCCGGCTCGTCTACCAGCGCGGGGAATTCAACCCGCACGACACCCAGATCGTCGCCACGGCGCTCTTCTGGTTCGCCTTCTCGCTGCCGACCAACGGCGTCTACCTGCTGCAGACGCGCACCTTCTTCAGCCTGCAGCGGCCCTGGCAGGCGACGGCGCTGGCGGTGATCGACCTGGTCGTCTCGGCGGCCGCGGCCGCGGCGCTCTACAAGCCGTTCGGGATCGGCGGGATCGTCGCCGGGACCGGGATCGGGACCAGTGCCGCGGTTTTCGCCCAGGCCTACATCCTGCGCCGCAAGTTCCACGGCCTCGAGCTGGGGCGGCTGCTTTCGACCGTGATCCGGATCTCGATCGCCTCGGCGGCGCTGGCCGGGGTCGGCTGGGTGCTCTGGGACGTCCTCGACAACGCCCTGGGACGGAGCACGCCGGCGCAGATCATCTCGCTTGGGAGCGCCCTGATCGTGGGCGGGATCGCCTACCTGGCCGTGGCCCGGATGCTGCGGATCGCCGAGCTCGAGCAGATCCTCCGGCTGTTGCGTCGGCGCCGCGGCTAGATGCTCGGGCCGGGCCGATACCTGCTGGGGGCGGTGGAGCTCCTCTGGCTAGTGGGGTTCGCCTGGCTGGGCGCGGCGCGGGTGCGCCGGCGGCTCGTGGCGGAGCTCGACGGCGAGGTCGGTTTCCTGGCGACGGCGATCGTCGCGATCGCGCTGCTGATCTGGGTGGCGGAGCTCCTAGGAACGATTTCCGCGTTCAAGCCCGTGCCCTACCTACTCTCCGTCGCGGTGGTGGGCCTGGTCCTGCGGTTGACGGTCCCACCCCCGACAGGACCTGCGGCCGACAGCCATCGTCCCTTCCGTCCCTCGCTCATCGCCACGGTCGTCTCCCTGCTGATCGCCGGGATCGCGATCGGGCACTTCGTCAGCGGTGTGAAGCTGCGGCTCGGCACGGGGATGACCGGCTTCGATTCCACCTGGTACCACGGCCCCTTCGCCGCCGGCTTCTTCCAGACCGGCAACACGATCGACCTCCACTTCATCGCGCCCCAGTTCCTCGCCTGGTTCTACCCGGCAAACAGCGAAGTCGTCCACGCGATCGGGATGCTCGCCTTCTCCCGCGACCTGATGTCGCCGCTGCTGAACCTCGGCTGGCTGCTCGGGTGCCTGCTGGCGTGCTGGTGCATCGGCAAGCCGTTCCGGGTGGCGCCCTGGTCGCTGGCGCTCGGCGCGATCGCCTTGAGCGTCCCGGCGCTGGCCGATCAGGCGGGAGAGGCAAGGAACGACATCGTCGGGATCTTCTTCCTGCTGGCGGCGATCGCGATCGCCTTGAACGCGGCGACGGCCGCAGGGCGAATTCGCCGACCTAAAAGACGTGCAGTTAGGTCGGCGAATTCGCCCGAAGGTTCGGAAGCCCCGCGGGAACGGTTATCGACCGGGGCGCTGCTGACCGTCGGGCTCGCGGTCGGGCTGGCGGCGGGAACGAAGCTCAACTTCCTGCTCCCGGCCGCGGTGCTCGTGGTCGGGTTGGCGGTGTTGGCGCAGGGTGGCCGCCGGCGGCGGGCGTTCCTTTGCTCGGGTGGAATGGCTCTCGCCGGTTGTGGTTACTGGTACCTGCGGAATCTGATCCACACCGGCAACCCGCTGCCCTGGATCCACCACCTCGGCCCGATCGATCTGCCCTCGCCGGAACAGGCCCTCGGCGGCCGCGAAGCGCACAGCGTCATCTCGTACCTGACCGACGGCTCGGTCTGGTCCGACTGGTTCCTGCCCGGCCTACACGGAGGCCTCTGGATCGTCTGGCCGGTGATCGGCGCCGCCGCCCTGGCCGGCCTTCTCCTCGCCCTCGCCCCGATCCCAGGTCGATGGGCCGAAAACCCGTCAGATAGTCAGGTTTCCGGCCCATCAACATCGGGGCGCCGCGTGTTGGCACTCGCGGGGTTGGTGGGACTCGCCGCCGCCGTGTCGTGGTTGGTGTCGCCGACCTCTGCTTCGGGCCCGGACGGGATGCCGCGCGGGTTCGAATCCGGCCTCCGCTACCTGACCCCGGCGCTCATCCTCGGCCTCGCGCTCCTCCCGACCGTGCCGCCGTTCCGATCCTGGGCCGCGCGCCTCGCCTCGATCGGCCCCGCCTTGGGCGAGCGCCCGGTTCCCGCGGCCGCTCCGGCCCCTGGCGACGAGCGTCCGCATTTACCCCCGCCCAGCGGGGGTGAACGCGGACGCACCCATGAGGAAGACCGACTTCCGCGCAGATGGATCACGGCGATCGTGGCGGCGGCTGTGCTGGTGGCGGTCGCGGTCGGCTATCCGGTCCAGCGGCACTACCTCCACGACCGCTACCGGGACCCGAGTTTCACCACTCCGGGGCTCGACGCCGCCTTCGCCTGGGCGCGGGAAATCGACGGTGCCCGCATCGCCACCACGAGCACGCGGCAGTACCCGCTGTTCGGGACCGACCTCTCCAATCACGTCTCCTACCTCGGCGTCCATCGCCCCCATGGTGGCTTCGAGGAGGCGCCGAACTGTCGGGTGTTCCGGCGCCTCGTGAACGAAAGCGACTACGAATACGTGGTCGCCACCCGCGACCGGATCGAACCGGGCAAGCCCGCCTATCCGCCGCAGGCGAAGTGGGTCGAAGGGCCGGACGCCGAAGTCGTGCTGCGGAGGAAGCCGACCGTCGTCTTCCGGATCACCGGTGCGCTCGACCCCGGCGCCTGCCCTTAGCTCCGATCCATCACCCCGGCTCTGTGGCTCAGGAGGGGGGAGAGATCGGTGGGGTCCAGCCCTTAAGGAACTGCGACCAGCCTAGGCGCCGGCATCACGGGATGTGGGGATCACCGTCGCGGCCGGGAGGTCGGGGGCGCCCGGGCTCGGCTCTGTTCATACTCGTGGCTCGCCTATGGACAAGATTCGCAACTTCTCGATCATCGCCCACATCGACCACGGCAAGTCGACGCTCGCCGACCGCATCCTCGAGCTCACCGGCGCCGTCGATCCAAAAAAAATGCAGGCGCAGCTGCTCGACTCGATGGACCTCGAGCGCGAGCGCGGCATCACGATCAAGGCGCAGGCGGTGCGGGTCGAGTACAAGGCGAACGACGGCGAGACCTACCACCTGCACCTGATCGACACGCCGGGGCACGTCGACTTCTCCTACGAGGTGTCGCGCAGCCTCGCCGCCTGCGAGGGGGCGCTGCTGGTCGTCGACGCCGCCCAGGGGGTCGAGGCGCAGACGGTCGCCAACACCTACCTGGCGATTGAGAACGGGCTCGAGCTGATCCCCGTGATCAACAAGGTCGACCTCCCCGGCGCCGAGCCGGAGCGGGTCGCCCAGGAGGTCGCCGACCTGCTCGGCACCGACCCCGAGGACGCCCTCTGGATCTCCGCCAAGACCGGCAAAGGCGTGGCCGAGGTGCTGGAGGCGATCGTCGCCCGCATCCCGCCGCCGACCGGCAAGGTCGACGCGCCCGCCCGCGCCCTGATCTTCGACTCCGAGTTCGACCAGTACCGCGGCGTGATCGCCTACGTGCGGATGTTCGACGGTCGCTTCCGCAAAAACGAGCGGATCCTCGCGATGCAGAACCAGACCCGCGCCGACATCGACGACCTTGGCTTCTTCCGCCCGTCGATGACCGCGGTGGGCGACATCGAGGCGGGCGACGTCGGCTATCTGATCACCGGGATCAAGGACGTCACCATGCTGCGCGTCGGCGACACGCTGACCGGCGACGGCAACCCGGCGACCGAGGCGCTCGAGGGCTACCGCGAGGTCCGGCCGATGGTCTTCTGCGGCCTCTTCCCGATCGACACCGACCGCTTCGAAGACCTCCGCGACGCGCTCGAAAAGCTGTCGCTGAACGACGCCGCGCTCTCCTGGGAGCCGGAGACGTCGGAGGCGCTCGGCTTCGGCTTCCGGGTCGGCTTCCTCGGCCTCCTCCACATGGAGATCGTGCGCGAGCGGCTGGAGCGCGAGTACGACCTCGACCTGCTGGCGACGACGCCCAACGTGCGCTACGTCGTCCATCTCACCGACGGTGCCGAACGCGAGGTCCACAGCCCCACCGATCTGCCCGACCCGGCCCGCATCGAGCGGATCGAAGAGCCCTACATCCGCGCCACGATCATCTGCCCGAAAGAGCAGGTCGGGCCGGTGATGGAGCTCTGCCAGACCCGCCGCGGCACCCACGTCGACATGACCTACCTGAGCCCGGAGCGGGTCCAGGTCCGCTACGACATGCCGCTCGGCGAGATCGTGCTCGACTTCTTCGACCTGCTGAAGAGCAGTACCCGCGGCTACGCCTCACTCGACTACGAACCGATCGGCAACGAGGCCTCGGACCTGGTCAAAGTCGACATCCTGCTCGCCGGCGACAAGGTCGATGCGCTCTCGATCATCGTCCACCGCGACTTCGCCTATGACCAGGGCAAACGACTGGTCGCGCGGCTGCGCAAAACGATCCCGCGGCAGATGTTCGACGTCCCGGTGCAGGCGGCGATCGGCTCCAACATCCTCGCCCGTGAGACCGTCAAGGCTCTGCGCAAGGACGTCACGGCGAAGCTCTACGGCGGTGACGTCACCCGCAAGAACAAGCTGCTGAAGAAGCAGAAAGCGGGAAAGAAACGGATGAAGGCCGTGGGCCGGGTCGAAGTGCCGCAGGAGGCGTTCCTCGCGGTGCTGGAGATCGACTAGGACGACTGGCCGGCCGGCCAGGAACGTGCCTGACCTGGGCGTGAACCGGTAGGTTGCCCGCCATGGCGATCAAGACCGATGCGGTCGGTAAGTCGTGGCCGTCGACGACCTACCAGGTGGGCCGCGAGAAGATCAAGGAGTACGCGACGGTGCTGGGGATCGAGAACCCGGTCCACTTCGACGTCGGCGCCGCCCGCGAGGCCGGCTTCCGCGACGTCGTCGCCCCGCCGATGTTCGCCGTCGTCTACAGCATGCACGCGCTGGCCCCGGCGATGTTCGACCCGGACGTCGCGATGAACTTCGCCACCATGGTGCACGGCGGTCAGACCTTCGAGTGGGGGGAACCCGCCTGCTCAGGCGACGAGATCACCACCACCGCGAAATGCATCTCGATCGACGAGAAACTCGGCAACGGGTTCTACGTCTTCGAGACCACTTCGGTGAACGGAGCCGGCGCCGAGGTCGTGCGCGGCACCTGGACCAACATCGTCAGGGGAGTGTGAGATGGCCGACTTGAAAGCGGGCGACGCGGTCCCCGAGCTGCGAGTAAAGCCCGACAAGTACCTGACCAACCGGTACGCAGGCGCCTCAGGCGACTTCAATCCGATCCACATCGATCCGGACTTCGCGAAAGCCGTGGGACTTCCAAGCAACATCCTCCACGGCCTCTACTCGATGGGCTTGGTCGCAAAAGCGGCGGCGCAAGGCCTCGCCGGCGGCAACCCGCGGGCGCTGAAGAAGCTGACGGTCCAGTTCCGCGGCATGGGCATGCCGGAGCAGGAGATCGCAGTGACTGGGACGGTCAAGGAGGTTGACGGGGACCGGGTCGTGGTCGATCTCGAGGCGGCTCAGGGTGATAACCGAATCATTCGCAACGCGCAGGCTGAGCTCGAGCTTTAAGGGGTCGGTATGGCGGGAGGCGGGGCGGGATGGCCCCTTCTCTCACAACTGCGGGGAGGTTCGTTCAGGGGCCATCCCGCCCCGCTTTCACGGGGCGCCGCTGAGGCTCCGCGAGGGCTCCGCGTCGCGGCCTCCTAAGCTTTAAGGGTGCTTACCGAGCGGCAAGAACTGATTCTCCGCCTTGTGGTCGATGCCTATTTGGCATCGGCTCGTCCTGTGCCGTCGAAAGAGGTGGCCGAGATGCCGGGGGTCGACTGGGGACCCTCGACGGTGCGGGCCGAGCTGGCGCTGCTCGAGACAGAGGGCTACCTGACCCATCCGCACACCTCGGCCGGCCGCGTCCCGACCGACTCCGGTTATCGGTGTTATGTAGACCTGCTGCTCGAATCGGGCCAGGCGCCCGGCGACACGCGGGTCGAGCTGGAGCTCTCGCGCTTGCGCCGTGAGGTCGACGAGGCGATGCGGGAGACCACCGCGGCGCTTGCCCAGGTCACCGACCTGGTCGCGATGGCGACGGCGCCGCAGATCTCGGCGACGACGATCCACCGGGTCGAGGTCCTGCGCCTGCAGCCGAACCGCGTCGTCGCGATCGTGATCGCCTCGACCGGCGACGTCGCCCGCCGCGTCTTCGACTTCGACTCCGCCGTCGACACCGGCCTCGTCCAGTGGGCCTCCAGCTACCTGAACGAGCGGCTGACCGGGCTCGGCATCGGCGCCCGGATGATCGCCACGCGGCTCGCCGACCCGGAACTCGGCCCGCTCGAGGCGCGCTTCGTCGCCACCCTGGCGCCCGCCTTCAGCGAGTTCGAACCCGAGGCCGGCGGCGACCTCTACGTCGACGGCACGGCGCGGCTCCTCTCCGAAGCCCACATCGACGACCTGCCGCGCGCCGACGAGCTGATGACGGCGCTGGAGCGGCGCGCCGACGTGCTGCAGATGCTGCGCTCCTCGCTCGCCGAGCGCTCCGTCTTCCTCTGGATCGGCGACGAGAACCCGCAGCCGACCCTGCGCTCGGCCAGCGTCGTCGGCGCCAACTACGGTCTCGGCCACCGCAACCTCGGCGCGGTCGGCGTGGTCGGCCCGCGGCGGATGGACTATGCGACCGCGATCGCCTCGGTCCGGGTCGCCGCCCGCGAGCTCTCCCGATACTTCGAGACCGTCTACGACGACTAGCGACGGCCGCCGGCCCCGACACACCGACTGCCCCGCACACCCAACAGGACTACTCACCACATGCCAAGCGATTACTACGAGGTTCTGGGTGTCTCCCGTGACGCCTCGGACGCAGAAATCAAGAAAGCCTTTCGCGGCCTCGCCCGCGAACTGCACCCCGACGTGACCGGTCACGACCCCGAGGCCGAAGCCCGCTTCAAGGAGGCGGCGGAGGCCTACGAGGTCCTTTCCGACGGCGAGCGGCGGCGCACCTACGACCAGTACGGGGACGAGGGCCTGCGCTCCGGCGGCTTCGACCCGGGCGCCGGCTTCGGCTCGTTCGACGACATCTTCTCCTCGCTCTTCGGCCAGGCCTTCGGCGGTGGGTTCGGCGGCGGCGGGCCGGCGGCCGGCGGCGACATCCTGGTGCAGACCGAGCTGACCCTCGACGAGGTGTCGACCGGGGTCGAGCGCGAGGTCAGCTTCCAGGCGGTCGTCGTCTGCTCCCACTGTCACGGCAACGGCGCCGAGCCGGGGACGCCGATCGAGACCTGCGACCGCTGCGGCGGCGTCGGCCAGCTGCGCCAGGTCACGCGGACGCCGTTCGGGCAGATGGTCCGCGGCGTCACCTGCGACGTCTGTCACGGCTCCGGCAAAGTCCCCGACACCCCGTGCGAGGTCTGCGATGGCGTCGGCCGCACCCAGGGGAAAGTGACGAAGACGGTCGAAGTGCCGGCCGGGATCGAGGACGGCCAGCGGCTGCGGATCAGCGGTGCCGGCCACGCGGGCGAACCGGGGGCGCCGGCGGGCGACCTCTACGTCGAGGTCGCGGTAGCGGCCGACGGGCGCTTCGAGCGCCAGGGCACCGACCTGGTCAGCGCCGTGCGGATCCCGGCGACGGAGGCGATGTTGGGGACGACGGTGACGGTGGCGACGCTCGAGGGCGAGCGTGAGATCGAGCTCGAGGCGGGCGTCCAGCCGGGCCACGAGGAGACCCTGCGCGGGGCGGGCCTGCCGCGGCTCGGCGGGCGCCGGCGCGGCGACCAGCGGGTCGTGGTCGAGGTCGTGGTGCCGACCAACCTCTCCGACGAGCAGCGGGAGATCGCCGAGCGGCTCGACGGGACGCTCGAACCCGACAACCTCGGGCCGCAGCACGGCGACGGCTTCTTCGGCCGCATGCGCAACGTTTTCCGGTAGCGCGGGGAGCGCTGCCCCGTGATCCGCCTCGCCGTGCGGTGCAGTCCCGACCAAGCCGATCTGGTCCTCGCCGAGCTGACCGTGCTGGCGCCGAACGGGGTCGAGGAGGAGCGCGGCCCGGGCTACGTCGAGTACGCGATCTACGGCGGCGAGGGGGAGCTGCCGGAGCTGGGGGAGATCGACGCGGTGGTCGGCGGCGAGCGCATCGAAGTGAGCTCGACCGAGGTCCCCGACGACTGGGCCGACCGCTGGCGCGATTTCCACAAACCGCTGTGGGTCGGCGAGCGCCTCTGGCTGCGGCCGTCCTGGGAGCCCGCGCGCGAGGGGGCGATCGACCTCGTCGTCGACCCCGGTCAGGCCTTCGGCACCGGCGCCCACCCGACCACCCGGCTCTGCCTCGAATACCTGCTCGAGCTCGCCGATGCGGGTGAGAGCGAAGGCGCCCTGGTCGACCTCGGCACCGGCTCCGGAGTCCTCGCGATCGCCGCCGCAAAGCTCGGCTGGTCCCCGGTCACCGGCTACGACCACGAGCCCGCCGCGATCGACGCCTCAGCGGCGAACGCAGCTATCAACGACGTGTCGATCGATTTCCACCGCCAGAACCTGCGCGAATCCCTCCCGCCGCTCGGCCCGACCGTAGTCGCCAACATGACGTCCCCGATCCTTAGGGCAATTGCGAGCCACCTCAGCGGACTCGTCGGGGTGACCCGCCGGAACGTCCCCGCAGTTGTTCCGCCGGGTCACCCCGTCGGGTCCGCCCCGCAAGCTCCCCGAACCCTTGTCCTCTCGGGAATCCTGCCCAACGAGCTGAACGAGGTGGTCGAGGCCTTCGTCCCTTCCGGCTTTGCCGAGCAAGATCGCCGCCAACTCGGCGACTGGGCAGCCCTTTTGCTCCGCCGCGAGCTATAGGGTTTTCGGCATGGTCCTCGCGATGATCGGCGACGCCGGTTACAAGATCGCCCTGTTCTTCCACATCGTCGCCGTTGTGGTCGCGCTCGGCCCGACCTTCGGCTACGGCGTGATCTTCTCGGTGCTGCCGAAATACCCGCGCTCCGCGCCTGCCCTGATCGCCGGCATCCGCAAGACCGACCGCCTGCTGGTGAACCCCGGCATGATCCTGTTGCTGGTCGCCGGGATCGTCGTCCTCGCCACCAGTGGCAGCGTCTGGAAGGGGAGCCAGTTCTTCATCATCTGGGGCTTCCTCGCGATCATCGCCCTGTTCGGCGTCCAGCACGGCTTCTTCGGCCCGCAGACGGCGAAGCTGCAGGAGATCGCCGACCGTGACCTCGCCGCCGGAGACACCTTCAGCGCCGAGTTCGAAACGACCAGTCAGAAAATCGCCCAGGTCGGGGCCGCCACCGGCATCCTCATCGTGCTGACGATTTTCATCATGAGCTACAAGCCGTTCCTTTGAGCGACACGGCGCTGCCGGTCGCCATGTTCGACTCCGGTGTCGGTGGGCTGACGGTCCTCCACGAGTGCCTGGTGGCGTTGCCGCAGGAGGACTACATCTACCTCGGCGATACGGCGATGTTCCCCTACGGCAGTCGCGACCCGGCGCGGCTGCGCGAACGGATCGCGGCGATCACCGAGTCGCTGCTGCACCGTGGGGTGAAGCTGGTGGTGATCGCCTGCAACACGGCGACGGCGATCGGCGAGGACGTCGTCCGTGCGGTCGCCGCCGAGCACGGGGTCGAGGTGGTGCCGGTGGTCGCGCCCCAGGCCGAGATCGCCGCCGCGATCACCGACAACGGCCGGGTCGGCGTCCTCGCGACGACGAACACGGTGGAGAGCGGGGCCTACCGGCGGGCACTCGAAGCCCAAGGGCGGGCGCTCGACGTGATCGAGGTCGCGGCGCCGCGCCTGGCGCCCTTCATCCAGGACGGATCGCTCTTCGACGAGGAGACGATGGAGATGGCGCGCGGCTATTGCGCGCCGCTACGCGAGGCCGGGGTCGACACCCTGATCCTCGGCTGCACCCACTACCCGCTGGTCGCCCCGATGCTCCAACGGATCCTCGGCCGCAACGTGCGCCTGGTGAGCGGCGGGCACGCCGTGGCCGCCGCGGTCCAACGGACGCTCGAGCGCGCCGGGATCGCCCGCGAGGGCGACGACGAGGGCGCCTACGAGTTCTTCTGCACCGGCCCGGTCTCCTCGTTCGGTGAGGTCGCCACCCGCTTCCTGCAGATGCCCCTCGGCGAGGTCCGCCAGGTCGAGTTCAGCGTTCCGGCGTAGAGCTGGCACGAAGAATTTACGTTCCGCGCACCACCCGCACGCATCTCCCTGCCAAGGTCATCGCATGCCCCACCGGTCAGCCGAAACCGCGACCTATGCTGGCGCGATGGCCAGGATCGAACTCGATCTACCCGAGGACTTGCTCGATCACGTAGACGGTTACGCCCACAACGCAGAGGAGTCGCGCGATGAATTCTTGCGGCGGACCATCGCCGAGACGATCGACCGCTGCCACGAAGAGCTGCGCGAGGAGATCGATGAATTGTTCGACAGCCACCCCCTGGACCTCGGTGGGAGGAGCGCCGCTGAACTGATCCGCGAAGATCGAGACCATCGCGACGACAAGCGTTTCGGTCCCGACGGCCATGCTCGTTGAGCGCATGCTGCTCGATTCGGGGGTCTGGATCGCGGCCGACGGCCCAGAGGAGCGGTTTACGTCCGCTGCGCGTAGTTTGGTCGCGCGCTCCCGGCTCAATATGGCGGCGCTTGACCTGACGCTGTACGAGGTCGCGAACGTGATCGGGGCCCGACGCGGCGATATCGCAGGCGCGTCGACGCTCTGTCGATCGATCGCGCTGCGGTGCCGCGGCCGTCTGGTCCGGGTCGATGCCGGACTGATTGCGGCGAGCATCGCGATCGCGGTCGAGTATGGCTTGAGCAGCTATGACGCAGCCTATGTCGCGGTCGCTCGGTACTACGAATGGCAGCTGATCAGCACCGACATCAGGGACCTTGTCTCGCGCGGCCTGGCGATCACGCCGGACGCGGCCGTCTAACCTTCAATCACATGAGCGTTCTGGAGCAAGTTCAAGACGATGCCCGAACCGCGTTGAAAGCGCGCGAACGCGAAAAAGCCTCGGCCCTGAGGTTGGTCGTCGACGCATTGCAGCAGGACGCCAAGCTGGGCAAAGGCGACGAGGTCGCGGTGCTGCAGCGGGAACGAAAGAAACGGGTCGAGGCGGCCGAGGCCTTTGAGGGCGCCGGGCGGGCCGAGCAGGCCGCCGCCGAGCGCTTCGAGGCGGAACTGATCGAGGCCTACCTGCCCGCCCAGCTCTCCGACGAGGAGCTCGACGCGCTGGTGGGCGAGGCCGTCGCGGAGACCGGGGCCACCGAGCAGAAGCAGATGGGCCAGGTGATGTCGGCGGTGATGCCGAAGGTCGCCGGGCGCGCCGACGGCAAGCGGGTCAGCGCCACGGTGCGGAAGAAGCTGGGTGCCTGAGACTTGGCCCGCCGCCAGCTGACCCTGGACAACGAGGTTGCCGCCGAGCTCGCCGGCTCCGAGGACTCGGTCCTGCGCGGGCTGCGCGACCGTCTGCCGGTGGAGGTCCACCTGCGCGGCAACGTCCTCACCCTGGACGGCGATCCGGCCGATCTGCAGGAAGCGGCGACGGTGGTCGACGAGATGGTCGAGCTGATCGAGCAGGGGCACGACGTCGTGCCCGGGACCGTGGAAGCGGTGGCCGGGGCACTCGACGCCGAAGAGAGCCCGGCGGCGATCCTCGACGACGTCGTCTGGCGCCATCGCAACACCAAAGTCGCGCCGAAAACGCTGAACCAGAAACGCTACGTCGACTCGATCCGCCGCAACACGATCACCTTCGGCATCGGCCCGGCCGGCACCGGCAAGACCTTCCTCGCGGTGGCGATGGCGGCCGCGGCCCTGACCGAACGCAAAGTCCAACGGATCATCCTCACCCGTCCCGCGGTCGAGGCCGGCGAGCGGCTCGGCTTCCTGCCCGGCGACATCCAGGCCAAGGTCGATCCCTACCTGCGCCCGCTCTTCGACGCGCTCTACGACATGCTCGACCCCGACCGCGTCAACGGCTACTTCGAGCGCAACGTGATCGAGGTGGCGCCGCTCGCCTTCATGCGCGGCCGCACCCTCAACGACTCCTTCGTGATCCTCGACGAGGCGCAGAACACGACGCCAGAGCAGATGAAGATGTTCCTCACCCGGCTCGGCTTCGGCTCGCGGATGGTGGTCACCGGTGACGTCACCCAGATCGACCTGCCCACCGACCAGCGCTCCGGCCTGATGGCGGTCCGCGACATCCTCACCGAGGTGAAAGAAATCTCCTTCATCGAGTTCGGCGGTGAGGACGTCGTCCGCCACAAACTGGTCCAGCGGATCGTCGCCGCCTACGACCGTCACAGTGCCGGTCGACCTGTCTGACGTGCCCGCGGACCTGCGCGAGCCGGTCGCGGCGGCGCTGGCCGCGGTCGGCGTCGAGGAGGGCCACCTCGCGGTCGAGATCGTCGACGCGGAGCGGATCCGCGCGCTGAACCGGGAGCACCGCGGCAAGGACGAACCGACCGACGTGCTCTCCTTCCCGATCGATGAACTCGGCCCGGCGGCCGGGCCGCGCGAGCTCGGCGACGTGGCGATCTGCCCCGAGCTCTGCGTCGACATGACCCTCGCCCAGACCGTCGTCCACGGCGTCCTCCACCTTTGCGGCCACGACCATGAGACCGACGACGGCGAGATGCTCGCCCTCCAGGCCGAGGTCCTTGCCTCACTGCGATGAGGCCGCGCCGATGACCACCCACTCCGGTTTCATCGGACTGGCAGGCCGGCCCAACGTCGGCAAGTCGACGCTCGTCAACGCCCTGGTCGGCCGCCACGTCGCGATCGTCTCGGTGCGCCCGCAGACGACCCGTCGGGCGATCCGCGGCGTCGCCACCGATCTCGAGACCGAACGACAGCTGGTGCTGGTCGACCTGCCCGGGGTGCAGCGTCCCCGAGACGCGCTGACCAAACGGATGCAGGCCCGGGTCGAGCGCGAGCTCGCCGACTCCGACGTGGCGCTGCTGGTGATCAACGGCGAGGAGGGCGTCGGGCCCGGCGACCGCTTCATCGCCGGGCTCCTGAACGCCGCCCGCACCGACATCCCGGTGATCTGTGCGGTCAACAAGTGCGACCAGCTCGCCCGCCGTGGCACCATCGACGCGCTTACCGCGGCCGCCGCGCTGCCGGGCGTCGACGAGGTCTTCCCGATCAGCGCCCGCGCCGGCACCGGTCTCGACGAGCTCCTCCACCGACTCGGCGAGCTGGTCCCCGAGGGCCACTACATGTATCCGCCCGAGGACTCCTCCGACCAGTCCTCGGAGCTGCTGCTGGCCGAGCTGATCCGCGAGCAGGTGCTGAACCGGACCCGGCAGGAGATCCCACACTCGGTCGAGGTGAAAGTGCAGAGCGTCGAGCCGCGCGACGACGGCCTGGTCACCGTGGTCGCCGAGATCTGGGCGGAGACGGAGTCCCAGAAGGGGATCCTGATCGGCCGCGGTGGCACCAAGATCGGCGAGATCGGCTCGGCGGCCCGCCGCTCGCTGGAAGTCGAGCTCGCCGGCCAGGTCCACCTCGACCTGAACGTGCGGGTGCGGAAGAACTGGCGGCGCGACGAGGACATGCTCGACCGGCTGGGGATCGAATAGCGGTGCGAGGGGGACGAGGGGAGGACCCTTCCCTCACGAACTGCGGGGAGGTTCGTCCAGGGTCCTCCCCTCGTCCCGTCTACGATCCCTTCCATGCTTGACGAAATCGCTTTCGACGGACAGGGCTTGGTGCCCGTGGTGGTGCAGGACGAGGCATCGGCCGAGGTGCTGATGCTCGCCTACGCCAACGCGAAAGCGCTGGAACTGACGCATGACACGGGGGAGATGCACTTCTACAGTCGCTCCCGCGAGGAGATCTGGCGCAAAGGCGAAACCTCGGGGGCGACGATGGCGGTCCGCCAGCTCCGCTACGACTGCGACGGCGACGCCGTGCTGGCGATCGTCGCGTCGACCGGCAACGCCTGCCACACCGGCGAGCGCTCCTGCTTCTACCGCGAGGTCGGTGGCTCGGCCGCGCCGGGGGTGGACGCGCCGCCCGCCGCGAGCGAGCCGCGCCGCGTCGTCCACGAGGCGCTTCCCGCTCTGGAGCGCACGCTGAAAAGCCGCGCCGCCGAGCGCCCTGAGGGCAGCTACACGGTGGAGCTGCTCGACAACCCGACCCTGATCGGCGAAAAGGTCGAGGAGGAGGCGGAGGAGGTCGTCCGCGCCGCCCGCGAGGAGACCGACGAGCGGGTCGCCGAAGAGGCCGCCGATGTCTTCTACCACCTGGCCGTGCTGCTCGCCTCGCGCGGGGTGTCCCAGGCGGCGGTGCTGGAGGTGCTGAATGCCCGTAGCCGCTGAATCCGAGCTGCGCCTGACGCCGACCCTCGAGGAGGCTCGCGAGCTGGCCCGCGAAGGCAACGTAGTCCCGGTCCGCGCCCGCTTCGTCGAGGACACCGAGACGCCCGTCTCCGCCTTCCTCAAACTGCGCGCGGGCGAGCCGGAGGGCGCTCCCTGCTTCCTGCTCGAGTCCGCCGAGCAGGGCCAGGTCGGCCGCTACTCCTTCGTCGGCCTCCGTCCCCGCGCGATGCTGCGCTGGAGCGCGGGAGAGCTCTCGGAATGGAGTGGCCGCGCGGCGACCCTCGGCGGCGAGCCGACGACGGTCGAGCCCGAGGCCGACCCTTACGGCGCCGTCGCCTCCCGCTTCGCCAAATACACGCCCGCGCCGGTCGACGATCTGCCGCCCTTCACCGGCGGCGCGGTCGGCTTCTTCGGCTATGACCTCGTCCGCACGGTCGAGCCACTCGGTGAGCCCAACTCCGACGAGCTCGGCCTGCCCGACATGGCGCTGATGGTCACCGACGCGATGCTGGTCTTCGACCACCTGCGCCATGAGCTGACGATCCTCGCCTGCGTCTACACCGATGGCGAGGACGGCCTGGACGCCGAATATGCCCGCGCCGCCGCGACGATCGCCGAGATGCGCGAGCGCCTCCGCGGCGCCGTTCCGCAGCCCGCCACGCCCAGCGTGGTCGAGCCTCCTGAGTTCACCTCGAACTTCGAGCGCGAGGAGTTCGAAGCGGCGGTCAGCCGGATCGTCGAGTACGTGTACGCCGGCGACGCCTTCCAGGTCGTCCCCTCGCAGCGCTTCAGCGCCGCCGCCCCGGTGGAGGCCTTCTCCGTCTACCGCGGCCTCCGCGCGGTCAACCCCTCGCCCTACATGTACTACCTCGAGTTCGGCGACTTCCAGATCGCCGGCGCTTCGCCCGAGCCGCTGGTCAAGGTCCACGACGGGGTCGTCGAGACGCGGCCGATCGCCGGCACCTCGCCGCGCGGCAAGTCGGCCGAGGAGGACCGCCGGCTCGCCGAGCGCCTGATCAACGACCCGAAGGAGCGGGCCGAGCACGTGATGCTGGTCGACCTCGGCCGCAACGACCTCGGTCGGGTCTGCGAGTACGGCTCGGTGTCGGTCGACGAGCTGATGGTGATCGAGACCTACTCGCACGTCCTCCACATCGTGTCCCAGGTCTCAGGGAAGCTGCGCGAGGGAGTGACGGCGATGGACGTGCTGCGCTCGGCGCTCCCGGCCGGGACGCTCTCCGGCGCCCCCAAGGTGCGGGCGATGCAGATCATCGACGAGCTCGAGCCGGTGAAGCGCTGCTCCTACGGCGGCGCGATCGGCTACCTGAGCTGGAACGGCGACCTCGACACCGCGATCCACATCCGCACCGTCGTGGTCAAGGACGGTCGCCTCCACGTGCAGGCGGGCGGCGGCACCGTCGCCGACGCGAAGCCAGCCTACGAGTACAACGAGTCGGTGAACAAGGCGCGCGCCGTCTTCCGCGCGGTCGAGGTCGCCTGCGCCCAGCCGGACTGGACCTGAGGCCCCCGGTTCACCAACAGACATCAGCCATGCGCGTCCTCGTGATCGACAACTACGACTCCTTCACCTACAACCTGGTCCAGTACCTGGGTGAGCTCGGCGCCGAGCTGGAGGTGGTCCGCAACGACAAGGCCGAGGTCGGCGAGCTGCTCGAGCGTGGCGCCGACCGCCTCGTCGTCTCACCGGGCCCCTGCACCCCCGCCGAGGCCGGCATCTCCGGCGCGGCGATCCGCGCCTTCGCCGAGGCGGGCATCCCGGTGCTCGGGGTCTGCCTCGGGCACCAGGCGATGGTTGAGGTCTTCGGCGGCAAAGTCGTCCAGGGCGAGCCGATCCACGGCAAGGACGCCGAGATCGCGCACGACGGCCGCGCCATCTACGCCGGCCTGCCCACACCGATGGTCGCCGGCCGTTATCACTCGTTGGTTGCCGATCCCGACCTCCCGGACGAGCTCGAGCTGACCGCGCACCTCGGCGACGTGGTGATGGGCGCCCGCCACAAGGAGCTGCCCGCCGAGGGCGTCCAGTTCCACCCTGAGTCGGTGCTGACCCCGCACGGGAAACACCTGCTGGCGAACTTCCTCGACGCGGACCGATAGGGATCGGGGAGGATCAGCGGATGCCCAACGATGTCGTCAGCCGCGCCATCGACGCGGTCTGTGGCGGGGAGAACCTGACTGCCGACCACGCCTCGAGCGTCCTCGCCGAGATCATGGAAGGCCGCACCGAGCCGATCCAGACCGGCGCCTTCCTGATCGCCCTGCGGGCGAAGGGGGAGACGGTCTCCGAGCTGGTCGGGCTGGCGCGGACCATGCGCTCGCTCGCCGCCCCGGTGCACAGCGAGCGCCCCGACCTGGTCGACACCGCGGGCACCGGCGGTGGGCCCTCGACCTTCAACGTCTCGACCACCGCCGCCCTGGTCGCCGCCGCCGCGGGCTGCCCGGTCGCCAAGCATGGCAACCGCTCGGCGACCTCCAAGTCGGGCTCCGCCGACGTGCTCGAGGCGCTCGGGGTCAACGTCGACCTCGACCCGGCGGAGGTCGGCCGCTGCATCGACGAGGTCGGCTTCGGCTTCATGTTCGCCCAGCGCCACCATGCGGCGATGGCTCACGTCGGCCCCGCCCGCGCCGGGCTCGGTGTGCGCACCGTCTTCAACTTCCTCGGCCCGCTGACCAACCCCGCCGGGGCGACCCGGCAGCTGGTCGGCGTCGCCGATCGCTTCTACCAGGAGACGATCGCCGAGGCGCTGATCGGGCTCGGCACCGTGCGGGCGCTGGTGGTGAGCGCCGAGGACGGGGTCGACGAGCTTGCCCTCTCGGCGCCGACCCGGGTGATCGAGGTCTTCGATGGCCGCACCGCGGAGTGGTACGTCGAGCCGGGCCAGTTCGGCCTGGCGCCGCTGGAGCTGAGCGAAATCGCGGGCGGGACGCCGGAGGAGAACGCCGACGCCACCCGCGCCGTGCTGGCCGGCCGGCCGGGCCCGCATCGCGACATCGTGCTGCTGAATGCCGCCGCGGCGATCTACGTCGGCGGGCTCGCCGCCGACCTCGAGGACGGGGTCGCAAAAGCCGCCGCCGCGGTCGACTCAGGGGCCGCCGCGGGCATCCTGGACAAGCTGATCGCAGCAACGGGTCGACGCGCCGTCTAGTCTGTTCTGGTTCAAGTGGGAATCATCGACGAGCTGATCGACGGCGCCCGGGAAGGGGTGGATGCGCGTAAGCGCCATCTGCCCGTGGCAGGGCTCGAGGCACAGCTCTCCGCACGCGGAGAGGACCGCCCCTTTCAGGAGGCGCTGGTCCGCCCTGGGCTGTCGGTGATCGCCGAGTTCAAGCGGCGCTCGCCGAGCGCCGGTGACATCGCCCCCGGCGCCGATGTAGGCACTCATGTCGCCGCTTACGAGCGGGGTGGGGCGGCGGCCCTGTCGGTGCTCACCGACGCACCTCATTTCGGCGGTTCGCTGGACGACCTGCGCGCGGCGCGCGGCGCGACGACGCTGCCGATCATCCGCAAGGACTTCATCGTCGACCCCTACCAGCTCTACGAGGCGGCGGTCTACGGCGCCGACGCGGTGCTGCTGATCGTCCGGGCGCTGTCGGACCGCGAATTGCGCGCCCTCTACGAGGAGGCGCGGGCGCTCGACCTCGACTGCGTGGTCGAGGTGCACGATGCGGACGAGTTGGAGCGGGCGCTCGAGGTCGACGCCGAGGTGATCGGGATCAACAACCGTGACCTCGACGAGCAGCGGGTCGACATCCAGACCACCTTCGAGCTGATGCCCGATGTGCCGGCCGGGAAGACGGTCGTCGCCGAGAGCGGGATCTCGGGGCGCGAGGAGCTGTTCGAGCTCGACCGGGTCGGCGTCGACGCGGTGCTGATCGGCGGCGCCCTGATGACCGCTGCCGACCCGGAGCTGAAGACGCGCGAGCTGACCGGCGCCGACGAGACCCGCGAACATCGCTACTAGGCGCGCTTCGCGTCTTTAGAAAACTTTTCGACTCGCTTTAACGGCGCGTCACAGGTCTGCGAGAACCTACGCGCCATGGATCAGAAACCGGACAACCACTCAGACTTCCAGGGCAACCCCGGCATGCAGGGCAATCCGCCCGCTCAAGGCAAGCCGGAGAAGCAAGGCTTCTTCCGCTCCTCGTTCGGTTCGGCGTTGCTGGGCGGCGCCGTCGTCGCTGTGGTCGGCGCGATCCTGCTCCTGACCGGCGCGGTCAAGTCGAGCGGTGGCGGCACGACCACGATCGAACGGCAGACCGCCGCGCCGATCGTCTCCAAGTCCGGCGAAGAAGGCGGCAACACCGTCGACGAGATCTACAAGGCCGACGGCGACGGCGTCGCCTTCATCGAATCGGAACTGGAAGCGACGGAAACCGAAAGCCTCAACCCGTTCATCGAACCGGAATCGCAGAGCGGCGGCACCGCCACCGGCTCCGGCATCGTGATCGACGACAAGGGCCACATCCTGACCAACAACCACGTGATCGAAGGCGCCTCGAAGATCCAGGTGAAACTCGGCGAATCCGACCACGAGTACACCGCCGAAGTGGTCGGCACCGATCCCGCCTCGGACCTCGCGCTGATCAAGGTCGACGCGCCGACGAGCGAACTCGACCCGCTGACCCTGGGCGACTCTTCAGCGGTCGAAGTCGGCGACCCGGTAGTCGCGATCGGCAACCCGTTCGGGCTCGACCGGACCGTGACCAGCGGCATCGTCTCGGCGCTCCAGCGCCAGATCCAGGCGCCCAACGGCTTCTCGATCGACAACGTGATCCAGACCGACGCGGCGATCAACCCCGGCAACTCGGGCGGGCCGCTGATCAACGCCCAGGGCGAAGTGATCGGGATCAACTCGCAGATCGAGACCGGCGGCTCGGGCACCGACGGCAACGTCGGCATCGGCTTCGCGATCCCGATCAACACCGCCAAGGGCGTGATCCACGAACTCGAAACCAAAGGCAGCGTCGAACACGCCTATCTCGGGATCGAAGGCGGCACGATCACCCCGCAGCTCGCCAGCACCTTCAACCTGCCGGTCAAAGAAGGCGTCCTGATCCAGACCGTCGAAAAGGGCGGCCCGGCGGACAAGGCCGGGATCAAAGGCGGCACCACGCCGGTCACGATCGAAGGCGCCGAAGTGATGGTCGGCGGTGACATCATCGTCGAAGCCGACGGCAAGAAGATCACCAACATGGAACAGATCATCGAACTCGTCACCGAAAAGAAACCGGGCGACGAAGTCACCTTGAAGCTGTCCCGTGACGACAAGGAAAAGACTGCGACCGTGACGCTGGGCAAACGGCCCGCGAAGGTCGAAGAAGCCTCGCCGCAAGGCTGAGGGAAGCACACCGCCGCCCGAGGGGAGTCCGGCCCCTCGGGCGGTCTATCTTGTTGGTGATCTGGGTCCCGTAGTCTGGGCTCATGCGCGTCAAGTTCTGCGGCATAACCAATCTGGACGACGCCGCCGAGGCGGTGCGCCTCGGCGCCTGGGCGATCGGTCTGATCCACTACGAGGACTCGCCGCGCCACGTCGAGCCCGGCGTCGCCGCCGAGATCGCCGCTGCCTTCCGCCGCAAGACCGAGATCGTCGGGGTGTTCGTCAACCCCAGCCTGGCCGAGGTCACCCGCGCGGTCGAGGACGAGCAGCTCTCGATCGTGCAGCTGAACGGCGAGGAGGGCGCCTCCTTCTGCGGCGAGGTTGCCCGTCGCACCGGCGTGAAGGTGATCAAGGCGATCCACGTCGCCTCCGCCGCCGACATCCACGGCGCCGAGGCCTACCGGACCGACTTTCACCTCTTCGACCGCCGCGCCAAGGGCCTCTGGGGCGGCTCCGGCGAGAGCTTCGACTGGGATCTCCTGCGCAACCGGGCCGCTTCCAACATTCCCGCGATCCTCGCCGGCGGCCTGCGGCCCGAGAACGTCGCCGAGGCGATCGAGATCGTCCACCCGTTCGCCGTCGACGTCGCCAGCGGGGTCGAGGCCGAGCCGGGGCGCAAGGACCATGCCGCGATGGCCGCCTTCTTCGAGAACGCCCAACCCGCTGTCGCCGAGTCCGGTCTGCCGCAGGCATGAGCGCGGTCGAGCAGCGGTTCGGGCCCTACGGGGGCCGCTACGTCCCTGAGACGCTGATCGCGGCCCTGGACGAGCTGACCGCGGCCTGGGAAGAGGCCCGCGACGACCCCGACTTCAACGCCCGCCAGGACGCCCTGCGGCGCGACTTCATCGGCCGGCCGACGCCGCTCTACCTGGCGAGTCGTCTATCCGAGCGGGTCGGCTCGCGGGTGTACCTGAAGCGCGAGGACCTCGCCCACACCGGCGCCCACAAGATCAACAACGCGCTCGGCCAGACCCTGCTGGCACAGCGGATGGGCAAGGAGCGGATCATCGCCGAGACCGGGGCGGGCCAGCACGGCGTCGCCACCGCCACCGCCTGCGCGCTGCTCGGGCTCGAATGCGTCGTCTACATGGGCACCGAGGACATCCGCCGCCAGGCCCCGAACGTCGAGCGGATGAAGCTGCTGGGCGCCGAGGTGGCCCCGGTCGAGGCGGGTGCGCGGACCCTGAAGGAGGCCGTCTCGGCGGCGATCCGCGACTGGGTCGCCAACGTCGAGACGACCCACTACGTGATTGGCTCGGCGGTCGGGCCGGCGCCCTATCCGGCGCTGGTGCGGGACCTGCAGCGGGTGATCGGCGAAGAGGCGCGCGAGCAGTCGCTGGCCGCCGAGGACGCGCTGCCGCACCGGGTGATCGCCTGCGTCGGCGGCGGCTCCAACGCGATCGGCATCTTCGCCCCCTTCGTCGAGGATTCCGAGGTGGAGCTGATCGGGGTCGAGGCGGGCGGCGACGGGATCGAGACCGGCCGCCACGGCGCCTCGCTCGGCGCCGGTACCACCGGGGTCCTGCACGGCTCGCTCTCGGCGATCGTCGCCGACGAGGACGGCCAGATCCTCGAGGCCCACTCGGTCTCCGCCGGGCTCGACTACCCCGGTACGGGGCCGGAGCACGCCTACCTCCGCGACACCGGCCGCGCCAGCTACTTCTCGGTCACCGATATCCAGGCGCTGGCCGCCCTCCGCGAAGTGGCCCGTCTCGAGGGGATCATCCCCGCGCTTGAGTCGTCCCATGCCGTGGCCTGGCTGCTGGAGAACAAGCTCGAGGGCGACGGCTTCGACGTGCTCTGTCTCTCCGGGCGGGGGGACAAGGATCTGGCGGAGTACACGCGCCGCATTGAGGGGACCGACGTATGACTCGGCGGAACAACTGCGGGGACGTTCCGGCGAGTCATACGTCGGTCCCCTCCCACGGGGCCCGATGATCGACGGCGCGGATCGGATCGCTGCGGCGTTTGCCGCGGCCAAAGTCCAGGGGCGGGCTGCCTTGATGCCTTACATGATGGCCGGGTTCCCCGATCGGGAGAGCGGGCTGGCGGTCGCTGCCGCATATGTGGACGCGGGCGCCGATCTGATCGAGCTCGGGGTGCCGTTTTCGGACCCGCTCGCCGACGGTCCCACGATCCACTCAGCTGACACCCAGGCGCTCGCTGAGGGCGCCACCCTGCGGACGGCCCTTGAGGTCTGCGAATCGGTCGCCGACCAGGTCCCGGTGGTCTTGATGGTCTACGTGAACATGATCCTCGCGCACGGCGGCGCCGCCGAGTTCGCGCGCCTGGCCCGCGCCGCGGGCGCCGCCGGGGCGATCGTCCCCGACCTACCCTTGGGCGAGGCGGAGGACATCCGCGAAGCCTTCACCGAGGCAGGCCTCGCGATGGTGCCGCTGATCGCCCCGACCACCTCGCCCGAGCGGCGCGCCGAGATCGCCAAGGTGGCGCGCGGCTTCATCTACCTCGTCTCCACCACCGGGACGACCGGGGAGCGCGGCGAGTTGCCCCCGGCCCTCACCCAGCTGGTCACCGACACCAAGGCCGACGCGGGGGAGACCCCGGTCGCGGTCGGCTTCGGGATTGGCACCGCCGAGCAGGCCGCCGCCGTGGGCAAAATCGCCGACGGGGTGATCATCGGCAGCCGCCTGGTCCGCGCCGCGGGCGAGGGCGCCACCCCGGCCGAGTCCGCCGACGCAGTCGCCGAGTTCCTCGCCGAGACGCGCGTCAGCCTCGCTGGATAGGATGCGGGCCATGTTCTTGGCCGTCTGGACCTTCCTCGCCCTCGCCATCACGACGATCATCTACGCCTGGCTCGGCCAGGGCGGCGGCGTCTCCGGCCTGATCTTCTTCGGCGTGATGCTGATCGGCGTGATCACGAAGATGGTGCTCGGCGGGCTCAACCCCGCCGGTCCCGAGCGCCCGCGCGCCTAGGCGCGCACCGCGACCAGCTGCAGGTACTCAGGTTCGAGCACCAGCGCGCGCTCGTTCGAATTGACCTTCTCCAGGTAGGCGAGCAGGTCGGCTTCCAGCGCCGGCGCCCCCTCTGGACCGACTTTGTCGAAGGCCATCTTCAGCGGGCCGAAGTAGGCGCGGAAGAAGTCGAGGTAGTGCTCGGCGGAGCGGAACGCCTGGCGGTTGACGCGGCGCTCGACCCGCATCCCGACGATCCCGTCGCCGAACAGCTCGCGGGCATGCTCCTCGTTACCCCAGAGCACCGGCGGAACGGTCCCCGGCGGCGGGCCGCCGGTGTGTTTCATGAGGATCAAGAAGAACTCCGAGAGCGCGCCCTCCGGGGTCCAGTTCGCCATCCCGATCCGGCCGCCCGGCTTCACCACCCGGAGCAGCTCCTGCGCGGTGCGCTCCTGGTCGGGCGCGAACATCGCGCCGAAGATCGACATCACGACGTCGAAGCTGGCGTCTTCGAAGGGGAGGTCCTGGGCGTCGGCCTCGACGAACTCGACCTCGAGCCGCTCGGCTGCTGCCCGTTCGCGTCCCCGCTCCAAGAGCGCCGGGACGAAATCGGCGCCGACCGCGCCGCCCCAGGAGCGCCGCGCCGCCGCGATCGCCCCGTTGCCGCTGCCGCAGGCGACGTCGAGGACGCGTTCGTCGGGCAGGATCTCCAGCGTTTCGGCGAGGTTTTCGGCGACCCAGGTGATCATCGAGGCGACCATCGAGAAGTCGCCGTCGGACCAGGTCCGCTGCTGGGCTGCGGTTGCGGCGGCCAGGTCAGGGGTCTCAGCCATCGATCCCTAAGCTAACCGAGATGCGCATCGGCGTCTTGACCGGAGGTGGGGACTGTCCCGGACTGAACGCGGTGATCCGTGCCGTCGTCCGCAAAGGTGTGGGCGTGCAGGGGCACGAGTTCGTCGGCTACCGGGACGGCTGGCGCGGGCCGCTGGAGGACGATCGGCGGCCCCTTGGGGTGCCCGAGGTGCGCGGCATCCTGCCCCGCGGTGGCACCATCCTCGGCTCCTCGCGGACCAATCCGTTCGCGCTCGATGACGGACCGGATCGGATCGCCGCGAACATGGAGGCGGCCGGGGTCGACGGGCTGATCGCGATCGGCGGCGAGGACACGCTCGGCGCCGCCTCGCGCCTCCACACCGAGCACGGCCTCAACGTCGTCGGCGTGCCGAAGACGATCGACAACGACCTCTCCGCGACCGACTACACCTTCGGCTTCGACACCGCGATCAACATCGCGATGGAGGCGATCGACCGCCTCCACACCACCGCCGACAGCCACCACCGGGTGCTGATCGTCGAGGTGATGGGGCGTCACGCGGGCTGGATCGCGGTCCACGCGGGGCTGGCGGGAGGCGCCAACGCGATCCTGATCCCGGAGCGGGAGTTCGACGTCGACGCTGTCTGTCGGATCGTCGGTGCTCGCTTCGCCAGCCACTTCGCGCCGATCATCGTCGTCGCCGAGGGGGCGAAACCGATCGGCGGCATGCCGATCGAAGACGACTCGAAAACGGACGCCTTCGGCCATGTGCGGCTGGGCGGGGTCGGCCACTGGCTGGAGGGCGAGATCGAGCGGCGGACCGGCAAAGAGACGCGGGCGACGGTGCTCGGCCACGTCCAGCGCGGGGGCACCCCGACCGCCTTCGACCGGGTGCTGGCGACCCGCTTCGGCCTGCACGCGATCGACGCCGCCAACGAAGGCCGCTGGGGCACGATGGCGGCGCTGCGCGGCACCGACATCAAGCTGGTCGAACTGACCGAGGCGACGGCGAAGCTGAAGACGGTGCCGGAGGAGCTCTATGCCGAGTCGGAAGTGTTCTTTGGCTGATTGTGCGGGGGGCCGCAGGGGGAGGACCCGGGGGTGACCCTTCCCTCACAAAAGGGGAGGTTCGTCCAGGGTCACCCCCGGGTCCTCCCGACGGGAGCGGTGCTCCTGGTGGCAGCGGCGCTCGGGCTCGGGGTGGCGGGATGCGGCGGCGGGGACGCTTCGGGGGCCACCGTGACCGTTTACGTGGCTGCTCCGCTGTGCGCGGCGGCGAAAGCGGACCTTGCCTCGCATGGCTCGACGGTCGGCCACTTCAAGATCGCCGCCCGCTGTCTGGCGCCGAGCGAACGGCCCGGGGGAGGGGTCGACCTGGCGACCAATGGCTCCAACTCCCGCCGCGCCACCGAGGACACCCGGTCCGTCGCCACTCTCGAAGAGCCCGGCCCGGGCAACAAGTTCGCCCACGCGATCCTCGAATCCGCCGGCATCCCCCTCGTGACCTCGCCCTCGGGCCGAAGCGGAATGCAGCGCGTCATCAAGGCCGTCGAAGGCGCGGGTTCTTCGAACGTCCGCAGCTCGGTCCTCGAAGCCCTCGAACCCTCGTAACGGCTCGTAGGGCCCGTGGGGATGACCCTGGACGAACCTCCCCTTTTGTGAGGGAAGGGTTATCCCCACGGGCCCCCTCCGGCGTTAGCCGACCAGGTTGCGCAGTGCTGCGTCAATCTCCGGGAACTTGAAGGCGTAGCCGAGCTCCTCGGTTCGTTTCGGCAGCACCCGCTGCCCGCCCTGGGCCACCTTGCCGAACTCGCGGCCGAATTTGACCTCCACGGCAAGGCCCGGGATCGGCAGCACGGCGGGGCGATGGAGCGCCCGGCCCAAAGCCTTCGACCACTCCTTGTTGGTGACGGGTTTCGGCGCGGTGCCGTTGACGATGCCGCTGACGCTCTCGGTGTCGAGTGCCCAGATCAGGATCCCGAGCTCGTCGGAGAGGTGGATCCAGGGCAGCCACTGGTTGCCGCCCGCCAGCGGCCCGCCGAGCCCCAGCTTGAACGGCAGCAGCAGCTCGCCGAGGATGCCGCCGCCGGTCTCCATCACCTGGCCGGTGCGGATGATCGCCAGTCGCACGCCCGCCGCCTCGACCTCGCGCGCTGCCTTCTCCCATTCGATGCAGACTTCGGCGCCGAAGTCCTCGCCGGGAGAGCTCGTCTCGTCGAGCGTCTCGTCGCCGCGGTCGCCGTAGTAGCCGACCGCCGACTGGCTGACCATCGCCTTTGGCTTCGTCGCCAGCCCCTCGATCGCCCCCGCCAGGTTGTGGGTGGCGACCCGCCGTGAGTCCATGATCTTCCGTTTCGCCTCGCCCGACCAGCGCTGGTTGATCTTCTCGCCGACCAGGTTGACCACTCCGTCGACAGCCTCGAATGCGGCGTCGGCGGGCCGTTCGAGCGTCGGCTCCCAGGCGTGCCAGGTGACCTGCGACTGCGCCTCTGCGGCTTTCTCCGGGTCGCGGGTCAGTCCCACGACCTCGTCGCCGCGCGCCAGCAGCTCGTCACACAGCGCCTTGCCGATCCGGCCGCTGGCACCCGTGACGAGGACCCGCATCAGGTCACCTCGACGGGGGAGAAGGTCCCAGTCTCCTCATTGAGCCTGGCGATGCCGTCGCGTTTGGCCTCCTCGACCACTGCTTCGGCGACCTTCGGGGCGACTTCGCGGTTGAAGACGCTGGGGATGATGTAGTCCTCGGCGAGGTCGTCCTCGGCCACCGCGCCGGCGATGCCTTTGGCGGCGGCGAGCTTCATCGCCTCGGTGATCTGCGGCGCGCCCGCGTCGAGGGCGCCGCGGAAGATCCCCGGGAAGGCGAGGACGTTGTTGATCTGGTTCGGGTAGTCGGAGCGGCCCGTGGCCATGATCCGCACGTGGGGCGCGGCGTCCTCGGGCATCACCTCGGGGGTCGGGTTGGCCATCGCGAAGACGATCGCGTCGTCGTTCATCTTGGCCAGCGACTCCGCCTGGATGATCCCGGGGCCGGAGAGGCCGATGAAGAGGTCCATACCGTCGATTACGTCATCGGGCTGCCCGTGGATGTGTTCCGGGTTCGAATTCTCCGCGTACCAGCGCTTGGTCGAGTTCATCTCGCCGGAGGCGTAGTCGGCGCGCTCGGTCGAGAGGGCGCCCTGGCGGTCGGCGCCGATGATCTGGGTGATCCCGGCCGCGAGCATCATTTTCGTCACCGCCACGCCCGCCGCGCCGAGGCCGACGACGAGCACGCGGAGGTCCTCGATCGGCTTGTCGACGATCTTCAGCGCGTTGAAGAGCGCCGCCATCGTGACGACCGCGGTGCCGTGCTGGTCGTCGTGGAAGATCGGGATGTCGAGCATCTCCTTCAGCCGGTCCTCGATTTCGAAGCAGCGCGGGGCGGAGATGTCCTCGAGGTTGACCCCGCCGAAGGTGGGCGCCATCAGCTCGACCGCGCGGATGATCTCCTCGGCGTCTTGGGTGTCGAGGCAGATCGGGAAGGCGTCGACGCCGGCGAACTCTTTGAAGAGCATGCACTTGCCCTCCATCACCGGCATCGCCGCCTCGGGACCGATGTTGCCGAGCCCGAGCACCGCCGAGCCGTCGGAGACGACCGCCACGGTGTTTTTCTTGATCGTGTACTCGAAGGCTTTGCTGCGGTCGTGGTGGATGTCCATGCAGACACGGGCGACGCCGGGCGTGTAGGCCATCGAGAGGTCGTCGCGCGTTTTCACCGGGTACTTGTTGTGCATGTCGATCTTGCCGCCGCGGTGCATCTGCATCGTCCGGTCGGTGTAGTCGAGGACGCGGGCGCCACGGGTCGAGCCGATCGCGCGGAGGATCCGCTCCCAGTGGTCCTGGTCGGAGGCGTCGATGGTGAACTCGCGGACCCGTTTGCCCTCCGGCCCGGCGCCCGGCACGAGGTCGACGCCCTGTAGCTGCCCGCCCGCCGCGGCGATCGCCGCGGTCAGTTTCCCGAGCGGCTCCTGACGCGCATCGAGCTCGACTCGGATGGTGACGCTGTATTGCGCGCTGACCGGCATGTCCGCAATCGAATCAGATTCCCGCTGCGGGCAGGTTGCGTGGTCGTTTGCCCTAGGGTGCGCCGAATGCTCAGGGGAACGATTGCGGTTGTGACGGCCGCGGTGGTGATGGCGGTCGCGCCGGGGGCGATCGCGGCTGACCCGCCACCCAAGCTGACGTTCAACGGGGCGATTGAACTGAGTGCCACGAACGGCTACCACGTGTTTGGCCTGGTTGCCTCGTTCGAAGGGAAAGCCCAGGTGTCGCTGTTCATCGGGAAAGCGGGCAAAACGGCGGTCTACACGGCCCGTGGGATAGGAACGGAAAACAGCGTCGCCGTCGATTTCGGCGACTTCGGCAGGGTCGACCTCGAAGTGCGGCCGACGGGTAGGAGCGAAACGATCCGCTCCTGTGGCGGGAAGGGGAAGCCAACCACGATTTCGGCGAGCGAATTCGTCGGCACGCTCGAATTCCACGGCGAGGAAGGGTTCACCGAAGCCTCGACGACGAGCACGCCGCTTCTCATCGGTCCGCTTCTCAACCTCGTCTGCGGCGGCGTCGGAATCATGACGACGAGTGGGCCCCATACCGGCGGCGTCCTACTGAAAGCGAGGACCACGGATAGCCCGTCGTTGGTGATTCAGCAGAACCGTCCCGGCGCGCGGGTCTTCTTCGAGGCGAAGATGCACGAGAAGGAGGGGAACGTGCGGGTGTCGCGGACCGTTACCGGCCATCTGGCCGCCGCAGCCATTCGCTACCGCCCATCCCTCGAATCCGCCTCCTTCACCGCCGCGTCCCCGTTCTCGGGCACGGCGACCTACGCCGGCCTGACCCCTTCGAGAGCCGCCCGCGGCACCGGCACGTGGCGCGGCTCACTGAAAGTCGACTTCCCTGGGCACGCCGGTGTCCGCGTCGCCGGCCCGGGCTTCACGGCGTCGATCACCCACGCCCACCGGACCGAATCCCGGCAATAAGCGCCCCGACCCAGATTTGCAGGGGAGAAGCCGAGGGGCTAGGCGACTTATTGTCGCTATGCGACAGAAACTCGCCACGGCGGGGCCCAGGATCGCGATGCTGGCGAGTTGGCAGCACGGCATCGTGACCGTCGCGCAGCTTCGGGAGGAGGGGCTCGATGGATCTGCCGTGCGTCGCGCCGTGCAGGCCGGGCGGCTGCACCGCGTGCACCGTGGTGTGTATGCGGTGGGGCATCGGAGCCTCTCGTGGCGGGGGCGCTGGCTGGCGGCAGTCCTCGCGGCGGGGGAGGGGGCAGCCTTGAGTCATTCGAGCGCGGCCGCGTTGTGGCAGTTCTTGCGGCCGGTCCCGGGACCGATCCACGTCACCTTAGGTGCCCAAAGCGGCCGTGCTCGGCGGCGCGGCATCGAGCTGCACCGCTGCCGTACCCTCACCCCGTCCCACGTCACCCGCCACCACGGCATCGTCGTCACCACGCCCGCGCGCACGATCGAGGACATCCGCGACGCCGTCGAGCCCTACCTCTTCCGTCGAGCGCTCCGCCAGGCGGAGCTCGCCGGCCACCGCGTCCCGCACCTCTCCGTCACCAAGCGCACGCGCTCCGACCTCGAGCTGCTCTTCCTCGCCCTCTGCGACGACCACGGCATCCCGCGGCCCCTCGTCAACCACCGCGTTCACGGTCACCGGGTCGACTTCTTCTTTGTCGACCACCGCCTCGCGGTCGAGACCGACAGCTGGCAATACCACCGCGGCTCGGTCGCGTTGGAGGACGACCACGAGCGCGACCTGGCGCTCCGCGCCCACGGAATCGAAACGCGCCGCTACACCGGCGATCAGCTCGAAGCCGCACCGGAGGCGGTCGTCGCCGACCTCCGCGGCGCGCTCGCCGTCTCGGGGCGCCCCTTGTTACAGAATTGAAAACGACGTAGTTTGAGATCGGGTGACGGGGGCGAGGCTGATCGGGGCGGTCTGCGCGGCACTGGTCGCGCTCGCGATCGGCTGTCCGGTTGCCTACGCGGTCGGCGGCCCCGCCAACTGGATGTACGAACCGACGACCTTCACCGAAATCCAGCTGACGCTGCCCCCGCCTTCGATCACTGCCCTCGAAGCGGAACCGAAGGAATACGTCGAAGGCGAATTCTCCCTCGCCGAAACCGACGGAACGCCGGGGACCGCGGGGCCGTTCTCGACCCCGCTCAAGGTCGGGATCGAGCTGAAGGGGAACCTCGGCTCGCTGCGGTCCGTCAATCAGAAGGCCGCCTTCAAGATCAAGTTCGACAAATTCGTCGAAGGCCAACGCTTCCTCGGCCTGGAAAAGATGACCCTGAACAACATGGTTCAGGACCCGTCGATGATCCATGAGGCGACGACCTACCAGGCCTTCCACCAAATGGGCGTGCCCGCGCCGCACGTCGGCTACTCCTACCTGACCGTCAACGGCAAGAGCTACGGCGTTCACCTGAACATCGAAACCCAGGATGCCCAGTCGGTCGAAAACGCCTTCGGGACGACGTTCTTGGCGCCGCCTCAGCACCTCTATGCGGGCGAATACGGCGCCGACGTCACCGATGAACCCTGGCACGGGACCGCGACCAAAGCCTGGGAAGCGATCGAAGTTTCGGAAGGCAAGAAGAAAGAAAAAGGCGACCTCGAAGCGCTGGTGGGGACCGTCGCAGCGCCGTCGCCTGCATTCGCCGAACGGGTCGCGTCGGTCGCCGACGTCACCGAGATGACGAAGGACTGGCTGGTCGAAAAGTACGTCGGCAACTGGGACGGCTACGCCGGCGGAGGGCCCGACTACTACCACCCGAACAACTACTACCTCTACAGCGATGCCTCGGGGCGCTTCCAGCTGATGCCCTGGGGCACCGACCAGACCTGGCAGAGCGGTCAGCACCTGAGTTTCGGGAGCGGCGGCGGCATCCTCTTCAGCGATTGCGTCGCCGACGCCGCCAGCTGTCGGCAGAGCTACCTCGCCGCCGGGGGCGAAGCGCTGAGCGCGCTGGACGCGACGACCCTCGACACCGTCGCCCGCTGCGCCGCCGTCGCGCTGCTGCCGTGGCAGGAACTGGAAGCGGAAATCTCAGAACGCGAAAAGCTGCCCGACCCCTCGATCGGCGGCGAAGAAACCCTCCAGCGGGCGGCCGGAGAAGTGAGCGCGACGCGCGCCTTCATCGCCGCGCGGCCTCAGGAGCTGGCTGAATTCCTCGGTGAGCCGACGCCGCCCCCACGGACCACCGAACCGGCCTGCCCGCCGCTTCGGACCATTCCCGATGAAGCGCCCGAAGCGGGATCCGGCGGCGCACCGGCCACCGGCTCGCCGGCCACCGGCTCGCCGGCCGCCGGCACCTCCTCGGCGACCACTTCGACGGCTCCCGGCGTGCAGCCGGCCTTCACCTGGCGAGCGCTGCTTCGCCACGGCCACCCCGACGACCCGATCGCGATCCGCCTCCACGTGCCGGGCCCGGGCCAGGTGATCCTGCGTGGCAGCTACGGCAAGGCCGCCGACACGGCATGCCGTGGTATGACCGAGGCTGGCGCGGCAGGGGAGGTGACGGTCGTCTGCGACCTCACCGGGCACTTCGCCTCGCTTCTCGAACGGCGTTGGAGGCGCATCCACCTCGACGCCCGCTTCGTCTCGACCGTCGGGAGTATCGAAGCCATCGTCCGCTCCCTAGAGTTGCGCCGATGGCCGACGCACCCGAGCTCTTCCTGATCGACGGCAACAGCCTCGCCTACCGCGCCTTCTTCGCCCTGCCCGAGTCGATCGGCACCAGCGACGGGCGGCCGACCAACGCGATCTTCGGCCTTGCCTCGATGCTGGTGAAAATCATCGACGAGCACCACCCGCAGGGGGTGATCGTCGCCTGGGACGCCGGCTGGAGCGGCCGCGAGAAGACCTACGACCTCTACAAGGCGCAGCGCAAACCGCGCCCCGACCTCTTGCGCGAGCAGTGGCCGCATCTGATGCCGCTGGTCGAGGCCTTCGGCTACACCAACGTCAAGGTCGAAGGCTTCGAGGCCGACGACGTGATCGCCTCGCTCGCCAAGGCGGCGCGCGAGCAGGGGATCGAGGTGATGGTGGTGACCGGCGATCGCGATGCCTACCAACTGGTCGGTGACGGGATCCGGGTGATGAGCACCTCGCGCGGGATCACCGAGACGAAGATCTACGACGTCGCCGCGGTCGAAGAGCGCTATGGGGTGCCGCCGGAGCTGATCACCGACCTGATGGGGCTGCGCGGCGACACCTCCGACAACATCCCCGGCGTCCCTGGGATCGGCGAGAAAACCGCGACGCAGCTGCTGCAGAAATTCGGCTCGCTGGACAAGGTGCTGGAAAGCGTCGACGAGATCTCCGGCGCGAAACGGAAAGAGAACCTCACCAACCACGCGGAGGACGCGCGGATGTCGAGAGCGCTGGCGACGCTCCAGTACGACATCGAGACCGGGGTGGACCTGGCCGGCGCCCTCGACAGCGAGCCCGACCGCGGCGCGCTGCGCGACTTCATGCGGGAGTTCGAGCTCCGCGCCGTGATGGAGCGGCTCGAAGAGGCGCTGCCCGAGGGCGACGCGGTCCCCGGCCGCAAGGTCGAGACCGAGCTCGAGGTCGAGACGGTCGCGGGCACCCCGGCCGAGATCGGCGACGCGCCCCGCATCTCCGTCGCCCTCGACGGCGACCGTTGGGCGGCCGCCGAAGGCGAGCGCATCCTCACCGGCGCGAGCTCCCACGACGAACTCGCCGTCGCCCTCGCCGACAAGCCGCTCGCCGGCCACGACCTGAAGTCGCTCGGCGGCGGGCGCCACGGGCTGCTCGCCGCCGCCGCCCGCGAGGGGGTCGAGCTCGGCCTCGAGCACGACACGATGCTCGCTGCCTACCTGCTCGAGCCGCAGCGCCGAACCTACGAGCTGACCGAGCTCGCCGCCGACGCCGGCATCGGCATCGCCGAGGGCGCCGCCGCTGCCAAGGCGGACGAGGACGACGGCCAGATGTCACTCGGCGAGGAGGTCGAGGCGGGGCTCGACCCGGCCGAGGAGGCGCGCCTCGTCGCCGCTCTCGCCGAGGATCAACTGCCGCGCATCATCGGGCTCGGCCTGGAGCCCCTGATGCGCGAGGTCGAGCTCCCTCTCGTCGCCGTCCTCGCGGCAATGGAACGCGAGGGGCTGAAGCTCGACGCCGAGCGCCTCGCCAAGGTCGGCGCCGGCTTCGGCGAGCGGATCGACCAGCTGGAAAAGGACATCTACGAGCTGGCAGGCGAAGAGTTCACGATCGGCTCGCCGCAGCAGGTCGGCCGTCTCCTCTTCGAGAAACTCGAGCTGTCGCGCAAACGCCGCGGCAAAACCGGCTACTCGACCGACGCCCGCGTCCTCGCCCAGATCCGCGACGAGCACCCGATCGTCGAGAAGATCGAGTCCTGGCGCGAGCTGACCAAGCTGAAGAACACCTACCTCGACTCGCTGCCGGACCTGATCGACCCCGGCACCGGCCGCGTCCACACCACCTTCAACCAGGCGGCGACGACCACCGGCCGCCTTTCCAGCACCAACCCGAACCTGCAGAACATCCCCATCCGCACCGACCTCGGGCGGCCGGTCCGCGCCTGCTTCGTCGCCGACGAGGGCCACCGTCTGCTCTCTGCCGACTACAGCCAGGTGGAGCTCCGCGTCCTCGCCCACGTCGCCGACGAGCAGGTGCTGAAAGACGTCTTCCACGCCGGCCAGGACGTCCACGCGGCGACCGCCGCCGAGGTCTTCGACATCCCCCCGGAGGAGGTCGACGTCGGCCAGCGCTCGAAAGCCAAAATGGTCAACTTCGGGATCGTCTACGGGCTGACCGGCTTCGGGCTCGCCGACCGCCTCAACATCCCGCGCAAAGAGGGCGAGGAATTCGTCGCCCGCTACCTCGAACGCTTCCCGGCGGTGCGCCGCTTCCGCGATGAGGTGATCGAGCGGGCGCAGGAGGAGGGCTACGTGACGACCCTGATGGGACGCCGCCGGCCGATCCCCGAGTTGCGCTCCGGTAATCCGAACACCCGCCGCCTCGGCGAGCGCCTCGCCGTCAACACCGTCATCCAGGGCACCGCCGCCGACATCATCAAGGTGGCGATGGTGCGCTGCTGGGCGCGTCTGCGCGAGGAGCAGATGCAGACCCGCCTCGTCCTGCAGATCCACGACGAGCTCCTCTTCGAGGGCCCGCCGGAGGAGATGGCCGCGGCGCTCGAGCTGGTGAGGACGGAGATGACCACCGCCTACCAGCTCGATCCGCCGCTCGAGGTCGACGCCGGCGTCGGCACCGACTGGCTGAACGCCAAGTAGCGCCGCGCCGCGCGACCCCGCTCCCGCCCTAGGAGTGATGTCCGAGCTCGACCTCCTCGAAGACCGCGCTGCCGCCTTCGAGCCGCAGCTCGGCCTCGCCGACGAAGGCGCCGGGGGTCAGCGAGGCGACCGAGCAGGTGCCTTCGCCTTCAGCTTCGCCGCCGTTGTCGTCACCGGGCTCGTTCTGCCCGCCGCTGCCGGGGCCGCTGTTGTCGCTGCCACCGTGGTCGCGACGGTCGAGTCGATCGTCGACACCCTCGCACTTGATCTCCGTGCCTTCGGTGACCAGCCCGGTGACCGTGCCGCTGTCGAGCAGGGCGATCGTCAGTTTGCCGGTGCTCGGGTCGAACGACGAGATCGTGCCCGCTTCGCGCATCTCGAAGTGGCGGTTGTGATGTCGGCCATGGTGGTGGTGGCGCCCGTGATTGCCGCCGTCGTCGCGCCCGTGATCCTTTGCCGCCGCGACACCTGACACCGCCAGCAATGCCACCGCGCCCAGCGCCAGAGCCAATAGCCCGGCGATCCGCGGCGCACGTCTGTTCAAGCCTTTCATCGGTATCTCCTCTCCTTCGGGGTTGCCTGGAATTGGACTTCAGGGCTTCAACCCGAGGCGGCCGCGAAGATCACGGAGAAATTCGAAAGCCGATCAGGAGCTGCCGGAGGAGCCCGATCCGGAGCCGGAATCGTCGGTGATGATTCCGGTCGAATCGAGCGTTGGGGCCGGACCGCCCGAGGATCCGGAGGACGAAGATTCGGAGCCGCTGGAGGTGGACGTGGCGGCGGTCTCGGTTCCGACGACCGATTCGGTTGCGTCGTCGGAGCCGTGACCGCCGCTCGTCGAGCCGGACGATCCCGAGCCTGAGCCGCCGCTGCCGCCGGAGTCCGATCCGCTGCTACCGGAGGAACCGGAGTCGCCGGGACCACTCCGCCCTGAGCCGCCGAAGCCTGATCCGCCGTGGCCGGAGGAAATGGAGTCGCCGGGACCGCTCGGCCCGGGGCCGCCCTGATCTGGGCCGTCGCTGGGACCGTCCCGACCTGACCCGCTCCCGCCGCCGTCAGCCCCGCGGCCCGACGGGCCGGGCCCGCCGCTCGCGTCCCCATGGCTGACGCCGGAACCGTGGCCGTCGTCACCCCGACCGGAACCGCCGTGGCCCCTGTGGTCGCGCCCGTGATCGTCCGGTCCCTCGCCGCCATGGTCATCACCAAGGTCGTGCTCCGCCCGAGAACTGTGGTCGTCAAGGTCGGCGATAACGGGGGAGGGGGTCGCCCGGACCCCGCCGGCGCTCGGCCCGCCGGGTGCCGAGGCGCCAGCCCTCGGCGGATTCGATCGGTGATCGCCGCTGTGGTGCTGGATTGCCACGCCCGCGCCCAGCGATCCCGCCACGACCACCGTCGCCAACCCGACCTTGAGTGCGCCTGCGCCGATGCCGCCGCCGACCACGGCCGCGCCGCCGCCCAGGGCCGTGCCACCCGCCGCCGCTCCTCCGGCGCCCACCGCTTCGGCGGCACCATCGCTGCCCCCGGCCAGCGCCCGCAACAACGGCAGGGGCACCAGGGCGCCGAAGCCGGACCGGACCGCGGCGCGCGCCCGGGCGATCGCCTGGCGCGCCGCACCCTGGCTGATGCCGAGGGAATCGGAGATCTCCTCGTGGCTCATTCCTTCCAGCTCGCGCATCACCAGCGCCGCCCGCTGGTTCTCGGGGAGCGCCTGGAGGCAGGCGGTCAGCGCCGCGACCTCGGCGCGCTCCTCGGCCTCGGCCGCCGCGGATCGACCGCCGGCGATCAGGTGGTCGACGAGCTCGGCCGCCGCGGGCGGCCGGTCGCGCAGGTCGTTCAGCGCGGTGTTGCGGACGATTCGGTAGAGCCAGGGCCGCAGCTCGACCTCATCGTCGCCGCGTCGCAGGGCCTCGAGCGCCTTGCGGAAAGAGTCCTGGGTGACGTCCTCGGAGCGGCCGCCGACGATCCCCGCGGCGAAGCGGTCGAGCGGCCGCCGGTAGCGACGCACGATCTCGTCGAAGGCGCTCTCGTAGCCCTCGCGCACGAGGCGCACGAGACGCCCATCCGACTGGGCCCGCAGCGCCGGGCCGAGGACGAGGCGGGCGGGCAGACCGCTCGCGGGCGGGGGCATGGCGTCGATTCCCACACCGGGGATACCGACGCAACCGCCCCGAGGTTCAAACCGGGGTCGGGACCTCGGGGCGCGCCTGCTCGGGCGCGCCGTCGGCGAACTCGGGGGGGGCGATCGCCAGGTAGTGGCGGAACGACCAGTCGACGAAGCGCTTCGCCCCGAAAATCTTGATCAGCGGGCCGAGCAACCAGGGCGGGATCCGCGGCACGATCTTCTGCGTCCGCAGCATCCACTTGAACTTCACCTCGTGCGAGTCGCTGAACGCGGCGTACCGCGCGGCCGCCTGCTCGCGCGTCTGTCGCCCCTCGACGACCCCGCGCAGCTCCCGTCCCAAGGCCATCCCGAAGTAGAGCGCCGTGCGGATCCCCTCCGCGGTCAGCGGCAGGCAGTGCCCGGCCGAGTCGCCAGTGAAGAAAACCCCCCGCCCGGTCGCCGCCCGCAGCTTGTGGGGGATCCAGTTCCCCTGGTAGCGCTCCCGGTCACGCTCCAGGTCCTCGGCCAGCAGCTCGGTCGTCTCACGCACGTGGAACTTCGGGTCGAAGGAGCCGACCCCGATCCGCGTCTCCTCGCCCGCCGGGAAGCTCCAGCCGTACCCGGCCGGGACGTAGCGGCGGTCGATCCAGATCTCCAGGTCGGTCGCGCCCCCCTCAGGATGCACCTCGAGCCCCCGCGACAGCGGCGCTTCCGGGGGCTGATAGCCCGCCGGCCCGGCCAGCACCCGTCGCCAGCCGAGCGCGTCGACCACCAGCGGCGCCGTGACCGCCCCACGGTCGGTTTCGACCCCGATCGAGTCCGAGCCGTTCGTCGCCCCGTTCACCAGCCCCTCGACCTTCGCCGTCTCGAAGCGCGCGTCGCACCCCTCCCAGAGCAGCCCGCAGAGCTCCCGGTAGTCGAAGGTGGAGAAGGTCCACGGCAGCCGGTAGCGCGAGTCCCCATGCGGCGTGTGGATCACCAGCTCGTCGAAGCGCTGCCGCTCCGCCGCCATCAGCCCGAGCTTTTCCAGCCACTCGGTTGGGATGCCGCAGGCCGAGGTCTGGCGCTCGCCGATCTCGTAACGGTCGACGATCAGCACGTCGGCGCCCGACCCGGCCAGCTCCCGTGCCACCATGAGCCCGGCGAAGCTCGCCCCGCAGATCAGCACGTCGTGACCCCCCGCGAGGGAGGTCCGCTCGTCACCTCTTTTGGTCGCTCGGGTAGGCACCGCCCGTCAGACTAGCGGCGTCCAGCCGGGTCCCCGGGACTCCCGACACCCCCGGACGGGCCGGGCGGCTCCGGAGATCTCCGGTGGTCATGAGCCGGAGCCGCCCAGCCCGGAGGAGGTGGCCGGATAATTTCTGCCACAATGCCCAACCCGATGGCTGCGACCGAGACCCTGACCCCTGCGCCCAGCGCCACGCCTGTCGAAGGCAGTGGCGGCCTCCTTCTAGAAATCGACGGAAAAGTCGTCCCGAACTACGCGGCGACGATGGTTTCCTTTGACGAGGGAGACGTGGTCAACGGCAAAGTCGTCCGCATCGACAAAGACGAGGTCCTCGTCGACATCGGCTACAAGGCCGAGGGTGTCATCCCGAGCAACGAGCTCTCGATCCGCAAGTCGGTCAACCCGGCGGAAGAGGTCGAGCTCGGCGAGGAGGTCGACGCCCTGGTCCTCACCAAGGAGGACGCCGAGGGCCGCCTGATCCTCTCCAAGAAGCGCGCCCGCTTCGAGAAAGCGTGGCGCCGCATCGAGGTCGCCGCCGACTCCGGCGAACCGGTGGAAGGCAGCGTCATCGAGGTCGTCAAGGGCGGCCTCATCCTCGACCTCGGGGTGCGCGGCTTCCTGCCCGCCTCGCTGGTCGACATCCGCCGCGTCCACAACCTTGACGAGTTCATGGGCCAGACGCTCGAGTGCAAAGTCATCGAGCTGAACCGCTCCCGCAACAACGTCGTCCTCTCGCGCCGCGCGGTCCTCGAGGAGGAGCGCAAGGAGGTCCGCGAGCAGATCCTGGGACGTCTGGAGCCGGGCCAGGTCGTGGAAGGCAAGATCTCCAACATCGTCGACTTCGGCGCCTTCGTCGACCTCGACGGGATCGACGGCCTGATCCACATCTCCGAGCTTTCCTGGAGCCACGTCAACCACCCCTCCGAAGTGGTGGCGATCGGCGACACGGTGCGGATCAAAGTCCTCGACATCGACCGCGACCGCCAGCGCATCTCCCTTGGTCTGAAGCAGACCCAGGAGGACCCGTGGCAGCGGGTGATCAGCACCCACCGGCCCGGCGACGTGCTCGAGGGCACGGTCACCAAGGTCGTCGCCTTCGGCGCCTTCGTCGAAATCCTCCCCGGGGTCGAGGGCCTGGTCCATATCTCCGAGCTCGCCGACCACCACGTCGAGAACCCCTCCGAAGTGGTCGAGCCGGGCGCCAAACTGAACGTCAAGATCCTCGAGATCGACGAAGACCGTCGTCGCCTCTCGCTCAGCATCAAGCGGGTCGAGGGCCAGAACATGCCGATGCAGGACCTCAGCGCGCAGATCGCCGCCGCGCAGGGCATCGACACCGCCGCCGCCGAGGCGCCCGCCGAGGGTGGCGCCGAGGAGGCCGCGATCGACCTCGCCGAGGACGCCGCGGTCGAGGACCAGGAAGTCGAGTCGCCCGCGATCGAGACCGAGACGGTCGCCGCCGAGGTGCCCGAGGGCGCCACTGCGGAGGCAGCCGTCGAGGCCGCTGCGGAGCCCGAGGCGCCCGCTGAGGCACCGGCCGCCGAGGCCGCGCCTGAGGCGCCTGTCGCCGAGGAGCCCACCGTCGAGGCCGCTCCCGAGGCACCTGCCGAGGAGCCCGCCGCCGAGGCCCCCGTCGCCGAGTCGAACGACTCCGAGTCGGGTTCCGAGGGCAATGAGGGCGACGCGCAAGAGGGCGAATCGGTCGCCGAGCGCCCGGATTCACCGGACGACACCGACGAGGCGTCCGGCGACACCGACAGCAGCGAGTCCGAGCAGGCCTAAATGCCTGTCCGTGCGGGCAGGCATTGACGGCGGGGCCGTGTGGCGCCGCCGCTGACGATTGGACTGACCGGCGGCATCGCCGCGGGCAAGTCTGAGGCGCTGGCCGCGTTCGGCCGCCTCGGCGCGGCGACGCTCTCCAGTGACGCCGTCGTCCACGACCTGCTCGAAGGCGAGCCGCTCCGCGCCGAGATGACGGAGCGCTGGGGTCCCGAGGTCGCCCCGCCCGGCGCGCCCACCGATCGCGGCCGGATCGGCGGCATCGTCTTCGCCGACCCCGGGGAGCTGACGTGGCTGGAGTCGCAGATCCACCCGCTGGTCGGCGCCGAGACCGTCACCTGGATCGGCGCGCTCCCCGCCGATACCGAGTTCGCCGTGATCGAGGTGCCGCTGCTCTTCGAGGGCGGCCGCGAGAAGGTCTTCGACACCACCCTCTCGATCGTCGCCGCCGAGGACGTCCGCCGCGAGCGCGCCGCCGCCCGCGGCCACGCCCTCGTCGACGCCCGCGAGGCGCGTCAGCTGACCCAGGAGGAGAAGGCCGAGCGGGCCGACCACGTGATCGTCAACGACGGCTCGGTCGCCGACCTCGAGGCCGCCCTGTCCGCGCTGCTCGCGAAGCTGCAGGGATGAGCGGGAGGGCTCGCGCAGGGGCACGCACGACGGGTGGGGCCAGGCGCCGCGGACGCCGCTGGCCGGTCTGGGGCGGCATCGCCATCGTGCTCGGGCTCGTGATCGGCATCCTGGTCGCCAGTGGCGCCTTCGACAAAGCGATCAAAGAGCTGACGCTGCCCCTGCAGCACGAGGACATCATCCGCCAACAGGCCCACGAAAAGGGGGTCGACGCGGCGCTGATCGCGGCGGTGATCGACACCGAGTCGAAGTTCTCCGACGCCGCCCAGTCAGGCGCCGGCGCCCGTGGCCTGATGCAGATCACCCCGGAAGCGGCGGAATTCATCGAGAAGCAGAGCGGTGGCACCACCTTCAACCTCGACGACCTCTCCGACCCGGAAATCAACATCCGTTACGGCACCTTCCTGCTGAAGGAACTGCTGGAACGTTACGAAGGCGACACGGCCGCGGCGCTCGCCGCCTACAACGCCGGCCCGGGCAACGCCGACAAGTGGGGCGGGGCGGGGCTCTCGGTCGACGAAATCCCCTTCCCGGAAACCCGCGCCTACGTCGAACTGGTGCTCGAAAGACAGAAGGAGTACCGAGAAAAGTACGGTTCAGAGTTGGGTTATGGATCGGGTTAGGGGGAATCCGCGCGTCTGGGCGCTCGCATTGGCAGTCGGCGTCGTTCTGGCCGACTCCTCGATCGTCGTCCTCGCCCTGCCGGATATCTACCGGGACCTCGACACCTCGGTCTTCGGCGTCACCTGGGTCCTGGTCTCCTTCAACCTGGTGATGGCGCTCGCCGCAGTGCCCGCGGCGATGGTGGCGCGGCGGGTCGGGCCGGGACGGGCGGCCGCCGTCGGCCTCGCGATCTTCGCCGGGGCGGGGCTCGCTTGCGGGCTCTCCGACAACCTGACGACCCTGCTCATCGCCCGCTCCGTGCAGGCCCTTGGCGGGGCCCTGGCGGTCACCGCCTCGCTGGAGCTGCTGCCGGCGGCGGTCGGCTCGGAGCGCCGCGCGACGATGGTCTGGGCGACCGCCGGGGCGACCGGTGCGGCGCTCGGTCCGGCGGTCGGCGGCATCCTCACCCAGCTCGTCTCCTGGCAGTCGATCTTCCTGCTCCAGGTGCCGATCGCGCTCGCCGCCGCGGTGCCGATCCTCACTGTCGCCCGCCACGAGATGTCGACCAAGGTGATCGAGCGTGAGCTGCGCCCGACCGGCCGCCCGCACCTCTGGGCGAACGTGGCGCTGGCGATGGTCTCGGCCTCGATCGCGGCGGCGCTCTTCCTCCTCGTCCTGCTCTTGATCGAAGGCTGGCGCCTCAGTCCGATCGGCGCCGCGATCGTCGTCTCGATGATGCCGCTGGCCGCGGTGGTCGGCTCGCGCCTCTCCGGCTGGGTCGCCGACGCGCGGGCCCGCGCCGCCGCCGGGGCGATCCTCCTCGCCGGTGGGCTCGGTGGCCTGGCGCTCCTGCCCAAGGCCGAGGTGGTGTTGACCCTGCCGCCGCAGGCGCTGATCGGGGTCGGGCTCTCGCTGGTCCTCTCGGCGCTCACCGAGACTGCCCTCGCCGGCCGTGACCCGCAGGCGATCCACGGTGGCTGGACGATCTCCGCCCGTCACGCCGGTGTCGTCATCGGTCTGCTCGCGCTCACCCCGGTCTTCACCCATGACATCGCCGTCCAGCAGAGGCAGGCGATCAACGCCGGCACCGCGGTGATCCTCGACTCGCCGGTCAACCCGCTGCTGAAGCTCGACCTGGCGAAGAAGATCTCCGAACACCTGGAAGGCGAGGACGGCAAGGTGCCGAACCTCGGCCACGTCTTCGAACCGCTCCCCGACGACGAAGGCGAACGCACCGAAGTCGTCCAGCTGCGCTCCGAACTGCAGGACCAGCTCGACCGCGGGGCGACCCACGCCTTCAGCCCCTCGTTCGGGATCGCCGCCCTGATCGGCCTGCTGGCGCTGATCCCGATCGGCCTGGCGCGGAGGATCGACCTGTGACCCGGGCGCGGATCCTCGTGGTCGGCGCGCTCGCCCTCTCGCTGGCGCTGGTCGGTGTCTACCTCGCCGCGGGCGGCGCCTCCTATGCGCCGGAGAAGTCCCGCAATCCCTGCGAACCACGCCCCTGGCACGAAAACAGCGGCGGCCTCGACGGCCTGGCGGAGGAATTCACGCTCTCGGCCCTCGACGGCGCCGCCTGCCAGCTCGGCGTCACCCGCGAGCAGCTCGCCCGCGCGCTCGCCACCAAGGAGAACCGCGAACGCTTCAGCAAGCGTTTCCACATCGACGACGAAAAGCTCGCCAAGGCGGTCCGCGCGGGCCTCCTGCGGGCGATCGACGACGCCGAAGAACACGGCAGGCTGAACGGGATCATCGCCGCGCCGCTACGGGCCACGGTCGAACGCGTGCCACTCGAACAGGGGATCGAACTGATCCAGGACGCGCGCAAGTTCCTCAACGGCGAAAGCTTTCTCAGCGGCATCGGCAACGCGCTGGAAGAACTCTTGCCCTGAGTCCCGTCGTTCAGCGCTCGGTGGCGCGCCAGACCCAGAGTATCGCCAAGGGCTGAAGCGGTAGGCGGGCCCAGAGCATCCAGCGCGGCATCTTCTCCAGGTTGAGGCCGGGGACCTTCTCCGGGCTGAGCGCCATCCAGACGTTGGCCGGGAAGATCGCCAGCAGCAGCGTGATCAGCCACCAGCGCCCGGCCCGGCGGGTGGCGGGGTGGAGGACGGCGACCGCCCCCGCGATCTCGGCGACGCCCGAGATCGCCACCGACTCCCGTTTCGGGAACGGCGGCGGCACGATCGCTTCGTAGGGCCGGGGCCGTACGAAGTGCAGGATCCCGCCGAAGGAGAAGAAGGCAGCGAGTGCGGTACGCGAGAGTCTCATCACCGCGAGAGTTTGCCATGCGAGCGTCCCTGGCGGGCAGCGCCACCCGGGTCGCTATCTTGAATTCGTGCCCGATTTCAAGCTGAACACTGCCTATACCCCAACCGCGGACCAGCCGAAGGCGATCGCGGGCCTGGCCGAGGGCCTCGGCGCCGGCGAACGCTTCCAGACCCTGCTCGGGGCCACCGGCACCGGCAAGACCTTCACCATGGCCGGGGTGATCGCGGAGACCCAGCGGCCCGCCCTCGTGATCGCCCACAACAAGACGCTTGCCGCGCAGCTCTGCAACGAGTTCCGCGAGTTCTTCCCCGAGAACGAGGTCAACTACTTCGTCTCCTACTACGACTACTACCAGCCCGAGGCCTACGTCCCGGCGCAGGATCTCTACATCGAGAAGGACAGCTCGATCAACGACGAGATCGACCGCCTTCGCCACGCCGCCACCGCATCCCTCTTCGCCCGCCGCGACGTGATCATCGTCGCCTCGGTCTCCTGTATCTACGGGATCGGCTCGCCCCAGATCTACAACGAAAAAATGCAGCTCTTCCAGGTCGGCAAAGAACTCGACCGTGACGAGGTGCTGCGCAAGCTGGTCAAGATGCAGTACCAGCGCAACGACGCGGTGCTCGGTCGTGGCCACTTCCGGGTGCGCGGCGAGGTGCTCGAGATCATGCCGTCATACGCCGAGACCGCCTACCGGATCGCCCTCTTCGGCGACGAGATCGAGGGGATCCAGCACTTCGACCCGCTGACCGGCGAGGTGATCGACGAGGTCGACCACGTCTCGGTCTGGCCGGCCTCCCACTACGTGACCAAAGACGAGACGGTCGAGCGGGCGGTCGAGGAGATCCGCGCCGAACTGGAAACGCGGACCGCCGAACTCGAGAACGAAGGCAAACAGCTGGAGGCCCACCGCCTGCGCCAGCGGACCTCCTATGACCTCGAGATGATCAAAGAGCTCGGCTTCACCTCGGGGATCGAGAACTACTCACGGATCCTCGACGGCCGCGAACCGGGGACGCCCCCGCACACCCTGATCGACTACTTCCCCGACGACTTCATCTGCTTCGTCGACGAGAGCCATCAGACGATCCCGCAGATCGGCGGCATGTACGAAGGTGACCGCTCGCGCAAGCAGACCCTGGTCGACTTCGGCTTCCGGCTGCCTTCGGCGATCGACAACCGGCCGCTCAAGTTCGACGAGTTCCTCGAGCGGGTCCAGTCGCTGGTGATGGTCTCGGCGACGCCGGGGCAGTTCGAGAAAGCGGAAGCGTCGCGGACGGTCGAGCAGATCGTGCGGCCGACCGGGATCGTCGACCCGGCGATCGAGGTGCGCCCGACCCGCAACCAGATCGACGACCTGATGAACGAGGCGCGCAAGGTGTCGGATACCGGCGAGCGGATCCTGGTCACGACGCTGACCAAGAAGATGGCCGAGGACCTGACCGCCTACCTGCTCGAGTACGGGGTCAAAGTCCGTTATCTGCACTCCGAGATCGACACGCTCGAACGGATCCAGATCGTCCGCGACCTGCGGCTGGGCGAGTACGACGTGCTGGTCGGGGTGAACCTGCTGCGCGAGGGGCTCGACCTGCCAGAGGTCTCCCTGGTCGCGATCCTCGATGCCGACAAGGAGGGCTTCCTGCGCGGCGAGACCAGCCTCGTGCAGACGATCGGCCGGGCGGCGCGGAACGTCAACGGGCGGGTGCTGATGTACGCCGACAAGGAGACCGACGCGATGCGCGCGGCGATGCGCGAGACCGACCGCCGCCGGGCGATCCAGATCGCCTACAACGCGGAGCACGGAATCACCCCGACGACGGTGCGCAAGGGGATCTCGGAGATGTCGGAGCTGCTGGCGATGGAAGACCGCGCCCCGGCCAAACGGCGCCGCAAACGGACCGAGCGCTGGGACAGTCCCGAGGAGCTGGAGAAGACGATCGTCTCGCTGGAGGAGGAGATGTTGATGGCCGCCGACGACCTGCGCTTCGAGGAGGCGGGCCGGATCCGCGACGAGCTGCGCGAGCTCCGCCGCGACCTCGAGGGCATGACCGCGGGCGCCTGACGCCGCGCGCCGACGGGTTTGAGAAACGCGGCCGGCCGAAATTTGACCGCCCGGCTTACCCCGAAATACATTCAGTCCCAATAGGAGTTCCCGAGCGGTACGGGGCTGGGAGGTCGCGATGAAGGGGATGCGAGCAGGGCTGGTCGTGGCGGTCGTCACCGCGGTGGCGATGATGGCGTTCGGTGCGGGATCCGCCGCGGCGTCGCCGACGGTGCTGTGCGAATCGAACCCTACGCCCTCGTCCTGTTCCCACGCCTATCCGAGCGGCAAGACCTTCAGTGTGACCGGCGAATTCGGCCTCAGCTCGCTCACCGGCTGCGAATTCACCTACAAATTCACCACGACCGCTGCATCCGGCTCGCCTCTGCCTGCCAAAATCACCTCCTTCACCCTCACCCATTGCGGCACCGGCTGGACCGTCGAAGCGGTGAACCTGCATTGGGAATACCAGCTCCTCGCCACCGTTCCCGAGCCCGACGGGCTCGGGAAAATTCTCGGAGCGGAATTGCCGCCGGGATTCAAAGTCACCGGCCCTCCCGAGACTGGATGTATCTACACGGCCACCGTGATCCCGCAGACGATCTCCGGCGGCGGGTTCATCGTCTCCTCCAACGTGACGCTGACCCACACGGCTGGGACGGGAACCGGATGTCTCAGCAGCACTTTGCTATCGATGGGCGGCTTCTCGACGCCCGAATTCTGGGTCACGACCTAGGAGAAGACAGGATGCCCGACCGAGCCGGCAAGCACGGCCCGGCGGGAGGGTCCAGGAAGGCGACGATCGGGGCTCCGTAACATCTGGATATGCCGATCGATGCAACCGAAATGGACTTCGAGCGCGACGTCATCGAGCGCTCCAAGGAGGTCCCCGTCGTGGTCGACTTCTGGGCCGACTGGTGCGGCCCCTGCAAACAGCTGAGCCCGGCGCTGGAGGCGGCCGAGACCAAGCGCGACGGCGAGGTCGTGCTGGCCAAGGTCGACGTCGATGCCAACCAGGCGCTCGCCGCGCGCTACGGGATCCAGGGGATCCCGGCGGTGAAGGCCTTCCGCGACGGCGAGATCGTCGACGAATTCGTCGGTGCCGTGCCGCCCGCGAAAGTCGAAGCGTTTTTCGATGGCCTGGCGCCTTCGCGCGCCGACGAGCTGCTGGCGGCGGGCGACGAGCTTTCGCTGCGCGAGGCCCACGAACTGGAGCCGCGCCGCGCCGACATCGCGGTGGCGCTCGCCCAGGCGCGCCTCGCGCGCGGCGCCGATGCCGAGGCACTGGAGGCGGTCGAGGGCTTCCCCGACGACTTCGGCGCCGCCGGGGTCACGGCGCGAGTGCAGCTGGCCGAGGCCGGCGTCGCCATCGATGCCTGGACCGCGCTCGACGATGGCAACCGCACCGCCGCCCTCGACGCGCTGATCGCCGCTCTGTCGGCCGAGGCCGGCGCTGTGGCGAACGGCGCGAACGGGGACAGGGGAGGAGCCGCGCTCGACCCAGATGCCCGCCGAGACCTCATCCGTCGCGCCGTGATCGGCATCCTCGCCGACCTTGACCCCGCCGACCCCACCGCCCGCGACTATCGTCGCAAGCTCTCCGCCGCCCTCTAGCCCGGCCGCCCCGAGGAGTGCGTTCGCACTTAGCCACATCAGTTGTGGTCGACTGCGAACGCATCAGGCGGCGCGGGCGCGACGGCGGCGTTCGAGGTGTTCGCCGATACCTCTGGCCACTGCCTGCGGTTCTCGCTTCAGGCGGGTCCCAGTGATCCGGATCATTTCGATACCGGCCATCGCCACCTTCTCGTGGCGTTCCGGGTCAGTCTCGAACGAACGGCGTGAGCGATGGTGCTCCCAACTGTCGAGTTCGACCGCGAATCGCTCGCCCTCCCAGTAGAAGTCCAGCTCGAAGCCCTCGATGAAGTTGTTGACGAGCGGACGGGGCACGCCCGCATCAGCGAGTGCCGCCAGCATCCGCTTCTCGCCACCGGACCGCGTGAACCCCTTCTCGTGGTAAATGGTCATCGCTCGGAGCAGTGGTTTCCGGCCGCGGTGCCCCCGGACCTCTTCGGTGATGAGGTTGACCGCAGCGGGGTCGAGGAGGTCGAGTCGGGCCGCCTGGTCGATGGCTCGTTCAAGCCGATAGGTCTTCGCCGTGGAGGCGTAGTCGAGGAGCGTCCTCGGCACGGCCGTCACCGGAAGTTGCTCCGTCATCGCGGCGTCCTCGTCCCGCAGTGCCGGGCAGTGATGTAGACCGATCGCATCCTGCGAGTGGCCCCGCCACCGCACGCTAACGTTGACCGGGATCTCGAGCGTCCGCTCCAAGCCCCAGAGCCAGACCGCCGACTGGTAGCTGACGAGGGTGCCCAGTCCGCGGAACAGAACGGCTGCCATGCAGAGCGCATGCCTACTCAGTCCACGGTGCCCGACGGCGAACACGTTTCGATGCCATGCCTGGAGACGACCAGTTCGCAGCGCATGGTCAACCATGCGATCGGTGTAGCCCAGCTCAATGAGCTGATCTCGGGTGACAACGCCGTACTGCCGGGCCGCAAGGCTTGCCATCGCCTGGTGAGTTCGCACTTGTCCACGCATGTTGTGGCTAAGTGCGAACGCGGGTTAGGTTCTCCCCCCGGGAGCTCGTCTGGGGCGGGAAGGGGCCGCATTTTGCGAGGAAGTGGCGGAGCTCGCCCGAAGGTACGCCCGGCGAAGGGCGGGGGAACATCTGTTCGCCTGGGTAGACTCATTATTCGTGCCTGTTTCAGACAAAATCGTCATCTCCGGTGCTCGTGAGCACAACCTCAAGGACGTCTCGGTCGAGCTGCCCCGCGACGCGCTGATCGTGATCACCGGGCTCTCCGGATCGGGCAAGTCGAGTCTCGCCTTCGACACGATCTACGCCGAGGGCCAGCGCCGCTACGTCGAGTCGCTGTCGTCCTATGCGCGCCAGTTCCTCGGGTTGATGGAGAAGCCCGACGTCGACTCGATCGAGGGCCTCTCGCCGGCGATCTCGATCGACCAGAAGACGACCTCGCGCAACCCGCGCTCGACCGTCGGGACGGTGACCGAGATCTACGACTACCTGCGGCTGCTCTGGGCGCGGATCGGCCATCCGTTCTGCCCGGAGTGCGGCGAGGAGATCACCGGCCAGACCCAGGAGCAGATCGTCGACCGGCTGATGACGATCGAGGACGGCAAGAAATTCATGGTGATGGCACCGGTGGTCCGCGGGCGCAAAGGCGAATACGGGAAATTGCTCGAGCAGATGCGGCTCGAGGGCTACTCGCGGGCCGAGGTCAATGGCGAGCTGCGCCGCCTCGACGAGGAGGTCGTCCTCGACAAAAAGTTCAAACACGACATCTCGATCGTGGTCGACCGGCTGGTGATGAAACCGGAGCTGCGGCGCCGGCTCTCGGAGTCGGTCGAGGCCGCGGCGGGCATCGCCGCCGGTTTGATCGAAGTCGAGTTCGTCGATTCCGACGAGCCGAAGCTGCTCTTCTCCGAGCAGTTCGCCTGCCTCAATTGCGGCACCTCGATCCCGGAGCTGGAGCCGCGGATCTTCTCCTTCAACTCGCCCCATGGGGCCTGCGACCGCTGCCACGGGCTCGGCTTCCAGAAGGTGATCGACCCCGAACTGGTGGTCCCCGACCCGACCCTGTCGCTGGCCGAGGGCGCCCTGCAGCCTTGGAACCGCGGCGTCACCGCCTACTGGCGGCGGCTGATCGCCGCGGTCGCCGAGGCCTACGACGTCGATGCCGACAAGCCCTGGTCGAAACTGAAGAAGGACGAGAAAGAGATCTTCCTCTACGGCACCGGCGACGAGCGCCACCAGGTGACCTACACCAACCGCTTCGGCCGCCGGCGCTCCTACAAGGTGCGCTTCGAGGGGATCGTCAACAACCTGCAGCGGCGCTACGAAGAGACCGACTCGGAGACCAATCGGGAGCGGATCGAGGGCTACATGGCCGAGCAGCCCTGCCCGCAGTGCCACGGCGCCCGGCTGCGGCCGGAGAGCCTGGCGGTGAGGGTCGGCGGCCTCAGCATCGCCGAATACTGCGACCTCTCGGCGCGGCGGGCGAAGGAATGGATCGAAGAGCTGGAGCTGACCGAGACCGAGCGGGCGATCGCGCGGCTGATCGTGCGCGAGGTCACCGAACGCCTCACCTTCCTCGACAACGTCGGCATCGGCTACCTCTCGATGTCGCGCACGGCGCGGACCCTGTCCGGCGGCGAGGCCCAGCGGATCCGGTTGGCGACGCAGATCGGCTCCAGTCTCGTGGGCGTGATGTACGTCCTCGACGAGCCCTCGATCGGGCTCCACCAGCGCGATAACGAGAAGCTGATCGCGACGCTCGACCGGCTGCGCGACCTCGGCAACACGGTGATCGTGGTCGAGCACGACGAGGGCACGATGATGGCCGCCGACCACCTGGTCGATCTCGGCCCCGGCGCGGGCGAACACGGCGGCCACATCATCGCGGCGGGGACGCCGAAGCAGGTGGCCAAGGACCCCGCCTCGCTGACCGGCCAGTACCTCTCCGGGAAGAAAAAGATCGAGCTGCCGGAGGAACGTCGCCAGCCGAAAGGCGCGCTGCTGGTCCGCGGCGCCCGCGAACACAACCTCAAGGACGTCGACGTGACGATCCCGCTCGGCGTCTTCTGCTGCGTCACCGGGGTCTCCGGCTCGGGCAAGTCGACGCTGGTCAACGAGACGCTCTACCCCTCGGTCGCCAACCGCCTGCACCAGGCCAAATTGCGGCCGGGCGCCCACGACGGGATCGACGGCCTCTCGCAGATCGACAAGATCATCAACATCGACCAGTCGCCGATCGGGCGCACGCCGCGCTCCAACCCGGCCACCTACACCGGCGTCTTCGACCACATCCGCCAGATCTTCACCCAGACCCAGGAGTCGCGGGCGCGCGGCTACAAGCCCGGCCGCTTCAGCTTCAACGTCAAGGGCGGCCGCTGCGAGGTCTGCAAAGGCGACGGCCAGATCAAGATCGAGATGCACTTCCTGCCCGACGTGTACGTGCCCTGCGAGCAGTGCCACGGCGCCCGCTACAACCGCGAGACGCTCGAGGTCCGCTTCAAAGGCAAGAACATCGCCGACGTGCTGTCGATGTCGGTCGAGGAGGGGGTCGGATTTTTCGAGAACGTGCCGAAGATCGCCCGCCGGCTGCGCACCCTGCACGACGTCGGTCTCGACTACATCCGTCTCGGCCAGCCCGCGACGACGCTCTCCGGTGGCGAGGCGCAGCGGATCAAGCTCGCCACCGAGCTCTCCAAAGTGGCCACCGGGGACACCCTCTACATCCTCGACGAGCCGACCACCGGCCTCCACTTCGCCGACGTGCAGCGGCTGCTCGACGTGCTCGGTCGACTTGTCGACCAGGGCAACTCGGTGGTCGTGATCGAGCACAACCTCGACGTGATCAAGACGGCAGATTGGCTGATCGACCTCGGCCCCGAGGGGGGCGAAATGGGGGGTCAGATCGTCGCCGTCGGCACACCGGAGGAGATCGCCGCGGTGGCGGAGTCGCACACCGGTCGATTTTTGGCCGATCTGGTCGAACCGGCGAAATCGGCCAAGCGGTCGAAAATGCCGGTAGCTGCGTAGTACCGTTGGACAATTGGGCCATCCGATTAAGCCCTGATTGTTCATTACGGGGAAACCCCTGCATCGACGCTTGGCCGTCGTGTCACAGGGGTATGGTCGGCTGGAACGTTGGGGGGAGAACAAAGGAGGAGTGATGCCCCAAGCAACTTGGATGAAGAGGACCCTCTTCGCAGCTTTCGCGCTGGTCGTGATCGCAGCGGTCGTCGCGGGGTGCGGCGGTGGAGGTAGCAGTAGCTCAAGCAACACGACCGAAGAATCCACCGAAGGCGGTGGCGGAGGCGAAGAAAGCTCCGGCGGCGAAGGCGTGAAGATCGCCTTGCTCCTGCCGGAAAACGAAACGCCCCGTTACGAAACCAACGACAAACCGTCGTTCGAAAAAGCTGTTGAAGAACAGTGCTCCGGTTGTGAAGTCAGTTACTTCAACGCTGGCGGCGACGTCGAAAAACAGGCGAGCCAGGGCGAAGCTGCCCTGACCCAAGGCGCCGAAGTGATGGTCGTCGACCCGATGGATTCGAAAGCGGCGGCGGTGATCGTCGAAAAAGCTCACGCCCAGGAAGTCCCGGTCGTCAGCTATGACCGCCTGATCGAAAACAGCGAAGTCGGCGCCTACGTCTCGTTCGACAACGAACGAGTCGGTGAACAGCAGGCCGAAACGTTGGTCAAGAAGCTGAAGGAAATCGGCAAACCCAAAGGCCCGATCATCAAGATCAACGGTGATCCTGCCGACCCGAACGCCGCGCTGTTCAAGAAAGGCTCGAACAAGGTGTTCGAAAAAGAAGGCGTCGAAATCGCCAAGGAATACGACACGCCCGGCTGGACCGCCGAAAACGCCCAGAAGGAGGCCGACCAGGCGATCACCGCCCTCGGTAAGAACGGGTTCGCCGCCATCTACGCGGCCAACGACGAAACCGGCGGCGGCGCCATCGCGGCAATGAAGGGCGTCGGCATCAATCCAGAAGAAAGGCCGGTAACCGGTCAGGACTCGACCGTCGCGGGGCTGCAGCGCATCCTCGTCGGCGAACAGTTCATGACCATCTTCAAGCCGATCGTCCCGGAGGCGGAAATCGCCGCCGAAATGGCGATCTCGCTTGGCGAAACCGGTGAAGTGTCGACCAAAGAACCGACCGAAGACATCAACAACGGCAAGGCCGAAGTGCCTTCGATCCTGTTGACCTCGACTCCGGTCACCAAAGAAAACATCAACGAAACGGTTATCGCCGAAAAATTCGTGACTCCGGCGGAACTGTGCGAAGGCGCCTTCGCGGCGGCTTGCAAAGAAGCAGGAATCTCGGGCTGAGCATGAGTCCGGATGCCCCCCTCCTCCAGCTGGAGGGGATCAGTAAGCATTTCGGCCCGGTCCACGCGTTGGACCGGGTCGACTTTGCCGTCAGCGCCGGCGAGGTCGTGGGCCTCGTCGGCGACAACGGCGCCGGCAAGTCGACGCTGGTCAAGGCGATTGCCGGAATCAACAGCCCCGACAGCGGCAAGATCGTGTTCGAGGGGCAAGAGGTGTCGATCAACAAACCCCAGGACGCGACGAACCTGGGGATCGCGACCGTCTACCAGGACCTCGCACTCTGCGACAACCTCGACGTCGTCGCCAACCTCTTCCTCGGCAGCGAGGAAACCCTCGGTGGGGTCGGCGTGGTCAGCCGTCAGCTCAACGAGGTCGCGATGGAGAATCGCGCCGGTGACCTGCTGTCGAATCTGGCGGTGACGATCCCGAGCCTCCGCAGCGAGGTGGGGACGCTCTCCGGTGGTCAGCGCCAGCAGGTGGCCGTCGCCCGGTCGCTGCTCGGCGAACCGAAGATTGTGATGCTCGACGAGCCGACGGCGGCACTCGGCGTGCCGCAGACCCGACAGGTTCTGGCGCTGATCAAACGCCTGCGTGAGCGCAATCTCGGCGTCGTCGTCATCAGTCACAACCTGGCCGATGTCTTCGAGGTCTGCGACCGCATCGTCGTGCTTCGCCTCGGCCGCTCGGTCGGTGACTTCAGCTCCACCGAGGTGACCGAGGAGCATGTCGTCGCCGCGATCACCGGGCTCGGCAACAACGCCGCCGCCCGCGCCGAGGTTGCCGAGGACAAAGCGGAAGCCGCCGACGGTGGCGCCGAGGGAGACAAAGCATGAGCACGACGCCCGTACCGACCAAGCCCGAGCCCGGCGACACGGAAGAAAAACCCAAACTCGACGTGCGTCAACAGATCCGGCGCATCGTCCAGGGCGACCTTTCCTCGGTCCGGGTGATTCTCGGCCTGGTTCTGATCGCCGTCATCTTCCAGGTCCAGGAAAGCCGCTTCCTTTCGGCCGAGAACCTGACCAATCTGATGCTGCAGATCACCACGATCGGGTTGATCTCGGTCGGCATCGTCTACGTGCTGCTGCTCGGCGAGATCGACCTCTCGGTCGGCGCCGTGTCCGGCTTGGCCGGGGCCGTGATGGTCGTGCTGAACGTCAAACACGGCTGGAACCCGTACCTGTCGATCGCCGCTGCGGTCGCCGTCGGCGCCGCGATCGGCACCAGCCAGGGCTTCCTGTTCAGCAAATTCGTGGTGCCCTCGTTCGTCGTCACCTTGGCCGGGTTATTGACCTGGCAGGGAGCGCTGCTCCAGGTCTTAGGCAAGACCGGGTCGCTGAACGTCACCGACCCGAAGATCACCGGCCTGGCGAACATCTTCTACGGCAAGACGACCGGCTGGATCATCGCGATCGTCTGTATCGCGGCCTACGGGTTGGTGCTCGCGATCGGTTACCGACGAAGGGTCGCGGCCGGTCTGGGTGACAAAAACCCACTGCCGCAGATCGCCCGCCTGGTGCTGATGGCGGTGATCGTGCTCGGCGCGGTCGCGATCCTCAACTCCGACCGTGGCGTGCCGCTGGCCGTGCTGATCCTGCTGGGCTTCGTGATCGGGATGGAGTACGTGGTGCAGAAGACCACCTTCGGCCGTCACGTGTTCGCCGTCGGCGGCAACGACGAGGCGGCGCGACGGGCGGGCATCCGGGTGAACGGCGTACGCGTCGCGGTCTTCGCGATCGCCGGGGCGATGGCCGCGGTCGGTGGCATCATGGCCGCCTCGCGGCTCTTCGCCGTCAACCAGAACTCCGGCGGCAATGAATTGCTGCTGCTGGCGATCGCCGGCCCGGTGATCGCGGGCACCAGCCTCTTCGGCGGCCGTGGCTCGGTCTGGACCGCCCTCCTCGGTGCCCTGGTGATCGGCTCGATCTCCAACGGCATGGACCTGCTCGGTCTCGCCTCGCCGATCAAATACATGGTCACCGGTGGCGTGCTGCTGCTGGCGGTCCTGGTCGACGCGATAGCGAAACAGCAGCGGCAGACGCGCGGCAGAGCCTAGGAACACCCGTGCGGGTCGCCGCCCTCCGGGGCGGCGACCCGTTGCCTGCGGCTGGGTGGTCGCGGGACGGAAAGGGACGCGGCCTTCTCGGCGGCGGCCCTGGCAGGCTGTGGCCGCCGCCGAGAAGGCCGAGATTCGGATGGACGGCCAAGGGTGTGGGCGAACGGCGAGATCGTGGCGAAGGCGCCCTCCGGGCGGTCGTCGTTACAGAGATGCCGGGAACCTAAACGGTCAGAAATTTGCGTGGTTCCTTATACACGGATAACGGGGTTTTCGAACCGCGCAGTTTTCTGACCGTTCGAATCGTCACCCAATCGTGACGGCCCCGTCCCGGGCGTTTCGGAGGCGGCCTCAGCCTGCCCGGGTCGCCTCCGAAACGCCCGGGCTCGCCGTCCCTAATTTCCGCGGCCCGAACCCTTCCCCGTTGGCGGTACCGGCCCGCACTAGCGTCTACTAGCGGTTGGAGACAAGGAGGGACGCGCCCACGGCGCCGCCCAGGTCGCCCAGCGACGCCATCTTCACCGCGGGCATCGTCTCGAAGAAGACGTGCTTGCGCATCTCCTCGAGCAGGGCGTCCATGTAGTGCTCGCCGAAGCGCAGGCCGAGACCGCCGCCGATGATGATCAGTTCCGGGTCGAGCAGGTTGACCGCCGAGCCGATCCCGGTGCCGAGTGCCTCGATCGCCCGGTCGACCAGCTCGGTCGCGACCTTGTCGCCGTGCTCGATCGCGCGGCCCCAGATGCTCGAGGTCAGCCGCGGTTTCTCGTGCTTCTCCATCAGCTTGAAGAGGTCGGTCTTGTCGCCGTCTTCATGGCGGCGTCTCGCCTCGTCTTCCATCGCTTTGCGCCCGGCGTAGGCCTCCATGCAGCCGCGCCGCCCGCAGGGGCATTTGGCGCCGCCGCGTTTGATCACCATGTGGCCGATCTCGCCGGCCGCGCCGCGGCCGAGCCAGGGCTTGCCGCCGAGGATCAGCCCGCCGCCGACGCCGGTGCCCCAGAAGACGCCGATCAGGCTGTCGGAGCCCTGCCCGGCGCCGAGGTGGAACTCGGCTTCGGTCGCGACCTGGACGTCGTTGCCGATCCGCACGCTCGTCCCAAGTTCTTTTTCCAGCGTCTCGCCGAGCGGGAAGCTGCCCTCCCAGCCGGGGAGGTTGCGGGCGCCGCTGACGATGCCGGTCTTCTCGTCGGCGTCGCCGGGTGAGCCGACCCCGACCCCTTGCAGGTCGGCGCTCTCGACCCCGGCGCCCTGGGCCGCCTCGACCAGCGCCGCCGCCATCGCCGCGGCGACGTCGCCGGGCCCGCCTTCGGTCGGCGTCGGCCTCCGCGCTTCGCCTTTGACGGCGCCGTCAAGGTCGATCACAGCGGTCTGGATCTTGGTGCCACCGAGGTCGATGCCACCGCGCAGGTCACTCATCGGCGCGAAGTCTATGTTGACGGGCCGAAAACCCGTCTATATGACGGGTTTTCGGCCCACCAACACCAGGTACGGTGCGGGGATGGGGCAGACTGGGTGGAAGATATGGTGGGCGAAGCGACGCTGGTACGAGCGCAACCACCGGCTGTCACGCCGGCTGCGGATCGACCGCCACGCCGCCCGCGGCGGGTTCTTCGTCCGCTATCCGGTCGAGGGGGAGATCCTCGAGGCGCTCGACGAGGGCCGCCTGCGGATCGGCGAAGGCACGCTGCTCGAGCCCGGCTGCTGGCTCACCCTCGCTGCCGACGCCGAGATCGAGATCGGCGCGGGCTGCTTCCTCAACCGGGGCACGATGATCGCCGCCCAGGGCCAGGTGACGATCGGAGACCACGTGATGTTCGCCAACGGCTGCTTCATCGGCGACGCCGAGCATCGCTTCGACGATCCCGACATGCCGGTCACCTGGCAGGGCTTCACCTCGAAGGGCCCGGTCGAGATTGGCGCCAACACCTGGTTCGGCGTCAACTGCGCGGTGACCAGCGGGGTGAGCGTGGGGGAGCGGTGCGTGATCGGCGCCAACTCCGTCGTCACCCGCGACCTGCCCGCCCGCCACATCTGCGCCGGCGCCCCGGCGAAGCCGCTCCGCCCGATCACCTATCGCGCCCCTGGCGTAGGTGAGGGCGAGGGCGAGGCACACGCTCAGGAGCCCTGAGGCTGGCCCTCGAGCCGTTCGGTGGGCGTCCCGAACGCCTTGGCGAGGACTATCGACAGCTCGTAGAGGACGACCAGCGGGGCCATCTCGAGCAGCATCGAGATCGGGTCGACGCCGGGCAGCGCCGCCGCCACGACCGCGCAGATCAGGTAGGCGTAGCGCCTGTTCTTGGTCAGCTGCTCGACCTTGACGATCCCCAGCCGGGTCACCGAGAGGATCCCGACCGGCACCTGGAAGACGACCCCGCAGGCGAGCAGCGTCATCGCGAAGAAGCCGTAGTACTCCTTTGCCTGCACCTGCACGTTGAACTGGGAGTCGTTGAAGTTGAGGAGGAACCTTGCCGCCGCCGGCAGGACGAGGAAGTAGCCGAAGGCGACGCCCGCGATGAAGAGCAACGGGATCATCATCAGCAACGGGATGATCGCCCGCTGCTGTTGCTTGCTGAAGGCGGGGAGGAGGTAGGCGTAGAGCTGGTAGAGCACGAACGGCAGCGACAGGATGATCGCCGCGTAGGCGCTCACCGTCAGGGTCGTCGTGAACGGCTCGGTGACGCCGAAGGTGATCAGTTTCTCGTGGCCCGCGGGCAGCGGGGCGCTGGCGATTTCCAGCAGCAGGTGGTTCTGCCAGAAACACAGCGCGAGCGCGGCGCCGAAGACGGCGATGCAGACGACCAGCCGTGCCCGCAACTCGTCGAGATGCTCGACGAGGCTCATCCGATCATCGAATGACGCTGGTTTTATGCGGGGCACGGCTGGTCTCCTCGGGGTGGCGTTGGTGGACGCTTAGTGGTGGCTCGGGGTGGGGGCGGTGTCTTCGACCCTATGGGTCGTGACCGGACGGGCCTCGACCCGTGCCGACTCGACCCTGGCGGGCTCGTCCGACTCACCCGTCACCGACCCTTTGAACTCACGGATCCCCTTGCCGAGCGAGTGCCCGAGGTCGGGCAGCTTTTTCGGCCCGAACACGACGAGCGCCACGATCAGGACGAGGATGATCTCCAGTGGTCCTACGTTGGGCATCATTTGATCTGCTCTCTTTCTTTCTCTGTCCCGGGGATCCGTCGCCGGCTAGACGAGGAAGCCGGTGCCTTCGACGGCCTTGAGGATTTCGGCCGCGGTGGCGGTCGTCTGGAACGGCCCCTTTTCCGGCGAGATGCTGTCCGGGGCGGCCTTGACGAGCAGACCGGCGACGGACGCGTGACGCGCCTCGACGGCCCAGATCGACAGGGCGGCGCTGATGTACGCCGGGCTGCTGATGTTCAGCGCCTGGCCACCGTAGGCCTTGACCCCGGTGTTCTCCAGCACCATCGAGGTGGGGAGCCATTTCGCCTTGCTGGTCGCGTCGCCGAAGTCGACCTTCGGGGCGGCGACGGCCTTGCTGCCGAGTGCCTTCTTCAGGAACGCGACATGGGCGTTCTCGTCCGCCGTCGTGGCCTTCAAGAACGCCGACTCCTGGGCACCGCTGGCGACCTTGTTCTTGGTCACCTCGTTGTAGAAGGCGGCCTCCAGGTACTCGAGCGTCAGCGCGTAGTTGAGGATGCCGATGTCGCCCTTGCCGAATTTGGCGGGCGGACGGCCCTTGCCGCTCGCGGCGGCCGCGCCGGCCGGGGTGAGGGCGGCGAGCAGGGCACCTGAGCCCATCACGGCGGCACCGCCGAGGCCCGCCTTCTTCAGAAAGGCGCGCCGGCTGTCGCCATCGTCGAGCGACTCGACCGCCTCGTGGTGGGTTTCCGCCAGGGCTTGATCCTGGTCGAACTGCGACAGCAACTTATGGGAACTCATTCGCTTCCTCCTGATTGGAGTTGGTTTCGAATAAGCGCGCGCTGTTGAGTCCTTGCGAGAGCTCGGTAGGAACGGATCAAAAGTTCCTGTCATGCGGTGTAACGGGAATTCCTGTGACGCGGTGTAACGCAAGCTGCGCAAGTGCTTATAATTCGTTCAACGGCCGTGACCCCCGAGGCATGGACCTGATCACCTTGGACTCCCTTTCCGGCGAAACCGTCACCACCAGGGCTGCCGCGCGCGTCGTGCGCTCGGTCGGCGAGCTGCGGGCCGCGCTGCTCCCGCACCGCCACGAGGGCCGCACGATCGGCCTCGTTCCGACGATGGGCTTCCTCCACGCGGGCCACGTCTCGCTGCTCGAGGCCGCCCGCGCCGAGACCGACGTCGTCGTGATGAGCCTCTTCGTCAACCCGACCCAGTTCGGCCCGGGCGAGGATCTGGACCGCTACCCGCGCGACGAGGAGCGCGACCTGCGCCTCGCCACCGAGGCGGGCGTCGACCTCGTCTTCGCTCCCGCGGTCGCCGAGCTGTACCCGGACGGCGCCGCCACTGCGGTGGAGGTCGGCGGCGGCCTCACCTCGGTCCTCGACGGCGACCCCGACCGTCGTGGCCCCGGCCACTTCCGCGGCGTCACCACGATCGTCGCCAAGCTCTTCAACATCGTCGGCCCCGACGTCGCCTACTTCGGCCAGAAGGACGCCCAACAGGCCGCCGTGATCAAGCGGATGGTGCGCGACCTCGACTTCCCGGTGCAGGTCGCGGTGATGCCGACCGTGCGCGAGGAGGACGGCCTGGCGATGAGCTCGCGCAACGTCTATCTCGAGCCCGCCGACCGCGCCCGCGCCGTCGCCCTCTCGCGCGCCCTCACCGCCGCCGAGCAGCAGGCGCTCGCCCTCGACTCGCTCGACGCCGGCCTCAGCGCCGCCCGGATCGAGCTCGCGGCGGCGGCGATCGAGCCCGAGTACCTCGAGGCCCGGGACGCCGAGACCCTCGAGCCGGTCGATCAGTTGGGGACCGGCCGCCCGATCTTGATCGCCGTGGCCGCCCGGGTCGGCCGCGCCCGTCTCATCGACAACGTCGTAATCGAGCCGCTCGTCGGCTGAACCCAGATCGTCAACAAGACCGTCATCAACAGAACCGACAGGGAGACGAAACCGTGCAGAGGCAGATGCTGAAGTCGAAGATCCACCGCGCGACGGTGACCGACTGCGACGTCGACTACATCGGCTCGATCACTATCGACACCGAGCTGATGGCCGGCGCCGACCTGCTGGTCAACGAGCAGGTCCACGTCTGGGACGTCGACAACGGCGAGCGTTTCGTCACCTACGCCATCGAGGGCGAGCCCGGCTCCGGCGCGATGCAGGTGAACGGCGCCGCCGCCCACCTGGTCGAGCCCGGCCACAAGATCATCGTCGCCTCTTTCGGCGCCTACGACGAGGTCGACCTGGAGCGCTACGCACCGGTCGTCGTCCACGTCGACGACGCCAACAACCCAATCGCAATCGACGACCGTCCGGAGGTGCTTGTCGCATGAGCTCTGGAGTCCTTTCCCACACCGTCCCCGCGGCCGACCGTGCCGTGATGAGCCTGCCGCGCCTCCAGGAGATGAAGGAGAACGGCGAACCGATCGTCATGGTCACCGCCTACGACTACCCCTCGGCGACGGTTGCCGAGGCCGCCGGCGTCGATCTCGTCCTGGTCGGCGACTCGGCCGCCAACGTGGTGCTCGGCTACGAGCGCACCGACCTCGTCTCGATGGAGGAGATGATCGTCCTCGGCAAAGCGGTGCGTCGCGGCCTGAAGACGCCGCTGATGATCGGCGATATGCCGATGGGCAGCTACGAGGCCTCCGACGAACTGGCGATCCTGAGCGCCCAGCGGCTGATCAAGGAGACCGGCTGCCAGGCGGTGAAGCTCGAGGCAGGCGGCGTCTCCGTGCAGCGCGCCCGGGCGATCGTCGCCGCCGGCATCCCGGTGATGGGCCACCTCGGCCTCACCCCGCAGACCGCCACCGCGCTCGGCGGCTACAAAGCCCAGGGCAAGTCGGCGAAGGCGGCGATCCAGATGTCCGAGGACGCCCAGGCACTGCAGGCAGCGGGCTGCTTCGCGGTCGTCTTCGAGGCGGTCCCGGCGGAGATTGCGGCGACGATCGCCGCCCGCCTCGACATCGTCGCGATCGGGATCGGCGCCGGCGCGGCGACCTCCGGCCAGGTGCTCGTCTTCCACGACCTGCTCGGCATCACCCAGGGCCACATGGCGAAATTCGTCAAGCGCTACGCCGACGTGCACGAGAGCATGGTCGAGGCGGTCGGCCGTTACGCCGCTGAGGTCCGCGGCGGGTCCTTCCCCGGCCCCGAGCACGCCTACGCGATCGAGGAGGAGGAGCTGGCCGACTTCCACCGCCATGTCGACGACGGCGCCGCCCTCGCCTCGATGAAGGCGTGGGAGTGGGAGCCGCTGGCCTAGGAGCCGCCCTAGCGGATGACCTGGACGACGCCGCCGCTGTAGCCGCCGCCCTCGAGCAGCGGCTGCAGAGACTTGGGCAGCGTCTTGGTGCAGTCGTTCCGGGCTCTGCAGGCGCCCGCGTAGATCCCCTTTCCGGTCAACGGAAGCTTGGCGAGGCCGGGGAGTTCGACCGCGAGGTCGCCCGTCCAGCTCGCCGTCTTCGGCCCTTCGAGGTGGAAGGTGGCCGAGCCGGAGAACGGGGCCGGCGGTTCCACCGTTGCTTCGGCGAGCGGTTCGGCCAGGCTCGGAACGACGAAGGTCGAGGCGGCGTCCTTTGCGGTGTCGAAGACGAAAGCGCGGCGGCTGATCGTGAAGGCTCCCGTCTTTTCGCCCGTCGCGGTCACCTCGAAGCTGGTCGTCGCCTCGCCCTTGGTCCCCCGCGAAAGCGGTATCCGGTTCGCCCCCAGGACGAGGTCGGCCTTCCTGTCCCCGGCCAGGAGGCGATATTCCGCTTCTTCGGCCGCGCTTTCCGCCTTTTCTTCGACCCCCTTGCCTTGGTGCCGATGGCTGCCCGCCGGGATTCGGCAGTCGGTCGCGCCCTGGCGGATGATCGCGCCGCTCAGACGCGGCGCGTGGATGGCCGTGTAGCCGCGTTCGCCGTGGAAGAGGAAGGAGCCGGCGAAATAGCCTTCTTCGTTGATCGTCGGTTCGCCCGTGCACCCCGGTTCAAGCTTCTGTGCCTTGGTCGAGGTGATGACGAGATGGCCGCGGAAGTGACCAAGCTTGCCGATCTTCAGGTCGAGCCGGCCGCGGTCGAGCCCGGCCGGGGGATGGCGTTGGACAGCGACGTAGTTGACGCTCTGGTCGCTTTGCCCGTTCAACCCGTTGTAGGTCGCGAAGAGCACGGCGCGGTCGAAGGTGAAGAGGACGAAGTGGAAGCCGTTGGTGCCGGTGCCTTCGATCTCGACCGAGACGTGGGCGGGCTGGTGGTAAGTCTTGGCCGCGGCGGCTGCCGTCGGCAGGGCGAGCGGGATCAGGGCCGCGATGATCGCCAGGATCATCTTTGCTCGCATCTGGCTGAAGATCATTCGTTCGATCGACAGCCGGAATCGGCGCAGAGCGACACCTGAGCGTCTGATCTCGCCAGCGGTACGACGCCGAAGCCCGGCAGGTCCACCCCCAGGTCGCCGACCCAGCTGACCTTGTCCGCCGATTCGCGTCGCAGGGATGCGCTGCCGAGGAACGGCGTCGGCGGTTCCAGCACCACTTCTTTGGTCAGGTGGGTCAGGTCGGGAACTTTGAAGTAGGGGCCGCGGACCAGGAGGTCGAGGACCACGCTTTCCTCGTGGATCCGGCCACGGTCGCGAGAGCCCGCGGCGAGAAAGGTGTCGAAGGCGAATTCCTTGCCCTTCTTGTTCGGCGCCGAGATCCGAGTGGCCCCGAATTTCACTCCTGCCTTCGCTGCCTTCACGTTGAGTTTCAGGACGTGCACGCCGACTTCCGGCTTGGTGGCGGAGGCCGCTCGCCTGAGCACCCGCCTGGCGAGACTCCTCCCGCGCTGTTTCGGCCCGTGCTTATGTGGCGAGTTCTTCCCCGAGGTGTCGCAGGTGGGAGCTGGGACGATCGTCACGCTGCCGGGCGCCCGCTTGACCCGTGCCCGCGTGTAGCCGTGCTCGCCGTGGAATTCGAACCGGCCGACGAAGTGCCCTTCTTCGACCGTGTCCGTTTCGCCCTTGCAGATCGCCACAGGCGGTTCTTCTTCGTGGACGGATTCGGGTACGAAGCGCATCTCGATCCGGCCGAGCTTGCCCAGCGAGGCGGCGATCACATCCGTTCCGGGAAGCTGCTGCGCCTGCAGCTTGTATTCGGAGGCGACGATGCTCGGGCCGTCGAACGTGATCGCTGAGACGGAGAGCGCCTGTCGGTTGAGGAGCTTGACTCCGAGGAAGAATCCATTGGACCCCTGCACGCTGAACGTCGCCAGGACGGTGGGGTTGCCGCGTTGGCTCTCGGGACGGTGGGCCGTCGCCGCCCCAGGCAGGAGCAGGGCGACGATCGCGACCGTCGCGGCGATCGCCGCGAATGCCTTTGCCTTCACAAAGGCAGAGTATTTGTTACTTCGCCGGTTGGCTTCGCGGCACCGGGGAGCCGGTGCGGGCGGGGGAGAGGCCGGCGACTTTCAGCGCCGAGGGTTCGAAGAGACGGAAGCGCAACGGAGCCGAGACACCGTCGGCCTCCTTGCACCGGGGGCAGCCACCGGAAGCTGCCGCGATGGTGGCGTTGTACCTGGATTCGCATCGCTCACAGAAGAACACGAGGACATCCTTTTTTGGTCGGTGGCAAAACTGGCCGAGTCGGTGGAGCGAGCGTAGTCCCCCTTGTCCGGTCTGTCCAAACCTTTATGCGGGGAACGGTTGCCGCAATGGGATCGCCTCGCGATCCGATTGCCGATCGCGATACGGGGGTGTCGGGATTGGTGGGGCGCGCCGATCCCGCGGATGGTCGGGGCCGGCGCGCCGGAGAATCAGGTGGCCTTCGAAATCGAGACTGCCGGCACCGTGCTGCTTTCGTGCGAAATACGCATGCGCTTCACCCCCCTCCCATTGACGAACTGCGGTGTGCATGGCACCGGACCTCGACCCCGAGGACGCCGATTCGATTGCTGTAACGGATTCCTGCATAAAGTCGCTCCATCGGTCGGAATGCCGTTTACGATCTAGCGGGTTCCACCAATCTGAGGAGGTAGAGCAAAAAATGGAAACGGCACAGAGTCGCCGTAGCCCGGATTCGACGCTCGGTGCCGTAGTCGCACACCCGCTGAGATGCCGATGCCTGGCAATCCTTGGCGAACGAGTTGCGAGTCCGGCCGAAATCGCGCGTGAGATCCACGTCGAAGTGAGCAAGGTCGGGTACCACGTCACGGCACTGGCCAAAGCGGGCCTGCTGGAGGAAGTCGGTCAGCGTCCGGTCCGCGGAGCCGTCGAGCACTTTTACCGCGCGGTGGCCCGTCCGATCGCGCTGACGGAGGACGAAGCCGAGCTCACGATGGAGCAGAGGGCAAGCTTCGCGCGCACGATCTGGTCGCTGATCACGGCCAACGCGACGAACGCCCTCGAGGCGGGGACGCTGGTCGAGCGCCCCGACCACCACCTGACCCGCGTCCCGCTCCGCGTCGACGAGCAGGGCTGGAACGAGCTGGCCACCGCCTACATGGAGCTGTACGAGCGTGTCTATGAGATCCAGACCGAGGCGGCGGAACGGCTCGGCCAGGACCCCGAGGACGCCGGCATCTCGGTGCTCTCGGTGCTCGCCTTCTTCGAGACCCCGGAGACTGCCCCGCCGATCGAACTGGCCGCGACGACCGAGGACGATCCCGCCGCGCCATAAGATCGGCGGCGATGTCGATCGACCGCGCCAACGCCGACCTGCTGCTCTCGACCACCCGGTCGGTGCGCAAGCGGCTCGACTTCGAGCGGCCGGTCGAGCGCGAGGTGCTGCTCGAATGCCTGCAGCTCGCGGTCCAGGCGCCAACTGCCTCGAACCGCCAGACCTGGCGTTGGATGGTGGTCACCGATCCCGACCTGCGGCTGAAGATCGCCGACTACTACCGCGCGGCCGCGCTCCCTTACCTGAGCGAATCGCTGGCGGCCGCGGAAGGTGGCGGTGACGCGACGCAGCAGCGCGTCTACGACAGCGCGATGTACCTGGCGGAGAACATGGAGAAGGCACCCGCCCTGGTCATTCCCTGCATCGCCGAAGACCTCGCCGACCAGGACCAGACCGGCACGATCGTCGCCCTCGGCTCGGTCGTCCAGGCCGCCTGGAGCTTCCAGCTCGCCCTCCGCGCCCGCGGCCTCGGCTCGACCTGGACCACCCTTCACCTGCGCCACGCCGCCGAGGTCGCCGAGCTGCTCGGAATTCCCGAGGGCTTCACCCAGGTGAGCCTGATCCCGGTCGCCTACACCAAAGGCACCGACTTCAAGCCCGCCAAGCGCGCGCCGGTCAGCGAGATCACCCACTGGGATCGCTGGGGCTCCTAGGCGCCCCGTCCGCTGGCGACCCTTTCTGGCCTAGGTCTCCTGCGGGACCATGATCTCGCCGGCCTCCTCGGCGGAAAGATCGGGATAGAGCACCGCGATCAGCCCGAGGGCGACCAGGCCGCCGAGGAGCTGCACCACCACGTAGGCGGGCACGGACGCCGGGGCGATCCCGGCGAAGGTGTCGGAGAACATGCGGCCGACGTCGATCGCGGGATTGGCGAAGCTGGTCGAGCTGGTGAAGAAGTAGGCGGCGCCGATGTAGGCGCCGACCGCGGCCGGGGCGATCGAGCCTCGTCGGGTCCGGGCCAGCGAGAAGATCACCAGCAGGAGCCCGAGGGTCGCGACCACCTCGGCGAAGAGGTGCGAGGGCGAGGCGCGGTGGGTGGTCGAGATCGAGATCGCCGCGAGCCCGAACATCGCGTTCGCCACCACGGCGCCGACGATGCAACCGGCGACCTGAGCCGGCAGGTAGGCGACGAGGTCGCGGCGGCGCAGCCCGCCGAGGGCGGAGTCGACCAGCGAGACCACGGGGTTGAAGTGGGCGCCCGAGATCGGCCCGAACATGAGGATGAAGGTGAAGAGGCCGGCGGCCGTGGCGACGGCGTTCTCGAGGAGCTGGAGGCCGGTGTCGCCGGGGGAGAGCTGCGCCGCAGCGATGCCCGAGCCGATCACGGTCGCCGCCAGGAAGGCCGAGCCGAGGAACTCGGCGAGGGCGCGGCGGGCGAGGGGCGCGTCGATCATGGCGCGATCCTAAGCATTGACAGATGTCAATTCAATAGATATACGTAGATAGATGCCTGTCGATCTGCAGATGGCCCCGAAGACCAAGCGCTCGGCCGGCGACCCCTGCTGCGAGCCGGTCGTCTACCCGGACGTGGAGCGTGATCAGGCCGAGCGGATGGCCGCGATCGCCAAGGCACTGGGTGACCCGGTGCGCCTGCAACTCGTCGATGTGCTCCGCAAGCACGCCGGGAAGGTGTGCGTCTGCGAGCTGGTGCCGCTCTTCGACCTCTCCCAGCCCACGGTGTCCCACCATCTGAAGGTGCTTCGCGGCGCTGGCATCGTCGGCTCCGAGCGGCGTGGCCTCTGGGCCTACTACTACGTGATCCCCGACGCCCTCAAGGAGTTCTCCGAATGGCTGAACTAGACAAGGCCGCTGCCGGTGCACTCGCGGCGGATGCGGACGAGATCCGCGAGGCGGTGCGCGCCCGCTACGCCGTCGCGGCGACCTCCGTCGCCGCCGGTGGAGGGTGCTGCGGCTCCAAGGTCCCGGTCCTCACCGACGAGGAAGCCGCCGTGTTCGGTGCCGGCCTCTACGGCGAGACGGGCGACGAGCTGCCCGACACCGCGACGATGGCCTCGCTCGGCTGCGGTAATCCGACCGCCGTCGCCGAGCTCCGTGCGGGCGAAACCGTCCTCGATCTGGGTTCGGGTGGCGGTATCGACGTGCTGCTCTCGGCCCGCCGGGTCGGCCCGACCGGCAAGGCCTACGGTCTCGACATGACCGACGAGATGTTGGCCTTGGCCCGTGAGAACCAGGCAAAGGCCGGCGTCGAGAACGTCGAGTGGCTCCGCGGCCAGATCGAGGAGATCCCGCTCCCGGCCGCCTCGGTCGACGTGGTGATCTCCAACTGCGTGATCAACCTGTCGGCGGACAAACCCCGCGTCCTCGCCGAGGTCGCGCGCGTCCTGCGGGCCGGTGGTCGCTTCGCCGTCTCGGACGTGATCGCCGACGAGGACATGGACCCCGCGACCAAGGCCGACATGCGGGAGTTCACCGGCTGCATCGCCGGCGCCCTTACCCGCCGCGAGTTCGATGAGGCTCTTACCGCCGCCGGGCTCGAGGACGTGGAGATCGTCGAGACCCATCGCGTCCACGAGCACGCCGCCTCCGCGATCGTGCGCGCCCGCAAACCTGCCTGATGGCGAACGCCCTCTTCGTCTGCCTCCAGAACGCGGGCCGCTCGCAGATGAGCCAGGCCCTCTTCGAACGCGCCGCCGAAGGTCGGCATGCAGCCCGGTCGGCCGGTACCACCCCCGCCGATCGCGTCCACCCGGAGGTGGTCGAGGTGATGGCGGAGATCGGGATCGACCTCGCCGGCCGTGTGCCCCACGGGCTCACCGAGGAGGACGCCCGCTGGGCCGACGTGGTGGTGACGATGGGCTGCGGCGACAAGTGCCCGTATATCCCGGGCCGCCGCTACGTCGATTGGGACCTGCCCGACCCGGCGGGCCGGCCGGTCGAGGGGGTCCGCGCCACCCGCGAGGAGATCGACCGCCGCGTCCGTGAGCTGCTCGCCGAACTGGACTGACGCGGCGATCAGGCTGCGGTAGAGCTCACGGCGCAGGCGCCGTAGAAGGTCAGCATCAGACAGCCGCGAAGGCGGCTGCGAGTTCGGCGGCGACCGGCGCGGCCTCGGCGGGCGCATCGATCACCAGGACCAGCGCGCCGGCCTCCTCGCGGATATCCATGTCCAGGAACGAGCAGCACTTCGCCTCGGCCGCGATGACGCCCTGAAGCGAGCGGCGAACGCCGTCATCGGGCCTGAATCTCAGCAGTTGGGTATCGCCGTCGGTCTCTCGCGAGATCAGGTGCGAGGCACCGATCGCGGCGATCAGGTCGAGCCGGGCCTTGAGGTTGTCGGCGTCGAGAGAACAGACGATCGGCAGGTCCTGGGTCATTGCCAAAGGATGCCAGGGACAGTCCCCCGGCCCGACCTAACCCTGGTAGGGAGGGGCGACGCCCCAGCCCCAGCGAGGCACCGGCGCCTCGGCGGCGACATCGTCGGCATTGGGGTCGGAGTTGTGCATCGCGAGGCGCGAGCCCCACTCCGCATAGCCGATGATCGCGGCCCGAAACTCGGGGTCGGCGGGCAGCTCGACCTCGTCCGCCGCCTGACTCAGCAGTGCCACGAACAAGCGCCGCTGCTCGGGCGTGATCGCCAGGCCGCGATGATGGGCGAGCATCGCCGGGTAACCGCCGAGGCTCGCCGTGTAGTCGGCCGGACCGCCCATCACCTCGACCCACCAGGCCAGGACGTGGGTGCGGTGCTCCTCACTGACCTTGCCGCCGAAGAGCGGCGCCAGCGTGCCCTCTTCTTCGACGAGGTCGTAGAAGCGGTTCAGCCAGCGACCGAAAGCCTCGGTGCCGCCGCCCCACTCGTAGATGGTCGGGGTATCCGCGATCGGCGAAGGATCGCAGACCGGATCGGCGAGGTCGGCCGAGCATCGAGAACCAGGATTTGGCAGCCTAGAGCCAAGATGCCCACCAACCGCAAACAGCCGTGATGGATCGTGCCGATCTACGAGTTCGGCACCCGGTCCGTTGGCAGCCGTTGCTGGCTTGGCTGTCTAGATGTAGATGCCGGCCACGTTGTTCCCCTGAAGCTCCCGCAGCCGAGCGATCGGCGGCCGGTGGTCGAGGGCGCCATGTCGTCGCCGGTAGTTGTAGCGCTCCACCCATCCCGAGAGGGCCGCGGCCCTCTCGGGTGACGAGCCGTAGACGGCGGCGTAGGCCCACTCCCGCAGCATCGTGCGGATGAAGCGCTCGGCCTTCCCGTTGGTCTGCGGGCGGCGGGGACGGGTGCGGATGTGGCGGATGCCGAGCGCCCTGCAGGCAAGGGCGTGGGCGACCGAGACGTAGGCGGAGCCGTTGTCGGTCATCACCCGCTCGACCGCGATCCCGTGGGAGCGGTAGAAGGCCGTGGCCCGGCGCAGGAAGCCGATCGCCGTGGTCGCCTTCTCGTCGGGCAGGACCTCGACGTAGGCCAGGCGGGTGGCGTCGTCGACGCAGACGTGCACCCGCTCCCAGCCGGTCTGCACGCGCCGCACCCCGGCGGCGTCGGTCCTGGTGGCGCCCCGTCCGGCCCAGGCCCGGCCGAGCACGCGATGGCCGGCGCCGTGGGGTCCGATGCGGCCGAGCTTCTTGACGTCGATGTGGAGGAGCTCACCGGGACGGGCGCGCTCGTAGCGGCGGACCGGCTCCGCCGGCTCCAGGCGGGAGAGCCTGCCGAGGCCGATCCTCGCCAGGACCGCGGAGACGGTGGAGGTCGCCATCTCCAACGTCTCGGCGATCTCGGGGCCGGTCAGCCTCACGCGTCGCAGGGCGGCGATCGCCTCGACCCGCTCGGGCGGCGTGACGTTGGCGACCCTCCGGGGCGCGGAGCTGCGGTCGAGCAGGCCGGCCTCACCCTCCTGGCGGTAGCGACGGGTCCACTTGCCGGCGGTCCTCACGCTCACTCCGGCGGCCTCGGCCGCCTCCGTGAGCGTGAGCCCCTGCTCGAGGACGAGCAGGACCATCCGCCGCCTCCCCTTCGGGCCGAGGGGCGCATTACCGTGGAGCTTCATCCGGTGACCTCCTTGGGTCTGGTTGGCTTCGACACCACCAGCCTCCAAGGAGGCCCGGATGAACAACGTGCCTAGGAACTACATCTAGAGCCGAATGCGGAGCGATCGGTCCAGCGCTCGCGAGAGTTCGGGGCAACGCCCAGGGCAACGCGACGTAGCAGCTATGCGACGTGGAGTCCGGGGCACTCCGACTTTTCGGTCGGAGAGAGTCATCTAGCCTCCCTTTGCGGTTCCGAGCGGCGAATCGCCGCTCGGTCACGCCGGGCGCGATGCCCACTTGAAACAGGCCGCCATAGAGAACAACCGGACTGCGGCCCGGACTCTCGGAGCCTTACCGCCCAGGAGGCGAGAAGGGATATCCCGCCAGTCTCGGCGGGCCTGGCTAGCAGGCAGGGCGGGGCGTTGGCCCCGACGCGCTCGGCCCGGCAGATGGCCGAGCTCGGTTTTGAAATCGGCTGATGGACGAGTTCGACAAGCGCGTCGCGGTGCAGTTCGGGCGGCGCCTCAGACGGAGACGGCATTTCCTGGATCTGTCGCAGTCCGCGCTTGCCGAGCGGGCGGACTTGCACTACACGCAGATCAGCCTCTACGAGCGCGGCGAAGGTATGCCGCTGACCTCCACGTTGGTCAAGCTGGCGGCGTCACTCGGCGTCTCCACCGATCAGTTGGTCGCCGGGGTCACCTGGGAGGTGTTCGGCCCACCTCTGGGCGATGCCGGCGGTGAGGGTGCAGATGAATAGCCCGGCGGAGCGTTTCGCAGCGAATCTGCGGAAGCTGCGCGCCGAGGCGATCTGACCCAGGAAACGCTCGCCTCCGGGGGCGGGATCCATCGGACCCAGATCAGCCTCAAGGAGAGCGCGCAGCGACTGCCGCGACTGGACACGCTGGTCAATTTGGTCGGTGCCCTCGAAGTGACGGTGGGTGAGTTGGTCGACGGCATCAGTTGGACGCCGAGCGAGAATCGCCCCCGGTGGCTTCGTCGTCGCGGATCGCAATAAGGGGGGTGAGGATGCCGCAAAGACGGAGTGATCTCGCCGTCGCCGAGCGCTTCGGCGAGAACCTGCGCCGCATCCGCCGGCGGGAAGGCCTCTCCCAGGATCAGTTGGCGGTGCGGGCCTCGCTGCATCGAACCGAGATCGGCAAAACTGGAGAATGGAGAGCGAGTCGCCCGCATCGACACGCTCACCCGCTTGGCCGGATCTATGGCCGTTCCTCCCGGAGAACTCCTCGACGGCATCGACTGGGTCCCGGCCTGGAGACCGAAGGATCCTTCGCCTTCGGCGGCGATGGCCTTCGCCGGACGATTGTCAAAGGCCAGCGTTCAAGCTCACCCGAGGGAGATTGACCACCCTCCTACACATCCTCTTCCATCCATTTGACTACTCCTTTTCACTAATCCTCTGACTCTCTCTACACTTGGTCCACATGGCCACTGCGGTGAAGAAGCTGGATCTGCACGTTGGCGAACTGGTCGAGATCGACGGTCGCCGCTACGAGGTCGTGCCCGCCCGGGAGGGCGACTGGCTGACGCTCGAGCCGCCCATCACCCCGATGGCCGAGCTTCACGCGGCGCGCGGGACGAAGCCGGCATCGGCTGAGGACTTCGAGCGCTTCGCCGTCGACATCCCGTACGACGACGAGGGCTAGTTCGGTCGCGCCGGCGCGGGGCCGGCGGTATCAAAATCCGCTGGCGCTTATCGTGGCCGCGTGAGTGAGCGCGAGCGCAAGACCTTTTCCCCGCCCGTCCTTTTCGGGGCGAAGGAGTGGGCCGAGGAGGTAGAGCGCTTCGTGGCAAACTCGCGGGCCCGCCTCCAAGCACAGCGCTCCCGCCAGGAGATCAGAACCGGCCGCATCCGGCTGGCCTGGCGGCGTTGTCGAGCGGAGGATGCACCGGATGGGACGAGCCTCCCCCGGCTGCGTGAAACTCTACGTTCCGCTGGGCAAGGCGGGAGCGTCCGATGCGCCGTTCGGCTTCGTGTTCCGCTTCCAGGAGGAGGCAGACGGGAGTTTTGCGCTGGCCCTCGTCGCCTACGGCGAGCGCCACCCAGATAACCCCGCCACCCGGACGGTTTACGAGCGCGCCCACAAGCGCATTCACGGCAGGTACCCCTGATCGACTCTCGCGTCGGTCGGGCGCCGTGGCCGTCCGAAACGACGAGCGCGACGGCTACGATGATCGTCTGCGCATGGACCCTAGGGATCTCTCAAGTCCGGCATGGCTGGCCTCGACGGTGGGGGAAATCAACGATGCCCAGCGCCGGGTCGCGGAGGTGGGGTCGGTCACCGATGCGACCAGCGTCCTCGACTCGATTCGCGATCTGACCGATCGCGTTCGAGGTGTCGCCGGAAGCGCATCTGCGACCCCTGCCTACGAGGCCGTCGTGGAGCCGAAAAGGATCTTGGATTCGATCCCCGACACGACCAAGATGATCACCGGCGCGATCCCGGCCGTCACGGGCACGATTCGCGGTCCCGTCCCCGATGTGACGAGCCTGATGGGCGGCGTGGTCGGCGACTTCACCAGGGGCGTTTCACTCGCCGAGTACCAGCGGTCGATCGGGGCCGGCGGCGCGGCGACTAGATCTCCCGCGTTTGGCGGAACCTTCCAGCCGCCGACCGGCCTTGAGCGGTACGAGCAGGTCGTCGCCACGGCTAGCGCGGTCCCGACCTCCACTCCCTCGCCGGTTGTGCCCTGGAAGGGTGAGCGGCCTCGCCTTTGGCCGGATCGGCAGGCCCCGATCCATGAACCGCTTCGCGATCCGTTCCTTCCGTCTCGCCCGCGCCAGCGGGAACCTGTCAAGCACTATCCGGCTCCTGCGCCCGCCCCAGAGGTTCGACCGGAGGAAGTTGGGCCCGAGCTTGCGCAGGCCATGACGCGGCGGCACCGGCAAGAGGCGAAGGGGCTTCTCGTCGCGCTCGGCCTCGATCTGGAGTTGGAGCACCTGGAGGCGATCGAGAGGCGCATGCTCGCCGGCGGCCGCCCAGATCACCTTCACGCGGCGCTGAGCGCCAGCCTGCTGCTGGAAGGGGTTGCCAACCGTATCTTCCCGCCACGCGATGAACTGTGGATCTCGCGTTTCGGTAAGGAGCATGAGATTGGGGCGGAACACGTGAGGAATCGACTCAGTGCCTTCGCTGAACCAATGCTCAGCGAGTTGGAGACGGTCGAGCACAGACTGTTCATCGCCGAGTTCGACCTTGTCGGTCGATGGACGGGCGAGGGCCATCACGTCGTTTTCTCGGCCGAGGAAAACGCCGAAGCCTTCCGCGCCTTTCTCAAAATCTTGGCGACCGTTGCCCGCGCCCATCGCCTCAGCTAGGTAAGGCTCCAGAACACCGGAGATGCGGCCTCCCCTGCGGTACAGAATTTGGCAGCCTAGAGGGCAGATGCTCACCACCCGGGGACAGCCGTAGCCTCATGCCGATCTACGAGTTCGAGTGCGAGGGGTGCGGGGCGTTCTTCGAGGAGCTGGTGGCGGCCTCGGCCACGGCCATGCCCTGTCCCGAGTGCGGGTCGGAGCGGACGCGGAGGCTGATGTCGGCGGTCTCGCCGCCGGGGCGGCTGCCGCGCGGGGCGGCGGTGCGGTCAGATGAATCGCGGCGCAGGGAGCGCGAAGCGGCGCGGCAGGACCGGCTGAGCGAGTCGCGCAAGCGGCGCGCGGCGGGGGAGAAGCCGTGAGCGCCACCGATGCCGCCGAGCGCCGCGAGCAGCTTGTCTCGCTCTATAAAGCGGTCTCCAAGTGCACCAAATGCCCGCTGCATGAGACGCGGACCAAGGCGGTCTTCGGTGCGGGCAACGCGGATGCCGACCTGATGTTCGTCGGCGAGGCCCCGGGCGCCGAAGAGGACAAGCAGGGGCTGCCGTTCGTCGGCCGCGCCGGGCAGCTCTTGAACCAGATGCTGGAAGAGATCGGGCTCTCGCGCGAGGACGTCTTCATCTGCAACGTGCTCAAGTCGCGGCCGCCGAACAATCGCGACCCGATGCCGGAAGAGATCGCCGCCTGCGAGCCTTACCTCTGGGACCAGGTGCGGCTGATCGAGCCGCGCGTCGTCTGCACCCTCGGCAACTTCGCCACCAAGCTCCTCACCGGCAGCCCGACCGGGATCACCCGGGTGCGCGGCACCCCGCAGACCCACCAGCTCGGCGGCCGCACCGTGTTCATCCTGCCGATCTTCCACCCGGCCGCGGCGCTGCGGACCCCCGCCGTGAAAGAGCAATTGCGGGCCGACTTCGCGACGATCCCGGCGCTGCTCAAGCGGGCGCTCCCGGCGCCGATGCCGAGCGCCGAGGAAATGGCCGAGGCGCAGGCCGGGCCGGACGAGGAGGAGCCACCGCCGCCCGCCGATCAGCTCGGTTTCTTCGGGGAATCCGCCGGATGATCAGTGCCGACTCCATCGATGATCGCCGCACCGAAACCCGCTCCGCGGTCGAGACCGAAGCCATCGGCGCCAAGCTCGCCGGTCGCCTCGCCCCCGGTGATGTGGTGATCGTCTCCGGCGAGGTCGGGGCGGGCAAGACGACCCTGATCCGCGGCGCCGCCCGTGCCCTTGGCGTGGTCGAACCGGTCACCTCGCCGACCTTCACGATCGGCCAGCGCTATGCCGGCGGCCGACTTCCGATCTCCCATCTCGATCTCTACCGGCTCGAGGACATGGAGGGGGAGGATCCGGCGCTGCTCGACGATTACCTCGGCCCCGACAGCATCGCCTTCGTCGAGTGGCCCGCGGCGGGGACCGGGCGGCTCGGCCGGCCCGCGCTCGAGGTGCGGATCGAGCACGCCGGTGAGGAGCGCCGCACGATCGAGGTCTCGGCCCCGGGCGTCTGATCCCGCATTCGCCGCTCCCTTCGTATGCTGGAAGGGTTACTGGGGAGACGCAACGAACACTGATCCACAGACGTGATGCGAAAACACATGTATTCGCATAATCGAGACGGGAGGGGTTCACGGATGAAGAAGGGAATGCTGTCGGCGTTGGCGCTGGCGGCCTTGGTGACCGGGTTGCTGGTCGGCGTCAGTCCCTCGACCGCCGGGACCCCTGCCTACAAGCACTACATCGCCTGTGGCCTCTCGCGGAAGGCGAAACCGGCGCACGTCTGCCCGGTGGGCAGCAAAAAGGGCGCCTTCTTCAAAAGCCTGAAGGGCGACGTGAAATACACGGTCTGCGTCAAGTTCCCGAAAGCTGAACACCTCTGCACGGAAAAACCGCAGGAAGCTGAACAGGGGACGCTCTACGTCAACAAGATCACCTCGACGAGCGTCGGTCGCCACCAGATCACCTGGTTCGTCCAAGGCAAGAAAGTCGGGACCTCCGTCTTTCGCGTCAAGTAGGGGCCGAGGAGGCGATCTCTCCTGGTCGTCGTCGGCTTTGACACCGCGACCCCCGACACCGCCGCCTGCGCCTGGCGCGACGGCGAGGTCCTGGCCGAGGCTCAGCTCGGGCTGAACGAGCGCGGCCGCCCGCGCCACGCGACCGGCCTGCTCGCCGAGGTCGAGCGCTGCGCCGAGGCGGCGGGTGGCTGGACCGCCGTCGACCTGGTCGCCGTCGGGCTCGGGCCCGGTTCGTTCACCGGCCTGCGGGTCGGGATCGCCACCGCCAAAGGGCTGGCGCTGAGCCTCGGGCTGCCGGGACGCGGCGTCTCCACCCTCGATGCGCTCGGCGCCGGGATCGCCGCCGCTGGAGCCCCCGGCGAGCGCCTTGCCGTGCTCGACGGCTATCGCGGCGAGGTCTTCGTCGCCCTCTACGACGCCGCCGGGGAGACCCTCTGGGAGCCTGCCGTGATGGCGCCGGAGGAACTGGCGAAGCGTCTCGACCAGGTGTCCGAGGCCCCCACGGTCGCCGGTTCCGGGGCGGTACGATTTCGTCACGAGTTGGAAGGAGCAGGCGGGATCCGGATCCCGGACGACGCCGATCCCGTCCACTGCGTCGCCGCGCGCCACGTCTGCGCCCTGGCGGCGGCGGGGAAGGGCTCCGAATCGCTCGATCCAATCTACCTCAGACCTCCAGACGCGGAACGTTGGCGTGAGCGAGATTCTTTCCAGAGAGCAGACTGACCACTCGACCCGGGACAAGACCGAGGTCCGCAGGCTCGCCTACAGCGACCTGCCCGCGGTGATCTCGATCGAGCGCCGGTCGTTCCCGACCCCGTGGTCGCTGGCGATGTTCGTGCTCGAGCTCTCGAAGCCCTCCGGGATCTGCCTCGCCGCCACTCGCGGCGACGAGCTGGCGGGCTACGTCGTCTGCTCGCGCTACGACCAGGTCTGGCACCTGATGAACGTCGCCATCTCGCCCGAGCACCGCACCCACGGGGTCGCCGGGGCGCTCCTGCGCAAGCTCTTCGAGGAGGGCCGCGGCAAGCTCCCCTTCACGCTCGAGGTCCGCGTCTCCAACCGGCGCGCGATCGGCATGTACGAACACTTCGGCTTCCGTTCGGCCGGCGTCCGCCCTCGCTACTACCACGACAACGGCGAGGACGCGCTGATCATGTGGCTGGACTGACTGCGCCGAGGATCCCGCTGTGCTCCTAGCCATAGAGACCTCCTGCGATGACACCTGCGCCGCTGTGCTCGACGGCGGCCGCATCCTCTCCAACGTGATCTCCTCCCAGGCCGCCGCCCACGCGGGCTTCGGCGGCGTCGTCCCCGAGGTCGCCGCCCGCCACCACCTGGAGCTGGCCTCCCCGGTGGTCGAGGCGGCGCTGAGCGAGGCCGGGGTGACCCTGGACGACATCGAGGCGGTCGCGGCGACGGCGGGGCCGGGGCTGATCGGCGCCCTCCTGGTCGGGATCTCGACCGCGAAGGCGCTCGCCGCCGCCCGCCGGCTGCCGCTGATCCCGGTCGACCACCTGCAGGGCCACGTCGCCGCCAACTTCCTCGAGCCCGAGCCGCTGGAGCCGCCTTTCCTCTGCCTGGTCGCCTCCGGTGGGCATACGCTGCTGGCCGCGGTGCGCGACCACGCCGGCCACGAGATCCTCGGCCAGACCCTCGACGACGCCGCCGGGGAGGCCTTCGACAAGTCGGCCCGTCTGCTCGGGCTGGGCTACCCGGGCGGCCCGCTGATCCAGAAGGAGGCCGAGAGCGGTGACCCGGAAGCGTTCGAGATGCCGGTCGCGATGCAGCGCGACCCGGGCCTCGACTTCTCGTTCTCGGGGCTGAAGACGGCGCTCGTCTACCGCTGCCGCGAGCTCGGCCCCGAGGGGGTGCAGGAGCGCCGCGCCGACCTCGCCGCTTCCTTCCAGAAAGCGGTGGTCGACCAGCTGGTGGCGAAGTTGCGGCGCGGCCTGCGGAAAGGGGACTGGGAGGCGGTTGCGCTCGGGGGCGGGGTCGCCGCCAACGGGCCGCTGCGCACCGCGGTCGCCGAACTCTGCGAGCGCGAAGGCGTCTGCCTGAAGCTCGTCCCGATCACCCTCTGCACCGACAACGCGGCGATGATCGGGTCCGCCGCCCGCTGGGCGCGGCCCGTCACCTACCCGGACTACCTCGGCTACGACGCTTTCGCCACCGGCGAAAAGCCTGTTGATGGGCCGAAAACTCAAGGAGGGCTTGAGTTTTCGGCCCATCAACACCGAGCTTGACCGAGGTCGTCGTCTACTCGCGCCCCGGCTGCCATCTCTGCGAAGAGGCGATCGAGGCGCTGCTCGCACTCCACGCCGCGGGCTACCTCTTCGAACTGCACGAGATCGACATCGAGAGCGACGACCTCCTGCTGCGCCGCCACCTGGAGAAGATCCCGGTGGTCGAGGTCGACGGGATCGTCACCTCGGAGCTCCGCTTCGACGAGGCGGGCGTGCGCTCCAGGCTCGATACTGTGGGGGCATGGCCGACGTGATCGACGAGATCCAGGCAGCCGGGCTGCCGGTCGAAGGCGAGCGCCTCTCGCTTGGCGTCGCCGCGCGCCTCTCGCGCTACCTGCAGGTGCTGACCCAGGCGCGCAAGATGGGCCGCGAGACGATCTCCTCGCAGGAGCTCTCCGAGTACACCCATATCAACCCGACGCAGATCCGCCGCGACCTCTCCGGCTTCGGCAAGTTCGGCAAGCGCGGGGTGGGCTACAACGTCGACTCGCTGGTCTCGGAGATCCGCAAGATCCTCCGCACCGCGGGCCAGCACAATATCGCCCTCTTCGGCGCCGGCCACCTCGGCCAGGCGATCGCCTCCTCGGCGATCTTCGCCGACCACGGCTTCCAGGTGGTGGCGGTCTTCGACGTCG
>CAWCJB010000011.1:0-95737 GCA_963795675.1 uncultured Solirubrobacterales bacterium
CTCGGTCGCCGGCTCGCGGTCCCAGATCGGGCCCACCCGCGACTCCAGTTCGGCCCGCACCGGCTCGGCGAAGAGCCCGCGCAGCTGGGCCAGGAGGTCGAAGCCGGTGCAGTTGATCACGTAGTCGTGGCGCACCTTGGCCGGCCCGGTCGGAGTCTCCAGGGACAGCTCCACCGCGTCCTCCGCGGCGCTCGCGTGGACCGTCCGCCCGAGCTCGAAGCGACACCGCTCCTCTCCCGCCAGCCGCGCGATCGCTCCCGCGTCGAAGACGCCGCGGTCGCAGTGCTTGACGAAGTCCCGCCGGGTCTCCAGGTCGAGCGCCGCCCAGCCGACGTCGTCGGGGTCGGCGAAGACCCGATTCTCGAGGAAGCTCTCGCCGCGGCTCAGCGGCAGGGTCGGCGTGTAGACGGTGATCCGGGCCTCCGGCCGCAGCGCCCGCAGGAAGACCAGCGCCGAGAGCGCACTCTCACCCCCACCGACGATCGCCACGTCGACCTCGCGGTCGGCGGGCAGGCGGGCGAACTCGCCGCGCCGCGAGTCGCAGTGGAGCACCCGCGGCTCGGCCGCCGGGTCATGCGGGAAGGCGCGATGGACGCCCGGCCCGGTGAGCAGCAGCGCCCGCCCGGCGAGCAGCGTCGGCCCCCCGTCCTCGTCGCCCTCGACCTCGATCACCCAGCGCTCGCGCGCCGTGTCGAGGCGCACCGCGACGACCCGACCACGGATCGTCGTCACCCCCGCGGTGGCCCGCGCCAGCACCCAGCCGAGGTAGGTCCCATAGTTGCGATGGAGGATCGGCGGTGCCCCCGAGTTCACCCAGGGCGCGTACTCGCCACGTTCGATCGAGTGGCGCTGCCAGCTCAGCGGCAGCAGCGCCGCGTCGAGCTCGTCACCGACCGCGGGGAACTGGCGCGAGCTGCGGTAGGGGAAGCCGACATCCTTGATCGGCGGGACCGCCAGCGGCTCTTCGCCCGAGGTCATCCCGTTCAGCCCCAGCCAGGAGGCGGCGGGCTCGGTTTTCTCGACGATCGTCACCGTCAGCCGGGCGTGTCCGAGTCGGTTCAGCGCGTCGACCTTGGCGGCGATCGCGGCCGCCTTGGCGCCCGCCCCGACGATCAGCAGGTCTGACTCCGGCACTTCTCCCCGCCCGTCCACACTCATCCCACCATCACCAACCCCTTCTCTCCCGGACTGAAGGAGATCGCCGCTTTTCGGACACTCTCTTGGCGGTCGCTGACCAACTGGAGCTCGACCGAGCCGAGGACCTCGCGCATCACCTGCCGCATCTCCATCTCGGCGAAGCTGGCGGCGAGGCACCGGCGCACACCGCCGCCGAAGGGGATCCAGGTGTAGGTGCCGGGAGGCTTCTCGAGGAAGCGCTCGGGCCGGAAGCGCAGCGGTTCGGGGTAGTGCTCGGGGTCGCGGTGGACCAGGTGGGCACAGGGCGCGACGATCGTGTCGGCGGGGAGGTCGCGGCCGGCGATCCGCATCGGCTCGCGCAGGCGGCGGACCATCACCGGGATCGGCGTGCGCAAGCGGAGGATCTCTTTGCTCACCGCTTCGATGTAGGCGTCGCCGTCGCCGTCGAGCACCTCGCGGCGGGCGCGTTCCAGCGTGTGCGGGTTGCGCAGCATCCGCTCGAAGGCCCAGGCGAGCGAGGTCGAGGTCGGCCCGTCGGTGAGCAGGGTGACCAGTTCGTCGCGCAGCTCCTCCTCGCCCAGCGGCGAGCCGTCCTCGCGGCGGGCGGCGATCAGCATCGAGACGATGTCGGGGCGAGCGTGCGCCTCTTCGGCTCGGCGACGGCGGACCTCGGCGAGCGCCTCTTCTTCGATCGGCCGGATCGTCCGCAGGTAGCCCGGGGCGCGACGCAGCCAGCCGGGGCCGAGCAGCACCAGGCCCGGCAGCACCCGCGGGTGGTTCAGCCATTCGGTCAGTTTGTTCAGGTGATCGCGGAGCCGGTCGAGCCGCGGGTCCTCGGCGCGCGGCCCGAAGACGACCCTCATCACGATCTCCTGGGAGATCGACTGCATCCGGGGCCAGAGCTGGAACGGCTCGCGCTCTGGCCAGCCTTCGATCTCCTTGCGCGCGACCTCGCGGATCATCACCGAGTCGTTGGCGAGCGCCTCGCCGTGGAACGCCGGCAGGACGACTTTGCGGCGGACCATGTGTTCGGGCTCCTCGGTCAACATCACCGAGCGGTGCCCGAGTACCGGCGGCAGCAATGGGTTGGCGACCGCGAAGCCGACCTTTTCGCCGGCGGTGAAGATGGCTTTGATGTCGGGGACGTCGGCGAGGACGACCCAGTCGCCCCAATGACGGATCCGGAGCGTGAAGGTCGGTCCGTAGCGCGCCCGGCACTTCTCCAGCCAGGGCAGCGTGCGCTGCGCCCAGCCGACCGCCTGCAGCGTGCGCGGGAGCTGCGGTCCGGGTGGCAGGCTCATGCGTCCCCTTCGGCGGCGAGGCGCTCCATCAACTCGTCCTCGGCGCGGCAGGTGGCGTCGATCATCAGGTCGAAGAAGCCCGCGGTGAAGTCGGAGGGCAGGTCTACCTCGGCGCCGTGCTGGAGGTAACGGGCGCGGACGATCTCGACTCGGCCCGGCTGCATCATCTCGATCCCGTTCTCCGACTTGTGGACGGCGACTTCGCGGCAGATCTGGAAGCGCTCGCCGAGCAGGTCGACGAGCTGCGCGTCGATCTCGTCGAGGCGCGCGCGGAACGGGGCCAGGCCGACGACGACGTCCGCCTCGACGGGGGTCAAGGCGCGCTCCTCCTCGGTGGCGCTCATGCCGGGTCCTCCCCCAACAGCCCGGCGGCGAAGGCGTGGCTGCATGGGGCCAGGGCCTCGAGCACGTAACCGCCCTCCTGGACGACGCAGACCGGCAGCTCGGTGGCGGCGAGCAGCCGGCCGACCCCGGCGAAGACCTCGGGCCCGAAGTGCCAGTTGCCGTGGGGGTCGCCGTCGACGGTGTCGTAGCCGAGCGAGACGACCAGCGCCGCCGAGTCGGCGGCGAGCACCGTGAGCGAGGACTCGACCTCGGCCAGATAGGCGTCCGGGTCGGGGGCGGTGGCGAAGGCGTAGGCGCGTTCGCGCGGTGCCCGCGGCAGCTCGGTGCCCACCTCCACGTTGGTCACCGGCGCCGCATGGAGCGAATGCAGGGTGACGTCGTCGCCCATCCGCTCGAGCAGCTCCGAGGTCCCGTTCGGGTAGTGCAGGTCGAGGTCGAGGACGCCGACCGGCGCGAGCCCGCCGTCGCGCAGGGCCTGGACCGCCGCGGCGGCGTTGTTCAGGTAGCAGTAGCCGCCGATGAATTCGGGCCCGGCGTGGTGGCCGGGCGGCCGGCAGACCGCGTAGGCGTAGCGGTCGCCCTCGACCAGCCGGCCGGCCGCCGAGATCGCCGTGCGGACCGCCTCACGGGCGGCGGCGACCAGCGCCGCATTGACGGGGATATCGGGCTCCAGCCCGGGCGGGGCCAGCTGCGGCATCACCGCCGACTCCTCTCCCGCCGCCGCCAGCGCTTCCATGTGGCGCGATCCGTGCAGCGCGGTGAGCGCGCGATCGAGCTCCTCGTCGCCCGCGGCGGCGCCGACCGCGCGCACGCCGAAGTGGCGTCGCAACCCCACCCGCAAGGCCATCAGTCGGGCGTCGCAGTCCTGCCCTTCCAACCGCACTCCACCTTCGCGGATCCAGACCGAGCTCGCGTCATGCCCGTTGGTGCGCTGCTCGACCATCACCAGCTCGCTCATGGCACCGCCCTCCGCATCCGCGGCCCCAGCCGCTCGAAGCCGTTGGCGAGGTAGAAGCGTTCGGTCGCCCGCAGGGCGGTGAAGCTTTCCCGCGGCAGGCCGACCTCGACCCGGCCCGCGCCCTCGGAGGCGGCCGCCGCGGCGAGCGCCTCGACCAGGGCGGCGCCGACGCCGCGATCCCGCCACTCGCGCCGCGTCCACAGCACCTCGATCGTCAATAGGCGCCCGGCGACCTGGATCGCTCGCGCCCAACTCGCCGTCAGGGCGCCGACCAAGCCGTTGCCCTCGGCTGAGGCGACGAGGACGATGCCGAGGCTCGGGTCGGCGATGTGGGCGCGGGCCTCGGCCTCGATCGCGGCGCGCGGGGGCGGTGAGCCGCCCAACTCGGCCACCAAGGCCGCCACCGCCGCGGCCACGGCCGACGCGTCCTCTTCACGCGCCGGACGAACCTCCCAGCCGACCGTCCCCGGCGCCGCGGCCGGGCTATGGGTGGCAGCCCCGGTCATGCTGCCTCGGCGCTCCTCGCCGCCCGCGGCTCCAGCTCGACGCTCCAGGCGCTCTCGTCGGCGCGCCCGGTCACGGTCCGCGCGATCGCCGCCATCGGCGCCCGCGCCTTCAGCAGGATCTCGTCGAACTCCTCCTCCGGGTCGGACTGCATCACGATCGCCCCGCCGGCGCCGATCGTCGTCCGCCCCGGCCGGATCACGATCGTCCGGATCACGATCGAGAGGTCGACCGCCCCGTCGACGCCGAAGTAACCGATCGCCCCCGAGTAGACCCCACGCGCCTCGTCCTCGAGCTCGTCGATGATCTCCATCGTCCGCTCCTTCGGCGCCCCCGTCATCGAGCCGCCGGGGAAGCAGTTGCGCACGCATTCGACCGGCGAGCGCCCCTCTTCCAGCCGGCCGGTCACCGTCGACACCACCTGGTGCACGGTCGCGTAGGGCTCGACCACCATCAGGTCGGGGACGCGGACCGAGTCGATCTCGCTCACCCGGCCGAGGTCGTTGCGCAGCAGGTCGACGATCATCAGGTGCTCGGCGCGGGTCTTCTCGTCGGTGGCGAGCTCGGCGCGTCGGGCGGCGTCCTCGGCCGGATCGTCGGCGCGCGAGATCGTCCCCTTGATCGGCCGCGCCTGGACCGCCCCGTCGCGCCCGACCGAGAGGAAGCGCTCCGGCGAGGAGCTGACGATCGCGGTGTCGCCGAAGCGCAGGAAGGCGGCGAACGGCGACGGGTTGGAGCGCCGCAGCCGGCGGTAGAGCGCAAACGGGTCGGGGCTGGCGTCGGTCGAGATCTGGTCGGTGAGGCAGACCTCGTAGGACTCCCCCGCCGCCAGTTCGGCCTGCGAACGTTCAATGTCGGCGAGGTACTGGGCCCGGCCGCGGCCGCAGTGGAAGCTGACCTGGGAGCCGGGCTCGGCGGGCGGGTCGAGCGGCCGCTCGGTCGGCGGGTCGCAGATCGCCGCCGCGGCGACCCGCGTCGCCTCCTCCAGCCAAGCCACCTGCGCCGCCCGCTCGTGTTGATGGGCCGAAAACCCGTCTATATGTCCGGTTTTCGGCCCATCAACATCGTCGTTGTTGACCAGGGCGAAGACGTGGGTCCGTTCGCGGGCGTGGTCGACGGCGACGACGCGGTTGGCGAACATCAGCGCTGCGTCGGGCAGGTCGGAGGTGTGGGCGTTGGTGGCGCCGCAGTCGGCCTTCAGCTCGTAGCCGAGGTAGCCGACGTAGCCGCCCATCAGCCCGCGGTCGACGCCGATCGGTGCCTCCGCCTTGAAGTCGGCCATCTCGTGCTCGAGCAGGTCGAAGATCGAGCCGTGGCGGGCTTCCTCGCCGGCCGGCGTGCAGATCGTCGTCGCGGCGGCGTCGACGTCGTAGGAGAGGTGGCGCTCCCCCGGCCCGGCGCTGGTCCCCATATATGAGCACTGGGCCAGCCAGGTCGGAGCGTCGGCCGAGTCGAGCCAGAAGGACGTCTCGGCGTCGTCGAAGAGCCGTTCGTAGAGATGCTCGGTCGGCGCCGCCCCCTCCAGCGTCCGCGAAAGCACGGTCCAGCCGCGCTCGACCACGTCGACACTTGCCGCGGTCACAGCTCCGCGCACCACCCCCGCCGATGGGCCGACGACCGGACTCTGGGTCAGGTCTTCGGCTCGTCGACGGGGGCCCTGGGATCGGTACGCGGTCGGCGTGGCGGAGTCCTGCTCCGCAAGTTCGAAGAAGTTGCGCGCGATGCGGTCGCCGAACTCGGTCGCGATCGACTCGGGGTGGAACTGGACACCCCACATCGGCCGGATGTCGTGCTCGACCCCCATCACGACGCCGTCGTCGGCCCAGGCGACCACGTGGCCTTCCGGCCCGACCGGCCCGGTGATCGCCAGCGAGTGGTAGCGGACGACGGAGAAGTCCTGCGGCACCCCGGTGAAGATCCCCGTCCCCCGGTGGCGCACATTGCTGAGCCGGCCATGCATCGGCTGCGGGGCGCTGGTCACGCCGCCCTCGAGCAGGTTGCCGATCCCCTGGTGGCCGAGGCAGATCCCCAGCACCGGCACCTCGCTGTAGCGGAGGATGTCGCTGCAGACGCCGAAGTCGTGCCAGCGTTCCGGCCGGCCCGGTCCCGGCGAGAGCACGAAGGCATCGAACTTGGAGCGACTCAGTACGCGCCAGCTGACCGCGTCGTTGTTCACCACCACCGGCTCCTCCCCGGAGGCGGCCGCCAGCAGGTGGAAGACGTTGTAGGTGTAGGAGTCGTGGTTGTCGACCAGCAGGGTGCGCATCACGCCGCCTCCAGCCCGAGCCCGCGGACTCCCCGGTCCAGCACCGTCTGGGCGACCGCCTCGACCCGCGGTGAGCGCTCCTCCGCCCCGTACCAGCGGGCGAAATGGGAGAGGTAGCGGGCGAGCGGCACCGGGTCGAGGTCGGCGACCGCGCTGCGCAGGTGACGGCGGAAGAGCTCCGACTGGACCACCGCGAAGCGGTAGTCGGGATCCTCGGCGCCCCCGTTCCCGCCGGCGCCGGTCGCCACCGCCACGCCGCCCGACACCCCGGCTCCGACCGGGACCGCGGCCCGGTGCGCCTGGGCGACGACGATGTCCCAGCCGAGGCTCCGCTCCGGCTCGAACAGCAGCTCCGGCTCGAACTCGACTCCTTTCGAGGTCGCCGTCAAGAGGAACCAGGCCATGATCACCCGCGCCGCCACCCGGTCGGGCTGCGGGTGTGCCCGCCGCACCGCCTCCAGCGCCGGATCGGCGGCGATCTGCGCGTCTACCCACTCGACCATCTCGTCGATCAGGAGCGCGCCCTGCTTGGAGGAGCTGACCGCTTCGTTCCGTCGCGCGACCATCCCGTGGAAGACGTCGTGGTTCGGCGGCCCGCCCGCTCCGTTGCCGTTGACTACCGGGCTGGGGTGACCGTTCGACTTCGCCATCGCGAGGGCGTCGAGCAGCTGCCGCCGGCAGGTCACGTGGGCCACCCACTCGGTGCCGGAGACCTGCAGCGAGGTGACGTCATCGAGCTCCGGCGCCGCCGACCAGTAGGCGAGCGCCCGCATGTGCTGGGTCGGCAGCCCGTCGGAGCGGACCAGCGGCATCTCTTCCAGCTCCTCGCGCGCGGTCGGATAAAAGACCATCCCGTCGGCCCGTCGGCGCAGCGTCCCTTCGCGCAGCCCGAGGTTGGTCAGCTCGGCGACCTCGGGCAGGAAGTCGGACTCGAAGATCACCTTGTCGAAGGGGACGCCGAGCCGGGCGAGCGTCTTGCGCTGCCCCGAGATCACCCAGGCGCGCGTCTTCGACCAGAGTTCCAGCGCCCGTTGGTCGCCGTCCAGCACCCTCATCATCAGTTCGTCGGCCTTGTCGTCGTAGAGCGCCGACTCGCGGGCGACCGAGTCCTCGGCCCCGTCGTCGCCGATCGCCTCGCGGCCGGCTTTGACGTAGTCGGCGTAACAGAGGCCGACGAAGTGGTCGGACTTCTCACCGCTCTCGCCACCGAGCTCATCGTCGGCCCGACCGGAGGCGACGACCCCCGCCATCGCCTCCCCCATGCTGCGGCCGACGTCGCAGATCAGGCTGCGGCTCTCGACCTTGGCGCCACCGACCCGGAGGGCCGCGGCAATCGCGTTGCCGAGCGCCAGATTGCGGAGATGACCGATGTGGAGGGCCTTGGTCGTGTTGGCGCCCCAGAAGTAGACGGCGTAGCGCTCGCCCGCGACGAGGTCGGCGTCGCCATTCGGGTCGCCGCCCTCCTCGAGCGGCTCGCCGCGCTCCTCGATCCACTCGTCGTCGAGGCGGACGTCGACGCCCTTGGCGTGCTCGCGGACCTCGGCGACGGCCGGGTCGGCAGCGATCCGCGCGAGCGCCTCGCGCGCCCGCTCGTCGGCGGTCCAGTCGCCGCGCACCCGCGGGACCAGCATCAGGTCCCGGTCGGCCTCCGGCCGGAACGGCGAGCGCGCCGCCCACGGAGCCGCCTGACCGTCCCCCGCGGCGACCCCATCGATGCTGTCGAAAAGATTCCCTGCCATAGCCCCGTCCCCCGGACGATCCCGATTGCGGAACGCACCTGCCGGGGCTCGAACCCGGATCTCCGGCTTACAAGTCCGGTCCTTTAACCGATTAAGGCACAGGTGCTGGCTATCGAAACGAGCCCCCCCGAGTTCCCGATCACCACCCATGCATCGAGTTCCCTGAATGCTCGATTCGTGCGGCAGCATAACACGGGTTTTGATTTGCGCAAGTGTTTTGACTAATCGCCCGCAAACGTCGCATTTCGACCCTCCCACAGTCGTCCCGATCCCGCTTATGCTCGCGTTCTGGGAATTGCGGGCAGGCCCGCGGGGCGAGCCGTGTAACTTTGTGAAGAGTTGTCATCAATCAATGACAAAACCGTGAAGTGAGCATCTACCGCCACATCCTGGTCGCGCTCGACGGATCGGCCGACTCGAAGACGGCGCTCCGCCACGCGGTCACCCTGGCCCGCGATCAGAACGCGAAGCTGACCCTGCTGACCATCGTCCCCCACACCCCGACCCCGGTCGGCCCGGGCGTCGCCCCGCCGCCGGAGACCGACGAGTCCCACAACGAGATCATCAAGGAAGCGCTGGCCGAGATCCCCCGCGACATCGGCGTCACCACGCGGCTAGAGCACGGCGAGATCGCCGACACGATCCTGAAGCTCGTCGCCTCGGAGACCTACGACCTGCTGGTGATGGGCTCACACGGGCATAGCCGCGTCCACCGCGCCCTGCTCGGCTCGGTCTCCCAGCGCGTCCTGCACAAGGCGGCGGTCCCGGTGCTGATGCTCCGATCCCACTGCCAGCCCTGAGTCTGTATTTATTCCGTGGCCTGTCCCCGAGCGGGGAAGGGACGGGGAAAGGGACGGGGAAAGGACGCGGCCATTTCGGAGGCGACCCGGGCAGGCTGAGGCCGCCTCCGAAATGGCCGGGTCGGTGGGGAAGGTGAGGGTGCGGATTCCGTGCGGGTCTCGACGGGGAGTGCGCTGCAGACGTGCGCGAGTCGCGTGGAACTCCACGCTTCTTCATGGGATGTCACATGCGCCCCATCACTCAGGCCTTTGCTGTGGGAAGAAAGTGGCTCTATACGCCACTAAGGCTCCACAGCGCGCCCTGGACCCGCGGAGCGCCGTCTCGAAGGTGACGTCTCCGTGACGTTCCCGGCATCTCCGTGTCGCCTCTCCCCGGAAAGTGACGGCCCTGCGCCAGTTCGCCCGCAAAACCTCGCAACCCGGGCGTCTCGGAGGCGGCCTCAGCCTGCCCGGGTCGCCTCCGAGACGCCCGGGCGCCCGGTCCCCAGTCGATCCGGCCCGGACCCTCACCCGTCCCCGATCGGCCCGGCCGGCCCCGGGCGGGCGCCGCCGCGACCCTAAGCCCTGCCAGCCTCGAGTAGGCGCGCCAGGAACTTGCGGGTCTCCTCGGCGCGCGGTTCGCCCAGCACCTGGTCCGGCGGGCCGGACTCGACGATCCGGCCTTCGTGGAGGAAGCAGACCTCGTCGGCGACCTCACGGGCGAAGGTCATCTCGTGGGTGGCGATCACCATCGTCATCCCCTCCGACTTCAGGTCGCGGACGGCTTCCAGCACCTCGCCGACCAGCTCCGGGTCGAGCGCGCTGGTCACCTCGTCGAGCAGCAGCGCCCGCGGCTTGCCGGCGAAGGCCCGGGCGATCGCCACCCGCTGCTGCTGGCCACCGGATAGCTCGTCCGGCCGGTCGCCCTCGCGCCCCTCGAGCCCGAACCGCGCCAGCAGCGCCCGCCCTTCCTCCTCGGCCTCGCCCCGGCCCGCCTTCTGCGCCCGCATCTGTCCCAGCACCACGTTCTGCAGCACGCTCATGTGGGGGAAGAGGTTGTAGGCCTGGAAGACGACGCCGAGCTTGCGCCGCACCGCCACCGGCGGGACCGCCGGGTCGGTGATCACCTCGCCGTCGAGGAAGATGTCGCCGTCGTCGATCTCCACCAGCAGGTCGATGCAGCGCAAGAGCGTCGACTTGCCCGAACCGGAGGCGCCGATCAGGGCCACCGCCTCGTGCTCGGCGACGTCGAAGTCGACCCCGTGCAGGACCTCGCGCTCGCCGAACGCCTTGGTCACCCCGCGCACCTCGATCACCGGAGCGCCGCCGCCCATCAGCGCACACCTCCGGCGCCGCCCATGCGGTCGACGATTCGCGCGAGCGGGATCGTGATCACCAGGTAGAGCATCGCCGCGGCGATGATCGGCGTGTAGTTGAAGTTCTCACCCTGGAAGATCTGCGCGACGCGGAAGGCCTCCTGCGGGCCGAGTATCGAGATCAGCGCGACGTCCTTCTGCAGGGCGACGAAGTCGTTGAGGAGCGGCGGACCGACGCGACGGATCGCCTGCGGCAGGACCACGTGGCGCATCGCCTGGGTCTGGGTCAGGCCGACCGAGAGCGCCGCGTCGGTCTGGCCGCGGTGGACCGAGTTGATCCCGGCCCGGTAGACCTCGGAGACGTAGCCGCTGTAGGAGAGCGTCAGGGCGATGCCGCCGAGCACGACGACGTTCGTCGGCAGCCCTTCAAGTTCGAGCGCCGGGACGCCGAAGCCGACCAGGTAGACGAGCATCACGGTCGGCACGCCGCGGAAGACGTCGACCCAGAGCGTCGCCAGGAGACGCACCGGGAACAGTCCGGCCGCGCGGTTGACGCGGATCAACGCGATTCCCAGGGCGATCACCAGCACCGCGACCTCAACCACCATGAAAACCTTGATGTCGAGCCAGAAGCCGTCGAGGACTTCCGGGAAGGCGTTCTTGAATTCGCTCCAGCTGAAGAAGGTCTCGCGGACCGTCGGCCAGCCGGGGCTGGTGAGCACCAGCGCCGCGAGACCGCCGATCACGAGGACCGAGGAGAGCACCGCGATCAGCGTGTTGCGGCGCGCCTTGGCGCGCTTGGCTTCCTCGCGTTCGCGGCGACGCTCGCCTTTGGGGCGATCGCCGGGGCTGATGGCGGCGGCTTCGGTCAACCGCCGCTCATCTAGGCCGGCTCAGGGGAGCTGCGGAGCTTCGGCGGCCTGGCTCATCCACCGCTGCGTGATCTTTTCCAGTTCGCCCGATTCTTCGAGCGCTTCGATCGCCCCCGAGACGCAGGCGGTCAACGACGAGCCTTTGCCCAGCAGAGCGCCCCATTCTTCGCCTTCGGCCTTGCCGAACTGGCCGACGATGGTCGCGTTTTCGACCTGGGCGGCGGTCAGGTAGAGCGCCGTTGGCAGATCGACGACGACCGCTTCGACCTGGCCGTTCTTCAGCGCCGTCACCACGTCGCCGGAGCTGTTGAAGACTTCCGGTTTGCTCGACGGTTCGATTTCTTCGTCGACGGCCGAGAGGCTGGTGGTGTTGATCTGGACGCCGATCTTGGTGTCCTTCAGGTCGGCCAGGGATTTGGCTTTCGCCGCTTCCGAGCCGTCCAACGCGACCACGGCCTGGTTGGCCGAGTAGTACGGGACGGAGAAATCGACAGCCTTTTCGCGGGTCGGCGTGACCGAGATCTCGTTGAGGTCGAAGTCGAAGTTCTTCGGGCCCGGCGCGTAGGAGGAGTCGAAAGGCTCCACCGTCCACTTGATCTTGGCTTTCGGGTAGCCCAGCTGTTCGCCGATCGCGTAGCCGACGGCGCTCTCGAAGCCTTCCCCGTTGGCCGGTTCGTCGTCTTCGAAGTAAGGTGGGTAGGCCGGTTTGTCGGTGGCGATGGTCAGTTCGCCCGCGTCGTGCGTCTGCATCTTCGACGGCGTGCAGCTCGAGGCGGTGGCAGTGGTGCCTTCGCCGCCGCTCGACGAGCTCGACTTCTTGCCGCCACAACCGGCGAGCAGGGCCAGCCCGAGGGCGAGCGCGGAGACGATGGCAAGGGTGGTTCTGCGCATTGGTGTCCGGGGCAGGGGTTCCGGGACCGGAAGCGCGGCATCCTATCTGTAATGCGGCGGTGGCTCCAGTCCGCGGCTTCCGATCAGGTTTTCCCCACGTTCGGCCACGGCACTTTGGGAACTGCTGTGTATTGCCGATGTGACGAATGTGACGGCAGTGGACTGGCTCTACGACGCACTCATCTTGGGGGCAGCCGCCGCCTGCCTGCTGCGCGCATGGAAGTTCAGGGACGAGCGCCTGGGCTGGGCGCTGCTCGGCCTCGCCCTGACCTGCTGGACGGCAGGCGAAATCTATTACGGGGTCGTGCTCACGGGCGACGGCTCGATCCCGGTCCCCTCCCCCGCCGACGCCGGCTACCTGCTCTTCTATCCGATCGCCTACGCCGGGCTGATCGTCCTCGTCCGTCGCCGACTCGACTCCTTCAGCGCCGCCCGCTGGCTCGACGGGATCATCGTCGGCGCCGCCGCCGCGGCCCTCTTCGCGGCGCTCGCACTCGACCCGATCGTCGACGCGAGCACCAGGTCCGGCGACATGCTCGCCGTCGCCACCAACCTCGCCTACCCGATCGGCGACCTCGCCCTGCTGGCGCTGATCGCGACCGCGGCGGCGCTCGACCGCTGGCGGCTCGGCACCCGCTGGCTGGTGCTCGCCGCCGGGCTCGTCGTGCTCGCGATCTCCGACGGCACCTTTCTGTTGCAGTCGGCCAACGGCACCTACGTCGAAGGCGGGCTGCTCGACGCCGCCTGGCCGCTCGGGGCCATCCTGATCGCGACCGCCGCCTGGCTCAAGCCCTCGAAGTTGCCGCCGGCCTCGGCGACCGAGGGGATCGGCACCCGCCAGATCGTCATCCCCGCCGCCGGGGCGCTGGTCGCGATCGCCATCCAGGCGGCCGAACGCTTCACCACCGTGCCGTCCGTGGCGGCGTTCCTCTCGCTTCTCACCCTGCTCGCCGTCGTCTTGCGGATGGCGCTGTCCTTCCGCGAGAACCAGGCAAGCCTCGCCGTCTCCACCCACGAGGCGCTGACCGACCCGCTGACCGGGCTCGGCAATCGCCGCCATCTGATCGCCGACCTCGACCAGGCGGTGACTCGCACGCGCAACCCGGGCGAGGTCTGCCTGATGGTCGTCTTCGACCTCGACGGCTTCAAGGCCTACAACGACGCCTACGGCCACCCGGCGGGCGACGCGCTGCTGCGCCGGCTCGGCGAACGCCTCTCCGCCTTCATCGCCGACCGCGGCGGCGCCTACCGGCTCGGCGGCGACGAGTTCTGCCTGCTCGCCGAGTGCGGCGCGGCGCAGGTCGACGGGCTGGTCGCCGGCGCGACCGCATCGCTCGGCGAGCGCGGCGACGGCTTCGTCGTCACCGCCGCCCAGGGCAGCGTCTTGATCCCGGTCGAGGCGCAGACCCGCGAAGATGCGCTGCAGCTCGCCGACCGGCGGATGTACGCGAACAAGAGCCGCGAACGGGCCTCGGCCGGGGCGCAGTCGACCGAAGTCCTCCTCACCGCCCTGCGCGAGAGCGAGCCCGCACTGCACAGGCACCTCTGCGGGGTCGCCGAGCTCGCCCTCGCGGTCACCGACCATCTCGGCCTCGCCGGCGAGGAACGCGACGAGGTCTGCCGCGCCGCCGAGCTCCACGACGTCGGCAAGATGGCGATCCCCGACGCGATCCTCTCCAAACCCGGGCCGCTCGACCCGGGCGAGTGGGAGTTCATGCGCAAGCACACCCTGATCGGCGAACGGATCATCGCCGCGGCACCGGCGCTGGTGCCGATCGCCCGCCTGGTCCGCTCGAGCCACGAGCGCTGGGATGGCGCCGGCTACCCGGACGGGCTGGCGGGCGAGGCGATCCCGCTCGGCTCGCGGATCGTCTTCGTCTGCGACGCCTTCGACGCGATGGTCAGCGAGCGCCCCTACAGCGTCGCCATGCTGCCGGCGCGGGCGCTGGAAGAGATCGACCGCGGGGCGGGCTCCCAGTTCGACCCGACGGTGGCGGCGGCGCTGCGCACCGTCGTCGAGTGGGACAGTGGTGACGATGAAGATCGTCGCCTACGAACCGAAGTTCCTGGACGTCCTCCTCCGGCTGTGTAAGCAGGAGGGCTGGATCAGCTTCGCCGCCAACCCGGAGCGCGCCGGCAGGGCGATGACCGGGCCGGGGGTCACGGCGCTGGTCGCGGTCGAGCGCGACGGCGAGGAGGAGCGGGCGGTCGGCTTCGCCCAGGCGGTCGGCGACGGCTGCTTCGGCGGCTACCTCTGCATGCTGCTGGTCGATCGCGAGGCGCGCGGCCACGGGATCGGCAAGGCGCTGGTCGAGCGGACCCTGGTCGAAAGCGGCGTCCTGCGCCTCGACCTGCTCTCCTCCGACCGGGCGATGTCGCTCTACGAACGCTTCCCCCACAACAAGATCCCGGGCTTCCGCCTCTACCCGGACGAGAGCCTGCGCCCGCCCGAGGCGGACCCGCCGGCGCGGCCGACCTGACCCACCTATAGCGCCGGTCAGGACGACCGCCCGGCGCTGAACGCGGCGATCTGGGCGGCGAAGCGTTCGGCGTCCTGGAAGAGCATCCCGTGGGCGGCGTTGGCGTAGATCGAGAGCGCAGAGCCGGGGATGCGGGCATGGATGCGACGGGCGTTGATCGGCGGCACGCCGTGGTCGAGGGCGCCGTTGGTGAGCAGCGTCGGGGTGGTGATGCCCGGCAGGCCGCGCCAGGTGCCGGGGTAGCGGAGGAAGGCTTCCTCGGCGGCTTCCTGACGTTTCAGCGTGCGAGGCAGGACCGGCTCCTGCGGAATCGCCTCGAAGCCTTCGATGAAGCGCGCCGTGGCCTGCACCCCGATCTCGGTCGGCGGGAAGAGGAGCCCGAGGAAGAGTTTGGTGCTCGGGTGTGGGGCGGCGAGCTTGCGGATCAGGCCGGGCGGCGGCGGCACGGTGTGGGAGCTGCCCGCGTCGCCGCCGGTGGTGACCAGCGCGCCGAGAGTCGACGGCTCCCGCTCGGCCAGGGTGAGACCGATCTCGCCACCCATCGACCAGCCGACCAGGGTCGGCTTCACCAGCCCCAGCGCTTCGATCAGGCCGGCAGTGTCGCGGGCCATCAGCGGCACCGTGATCGGACGGGAGAGGTCGTCGGTGGAGTAGCCGACGCCGCGGTTGTCGAAGATCGTCACCGTGAAATTTCGGGCCAGCGGCCGCAGCAGATAGGTCATCCAGAGGCTCATCGAGGCGGTGTCGCCGGTGACCATGATCAGGTCGGGACCGTGGCCGAACTGGCGATAGCCGATTTCGATCCCGTTCACGGCGAGCTTGTGGACGGGGCCCTCGAAGGCTCCGGGCCCGGGCAGGGTCGAGTGCGGGACCAGCGTCGGCGCCGCCTGACCGACCACATCGACCGGCTCCATCGTCGCGCCTGTCGCGACCCCGCTCCCGACGGCGACGGAGAAGAGCGCCACCAAAGCGGTGGCAAGCAAGGCCAAGCCGGTCCGACGCGAAGTCATCTCGACCGCGAAAGCTAAGCGTTCATGTCGACGGCAAAGACGTTCGCCGGCACGATCGTCACCACCACCCGACGCTCGCCAGGGCCGTCGTGGTCACTCAGGTCGGCGCCGCCGTACTTGCCACCGACGCGTTTGGCGAACTCGTAGTCGGGGTCGTCCTCGAACGCCGCGGTGCCGCGCACATCCAGATACCGGAACGGGTTGGCGAGGTCGAGGATGAAGAGGCTGCACTGCGGCCGCGCCCGCAGGTTCTTCGTCTTCAGCCTTGAGTCGTTCAGCGAGATCTTCACCTTGCCGTCCTCGAAGAGGAACCAGACCTCGGTCAGCTGCGGCCCGCCGTCCTTGCCGAGCGTCGCCAAGGTGGCGAACTGCGCCTCGAGCAGGTCGTGGAAGGCCTCCGGGAATGCGGTGCTCATGCCCTGACTTATAGCGACTCGTAGACCTCGGCCCGAGGGGTCACAAGGGCACGCTGCGCATCGCCAACTTCAACATGGAGAACCTCTTCGGGGTGGGAATGGTCGACGACGGCCACACCTTCACCGCGGAAGAGATAGACGCGAAGACGACCCGGCTCGCCAATGCGATCCGGGTGCTGCACCGGCCGGAAGTGATCGCGGTCGAGTAGGTGGCCTCAGAGGGCAAGGAAGCGACCACGGCGGTCACCAGCTGCAACGACAACCCGGCCGACGACCCGCAGCTGTTCGAGCGCCCGCCGCTCGAGATCAGCCTCAAGATCGGCAAGACTCAATTCACTCTGATCGGGGACCACTGGGCCTCGCAGGGTCACCCCGAGGCCTGCCGCAAAGCGCAGGCGGCGTTCGTCGGCGAACAGGTGAAACAGCTTGAAGCCGCCGGCGGCTCGGCGATGGTGATCGGCGACCTGAACGCCTTCCAGGACTCACCGTCGATGGCCACGCTCGCCGCCGGGACCAGTCTGCGCGATCTCTGGTCGAAGGCCCCCGCCGACAACCGCTACTCCTACGCCTACGACGGGCTGCTGGAGACGCTCGACCACATCTTCACATCTTCGTCACCAAGAAGCTGGCGAAGCAGGTGGAAGAGGTCCGCTACGTCCACATCGACAACGACTACTACGAGCGCAACGAGACGACCTCGCCGACCGGCGTCTCCGACCACGACCCCCCGGTCGTGCGGCTGACGATCCCGACCGGCGGGCTCGGTTAGGAAGCCGCGAGCGGCGGGCGTTCCTCGCAGCGCAGGCGCCAGACCTCCGGCCCGGCCGCGCCTTCCGGGCGGGGACGGAACCCGGGGGACGAGGGACGCTGAGGGCCGCCAGTGCGGCGCTCGACCGCGACCATCACCTCGCCCGCCATCGCGCTCAGCGCGCGCAGGCTCTGGTGGCGGTTCTGGCGGGCGCCGAGGTCGGCCTCGGCGAGAGCGTCGAGGCCGACCAGCTCGAGTGCGTCGATCAGCATCGCGATCTCGACCCCGTAGCCGACCGGGACGCTGAGCCGCTGGAAGAGGTCGCGGCGGATCGCGATCTCGCCCGCGAGTGGCTGGGCGAAGCCGGCGAGCGCCGGGAAATGGAGGTTCAGCAGGGGGCGGGCGACCAGCTCGGTGACCCTCCCCCCTTCGCCGGCCCGGACCGCGCCGCCGAGCGCCAGCGGCCGCTTGAAGGTCCCCTTCACCAGGGCCAGGTTCGGGTCGGCCAACAGCGGCCCGACCAGCCCGGTGAGGAAGCTCGGGTCGAAGTCGACGGTGTCGGCGTCGATGAAGACGAGCAGCTCGGCGTCGGTCGCCGCCGCCGCCCGCCACATCGCGTCGCCCTTGCCCCGCCCCGGGCCGAGCTCCGGCCGAAGCGCCGACTCGACCAGCACCCGGGTTCCCTGTTCGCGGGCGATCGTCGCGGTCCCGTCGACCGAGTCGGCGTCGACGACCAGCAGCTCGTCGATCAGGCCGGCCTCGCAAAGCGGCGCCAGCCGGTCGAGGATCGGGCCGATCGTCGCCGCGCATTCGCGGGTCGGCAGGATCGCCGCGATCGAGGTCGTCTTCGCCTCCAGCAGGGCCGGGAGCGAGAAGGCGCCGCCGTCGTAGCGACGCTCGGCGAGCCAGCGCCCGAGCTCGAGGTCGCGGGCGAGGCCGCGCTCGGCGCGCCCCTCGGTCCGCGCCGCGGTGACCACCGACACCGGGCGCAGCCGGTGGATCCGCACCCCGGCCGCGGCGAGGCGGTCCTCCAGCTCCTGGTCCTCAAGCGCCGCCATCCAGGCCATCCCCCCGGCCTGGCGGTATGCGCGCGGGGTGACGCCGAGGCTGGCCCCGGAGAAGTGGGCATGCTCGGCCGGCCCGCGCGCGGCGGCCGCCCGGGTCCGTGCCGCGAGGTCGGCCTCGCGGCCGGCCAGCACCGAGGGCGGCAGCGCTGCCGCCTCGACCGGGTCGAGGATCACCTCGCCGCCGATCGCCTCGGCCCCCGCCGCGATCGCCTCCAGCTGCCGGGCGATCCAGTCGGGGGCGACGGTCGAATCGGCGTCGGTGCTCGCCAGCAGGCCGCCCTCGCGGCCCAGCCCGGCCAGCCGCGCGCAGCCGACATCCATGCCGGTGGCGCGCGCGGGCCCGGCGCCCTGGCCGGGGCCGGGAACCGTGTGCAGGGCGAACGGCGAGGTGAGGCGGGCGGCCTCGACCGCGGCCTCGGTCCCGTCGCCGCAGTCGTCGATCACGACGATCACCTCGAACTCCGCCCGCGCCACCTCGACCTGGGCGGCGAGCGCGCCGAGGCAGCGGCCGATCAGCTCCTCCTCGTCGTGGGCGGGGACGACGACGACCGCGCGCACCTCCGCGCCGGGCGGCGGCAGCGCCGCCCCGCCGATGATCGCGACCCGCTCCGCCTCGGCGCCGTTCACGGTGCCCGCCAGCGGTCGATCAGGTAATCGGGCGTGGTGAGGCTGGCGTCAAGCACCGACGAAGTCGCTTCGTCGAGGATCGCGTGGACGTCGTCGCCGATCAGCTCGCGACGTGGGTCGGGGTGGCGCCAGTGGACCGCCAGCAAGGTGCCGCCCGGCGCCAGCGCCGCCTCCATCCGCACCACCCCCTCCTCGACCAGGTCGGCGCTCCAGTAATAGAGGAGCTCGGCGCAGACGATCGTCTCGAAGGGGCCGACCGGCGTCTCCTCGGGTAGGCGACGGCGCAGCAGCTCGACGTTCCGGACGCCGGCCAGACGGTCTGCGGCCCGCTCCAACGCGGTCGGACTGAAGTCGACCGCGACGAGGTGCGACGTTCGCGGCGCCAGCATCGCGGTGAAGACCCCGACCGAGCAGCCGAGCTCGAGCGTGCGGCCGGGGCGCTCGGGCAGGTACTCGAGGGTCGTGCAGTACTTGCCCTGCTCGTACTCGCTGGTCGCGTAGTCCCAGGGATCGGCGGATTCGCGGGCGAGCCGCTCGAAGTGCTCGACCGGGGCGCGGTCGCGGTCGGTCCGGTTCGTCATCGGCGCGCCAACCTCTCGGCACCCAGCCGCGCCAGCAGCGGTTCGAGCCGGTGCTGGAGCAGGAAGGTCTCGAGGTCGCGGCGGGCGCGGTCGAGCCTGCCGCCGGTGACGAACGGGTGCGAGCCGCAGGCGGCCGCGGCGACCTCCAGGATCGCTTTCGCGGCGCGGTCGATCTCGGCCCGCATCGCGATGCTCGTCGCCCGCGCATCGCCTCCACCGACGCTTGTCTTCGTCTCGATGACAAGCGTCGGGTCCTCGATGCTCGCGTCGGCGACAGCCGCCGCGCGATCCAGCCAGGCGTCGACGGTGCCGTGGGCCGCGGTGATCCGTCCCGCCGCGACGGCGGCGAGCGGATCCTCGGGGCGCCGCGCGCCCAGGTCCTCGAGCGCCGCTTCGGCGGCGGCATCGGCCATCCCCGCCCACATCGCCGCGGTGCGCATCGCGTCGCGCGAGAACCAGGGGTCGCGGGCCAGCTCACCGGGGCCGCCGAGGACGGCGCTGACCGGGGCGTCGGCGAAGACGACGCGGTGGCTCTCGGAGGCGCGCAGCCCGGCGGCGCGGTACCAGCCGCGGTCCACCTCGACCCGCTCGCCGCACTCGACCAGGACCAGGGACGGGGCGCCGCCACCGTCCTCGCCGACCATCACCAGCGCCGCGTCGACGCCGCCGGCCCCCGAACAGAAGGTCTTGGCTCCGCGCAGGGTCCGTCCGCCGCCGGATTCGTGCAGCCGGGCCGGGTCGCCCTCGCCGGGACCGGGATCGGCACCCCACACGCCGAGCAGTCTCTGGCCCGCGGCGACTGCGGCCAGCTCGCGCTCCCGGGTCTCCGGGTCCGCGGCGACCTCGAGGCGCTCGATCGCGTTCTGGTGTCCATCGAGGATGCGGCCGACGGAGGCGTCGGCGGCGGCGACCCGGCGCAGCAGATCCCAGCCGGGGCGCACCGACGTCCCGTCTCGGGCGGCGCCGACGGTCGCCGTCAGGGCGCCCGCGTCGGCCAGATGGAAGAACGCCTGGCGCGGGAAGCAGGGCGCCCGGTCGAGCTCCGCCGCCCCGGCGGCGATCGCGGCGAGCGCCTGGTCGAGGCGCGCCGTGCGCGCGGGAAGGTCGGTCGTGGTGTCGAGCTCGTCGTTCACGCCAGCACCCCCTCCGCCGCGGAGACGGTCGCCGTCGCGAGGCGGGACCGCTCGGCGCTGGTGAGCAGAAGCTCGGTCAGCATGACCGTCTCGGCGCAGCCGTGGCGACGGGCTCCCGGGCCGAGCCCGTCGTGCATCAGGATCACGTCGCCCTCGCGCAGCCCGCCCTGCGCCGCGAGCGCGTCGAACATCTCCCCGGCCTCGTCGCCGCGCCAATCGTGGGTGTCGACGTTCCAGCCCCAGAGCCGCAGCCGACGACGACCGGCCAGCAGGCGGGTGGCGTCGGTCTCGATGCCCCAGGGGGCGCGCCAGGCCCGCGGCTCGACCCCGATCCGGGAGAGCACCGCGATCCCGATCTCGACATCGGCGGCGACGCCGTCCCAGGAGCGGTGCGAGTGGCGGATGTGATCGAGACAGTGGAAGCCGACCTCGTGGCCGTCCGCGACCATCTCCTCGAGCAGGTCGCGATGGGCGGCTGCCCGTCGCGCCTGCACGAAGAACGTGGCCCTGGCGCCGCGGCGGCGAAGGGCGGCCAGCACCCGTGGGGTCCAGACGCGGTCCGGGCCGTCGTCATAGGTGAGGGCGACGGTTCCGCTCACTCGGAGTAAGGGTCCTCCTCGGCGGCCAGCCGCAGCGAGGCCTCGCGGACGTCATCGAGGTGGGCTTCCTGCAGTGGCAGCGCCCAGTCGACCAGCTCGCCGATCTCCTTCTCGCCCGCCTTCTCGTTCAGTTTGCCGAGGATCGCCCAGTGCCCGGACTCGCCGGCCTCGGTCATGATCAGGAACTCGAAGCCGTCGAGCCCGTCGGAGTCCTCGCCGAGGTAGCTCTCCATCATCTCGACGCCCTCTTTTTTCGTCTCCGCGGCCTTCTCGTGGACGCCGTCGGTGTCGCCGTCACGCTGGTCGGCGACCTCGCGAGCGCGCTTCGCGGTCTCCTCCGACTCCTGCTTCATCCGGTCGAGGAGGTCGGACTGCGAGTCGGCCTCCGGCAACGAGGCGACTCTGTCGACCGCAGCCTGCCCCGCCTCGGCGAGACCGATCACCTCGGCGAGCTTCTCCTCCAACGGAGTTACATCGGACATGTGTGGCTCCTTTCTCATGCCCGTGAGGGCACGACCCTCCCTGGAGGCGATGTCTGCATGAGCCCTGGAGGTACCCGGCGCGACCCCGGCATCACACCGATCGATCAGCGCTCTTCGGCGACCTTCACCCCGTCGTCGAACCAGATCCGCCGGCCATCGGGGTAGATCGCCGCCGGCCCGTCGTCGCGGTGGCGCACCCCGCGGCGGTACCACTTCTCCGTCCCGTTCACGTAGACGCAGGCCGGCCCGCCCTCGCGGTGGCGGACCCCGTGGACGTAGTACTTGAACGACCCGTTCGCATGAAGGACGGCGGGCCCGTCGTGGCGATGCAGGCGGCCGTGTCGAAACCATTCCTCGCGGCCGTTCGGGTAGACCCGCGCCGGCCCATCGTCGCGGTGCGGGCGCCCTTCGCCATCGCGCCACTCGAGCACGCCGCCGGCGCGGATGACCGGCGCCTCTGGCATGGCGTCAACCTCACCCATCGAGCTCATGGCGTCAACCCCACGCCAGGGTGATCGCGCTCGAGGTGCGTCTCCATGCGTCCGGGGTACCCGGAGACCATGGCCACGCAACAGCAGCGCGGTGCCTGTTGGCGGCTGGGCCGCGCGATCGTCTGGGCGCGCCTGCTGGTCATCGTCGCCTGGATCGCCGGCGCGGCGCTCGCGACGTCCCAGCTCCCCTCCGGCCTCGGCAGCGAAGAAGCCGAGCTCGGCAGCCTGCTCCCCCGCTCCTCGCAGGCGGTCGAGGTCGAAGAAAAGGCGCTGCGGACCTTCGGCTTCCCGCTGATCAGTCGTTCGATGGTCGTCGCCCGCAAGGAAGGCGGGTTCGATGCCCCTGACGGCGCCGCCGCGCTGCGCTTCATCGCCCGCACCGACCGCGGCGGATCCGGACTGAAGGCGGTTCCGTTCGCGGCCGAAGGGAAACCACTCGAAGGCGGGCCGATCGGCGACACGCTGCTCGTCTACCTGTACGCCGAACCCTCGGCCGACGACGACACGGTGGGCCTCAGCGAAGAATTTGCCGCCGGCCTTCGCCAGGCAACCGGCGCCGAGACGGCCCACGTCACCGGTGCCATCCCGGCCGCAGCCGCTGAATCGAATCTGGTCGAAGAACATCTCCTCTGGGTGGAGATCGCGACCGTCGTGCTCGTCGTCGGCATCCTTGCCGCCTACTTCCGCTCGGTCCTGATCCCCGTCCTTTGCCTGGCCGGGGTCGGGCTCGCCTACCTCGTCTCGGACCGGCTGCTGGGAGTCGTGGCCGAACAGTTCGACCTGGCGATCCCCGAAGAGGTCCAGCCGGTGATCATCGCCCTCCTCTTCGGTGTCTTCACCGACTATCTCGTCTTCTTCGTCTCCGGCTTCCGCGACCGCCTGCGCCGCGGAGCCTCGACGGTCGAGGCGGCGAGCGCGGTGACCGCGGAGCTGCTGCCGGTGGTCGCGACCGCGGCCTTGATGATCGCCGGGGCGACGATGACGCTCGTGCTCTCCGGAGTCGACTTCCTCTCCGCCTTCGGTCCGGCGATGGCGATCTCGGTCCTGGTCGCGGCGCTCGTTTCCCTGACCTTCATCCCGGCCTGCCTGGCGATTCTCGGCCGGCTCGTCTTCTGGCCCCACCGCCTAGAGGTCGGCGACGCGAGAGCGGGGACGAGCCTCGACGAAGGTGGCAGGGCGCGCGATCGGACCGTCGGGCTCGCCGCCCGGCACCCGCTCCTCACCATCAGCTTCTGCGTCGTCCTCCTCCTGGCCGGCGCCAGCGGTCTGCGGGCGCTCGAGCTCGGGAACCCGATCATCCGCGGCCTGCCGACGACCACCCAGTCGAGGCAGGGTTACGACGAGGCGAGCCAAGCACTCGGCCCGGGCGTGGTCGGCCCCTCGATGCTGGTCCTCGAAGGTGACCGGGTCGGTGCCGACCCGGCCGCGCTCACCGACTTGCAGGAACGGATCGAAGCGGAGCCCGGCATCGCCTCGGTGCTCGGCCCAGCACAGGGGGTCGCGGGCCTGCCGCCCGACGTCTTCGTCGCCGCCGACGGGAGCGCCGCCCGCTTCCTCGTCGTCCTCGAAGCCGACCCCGACGGGCCGACCGCACCCGACATCCTCTCGCGCCTGGAAGGGCAAGTGCCCCAACTGATCGCGCAGAGCGGCCTCGGCGGCGCGGAATTCGGCGTCACCGGCGACACCTCGGTCAACCACGAACTGACCGAAGACACCTGGAAGGCGGGGCTCAAGGTCGCACCGGCCGCCCTCGCCGTACTGCTGATCCTGCTCTGGGTGCTGCTGGGCAGCTGGACGGCGCCGATCTACCTGGTCGGCTCGAGCCTCCTCGTCGTCGCCGCGGCGCTCGGGCTCACGGTCTACGTCTTCCAGGGCCTGCTCGACTACAACGAGATCGCCTTCTTCGTCCCTGTGGCGACGGCGATCCTGATGCTGGCGCTGGGCGCCGACTACAACGTCTTCCTGGTCAGCCGGATCTGGCGCGAGGCAGAGCGCCGCGACCTGCGTGGGGCGATCCGTACCGCAGGCTCACGCGCCTCGAGCGCGATCGCCGTCGCGGGCCTGATCCTGGCGCTCTCGTTTGCCGCCGTCTGGCTGATCCCGATCGCCGCCTTCCGCGAGCTCGCCTTCGCGATGTTCGTCGGCCTGATGCTGGACACCTGGGTTGCGAGGCCGCTGTTGGTGCCGGCGCTGGTCAGCCTCTACGGCCGCGAGCGGGACGTCGGCCCGGATCGGGGTACCTGAACGACGTGGACGCAGACCGACACCGGCTCCTCGGCATCTATCTCAACGACCATCTGGCCGGGTCCACGGCGGGGGTCGAGCGGGCGCGGATGGCACGCGATGCGAATGAGGGCACCGAGTTCGCCCCGCCGCTGGCCGTCGTCTGTGGTCAGATCGAGGAGGACCGCGCGACCCTGGAGTCGATCCTCGACGAATTGGGTGTCGGCCGCTCGAAGATCAAACCGGCGATCAGCTGGCTAGGCGAGCGACTCGGCCGGCTGAAGCCGAACGGTCAGCTGCGCGGGTACTCGCCCCTCGGTCGCGTGGTTGACCTGGAAATGCTTCTGCTGGGGATCTCGGGGAAGCTCCGGCTCTGGCTACTCCTGGATGAGCTCCTCGACGGCGAGACCGCAGCGGACCTGTCGGCCCTGATCCGGCGCGCCGAGACCCAGCGCTCGACGGTCGCGGACCTGCAGATACGCGCAGCCCGCCTCCTCTGACGTTTTCACCCTCCTGCACGGTGGTCGTCGATCTTCGGTCAGTGAGGGCTTTCCGCCACGCCTCCGTCCGTGACAGGATGGGCGCATGAGCCCCTCCCGCCCGAAACGCCAGGAGCGCCCCGAATACGGCTGGGTGATCTCCTACGGCTGCAAAGAGACGGGCACGCTCAAGCGCCTCAAGGTCGACACCGACCCCGCCGCGGACACCAGTCCGATCGAAGTCCCCTGCGCCTGCGGTGAGGTCCACCGCGTCACCGTCTCTCCCTATCGCCGCCGCCGCGCCGCCGACGAGCCGTTCGACCTTGAGGTCAAATCGCTCGATGAGCTCCGCAGCTGACCTGACTGAAAGGACTCATGTTGCCGCTCGCTGACATCACCTTCGGGGACCTGCTGCTGACGGTCTTCGAGATCTTCCTGTTCGTCGTCTGGGTCTGGATCCTCTTCACGATCATCAGCGACCTCTTCCGCAACCACGAGATGTCGGGGTGGCTGAAAGGCGTCTGGATCATCCTGCTGATCTTCATCCCCTGGCTGACGGCGCTGATCTACCTGATCGTCTACGGCTCCGACATGCGCGAACGGCAACTGCGCGCCCAGGCGGAAGCCAAACACGCGGCCGACGACTACATCCGCGCCGCCGCCCACGTCTCGCCCGCCGACGAACTCCACAAACTGCACGAACTGGTCGAAAAAGGCGCGCTCACCGACGCCGAGTACGACCAGGCGAAGGCGAAACTGCTGCCGACCTGAGGGGCGGCAGCACCTGCTCCTAGGCAGCGGGCTCGACCTGCTCCTTCGGGCGTGCCCTCTGATGGCGGTTTGCCTTGTACTCGTCGACCCACTGCCGGGTCGAATACCAAGAGCCGTTGTATTTGTTCGCGCGGAGCCGACCGCGCTGCGCCGCCGCAACCAACGCCCCTTGCGAGAGAGTTGAATCCGCGAGACCTGCCAGAGGCACGACCGAGAGGAGGCCGGCCATTTTCGGCATCAGGAATTTGTAGATGCCGTCCTTTACCGAGCGGGCGAGGAGTTCGGCCAGTGGTCCGCTATCGCCATCATCGGCGCGCTGGAGCGCATTCAGGTAGCGCTTCCGCTCCGCTTTGTAGATGATCGCCGGTGGATAGCCGCTACGGACTAGGAGCAGCGAGAGGACGAGTCGTCCCGCTCGACCGTTGCCGTCAGGGAAGGGGTGGATGCGCTCGAACTTCGCGTGTAGTTCGGCCAGATGCTCGATGAGATGGCAGTCATCTGGGGGCGCGGTGTTGACCTCCGCCACCCAGTCGCTCACCAGCGACGGAACCAGGCTTGGCGCAGCCGGCTGTAAGCCTTTCCGGAGCGGCTCGATGTTGCCCGTGCGGTAGCCGCCGGGTTTCTCGTCAGAGCGAAGATGTTCGGGCGGGAAGTGGACCCAGACCGACTCGACGGTCAACTGGTGGATCTGCCGCACCGCCGTCTCGCTGAAGCGGGGAGGCTGTTTGTCGTACAGGCCCCGGAAGGCTTCCCCGTAGGTCCAGCGAGCGGCCTCGCCATAGGCTTTCGCCTCCATCCACTCCTTGAGATCGTGCGCTGCGCCGGTGACGACGCCCTCCTCCAGCAGCAGCTGGATCTGTTTTCGGCGAAGCGTGTTTCCCTCGAGCGCCGTCGAGTTGTGCGTCTCTTCGATCCAGATATCGGCCCATACGTCCTCGAAGACGGTCGGCTCCGGCAGGCCGCCGATGATCTGCAGATCCATCCGCGCCTGGTCGAGGGAGGCGAATACCTGTTCTCTCGACGGGCGTTCACCTGGCATAATTTGTCTAGGCTAGCAGAAAAAAACTCAACCTAGACAACTCTGTTTGTCGCGAGACAAAAAAAGAAACTCGACATAGACAACAGAGGCCGATCCAGGCCGCTCGGTAATCTGAATTCTTCGTAAATGCTTGGAGCGGAAAGGATCTACGGTGCCGAGTTTCGTAGCGTCCTCCCCTGAGCGCGAGTCGGACCAGTCGGACCCCTGCCTCGATCCGCAGCGGCGCCGGCGCGGCGACTGCGGCGAGGAGGCCGAGGCGGTGCTGGAGAAATCCGGCGACTCCCGCACGATCCTCGTCAACGGGCTGATCGCCGCGGGCCTTGTGATCCTCGCCGCGGCGGCGGTGGTCTGGGTCCCTTTCCTGGAGCCGATCCGCGACCGCTTCGCCCACACCGAGCCCGGCTGGGTCGTCATCTGCTTCGTCTTCCAACTGCTCTCGGTGCTGAGCTTCGTGGTCGCCCTGCGCGGCGCCTTCGACCGCCGGCTCGGCTGGCGCGAGTCCTTCGACGTCGGCGTGGTCGAGGAGAGCGCCAACGTCTTCCTTCCCAGCGGCGGCAGCGGCGGGCTGGCTCTCGGCGCCGTCATCTTGATCCGCTCCGGCATCCCGACCGCCTTCGCGGTCAGCCGCTCGGCGGTCCTCTTCCTCGTCACCAGCGCGGTCAGCGGCGGCGCCCTCGTGGTCTTCGGGACGCTGGAGGCAGTCGGTGCCCTGCCCGGCGACGCCTCGCTCGCCCTGACCCTGATCCCGGCGGCGATCGCCGCTGCGATCATCGCCGCGATCATCGTCGTGCCGCGCGCGTTGCCGCAGATCGACGGCACGCGAGGCGGCAAGGTCCGCCACGGCGCCGCCGCTGCCCAGGAATGGCTGCGCGAGGCGGTCGACACCAGCGTCGAGCTGGTCTGGTCGCGCGAAATGCTCCTGGTCCTCGGTGCGATCGGCTATTACGCCTTCGACGTCGCCTCGATGGGCGCCGCCTTCGAGGCGCTCGGCGGTGGGGGCCCGGCGCTCGGCCTCTTCGTCCTCGCCTACACGATCGGCCACGCGGGCGCGATCGTGCCCGTGCCGGGCAGCGCCGAGGGCGGCCTGGTCGGCGCCTTCACCCTCTACGGCTCGGCGCTCAGCCTTGCCGCCGGCGGCATCCTCCTCTATCGGACCTTCCACGCCGGGGTGCCGTTCCTGCTCGGCGCGCTCGGTCTCGCCGACATCGGACGCCAGCACCGCAACGGTGAACGCCTCACCGGCGAGACCGCGCCCCCGGTCACGACTTCTTCACGCACTCGAAACACCATTTCCACAGCGGAGGACGAAGACCCCTCGATCGTTGGCGACGCAGTCTCGTCCAACAACTGAAAAGGGGAAATAGATGAAAGGCAAGCGCCTTTCGGTCGGACTCGCGGCCATCTTCGCGCTGTCGGCGATCGTCGCCGGCACGGCGGCCGCCACCGGGGCGTTCTCGTCCCACCAGACGGAAACCGAACGCGCCGTCTCCTCCGCCCTGCGGAACAAGCACCCGAAGAACGTGATCTTCCTGCTCGGCGACGGCATGGGCACCCAGGAGATCACCGCCACCCGCTACTACAACGGCGTCGCCAACCCGCTGAACGTCGACCGCATGCCGTTCACCGGCTTCGACACCACCTGGTCGGTGAAGCCCGGCACCGCCGCTCCATACCTGCCCGACTACGACCCCGATTCGGCCTCCACCGGGACCGCCTGGGCGACCGGCCAGAAAACGCTCGACGAGCGCATCTCCCAGGGCCCGAGCACGAGCATCGAAGTCCCGGGCAAAAACCTGACCACGATCCTCGAGATCGCCCAGAAAGAAGGCAAGAAGGTCGGTGACGTCTCGACCGCCGAGATCACCGACGCCACCCCCGCCGTGCTCGCCTCGCACATCTCGCTGCGCGGCTGCCAAGGCCCGGCCAACATGACCGCCTGCCCGCTGGAGGCGAAAGGCGCCGGCGGTCTCGGCTCGATCGCCGAGCAGGAGGTCGACCACAAGGTCGACGTGCTCCTCGGCGGCGGTCGCGCCCGCTTCACCGCCAAAGTCCTCAGCGGCCCCTACACCGGCAAATCGGTGGTCGAGGAGGCGACGGAACAGGGCTACCGCTACGTCACCGACGCCGACGGGCTCAGCTCGGTCGGTGCCGGCAAACCGGTGCTCGGCCTCTTCAACGACAGCAACATGTCGCTGGAGTGGACCGGTCCGGCCGCCTCGCTCGGCAAGGGCAACGCGCCCACGCCGTGCACCGAAGGGCAGCGGCCCGGCAACGAGCCGAGCCTCGCGGCGATGACGCGGCGGGCGATCGACCTGCTCGACGACCGCAAGAACCGCAACGGGTTCTTTCTCCAGGTCGAGGGCGCCTCGATCGACAAGCAGGACCACGCCACCAACGCCTGCGGCCAGATCGGCGAGACGATCGCCTTCGACCGGGCGATCGGCGTCGCGCTGGACTACCAGGAAGATCATCCCGACACGCTGGTCGTGGTCACCGCCGACCACTCCCACACCAGCCAGATCGTCGGCGAGGACGCGACCGGGACGGGCCTGCCCACCGGTTACTCGACCAACCTGACGACCAAGGACGGGCAGACGCTCAGCCTGACCTACGGCACGGCCGGCTACGAAGCGGGCAAGGCACCCGCCGCGGCGCCGCCGAGCCAACAGCACACCGGCGCCGTCGTCCCTGTCTGGGCGACCGGCCCGGGCGGTCTGGCGGTGCTCGGCACCAACGACCACACCGACCTGTTCGACACCCTCCTCGGGCAGTGACGGGTCACTGATCGACGGACACGCGGGCGGCGGTGGCCAGAGGGCCCCGTCGCCCGCGTCGCTTCGAGCGCGGGCGCGGCTCGGTCAGCCAGGCGAGCAATGCCGTCGCCGCGATGGCGAAAGCCGACCGCGCAGACAGGCAGCCAGCCATCCGCGCTCCAGGCGATCGCCCCGGCCGCCGAGCCGATCGCCCGCCGATGAAGTTCGAGGTGACGTAGGCGGTGGTGACGCGGCCGGCGGTCTCGCGGCCGAGCGCGGCGTCCCATCCTCATCGCGACCGCGCCGCCTCCGCGCCCGGCCAGGCCGAAGAGGCCGATCGTCGCCTCGCCGAAGTCGAAGGGCGGGTCGGAGAGCAGGAAGGTGAGGGTCGTCCAGACGAGGCTGAAGCCGGCGTAGCCGCAGGCGCCGAAGACCATGCGCCGGCGAAGGACCGGCTCGCGCAGGATCAGCGCGCCGATGCTGGCGAGGAGGGCGCGGTAGCGGAGCGTGGTCCTGGGGCCGCTCCGCGGCATCGCCCGCCAGAGCGCCAGCGCCAGCACCGCCATCGCGACCGCGGCGAAGACGAAGACGAAGACGGTGCGCCAGCCGGCGAGGCCCGCGACCAGGCCGGAGAGGGTCCGGGCGAGGAGCACGCCGCTGAGCAGGCCGCTCATCACCATGCCGACGACGTGGCCGCGTTCGCCCTCGGGGGCGAGCGTCGAGGCGAACGGGACGAGGACCTGGGCGACGACCGAGGTCGCCGAGGCGACCCCGATCGCCAGCGCGAGGAGGGCGAACTGCGGCGCCGCGGCGGCGCCCGTAGGCGACCTGCGAGACGGTGACGAGGAACCCGGCGGTGCCGTCGGAGACGCCGAAGTGCGAGCCGATCGCCGAGAGCAGCGGCTGCGCGTAGTAGAGGTTGGCGACGGTGGCCCCGCAGCCGACCGCCAGCAGGGCGATCAGCTTGCGATCGACGGGCTTGGCGTCAGATGGCACCCAGAGAAACTACGACGCGCGGGCGCTCGGCTGAGTGCGACCCGTCACCTCAACCCCCCGGCCGACCCCCCGGGGCGGGACGGGCCGTACTCGGTAGGTTCGCGCTCACGCTCGTCGCCGGGTGGATAGTGGCGGGCGGTCGGCTGGTGGAAGATGCCGAACCTGGCGATCAGCGCGAGCGCCAGGGCGGCGCCGGCGCAGGCCTCGATCGTGTCGCCGGTCCCGCCCGGGACGATCACCCCGACCACCAAGGCGATGACCAGCACCGCGGCGATGACCAGTTGGGGAACGCTCGGTCTGCCGATCCGCTTACGCATCACACAGAGGGTATTCCCCCATTCCGGCGTTCCCAACCGGCAGGATCAGTGCCGTGACCGACCTGCTCCTCGCCACTCCCGCCGATCCGGCACCGAGCGCGCGGGCGCGGCGGCTTGGGCTGGCGGCGATCTGCTGCGGCTTCCTGATGATCACGATCGACACCACGGCCGTGAACGTCGCGCTCGGCCCGATCGTCGCCGACCTCGGCGGCTCCTTGGCGGCGGCGCAGTGGATCGTCAGCGGCTACACGCTCGTCTTCGCCACCTTCCTCCTCAGCGGCGGCGCCTGGGCGGACCGGATCGGCTCGCGGACCGCGTTCCTGATCGGGCTCGGCGTGTTCGGGGTGGCGAGCGCGGCATGCGCGGCGGCGCCGTCGATGGACGCGCTGATCGCGGCCCGGGCGGCGCAAGGGCTCGGCGCGGCGCTGCTGATGCCCTGCTCGCTGGCGCTGATCGTCCACACCTTCCCGGCCGGGCCGCCGCGACGCGGAGCGCTGGCCGCCTGGGGTGGGATCTCCGGCATCGGGCTCTCGATCGGGCCGGTGCTCGGCGGCGCGCTGGTCGACTCGGTCGGCTGGCGATTCATCTTCCTGGTCAACCTGCCCCTTGCCGTGCTGGCCGGCCTGGCGATCGCCGCCTACGTCACCGAGACCGCGCGCCACCGCCACCCCTTCGACGTCCCCGGCCAGGTGCTGGTGGTGCTGGCGCTGGGCTGCCTCAGCGGCGGATTCATCCTCGCGGGCGAGATCGGCTGGACCGCGGCGGGGACGATCGGGCTGCTGGCCACGGGGGTTGCGGCAGCGCTCGCGCTGGCCCGGGTCGAGCGCCTCGTGCCGCTGCCGATGATCCCGCCCGAGCTCTTCCGCAACCGCAAGTTCCGCAACATCGTCGTCGTCGGCGGTCTCTACAACTTCGGCTTCTACGGCACCCTCTTCTGCCTCTCGCTCTACCTCCATGAGCGCCTCGGCCTCTCCCCCTTCGACACCGGCCTGGCGCTCCTGCCACTCACCGCGATCATCGGCGCGATCGCCCTCTACTCCGGTCGGCTGATCGCGCGGCTCGGCGAGTGGCCGGCGGTGCTGATCGGGCTCGGCTTCGGCGCCGGCGGCGCGGCGCTGATGGCCGCCTTCGGCTCCGCCGGGGTGGCGGGGACGATCCTCTTCTCGATCCCCTTCGCCGGCCAGGCCCTGACGATGCAGGCGATGACCGCGCTGGCGATGGAGGACGTGCCGCGCGAGCGGATCGGCCTCGCCTCGGGAGTGCAGAACGCCGCCCGCCAGGCGGGCGGGGCGCTCGGCGTCGCCCTGCTGGGCACGCTGCTGGCAGCCGGCAGCGGCCTCTCATTGCACCTGCCGATGGCGGTGGCCAGCGCCGGTTACCTGGCCTCGATCTGCCTGGCGCTGACGGGGCGGCGGGCAAGCCACAGGTGAGTTCGCAGTTAGCCACACTATTCGGTGCTAAGTGCGAACTCACCTCGCCCGCCGCCTACGCGGCGCTCGCCGCCGCGAACTGCTCCTCGACGCCGGGGTAGATCAGCCGCTGGTCGTCGCTGAGGCCGGCTTTGACGTCACGGCTCCACTGGTCGACGGCGACCTCCGGCTCGCCCGCCTCGAGGCCGTCGAAGGCGGCCGTCGCGACCAGCCACGGCTGGACCTTGTCGACGTCGAAGGAGGCGATCAGGTCGGTGTCGACGTAGCCGACGTGGATGCCGACCACCTCGGTGCCCTGCGCCTTCAGCTCGATCCGCGAGGAGTTCGAGTAGGACCAGGCGGCCGCCTTCGACGCCGAGTAGGTGGCGAGGTTGGGCGCCGCCGCCCAGGAGACGATCGAGAGCATGTTGACGATCGCACCGCCGCCGTTGGCGGCGAGCACCGGGGCGAATGCCTCGGTCGTCGAGATGATGCTCAGGTAGTTGAGCTCGAGCTCGAAGCGGGCGTCGTCGAGGCTCGCCGCGAGCGGCAGCGCCGGACGGCCCGAGCCGGCGTTGTTGACGACCAGGTCGACGTCGGTCAGCTCGGCGGCGACCTCGCGCACACGGGCCGCGTCGGTGACGTCGAGCCGGACCGGGACGAGCCGCGGGTCGGTGACGTTGGCCACGTCGCGGACACCGGCGTAGACCTTCGCCGCGCCGCGCTCTAGCAGCTCCTCCGCGAACGCCTTGCCGATCCCGCGGTTTGCGCCGGTTACCAGTGCGGTTGCTCCCTCGATCTTCATTGCATGCCTCCGTGTCTGAGTTGAGCCCATCCGGGCGGTCGCCCGAGGGCGAAATCTGGATGATGAGCATCATCCTAACAAGATGACGCGCGTCATCTAAACTGGAGGTATGGGCCACTCGCAGAAAGACAAAAAGAAGAACCACGCGGCGATCGTCGAGATCGCCGCGCAGAAGATGCGCGAATCCGGAACGGAGGGGCCGGGCGTCGCCGAGATCATGCAGGCGGCCGGGCTCACCCACGGCGGCTTCTACAAGCACTTCGACTCGCGCGACGATCTTGTCGCCGAGGCGGTCGAGGCGGCGGTTGCGCAGAGTCGCGACGGGTTCGCCGAGGCCACCGAGGGCGCCGAGGACCCGCTCGCCACCTTCGTCGACTGGTACCTCTCCCCCGCCCACCGCGACCAGCCCGGCACCGGCTGCCCCGTCGTCGCCCTCGGTGCCGACGCGGCCCGCGCCGACGAGCGCGTCCAGGCCACCTACCGCGGCCAGGTGGAGCGCTACCTCGCCCAGATGGAAGACCTGCTCGGTGGCGAGGGCGAGGACGCCCGTCGCCGCGCGATCGCCGCGGTCAGCACGATGGTCGGCGCGCTGCTGATCGCCCGCGCCGTCGGCGACGAGACTCTCTCCGAGGAGATCCTGCGCGCGGCCCGGGCGAGCGTCGAGGCCGGGTGATCAGCCGGCCGGGTTGCGGGCCAGGTAGGTGTGGCCCGCGGGCACCGAGACCGTCCGATGACGGGGGAAGTCGCGCACCGACACGATGCCTCGGTTGACCTTGAAGAAGGACCCTTCGCAGGTGTCTTCCGTGAGCCAGATCGTCCCCCGCACGGTCGCCGCGCCGAAGTTGCCCTGGGTGCGGAAGTGACCTTTGCCGCTTCCCCAGAGAGCGCTCCCCGGCGCCGCCGCGGAGGCCCGGGCCGAGCCTTCTTCTTCTTCTTCTTCCACCGAGCCGCACTGGTCGACGTTGCCGCCCCGTAGCCGCAGGCTGACGAGCCGGTGCCCAGGCTGCTGTTCGACCCGGAAGGTGCCTTTGAAGAACGAGGCGCGCTGTTCTTCCCCGTACTGGTCGACCGAGGTGAGGCTGACCTTGCCGGCGGTGGTGTCGACCACCGAGTCGACCGGGATCGTTTCCCCTTCGGTCAAGGGGCGGAACTTGCCCGAGCCGGGGGTCTTGATCTTCACCGTCCCGGCCAGCGGCGCCGCGGCGAGCCGCGCCCCGTTGACCGGGATATCGACGAAGAAGGTGACGCGGGCCGGGGTCGGATCGAAGCGGCCGAGACTGTCGCCCGCCCGCACTTCGAAGGTGTGGGTGCCCTGTGAGAGACCGACGAGGCTGACCGACCCATTGCACGGTAGCCAGGGCGAATCGGGCTGCGGGTCGAGCCGGCACTCGAACACCGTCCCCTCCGGCGAGCTGAAGGTGATGGTCGCTTCGCTGACCTCGATCTTCGCCGAGGGCGCGGTGTCGACGGTCGTTTCAGGCGGCGTCGTGTCGACCGCGAAGGCGACGACGGAGGGGGTCGGGTCGACGTTGTCGGCGGCGTCGATCGAGCGCACTTCGATCTTGTGAGGGCCGTCGCCGAGCCCGCTGAAGGTCGCGGGCGAGGAGCACGGTTTCCAGGCGGCCGGGTCGGCCGAGTCGAGTCGGCATTCGAAGGTCGTCGTCGCTTCTTCGGCGCTGAATTTGAGAGTCGCTTCGGCGACGTCGATCGTGCCGCTCGGAGCGGCTTCGATCTCGGTCTGCGGCGCCGTCGTGTCGACGGTGAATTCGACCACCACCGGGGTCGGGTCGACGGCGTAGCACCAAGACCACCAGCGATGCCTCTGGTCCCAGCGATGCCCCGCCGTCTTCGCCCGCACTTCGAAGCGGTGCGGGCCGTCGGCAAGTTCGCTGTAGGTGACCGGCGAGGCGCACGATTCCCAGGCGCCGTCCGAGTCGAGTCGGCATTCGAACGAGGCGTCGTCGGAGCTGCCCTCGTGGCCACCGGCTTCGAAGCTGAACGTGACCGTACTGCTCGAGGTCAGCTCGGTCGGACCGCTGAGCAGGACCGTGTCGGGATCCGACGCGGAGGCGACAGAAGGCAACACCACAAATGCCAGAACCACCGCCAACAGCGCCCCGAAGGACTTGCCATAACGCAAGGATTGGGAATCTTAAGCGGCTATGTCAAATATCCGTCCGATCTGCTTGACAAATTAGTTCGTTTTCCCTCCTGCTCGGCTTTGGTCTCAACCCGGCGGCTAGGACGCGCCGCCGGTGGCGTTGCCCGCGCTGTAGGAGTGGGCGCCGACGCCGGCCAGGCCCCCGCCGTCGACGATCAGGTATTCGTCGCGCTGGGGACGCCCGGCGAAGTAGTTCTCGAGGATCTCGCGGGTGCCCGCCGCGTAACGCGTCTGCGCCGAAAGCGAGGAGCCGGAGATGTGCGGGGTCATCCCGTGGTGGGGCATCGTCCGCCAGGGGTGGTCCGCGGGGGCGGGCTGGGGGAACCAGACGTCGCCGGCGTAACCCGCCAGCTGCCCGGACTCGAGCGCCGCGACCACCGCGTCGCGGTCGACGATCTTGCCGCGCGCGGTGTTGATCAGGTAGGCGCCGCGCTTCATCTTGCCCAGCATCTCGGCGTCGAAGAGGCCTTCGGTCTCCGGGTGCAGTGGGCAGTTGATCGTCACCACGTCGCAGACGTCGACCAGGGACTCGACCGTCTCGTGGTGGGTCAGGTTCAGTTCCTTCTCGACCTCGGCGGGCAGCGGGTGGCGGTCCATGTAGTGGAGGCCGACGTCGAACGGCGCCATCCGACGCAGCACCGCGAGGCCGATCCGGCCGGCAGCAACGGTCCCTACCTGCATGCCCTCGACGTCGTAGGAGCGGGCGACGCAGTCGGCGATGTTCCAGCCGCCGTCGATCACCGTCTTATAGGAGGGCAGGTAGTTGCGGACCAGGCCGAGGATCATCATCACCACGTGCTCGGCGACCGAGATCGAGTTGCAGTAGGTGACCTCGGCGACGGTGATGTTGGCGGCCGCGGCGGCTTCGAGGTCGACGTGGTCGGAACCGATCCCGGCGGTCAGCGCCAGTTTCAGGTTCGGCGCCTTGGCGATCCGCTCGGCCGTGAGGTAGGCCGGGAAGAAGGGCTGGGAGATGACCACCTCGGCGTCGGCCAGGTGCTTCTCGAACTCGGAGTCGGGGCCGTCCTTGTCGGAGGTGACGACCAGCTCGTGGCCGGCAGCCTCCAGGTAGGGACGCAGGCCGAGCTCACCGGAGACGCAGCCGAGCAACTCGCCCGGGGTGAAGTCGATCGCCTCCGGGGTCGGGGTCGTCTGGCCGTCGGGGTAGCGCTCGATCGTCGGGATCCCGTCGCGGGCGTAGGCGGGCGGGTAGCCGTCGACCGGGTCGTCGTAGAGCACGCAGAGCACCTTCGCCATCGTCATCTCCTCCTGCTGTCGCTGAACTCGTCTCGGGACGTCTAAAGGGCAAACTACGCCCACCCAGATAGCGGTGAGGACTGAACAGTCCTTCAGGTATTGTTGGACGCATGAGCCACGGCGCGACCCCCGATCCAGGCGAGCTCCTCGACCCCCGCGCGGCGCGGCAGGTCGCCGAGACGATGCAGGCGCTGGCGACCCCCAGCCGGCTGCGGATCCTCGCCTCCCTGCACGCAGGGCAGCGGTCGGTCAGCGAGATCAGCGAAGTGGTCGGGATGGACGGCTCGGCGGTCTCCCACCAGCTGCGGATCCTCCGGCACCTGGGGCTGGTGACCGGAGAGCGCGACGGGCGGCGGGTCAACTACTCGCTCTACGACCACCACGTGGCGCAGCTGCTCGAGCAGGCGATGTCGCACGTGGAACACCTGCGGCTGGGACTCGCCGAAGGAGCGCGGACCAGCGCCGCGGCGCTGGTCCCTTGAGCGCGCACGGGCACTCACACGCGCACTCCCACGGCGGTGACCACGGCCACAGCCACGGGCTCGTCGACGCCTCGATCAAGCGCTCGCGGGCGGGCATCGAGGCGGTCCTCCTCAGCCTCCTGATCCTCGGCGCGACGGCGGCGGCACAGATCGTCGTCTTCGTCCTCAGCGGTTCGATCGCCCTGCTCGCCGACCTGATCCACAACGTCGGCGACGCGCTCACCGCGGTGCCGCTGGGGGTGGCGTTCCTGATGCGCTCCTTCAAGGCGGAGAAGTACGCCGGCTATTTCGTCGTCGCGACGATCTTCGTCAGCGCCTGCGTCGCCTTCGGCGAGTCGATCGACCGGCTGATCAACCCCCAGGACCTGACTCACCTCTGGGCCTTGGCCGGGGCGGGCGTGATCGGCTTCCTCGGCAACGAGGCCGCTGCGGTGGTCCGCCTGCGCGCCGGCCGCCGCCTCGCCAGCCCGGCCCTGGTCGCCGACGGCTACCACGCCCGCACCGACGGCATCGTCAGCCTCGCGGTCGTCGCGAGCGCGATCTTCGTCGCCCTCGGCGCCCAGGTCGCCGACCCGCTGATCGGCATGGTCGTCACCGTCGTGATCCTGCGGATCACCTGGCAGTCCTACCTGACCGTCCGCGCCGATCCCGGCACGCCGATCGGCGACGATCACGGCCATGCCCACGAGGTCGAGTAGTCGGCGTGCCGACCCTTATCCCGGGCTGAGCAGGTATACATCGTTTCGTGACGACTTTCCGCGTGACCGAACGCGAGGTCGGGCCCGCGCGGCGTCCGGTCCTCCAGATTCACGGCGAGCTCGGGCTTTCCGAGGTCGACGAGCTCCAGAAAGCGTTGGAGGCGGCCGCCGCAAAGCACCCGGAGGACGTCGTGGTCGGGCTGGAAGACTGCGAGTTCGTCGACTCCATGGCCCTCGCCGCCCTGCTTCGCGCCCGCGATCGCATGGCGGAGGAGGGTCGTCGCCTGATGATCGCCGGACCGACCGGCCAAGTCCGTCGCATCATCGAGGTCAGTGGCCTCGACCTGGCCGGGTTCTTCTTCGCCAGCGTCGAGCAGGCAGTGGCCGCAGGGGACTGACGTCGCCCGATTCCGGTTCGGCTCGTCCCTTTTTCATCACCGGCTAGCGCGTCTACCGAATATTCGTCCAGTACCCGGGTATCGGAACGTACGAGGTTTCGGCAAATACACCGGGAGTACCCGCATGGCCAGGATCAGCAGAGCCCACCCAGTGCGCGTCGCGCTCGTGATCTGCGTCGTGGCAACCTTGGAGGCCTTCTCCCTTTCCCCTCCGCCCGCGAACGCCGGCGCGTTGGAACAGGTCACCGGTCCAGTTGAAGAAGTCGTGAGCCCGGTTGTTCAGGCGACGCCGTCGGTGCAGGAAGTAGAAGAAGCGGTCACCGCGACGACCCAGGGGGTTACGGCGACGATGACGCCACCTGCGGCGACGGTCCCCGATGTGGCCTCCTCGCCACCGGTCGCTGCGCCGGGCGCGCTCCCGGGCCATCCGATGACCACCGTGAACGGTGCCGCGTCCTCGCTCGGCTCGACCATCCAAGCCGCCGAAGACGCGGTCAACCAGGCGAAGGAAGGCGCCGAGACCGCCGCCCGGACCACTCTCCCTCCGCCGCCGGTCGCGCCCCCCAACGTCGATCCCGCCGATCCGGCGGCGGGCGCGCCGAGGGTCACCGATCCGGCGGACTCCGCCGCTGCCCCGATCGACCCCCCGCCAGGCTCGCGGCGGACCACCTACGTCCCGGCACCGACGAAAAACGGGGCGACCGGATCACCGCTGCCGCGGTGGGTCGCCTACGTCTGGCCTGCGGTCGCCTTGACCGGGCCCTACTTGGCGGCCTTCGGAGAACGCTGGGGTCTTGCGATCACGAAGCTCGCAACGGGTGCATCCGCCGGCCACGGCGCCGAAGGGGCCGTAGCGGGCGTCCATGCCGCGGGCGGTCGGCCCGAGGCGGCGGGCTCCTCTCCCCTCTTCTCGAGAATCCCGTCAGACGCGGCGCATGCGTTCTCCTCCGTCCCGACCCCCGTCTTCATCTACCTCGGCCTGCTGGCACTCGCGGTGATCGCCGTCGCCGTCGCCGTGAGACGGGAAATCGTCATCGGGCGACGCCAGTAGGGCCCTCGACCGCGTCGTCGAGGGCGCCGTCGTCGTCCCTCGCCTCCGCCTAGAGCGTCCCCTTCGCCGCATCGCCGAAGTTCGCCTGCTGGAGCACCGTCACCGTCGGCGGTCCGGAGAGCGTGCCGCCGGCACCGAGAGCCCTGATGTGGTCGGTGGCGCCGTGCTTCTGCAGCGCCTCGACCGACTCCCATTTCTCGACGAAGAAGACGTGGCTCTCGTCGGCGGGGTCGAGCTGCAGCGCGTAGAGCAGGCAGCCCTCGTCCTTCGCGTGGGTCTCGTGGCAGAGGGTCTCGAGCGCGGCCAGCGCCTCCTCCCGCTTCCCATCCGCGATCCCGATCTCGGCAACCACCACTATCTCGCTCATCGACTCTCCTCAGCTCGTTTGCAGGGAAACCCTAAGCGCCGCCGAGACCCCCTACGACGGGACGGGGGCCAGGTCCCGGTCGATCTCCAGCAGGTAGGGCGCCACTGAACCCTCGTAGTCCGCTTTACGGTCGTCCGAGAGATCCTTCCAGCCGGTGACGGACCCGCGGCAAAGATCGGCCCCGCAGAGGCATCCGCCGGGGAAGTGCTCGATCGAGTAGTTGCGCATCGCGTAGTCGAAGGTGATCTCCTCGCCGGCGAGGATCGGTTCCCGGGCGACGAAATCGCAGGCACCGGTGCTGTTCACCTCGACCCCACAGTTCGGGTCGCAGGAGTGGTTGACGATCGGCCCGAGGCCACCATGGCGAGCCCACTTGGTCCGGCTGATCTGGGTCGCGTGGGAATCGTTGCGCTCGACCTCTCCCTCGAGTTCGCCGACCATCACCGTCTCGCCGATCTGGAATCCACGAGTCGCGCGAACCCCGCCGCCCCTGTCGCCCTCGGGAGTACAAAACTCATATCCGACCGGATCCAAAAGGACCGCCTCTCGATTATCGGCACGGTGAATCCGTGCCGGGCGACAGTAGTCGATCGTTCCCGCGAGGCGGAGAGCCGCTCGCCGGGAAACCTGGCTCCCGGCGAGCGGCAGACGCTCAGGTCTTGGCCGGCATCCGCGTGATCGCGGCGCGGCCCCTGCCCAGCTTCGATTCGAGATCGTGCAGCTGGTCGACGCGTCGGCTCTGCAGCGTGCGAACCGTGCTGTTGTAGATGCGCTTGCCGCGATTGCGCAGGGTCACGATCGCTTCGGCGTCGTTCTGCTGCACGCTCTTGGTGGCGGACTGCTTGCCGCTGCGGATCGCTGCCTTTTCGCGGCCGTAGCCGGCTTTCAGGTCGACGAGTTCTTCCTGTTTGAGCTTGCGGTTTTCGCCGGCGCGCTTGGTCCGCCGGTCGATCGCTTCCTGGATCGTGGCCTTGCGGAGGGCGCCTTCGGCGTTGGCCTTCTGTTTACGCAGGCGGCTGACCTGTTTGCCCAGCGCGGCGTTGCGGCTGTCGTAGGCGTTTTCGACCCGGCCGACCGCGTTTGCATAGTTGGTGGCGGCCCGGTCTATCCGCGCGTCGTAGTCCCGGCGCAGGGCGGTGAGTTCCCCTGCCTCCGTCTGCCGGATGGTCTGCACCCCGGTTTGGATCGCGCGTTCGGATTCGCGCAGCGCCGCCTTCTTGCCGCGATTGAAGAACGCGGTCGATTTGTCCACCGTGGCGTCGTGCTTGTTCTCCAGCTGGTCCTCGTAGGCGGCCTTCTTCGCGGTGGTGGCCGGGGTGTTGGAGAGCGTTTCGAGTTTTTCGACGAAGCCGACCAGCGCCTTGTACTGGGCGGTCGTGATCAGGGACGGGATGTCGGCGGCCTTGGCAGCCGGTGCGAGCAGGGCGACAGCGAGCAGGGCGGCGGCAAACGCCGGGATCAGCCGGCGCACCTTTCGGGACGGGTTCATCGGAATCGGGACACTCCTTGGACGAGCGCCGGGCGGCGCAGGGATTTGCTCTCCACCATTTCGACCGCCGTCCGGATTTCCCTGAACCTGAATCAGAAGATCCAGCCGGTGAAGGGGCAGAGGAAGCGGGCTTCCTAGATCAAATCTGTACCAATGCGGGACCCGCTGACGAGAACCCTGCTGGTCCTGACCTTCGTCACCGGGATCGTCGACGCGGTCAGCTTCCTCGCCCTCGGCCATGTCTTCGCCGCGATGCAGACCGGCAACGTGATCTTCCTCGGGCTCGGCATCGCCGACGTATCCGGCGCGCCGGTGCTGGCGCCGCTGGTCGCCCTCGGCGCCTTCCTGGCCGGCAGCTCGGTCGCGGTGTTGCTGACGCGCCGGGCGAGCCCGGGTTCGAGGATCCGGCTGCGATCGGCGATGGTGGCGGAGGTCGGCTTGCTCGGCATCGCGGCGGTGCTGGCGGCGCTCGCCGATGTGAACCCCGGTGGGCTGACCGCCTATCTGCTGATCGCGATCCTCTCGGTGGCGATGGGATTGCGGAACACGATCGCGCGGGGGATCGGCGATCCGAACCTCGCCACCACCGTTCTCAACCTCACCCTCAGCACCTTTGTCTCACACACCCCGACCGGCTTCGCTTCCGAGGGTGAGCTGGCGCTGCGGGGCGGGGCGATTCTGGCGATCCTGGGCGGCGCCATCACCGGTGCGCTGCTGTTGAAGGTGAGCCTGGCGGTGGCGATCGCAGCCGCCGCGGCCGTGGTCGTCTCGGCCGCGGTCAGTTATCGGGGATCATCTGCCACCCCAAGGGGCTTTCCCAAGACCCGGTCGCCGGCCGACCCGCAACTCGGGGGATAGGCTGAGCAAACCGAGGCGCTGACGGGACCGGGCGGCATTTGAACCACGCGAGCGACCTTCTCCGCCTCAGACCCCGTCCCGCGCCTCCAGCTCGCCGTCGGCAATCGCCCGCCGCAATCGCTCGTGGTCTCGTTCATTCTGGTCTGCGTAGTGCATGGAGAACTGGGCAATCGCGCGATCGACGCGGTCGCTCTTGCCAAGGTAAGCGGCAATCGCCAGGCGGTCGCCTGAGCGCGCGTGCGAGCGGGCCAGCGACCAGGCACAGGCGCGCGTGTAGGCAAGGAGCCCACGGTCGTCCATCCGCGCCAGGTCGGCCGAGGCCTTCCAGTCCCAGAGCTGGCGCACGTAGAAATCGTGATCGAGGCCGTCGAGTCCGGTGCTGCGCTGCCAGCTGAGGAAGATGTCGGTCGCGGCCTGCATCATCCGCTGTCCGCGCACCACTCGCTCGCCGTGGTTCTCATACTCGCTTCCTCCAAGGTGGGGCTCTAGCACCGAAGCCACGGCTTCCTTTGCCTGCAGGACCAGCGGGTCGCCGGCACCCGTCGAGGTGAAGAGAAAGACCCAGGCTCGGGTGCCGACGCTCCCGACCCCGACCACCTTGCGCGCCATGTCGGCGAACTCGTAGGAGCGGAAGAGGTGCTCGACGTCGGCATGGAGGCCGGCGGTGTAGGCGTCGAGCAGCTCGCGCACGTAGGCCTCCCGCTCTTGCGGATCGTCGCTCGCGTGCAGCTCGCTCAGCGGGGTCAGGAGCGGCGGCGCACTGGTGAAGCGGAGCTGGCCGTCGACCACCCTGGTCAGCTTCCGCGCCGCGCGGACGCTCGTCTTGCGCCTGCCTTTGGCGAACGTGCTCTCAAACAGCTCGCGACCGTCGGCGTCGAGGCGCGTGCCGAAACGGGCGGTCAGCTGATCGGCGTCGAGGCGCTCGTACCAGGCCTCGAGCATCGGCTCGGCCGCGAATTCCCGCATCCCGTCGCGGTACTGGCGCACCGCTGCCGCGACCATGGCCCGCCGCCGCTTGGCACCGAGGCCGAGCTCGCGGGCGGCGATCTCGATGCTCGCCGCCATTCGCTTCAGGTCCCACTCCCAAGGTCCGGGCAGCGTCTCGTCGAAGTCGTTGGGGCCGAAGACGAGACGCCTATCTGGGGCGGCGAAGCCACCGAAGTTGGAAATGTGGGCGTCGCCGCAGGCCTGCACGACGAGGCCCGAGGTCGGCGTTCCCGCGAGATCGGCCGCCATCACAGCGGCGGCGCCGCGGAAGAAGGCAAACGGGGACGCAGCCATCCGGCCGTACCTGATGGGGAGCAACTCGTGAAGCCGCGTCTCCGCCTGATGGCGCAGGATCGCCAGCGGATCCTCGCGCCCGGGGGCCGGTGCCCACTCGGCGTGGCTCGACCGCGGCGCCCGGCCGCGGCCGAGGCGGCCACGCTCGGGGCTCTCGCCATGTTCGAGGCGGGCAATCTTCATCGCTGCCGACGCTATCGCCTGAGCACGTCCGCAGCGCCAGCTGCCGATAGTGACCACAGTCAACTCACATCGCCCGGCGAGGACCCGCGCACGGCAAGCCTGGTCCCGTCTCGTCCCCGCGGTCCGAACCGTCAGTCCGCTTCCTCCAGGCCCGCCTGAAGAAGCGCGCCGCCGCCCAGGAAAGGACCTCGAGCGTCTCTTCGTCGTCGAGTCCGCAGACGTCCTTGAGGACGGTGATCGGCTCGATCCCGAGCACCAGGGTGAGCGCGGCGAGGCGGCGGCGGGACTTCTCGTCGAGGTCGGCGACCGGCGCCAGGGCGCTTTTCCCCAGACGAGCCACGGAAAGCACGGTCAGCATACGATCCGGGCGTGTTGATCGACGGCGCCCAGCTCGACGCTCCCGCGCCCCCGCTCGACGACCTCCTGCTCGCCGGGCTCGAGGCGGCGCCGGACGAGTCGCGATCGCCTCGGCGCTGCGGCGCAAGAGCTGGCGCGAGCTCGAGAACGCGGCGGGGCGGGTCGCCCGGGGCTACCTCGACCTCGGTCTCGAACCGGGCGATCGGATCGCCTCGCTGATGCCGAACCGGATCGACCTCGTCGTCCACTATCTCGCCTGCTTTCGCGCTGGTCTCGTCGCGACTCCGTTGAACTATCGCTACACCTCGCGCGAGATCGATCACGCCCTCCAGGTCAGCGGGGCGCGGGCTCTGCTCGCCCACGTCGAGCGAGCCGAGGACGTCGCCACCTCCGGGCTGGCCGGCGGCCTCGAGCTCGGGGCAATCGCCTACCACGACGCCGAACCGCTGCCGACCGGCAACGACGAACCCGACGAGCACGACGGCGGCTGGCGCAGCGAGTTCGCCGCGCTACTCGGCTCGGAGCCACTGCCGCCGCGCGGTCAGCCGCCCGACCCCGCCGCGCCGGCGGCGATCTTCTTCACCTCCGGCAGCACCGGCCCGGCCAAGGGTGTCACCCACAGCCGCGAGACGCTGCGCTGGATGATCGCCAGCGCCACCCATGCCCTCGACCTGACCGCCAAGGACGTCCTCGTGCCGGGCTCCTCGATGTCGCACGTCGGCTCCTTCCTCTATGCGCTGACCACGCTCTCGGTCGGCGGCAAGGTGGTGGTCGCCCGCGCCTTCGACAGCCACGAGCTGCTGGCGCTGCTGCGCGAGCACCGGCCGACCGTGCTGACGATGCTCCCGGCGGCGCTGCTGGCGCTGATCCGCGACCACGACCTGCAACCACACGACTTCGACTCGCTGCGCGTTTGCCGCGCCGCCTCCGACAAGGTCTCGACCGAGCTGCTGACCGAGTTCGCCGCCCGTGCCGGCTTCCCGATCATCGAGGCCTACGGGATGACCGAGGTCGGCACGGCGACCCTGAACCCGCCCTCGGGGGTGATCAAGCAGGGCTCGATCGGCATCCCGACCGCCGGCTTCTCGATCGCGCTTCGTGACGAGGATGGGACGCATGTCGAGGTGGAGGAGGTGGGGCGGATCTGGATCCGCACGCCGAGCCAGATGGTCGGCTACTGGGAGGCGCCCGAGGCGACCGCGGAGGTGGTCCGCGACGGCTGGCTCGACTCCGGCGACCTCGCCCGCGCCGATGAGGACGGCTACCTCTGGTTCTTCGGCCGCAAGAAGCAGGTGATCGTCCACGACGGCTCCAACATCAGCCCCTACGAGGTCGAGGGCGCGCTGGTCGATCACCCGGCGGTCGAGCTGGCGGGGGTTGTCGGCGTCCACGACGAGGTCCACGGCGAGAACGTCCGCGCCTACGTCACCGTGCGGCCGGGCGCCGAGCAGCCGACCAGCGCAGATCTGATCGTCCATTGCCGTGAACGGGTCGGCTACAAGGCCCCCGAGGAGATCGTCTTCCTCGACCGGATGCCGCTCAACCCCACCGGGAAGATCGATCGGGTCGGCCTCAAGCGGATGGCCGAGGACCACCTGCACCCACACGGGCTCGAGGAGAGTGCGGGAGCAGGCGAAGGGTAGGTCGCTCGGCGGGTACGCTGAGAGAGTGCGAGAGTACGGAATCCGGTTCCTGGCGATCGCGGCGGCGACGCTTACGGCCCTGCTCGAGGCGGCAGCACCGGCCTCCGCCAACTACCACGCTCCCAATTTCGCCGGCTACCAGACGGGCAACAAGAACGTGCTGGTCGGCTTCTACTTTCATGCCAAGGGCTGCCCAGGAAGCGAATGCTTCGACCACCGCCCAAAGGTGCTCTCGTTCAACGTGGTGGGGTACCTCTATCCGGGCTGCCCGCAGCTGATCGACGGGGTGACCGAATACGAAATGCCGGTCGTGGTCGGTCGCAACGGCAGCTTCGAAGCCTCCGGGCAGGGGTCTTACGAGGGCGAAAAGATCTCTTTCGGCGGTCGTTTTCTCGATCAGGGCCGGCGGGCACGCGGCTGGGTCCTTGTCGACAATGGCGGCTGCCTGAGCGAACGCATCCACTGGACGGCGTCGCCCGAATAAGACGAAGGATGGCAGCCGCCTTGCTCCTCGCCTGTGGTGCCTGCGCGCTTGCGAGAAGTGCCCGGACCGCCCGAATTGAACCACTACTGCTTCACCACCTCGGCCGGCTCTGCGACTAGGCTATCGGCCCAATCTCGCTGGCGCGGCACCGAGCAGGGGCTCAACGCCGTCAGTAGACGGCTCTATGGATTCCTCTCACTACACGCGCATCGTCTGCAGTCTGTTCCTGGCGCTGGTGATGCTGCTGGCCCTGTGCGGGAGCGTCCTCGCGCACGGGACCAGTCTCGCGGCGAAGAGCGGCCTCGATCGCAGGGCGCGATCGCACCGGCCCCATATCGGCCGGGCCGTCGCCGTCAGCCGCCCCAAGCGCCACCACAAGAAGAAAGCGCCCGGCGGCGCCGCTGCGCCGGCGCCCGTCGAACCCCTCCGAACCTCGAACTGCTTCTCCTCTCCTCACAGCTGCGGCTACCCCGACCCGAGCAACACCGGCGTCCCCTCCGGGGTCCCGCTGGGGGCGAGCGGGTCGCTGACGATCTCCCAGCCGGGCACCGTCGTCTCTGGTCTGCAGGTGACGGGGACGATCGACGTCCTCGCCAGCAACGTGACGATCGAAAACACGCGGGTCATCCAGAACCAGAGCTGCGGACCGACCGACGCCTGCGGAAACTCGGCGATCGAAATTGCATCCGGGCTGACCGGCGTCGTGATCAAGAACGTCGAGACCGCGAGCGTGCCCGGAGATACCTGCGAGCACGACATCCGCAACACCGGCTCGTCGCTGACGATCGAAGGCGCCTACCTGCACGCCTGCGACTCCAACGTCTACGCGACCGGCCCGACCGTGCTCAAGAACTCCTTCGGCATCGCCGGGATCGCGATCTCCAACGACCACATCGAGAACATCTACTTCAACGAAACCAGCTTCACCGCGATCCATGACACGCTGCTGAACCCGGTCGACCAGACCGCGGTGATCTTCGGCAACTCAGGGGGCGGCGACGACGTGACCAACTGCTCCAACCAGCTGACCGTGCTCGAAAGCCTGCTCGCCGGCGGCGGCTACACCCTCTACCCCTGCGCCCATGCGGCCCAGGCGGGGACCAGCAGCCTCAAGGTCGAAGGCAACCACTTCGCCCGCTGCGTGAGCGCGGAAGGGTACGAACCCGACGGCGGCACGCATCCCTGCGTCGGCGGCGCCGACAGCAGCGGCTACTACCCGAAATCGGGCAGCTACGGGATCGCGTTCAACTACTTCACGCCGGTGAGCATCTGGCGGGGCAACGTCTGGGACAACAACCTCGGCAGCGTCTGCATCAATGCCAGCGCCAGCGGCTGCGAATGAACGATCGAGCCAGTAGCGATCCGACCCTCACTGTTGACGGTTGCCGTGAGGTGGCTCCGCCATCGGAAGGTGCGTCCGGCACCAAAGTTGGTACCACGACTACGCCGGCTTGATGGTCAGATAGGTGATGCATCCGTTCCCGTAGTTGAGTAGGTCGAGTTTCCGACCTTCTCCCTTAGGCGAGACGTAAGGTTCATCACCAGTTCGGCCCCTTCCTTTTGGCCGTTGTAGAGGATGTCCACCGCCGCGGTTGGACCCCATCCGAGCTGGCCTATGCCGACGACCCAGCCAGCGTTCTTGGTGACGCGCGGCCTCTACGCGGATTTCGCGTACACCACTCCGGGCGCGGGCACAGCGGCTTGCGTCCACCTATCGCCATGCTTAGGCTGACGGCGTCTCGTCGTGCCGTGCCTAAAAGGAGAACTGTGAAGCGCCTTGCCACGCTCGTCCCCGTCGCCGCCTGCCTGCTGCTCGCTCTCGCCCTCGTCCTCGCTCCGGCAACCTCGCTCGCGGCGGGCAAGGGCCACAAGTCCGCCCCATCTTTCACGGTCCTCGGCTTCGGCATCAACCAGCTCTTCGTCGCCAAGGGGACCACGGTCAAGTCGGCGACCATGTGCGACGCGATCGTCGGCGCCGACGGCCCGATCGGACCGCCGCAGCAGGTCTACCTGACCGTCTTCCTCAAGGCGCACGGCATCCCGAACGCGGCCCCGGTCCAATTCAAGGACAGCCTCCCCTACGGCTTCGACGCGGTCGCCAGCCCCGACTTCAGCCAGCCGGTGGCGTTCTCGAAGATCTACGGCAAAGGCAGCTTCGCGGTCGGCTCGCCGCCGGTGACGCCCGAAGGCCTCTACTACGAGCCGATCGTCAGCTTCGCCTCGGAAGCGGGCCAGTACGAGGGCCCCTCGTCCGACGAATTCGACGGGGAATACATCTACACCGCCAAGCTCAAGGTCAAAGGCCGCACGATCCAGTCGACCGCGAAGGTCAGCATCGACTGCCCCTCGACACGCTAGGCCCCGCTAGGTGCGCTCCCGGAGCCGGCATCCAAGGCGGGCTCCTGAAGATCGGGGAGACAGGATTTGAACCTGCGACCGCTCGGCCCCCAGCCGAGTGCGCTACCAGACTGCGCCACTCCCCGAGGAGTGCTCCCGCATTCTGACGGATCGGGGCGATCGCGGCTACGCTCCCCCAGGCGCGCGGCGGTAGCTCAATGGTAGAGCCTCAGCCTTCCAAGCTGATGACGCGGGTTCGACTCCCGTCCGCCGCTTTTCCAGGGGTCCGGGTCAGGGTTCGTGAGGGATGCGGGCGAGGTCGAGGTCGACGCGCTTGCCCTTGAAGGGAACGCCCTCGGCCCAGAGCCGTCGGCGCTGCTCCTCCCCCACCGCCAGGGTGCCGTCGGCGCGGACGACGCGCCACCAGGGGAGGTCGTCGGGGACCTGCTGGGTCGCCAGCAGCCGGGCGGAGAGGCGCGGCGCACCAGGCGAGACGTCGCCGTAGGTGCGGACGAAGCCCTCCGGGATCTCCCGGATTGCGTCGATGATGTCCTGGTGCCGGTCGGCCGTGATCGCCTAGTTCTACCGGGCGCGCCGCGCCGTCTGCTGAGTTGAGGTCGCCCTGGCGTCCCTAGGTCAGCAAATGTCCACGGCGGGGCGCTAACGGTCCAAGCCGTGGGCCGAGCCGAGCAGCTCCTGCAGGTCGGCGACGACCATGTCGGCCCCCGCCTGGCGGAGGTCCTCGGGGGTGCCGAGGTTGCGGGCGACGCCGATCAGCAGGTCGAAGCCGGCCTCGCGACCGGCCTGGATCCCGGCGGGCGCGACGTCGATCAGGATCGTGGAACCGGCCTCGACGCCGAGCTGCTCGCTCGCCTCGGCGAGGGTGCCGGCGTTGCGCGGTCCGGTCACGGTCGCGTCGAAGAGGTCAGCCACGCCGGCCAGCTCGAGCGCCGCCCGCGCCCGTTCGCCGCTCGCGCAGAGGGCGACCTTCTTGTCGGCGCCGCGCAGTTCCTGGATCCAGGCGACCGCGCCCGGCAGCGGCCGCACGTCGCCGTAGCCGAGGTCGGCCGCGACCGCCTCCAGCCAGACCACCGCCGCGTCGAAGCGCTCGGCATCGATCCGCGCCCGCAGCGCGTCGAGGACGGTCGCGATCGGCCGCGGCTTGCCGCCTTCGAATGGGTTGTCAGGGGTCATCGCCGCGAGCCTCTCACTCGCCCGCCGTTCACTGGGTCATCGCCCAGATGCCGAGGACGACGGCGGCGACCAGGACCGCACCGCAGGCGATCGTCACAACGCTCCAGCCGACGAAGCCGCCCTCGTGGTGCTCGCCGCGCTGGTCGGCGGCCTTCAGCGAAGCGCTCACCCCGACCCCGGCGACGACCAGGACGAGGAGGCCGAAAGCGACGGAGGTCCAGATCGCTTCCAGCAGCGGCGCGACTTCGACGATCTCGGCGAAGGGGGTCATGCGGCGACCGGCGCCTCGACCGGAGGTTTGGCGTCGGGGCCGAAGACCGGGTTCTCGGAGATCGTTTCCTCGGGGTCGACCGAGCTGCGCTTGTTCGCCCGCCAGAGGAAGAAGCAGCCGATCGCGAGGAGGACCACGGCGACGATCGCGCCGAAGGCACCGCCGCCGAGCAGTTCGATGATCGCGAAGACGAGCGCCGAGGTCGCCGCGGCGGCGGGCAGGGTGAGGAGCCAACCGGCGACGATGTTGCGCACCACATTCCAGTTGACCTGGGCGCCCGGCCGTCCCACACCCGAGCCGCAGACCGCGCCGGAGACGACCTGCGTCGTCGACAGCGGGTAGCCGACGTGGGACGAGGCGAGGATCACGGTCGCGGCGATCGCCTCCGAGCCGAAGCCCTGCGGCGGGCGCACCTCGACCACTTTGGTGCCGAGCGTCTTGATGATCCGCCAGCCGCCCGAGTAGGTGCCGGCGGCGATCGCGGTCGCGCAGATGATGACCACCCAGGTCGGCACGTCGAAGTTGGCGCCGCCCTGGATCGAGCCGTTGGCGATCAGGGCGAGGGAGATGACGCCCATCGTCTTCTGCGCGTCGTTGGTGCCGTGGGCGAGCGCCACCATCGAGGATGACGCCACCTGCAGCCAGCGGAACTCGCGTTCGGCCTTCTCCTCCCGGAAGGCGCGGATCAGCCAGTAGATCGCGGTGACCCCGATCGCGGCGAGCAGCCCGGCGAGGACCGGGGAGATCGCGGCGGGGATGATCACCTTGGAGATGATCCCTTCGATCTCGATCGCGCCGGAGCCGGAGGCGACCAGGGTCGAGCCGATGACGCCGCCGATCAGCGCGTGCGAAGAGGAGGACGGGATCCCGAACCACCAGGTCGTGAGGTTCCAGCAGATCGCGCCGATCAGGCCGCCGAGGACGACGACCGGGGTGACCGCACCCGATTCGACGATCCCCTCGGCGATGGTCGCGGCCACCGAGAGCGAGATGAAGGCGCCGGCGAAGTTGAGGACCGCGGCGATCCCGACCGCGACCTTGGGCGGCAGCGCGCCGGTGGCGATCGTCGTCGCCATCGCGTTGGCGGTGTCGTGGAAGCCGTTGGTGAAGTCGAAGCTGACGCCGGCGACGACGACCAGGGCGACGATGATGTCTCCGGCTGACATGCGGCATATCTGAGCGCGCTTCAGGCGCCCGAATGTGAAAAAGGTGTGAGAGCCGGCCCGAATGACGGGGGCCGGTGTGGGACGGCGGCGAGCGGGTAGCTAGCCCTGTTGCTCGGTCGGCCGCACGAGGATCTCGTTGATCGCGACGTGGCGCGGCCGGGTGACGATATAGGAGATCGCGTCGGCGATATCGGTGGCTTCGAGCCGTTCGATCCCGCCGAAGCGGCCTTTGATCGCGGCGAGGACCTCGGGGCGATTGTGGCTCGAGAGCTCAGTCGTGACGGCGCCCGGCTCGACCAACGAGATGCGGAGGTGCTGCTCGGTCACCTCCTGGCGAAGCGCCTCGGAGAAGGCGCCGACCGCATGCTTGGTCGCGTTGTAGACGCCGCTGCCGGCGGTGGCGCGACGCCCGGCGACCGAGGAGATGTTGACCAGGTCGGTGACCATCCGCGGCCCCTCGTCCGCGTACTTGAGCAGGTGCGGGAGCGCGGCCTTGGCGACGTAGAGGAGGCCTTTGACGTTGAGGTCGACCATCCGCTCCCACTCCTCGATCGGCGCGTCGAGGGCCGGGCCGAGCAGCATCACGCCGGCGTTGTTGACGACGGTGTCGAGGCGGCCGAGGGTCTTCACCGTGCGCTCGACCAGGTCCTCGGCCTGAGCACGGTCGGTGACGTCGGACTCGATCGCGACCGCGGCGCCGCCCGCGTCGGCGATCTCGGCGACCAACTGCTCCAGCCGGTCGACCCGGCGGGCGCCGACCGCGACCGCGGCGCCTTCGGCGGCGAGCCGCTTCGCGGTCGCCTCGCCGATGCCGCTGGAGGCTCCGGTGACGAGGGCGACGGTGCCGACGAGGACTGCGTTAGCCATACCCAAACCCTACTGAGGCGATCTGGGCCAGCCTCGCAAGGACGCAGGGAAATGAGGCGAGGGGAGCGCACTCCAGTGCGTGACCCGAGCCGAATGACCGAGGACGCCGCGAGGCGCCCCCAGATCGCCTCAGCCCCAGCCCTTCTCCCACGGCCCGGTGATCGCGAACGTCCGCCCCGGATACTGGAGGTGGACGAAGAGCCACTGGCCGTCGGGGCTGTAGCAGGAGCCGGAATACTCGCTTCGACCCATCACGCCGGGCTTGTTTTCCTCCCAGCGATGCAGGTCGAGCGGGGTGTCGTTGCGGGCGAACGTTTCCAGCTTGCCCGCCGGGCTGAGGATCCGCAGGTAGTTGTCGCCGCCCGCTTCGTCCTCGCCGTTGCCGTCCTCGCAGACCAGCACGCCACCGCGCGGCGAGACGGTGATCGTGTCGGGTTCGTCGAGGTGCTTTTCGCTCGTCGACTCGTACAGAAGCGTCAAGACGCCGTGCTTCTGGCCGCGCGGCGTGTAGCGCCAGATCTGGCCCTCTTCTTCGTCACCGCCTTCGGAGGCGACGAAATAGACCGAGCCCTTGGCCCAGTGGCATCCCTCGACGCCCATGAACTGGGCGGCGCCCTTCGCCCGCCCCTGGCGCCAGACCGCCGCCGGTTCGGTCTCCGCCTCCGGCGGGTCGGGATCGTCGATCGTCACCCACTCGCAGTGGAGCTTTCTCCCGACCTTCTGCCCGTGAGTCGTGTCGTACCTGCTGTGTCCCTCGAGCGCGAGCATCTGCAGCACGCCGCCCTTGTGCAGCCGACGGGTGTCGTCGGGGAGGAAGCGGTAGAAGCCGTCCGCCGGATCGCCGTTGTCCTCGGTCAGGTAGACGATCCCCGAGCGCGGGTCGATCGCCGCCGCCTCGTGCTCCATCCGCCCCATCGCCTTGATCGGCACCGGCTCCACCGCCCGGTTCGCCTTCGATGGCACCTCGAACACATATCCGTGCGGTTTCTCGAAGCCCTGCGTAGGCCCTTCGGTGTTCTCCTCGCAGGAGAGCCAGGAGCCCCACGGCGTCGACCCGCCGTTGCAGTTTTCGTGCGTTCCGTTGAGGACGAGCCCGCTCTCCAGCAGTTCGCCGGAGTTGGTGTCGAAGAGCGAGCTGGTGACACCGCCGCGGGCGACCCGGTCGTAGGCATGGAACTTGCCGCCGCGGGTCTTGCCCTGGCCGTAACCCTCGTGGTTGCGGATCATCCGCACGACGCCCTTGCCGGACGGGAAGACCGTGGTGCCGTCATGGCAAGGAGGAGTGAGGAAGCCGTCGCTCATCGGCGTGTAGGCGTCACCGAAGTGGACGAAATGGAAGCCCTCCGGCAACGACATTTCGCCGGTGTGGTTGGTCAGCGGGCCGTAGCCCGGCTTGTTGGCTCGCCCGGCGACGTCGCGCACCCGCGCGGCGAGGGCGGTGTCGGCGCCGGTCGCCGCCATCACCTGGGCGCCGATGCTGAGCCCGGCCACCAGCTTCGCCGCGCCGGCGAGGGTCTCGCGCCGGGACATCAGGTTGTGGGCCACGGTCAGCTCGGGATCGCGATCGGTGGTGTTCTTCAGGTTGGCCATCTGCGCTCGCTTCGGTCGGTGTCGGGCGAGGGCATCCTGAGGATCAAGCGAAGCTGAGATGTTTCAGCGCTGTGAAGATCGATCGAGGAAGATGATCCGGTGTCTTCCGTCGCCGAGTTGACCGAGCGCGAGCTCGAGCGCTACGCCGGCGACCACCGGCGCTCCGGTGAGCTCCGGGTCGCCGCCGCCGGCCTGCTCCTCTCGGGCGTGCCGATGAACTGGATGACGCGCTGGCCGGGCGCTTTTCCGGTCGTCTTCGCCAGCGCCGCAGGCGCCTCGCTGACCGACGTCGATGGCAACACCTACGTCGACTTCTGCCTCGGCGACACCGGCGCGATGGCGGGCCACTCCCCCGCCCCGACCGTCGCCGCCGCGAGGGCGCAGCTGGAGCGCGGGATCACGACGATGCTGCCGAGCGAGGACGCCGGGCCGGTCGGCGCCGAGCTGGGGCGGCGCTTCGGCCTGCGCCACTGGCAGTTCACGCTCACTGCGACCGACGCCAACCGCTTCGCCTTGCGGCTCTGCCGGGAGATCACGGGCAGGCCGAAGATCCTCGTCTTCAACCACTGCTACCACGGCTCGGTCGACGAGACCTTCGCCGAGCTCGACCCCGCGGGCGACGTCATCGCCCAGCTCGGCAACGTCGGCCCGCCGGTGCCGCTCGCCGAGACGACCCGGGTGGTCGAGTTCAACGACATCGACGCGCTGGAGCGCGAGCTGGCGGCAGGCGACGTCGCCTGCGTCCTCACCGAGCCGGCGCTGACCAACGTCGGCATCGTCCTTCCCGAGCCGGGCTTCCACGCCGCGCTGCGCGAGCTGAGCCGAGCCGCCGAGGCGTTCCTGATCATCGACGAGACCCACACGATGTGCTGCGGGGCGGGCGGCTACACCGCCGCCCACGAGCTGGAGCCGGACTTGCTCACGATCGGCAAGGCGATCGCCGGAGGGGTGCCGATCGGCGCCTACGGGATGAGCAACGCGGTCGCCGAGCGCGTCCTGGCAAAGACGCTCTGGGAGGTGGCTGACGTCGGCGGGATCGGCGGCACCCTGGCCGGTAACGCGCTCTCGCTGGCGGCGACGCGGGCGACCCTCGGCGAGGTGCTGACCGAGCCTGCCTTCGCGCGGATGATCGGCCTCGGCGAGCGCTTCGCCGCGGGCTGCGACGAGGTGATCGCCGAGTTCGACCTGCCCTGGCAGGCGACCCGGCTCGGCTGTCGGGTCGAGTACATGTTCAGCCCGACTCCGCCGCGCAATGGCGGCGAGGCGGCGGCCGCCTTCGACACCCCGCTCGACGCCCTCCTCCACCTCTACATGCTGAACCGCGGGGTGCTGATGACCCCGTTCCACATGATGGCGCTGATGTCCCCGGCGACGACCGAGTCCGACGTCGACACCCATACCGCGGCCCTGCGCGAGTTCGCCGCCGAGCTGACCGGCTGATCGCACCGCCAGGAAGTGAGTTCGCACTTAGCCACGCTATGTGGGGCTAACTGCGAACTCATTTTCGGGGTAGAGGCTTGTCGTATGGGTTCGGCGAGGAATGTCGCGTGTTTCGTTGCGCTCGGGGTCGCTCTCGTGACGACCGGGTGCGGTTCGTCCGGATCCGGGTCGACCACCACCGGCGAACGGGCCGTCCAGTCCCCGGTCCAGTCGCGCGGGACCAAAGGCGAAAACCCGACGACCGAAGCGGCCGGCACCGCCCACCTCTCCCCTGCCGACTGCAAGGCGCTCGCGACGCTCGCCGAACACCAGACCGGCACCACGCTGAAGCGCCGCGCCTCGCCGAAGCCACCGCTCTCGCGCTGCCGCCTCACCGGCCCCGGCACTCAGGTCAGCGTCTTCCTCGATACCGGCTTCGCCGCCAACCAGCGCTACCACAACCGGATCGAGGAGACGGTCCAGTTCAACGCCGAAAACCCCGCCGGTCTCCCCCAGCCCGTCCCCCACGTCGGCGAAAAGGCGGCCTACAACTCCGACGCCAGCTGGATCCCGGCGCTCCGCTCGCTGCTCGCCGTCCGCGACAACCGCTGGCTCACGGTGACGATCTCGGTCGCCGGCCGGACCGACCGCCAACTCCGCGACGAGGCCGCCGTCCTCGCCCGCGCCGGATTCAAGCTGACCGCGGGTGGGTAGATTCCGGCTCGTGCCACGCGCGGTCCAATTCGACGAGTACGGGGGGCTCGACGTCCTCACGGTGAGGGAGATCGAACTCTCGGAGCTCGGCAAGGAAGACGTCCTGGTCGAGGTCAAGGCGGCCGGGATCAACCCCGGCGAGGCCTCGATCCGCAAAGGCCTGCTCGCGGAGAGATTCCCCGCCACCTTCCCCTCCGGCCAGGGCTCCGACCTCGCCGGGGTGGTGAAGGAGGTCGGCATCGACGTCGTCGGGTTCGCTCCCGGCGACGAGGTGCTCGGCTGGAGCTGGACCCGTTCGAAGCCAGGCGACCGAAGTCGTCATCCCCGCCGAACAGCTGATCGCCAAACCGACCGACCTCTCCTGGGAGGCGGCCGGTGCGCTCTACGTGGTCGGGGTCACGGCCTTCGCCGCGGTGCGCGCGGTCAGCGTCCAAGAGGGCGAGGCGGTCGTCGTCTCGGCCGCCGCCGGCGGGGTCGGCGCGGTCACCGTGCAACTGCTGAAGGTGCGCGGCGCCAACGTGGTCGGGCTCGCCTCGGAGGATCACCACGACTGGCTGCGCGAGAAGGGCGTCACCCCGGTCACCTACGGCGAGGGGGTGTTGGAGCGGATCCTCGAGGCAACGCCCGACGGGATCGACGCCTTCATCGACCTCTACGGCCCCGAGTACGTCGAACTGGCGGTCCAGCTGGACGTGCCGCCGGCGAAGATCGAGACGATCATCGCCTGGGAGAAGGCGCAGGAGGTCGGGGCGAAGATGGAAGGCTCCGCCGACGCGACCTCCCCGGAGATCCTCAAAGAGATGGCCGAACTGGTCGCCACCGGGAAGATCGAGATGCCGATCGCCGCGACCTACCCGCTCGACGAAGTGCGCGAGGCCTTCGAACAGCTCGAAGACCGCCACACGCTCGGCAAGATCGTCCTCGTCCCGTAGGCGAGGACCCCGCTAGCTGTAGTTACTCACGAGGTTGTTCCAGCTCGGCGAGCCGAGCTGCGGGCGTCCTGTGGCCGAGGGAGCCGTGTCGTCTCCTGAAGTTGTAGTGGTCGAGCCAGCCGGGAAGCGCCGCGGCCCGCTCCGCCGAGGATCCATAGATCGCGCCGTATGCCCACCGGTTGGTGAGCGTCTGGATGAAGCGCTCGATTCTCCTATGTCAAGTCTGCATCGCCGGCGCCTGTTCGGCCCAGGCGTAAAGACGCCGATAGAGGACGTTGGCGAGGTGGCGCTTCAGCGCCCGCCTCGCCTCTCTTGGCGTCTTGCCCTCAGAGGCCTTGCGGGCGAGGTAGGCGCGGGCATCGGGGTGGTGTCTGGCCTGGACGATCGCGATCCGGTAGAGCGCCGCGTTCAGCTGGCGGTTGCCGCCCCGATGCAGGCGGTGCCGGCCTGAGGTCTGGCCCGAGCCGCAGGGGATCGGTGCGGCACCGCAGAAGCGGGCGAAGGCCCCGGCGTCTCGGAAGCGCCGCACGTCGCCGGCCTGGGCGATGATCGTTGCGGCGAGATTGGTGCCTGCGCCCTGCAGGTCGGCGAGCGGGTTGCCGTGCTCCTCGAGGACCTCCGCGATCTCGCCGTCGAGCGCCTTGATCCGTTTGTTGAGGTCCTCGATGTCGCGAGCGAGTTCGCGGATGCAGCGGGCCGCCGTGCGCTCGGCGAGGCCATCGCCGAGACGCAGCCGCTTCAGCCTCGCCAGCTCGCGTTGTCGGTCGCAGCGGATCACCCCGCTCTCGGAGACCGGGTCGAACTGGGTCCAGTCGGCCCGCAGACGCTGGATCGCCTGGGTGCGGTCGCGCACCAGGCGACGACGCTGCAGCTCGAGCATGCCCAGCACCCGGACCAGCTCGGGCTCCACGGCGGGGCCCAGGTCACGACGCTTGCGCAGGACCACCTGGGCGATCGAGATCGCGTCGCCGGGATCGGTTTTGCCCGGCCCCTGGCGATGGCGCTCGCGATGGGTGCGCCAGGCGGGCACCTGCAGGGTCTCGTAGCCGGCGGTGACGAGCGCGGTCACCAGGCAGCGCCCGTAGGCGCCGGGGCTCTCGAGCCCCACGACCGCCCCCTCGGCACCGTGGTCGACGAGCCAGCCCAGAAGGCACCGGTAGCCGTTCGGTGAATTGGCGAAGATGAGGGTGTCGATCTCCCCGCCGCGGTCGTCGAGCAGGGCCGCGGCGTGGCTTTGTTTGTGGACGTCGATGCCGACGATCAATCTGGCCTCCTGGGTCGTGATTAGAGTCGAGGCCGGGTCGACGAGCGACGCTTCTGTGTCGGTGCAGCCGCACTGGCGCGAATCTCCTATCAAGTCAGCTCCGCCGACCCGCCCGCAACCCACGGGCCGACGAATCGAGCGGAGGTCAGGGGTTGAACGAGAGGAGAGCCCCGATCGGGGCTCTCCTCTCACCCCGACATGCCTTTCGCCTGAGTCAGACCCGCAGGCGCGGGGAGCCTCGCCGCCCTGGCGGACGGCACCGCGAAGCTAAGACACAGGCCTTGCCGTTGGTCCGCGGCCGGTAGGGGCGGGTGCGAAGGTGCCGGAGTCCGAGCTCCTGGCAGGCCGCGGCGTGCACCCGTGAGAGGTAGCAGGCGCCGTTGTCGGAGAGGACCCGCTCGGCGGTGACGCCCATCGAGGCCAGCCACTCGACGGCGCGTCGCAGGAAGCCTGCGGCCGTCGCCCCTTTCTCGTCGGGCAGGACCTCGACGTAGGCGAGGCGGGTGGCGTCGTCGACGCAGACGTGGACGAACTCCCAGCCGGTGACCCGGCGCCATCTTCCTTCGCGGGAGGCCTTGACCTGGCCGCGACGACTCCCGGTGACGCGATGCCCGGCCCCCTGTGGGCCGATCCGCCCGAGCTTCTTCACGTCGACGTGGATCAGCTCACCCGGGCGCTTGCGCTCGTAGCGGTTCGGGGGCTCGGGCGGGGCCAGGGCCGAGCGGCGGCCGAGGCCGATCCGGCGCAGCCACCTCGAGACGGTGGAGAGCGCCATGCCGAGGACCTCGGCGATCTCCGCGGCGGTCATCCGCAGGCGACGGAGAGCCTCGATCGCCCGGAGCCGGTCGGCAGGCAGGCGGTTGGGACGTCTCCTCGGTGCCGAGGAGCGGTCGAGCAGCCCGACCTCACCTTCCGTACGCCAACGGGCGAGCCACTTCGCCGCGGTGCGCTCGCTGACGCCGGCGGCCTCGGCCGCCGACCTCAGCGACCAGCTCTCCTCGTCTACGCGCGTGACCAGCAGCCTGCGGCTGTTCGGGCAGGTGCGGGCGTTACGGATGAAAGTCAAGTCCCGTTGCGATCTTTTCTCCTTTTGCAAGAGTCTCTGGCGGCGCCGGTGACGACCGAGCTAAAGCGCAGGCTCTGGGGCTGAATCCTGCCGCGCTGCCTGCCCCGTAGAGGGCCCAGAAGATGCGCGCCCCGTTGTCGCACCGGCGCCCTTCGCACCGGTCGCCTTCCAGTCGGCGACGAGCCGTCGGTAGGCGGCCTCGGCACGCTCGACCAGCTCGCGCTCGGCCTCGCGCTCCTTGGCTGAGGCGCTGACGGCCTTGCCGCCGTGGCGCTTCGACCGCGGCGGCGCCCCGGCGTCGAGTTCGGCGCGACGGATCTTCGCCCGCAGCAGCGAGGGCCGGGCGTAGGCGTAGTCCTCTTCCTTGCTCAGCAGCTGCCAGCAGAGGCAGGCGATCTTGCGGGCCACCGCGACCGCGGCGACCTGGGAGCCCTTGCGGACGCGGACCCGTTCGCCGAAGGCGCGCAGCGGCCCCGGCGAGCGGACCGCGCTCCAGGCGGCCTCGACCAGCACCGCTCGTGCCTGGGCGTTGCCGCGCTTGGAGATCCGCCCGTGGCGGGCGGGCTCCTCGCCCGACTGACGGACCTTCGGGTCGAGGCCCAGGTAGGCGACCAGCCTGCGCGAGGAATCGAAGCGCGAGACGTCGCCGATCGCCGCCATCAGCGCCGCGGCGGCCGCGACGCCGACGCCGGGGATCGTCATCAGGCGACGGGCCTCGGTGGAGCCGACCGCCCACTCGCCGAGCCTGCGGTCGATCTTCGAGATCTCCACGTCGAGGAAGTCGATCTGGTGCAGGCAGCCGGCCACCGTCTCGACCTCCGTCTCCGGAAGCTTCTGCTCGGTCAGCCAACGACGCCCGCCGACCCCGAAGAGATCGGTGACGGGCGAGCGTCCGAGCAGGCAGCGGGAGAGCACCGCATGGACCTCGTTCTTGGCCCTGGTGCGCTGGCGCACCAGGGCGGCGCGGCGCGCCACCCGCCGCCGCAACGCCTGGGTGGCGGGGTCGGGGACCCAGACCGCGTCGAGCATGCCCGCGTGCAACAGGTGGGCCAGGGTGCGCGCGTCGAAGCGGTCCGACTTGACCCGGGCATGGGAGATCGCCCGCACCTCCTGGGCGTTGGCGACGACCACCCGGGCGACGTGGGGTTCGAGGATCCGGGCGATCTCCATCGCCGGGCCGGTCGCCTCCAGCACCACCTGGTCTTCGGCGCCGAGGCTCCGGGCGAAGAGCTCGAGCTCTTCGCGGTCGGTCTGGATCCGGCCGGCGGACCTCACCCCGCCGGCCTCGCAGATCGCCACCTCGCAGAAGCTCTGGTGGACGTCGAGTCCAATTGAGCGCATGCTGCCTCCTCTCGATCGACTTTCGGGCGCAGAGCGAGCGGGCAAACGACAACTACGGATTCGCGCTCGAAGCGCAACCGGGCCAATCGCAGGGGCGGCCAATTAGCGTCTCGGGCTCGCAGCCCATAACGCAAGCGCGGCCTGCCCGTCTCGTCTGCTTTCGGAAGCCCCCGTCCCGGTGAGGCGAACCTACGACCGGTCCCGGATGGCTCCCGGGGGCAGTTTCATGCCGGTAGCGTGGATCCTCATCCGGGTCCTCCTTGTCGGTGGGTGGGTCGCACCCCCAGCCTTCAAGGAGGCCCGGATGAACAACGTGGTGAGGAACTACAGCTAGCGGGTCTGCTTGGCCTCCGGCGAGGCGTCCCAGAAGTCGTCGATCTTGGTCGCGTCGTGGTGGCCCTTCACCGAGACCGCCCAGATCTCGACCGGCTCCTCGCCCTCGTTGCGGTGCGAGCGCGCCGTCCCCGGCGACACCCTCACCACCGCCGGCGCGACGACCTCCTGCACGTGCTCCTCGCAGCGCATCGTGATCGTTCCCTTGGCGACGATGTAGAGCTCCTCGATCTCCGAGTGGGTGTGCCCGGTCCCCTGTTCCATGTCGGAGTGCGGCGGCACCCGGATCAGCGTCACCGCCACCTGCTCGGCACCGAGCGCGTCGGTGAGGGGACGGAACTCACCCGGGACGTCGGTCCCGGCGTAAACGTCGCCGACATCGTCGGCGCTGACGATGGCGAACCCGTCAGGCATCGGTGCGGACCTCGGCGCCATCCTGCGGCCAGCGCACGTGGTAGGAGCCCTCGACGTCGGTGCGCCGGTAGGTGTGGGCGCCGAAGTAGTCGCGCAGGCCCTGGATCAGCCCGGCCGGCCCGTGCTCGCGGCGGTAGCCGTCGTAGTAGGCAAGCGAGGAGGTGAAGGCGGGGACGGCGACCCCCTGCTCGACCGCCGCGTTGATCACTCGCCGCCAGGCCTGCTCGCCGGAGGCGACCGCATCGCGGAAGTACGGCACGGTCAGCAGGTTGACGACCTCGCCCTCGTCGTAGGCCTCTTTGATTCGGTTGAGGAAGCGGGCGCGGATGATGCAGCCGCCGCGCCAGATCGTCGCCATCGCGCCCAGGTCGAGGTCCCACTCGTTCGCCCGCGAGGCCGCCGCCATCTGCTGGAAGCCCTGCGCGTATGCGACCACCTTGCTGGCGTAGAGGGCGTGCTGGATGTCGTCGACGAGGTCGCGCCGGTCCGCGGTCTGGGTGGGCTCCGGCCCGGCCAGCACCTTGGCGGCGGCGGCGCGCTCGTCTTTCAGCGAGGACAGGGTGCGGGCGAAGACGGCCTCGGTGATCGCGGTCAGCGGCACGCCCTGCTCGAGCGCGTCCTCGCTGGTCCAGCGACCGGTGCCTTTCTGCTCGGCCTGGTCGACGATCTTGTCGATCAGCGGCCCGTCGCCCTGGGGGTCCTGCTTGGCGAGGACTTTGGCGGTGATCTCGATCAGGAACGATTCGAGGTCGCCTTCGTTCCACGCTTCGAAGGTCTGGGCGATCTCGCCGACCTCAAGTCCGGCGACGTTGCGCATCAGGTCGTAGGCCTCGGTGATCAGCTGGATGTCGGCGTACTCGATCCCGTTGTGGACCATCTTCACGTAGTGGCCGGCGCCGTCGGGGCCGACGTAGGTGCAGCACGGGGTGCCGTCGACCTGGGCGGCGATCTTGGTCAGGATCGGCTCGACCTCGGCGTAGGCCTCGCGGGTTCCGCCCGGCATGATGCTCGGGCCGAGCAGCGCGCCCTCCTCGCCGCCGCTGACCCCGATCCCGAGGAAGCGCAGCCCGCGCTCCTCGCATTCGGCGGTCCGCCGCTTGGTGTCCGGGAAGTGCGAGTTGCCGGCGTCGATCAGGATGTCGCCGTCGTCGAGCAGCGGCGCCAGCTCCTCGATCACCGCGTCGACCGGCGCCCCGGCTTTGACCATGACGATGATCTTCCGCGGGCGCTCCAGGGCGGCGACGAACGCCTCGCTCGACTCGGTGCCGGTGAAATCGCCCTCCTCGGCATAGTCGGCCATGAACTGGCGCGTTTTCTCCGGGCTGCGGTTGTGGACGGCGACCGACCAGCCGTTGCGGCCGATGTTGCGGGCCAGATTGGCCCCCATCACGGCGAGGCCGGTGACCCCGATCTGGCTATTGGCGCTCATCGGCTGAATCTATCGATGGCTGTGCGTGGGCGACTCGGGGGTGACCCCCTCTCTCACAACAGCAGGGAGGTTCGTTCGGGGGTCACCCCCGATCCGCCCCAACCGGCGCGAGGGTTGATCGTGATCAATGTTGATCGGGTTCACCTCTCGCCGCAGCATCACTGGCGACGAAACCGACTGGAAGAGGTGACGAGATGACGGCGACTGACGAAGTGCGCGACGGGTTGGAGGGGGTGCTGGCGTTTGCTTCCGAGATCGCCGAGCCCGACCGCGAGGGCGGCGCGCTGCGGTATCGCGGGGTCGACATCGAAGACCTGGTCGGGACGCTGCCCTTCGAGGGGGTCTGGGGCCTGCTCGTCGACGACCGGCCCGACCGCCCGCTGGCCCCTGCCGGCACCCACCCGCTCGGCTACCGCACCGGCGACACCCGGGTCGACGTCCAGTCGGCGATCGCCGCGTTGGCTCCCGAGTGGGGCTTCGACCAGCTCGTCGACGTCAGCCCCGAGGTCGCCCGTGACCAGCTCGCCCGCACCGCCGCGACCACCCTCTCCTTCGTCGCCCAGTCGGCCCGTGGCGGCGGCGTCGCCCCCGTCCCCCAGTCCCGGATCGACGAGGGCCGCACGCTCGCCGAGCGCTTCCTCCTCCGCTGGCGCGGCGAGGCCGACCCGGATGCGGTCGCCGCGATCGACGCCTACTGGATCACCGCCGCCGAGCACGGGATGAACGCCTCCACCTTCACCGCGCGCGTCGTCGCCTCGACCGGGGCCGACGTGGCGGCGGCGCTCTCTGCCGCGGTCGGGGCGCTCTCCGGACCGCTCCACGGCGGCGCCCCGGCCCGCATCCAGCGCATGTTCGACGAAGTCGAAGCGGGCGGCGACGCCGACGCCTACATCCGCGACCAGCTCGACCGCGGCGAGCGGATCATGGGCTTCGGCCACCGCATCTACCGCGCCGAGGACCCGCGCGCCCGCGTCCTCCGCGGCCTCGCCGAACGGCTGCGCTCGCCCCGCCTCGATCTGGCTCGCGAAGTGGAGCGCGCCGCCCTCGCCCAGCTCGCCGAGCACAAGCCCGACCGCGTCCTCGCCACCAACGTCGAGTTCTGGTCGGCCGTGGTGCTGGAGCACGCGGGCGTCCCGCAGACCCTCTTCACGCCGCTCTTCGTCTGCGCCCGCACGGCAGGCTGGTCGGCCCACATCCTCGAGCAGAAGCGGACCGGCCGGCTGATCCGTCCGGCGGCGCTCTACGTCGGCCCGGAGTCGCGCCCGCTGTCAGCATTGTCGGTGTGAGCGAGGCGACAGAGAGGCTGAGCACCGAGGAGGTCGCGCGCCGGCTTGGCGTCAAGCGCGAGACGGTCTATGCCTACGTCAGCCGCGGCCTGCTCGAGCGCCATCCGGCAAGTGGCCCCCACCACTCCGAGTTCGACCCGCACGAGGTCGAGCGGCTGGCGGCGAGGGCGCGGCGTCCGGACCGCTCCAGCGCGCTCGAGGTCGTGGTCGAGACCGAGCTGACCCTGCTCGAGCCGGAGGGCCGGCTCTCCTACCGGGGAAGGGACGCAATCGATCTGGCGAGGTTCCGGAGCTTCGAGGAAGTCGTGGCGCTGCTCTGGGACGACGCCCCACCAACGCCTTGGGGGCTGGACGACGAGCGCACGGCGGCGATCGAGGCGCTGGGTGAAGCACTCGGGTCCGAGGCGCCGGACGCAGAGCGCATCGCCGCCGTGGTCGCGACGCTCGCCGCCCGCGACCCGCATCGGGACGATCGCACCCCCGACTCCGTCCGCGGCGCCGGCGCCGAAGTCTTCGCCGGGATCCTCGCCGCGCTCGAAGGCAGGCGTGGCGAGAAACTGTCGTATAGCGACAACAAGTCGCCACAGCCGACCCGAGACGGAGGCCTTGCAGCGCGGCTCTCGATCGCGCTCGCCGACGATGCCGCGAAGCCGCGGCCGGAGCAGGTCGCGGCGCTCAACGCGGCGCTGATCCTGCTCGCCGACCACGAACTCGCGGCGTCCACCTTCGCGGCCCGGGTCGCCGCCTCGGCTTGGGCCGGGCCATACCGGGTGATCCTCGCCGGGCTGGGGCCGCTCGGCGGCGCGCTGCACGGCGGCGCCGGATTGACGGTCGAAGCGCTGCTCGACGAGGTCGCGGCCGGCGCCGACCCCGGCGTGGCGCTCGACACTTGCCTCGCCTCCGGTGGGGCCCCGGGCTTCGGCCACCGCGTCTACCGCGACCGCGACCCGCGCGCCGACCACCTCCACGAGCGCCTCGCCATCGGCGCCGCCGCCGAAGGGCTGCTGGAGGCGGCGGCGGAGCGGGGGCTGCCGGCGCCGAACGTCGACTTCGCGCTCGCCGTGCTGGTCAGGGAGCACGGGCTCAGGGACGGGGCGTCGGCGACGATCTTCACCGTCGCCCGGATCGCCGGGATCGTCGCCCACGCACTGGAGGAGTACGAGCACCGGCTCCGCTTCCGCCCGCGCGCCTCTTATGTAGGGCCGGCGCCGCCGCGTAGCTAGGAGGTCCCTCCTAGGAGGAGGCGAGCAGGCGGCGGGCCTCGGGCGCCGCCGGGGCCTCCTCGCCGAGCATGGGGAGCAGCTGCGCCCAGCCCTCGTGGGCGGCGATCGTCCGGCGCAGCAGCGGCAGGCCGCGCTCCACATCGCCCAGCTGGATCAGCGAGAGCGCCGCCCAGAAGCCGAGCTCCTCATTCTCCGGCTCCATCTCCCAGGCCTCGACGTACTTCACCGCCGCGCCCTCGTAGTCGCCGCGCCCCTGCAGGTCATCGCCCTCCGCCGCCCGCGTGTACGCCGCTTTCAGCCCGACCAGGCGGCGCAGCTCGCCCAGTGGGTCGAGGTGGTCCTCGACCCGCAGCTCGACCACCCGCTCCCAGGGCTCGCCCTCGCTCGGCACGACCAGGATCGCCGCCGACTGGCGCCCGCGGATATCGCCGCCCGCCGCCTCGCCGGCGTCGAGCGCGTCGAGCAGCCGCCCCGCCAGCGGCAACGACCCCTCCCCCGCCATGAACGCTTCCGACATCGCGCTCCAGACCCGGTCTGACGCCATCAGGTTCGCCTGCGCCGAGTGATGGTGGCCGAGCTCCTGTCCGCAGAAGGACATGCAGTCGGCCCCGGTGTGGGCGCCGACCCCACCGTACGCGTCGACCATCGCCACCTGTCGCACGGCCGCCAGCTCGTCGGCGGCGACCAGCTCGACCAGCGCCTCGGGTGCCGAAGCACCCTCACCCATCCGCGTCAGCCCGCGCGGCCCGTAGGCGATCTCGACGTTGGCCTGGGTCGCCACCGCGCCCACCCCCGGCGCGCCCCAGGTCACCAGCCCACCGACCGAGAACCAGTGCGACTGGACGGCGACTCCGCACTCCCCGGAGTCAGGATCGAAGGCGACAAGTGAGTAGGTCACGGTGCCGATGGTACGGCGCCGCCCGCCGCGATCGCGCTCACGTTCCGGTTCCGCGTCAGCACCACGATCCCGACCAGCATCACCACTAGTCCGACCAGCAGCGGCAGCCCTTCGAGGTCGGCAGTGCGGAAGCTCTCCTCGAGGAAGAGCGGCTCCAGCGCCACCGGCAGGAAGGTCTGCACCGCGGTCGAGATCGGGATCACGGTCGTCGCCGGGGCCCGCTGCAGCGCCGTCATCCCGGTCACCGTCGCCCCGAACCCGGCCACCGCGGCAACGCCCAACCAGCTCACCGCCTGCGGCCAATGACCGTTGCCGATGTCGTCGGCCATCAGCTTCATCGCGACGTTGGTGGCGGCGAACCCGCAGGCCGAGCCGAGCACCGCGGTCATCGCCGTGTCCCCGCGCCGCCCGCGCAGGGCGAAGGGGATGAAGGAGACCAGGACCAGCCCGACGACCACGCCGATCACCGCCGCGACGCCACGGTGGGTGTCCTGCTGACCCGGAGCGCCCCAGGCGATCAACCCGGTCCCGGCGATGATCAGCGCCACCCCGGTCAGCGCCTCGCGGCTCGGCATCTCCCCGAGCAGCCGCCGCGCCACCGCCAGCAGCACCAGCAGGCCGCAGGCGAGCAGCGGCTGGACGACGACGAACGGCGCCCAGGCGAAGGCGAGGATCTCCAGCGGCACCCCGAGCCATTCGATCCCCAAGCCGGTGACCCAAAGCCTGCGGTGCAGGAGGCCCCAGATCAGCGACGCCCGCAGGCCCTCCTCGCGGGGCGTCCGCCGTGCCTCGATCGCCTGCAGGGCGATCCCGAGGTTGAAGAGGACCGAGGCAACGATCCCCGCGATCAATCCGGCAGCCACCATTTTTGGCAACTACCCGCTTAGCGATCTTCAAGTTTCCCCTCGATCGGGCGATAAGTGCCTGACCAACCAGTCGATGGCGCGCGATGTCGCCACCTTCCCGAAAGGAACCTGTGAAGAAATCCCTGCTAGTTCTGCCAATTGCGTTGATCGCGATGGCGATGGCGCTTGCCGCGTGTGGAGGTGGTTCAAGCAGTTCGAGCAGTTCCGGCGGTGGCGAAGAAGCCGCGATCGAAGAAGCGATCGAAACCTCCGCGACGAGCACCGACCCGTCGAAGTGCTCGGAAGCCCAGACCGAACTCTTCAACGAAACCGACACCGGCACCAACGGCGAAGAATCGCTGGAAGCCTGTGAAAAAGAAGTGGAAGAAGAATCGGAACCGGCCGAATCGGTGACCGTCTCCAATATCTCCGAAAACGGCGAAACGGCGACCGCGGAAGTCGAAATCGAAGGCGGCAGCCTCAGCGGCCAGTCCCTGGAACTCGCACTGGCGAAGGAAGAAGGCGCCTGGAAGCTGAACGAATTCCTCGGCTTCACCAACTACGACGCGGCCGGCATCGCGGCGTTCCTGGAAGAAAAACTGGGCGAAGAAGAAGGCGTCGAAGCCTCCCTCGCCAAGTGCGTTGCCGAAGGCGTCGAAGAAATGTCCGAAGAAGAAGCGGAAGCGATGATCTTCGAAAAGAACAACGAAGGCGTCGAAGAAATCGCCACCGCGTGCAATGAATAAGGCCTGTAAATACTGCGACTGTGCATGTAATTCACATCTGGGGTTAAACCGCTAGGTAGATGGTTCGGGAGTGGCGAGCACCGCTCCCGGACCAGCGCCCCGCCTCGGCCCGTTCGGGCCCCCCGCACGCCTCGGCCTGATCGGCGTCGCCGGCCTCCTCCTCACCAGCCTGCTCGTCTGCCTCTCGGCGACGCAGAGCGAACTGCTCCTCCCCACCTCGCTGCGGCCGCTGCCCGAATCGCTCGCCGGGCCGCTCGCCGGGGCCGGTCTGCAGCTCGGCGTCTTCGCCCTGATCGCCGCCTTCGTGACGATGTTCGTCTCCTATGCGGTGGCGACCCGCGCCGCCGAGCACCTGCGCCCGCGCACGGTGCTGATCGCGATCCTCGCCCTGCACGCGATCGTCCTCCTCGCCCCACCGCTCTTCTCCAGCGACGTCTTCAGCTACGCCGCCTACTCGCGGATGGGCGCCGTCTATGACGCCAACCCCTACCTGCATGGCCCGAGCGCGATCCCGCTGCATGGCCTCCACCCGCTGATCGGCGCCCAGTGGCTGACCACTCCGAGCGCCTATGGGCCGCTCTTCACCGCGCTCAGCTACCTGCTGGTGCCGCTCGACATCGCCGCCAACGTACTCGCGTACAAGGCGGTCGCCGCCGCCTCAAGCCTGGTCCTGATCCTGCTTGTCTGGCGGGCGGCGAGCCTGCGCGGCCTCTCGCCGGTGCGCGCCGCTGTGCTCGTCGGCCTCAACCCGGTGATCGTCCTCTTCGGGGTCGGCGGCGGCCACAACGACCTGATGATGCTGGCGATCCTCGCCGCCGCCCTCTACGTGCTGATCGGTGAGCGCGAGCGCCGCGGCGGCGCGCTGATCGTCACCGCCACCGCGGTGAAGCTGACCGCCGGGCTGCTGCTGCCCTTCGCCCTGGCCGGGCGCCGCCGCGGCGAAAGCTCGGCGCGGCTGCGGATCGCGCTCGGGGCGGCGCTGGGCGCGGTCGCGGTGGCGGCGCTCGCCTTCGCCTTCTTCGGCACCGCGCCCCTCCACCTGCCCGCGACCCTGCAGGGGATCCAGGCCGAAGGCGGCATCCACAGCATCGTCGGCTTCCTCGCCGCCGCGGTCGGGATCGAACCGATGCCGAAAGCGCTGACGGTCGGTCTGACCCTGGTCTTCCTCGCGGTGGTCGCCTGGCTCCTGCGACGGGTCTGGCTCGGGGAGATGGACTGGATCGGCGGCGCCGGTTGGGCGACGGTCGCGCTGCTCCTCACCACCGGCTTCCTGGTCCCCTGGTACGTGGCGTGGCTGCTGCCGCTGGCGGCGCTGAGCAGTGACCGGCGCCTACTCGCCGCGGCGGTGTTCTTGACCGGGGTGGGACTGACGACGCTCTAGCGGGGCGCCGCGCCGCGCGTCAGGCGCCGCCCTCGCCGAACGCCGTGGCCACCACCGAGCGCGGGCCGCCGCGGTCACGGTGCTCGCAGAGGTAGATCCCCTGCCAGGTTCCCAGCGCCGGCCGGCCGCCGCGCAGCGGCAGGGTCAAGGACGGGCCGATCAGCGCCGCCTTCACGTGGGCGGGCATGTCATCGTCGCCCTCCAGCGTGTGGGTCCAGTTCGAGGCCCCTTCCGGCACCGCCCGATCGAGCCAGGCGTCGAGGTCGGCCCGGACTTCCGGCGAAGCGTCCTCGTTCAGGGTCAATGAGGCCGAGGTGTGCTGGATCAGCAGGTGGAGGATGCCGACCTCGAAGTCGGCCAGCTCCGGCAACTCCCCGAGCACCTCCGCGGTGACCAGGTGGATGCCGCGCGGCCGCGGCTCGAAGGTGATCGTGCGTTGGGCCCACATCAACCGTTCGTCACCCGTTTTGCGGCACCCGGAACCAGAGGTGGGTGGCGACCGGTTCGACCTCGACCGCGATCCGTTCGAGCGCGACCTCGGTGCCGCCGGGGTGATCGAAGAGGCGGACCCCGTCGCCGAGCAGGATCGGCTCGACGTAGACCAGGACCTCGTCGAGCTCGCCCGCCTCGAGGCAGCCGCGGGCGACCTCCGCCCCGAGCACGCAGACGTACTTCTCCCCCGCTGCCGCTCGCGCCGCCGCGATCGCCCGCCCGAGGCTGTCGACGAATTCGACGCCCGGTACCGACTCCGCGGGAAGATCGTGGGTGAGGACGAACTGCGGGCCGTGCCAGGAACCGCCGAACGCACCTTCCTTCTCCTCGTCGCCACGGTTGGGATCGTCCCCGCCCCAGGTGCGCCGCCCGACCAGGAGCGCGCCGACCCGCTCGGGCAGAGCCGCCGCCCCCTTGTCTTCGCTGCCCATGAACCTGGTCAGCCACGACATGTCGCCGCCGGGTCCGGCGATGAAACCGTCGAGCGACATCGTCGCCGAGTAGAGGAGCTTCGCCATCGGTCGAAATCTACCCGGCGATAGGAAGCCCACCGACTGGGTAGGCTGCCGGCGAACGGTGTCGACGACAGGAGGTTTCGCGATGGCCAGGCGCAGGTGTCTCAGGGTTCTCGTCCCCGGCCTCGCCGTACTGGCCCTCCTCCTCGCCGCCCCCGCCGCGGCGCTCGCCGTCAAGGCCCCCGGCCTCGCCTCCTCGGCTCAGTACAAAGCCTTCATCGAATACGTGAAGAAGCTCGACGGCCTGGCGACCCGGCCGACCTCGACCGAACAGAAAAACACCTACGAGGCGAAACTCACGGCGAAGAAAACGGCCGCCGCGCACAAGGCCAACGCGCTGTTCAAGCGGGCCGGCGAAGAAGCCCAGGCAGAGGCGAACGAAACGGCGAAGGAACAGGTCGAAGGGGTCCGCTCCAAGGAAGCCAAGGCGCTCGAAGCACTGCGAATCGAAACCGACCAGAAGCTCGAACGCACCGAGGCGAGCTTCCACATCAAATTCGAACACATCGCGAAGGGCCACCGCAAACGCGAAAAAGCGCTGAAGACGCACATCGCCGAACTGCGGGCGAAAAAGGCGGCCGCGGCGCCGGGCACGCCGAAAACCCGGATCCAGGAACAGATCGAGAAGGTGAGCGGCGAAGTCACCGCCAACCGGGCCGACGAAAAGGAAAAGCGCAAGGCGCTGAAGGGCGCGGTGACCAGGCAGCGCGATCAGATCAAGTCGACGGCGGAAGGCAAGGAAGTGGAAATCGGCGAAGCGGCCGAAGGCACGATCCACAAGATCGAGGGCCACTGGAACAAGCAGTACCTGGCGAAGAAGGAGGCGCTGAACAAGACGCGCGAAAGCCGGCTCGGCTACCTCGAACAGAAGCTCGAACAGGGCCGCGCCGACATCGCCGCGATGCCCGCCACCGGCTGAGTCCCGGCGCGAACGCGCCGGCCGCCCTCGCCGGCTAGTCCCTCCTAGGGCTCGACGACGACGCCGTCGGCGGCCAGCTCGAGCTCGACCCAGTCGGGGCCGTCGAGTTCGATCAGGCGAAAGACGCCGGGCAGCGCGTGCCACTCGAGCCGCGCGATCGCGATCCCGACTTCTTCCCAGGAGTCGACTTCGATCACCCCGAGGGGCTCCCAGCGGGCGACTTCGACTTCATGGGCGACGAGAAAGGGCACACTCACATAACTCCTCTCGGGCGTAAAGGTCTCGCCGGTTCAGTCGAAATTCCGCCGCAACTGCGCGGCTCGACCAAAGTGATCTGAGGCCCGCGCGCGGGTAGGGTCGAGCGATGGCCGCGCCCTTCACCCACCTGAACCTGGACGAGGTCGAGGACGCCGCGCCCGACAACGGCTTCGGCGAGCGCTGGGAGGCCCGGGTCGCGCGCGAAGACCTCGGCGCCGAGCGCACCGGCCTCACCCACTTTCGCCTCCGCCCCGGCAGGCGCTCGCCGTTCTCGCACCGCCACCGCGAGGCGGAGGAGATCTACGTGGTGCTGGCAGGCGACGGCTTCATCAAGCTCGGCGACGAGGTGCGGCCGCTGCGGGCGCTGGACGCGATCCGGATCGCCCCCGAGGTGCCGCGCGCCTTCGAGGCGGGCCCGAACGGGCTGGAGATGATCGCCTGCGGCGCCCACCATCCCGGCGACGGCGAGCCGGTCGACGACGACTGGGTGAAGTGAGCGGGCCGCGCGGGTAGGGGAACGACGATGGCCACCTGGAACCCAACTCAGCTCGGGCAGATCGCGGGGGCGAGGGAGATCGAGATCTCCCCTTTGCGCGAGGACGGCAGCCTGACCAAGCCGGTGACGATCTGGGCCGTGCAGGTCGGCGAGGAGCTCTACGTGCGCTCCGTCCGCGGCGCCCGCGGCGGCTGGTACAAGGCTGTCGAGCAGCGCCACGAAGGACGGATCGAGGCCGGTGACATCGCTGTCGACGTCGCCTTCGAGGAGGCTCCGCACCACCTCGACGAGGAGATCGACGCCGCCTATAAGCAGAAGTACGGCTACCCCTCGGGCCCGGTCGACTCGGTCATCACCGAGGATGCACAGGCGACGACCACGCGCGTCGTCCCCCGCTGAGCTCACCCCTCCAACCTGACCGACAGGAGACGACCTTGCAGATCACCCGGAACTCACCGGCGACGGTGAAGGGGCCGACCGACTGGTTCAGCGGCGACGTCTACATCGACGCCGTCGCCGTCCCGACGCCGCCCGCCCGCACCGCCTCGGCCGCCGTCCACTTCACCCCCGGCGCCCGCACCGCCTGGCACACCCACCCGCTCGGCCAGACGATCTTCGTCACCGAGGGCTCCGGCCTCTGCCAGCGCGCAGGCGGGCCGATCGAGGAGATCCGCCCCGGCGACCGGGTCTGGTTCGAGCCCGGCGAGAACCACTGGCACGGCGCCGCCCCGGACCGCTTCATGACCCACATCGCGATCCAGGAGGCGGACGAGTCGGGCAGTCCCGTCACCTGGGGCGAGCACGTGACCGACGCGGAGTACGGCGCCCCGCGGGCGTCGTAGGGCGTCGGGCTGATCGCCCGAAGGGACCCTCAACGACCGCCCCAGGCCGCGTCGATCAGATTCGGGCGCCCCAACAGATATCCCTGCCCGAGGTCGACGCCCATCTCGATCAGGGAGGCCAGCGTGCCCTGGTCCTCGATCCCCTCGGCGACCGTGCGCATGCCGAAGTTGTGGGCGACGGCGATCATCGTCCGCACCACCCGCTGGTTGGTGTCGCTGTCGCGGACCTGGCTGACGAACTCGCGATCGATCTTCAGCTCCGAGACCGGCAGCCGGTTGAGGTAGGTGAAGGTGCCGAAACCGGTGCCGAAGTCGTCGAGGGCGATCCCGCAGCCGAGCTCGCCGAGCCGCTCGATCAACTTGGCGGCGCGATCGATGTCCGCCGCCGCGGCGGTCTCGGTGATCTCGAAGGTGACCCGGCCGGGATCGATGCCGGTCCGCGCGAGGCGCCGTTCAACCTCCTCGATCAGCCCACCGCGGGCAATGCTGGCGGCGGAGAGGTTGATCGCCACCGGCGCCCGCGCGGCGAGGCGGATGCCGTGCTTGATCGCCCAGAAGTCGATTTCGACGATCTGACCCGAGCGCTCGGCCTGGGGCAGGAAGCTGCCGGGAAGCGCGAGCTCGCCGTCGCCACCGCGCATCCGGATCAAGAGCTCGTAGTGGTCGAGTGTGCTGGTGGCGAGGTTGACCACGGGCTGGGCGGCAAAGAGGAAGAGGTCCTCGGCCAGCGCCCGGGCGATCTCCTTGCCGTGTCGGCGGGCCTCCTCGTCGAGGACTTCGCGTTCCTCCAGCCGGTGGCGGTCGGTGACGTCGCGGGCGATCCAGACCGCCCCGGTCACCTCGCCGGCGTCGTCGCGGACCGGCAGCAGGCGGACGTAGACCCAGATCTGGTCGCCGTTCTTGTGCAGGCGGGTGGTCTCCCGTTCGATCGTGACGCCGTGGCTGACCGCCATCAGCCATTCGCCCGGCTCGTGGGCGCGCTCGTCGGGGATCAGCCGCGGGAACATGCGATCGCCGAGCATCTCGGCGGCGGTCCAGCCGTAGAGCCGTTCGGCGGCGGCGTTCCAGCTCGTCACCGTGCCGTCGGCGGACAGCGTCGCCATCGCGTCCTCGGCCGAGTCGATGATCGTCGCCAGCTGGCGGTGGGCCTGCTCGGTGGGCTCGCGGCCGCTCATGTCGCGGACCGAGAGGATGAAGTGCGGCGACTCGGCGCCGATCCGCGTGACCCGCACCCCGACCGGGACCTCTTCGCCGCGGGCCAGCATCGTCAGCGCCTCGAAGCTCCACTCGGCCGGGGCGCCCTCGGCTCGGAGCGCGTCCCAGTGCGCCAGGTGGCCGTCGCGGCTCGCGTCGGGGACGATCATCGTGCCGACCGGGCGGCCGATCGCCTCGTCGCGGCCGAAGCCGAACATCAGGCTGGCGGCAGCATTCCACTCGACCACCCGGGCGCTCGCGTCGATCACGATCACCGCCTCGCGGCGCCAGGCGTCGGGCGGCAGCGCGGAGCCGCGACCGGCGGGGGACTCGACTGGGGACTGGTTCATGGCAGGGGCGACCTGCGCACCTATCGGCGCCGGCGTGGCCCGGCTTGAGCAGCGGGACACGCCGGCCCGCAACATCCGCGGACGGCGGCCGCATAGGATCCCTTGTCCATGGCACGGATCCTCATCCTCGGCGCGGGCTTCGGCGGCCTCGAGCTGGCGACGGAGCTCTCCGAGAAGCTCGGCGACGGTCACGAGGTGACCGTGATCGACAGGGGCGACGCCTTCGTCTTCGGCTACTCGAAGCTCGACCTGATGTTCGGCAAACGCAGCCTCGAGCAGGTGCGCCTCCCCTACGCCGACTTCGTCAAACCCGGGGTGCGGCTGCTGCGCGAGACGGTGACCGCGATCGACCCGGAGGCCAAGCGGGTGACGACCGACGCGGCCACGCACGAGGCCGATTACCTGGTGATCGCGCTCGGCGCCGACTACGACCTGGCGGCGACGCCAGGGCTGACCGAGGTCGACAGCGAGTTCTACACGGTGGCCGGCGCCCGCAAGCTGGCCGAGGTGATCCCGACCTTCTCTGCCGGTCGGGCGCTGATCGGCGTCTGCGGAGCCCCCTTCAAGTGCCCGCCGGCGCCGAGCGAGTGCGCCCTGCTGCTCGACGACGAGCTGCGCCGGCGCGGTGTCCGCGACGCCTGCGAGATCGCCTTCGTGATCCCGTTCGGCGCGCCGGTGCCGCCCTCGCCGGAGACCTCGGCGGCGCTCAAAGGCGAGTTCGCCGAGCGCGGGATCGAGCTGATCACCGGCCGGCGGATCGCGAGCCTCGACCCGGGGCGGAACGTGGCGGTGCTCGACGACGGCTCCGAGCAGCCCTACGACCTTTTCCTCGGGGTGCCGAAACACCGGGCTCCCGACGTCGTGATCGAGAGCGGGATCACCGCGGACGGCTACGTCCCGGTCGATCCGGCGACGCTGGCGACGGCGGTGCCGGGCGTCTACGCGGTCGGCGACGTCGCCACCGCCGGGGTGCCGAAGGCGGGCGTCTTCGCCGAGGGCGCCGCGCGGATCGTCGCCCAGCACCTGCTCGCCGCCGTCGCCGGAGGCGAGGACCCGTCCCGCCACCTCGGCCAGGGCACCTGTTACATCGAGTTCGGCGAGGGCCGGATCGGCAGCGTCGACATCGACTTCCTCTCCGGCCCGGAGCGGACCGGGGTCTTCAACCCGCCCTCGCCCGAGCAGATGGCACTGAAGGAAAAGTTCGGCGCCGATCGCCGCGCCCGCTGGTTCAACCGGTGACGAGCGCCGCGTAGGCCTCGACATCGGCCAGGGTCGCGCCCTCGCCGATGAACCCGACGTGCCGGTCGGGGCGGATCGCGAGGACCGCCAGCGACCTGACGCCTAGCCGGGCGGCGGCCTCGGGATGGATCGTGCCGACCGGAGCCTGGTCGGGCGCGGTGGCGAGGGCGAAGGCGACGTCGAAGAGCGGCGAGCGGGCGACCAGACCCTGGAGCTCGGCGAAGAGGCGCGGCAGCTCATCTCCCCCGTCGCCGATCGCGATCACGATCAGGGTGTGGCCCGGACGGTGGGTCAGCTGATGGAGCCGCACCGGCGGCTCGCTGGGGCCGCCAGTCACCGGTCCGAGATCGGGGAGCCGCGCACCGGGCTCGAGGGGGACGGGGGAGGACCCCGAACGAACCTCCCCGCTGTTCGTGAGAGAGGGGTCCTCCCCCGTCCCCCCACCCGCCATGACGATCGGCGAATCCCGGTAGTCGATGTTCAGCTCCGCCTCGGCGACCGCTTCGCTGTGGGCGGTGTCGGGATCGGTGAGCGCATCGCGGACTTCCGCATCGCGGATCGCCCTCCCCTCCTCGCCGTCGAAGTCGCCCATCTCTTCCATCCCCTCGCCGGTGGCGATGACCTCGGCGGCGACCGGCCGGCGCTCCGCCTCGTAGCTGTCGAGGAGCGCCGGGTCGGCGTCGCCCGCGGTGACCAGGGCCAGCTTCCAGGCGAGGTTGACCGCGTCGCCGATCCCGGTGTTCATCCCATGGCCTTGGGAGGGCGAGCAGACGTGGGCGGCGTCGCCGGCGAGCAGCGCCCGCCCCTTCCGATAACTGGCTGCGATCTTGGCGTGGCAGCGGAAGCGGGTCGGGTTCTCGATCTCGACCAGCTCCTGGTCGGGCAGGTAGCGCCCCAGCACCGCCCGCGCCGCGGCGACGAAGTCGGCGGCGTCGTCGTGCGGCCGGGTGTAGACGCGGAAGCGCCGACCGGGCAGCGGGGTGAGGATCACCATCGTCTCCTCGAGGTAGACGAGGGTGGTCTCGAAATCGTCCTCGCGGCCGGCGAGCGAGACGTCGAAGACCGCCCACGGTTCCTCGATGTCGTGTCCGTCCATCGGGATCCCCAGGGCCTCGCGGACGGGGCTGTGGTAGCCGCCGGCGCCGACCAGCCAGGCGGCGCGGATCTGCTCCTCGCGGCCGCCGCGCTCGACCGTCGCGGTGACCCCGTCGTCGTCCTGGGTCAGGGCGAGGAGCCTGGTCGAGCGCTCGACCTGACCGCCCGCCGCTTCCAGGTACTCGGTCAGGAAGCGCTCGGTGTCCTCCTCGGAGAGGCCGAGATTGTAGGCGTAGGGGGCGCCGGAAAGGCTGAAGTCGAGCTCGACCAGCACCTCGCCGGCGGAGTGCAGCCGCGCCGCCCGCTGCGGCGTCCCCGCGACGATGAAGCGGTCGACGATGCCGAGCGCCTCGAAGATCTCCAGCGACCGCGGGTGGACGACCGTCGCCCGGTCCCAGTGCTGCGGCGCGTCGAGGGCGTCGATCAGCAGGCAGTCGACGTCCCGGCGACGTAGCTCGGCGGCGAGGGTGAGCCCGGTCGGCCCGGCACCGACGATCAGCACATCGCATTCCACGGGCGCCTTATACCGCGCCGCGGGTCATACGCACTACATACCGCCTTGTGCTTGACAGCACAACCGCCCGGTAGGAGGATCGGCAGGCCGGGACGGGAGAACGTCCCGGCGCCACAGGAGGAGGAGAGATGTTCCACTGCGAGCGGTGTGGGATCCGCTACAGCAGCGGCGCCCTGTCCGGAAGAAGGGATTGCCCACGCTGCATGGCCCGTGACGGGGTCCGTGTCCCGCTCTGGTGGGAACCGGCGATCGCACATGTCCCGGCGGCGCTCGCCGCCGTCCGATCGGCCCCCGCGAGACCGCGCCCCGAACCGAGACAGCCGGCCTAGGCAGGCTGTCTCGCCCCTGAGGCCGGGTCGGCCCGCGAGCGGCCGGCCCGGCCTTTCCGATGCGTAAGACTGGCGGGGTGAGGCGCCTCCCTCCGGCAGGCATCGCCACCGTGCTCATCGGCACCGCCCTCGCGCTGCTCGCGCTTGCGGGCTGCGGGTCGGGCGGCGGATCGCCGAGTGGCACGGCTGCGGCGACCGCCGGCACCACCGAATCGGGCGCGCCCGGGGCCACCACCAAGTCGAGCCCTTCCTCCAGCACGGCGTCGACCAAGGGGCGCGAAGAGGTGACGCTCGCGGTCCCCTCCTCCCTCGCCGGCGGCACGCTCGACTCGCCGCACCAGGTCGAGGTGCCGAAGGGCTGGACGGCAAGCGCCTGGGCGCGACCGGAAGGGGCGCGGATGATGGCGGTGACCCCGGAAGGGAACCTGCTGGTCTCGGAGCCGGGCAACGGCATCGTGCTCGAACTCGGCGGTGGCGAGGTCGCCGAATCCGAAAACATCGTCCTCTCCGGACTCGAATCGCCGCAGGGCCTCGCCTTCGCCGAACGCGACGGCGGCTGGGTCCTCTACGTCGGCGAGTCGAACCAGATCGACGCCTACCCCTGGAGCGACGGCAAGGCCGGCAAGCAGGAAGTGATCGCCCCGGACCTGCCTGACGAAGAACCCTCCGGCGACGACATCCACCGCCAGAAGGACGTCGTCGTCGCCCCCGACGGGACGATCTACTTCGACGTCGGCTCCTCCTCCAACGCCTCCCCGGCCGACCGCGGCTACGACCCACCCCGCGGGGTGATCGACTCGGTCTCCCCCTCCGGCGGCGCGGTGAAGGTGGTGATGCAGGGCGTCCGCAACGGCGAGGGGCTGGCGGTGGCTCCCGACGGCACGGTCTGGACCGCGGTGAACAACCGCGACGAAATCGAGTACCCATTCCACAAGGCAGCCGAAGGGCACAGCGATGCCTTCGGCGAGGTCGTCCGCTCCTACGTCGACAACCACCCGCCCGACGAGGTCGTCCAGGTGAAGCAGGGCCGCGACCTCGGCTGGCCGCTCTGCAATCCCGAACAGGCGGACTCGACCCCGCCCGGCTCTTTCGCCGACGTGCCGCTGACCCCGGACGCCGAAAACAACCCGGACGGCAAGGCGCTCGACTGCGCCGGCCTGCCGCCGATCGAGGTCGGGCTCCCCGCCCACTCCGCCCCACTGGGGATGTCGTTCCTCGAGGGGACGAAGGTGCCGGCGCCGTGGTCGGGTGGCGCGGTGCTCGCCGCGCACGGGTCCTGGGACCGTCAAGAACCGCGGCCGCCCGCCGTCCTCTGGCTGCCCTGGGACGAAGCGCACCACACCCTGCTCCCCGCCCAGACCCTGGTCGGCGGTTTCCAGGAAGCCGACGGCGAACGCTGGGGCCGCCCGGTCGACGTCGTCCCCGGCCCCGCAGGCGAACTCTTCGTCAGCGACGACACCGCCGGGGCGATCTACAAGCTGACCCCGCCCCGCTGACGCGGTCGTCCTTTGGTCCGGCGCCTCCGCCGCGGTCGACCTTCGGTCCGCCTACCGGACTTAAAGACGACCGCGCCCCGTCCTGCGGACCAAAGGTCGACCGCGCCCCAGTCCGGCGGGCCTCAAGTCGGCCGCGAGGCGCGGTACTCGTCCGCCGACTGGTGCACGTAGGCGAGCAGGTCGGGGTCGAGCCGGTCGCGATGGGCGCGGTCGTAGCGGCGGGCGAAGAAGGCGCCGAAGCAGAGCCAGAAGATCAGGCCGACCGCGGTCGCGACCGCACCCTCGGCGAGACCCGCATCGGCGCGCGCTTCGAGGTAGAGGATCGAGCGCACACCGCCGAGGATCTGGCGCAGCGGGTCGAGGTGACTGACCGCGGCGAAGCCGTCGGGGAGTGCCTGGATCGGCACCGTGCCGCCCGCCGAGGCGAGCCCGAGGTAGACGAAGAGCAGCAGCCCGACCAACTGCCCGGGCGTGCCGAGCACGGCGAAGAGCGCCAGCGTCCCGACCGCCACCGTCGCCGCGCAGAACCAGCCGTAGACCCAGAGCAGGAGCGGATCGGGCGCGTCCATGCCGAGGATCCCGGCGGCGACCAGCAGCACGATCGCGGTGAGGACGCCGGTCAGGACCGCGGCGATCGCCCACTTGGCAAGCAGCGTCTGCAGGCGGCTGATCAGGGCGGGCCGGGCCATCATCCATTTCGGCCCGATCTCGGTGGGGGCGAAGCCGAGCACTCCGTCGAGCGCGGCGTTGACGATCGTCGCGCCGATGAACCCGCACATCATCAGCAGCAGGGCGATGTAGAAGGCGCTGAGCCCGAGCGCCGCCTTCGCGGGCAGCGGCCGGTACTGGCCCGCTTCGAGCTTGACCGGGTCGGCGAGCGTCGCCTGCGCCGCCGGGTCGCCGGTGCCCGGCGGCGCCTCGGTGAGGAGTTTCTGGCCGATCTCTGCGGAGACCGCCGCCATCGCCGGGGTCAGCACCCCGGTGGCGAGGCTCGCCCCCTCGGTCCCGGCGCGCTGGTTGGCGAGCAACTCGACCCGCGGCAGGCCCTTCCGCGCCGGGTGCTTCCCCGGTGCGCGGACCAGGTTCAGCGCCGCGTTGGTGAAGTCGGGGGGCACGACCAGCGTCGCGTAGGAGGCGCCGCGGTCCATCCGGTCTTCCGCCGCCGCCATCGACTCGACGTGGATCGCCAGCTTCTTCGTCACTTCGGGCGAGCCGAGCAGCCCCTCTTCGACCTGCCGACCGAGGTTCGGCTTCAGCCCGCCGAGGCTGCTGCCGCCCTCGTCCTGCTGCACCAGCGAGACCGGCAGCCCTTCCATGTGGTCGATCGGGTCGACGGCGGAGCCGATGTAGAGCGCCGTCATCAGCCCGATCAGGATCGCGCCGATCAGGATCGGCGGCACCCAGACCACTTTCTGACGGAGTAGTTCGCGGGCCCGCAAGCGTTTCGGCACGGCCGGAATATTGGTCCGCTTCGCGGACGGTGGATCTAGAGTGCCGCGCAATGAACAGCCACACCATCTCCCTCAAGTCTGTCCTCGCGGCGGCGGCCCTGGCCGGCGTCGCCCTGCTTGGGCTCCTCGCGCTCTCGAGCGCGTCGGCCCACGCCGCCAAGCTGAAGGAATACGAGTGCCAGCACCCGCTGGTGACCGGTCAGCTGGCGATCAACCCGAAGGGCATCAGTCCCAAGGAAGCCTGCAAGATCGTCCGCTCATTGGGCAAGTTCCTCAGCACCGACAAGCACATCGAAGAACTGTACGAATGCAAGGGCGCGACGCCGAAGAAGCCGGGCCGCCCCGTCCTCCTGATGGACGAATTCGAAGGCTGGCATCTGAAGCTGGTCAACGGATACAACTTCTTCATGACCAAACCGGGCCAGTCCTTCCGCGTCGCGGGCCAGGACTTCCCCGTCAACTGCAGCTGACCTGACCCTCATGGCCACCCGCGCGCGTTGACGGGAGCGGCGCGCGCGGCGGACCTACTCGACCTCGCCCTCCACCCCGGCGGTCGCCTGGTAGTCGCGGGCGCTGCCCCCGGCCACCGCCATCGCCCCTTTGGCGACGAGGATCGCGTCGTCGGCGCTCCCCGCCTCGACCTTGAGGAAGTGGCGCGCCGTCCCGTCGCGTTCGAAGCCCGGTTCGGCCTCCTCGTGCAGGTAGAAGCCGCCGTTGGTCAGCTGGGTGATCACGCCGCGTCCGAGCGTGCCGCGGCAGGTGACGGTGTAGGTCGCCATCCCGGCAGGTTAGTGCCGCGCCCGGCACCTACCCCGCCCGCCGCTATTCGGCGGCGGTGATCGCGCGCGGCATGAAGACGAGCCAGGTCGCCAATGCGAGGAGCGCCGCGGCGAGCAGGACCAACGCCAGGTCGGCCTTGACCAGGAGCGCCCCCGCCACGGCGCCGACCAGCATCGAGACGACCGCGCTACTGCGGCGCCAACTGCCCTCGCCATCCTTACCCCCGAGTGGCGAGTCGGCGGCGAGGCCGGTCAGCGTCATCGTCAGCACGGTGGTGGTGAGGTCGGCGACTTTGAGCCGGCGCACGGTCGCGTTGCGGACCCCCATCGCGAAGGCGAGCAGGGCGATGATCAGGTCGCCGGAGAAGTGGTCCGGGGTGACGTTGAAAACGATCGCGATCAGGGTGGCGAGGGCGGTCAGCCCGACCTCGATCACCATCGAGCGGGAGAATTGGGCCTCCTTCAGCGGCAGTGCGGCGCCCATCCGTCCACCGACCACCGCCCCGCCGAGGAAGGCGGCGAGCGAGATCAGCGGCGCCAACACCGGCAGGCCGCTCGAGCCCGCGATCCCGAATCCCAGCAGGACGACGTTGCCGGTCATGTTGGCGGCGAAGACCCGGCCGAGGCCGAGGTAACAGGCGGCGTCGATGACGCCGGTGGTCAGGGTGAGGATCAGCAGCGCGCGGGTCAGCGGATGGCGGAGCGAGTCCGTGCTCACCCCGCCCTGATTCGGCGGCGGCGGGCGCTTTCCCCCTAGCTCGCCACGGGGGCGCGGCGGTAGCGGGCCGCCGGGTGGTCGTCGCGGACGCGCAGGTGGCCGGGGCCGTGGAGGCGCTCGCGCAGCGTCGTCCCCTCGTCGTAGTCGTCCCAGTAGCGGCCGCGGCGCCGCAGCTCCGGAATCACCAGGTCGATGAAGTCGACGAAGGTCCCCGGGGTCACCGCGTAGGCGAGGTTGAAGCCGTCGATGTCGGCCTCGTCGATCCACCGTTCGAGCTCGTCGGCGATCGTCGCGGGCGAGCCGACGAAGACCGGGCCCATCGCCCCGATGCCGACGAACTTCGCCACCTCGCTCGGGGTCCAGTCGCGGTCCGGGTCGGCCTTGGAGAAGATCTCCAGGGCGAAGCGAGCGGAGTCGGTGTCGACGTACTCGAGCGGCTGGTGCGGGTCGAGCTGGGAGAGGTCGACGCCGGTCACGCCGGCGTAGAAGGCAAGCGCCCCCTCGTAGTCGGTCCAGCTGAGGTAGTCCTCGTACTTCGCCTTCGCCTCGGCGTCGGTCGGCGCCACCACCGTCGTCACCTCGGTGAAGATCTTGAGGCTGCGCGGGTCACGGCCGACGGCGGCCGCCTCGCGGCGGATGTCGTCGACGTAGTTGCGCAGGGTCGCGGTGGTCGGGGCGACGGTGAAGACCGCCTCGGCGTTGCGGGCGGCGAAGGCGCGCCCGGCGGGCGAGGTCCCGGCCTGCCAGATCACCGGCGTGCGCTGCGGCGAGGGCTCCACCAGGGAGACGCCGGGGACGTCGAAGAACCGCCCGTGGTGATCGATCCCGTGGACCTTCTCCGGGTCGGCGTAGATCTGGGCGTCGCGGTCCTCGACCACGGCGTCGTCCTCCCAGAGCTGGTAGCAGACGTCGACGACCTCGCTCGCCAGGTCGTAGCGATCGTCGTGGGACATCTGCCGGTCCATGCCGAGGTTGCGGGCGGCGCCGTCGAGGTAGGAGGTGACGATGTTCCAGGCGATCCGGCCGTCGGTCAGGTGGTCGAGGGTGCCGAAGCGGCGGGCGAGCGCGTAGGGCTGCTCGTAGGTCGCCGAGACGGTGATCCCGAACCCGAGCTTCTCGGTCACGGCGGCCATCGCCGAGACCGGGACCACCGGGTCGTGGACGGGGATCTGCATCGCCCGGCGGATCGAGGCGTCGCCGGACCCCTGGTAGGTGTCGTAGATGCCGAGCACGTCGGCGATGAACAGCGAGTCGAACTTGCCGCGCTCCAAAAGCTGGGCCAGCTCGGTCCAGTAGCGCAGGTCCTTGTAGCGGACCGACTGGTCCTCCGGCCGCGCCCAGAGCCCCGGGCTCTGATGCATGATGCAACTCATGTCGAAGGCGTTGATCGGGATGCGCTCTGCCATGTTGCTCGGTTCGGTCCTTTCCTGACCTATCTGATCGACAATGCGGAATCCGCATCGTGCTGATGGCGAGCGCCGCCGTCAAATAGGAATCCCCGAGCCCCCTATCGCATTCCCCGTTGACAATGGAGACGTGAGTGCGATCGAACTGCCGACCGAGCGCCTGCTGCTGCGGCCCTTCCGCCCCGACGACCTGGACCGCCTCGCCGCGATCCAGTCGTTGCCCGAGGTGGCGCGGTTCCTCTACTGGGAGGTGCGCTCGCGCGAGGAGGTCGCGAAGGCGCTCGACCGCTACATCGCCGAGACGCGCCTGGAGGCCGACGACGACGCCGTGACCCTCGCGGTCGAGCGAAACGAGGACGCCCTGCTGCTCGGGACGGTGACGATCTGGCTGCGTTCCGCCGAGCATCGACAGGTGGAGGTCGGCTACGTCTTCCACCCCGACAGCGGTGGCCAGGGATACGCGACCGAGGCGACCCGGGCCCTCGTCGACTTCGCCTTCTCAGAGCTGAAAGCCCATCGCGTCTTCGCCTGCACCGACGCCCGCAACACCGCCTCGGCCGCCCTCCTCACCCGCCTCGGCCTGCGCCAGGAGGCTCACTTCCGCGAGGCCGAGATCTTCAAGGGCTGCTGGGGCGATGAACTCGTCTTCGCCGTCCTCGACCGCGAGTGGCGCCCAGCCGCCGACCCCGCCTGAACCCCGTTACGATCCGAAATCCCTCTGGGGCAGTGGCCCAACTGGCTAAGGCACCGGTCTCCAAAACCGGCGATTCCAGGTTCGAGTCCTGGCTGCCCCGTCTCCTCAAACCGGCTTCCAGAGCCAATCCTAGGCATAACAGTGCCGGTAAAGCACTCCAGTCTTGACATCCGGAGGCCTCGGCGAAAACCGCTCTGGAATGCGGTGCCGCAACCCCGATTTCGACCTTCTTTCCCTTGGCTTTCCCTTGAGCCAATCCCGAAGATCGAAAATCAGTGATGAGCCTCCGTTTCTCTAGGCGCTATTCCGGCATGCATCGTCGAGGCGAGGAGTTGCTCGGCCGGCCTTGGGGCAAAGAGGATCCTCGACCTGGGACTCGGCAACGTTTCGCCACCAGGCGCCTTCTCCACCGGACGTCCAGCGCTTGCCGGGCTGCGGGCGCGGGTAGACGCGACGGATGCGGGTGAGGACGGCGATTGCGATCTTGATTCTCGTGGCTGGCGTCGTCGCGGGGCGCGGGGGCGGCTCGGCCGCTACCGGGGCGGCGAAGCGCGGGTCGACCGGGCCCGAAGAAGAAGCAGGAGGTCTGATCGAAGTCGAAGGGCCTGAGCCCGAAGGCGAACTGGTGGCGGGCGAGGAAGGTTGGGTGCGCACGTCGGCCGGGGTCTTCTGGACCGTGGACGGCGGCCGCAGCTGGCGGCCGATCACCCTGCCCGTGCCCGATGGAGGGGCGATCGGCAGCCTCTATTTCGCCGACGCGCGGCGCGGCTGGGCGCTCAACGAACCTGGCCGGGAAGGCGACGCGCGGCCGTCCATATATATGACGACCGACGGCGGGCGGACCTGGCGCCACACCCGTCTGCGGGCCTACGACAAATTCGTCATGCCCGCGGTCGAAGCCTCGTTCTCGCTGGTCGACGGCCATGATCTCTTCGCCCTGCTGAGGGCGTCGGGCGACACCGCCAGCAGCTTCGGCTCGCTCTTCGTCAGCCGCGACGCCGGGCGCCACTGGCGGGCGCTGCCCACGCCGCCACACGCCGGCCGGATCTCCTTCGAAACCCCGCGGCGCGGCTGGCTCGTCGGGCGCAGCCCCGGCCGGGGTCTCTGGCGCACCGTCGACGGCGGCCACACCTGGGACGAGGTTGAACCCGGGAAACCGCTCGTCCCGTGGCCGCCGAAGGAGCCTGAACCAGGCCCCCATGAATCGCCGCTTCCTGAATCCGAACTCGACGAATTCCACTGGGTCGACTACACGATGCCGCTGATCGGCCGGGGCGGGCACGGCATCCTCGGCATGGTCGAATCCACCGGAGAAGGAATAGAAGAAGGAGGACCCACCCTTACGACGGTCTGGCAGACCGGCGACTACGGCCGCTCCTGGCACCGCAGCAGCCGCATCCACCTGCCGAACACGACCGGCTCGCTCGAAGCAACACAGATCTTCACCCGCCGCGGACGGAGCCGCTCCTTCCTCGTCCACGATCCGCGCGACACCGTCTACACCGTGGTCGGGCCTGACGGCCGACCCGGCCCGCTGCGGGCGAGCCACGGCCTGCCGCCGTTCTCAGCCGGGCTCAGCTTCTCCGACACCCGGCACGGGCTCGCCTTACCCGGCTTCCGCAACCGCTCGACGCTCAGCTTCACCGCCGACGGCGGCCGCACCTGGACCCAGGTCCCGGTTCCGCGGGCGCCGCAGTAAACGGAGGATTCGCCACGCACTACATGCCCGGCGAGGTCGTTCGTCAGGCCCGGTTTAGAAACGGGCGGATCCGAGTCTTCGCGGCCGCCGACGGCCTCCGCTTTACCCGGCGTGCTTTTGTCTGATCGTCGCAGCGCTTTTACTGGCGCGCTTGGTCACTGAGGAGACGATCTTTGCGGTTTTCGGCGAGAGCGAACCGCCGCCGCGAGCGACTCGAGCCGCCGTACTCCTACGTGCCGTGGCCATGTCTTCACGGTACCGCACCGCCCCGACGCGCGCTCGTCAGATCGAACCTAGGAGAAGAACACCGCTGCCGCCTCGCTCAAGGCTCTGTCGATCGCTTCCAGGAATTCCGGCGGAGCCTTGCCTGACGTCAGAGCTGACTCGCCAAGTGGAGTCGCCGAGGTCAGGGTTAGCGAGCCGACCAGGCAGCGCTCTGGGTCGCGGACCAGGATCGGAATGCCCCGAATGAACCGCCAGCGGGTCGTGTAGACGGCCGGGTCCTGCTCGACAGCGACTCCTTGGAGGATCGCAAGGACACCAACCCAGCGGCTATCGACGTGCATGGGTCGGGCCTCAATCGCTCGCCGGTCGCGCCAGACTTGCTCACTCGTCCCCCACAGTTCGGCAACGCCCTCCGCGTGGTCTGCCACCCACAGTCCCAGACCGACATCCTCCCCATCGAGTTCGATTCCAAGACCGGTCGCGATCGTGCGCACGTCTTGGACCCGCTTTTCAAGCCAACCCGACAGTTCTTCCTGCGCCTCAAGAAAACCCGCTTGGCTCGAAGGCATGAGCCCGGCTTTTGCCCTCGCGAGACAGCGTGCCGCCCGTTTGGCGAAAACCGTCCCCGCTGGACCCTGACTTCGAAGACCCACCTCATGCACGAACTGGGCGACCTCGCCGTAATAGTTGCTCCAGATTGGCTTGACCCCGGCCAGTTTCCAGCGCGCCGCGGCAGACCGCTCAAGGCTGGACCGCACAGGCTCGTTCGGTGCCCGCGATGCCTGGCGTACGAAGACCGCCAGATGTTGTCGCTCGCCATCGGAAGAGCGATAAAGCCAACGGATGAAATTAGGGTCGGTCATGCTGAGACCGACGAAGAGACAGAGCGAATCAGCGAGACAGCGAGCAACGAAGTCCTCCGGCCACCGAGTGTTCGCCGATTCGGCGTAGTCGCCCTCGGTGAGGACAAGTCGACCCTCGCCGACCCACTTCGTGTCGCCAGGGTTTCTCATCAGGCGGCCGTGCAGGTGCCAGACGGCCGCCCTTCCCTCCGCCTCTTCCTGATTACGGACGTAGGAGGCAGGCTTGAGATCCGCTTCCTCCAAGGCGCGCTCCAAGAGCCCGTCGTAGTTGGCGGTGACGATGCGGAGGCGAGACCCGAGACAGTGCTTCAACTCGGCGATCTGACCGCCGAGAGCTCCGGGTAGATAGCTCGACGGAACTCGGTCGCCGTAGAGAGCTGCACGAAGCGCCCGGCGGAAGGCCCGCTCGTCGGAATGTTGAGCCCGGGCGATTGCGGCGGCGGCCAGCGGCCCTTGAGCGATGGTTGCCTCGATCCAGAGTCGTCGATCTTCGTCGGTCAAGCCAGCCGCGATCTCGGTCTCCGCAAGCAGGGTCCTCACAAGCCGCTCCCAGGAGGGCAATTCAGCCTCGGCGGAGACCCCGGCACCGACGAACATCGTGATCTGCCCCTCGTGCCCGGCAATGAACTCGACTGCCTCGACGAGCCCGGCCGTGCTGGCCGGCGAGAAGTAGCCGACGCCTTCCGGCTCGACCTCCGGCTCGTCACCAAGCCTGCCGGCCGAGTCCCCAGCAGCGCGTATCAGGCGCCGGAGCTTTTGAAGCTCTTCTCCAGCCACCGGCGTACCTTAACCGCGTCTCGGAGGAATTCTCCGCCGCTTCGATGCGGTGATCGAAGCCGATCCAGGCCCTATTGGAAGCCCTCGCACCAGTGCATGCGCCGCACCTCCTGCGCCGCCTGCACATCCTTGCGCTCGAGGTAGGGGTAGTCGGCCCACGGCGCTCGTTCACCCTCTCTTTCCCCTGCCTTGCCCTTGGACCCTCTCTCGACTTGGCAAATTGACGCCCTAGCATTCACTTTCTTAGAGCGATAATCAGCATCTAGACCAACCTGGCCTGCAGGCTCCGAGCTCGATACAGGTGATCTCAGCCCGGTTGACCCGCTCGCGCAACTCGAGCGAGAGTCGCCGGGGACTGCGGTTCAGGAGAGGTCACCATTTCGGCGTCGAGAAGCGGGCGATGCGGCGGGCGCGGGCGAGGTCGATATCGCGACGGGCGGGTTGAGATTCCATCGCCCAGGGGTGCCTGCCGAGCGTCCCGTAGTGCTCGCGGAGGAAGGCTTTGAGCTCGCCGCGGTGCTCGCCGCAGGCGAAGCGCATCGAGCCATAGAGACCACGACCGTGCCAGAGGAGCCAATGCCCCGGCTCGCAGTCGATGTACTCGCCCCAGCGAGGGTCCAGCAGCTCGCGCTCGAGCGCCGAGCGCGTTTTGGGGTCGGGCTCGGACCCGCAGGTATGGCAGTGGAAGACGAGGCGGACCGGCATCAGGCCCCAGCCTGGCCGGCTGCCGCCACCGCCGCCTGCCCGAACGAGATGCCGCCGTCGTTCGGCGGCAGTCGTTCCGGCGTCAGGGGGCGCAGGCCCGCTGCGGCGAGCAGCTCGGCGACGCGCTCCAGTAGACGGCGATTCTGGAAGACGCCGCCGGAGAGGACGACGGTGTCGAGATCATGCTCCGCCGCGAGGACGGCGCAGGCCTCTGCCGTGCCGACGGCCAAGGTCTCGTGGAAGCGGGCGGCGACTACCGCCGGCGCCCGGCCGCGATCGAGGTCGGCGAGGACAGCCCGCACCGTCGGGCGCGGGTCGAGGACCAGCCGACCGTCTTTTCCGAGTATCGACATGTCGTAGCGCTCTCCCTTCCCCGCCTCACACATCCCTTCCAGCTCCACAGCGGCCTGGCCCTCGTAGCGAGCCCTCGCCGGCGCCCCGCAGAGGGCCCCGACCGCATCGAAGAGGCGCCCGATGCTGCTCGTCGACGGCGAGCCGATCCGGCGCTCGACCAGCTCGCAGCAATTGCGCCAATCGCGCTCCTCGACCCTTCCGCGCAGGGTCGCCGGCAGCGGCGGCCGCGAGCCGAGCGCGGCGCCGGTCCAGGCACAAGCCATCCGCCATGGCTCGCGGATCGCTGCCGCGCCGCCCGGCAGCGGCACCTCCAGCAGATGCCCGCGGCGCTCGAAGCCACGCAGGTCCCCGGTCAGCAGCTCGCCGCCCCAGACCGTGGCATCGCTGCCGAACCCGGTGCCGTCGAAGATCGCCCCCAGCGCCGGGCCATCCTCTCCGTGCTCGGCGAGACAGGCCGCGAGGTGGGCGTGATGGTGCTGGACCGCGATCAGCTCGACGCCCTCCAGCTCGAGCGCGTACTTGGTCGAGAGGTACTCGGGATGGAGGTCATGCGCGCAGACCGCCGCCTCGACCGCGAAGACCCGGCGGAAGTGATCGACGCCCTCGCGGAACGAGCGCAGCGTCTCGTAGTTCTCGAGATCGCCGATGTGGTGGCCGACCCAGGCCCGCTCGCCCTTGGCGAGGCAGAAGGTGCTCTTCAGCTCGGCCCCGCAGGCGAGCAGCGGCCGATTCGCCGCCACCGGCAGCCGCAGGCTGGTCGGGACGAAGCCGCGCGAGCGGCGGAGTACCTGCGTCGTCGACGCGCCTGCGAAGGAGACGGCCCTGGTCACCGAGTCGTCGGTGCGGATGTGGATCGGCCGGTCGTGGACCAGAAACAGGTCGGCGATCGCACCGAGCCGCTCCAATGCCTCGGCGTCGCGGTAGGCGATCGGCTCGTCGGAGATGTTGCCGCTGGTCATCACCAAAGGACCACCGGATTCGGTGAGGAGCAAGTGGTGGAGCGGCGAGTAAGGCAGCATCAGGCCGAGCTCTGGGGCGAGCGGGGCGACCGCCGCCGCGAGTGCCGCTCCCGGTCGCCGCGGGAGCAGGACGATCGGGCGCTCCCGACTCGCGAGCAGCTCCGCCTCGGCTGGACTGAGACTCGCCAGCTCCCGCGCCGCCCCGAGGTCGGCGACCATCACCGCGAAGGGCTTCTCCTCGCGGTGCTTGCGTGAGCGCAGCGCCGAAACCGCCTCCTCTGAGTCGGCGCGGCAGGCGAGGTGATAGCCGCCGAGACCCTTGACGGCGACGATCCGCCCGACCGCCAACGCCGCCGCGGCGGCGGCGACCGCGTCAGGCGCCCCACCGAGGTCGACCGGCCGCCCGTCGGCTCCGATCAGACGGGCCCGCGGGCCGCAGGCCGGGCAGGCATTGGGCTGGGCGTGGAAGCGGCGGTCGCCCGGGTCCTCGTACTCGCGTCGGCACCCGGTGCACATCTCGAACCCCGACATCGTCGTCAACGGCCGGTCGTACGGCACTCCTTCGACGATCGTGAACCGTGGGCCGCAGTTGGTGCAGTTGGTGAACGGGTAGCGATGGCGACGATCTCCCCGGTCATCGACCTCGGCCATGCACTCGGCGCAAGTGGAGGTGTCGGGCGAGATGGGAGCCGTGGGCTCGCCTCCCTCCGGGCTGGCGAGGATCCGGAACTCGCCCTCTCCACGCGCGGGCAACTCGGCGACCGCGACGCCCTCGACGATCGCCAGCGGCGGCGCCTCCGCCGTCAGCCGGTCAAGGAAGAGGGCGATCGCCTCGGCGGGCCCGTCGACCTCGAGGAGGACGCCGTCGACGTCGTTCAACACCCACCCACCGAGCTCGAGCTCGCCGGCGAGCCGGTAGACGAAGGGCCGGAAGCCGACGCCCTGGACAGTCCCGGTCACCCGCGCCCGCGCCCGGCGCCTGGTCGCGCTGCCCGTCCCTGCCATCGTCATTCGATCAGCTCGCGCAACGCGTGGTAGGCGCTTGCCTGCGCCTCCTGGATTCGCGGGATGTTCTGCGAGCGGACGACGACGACGTGGTCGGCAAGCCGCTCGGCGGCGATCCTGCCGCCGTCGTAGCCGACGAAGGCGACCGTTGCCATCCCCCGCCGGCGCGCCTCGACCAGGGCGGCGATCACGTTTCCCGAGTTGCCGCTGGTCGAGAGTGCGACGAGCGCGTCGCCCTCGCGGCTGTAGGCGATCACCTGGCGCTGGAAGATCAGTTCATTGCCGACGTCGTTGCCGACCGCAGTGATGATCGCCGTGTCCTCGGTGAGGTCGAGCGCCGGCCGCGGCGCCCACCGGCGCCGCGGTGGGTAGCGCAGGTCGGCGACGAGGTCGATCGCGTCGGTCGCCGAGCCGCCGTTGCCGAGCGCCAGCAGCTTGCCGCCGGCATCGAAGCAGGCGCGCAGCGCACGAGCCGCCGCCGGCAGCGTCACCCGTCCGGCCTCGAACGTGCTCTCACGCAGCGCCCCGGTCTCCTCCGCCTTCAGCAGGATCGAGGCCCGGACGTCGTCGAGGACCGAGTCGAGGTCCCTCTCCGCCTCGGCCAGAAAGGGATAGAGGAAGCTCGAGGCGCCGCTGTCGTGGACCGGTCCGCCGGCACGCCCTTCGAGCAGCCCGCGATGCTCGAAGAAGACGTGGACCAGCTCCCAGAGCACGTGGTAGGCGGTCTCGGTCAGCTCCTGGCGGATGCTCGGGTCCTCACTCGGCGGCACCATCTCCCACTCGGCGCCGGCGCCACGCTCGAAGGCGACCGTCAGACAGCCGCGCTTGCGGGCGAGACCGAGCGCCGCCCGCACCTCCTCCCCTTCGGGCTCAAGCGCCCCGAACGCGATGACGATGTCGTCGGGCTCGCCGATCAGCTCCAGCTGGCCGGTCAGCGGCCCGCCCTCACGCGAGAGCCCGATCGCAGGCAGTGCCCGCTTGCCGACGATCACCGGGTGGACGAACTCGACGGTGACGTGGCGGACGTCCGAGCGGGCCCCCGGCGACACCCCGACCGCGACCAAGCGCCCGCCGCGGGCGAAGCGCTCGGCCATCCGGTGGCAGAGCCGCGCCAGCGAGTCCGCCTCGGCGGCGAAGAACTTGCGGTTGGCGACGCTCCGCGCCGCGATCATCTCGCCGAGGCGGTCGGCGGCGCCGACCGATGCCGCTTCCATCGCGGCCTAGGCGGGCGCCGCCGCCGCGGCGGCGACCCGCACCAGCCAGTCGCGGAAGGCGTCGGTCCCCTCGCCGGTCTTCGCGCTCAGCTCCATCGTCTCGACGTCGGGATGGACGGCGTCGAGCTTGTAGTGGAAGAGCTCCAGGTCGAAGTCGAGGTGCTCGAGCAGGTCGATCTTGTTGATCAGGACCAGCTCGCAGGCGCGGAACATCAGCGGGTACTTGGCCGGCTTGTCCTCGCCCTCGGTCACCGAGGAGACCATGATCCGGGCATCCTCGCCGACCCGGAACTCGGCCGGGCAGACGAGGTTGCCGACGTTCTCGATCACCAGCAGGTCGATCTCGGCGAGCGGCAGGTCGGGCAGCGCCGAGCGCACCATGTTGGCGTCGAGATGGCACTCGCCGCCGAAGCCGGCGTCGGTGTTGATCTGAACCACCGGGATGTGCAGGGCGGCGAGCCGATCGGCGTCAGCCGAACCCTGGACGTCGCCCTCGAGCACGCCGACGCGAATGTCGATGTCGGCCAGCACCCGCTCCAGCAGCGTCGTCTTGCCGGCGCCGGGAGCGCTCATGAAGTTGACGACGCGAACGCCGTGGCGGTCGAAGTCCTCGCGATTGGCCTGGGCGATCGTGGTGTTCGCGTCGAGCGCGTCCTCGGCCACCTTCACCTTGGTGCGATGCATGCTGCCTCCTCCTCTTCGACCGTGATCGATTCGACGTTGAACTCGTTGCCGGCGCGGACCTCGACCGCGGCGCCGGCGCAACCGGGGCAGCGGAACGCCGGGAAGTCCGGGCTCCACTCCGTGCCGCAGTCTTCGCAGCGCAAGAGCGCCGCCACGTACTCGACCTCCAGCGCCGCGCCCTCGGCCGGCGTCCCACGAGTGACGATCCCGAAGTAGAACTCGAGCGACTCCGGCACGACCTGGCGCAGCGCCCCGATCCGCATCTCGACCGCGGTCACCTTGCGGCCGTCGGCGTGCCGCAACGCCGTCTCGAGGATCGCGCTGGAGAGGGAGAGCTCGTGCACCGGGTCACTCCTCGTAGGCCGCGTTCGACTGCAGCTCCGCGATCTGCTCCAGCACGGTGTCGACGGCACGCTCGACCGCGGCGGCGACGTCCTCGCTCAGCTCCATACCCATCGCCTCGACCCCGGCCGGCTCACAGGCGACGATCACGACCTTGCCCGGCCAGCCACCGACCGACTTGACGAAGCGCAGCACCGTCTTCGGATCCATCCCGTGCGGGTTGATCACCTCGCCGTCCTCGATCCCGCCCTCGACCTCGGCCTCGTCGGGCTCGATCACGTAGAGCGTCCCCGGCTCTCCTCCCTGCCGGCTGACGTCGACGATCACCAAGGCGTCGTAGCCGCGCATCACCTCGTAGGCGAGGTCGAGGCCGCCGGTGCCGAAGTCCATCACCGTCACCCCGGCCGGCACTTCGCGCCTGGTCAGCCCCGCGGCGACGGCGCCGCCGAAGCCGTCGTCGGCGAGGAAGGCGTTGCCCACCCCGGCGACCAGGATCTGCTTCTGGCGCTCGGGGCTTACCATCCGCGCCTCCATCCGGTCGACGGCGGCCTCGACCTCGCTCGCGTCGACACCGAGTCCGCTCATCGCTCCCTCCGCGTTCATCGGATCTCCACTTCCTCGGGTTTGAAGTACAGATAACGGCCGGTATCGCGCATCAATCCCTGGCCAGGGTCGTCGTCGACGGTGACGCCGAGGTGGACGCCGTCCTCGTAGTCGATGTAGATGCGCTCGATCCGCGCCGCCTTGCCGGCGAGGATCACGTCGTAGGTGTCGCCGGCTCGCTTGCGCGGGCGCAGCACGACGGCATCCCCGCGCTTGATCGTGCGGCCGCCGACCGTCCACTCCGGTTCACCGGACTGCGGGTGACCGAGCTCGGGCTCGGCGGGATGGAGCGGATCGCCGGACTCGAGCCGGCCGTGCAGCGCGATCATCTCCTCCGGGCCGGCCTTCTCGGCCCGCTCCAGCATCTCCCGCACCTTCGGGTCCTCGATCTCGGCTTTCTCCGCCTCGCTCAGGGTCTGGACGTGGAGCAGCAGCGCCTCCTCGATCTCGGTCGAGTCGAAGAGGCTGCCGAGGCTCTCGGGGGCGATCCGCGGGTGGTCGGGGAGGAACATCGAGGCGCCGAGCACGACGTCGTCCTCGGGCGAGGCCAGCACCGGCCAGGTATTCACGTTCTCGCAGGCCGCGACCGCCGCGGCGTTCGGCCCCTCGTCCTCGAGCGGCGAGATGAAGCGGCCGCCTTCGACCCGCAGGACGACGTGGGTCGAGAGCAGGCTCGCAAGGAGCGCCACCGGGCGCTCGACGTCGCCGTCGTCCGCCACCTCGGTGGTGTTGTGGATGCAGAGTCGAATCCGGGCGCGGCCGTCGCCGAGGCGCTCGGCCCGCATCCGCACCCGGCCGCACAGCTCGCGCTCGCCCGCGAAGCTGAACTCCCGCGCCGGGACCCCCTCGGCCAGCTGCTCGACCCGGGCCGCAGGCAGCTCCAGCGACCGTGCCACGCCCTGGTGGCGGTCGCCGCTCGCCTGCAGGAAGCGCACCGAGGCGGCCACGGTGGCGGCCGCGCCATGTTCGAGCACCACCTCGGCCCGCAGCATGTCCTTGGCCCAGGGATTTCGCGCCGCGTAGGCCGGTGGGTAGACGATCCCGTGCGGGGTCGGCGTCGCGTTCTTGGTCGCTCCCGGCGTATAGGGGTGGAGCGCGTAACCCTCGTAGAGCAGTGAGTCGACCAGTTGCTCGATGCTCATCGATCCAGCAGCCTTTCCAGCGCCGCCTCGAACGACGGCAGCCCTTCTTCGAGCTTGAAGCGCCGCAGGCGCTCGATCGTCTCCGTCCCCGCCGCCAGCCACTCGCGGCCCGGGTAGTGGACCGCGACCAGCTCTTCCCAGACCGCGACCGGCATCCGGTAGTTGGTCGACTCTTCCCAGTTCAGCTGGATGATCTGCAACCGGCCATCCTCGTCGCGGTAATAGACCCCGCCGTTGAAGTGGAAGACCAGCGGCACCTCGCCGTCGACAAGCGAGTGGAAGTAGTTGGTGGCGGCGATCTCGAGGTCATAGTTGCAGAGCACCGGCACCTCGACCCGGGTCATCCCTTTGAACGACTGGACCAGGACGTCGACGTCGGCCCAGGACATCGTCCGGGTCGGTGAGCCGATCCGGCCGGGCTCGCCGAGCAACTCGATCAGGCGCTCGCGCGTCGTCTCGTCGTAGCGGCGCTGGGCCGGCTCGATCGCGATCTGCACGGACAGCGAGATCGTGAAGATCTCGAGGCCCGAGGGGTCGTTCAGCTCGACGTCGAAGATCAGGTTGGGGGCGATCGCGAAGTGCGGCACCCGCGCGCCGAGCACCTCGAACGCCGGCCGTGGCAGGTTCAGTTCGGGTGAGGCGGCGACGATCAAGTCTTCGGGCCGCTCGCCGCTCTCCGCGCGGCCGTTTTGGGCACGCTCGCTCATCGCACCGGCTGCGCCCGCATCCGCAGTTCCTCGAGGAAGGCCGGGACGACCCGCTCGACCACGTTGCCGCCGGAGATCCCCTCCCAGCCCGCCTTCACCGTGCCGACCAGCCGGTAGCACTCGTCGATCGGCGCGATCGCGCACTGGACCGGCCCCGACATGCGGTTGACGATCAGGCCCTCGACGTCCTCGTCGAGCGTGTCGAGGATCGGGTTGGCGGCGCAGAGGTCCGCCCAGGCCGAGAGCTCGAGCTCGCACTCGGTTGCCCCCGCCGGGCTCGGGTACATGCCGACGATGCGCTCGACCGAGCTCGAGCGCATGAAGAAGGCGAGGCCGATCGGGATCCGCAGGCTCGCCCAGAGCTCCTCGGAGAGGTCGAAGTCCTCGAGCCAGAGGAAGCGGATGCCGGTGGTCCGGTAGGGCCCCTCGCCGGAGCGCATCGCGACGCAGGGCTCACAGGCGCAGAGGATGCTGCGCTCCTCGATATGGAGCAGGTGGCGGTGGTCCGCGGGGAGCTCGGCCCCACAGAGGTCGCAGCGCTCGGCCGCAGGGTCGGACGCCGGGCCGTTGCCGGCGAGTGCCCGCAGTCGGCTGATCAGCTCGGGCGGGGCGTACACGCCGTCGTCGGCGCTCATCCGCCCACCGCCACCGTCACCGCGCCGCCGGACTCCAACAAAGGCACCGGTTCCAGCAGCAGTCGCTCCTCGTCCATCGAACGACCGGCCCGCGGCAGATAGAAGCGCCGCTCGCAGGAGGGGCAGTCGAGGACACCGCCCTTGAGGTGGCCGGCGGCGATCGGCTCGCCGCAGGCGGCGCAGCGGTCGCGGAAGGCGAGCAGCGACTCGCCGACGTTGGCGAGAGCGATGGCGGTGCCGCCGACCTCGACCCGGCTGACCTCCCCGGCCGGCGGTTTGGGCGCGTCGAGAGACACCCAGCGGGAGGACTGCACCTGCAGCAGCCCCGCGCCGGCCCCGCTGCCGTTGGTCGGGGCCAGGTCCCCGTTCCCGTTCTGGATCACCGGTAGCGGGGTCCCGGACGGCGGCGGCCTCTCCTCGACCAGGCCCTCGACCTCGAGTCCGGCCAGGTCCGGCGCCGCCTTCTCCAGCGCCTCCTTGATCGCCAGCTCCAGGGTCGAGGCCGAGGCGGGACACCCGTCGCAGCTGCCCGCCAGCCGCAGCTGCACCACCCCGTCCTCGACGCCGAGCAGCTCGACGTTGCCATCGTGGGATTCCATGTAGGGGCGAACTTCCTCGAGCGCTTCGCCGACCCGCTGCTCGAGCGACACCGGGTAGAGGTCGTGGATCAGCAGCAGGCTGGCGACGACCGGGTCGGCGACCAGCTTCGCCTTCGCCGCCTCGCCGGCGGCCCCGGCCTCGTCGAGGACGCCGCCGATCGTCGCCAGGCCGGCGCCGTGCATCTCGAGGACCGCGGCGACCAGCTCCTGGGCGGCCTCGCGAGCTTCGGAATCCTCGAGCCGCTCGACCCGCTCGGAGAGCCGCTGCACGCGCTCCAGCAGCTCCTCCGAGGAAGAGGCGGCGGCGGCCGGCGGTTTCGCGCCGGCGATCGAGGCGTCCATCCCCGGCCCCTAGGACATGCCGGTCGGCTTGTGCAGGACCTTCTTCACCCGGCCTCCGCCGGTGTACATGTGGACTCCGCACGGCAGGCAGGGATCGAAGCTGCGGACGGCCCTCATGATGTCCACTCCCTTGAAG